>JAIQFH010000054.1 GCA_020073385.1 Terriglobia bacterium | reverse complement strand
GAGCCAAGAGTTCATATCGACGCTCCGGTTTGGCACCTCGATGTCGGCTCATCGCATCCTGGAGCTGTAGAAGGTTCCAAGGGTTAGGCTGTTCGCCTATTAAAGCGGTACGTGAGCTGGGTTCAGAACGTCGCGAGACAGTTCGGTCCCTATCTGTTGTGGGCGCAGGAGATTTGAGAGGACCTGTCCTTAGTACGAGAGGACCGGGATGGACGAACCTCTTGTGTTCGAGCTGTCATGCCAATGGCACCGCTCGGTAGCGAAGTTCGGTTGTGATAACCGCTGAATGCATATAAGCGGGAAGCACTCCTCAAGATGAGATCTCCCAACCCGTAAGGGATAAGAAGGGCCCAGGTAGACTACCTGGTTGATAGGCTGGAGGTGGAAGCGCAGTAATGCGTGTAGCTTACCAGTACTAATCGCCCGTTCGGCTTGACCATAAAATTTACTCGGTGCAGAGAAGCTTCTAGCTGCTAGCTTCTAGCTCCTAGCTAGAACCTGAGCTGAAGTGGAAGTTCAGCAGAAGCTTTGCGCCGACGAGTTTGTGAAAGCAAGCTGGTCTTGTAATGTGTGGCTGAAATTGGAAAGTAAACAAGGAAGAAAGTAAGCTACACCCAATCTATTCAGTTGTGAGGTTTCGTCCTCACGATCTTTGAGAATCTGCTCTTGGCTCTTAGCCTTTGGCTTTTAGCTCAGCTTCGCTGGGTTTAGGCTGATGGGTGAAGGTCGAGAGAAACAAGTTTGCAGCGACGATGCCATTGAGTGGGGCAGATGCTCCCCGATAGGCAGGACAAAGCTAGAAGCCAAGAGCTAATAGCTAAAAGCTGCTACGACTTGTCGGTAATCATACCGCGGGGGATCCACCCGTTCCCATCCCGAACACGGAAGTTAAGCCCCGCAGGGCCGATTGTACTGCACGCGAAAGTGTGTGGGAGAGTAGGTCGTTGCCGGCATAAATAATGGCCGTTGAGAGAAATCTCGACGGCCTTTTCCTTTTGTATTCATTTACTGCGATCGAAAATCACAAATCACCCGCGTGCCTCTTTGGCTCGCGGGTTTTTCTTTTGGAGGAAATCATGACTGCGTTCAAAGGTAATCGTGTCGTCCATGAATTCACGCAAACCAACCCTGCCGCACCGGAGAAAGTCTTCCCGCTGCTTTGCCCGGTACGCGAAGCTGACTGGCTTCCAGGCTGGAATTATCGCCTGATCTATTCCGACTCCGGCGTTGCCGAACTGGGATGCGTGTTCACGACGCCCAACCCGCCGGGATCTGCTGTGCCGGACCGGGCTTCCGCGGAGACCACCTGGATCGTGACCGATTACGATCCCACCGCTTTCCGCATCCACTATCTCTGGATCGATCCTGGACACATCATCACGGAGCTTCGCATCCAACTGGCCCGGTCCGGTGCGGACGGGACTCGTACCCACATTCGCTACCGGTATACGGCACTCTCGCCGGAGGGTAACAGCGATCTGGATCAACTACAACGAGAAGTGGTTTGAAAGCAAAATGCGGAACTGGGAATCGACGATCAATCACTATTTGCGCACTGGAAAGAAGATGACAGACTGCTAGGCGGCCGAACGGGCAAGAGCGCACTCAGGGGCTAAAGCGCGACGTCATCTTCAAGGACTTAGCGGCACGACTGAAGTGGTTGCGGAAAAACTCCGATCGCCGCGATAGGCGACCACGGGGGCTGAAGCCCATTGTTGATTCTGCGCGCTTTTACGCGGCGCTAAAGCGCCGCTCTTCCACGTTGCCACCGGCATTCAGGAGTTCTTCCGCAACCTCTGGAGTCGTGCCCTACCCAAAAACCGAGCGAAAGGAGTCTCTCCGCGGCCTAGCTAGGGCGGGAAGACGAATGGCCGCCGCCATGAAAAAAGGGCCGACTATGAACGCTTGGTTGGCGGTTTCCCTTTTCTGGCTTTAGGTGTGGCGCGCCCTGCCGCCTACTTCGTGATCAATGGATCAAATTCTGCTCTTGATCAGACAGCTCATTTGCATCGAGCGAGCTTCCGCTATAGATTGCTTTGCTTAGCTGCTTCCGGCACTTCCAATTGCAGCCCAGGAGTTAGATCATGCCCGACTCTGATGCTCACGCGGATAAGTTGTTCGCCAAAATGATTGAACTTGAGGCAAAGCTGGATGAGGCGAAGCAAGAGAGAAAGCTGCTGCAACTCGGAGTGGCGCTAGCCACGGCAATCATCACGGCCGTGGTCGGCTTTGGCGGGTGGTTGGCGCAGAGCCGGGTGCAGGCGCACATTGACCAAAGGTCGCAGGAACTGGAGGCGAAGCTGGCGCTCACGCAGCAGTTCTACGGCAGAAAACTAGCCGTGTACGAGAACATCTATCAGCAAATGGCCCGTCTGGCGGATGCGCTGAGCGTAGTGTCGGTGGTGCCCGACGGGCAGAAATCGGCGGTGGACGCAGGGCACACACTATTTGTGGCGTACACGAGCAACAGTCTTTATTTGAGCGACACGGTGGTGAACGAGTTGGCGCAACTGGTGGATCAGGCGACCCGGCTTCCCGCGATCTCCCCGACGGGCAAGGTTACTCCGCAAGATGTGAACAACCAGATCTCTCTGGTTGCGGTCCAGATGAAAAAAGATCTGGGAGTCGAAGAACTCGGAAAGATACCCGGAGTCAAGAACTCAACAGGCAAGAAGTGAGACCGCGCGCTGCGGCCCGCACCGGTTGACTGAATCAGTTCCCCTCTTCCTTCTCAGTTAGCAGAAGCTTTTTTACGTCGGAGACGTCGCTGACGTGGATCACTTTCTGTGTCGGCTTGCCATATTCACAGGCGAAGGCGTAACACCCGTTGGTTTGGCTGATGAACTTCACCGGCTTCTTGCAGTCGTTAATTGCGTCGGAGCAACTGGAATCCTGCGGCGGTGTGTATCCGACATTGTTCGCGTGGACCGCACCCGACGGCTTCAGGCAAATCAGAACAACCGACAGGAGCGCTGGATAGCAGACTACCCTGCATCGGGAAATGGCCGACTGATGGTGGTGCATAGCTAGGTCCTCCCCACTTGGGGATTCATTCTAGGAGCCTCATGGCATTAAGGAAAGGGGTGTTGAGAGTTATCTCGACCCACGGACCTGCGGGCCAATGCTTTGTGAGAAATTACGAAAGTGGAACAAGTAGCACAAAGAGCTTGCGGGTTCAGTCGCGGTGTGCGACATAGATAAGCATGATGCGACGCAGAAGCCTGATCCTGATTGCCGGCCTCATCTTCACGTCGAGCGCCAACTTGTTTGGTCAGGGAAAATCAGACGCCGATACTGTTCGGGCGCTTGAGCTGAAGTGGACCGAATCCTACAAGCAGCGGAGCATCGACATACTCTCGTCGCTGCTGGCGGACGAGTTCGTCATTACGGTGGAAGACGGCAACGTCTACAGCAAGGCGGGATACATCAGTCACACGGCAGATTCGAAGGTGCGGGTGGACGTTGCGGAAATGTCAGATCTCAAGGTGCGGATCCATGGCAATACGGCGATTGTGACTGGCGCCTATCACGAAAAAGGCGTGTCGGAGGGCAAGCCCTACGAGTATCGCGATCGCCTGACTGATGTTTGGATCAAGTCTGGCGGTAAGTGGCAGGTTGTGGCGTCGCATTACAGCGTTCCGTATAAGCAGTGAAGAGAGCTGATAAGCTCGTTTATCATTCCCTTCCAACACCTAGTGCGTCAGCGACTCGATTGATGTAGTTGAACCACGAAGCGATCAACGTGATTTGTAGAATGCCGCGATCGTCGAAGCCCACGGCTCGCAGCCGATCGATGTCGTCCTTCCAAACCTTGGTCGCATCCTTCGTGAGCTTCACGACGTGATCCAGCATGACGCGATCCTGAGGGGAGATTGGCGCAGTTGTGTAGTCCTTTTCCAGCGCCTCGACCAAACCCTTGTCCAGCGTTACTCTACGCAGAAACTCTGCGTGCGACTCGATTCAATACACGCACCGGTTGGTTACCGAGACCATGGTGGCGATCATCTCGTGCTGCGCCCGGCTCAACGGCAGATCGGGCGACATGAGCGCGCCGAACGTGCTGAAGGCGTGATAGAGCGCGTCGGGAATCAGCGTGTGCGATCCTACGATGGACGATGCGCCCGAGGGATCGGGATGCACCGGCTCGGCATATTCCTTCGGATAAAACAGTTTCTCGCCCTCGATTGCTTTGCGCAGTTTCTCGTCGGCCTCGGCGAGCGATACGGTGCGAATCCAAGTCATAGTTGGAGTTGTCCTTGTTTCAGAATCCCCACAGATTTTGGAACATTACACTGTACGGGCACCGGCGCCCCATAGCACATTCATATTAGCGGTCGTTATACCATGAGGAAATGGAGCTTCCTGTAAACCCTCCGCTCTTGCCCATGCTGGCGAAGCGTGTCGATGAACTGCCGCCAGGCGAAGAGTGGATCTTTGAGCCGAAGTGGGATGGATTCCGGGCGCTGATCTTTCGCGACGGGGACGAGATCCTGATCCAGAGCCGCGACGAAAAGCCGCTGAACCGCTACTTCCCGGAATTGCTGCCTCCATTAAAGGAGGCATTGCCCGCTCGGTGTGTTCTCGATGGAGAGATCGTCATTGTGAAAGACAATGAGCTTGATTTCGATCTGCTGCAGCTGCGCCTCCATCCCGCCGCTTCGCGTGTGAATTTGCTTTCCAAACAGACACCGGCGTCGGTGGTCTTCTTCGACCTGCTTTGCGAGGGGGAACGCGATCTGCGGAACGAACCGTTCCAAGTTCGGCGCCAGCGACTGGAAGTGTTGTTGTCATCGGCGAAGCCGCCAATTCATCTGACGCCCGCCACTCAGGACCGCGATCTGGCCTCTGACTGGTTCCGGCGCTTCGAGGGAGCGGGGTTCGACGGTGTCATGGCAAAACGAGTTTCTGGGACGTATGAACCCAACAAACGCGTGATGCTAAAGGTCAAGCACGAACGCGACTGCGACTGTGTGGTGGCGGGCTTCCGCTGGCACAAGAAGGGTGATCGTACCCTTGTTGGCTCGTTGTTGCTGGGACTCTACGACGATGCTGGCGGTCTGCAGCACGTTGGTGTTTGTGCAAGCTTCAGCACAGCCAAACGGAAGGAACTTGTCGAGTTCCTGGCGCCCTATCGTGAAGATGCGGTGGCTTCTCATCCCTGGAAGCATTGGGCGGAATACGCGACTGGTGAAGAAGTCAAACGCATGCCCGGCGGGCAAAGCCGCTGGAGCCAGGGGAAAGATCTTTCGTGGGAGCCGCTTCGCGCGGAACTGGTCGTGGAGGTTGCGTACGACCACATGCAAGGAGACCGCTTCCGGCACACCGCTCAATTTCGGCGGTGGCGGCCTGACAAAAAGCCTGCCGATTGCACGTATGCGCAACTCGAGGTCGTGCCCCCGCAGGAGTTGGCTGAGATTTTCCCTGGCGGCCGCTAGCGGTTGATCATCTAGTCCGTTTGTCATCCTGAGCCGCGTTTTTTGCGGCGAAGGACCTATGCAACTTGCCAGCGACGTGCATAGGTCCTTCGACCCGCACAGAACGCGGGTCTCAGGTTGACAACATGGTGCCCTCCACTATTCCTAAACTGCTCTATTGTTCTATTCGGGTTTTCTTCTTTTCCTGCTCCACTCGCGCCATTCCCGTGTGGGGTCATCATCGGGATCCGGGGTCTCCTGAGATGGCCGGAGTTCCTCCGGCACGTGCTGCAGGTTGACGCGAATGCGCGTCCACGTCGACGAGCGTCCGCGCATGGAGTCGACCAGCACATCTTCCGGAGCGAGCAGCCTCACGACTGGAGGGTGTTTCGCTTTCCACCGGTCCAGACCTGCCAGTGCGGCTGCCTTGTCCGGAGAGTTCGCCACCACAATCAGCGGCATTTTCACCCGTGGCTTCTTCGGGGCAGACTTCGCGCGGGAGGGCGCGACCCGCGGGCCCTCCGAGTCCATTTTGCGGAAATGCGGGGGCCAGGGAGCGTCTCCCAGTCCGGCATCTTCATCTTTGGCGGCAAGCTCGAGCAAATTCTCCAGGGACCCGGGCGCGGAGTTCATGTCCGCATGGGGATCGCCGATCTTGGCGAAGCGCTCGGGCACGGTGAAGATCGTGAAGTCGGCGGGATCGCAGTCAGGCACCTCGTTCCAATGCAGCGGGGCCGACACGCGTGCGTCGGACAGCGGCCGAACAGAATATGCGGAGCATGTTGTCCGGTCCTTGGCATTCTGGTTGTAGTCAAGGAACACGCCGTGGCGCTCTTCCTTCCACCACTTCGATGTGGCCAGGTTCGGCGCGCGGCGCTCCACGGCACGCGAGAACGCAACCGCGGCGCGGCGTACCTCTTGAAACGTCCAGCGCGGCTCGATGCGAACATTCACGTGCATGCCGCGAGATCCGCTGGTCTTGGGCCATCCGCGAAGTCCGAGTTCTTCGAGCAGCGCCTGCACCTCCAGAGCGACGCGGCGGACGTCGTCCCAGCCAATGCCGGGAACCGGGTCGAGGTCGATTCTCAATTCGTCAGGATGATCAAGATCGCCGGAGCGGACCGGGTGCGGGTGCAGTTCGATGCAGCCAAGATTCACAATCCAGGCGAGGCCGGCGGCGTCATCAACCACGACCTCTTCGGCAGTGCGTCCGGAAGGGAATGACAGCGTGACGGTTCGCAACCAGGAGGGGCGTTGCTCTGGCGCACGCTTCTGAAAAAAAGCCTCTCCCTCGGCCCCGTTCACAAAACGCTTGAGGACGATCGGGCGATCCTGAATGCCCGCCAGGGCTCCGGGCGCAACCGACAGGTAATAGCGGACCAAATCAAGCTTTGAGACTTTGACCTGCGAAGAGAAGTAGA
Source organism: Terriglobia bacterium (assembly GCA_020073385.1). Lineage (GTDB taxonomy): Bacteria > Acidobacteriota > Terriglobia > Terriglobales > Acidobacteriaceae > Sulfotelmatobacter. Next base: position 38,765 of record JAIQFH010000054.1, on the reverse strand, counting down.
GCTTGTCGGGATGCGTGATCTGAACTTCGCGTCCGTCAAGCAAGAGCACTTCTTTGGCAGCTTCCTTCCCCACGATAAAAGGCTAACATGCACGGGATCGGCATAGCTCTTAAGACAGAAAGGGCCTTCTACTCGCGTCGCGCGCAGGCTTCTCGTCAGCCTGCCGTGATGAGTGTCACTGACAAGGCCTGACCTCGGCGCGATCATTACAAGCCGCTGCGGTTATGCCATGCCAAGGCCGACATATCGAATTGCGCTTCTCGCGCTCTCAGCATTCAGCGTGATTCTGTCAGGTTGCGGAGGAGGCGGATCACAATCTCAGCCTCCGCCCCAGAACGCGCAATACCTCGACTGTGTCTCCACCACACCGGTGGATGCCGGCAATCCCAACCAGCCGGTGATCGGCTTGATTGGCCCGCGGGTCATCAGCCAGCCGATGGGAACTGCCTACGTAGATCAGGGAGCCACCGCCAGCGATCCGAACGATGGCGAGATTACCGGCCAGATTCAGGTCACGGGGTTATCAGAGCTAAATACGAACGTGGTCGGCGACTACCAGATCCGGTACAACGTGACCGATAGCGCCAAGCTGTCTGCGGTCGAGGCAGTCCGCATCGTGCGCGTGACCGACGGTACGTTCGCCACCCAAACCGCGAGAGACATGGGGACGACCGGCGCCCACATGGCGTATTACGAGCATCTGCCAGTTCACTACAGCGACGATCCCAACCAGAAATTTCCTTTGATCCTCTATCAGCATGGAGCCGGAGCCGGGCGGTTTACCGACGATGGCACGGCGCTCAAGACGCCTCTTTCAGGGCTCGAGTTGGGCGACATGGTCAAGCTGATCCATGACGGTCTATGGGACGATTCCCGCCCTTTCATCGTGCTCTCGCCGCAACGTTGCGTCGATCCGATCATCTATTTCGTCACCGCAGGACGAATGAAGCTCTTCCTCGACTACGCCGTCAATACCTACAACGTGGATACATCCCGCATCTACATCGCAGGTTACAGCGCCGGCTCGAGCCTCACGTGGGACTATGTGAATAACTACCCGCAACAGATTGCGGCGGTAGTTCCCATGTCCGGCAGTTGGGGAACGGAGTCGGGCTGCACGCTCAAGCTGACGCCTGCCTGGGCGTTTCAGGCCGCGGATGATCCCGTCGGGCCTCCGCAAAATCAGATCGACACAGTCAACTCGATCAACGCCTGCAACCCGGTGGAGCGCGCCAGAATTACTGTTTTTCCAGCCGGCGGCCACAATGTGCAGGAGGAATTCATGACCATTAATCTGACGGGTATGGGCCAAGGTCTTCCACAGTACGACATCTACGACGAGAACATCTATGACTGGTTACTGCAACATCGCCGTCCATGAAAGGCCGTCATGATAGGAAGCAACACATTCCTTGCCGTCTTGTTACTCGGAGTACTGCTGTCAGCAGCGTGCGGAGGCGGCAGCCACAACGGCGGCAATCCGCCACAAGATCCGCTCCCGTCGTACACGGAGTGCATGTCGACTGCGCCGGTCGATTCTGGCAGTCCCAACCAGCCGGTCATCACCATGGTTGGTCCCAGAGTCGTCAATCATCCGCTTGGAACAAACTATGTCGATCAAGGCGCTACAGCGGATGACCCACACGATGGCGACATTACCAGCCAGATCCAAGTCACCGGGTTAACAGATCTGAATACGAACGTTGTGGGCGACTACCTGATTCGGTACAACGTCACCGACAGTGCAAAGCTCGCGGCGGTTGAGGCAGTGCGGATCGTGCGGGTGAACGACGGGACGTTTGCCGAACAAACGGCGAGAGACATCGGGACCACCGGGACGCACATGGGGTACTACGAGCACCTGCCCCTTCACTCCAGCGATGACCCCAGTGCGATGTTTCCATTAATCGTCTTTCAGCACGGGTGGACCGGCGCGCGCTTTCTGGATCCCTACACGGTGCAGGCGCCTCTTTCGAGTGTCGTAACCGGCAACCTCGCAAAGCTGATCAATGAGGGAAACTGGGACGATTCACGCCCCTTCATCGTGCTCTCGCCTCAGAAGTGCGTGGACGCGCTAACCTTTGTCGTCTCCGCCAACCGGATGAAGCTCTTTATCGATTACGCCATCAACACCTACCAGGTCGATACCTCGCGCATTTACATGGCCGGACACAGCCAAGGCTCGGGAGATACATGGGACTACGTCACGAACTACCCGCAGCAACTTGCGGCGATCGTTCCGCTGTCGGGGGGCTACGGTACAGTGTCAGGATGCTCGCTGAAATACACTCCAGCATGGGCTTTCAACGGTGAGGACGACAGCACGGTTGCGTATCACAATCAGGTCGACACGGTGAACTCCATCAACGCCTGCAATCCCGTGGAACGCGCCAAGGTTACGGTCCTTCCCGGAGTCCACCACAACGACATCCAAGAGCCAGTATTCAATCTGACGGGATTGGGCCAAGGCATGCCGCAGTACGACATTTACGAACAGAGCATTTACGATTGGCTGCTGCGGCACAGTCGGCCTTGAACCAAGATTGTGGTTTTCCAATCCCTCAGTGCAACGGATTCTGCGACGTTTGGGTGCGCGCAGCTAGTCGCCGGAGACTTTCGCTGCTTCTGGCTCCTCGTACGAATCTGCATATGGGGCAGGCCGTGGACGTTTCTTGCGGCCGAAGACCGCTTCCTTGATCAGGTTGAAGATGGTCGTGCGATTCTCCGCAATCACTTTCACCCAAGCGAACTTGCCTAGCATGGGGAAATAGATTCCGCGGAAGCAGAGCCGTGCGAGGAAGATGTTGACGCGATAGCCGAGAGGTTCGTCATCGAGCGAGTCGACAGCGTCGGCTATGGCCTCGGGGCTATAGCAATGAGCCCATCCATAGTTCACTTCAGCATGCGCTTCGTCGATGGTCATCTTCAGCGGTGTATGGGCCATCGCGAACGGAATGAACTCCTGCCAGTGTTTCGGCCGGGTCAGGCGGCCGGCAGCCTGCAGACGCTTGTAGAGTGGGGTCGCCGGCAACGGAGTCAGCAGGCCAAAAATGGGTAGGCCAGGAGGCCAGGTGCGGACTTGTTGGAGCGTGCGCTCCGCCACCCCCGTGGTGTCATTGTCCATGCCAAAAATGAATGAGGTGATGGCGTAGACGTTGCGCTTGGCCAGTCGCTCCAGCACCGCAGCGTACTCTCCGGGCTTGTTGAACCCCTTGTTCATGTCTTTGAGATTGGCTGGGTCAACCGACTCCATGCCAATGAAAATCCACTTGCCGCCCGAGGCGGCGATGAGGTCGATCAGTTCCTCGTCGCGTAACAGGTTGGCGCTGATCTGAGCCACCCAATGCACCTGGGCCCCGGCTGCGATGATGTCGCGCAGCAGCGACTTGGTGCGCTTCACATTGATGGCGAAGTTGTCATCGATGAAGAAGACTGCCATCTGCCCCTTCTCACTGCGCGCACGGGCCTTTAATGCCAGTAATTCATTCACTACGCTCTCGTTGGTGCGGAATCGGATGGAGTCCCCGAAAAATCCTGTCACCGTGCAGAACTCGCAGCCGTAAGGACAGCCTCGTCCAGATTCAACCGGGATGATACGAAACGTTCCCCAGCCTTCTCCGATTTTCTGAAGCATGCCGCGGGCTGCGCCCGGCACCAGATTGAACTGATTGAGATCGATCGACTGCCAGGGGATCGCGGGATAGTCCTTGAGCGACGGCTTGCGTTCCTGGCCGAAAACATCGACCGGAGCATAGACCTCTTTGAGTTTGCCTTGCGCCGCATCGTTCACGATCTGCGGCCAGGTCTCGTCGGCTTCTCCCAGAGCGACGGCGTCGGCGTGGCGCGGCCCACCGTCGCGGCCAAGCGCCTCATCCGCCATCTCGGTGACGTGAGGCCCGCCCATCACCACTCGGACTCCGGCGGCGCGGATCGCATCGGCCATGCGATAGGCCTTGGCAATCATGCGAGTCATGGCGCCGATGCCGACGAGCCCAATCTTCTGGTCGCGAACATATTGCGCGATCTGGGCTTCATCCATGGGCTGAGCGTTGCCGTCGATCAGCAGTACTTCATGGCCCGTTGGAGTCAGCGACTGAAGAAGAAACATCCACAGATGCGGCATGAAATTGCGCGTGACCCCGTTGTCGGGGTTGTAGAGGAGGATTTTCATAAGGTTTTTTGGGAGCGGGTACTTCCTACGCGGGCCGATCTTCGCGGGAGGTGTGGCAGCCGGCAATCCGAGCTAGCTACACTTTTGATGTGCCTTATATTGTGAACCCCAAATCGTCATTAATTGTACGCCATCGTACAAATCTAGGTGCTTTAAGGGGCAAAGGACAGGGCGGTTGCTTCCCCAAATGGAATCCATTCAGGGGCTTTGGGTGGATTTTCGACGCATCCACCCGGGCGGAGGTACGGAGTGGGCGTTGTTCCCTTGGTAACCCTTCAGTACACTCCCTTTCGGTAACCCTTGGTAACCATGCCTTCCATGGCTTCCAGACGTACAATTGGCCTTGTCCGGTCGGGCATCTGCCGATATGAGAGATGACCATCCGCGACCTGTACCCGGGAACAGCCCCCAGCGTTCAGCGGGTTCGTTCGCAACTTTTGTTTTGAATTCGCGGTAACAGAACACCGGGGTCTGGAGTTCGACGCTCTTATGGCATTTTTCGGCTTCAACAAGCAGAAGGTACTGGCCAATGCGGAGAAGTATGTCCAGCAGGGCAAGCTACAAAATGCCATCTCCGAATACGAAAAAGTCCTCAAGAACGATCCCAAGGACCTGACGGTTAACAACACCGTCGGCGATCTCTACTCGCGCATCGGCGAGAGCGACAAGGCCACCGAGTGCTTCAAGAGTGTAGGCGATGCCTATGCCAGCCAGGGTTTCACGGTCAAGGCCATCGCGATGTACAAGAAAATCTGCAAGCTCAAGCCGTCGCTCGAGAGCTTGCTGAAGCTGGCCGAACTCTATACCCAGCAGGGCCTGTTCAACGACGCCCGGGCGCAATACCTGCAGGTCGCAGAAGAATTCCTGAAAGCCGGCGAACTCGAGAATGCTGTCCGCATCTTCCAGAAGATTCTGGAAATGGATCCGGAAAACAGCCAGATGCGTGTGAAGCTGGCGGAAGTTTATGTGCGTCTCGGCAAGAAGAACGATGCGTGGCAGATTTTCTCCGCCGCCGCCGAGAGCATGCGCTCCAAGGGATCTCTGAGCGGCGCTGAGGAAATCCTGCAGCGCATGCTGACCCTCGATCCTGGAAATACGTACGCGCTACTGATGCAGGGCAAGAACCTGCTGGAGTCGGGAGACGGGGCAGGAGCCGTTTCCGCTCTGCAGAAAATTTCCGACATTGATTCCAATCCCGAGGGCCTGCGCGACCTGCTTAAGGCTTATCTTCTGACTGGCCAACTTTCGGAAGCGGGGACAGTCGCCAACAAGCTGCTCACCGTGCACAATGATCTCTCGGCGATTTCCAACTTCGCCGATGCGTTGATGCAGGCCGGTCAGTACGAGAACGCACTGCAGGTCTACGATCAGCACGCCGAACGCCTATTGGCGGAAAACTCCGACAAAGTGCTGCAGAACCTGCACACCATCATCGGACATGTTCGCGAGAATCCCGATTCGCTGCAGAAGCTGCTTGATCTTTTCAACAAAGCTGGAGAAGACACGCACGTCAGTGAAGTCATCGAACTGCTGGCCCATGCCAGCGTTCAATCCGGAGAACTCAATCGCGCGCGTGATCTCTATCAGAAGCTGGCACAGGTCGAACCGCAGAACCCCCTGCACATGCAGAATTATCAGCAGGTGGTCAGCCAGTTGGGCGGCACCTCAGGCAGTAAACTCATTACTCCGGAAGAAGCCGTCGTCCTCATCGACGATTTGGAAGCGACCGCGCCTTCGATTCATCAGCATTATTCCGATGAAGTCGCCCTTGCTGTGCGCTCGGCGCTTACCGATGCGGAGCTGTTCATCTCCTACAACATGCCGGCCAAAGCCCTGGGCCCGTTGCTCACCGCCCTGCCGCTCGCCCCGAACGACCTGCGGCTGAATCAGCGCCTGGCCGCTCTGCACACCCGCGCTGGACGTTTCGCTGAGGCGGCCGTTTGCTGCCGCACGCTCCAGAATGTTTACTCCGAAGCCGAGCATCCGGATGAGGCTACTCGCTACAGCGAGCTGGCGGAACGCTATGAAGAGCGCACTTCGGCTCCCGCTCCTCGCGACTTGGGCGAAGAAGCTCCCATCTTCCTCGACGCGCCGGCGCCCGAGACTTCGGCAACAGAACCGGAAGTGGCAGAGTTTGCAATTGAAGAGGCTCCGGCCGACGTAACGATTGATGAGACCGAAGCAGCCACGCCTCAAGAACTGCCGGTACAAGAGGAAGCCGCCGTCGAGCCCGCATCGCCGTGGCCTACTGTCGCGGCGCCCGCAGTGGAAACAAGTTCCGAACCCGAATTTGCCGTGGTGGATGAATCCGCCACCGCAGCGCCCGCAGAGGCTGCCTCAGGCGGCGAAGAGATCGATCTCTCCTCCGAATGGGACGACGCGATCACCATTGAGGCCGACGATACACCCTCGACCGCAGTCGAAGAGCCTGTCGAGGTTGCACAAGCCCCCGACACTGCCGCTGTTTCGGATGCTCGCGTCGATGAGACCGTCGAAGAGATTCGCTTCTATGTGGGCCACGGCATGCCCGAGCAGGCTCTGGCTGCTCTGGCCAAACTGCAGACCCAAACACACGATCACGCGAAGATCGACGAACTCCGCGCAGAGATCGACGCCGCCATGCAGCCCGCCGAGGCAGCCGTCGAGGCCGAGCCGGTGGTCGAAGAGATCACCGCTGAAGATGTTCCCTCGATCGAGGTGGTCGAGGAAGCTCCGGTTGCCATCGAGCCCGAGCCTGCCTCCGAGCCCGAACCCGCGGCGGAAGAGATACCAGTCGTGGCGGAGGCTCCGGTCGAGTCCGAGCCACAGCCGGAACCGGTTCACGAGCCGGCGCCGGTGGCCCACGAGCCCGAACCAGAACCGCAACCGGCCGTTCTGAAGGAATTTGTCAGCGATCTGGAATCGTCGCTTGGCGACACGTTCCTGCCGGGCGCGGTTCCCCATGAGCCTGTACCCGCTGCCGCTCCCGTCGCCCACGCCAAGACGGGCGTCGCTGCAGGCCAGCCGGCACCGGTGTTGGGAGAGTTTGTTGCTGACATCGAAGCTTCACTCGGCGAAGATTTCTTAAAAGCAGCCCCGGCCGCGGAGCCTCAACCGCCCGTTCCGGCAGTTGCGGCAAAGCGTGCGCCTGTTCCGGCCCCGGTCGCCCCCGTTGAGACCAAGAGAATCAGTCCTCTAGCCGCGAGCGCCGCTGCCTCAGCCTCTCCGGCAGCGCCAGTCGCGCCTGTTGCCGTGCACCCAGCGCAGGCTGTTCCAGTTCCTGCGGTCCCGGTAGCATCTGCCAGAACCGTAGCGCCGGTCGCTTCCAGTGCGCCTGTATTGCCGCCGACACCTCCGGCTCCTGCCGCAAAATCTTCCCCGTTTGGTGACGACGCTGGTGTTGATCTGGCCGATATGTTCGGCGAGCTGAAAAAAGATCTCGAGGCCGATGTAGCGTCCACCGACGAGGATCCCGAGACGCACTACAACCTCGGCATCGCTTTCCGCGAAATGGGCCTGCTCGACGAGGCCATTGGGGAGCTCCAGAAGGCCTGCCAGTCGTTCGATCACGGACATCCTTTCCCGCAGATCATGCAGACATACACCTGGCTGGCGCAGTGCTTCCTGGAGAAGGGAGTCCCCGAAGCCGCCGTCCGCTGGTACGACAGAGCTTTGAAAATGCCGACCCTCGATGGCGAAACCCGTGTCGCCCTCCACTACGAACTGGCTGCAGCTTACGAAACTGCGGGGGACAAGACTTCTGCCCTCAAGCATTTCATGGACGTCTACGGAAGCAACATCGATTACCGTGATGTGGCCGAGCGCATTAAGGCCCTGAAGTCGTAGAATAACCCGGATGGCTTTGAAGTCCTTTTTCCCTGGATCCAGCGCACTTCCCATTCTTTCCACCGGAGCGGGAGCTGAATGAGTGATCCCATGTTCTCCGGCGCACCCGGCAAAGCGCCTGAGTCCCCACGATCTCCAACGGACGCTCCGACCATTCTCCTCGACCCAGCGGAGAATCGGCCGCGGTTGATCCAGCTCTGGATGCACCGGATTTCCGTCTTCTTATTCGTATTGATCAGCGCGGTGGCGGGTGTGCTGCTCATCATCTTGCCCTGGACACCGGAGTGGACCGACAACTATTTATTGCTATCGTTTCCGGGTCTCCGTAGCGTGGTATCCAATGGTTTCTTTCGCGGGATCTGCAGCGGCCTGGGCCTGCTGGATATCTGGATCGGTTTCTGGGAGGCACTCCACTACCACGAGCATCAGTAGCGTGCAGCGGAAACCAGGGGTCAGGGGCCAGTGATCAGTGATCCTGAACTTCTGGGTTTTGACTACTCTCCAATGACCCCCGATCAGTAAGAGCCAAAAACTGCAGAGCAAATCGCAATAGGGAACCTGGGGCCCAATTTCAATTTCGAGTTAGCAATGACCGACCATCTCAAATCCGCACCTGTAGCTTACGATAACGAAACGTTTCTCAATAGCCCCGACGGCCGTATCATCCGCATGCTGGCGGAATACCAGGAACCGTTGGCCCGCTTTCGCCGCGAGCAGATTCAGGACACCGTCGTCTTCTTTGGCTCCGCCCGCTTCCAGGGGCACAGGGACGCCACCGAAAACCTGGCTGTCGTCGGGCAGAACCACGCCGGCGCATCGGCCGCCGAACTGGAAGAGGATCTGAAGCGCGCCCAAGCCGTCGTTGATATGGCGCGCTACTACGAAGACGCGCGCAAACTAGCGCACATGCTGACGAAGTGGTCGATCACCATCCCTGCGCGTCGCCACCGTTTCGTGGTCACCACCGGTGGAGGCCCCGGCATCATGGAGGCCGCCAACCTAGGCGCCCAAGAGGCGGGAGGCAAGAGCATTGGCCTGAACATCCAGCTTCCGTTCGAGCAGCACCCCAACCAGTTCATCACGCCATCGCTCAACTTCCAGTTCCACTACTTCTTCATGAGGAAGTTCTGGTTCGCCTATCTGGCTAAGGGACTGGTCATTTTCCCCGGCGGGTTCGGCACCATGGACGAACTTTTCGAGATCTTGACTCTGGCGCAGACCGAGAAGCTGGCGAAGAAGATTCTGGTCATCATCTACGGGAGTGAATACTGGAACAAGATCATCAACTTCCAAGCCTTCGTTGACGCCGGCACCGTTTCACAGGAGGATCTCGACCTGTTCAAAATTGTCGATAATCCCGAAGAAGCCTTCGAGTTTCTTCGCGACGGCCTGACCAGCTACCACCTCGGCGACACTCCAAAGAAGAAAGGCGAGGTCTTGCCCGAGATTGCGAGGACGAGACCGTAGCGGGCAGTAACGTCGTTCAGTGCGGTAAGGCGTCCGGTGCCGTGGAAGAGCGGCGCTTTAGCGCCGCGTCAAGCGTGCCAAAATAGACGGGGCTTCAGCCCCCGTGCCCATGCGCCATCGCTGCCTTCTCTACTACATCACCGACCGCACAACCTTAGTCGCGGACGAACCCACCCGCCGTCGCCGCCTACTCGACAAAATCACTGAGGCCGCCCGCGCCGGAGTCGACTACATCCAACTCCGCGAGAAAGTTCTCCCCACGCGGGAACTGGAATCGCTGGCCCGGGAAGCGGTCCATGTCATCCGGCAACTGAGAACTGAGAACCGGGAACTGAGAACTGCCTTGCTGATCAACTCGCGCACCGACGTCGCCCTCGCCAGCGGAGCGGACGGCGTCCATCTCCGCTCCGACGACATCGCGCCGCAGGAAGTCAGAGCTATATGGGAAACGTGCGGTGGAGGGCGCGCGGCCGTCGTCTCGCCACGAGCACCGCTGATCGGGGTCTCCTGTCACTCGCCCGCAGAAGTAAAGCAAGCCGAGGCCAACGGCGCCAACTTTGCAGTCTTCGCCCCGGTCTTCGAAAAGAAGGATGTACCCAATGCACACCCTGCAGGACCGGCTCAACTCCGCGAAGCCTGCAACGTGAAGATTCCGGTCCTGGCTCTGGGCGGAGTTACTCTAGAAAATGCGAAATCATGCCTGGAAGCGGGGGCTTCCGGAATCGCCGCGATCCGTCTCTTCCAGGACAATGAAATCTCCGCGGTAGTTGCGAAGTTGCGCCGCATGGCCCTGTGATCCTCTGTGCCCTCCGTGGTGATCGAATGTCATTGCTACACTGATGGAATGTTCACCGCGATTCAAATCGAGCCCGCCCTGATCGAGGTCTCGGCAGCCGATTTCCTGATGGGCTCCGAGAAGGGCCAGGACTGTGAGCGCCCCGTTCATCGCGTGTGGATCGACGCATTCCTGCTCGCCGCAACGCAGGTTACAAACGAGCACTTCGGCCGATTCTTGCTCTCGACCGGAGCCACTGCTCCGCCCTTCTGGCGCGAGCCCAACTTCAACCATCCGCAGCAGCCGGTAGCAGGAGTTTCGTGGCATGAAGCCATGCGTTATTGCGAATGGCTGAGCCTTCATACCGGCCGCCACTTTCGACTTCCCACCGAGGCCGAATGGGAGTGCGCCGCCCGAGGTGGTCTCGAGCAAAAGCAATTCCCCTGGGGCGACGATCCTCCACAATTGCTGCCGAACTACGCCACGCGATGGCAAAGCGGACCTGAACCCGTCGCGCAGTATGCGCCAAATGCGTTTGGACTTTACGACATCGGGGACAACGTGCACGAATGGTGCAGCGACTGGTACGACCCGAACTACTACGCGATCTCGCCGAAGCGCAACCCCGAAGGCCCGGAGGAGAGCCCGCTGAAGCCGCCGCGCAAAGCTTCCCGCGGAGGTTCCTGGCGCCACCACATCAAGGTTGCACGCTGCTCCGCCCGTTCGAGCATCCCGCCAGAATTCCAGTACGCCGATTACGGCTTTCGGGTTGCGTGCGATTGAGCAAAGCCGAATTGAGTAATTCTGTAATTTCGTAATTTTGTAATTGAAAACCGCCGGCGCGAAGCATAGGTTTTTCAGTTACCAGATTCCACAATTACAAAATCACCCAATCGTCATGTTCGCTCCCGATCTTCTCCGCTCAAAGCGCATCCTCATCACCGGCGGCGGCAGCGGCCTTGGAAAAGGCATGGCTACCCGCTTCCTTGAAGTCGGAGCCACTGTCTACATCTGCGGCCGCCGCGAAGAAGTGTTAAAGGCTACTGCCGACGAACTCAAGATCAAGGGCCCGATTCACGCGATCCCCGGCGATGTCCGCAGCCTCGAAGCGGTCGAGCAGATGATCGAATCGATCTGGAAGGAAGGCGCGCTCGACATTCTCGTCAACAACGCTGCCGGAAATTTCATCGCCCGGACCGAAGAACTCTCGCCACGCGCCTGGGAGTCAGTGATCAACATCGTACTGATGGGCACATTGCACTGCACGATGGCCTGCGGACGCCGCTGGCTTGCGGCTAAACATCCGGGCACCGTGCTCAGCATCTCCGCCACTTACGCACCCGTCGGCTCGGCTTATGTCGTTCCTTCTGCCGTGTCCAAAGCCGGGGTGGAAGCGCTGATGCGCAGTCTCGCTGTCGAATGGGGCAATCGCGGCATCCGAATGAACGCAATCGCTCCCGGCCCGATCCCCACGCAAGGAGCATTTTCCCGCCTTATGCCACGCCCGGAACTTGAAACCGTCGCACTGGATCGCAACCCATTCCATCGCTTCGGAACCGTCGAAGAGTTGGCGAACCTTGCTGCCTTCCTGGTGAGCGATGGTTCCGGCTACATCAACGGCGAAGTCATCCGCATGGACGGCGGGGAATTTCTGCAAGGGGCCGGCGAGTTCAGTGCTCTGGGAAGGCTTCTAACTGACAAGGATTGGGAGTCGCTAAAACCGCGCAAGAGAACTTAAGAACCATCAGGAACGCGAAAGGCAGTGGACGAAAAGGCAACGACTGACGACGAGTGACCAACGACTAATTGCTGTCTTTCTTCGGCATGACAATTCCCTTCAGCAGCATGTTGACCAGGCTCAGCACAATTGCGCCCAAGAACGCCGCCAAAAACCCATGCACCTGGAAGCCCGGTGACAGCAATGCCGACGCCAGTTCCAGCATCAGCGCATTGATCACCAGCCAGAACAATCCCAGCGTGACCAGCGTCAGGGGAAACGTGATCACCTTAAGAACCAGTCCGATGGTGGCATTGATGAAGCCGATCACTAGGGCTGCGATCAGCGCGCTCTTCCACCCGCTGACATAAACTCCGCTGACGAGATGTGCGACCACCCAAACCGCCACCGCGCTCAAAATCCAATTCAAAAGTAGACGCATAGGTTTCCACTCACCATCAAACTATAGGCGGGAGATGACAGTTTGTCATTTCCGCATCTGAAGGGTGCCCCATCCTTGTCGTCGTTCTTTGTGAAGATAGGGTGGGGATCTTGACTTATGGTCCAAATGGATCTGTCCCCAGGTCACAACAAAATTAACAACTTCGTACGCAGTTTGCGGCAGCGCATACGGTACACTACGCAATTCGATTTCAAGGAGGAAAACGCATGCCAGACCCCGCACTCAGCGGATCAGAATTCAAAAAGCAACTGCGCGCTGGACAGCCCAAGATGGGCCTCTTCCTCAACGCGCACAGTCCGACCGTGGCCGAGCAACTCGCCTATTCTGGATACGACTGGCTGCTCGTCGACACGCAGCATGGCCCCATGGGTTACGAGCGACTGTCGGCCATGCTTAGCGGAATCGCCAATGGCGGCGCGAAGTCTCTCGTCCGAGTTGGCGGATACGACGATCGCCCCGGCATCCAGCAGGCCCTCGACATGGGCGCCGACGGAGTTCTCGTGCCTTACATCAACACCGCTGAAGAGGCCCGCCAGGCCGTGAGCTGCACGAAGTATCCCACGGTCGGCACGCGCTCGGTCTATTTTCCGCAGCGCAGCATGAACCGCGCCGGACTCCTCGGCTATGCCGGCAACTGGAACAACGAAAGTATCGTTGCGCTGCAGGTCGAGACGGCGTCCTGCATCGAGAACATCGCCGAGATCGCCGCCGTCCCAGGCGTCGACATCCTGTTCCTTGGCCAGAATGATCTCTGCATGTCAATGGGACTGTACAACAAGTACGAATTTCCACACATGTACACGTCGCCGGAACTCGATGCAGCGACGAAGAAACTGATCGAACACGCGCGCAAGAATAATGTCATCCTGGGCCTGTTCCTGTTCGGCACCTCGCGCGTCGGCGAATTCCTGGAGAAGGGATTCACCTTCATCAGCATCGGCAACGACCTGCACCACGTGCTAACGCAGGCAGCTGCCTACGTAGCAGACATGGAAAAGATCGCACAGGAAAAAGGCAAGTCCTGGAAGCGCCGCTCGACGGCACTCTTCTAGAACGAATTCAAAGAAGAAGGCAACCCGATGGTATCCCACCCTTGTCCGCATTTTGAGACGGGGTGGGATATTGATCTCCTCTGTGTTCCTCGATGGCCTCTGTGGTGAGTCCGTCCTTTTCAAGTAAAATCAAACCGCCGCCATGCACGTTCTCACTGAGATCGAAACCCGCGTCCTGGGCTCCCTGATCGAAAAAGACATCACCACGCCCGACTATTACCCGCTCTCGCTCAATGCCCTGGTCAACGCCTGCAACCAGAAGAACAACCGCGACCCGGTGATGACCCTGGACGAAAGCGCCGTCCGCCATGCCTTGACCAGCCTGCAGGAAAAGCGCATGGCCGGCCCGGCCGGCGGGGCCGACAGCCGTGTGACGAAATACGAGCACCGCCTGCAGGAGGTCTTCAACTTCGACCGCCGCGAAATCGCGATTGTGTGCGTGCTGCTGCTTCGCGGTCCGCAAACTCCAGGCGAGCTCCGCGGACGGACCGAGCGCATGTATCACTTCGACGCGCTCGAAGACGTTGTCTCGACGCTCGACCGACTGGCCCAACGAGAGCCTGCGCTGGTCTGCATCCTCGCCCGCCAGCCCGGCACGAAGGAATATCGCTACATGCATCTGTTCTCCGGCGAGCCGCTGGAGCCCACGGTTTCGCGCGCGGCCATGGAGCGAGAATCATCTGCTTCCGCCACAACCGAGGCCTCTCTATACGCTGTTCCCCCGCCCGCACAGCGACTCGCTATTCTGGAAGAAGAGGTTTCGCGTCTTCGGGCTGATCTGACGGAAGTTCAGCAACAACTCGCCACGTTCCGTAAGCAGTTTGAATGAACGACCCGATCATCATTGAGGACTACGACCTAAATTGGCCGGCGCACGCAATCGTATGAAACTTTGTCATTCCGAAACGGCGAAGCCGTTGAGGAATCTGCTTGTCTGCCTGCAGCATCTCTGCTGCCGGCTGAAAGCAGATTCCTCGCTTCGCTCGGAATGACAAACCGTTTGGGATTGGCAAGGCTCGAAACGGGAACATTCCGCCCCGGCCGGACGTATCATTCCCTAGAGGAGGTCTCGCATGTTCACGTTCCTGCTCTGGTGCATCCTGTTCATTCTATGCTGGCCCCTGGCCCTGTTGGCCCTGGTCGCCTACCCGTTCGTCTGGCTGCTCTTGCTGCCGTTCCGCATCGTCGGAGTTGCGGTCCATGGCGTCCTGGAAGTGGTCTTCCTCGCCATCACCCTCCCCTTCCGACTCCTGGCGGCCCCGTTTCGGATTTGAAGAATTGTCATCCTGAGCGAGGATTGGTCTTTGCGCCTGAGCGCGAAGACCAACCGCAGTCGAAGGATCCCTACCTCCAAACTACGTTCTCCCGAGCCCTGAATTTTTAAACACCACCTTTCCTACTTGGCATGGGTTGTTGTAGCCTCAAAGAACGCCACTCCCGAGGAGGACCCAATGCGTCGTCGCGAATTCCTCATCCGTTCCGCCACCGCCGCAGGAGCGGTGTGGCTCTCATCCAAATCTGTTTTTAAAGCGATCGCCGACCAGGCGCTTTCGCAGAAATTCTCCGCCTCCGACACGGTGACGCTCGGCGGCACTGGCATCAAGACCAGCCGCCTGGCCATGGGCACCGGCACCGTCGGCTCTGGACACCACTCGCACCAGACCGCGCTCGGGGTAAAAGGCCTCTCGGACCTTCTTCTGAACGGATACGATCACGGCCTGCGCTTCTTCGACGCCGCCGACTCGTATGGAAGCCACCCGCATGTCGCTGAGGCTCTGAAGCACGTGCAGCGCGACAGAGTCACCGTGCTCACCAAATCGTGGGCGCGCGATGCCGACGGCATGCGCGCCGATCTCGACCGTTTCCGCAAAGAGCTCGGCACCGACTATCTCGACGTCTGCCTGATGCACTGCGTCACCGAAGCGGACTGGACCGACCGGTTCCGTGGCGCCATGGACGTTCTATCTGAAGCCAAGCAGAAGGGAATCATCCGTGCTCATGGCTGCTCCTGCCATACCATCCAGGCTCTACGTGCCGCCGCGAAATCTCCGTGGGTGGAAATCGATCTGGCCCGTATCAATCCCGTTGGCGCAGAAATGGACGCCGACCCCGCCACGGTTGTCAGTGTCCTGAAAGAAATGAAAGCGGCGGGGAAGGCAGTCGTAGGAATGAAGATTCTAGGCCAGGGCGCGCTGCGCAACCGGCAAGACGAAGGCATCAAGTACGCGCTATCACTGGGCTTGCTCGACGCCTTCACCATCGGCGCCGAAAGCAAGCAGGAGCAGGAAGATCTGATCCGCCGCATCGCCGCGGCGTAAGCGAAAAGGAGCCATCTCAAGCGTTGCGCTGTCCGTATTTTGCAACCCAGGAGGCAGAATGTTTCTGTCTGTCGTAGTCGTTATCCTCCTGCTGATCGTGCTCTACCGCTTCGCTCTGAAAGGGAAGATCGGCAATTTCTCAGGTGGCATCGGCAACGCACTTTTTCAGGTTCACACATTCCTCCGCCCAACCACACAAAACATCGTCGAGGCGAAGAAGCAGCGACAGCAGGATGCGAAGCAGGGTGACGATGACAAGCCCCCGGAGTTGCCGCCTTGGGCCCAGTCGGGTAATTAGGCTAGAGGCGATTCGCCGCAGTAGCCCGGCAACAGCTCAGTTTTCCATCACCTTCAGCCCCGGACTCACAATCAACCGCGCTTCAGTCGCCTTTTGCACATCGTCAGGCGTCAAGCCCGGCGCAATCTCCTCCAGTACCAACCCGTCCTTGGTCACGCGGATGTAAGCCATCTCCGTGGCAATGGTATCGACCACGCACACGCCAGTCAGCGGCAGCGTGCACTGCTTCAAAATCTTTGGGGCGCCCTCGCGCGTCGTATGCTCCATCGCCACCACCACTCGCCGTGCTCCTGCTACCAGATCCATCGCGCCACCCATCCCCTTCACCATCTTCCCCGGGATCATCCAATTGGCAATGCTTCCGGTCTCATCCACTTCCATCGCGCCCAGCACGCTTAAGTCGATATGCCCGCCGCGAATCATGGCGAATGAATCCGCGCTGGAAAAGTAAGAGGTCCCTGGCATCTCGCTTACGGTCTCTTTCCCGGCGTTGATCAGATCGGGATCCTCCGTCCCCTCGATCGGATACGGCCCAATCCCCAGCATGCCGTTCTCGGACTGGAGTGTAACCTCCACGCCCGCAGGCACGTGGTTGGCGATCAAAGTCGGCATGCCGATACCAAGGTTCACGTAGAACCCATCGCGCAGTTCCCGCGCGATCCGTTTCACAATGCGTTCACGCTTGTCGACGTCTTTTCCAAGCTTGTTCATCATTTTTTCTGCCTTGTCATCCTGAGCGAAGCGAAGGACCTATGCACTTCTCTCGCCCGGAACAAAATTGCAGAGGTTCTTCGCTACGCTCAGAATGACAAAACGCCTGAGCATTTCTAACGTGCGGCTTTTCGCACCGTCCTTCGCTCAATCCTCCGCTCATACAGTTCGCCCTGAAAAATTCTCT
The DNA here is from genome assembly GCA_020073385.1 of Terriglobia bacterium. Classification (GTDB taxonomy): domain Bacteria; phylum Acidobacteriota; class Terriglobia; order Terriglobales; family Acidobacteriaceae; genus Sulfotelmatobacter. The sequence goes on along the minus strand of JAIQFH010000054.1, from coordinate 21,781 downwards.
TCACATAAATCGACGGCGTGTGAATGGCATCCGCCTCCAACTCTCCAACCTCCACCAGATGCTCGACCTCGGCGATTGTGATCTTCGCTGCCGTCGCCATCATGGGATTGAAATTCCGCGCTGTCTTCCGATAGACCAGGTTGCCGGCGCGATCCCCCTTCCACGCCTTCACGAAGGCGAAATCAGCGGTCAGGCCGCGCTCCATCACGTACAATCGGCCGTCAAATTCGCGAGTCTCCTTTCCTTCCGCCACGATGGTTCCCACACCCGTAGGCGTATAAAACGCCGGAATTCCTGCGCCACCTGCGCGAATTCGCTCCGAGAAGGTGCCTTGCGGAATCAGGTCCAGCTTGATCGTCCCCTTCAGCACCATCTCTTCGAGCAGTCGATTCTCGCCGACATAAGTTCCGATGTGATGCACGATCTGTCCCGCGGCCAGCAGCAACCCATTGCCCACGCCGTCAACGCCCACGTTGTTGCTGATGGTGCGGAGATTCTTCGTGCCCTTGCGCACCAACGCCCGAATCAGGTTCTCAGGCATGCCGCACAGGCCGAAGCCTCCGATCATGATGGTCGAGCCATCAAATACGTCGTGGACAGCCTCATCCGCATTGGCCACAACTTTGTTCATAGCGTGACAGATTCTAAATGAATTTCATTGCGGAGACACGGAGGCAGGGAGAAATCAAAAGAAATCGAGGATTCATATTGGCTCTCGCGAGCTTATCTAGAGAGAGTCAGATGCCCAAAGAAAGACACCAGAGCAAGAACAGCCCCGAGAAACAGCACCAATCCGCCTATACGACTAAATACTCCGGACTCCTTGAAATGAGCGCGATCCAGGAATTGTCCCAGCGGCCTCTCTTTGTTGCATTTCGGACCGATCTGATCGCGTAACGCTCTCATCTTCGATGGCCAGAAACACTGCAAAGCTCCAGACACGCCCAGAAGACGAGCAAAGCATATGAACGCAAGATCGAAAATGAACCCGTCAGTTCGCATCACCATTGCCCGCTTCCGTTATCTCGCAATTGTTCCCCTCCGTGTCTCCGCGCCTCCGTGGTGAAGCCTACTTATTCTTCGCAATTACCTTCCGCAACTGATGCGCTCTTTCGAACTCCTCCGCTAACTCCCGCGTCGCCAGATTCTCCCGGATATGCGCCAACCGCTGCTCCACTTTCCAGAGCGCATCCTGCAGATTCTTCTTATTGCTGATCGCTACATCCCGCCACATCGAATACGGACTCGCCGCTATCCGCGTCATCTCCTGCAGCGCGCGGCCACCCGCCGCAAGCACGGGAGCCTCCGCACCAAACTCCTCGACCAGTGCCGCTGCCAGTGCCGTCGAGATCATCTGCGGCACATGGCTGATCCACGCGCAAAGCCGGTCGTGCTCCTCCGCCGGTAGCATTGCGATCCGCGCCCCGATGGCATCGATCCATCCCGCAAACTCGGCGAACAACCCTTCGTTAAGATTTTGATCGGGCAGCGGTGAAAGAAACCACACGGCATTCTTGAACAAGTCGGCATCGGCATAATCGACGCCGCTCATTTCCTTGCCCGCCATCGGATGCCCTGCAAGGAAGCGCTTCCCCGCACTCTTTCCAAACACCTTCACCGCGCGATTGACGACTACCGTTTTTGTACTGCCGACATCGGTGAGTAACGCTTTCGCCGGAAGGACGGGACCAACGCGTTCAATCAAATCGCATATCGCCAGCACCGGGGTCGCCAGCACCACAACCTGGCTCCCGCGCACGGCATCTCCGGGATCCACTGCCCCGTCATCAATCGCCCCGCGCATCCGCGCCCGTTCAAGCGTTCCCTCGCGATCGCACCCGACAATCCTTCCGGCGAATTTCTTTTTGCGCAGGGCAAGCGCCAGCGAGCCGCCAATCAGGCCCGTCCCGATAATCGTGATTTGCCGAATCGCCATAAGAACAAGAAATGAAAACCGCAGAGGACGCTAAGGACACGGAGGATCTCGAAAAGTGCTTAATTGCCTGTTAAATCAGTAAAATGACCGTCGCCACCGGAGCGGTTTTTGCTTCAATCCCCCACGTCCTCAGAGTCCTCTGCGGTTTTCATTTTGCACTAGATCTTTCGTCCGACTGCCGGTGCAATAATCCTCAGTTCATCCATTAGCTTCGCGAACTGTTCCGGCGCCAGCGACTGCGCCCCATCCGACCATGCCTTGTCCGGAGTGCAGTGGACTTCAATCAGCAGAGCGTCGGCGCCTGCTGCCACTGATGCACGCGCCATCGGTGGCACCTTGTCGCGCCGCCCGGTGCCATGCGACGGATCGGCTGTCATCGGCAGATGCGACAGCTTATGAATGATGGGGATCGCGGAAATATCCATGGTGTTCCGCGTATACGTCTCGAACGTCCGAATCCCACGCTCGCACAAAATCACATCGTAGTTCCCGCCCGCCATGATGTACTCGGCCGACAGCAGCAATTCTTCCAATGTCGCTGCAATCCCGCGCTTCAGCAGCACCGGCTTCCGTACTTTTCCCAAGTCGCGCAGCAGATTGAAATTCTGCATGTTGCGCGCACCGACTTGCAGGATGTCGACGTAGGGCAACATCAGCGGAATCTGGGAGATCTCCATGACCTCGCTGATAACGAGCAGTCCGAACTTTTCACCCGCCTCGCGCAGCAACTTGAGCGCGTCTTCGCCATGCCCCTGAAATGAATACGGGGAACTTCGCGGCTTAAATGCCCCGCCGCGCAAGACTTTAGCCCCGGCCTTGGCAACGGCCTCGGCGGTAGAAAAGAGCTGCTCGCGGGTTTCTACCGAACAAGGCCCTGCCATGACGACAACTTCATTCCCGCCAACACCGATTCCGTTCCGAAGTTGAACGATAGTCCCCTCAGGCCGAAAACTTCGCCCCGCCAGCTTATAGGGAGAACTTATGCGATGGACTTCCTGCACGCCCGGAAGCAATTCGAGATTGCGAATATCGAAATCAATCCCCGAGCCGACGGCGCCCAGGACAGTCATGCGCGCGCCCGTCGACCGGTGCACCTCGAACCCCAATTTCACGAGGTGCTCGATGACCTGTTGTATCAGCGCCTCGTCGGCGCCTTCCTGCATGGCAACAATCATAAAAACCAGCTCCTGGCTTCTAGCTCTTAGCTTCTAGCTCTGTGCCTCGACGTTGTCATTCCGAGCATCGCGAGGAATCTGTTTTCTCCCGCCACGAGCAAACAGGTCAACGATTCTGCACGTCCGAATCGAAACATGTCTTTGCTAAAGGCTAAGAGCTGACATCTAAGAGCTGCTTCAGTCATTCACTTCCGAATCTAACTCCGTCTCCGCCTCCGTCGTTTCAGGCGAGCTCGTAATTTGTTCTTTCTGAATATTGCGCATTACGTCGATGATGCGCTCATAAATCCGTACCAGATCGCGCCCCGGCAACGGCCCTTGATTCGTGCCCTGTACATTTTCGAAAACTACACGTTCCCGGTCGGGCTCGTAGATCGGCAACGACGTTTCCCGCTTCAATCTCCCGATGGCAATCGCCGCCTTCGCGCGTTCGCTCAGCAGTTCCACCAGCTTGCGATCGACGTCGTCAATTTTATTTCGCCAGTCTTCGATGTCCATAGAAACAGCCGTCAGCTTTCAGCCATCAGCTCTCAGTGAATTTGATGAAAACACAATCATGGTGCGGATCAGCGGCGCTCACCGCGCGACAGCTGAAGGCTGACCGCTGACGGCCGAAAGCCGTTTCACAAATTCTCCGACCGCCGCCGCCTCACGCCCCCGATTCCTCTCAATTGTTTCCACAATCGCGCTGCCCACGACGACTGCATCAGCAAACTCTCCGACTTCCGCAAACTGCTCAGGAGTGGAAATCCCGAATCCCAAGGCGACCGGCAACTTCGTCACCCGCCGCAACCGCGTCACCAGTTTCCGCGCATCCTCCGCAAGCTGTTGCCGCTGCCCCGTCACGCCCGTGCGCGATACCGCATAAACAAATCCCTGAGAAGCGGCTGCGATCCGCCGCAGCCGATCATCGGGACTCGTCGGCGCCGCCAGAAATATAGGAGACAGATCATGCTCGCGCATGGCTCGCAGATACGCGCCAGCCTCTTCCACAGGCAGGTCCGTGACCAAAACACCATCCACGCCCGCCGCCCGCGCCACCTTACAGAACTTATCCAGCCCCATCCGCAGAATCGGATTCAGATACGAAAACACAATCAACCCGGTCGACTGCGCTTGCTCGCGAATCTCCGCCGCCAGCGTGAGCACCTGACCGAGCGAGGTCCCACGCTTCAAAGCTCGCTCGCTAGCCCGCTGAATCACAGGCCCATCCGCGACTGGATCGCTGAAGGGAACGCCGAGTTCGATCGCGTCCGCGCCGGCCTCGATCGCCGCCAACACGATCTCGCGGGTCGTTGCGAGATCCGGGTCTCCGCACGTGACGTACGCCACCAGCGCCGGCTTCTTGTAAAAGGTCAGAGGCATATGAGCCGATCAGTAACGCTCCCACGCGATAGTCCAATGCTCATCTGGGCGCGACGACTTCAAAATCAGCTGCCCATCGGAAAAGCGGTACACGCGCGTCAGGTCCTTGCCGACCAGCGCCCGCACCAGCGCTCCCTGAACGTGGTGCGTGACCGTATGCGCCTGCTCATTGACGTCGTATGTGCCGTAGTACGCCTCGTAGCCGCCTTGATCGTACTTGACGGGATTATCCACATCGCGAGCAACATCCGTGCTGGGCAGCATGATCTGCACCGACATGTGCCCATCGCGCGTATAGACGATTGTGCCTTTATTGTCGACGATGTGCTTCATTTTTCCGTCAGCACCTTGCTCATCTTCCCAGGCCAATCTCCAGGCCCCAATCAACTTTTCTTTTGCTGAACCCGCACCGGACTTCTCAGCCGACTGCGGGCTAGAAACTCCGCTTAGTGTTAGTACGGTGACCACTGCCAATATCCAACCAAAGATTGTTCTCATGCCCCGCCCGCCAGCGCCCAAGATTTCCCTTCGCGCACCTTAGTGCCCTTCGTGGTTGACAATTTTGCCCTTCAATCCAGCTTGAGACTCTCGCGCAAAATTCCCACGTCTTTATCGCCGCGCCCCGACACATTCACAATCACAATGTCTGATTTCTTCATCTTCGGCGCCTGCTTGATCACCTCGGCCACAGCGTGCGCGGATTCTAGAGCGGGAATAATCCCCTCGGTCCGAGCCAGCAACGTCGTGGCCTCGAGCGCCTCGGCATCCGAAGCCGGCAGATATTCCGCCCGCCCAGCGTCTCGCAAGGCCGCATGTTCCGGGCCGATCGAGGGATAGTCCAGCCCCGCCGATACCGAATGCGTCAATGCAATTTGTCCGGCGGAATCCTGAAGCACGTAGGAATACGTACCCTGCAAGACGCCCGGAGATCCTCCGCGAAACCGCGCGGCGTGATCTCCCAAGGCCTCGCCGCGCCCGCCAGCTTCCACGCCGATCAGCCGAACTTTCTTGTCTTTAATAAAGTCGTAGAAAATCCCAATCGAATTCGATCCGCCGCCAACGCACGCGATAATCGCCGCAGGCAGTTTGCCTTCCGCCTTCAGAATCTGCGCCCGCGCCTCGCGCCCGATCACTCGATGAAAATCCCGCACCATCGTCGGATACGGATGGGCCCCCAGCACGCTCCCCAACAGATAGTGCGTGGTCCGCACGTTGGTGACCCAGTCGCGCATCGCCTCATTGATGGCGTCTTTCAACGTCCGCGATCCTGAGTTCACGCCGCGCACCTCGGCTCCGAGCAACCGCATGCGGAAGACATTCAACTCCTGCCGACGCATGTCCTCGGTGCCCATGTAGACGACGCACTCAAATCCCAGCAGCGCACAGACGGTGGCAGTTGCCACCCCATGCTGTCCCGCGCCCGTCTCGGCGATGACGCGATGCTTACCCATGCGCTCGACCAGCAGCCCTTGCCCCAGGCAGTTATTTATCTTGTGCGCCCCAGTATGCAGCAGGTCCTCGCGCTTCAAATAGATCTTTGCTCCACCAAGCTTCTCCGTGAGCCGCCGCGCGAAGAACAGGGGCGTAGGCCGCCCTGCATAAGTCTTCAGCAGCAAATCCAACCGCGCTTGAAATTTCCTGTCGCGCTTGGCCTTCTCATACTCGCGCTCCAATTCCTCAAGCGCCGCCATCAAAGTCTCAGGCACATACCGCCCGCCATAAACCCCAAATCGCCCCGGCTCGTGCTTTCCGGCGGAAACGCGGGACAAATCGACACCGTGGGTGCCCCACTTCTGGCGGGTGTTGCCAGAAGTGGGGATTTTGACTTTACTGATTTTCGACGCCGTCGCCATCCTCAACTCACCTTCCGATCGTATTCCCGCACCGCCTGCATAAACGACCGCACCTTCTCAGGATCTTTTTTCCCCGGCGAAGCCTCCACACCTGAAACAACATCGACACCCCAAGGTTTCAGAACTTCGGCCGCTTCTTCGACATTTGTTGGCGTCAATCCACCCGCTGCCACGACCCTGCCGACCTTCTTGATGTCGTTCAACACCGGAACGGCTGCGTTCCAGTCAAATGTATTGCCCGTTCCACCATGTTTCGAGGAATTTCCCGAGTCCAGCAGGAAGGCTCGAACTGAGTCGGGATGCCACTTCATCGCCCAGCCTTGCGGATTTGGACGGTTCATCGAGATTGCCACCAGCACCTTAACCTGAGGGCGTCGTGCAACAACCAAATCCGCAACGTGGGGATCTTCATTGTCGCCGTGCATCTGCACCCCGGTGATTCCCGCCGCATCAACAACTGAACAAATCGAGTCTTCCTGTTCGTTTACGAACACTCCAACTCTCTCTACATTCCCGGGCAACTTTGAGCAGATCTCCCGCGCCGTCTCTACCGTCACGCACCGTGGACTCTTCTCATAAAACACAAACCCTACCGCATCGGCCCCCGCGTCAACCGCCACGAGAGCGTCCTCGAGATTTGTCATCCCGCAAATCTTGACCCAAGTCATAAGAATGTGGCTGACAGCAGCCAGTCGAGTTAGCTTTTAGTGGTCACTGAGTACTGGGTACTCGCATCAACTCCCCCAAAGCGCTGCCGGGAGACTCGGCCCGCATCAGCGACTCACCCACCAGAAACGCGTGATATCCCGCGGCCCGCAGTCGCGCCACATCATCGGCAGAATGAATTCCACTCTCAGCAACCCGGACCACACCAGCGGGAAATTTCGGTGCCAGATCGAAGGCCGTCTGCAAATCAACTTTAAAGGTCCGCAGATCGCGTGTATTCACACCAATCAAATCGCACCCGGCATCCAAAGCTCGTTGCAACTCCCCCGCATCATGTGCTTCGCACAAGACATCGAGCCCATGTTTCCGCGCAACACGAGCGAGTGTCTCCAACTCTTTTTGCGTCAGTGCCGCGACAATCAGCAAAACCGCGTCCGCCGAATTCGCGCGCGCCTCCAGCAATTGAAACTCGTCGACGATGAAATCCTTCCGCAAACAGGGAATTGCGACCGTCGCAGAGGCCTCTCGCAAATTCTCGAGTGAGCCCTGAAAGAACTCCTCATCTGTGAGGACCGACAAAGCCGCAGCTCCTGCCGCCTCCAACTCTCGCGCCAACTCTACGGCATCGAACGACGCTCGTATCAGCCCTTTCGACGGCGAGGCTTTCTTTAGCTCCGCAATCACCGCGATGCCATCGCGCCTCCTGGCAACCAGCGCCTTCCGAAATCCGCGTGGCACGTGCTGGTCGGCCCGCCGTTCCAGTACGCGCGAATCTGCGCTGTGCTTGGACTCCGCTATCCGCGCCCGCGTTGCCGCCACAATCCTGTCGAGAACCGCAGCCATAGAGAATCCTTTGATTATAAGGGAGGAGAAGGCCTATCCACGGAACAGGTAAGAACTTTGACTTTGTAACGTCGTCAAAATCGGAGGATTTCGACTTCCTGAACCACGCCCACACTACTTGCAAATCTCCTGCAACTGCTTGTACGGCTTTTCCATCACCGATGGAAACTTGATCTTCTTCGCCTCCATCCACAACTCCAGCAGGGTTCCGCCATACTTTGACCCCACGTCCGGATCACCCTCATACACCGGATCGCTCTCCGCCTCCTCGAGCGTGACGAAGGTGAATCCTTTCTTCTGCATCAGGTCTAGCGCATCGGGCAAAATCGCGCTGCTGAACGCCCCCAGATGCAGCAGCAACACATGATTGATATCGTGTCCGTACACTGTCTTCGCGAGGTCCCGGTCCAGGTCCAAGTACGAAGACTCAATCGACAGGTAACTTGACTTGAGCCAGGCAATCGACGGCGCATCTTTCTTCGCCACGCATCGCGCATACGCGCTGTTCCAGAGGTAGTCTTCCCAATCCAGCGTCACTTGCGCCACACGGTAGCCATGCGCCTGCAAGTAAGCCCGCACTGCACGTCGCTTCTCGACGGTCTCTCCCTCGCGTAGAAATGGATAGCGCAGCCAATGCCAATTCCCGTCTTTTCCCGCGAGCAACTCCAGCGCCGGTTCGTTCTCTTCGATCTCGCGCTCAAACGCCTCCGCGGGATTCGCGTTCAAATCCATGTGCCCATACGTATGGTTTCCAAACGGCTCTGACGCTGCCCAAAGCTTTAAGGCCTCCGCTGCGTCCGCATTTCCTTCCAGCTTCTTCGCATTGATGAATCCATACGCCGGAGGCGCACGCCGCGCCTTTAACACCGCAAGCGTGTCTACTGCGATCTGCACGCGCGTAACACCCGGCGGCAAGTCCCCATTCAGCGGCAAATCATCGAAAGTGATAGCCGCCTTCTGAGCCGCACACACGTTCACGATTAAAAGGACCGAGATAACCAACGAAAATTTCATGGTGAGAGTCTACAGGAGACTATGCGTCCTTCCCTCAGGGGCTGAAGAGTGTGCGTGAGAACTTTCAGGCGTCCCTCCGGGACGCGCTCAGTGTTCCACTTTACCCGGCGCTGAAAGCGCCGGGCTATTCTCAGACGCCCCTCCGGGGCGCAAATCCTGCCCGCTTGTCCCACAGCGCGGATTGAAAATGCGGTTCTCACGCACACTCCGAAGCCCGCGTCTTTTGTGGCTTTTTACGGCGCGGCTGAAAGCCGCGCCCTTTCAAAACAGTTTATGAGACACGTACTGAGAACTGCTTCTCCTACTCCATCCCCAACGAATTCTTCACAGACTTCCCATACTCCCGGGCCTTCTCCAGCACCTTGCGCTCATCGACGGTCAACAATAGATGGTCCTGCATTACAATTTTTCCGCCAATGATCACCGTCGCCACGTCGCTCCCCTTCAGCGAATACGCGATCTGCGCATAGATTTCATACATGGGCACCGCATTCGGCTTATTCAGACTGATCAATACCAAGTCGGCTTTCTTTCCCGCCTCCAGCGATCCAATCTCCTTCTCCATGTGCAGAGCCCGTGCCCCATCGATAGTCGCCATCTCGACAACAGACTTCGCATTCAAAGCCAGTGGATCCATCTTCGAGATCTTCGCCAACTTCGCCGCCAGATCGATCTCCTCCATGAGATCAAGATCGTTATTACTCCCGGCGGGACCATCCGTCCCCAACCCGACCGCCACGCCCGCCGCCCTCATCTCCGGCACCGGAGACACGCCGCTCGCAATCATCATGTTGCTCGACGGATTGTGCACACACCCCACGCCGCGCTGCGCCAACAACTTGCGGTCGGCCTCATCGACAAAGATGCAGTGGGCCGCAACGATATCCGGGCCCAGCACGCCAATCTTGTCCAGATACTGCACTGGGGACATCCCGTTGGCCTTCTCCGAGTCCTCCCACTCCTTCTTCATCTCCGCCACGTGAATCAAAATCGGCGTGTGATACCTTCGTGCCAATGCCGCTGCATCCTGCAGGGTCTTCTTCGAACACGTGTAGATCGAATGCGGGGCAGGAGCCGCATGAATGAGCGCATCTCCCTGCCACCTCTTCAAAAACCTCTCCGTATACGCCAGCATCTCTGCTTCTGACTTGTTATCCGGAGCCGGGAAGTCGATAAACGTCTCTCCCAGCACACCGCGCATTCCCGCAGCCTTGGTCTCCTCGGCAATTGCATCTTCGAAGTAGTACATATCGGCGAAGGTCGTGACCCCCGCGCGAATCTGCTCGGCCGCCGCCAGCCGCGTCCCCCAGCGGACAAACTCTTCATTCACATTCTTCGCTTCTGCGGGAAAGATGTACTTGTACAGCCAGTCATTCAGCGTGACGTCGTCATGCAGCCCGCGAAACAACGTCATCGGCACGTGGGTATGCCCATTGATGAATCCCGGCAGGACCAGGTGTCCTCGAGCGTCGATCACCTGCGGACTCTGATATCGGCCCTCGATTTCCGCCCTCGGCCCAACAGCAACAATCGAATCCCCGCGCACAGCCACGCTTCCATCCTGGTGAATCGCCCGAGCCGAATCCATCGTCACCACAATCCCACCGCTGACAATCAGGTCGACATTCTGCTTCTCCTGCGCCATGGCGACGGAGACGAGCATGACCACGACTGCGATCAGGATGAGCGCTCCCCTCGCCGCTTTCGTTCTGTTCATGATTGGGTCAGTCCTTGAGGGTGGGATTTTAATTCGTCAGTTCCCGGTCAGATTTCCGTCTTTTCCGCCGTCGCGATTTCCGTATCCGGAACCGGCTTGCTCCGGAACACACTGAACTCCTTTACCTGATTCAACACAAACGTTGGCACCCCCGCGGTCACCGGCACCTTCATTCGTCCGAACGTTGCGTCCTGCACATCCTCCAGCACAAATACCGGTCTCGCATCCCCATTCGGGCATTCGATCGTCACTGCCTGCATCTCCAGTCTCCGCACGTGCCGGACGAAGAATCCATGCGCCGGAGTGGTTCCGAACATGTTCGGCTCCGGATACTGCTTCTCCTTCTCCGGCACCTGCGTCTCGGCATCGCTCTTGGTGCCACCGCCGCGATTCACCAGAATCAACTCGGTGATCTTCACATCCTCAATTACATGTCCCGGAATTCCCGCCAGGATGCACGCAATCTTCGGCGAGCCTTCCGCCTGCATGCAGGTGATGCCGCTCAATATGATCCGCCGGATCGTTCCCTCGGGCACGCCGGCCGGCCCCCGCATCCGCGCGCCGAGTCTTATGAAAATCGGTGCCTCAAACACATCCCGCATCGTGATGTTCGTGCATGTCACGTCTTCGATCACCGCTCCGTCCACGCTCTCGATTGCCAGTCCGCGGCAGCCGTCAAACACGCAATTCGATACTGTGATGTTCTTGAATCCCCCATTCGACTCGGTGCCAAACTTGATCCGTCCGGTTCGCGGGACTTTCTCCCCGGCTGGAAGTTTCTTCCAGGTCCCGTCGAGCATCGCGCCTTCCTGATAACTTCCCGACAGCAGGCAATTGCTGATGGTCACCATTTCTGTCGCGCGCGCATATCCGAGCGCAAACGAACTCTTTAAACAGATCCCGTCGTCCCAGGGAGAATTGACGCTGCAATTCGAGACACGCACATTCCGGCAGCAATCGATATCCATGCCGTCACGGTTCGTATCAATTTTCAAATTGTCGATCGTGAGATTGTCGACGCCGGTTGCCAGAATTCCGAAATGCCCGCCATGCAAAATGGAAAAGTCGCGAAGCAACACATTCCGGCAATTCTTCAGCGCGATCGCCTTGTTCGCGACCCCGGGGTTCTCCGCCACCGGCCCGGCGCCCCAGCCGCGGCTCAATCCTTTACCCCAGATCAGGCCCGGCCCCAGAATCGAAATGTCGTTCAGCCCTTCACCCCAAATCAGGCTGTTGTGCCAGTGATTGTGCCCGTAATCCTGATAGTCCTCCCACGGCTTGTTTGATTCCGCCGGATCGTAACGCTTCGCGAGATCGCATACGGGATCCGCCGCCACGATCGTTGCCCCCTGATCCAGGAAAAGCGCCACGGTACTTTTCAAATGAATCGAGTAGCAAAGATAGTTGCCGGACCGGAGGTAGACCGTGCCGCCACCCGAGGCGGCCGCCACCTCGATCGCGCGATTGATAGCTGGCGTGTCGAGCGCCTTGCCATCACCCACAGCTCCAAACGCCCGCACGTCAAAGAAGAGCCGTGATGGATGGTGTTCTCCAGTCAAGTTCTGCGCGGCAGATGTGGGAATGCTTGCGCCGATGGCAACTCCCGTAACACCAACAATTCCCGTACCCGCGCTCTTAAGAAATCTCCGCCGCCCACTCTCTCTCATTTTCACATCCACTGGGTGACCCATCCGTGTCGCGTTTTGTGCGACAGGGTGGGGATTTTGACTTTGATGGCAAATGACAACGACTAACGATCAGACTTTTGTCTACTGCCCAACTCTCCTCAAGTAAAACTGAAAAAAATCCTCGGGATTCGATTGCAGACAAACCTGCGCATTCGGAGTCCCCGGCTCTTCGCGCGTGAATCCCTTCTCGTCCACGCGAATGTGCAGCGGAGTCACCGGACACAACTCCGGCTTCAAGGCAAATGCCACAGCCATGGGGTCAAAGAGTGTCGGCGTCTCCAGTGCCCACAGGTGATACAAGATCGTGAGTTGATCCGTCACCGCCGTCCCGCGCGTAAATAAGAAGGCACGCTTCACCTCATCGAGCTTCAGCTGCGTCGAATCCAGCGGCATCACAAACAGCGGCACGCCCGATGCGAACAACTTCTGCGCCGACGCAACATCATTCAACATGTTCCACTCCGGCGCTGGCGGCACGTGCTCGTTATATCCAAAATCCCCGTATCCCTTTCGAATCGCGCCGCCCATAATGACCACGCGCTTCAGCTTTCGAAACGTGGCCGCATCCTTATCAATCGCCGCACCCACATTCATCAATGGACCAATCGCGATCAGCGTAATTTCACCCGGATGCTTCCGAATCTGGCCAAGCAGGAAATCCGCGGCATCTCCATGCGAGCTCTTCGCAAAATGCCCGCCCTCGGCGTACCGTCGCTGCGACATCGGTGTAGGCGCAGTGGGCTTCCCCGCCATGACGGGAATCTCGGCCTTCCCCACTTCTCCCAGGAAGCGGTCGACGATCTTGGCCCGCAACTCGGTGTCGCGGAAGGTCGTCGTCACTCCCAGAATCTCGAACTCCGGGCTCTTCACCGCCAGCGCCAGCGCAAAGGCATCATCGACATCATCGCCAATGTCGGTGTCAATAATGATCTTCTCCCGCGCCGACTGTGCCCAACTCGCCGCCGGTCCCACGCATAAGAGCAAACACACACCGAGCCACCCACACCGATTCATAAGCCCATTCCTCTCCCGAGCCGATAACGATATCCGAATCGCCAGGGAAGCGAAAGCGATTGCCAGTTTCCTGGGTGCCCCTCTGTGTTCTCTGTGGTGAGGGCCGTGTCCCCATTCACACATCGTGTCCTGAAGGTCACGCCCAGTAAGCCTTTTGCCCCAGCTAAGCCTTGCAGAATCAATGCGCGCACTCAAGGCACCTCTCGTGCATTCCCTGAGTGTGCCGCTAGTCGGCAGGAGGCAACCACAATGACCCGCATCAACGTAGCTAGCAACACAGAGAATCGTTTTCTGACCTGGGGCAAGAACGCCAGCACCCTGGTCTTCGCTGCCGTACTGATCATCTGCTCAGTAACGGTTGGATGTTCCAGCGACAAACCAAAACCCGTAAGCTCCAACAACCAGATTCCGGTGACGCAACCGCAGGCACAGGCGCAACCGATGCCAGCACCAATGGTGCAGGCGGAGAGCAAGCCAGTTGCGAAGAAGCCGGTAGTTCACAAGAAGCCGGCGACCGTGAATTACACCGATAAGACGTACGGCGTAACGTTTGAGTATCCGCGGCGCTACGCCATCGAGACGGGAGACGCCGCGTCTGAACTGATCCAGACGAATCCTGTCCCGATGAACTTCGTCCAGTCCGGTGGAGTCGCGCTAGCAGCAGTCGAGCTACCCGAGACCGGTTTCATCAACACTGACTTCTCGTCCGCGTTCTTCAATGTGAGCGTCCACAAGACCATCACCGCCGATCAATGTGGCGAGTTCGCAGTGCCGCAGTCGAAGCCTGTAGCGAAATCTGAGACCGCTGCAGTCTCGACCGAAGGCGCGAAGCAGGATTCGGCTCCAGTAACGAAGTCTGACGCGCAGCCAATGGCAAGCACCGAGGCGAAGTCTTCAACGCCGACGTCTGATGCTTCGTCGAACTCCAAGCTGATGCTCGGAGACATGGAACTCCGTGCGACCGAAGCTGTTACCGGCGAAGGCACGCGCCAGAGCGACTCCAAGTACTTCCATGTCTACCAGAATGGAGCGTGCTACGAGTTTGCCCTGAACGTTACGACTGACGCGTCAGCCGAAGGCCTGGTGAAGCACGTCGATCGCGACAAAGTCTTCAACCGCCTGGAACAGATTCTCTCGACGGTGAAGATCAACCCGATCACTCCGGAAGTGACCGCCGAAGCCCCCGCTCCGGCCGTCCCGGAAACGCCCGCCCAATAATTAGTACTCGCCCTCCGGGTGCCCCACTTCTGGCCGGTTTTGCCAGAAGTGGGGATTTTGCTTTCCGACGGCCCTCCGAATAACTTCCCTCCGGTAGTTCTGGCTCGGAGAGAAATTCCCAAACAACTCTATTTCACTTTTCACGATCTGTTAACTTGACCCCACTCCTTCGCGCCAGGATCATGGCGAAACCACCTCAATTTCAGAAGGGGTTCGACATGAAACAGTTTGTGATCCGTATTTTGTCTACTGCATTTGTTGTCTCGATTTTTGCCCTCTCAAACGCCCAGGCACAAATCACCCTATTGGCAATTGGCAATCTCACTCAATCCCGTGCCGGGACTTACACCGATCTGTCTCACCTCAACTACACCCTCGAGAACGGAGTCGCTGCCAACTATCTCGGCGGGCTTGGCTCAGCCATCACCTACGCGGGTGGCAGAACTTTTCTTGCTCTACCCGATCGCGGTCCCAACGCGTTGAGTTTCGATTCCAATGTCGATGACACCGTCAGCTATATCAACCGGTTTCATACGATCACCATGAATCTCCGTCCCAATCAGGGTTCCGGCCTCCCTTACACCCTCACTCCGACTCTCCAGTCCACAAGGCTCCTTTGGAGTTTTACTCCTCTCATCTACGCGTCGGGCGATACGATTGTCGGTTCCGGCGTCCCTCCGCTGAATCACTTCTTCTTTCATTTCTTCACTGGACGCTCCGACAACTTCGACCCTTCCCAGAATTCCGGCAATCCCAACAATGCGCGCTTCGACACCGAAGGCATCCGCGTTTCCAACGATGGCCTCAGTATCTTCATCTCCGATGAATACGGTCCTTACGTCTATCAGTTCGACCGCATCACGGGAGCCCGACTGCGCTCGTTCCAGCTCCCCGATTCTTTCTACGTGAGCAGCCTGTCATCCCAGGGATCGATCGAAATCTCGGGGAACGCCTCCGGCCGGGTCGCTAACAAGGGAATGGAAGGGCTGGCGATTACGCCCGACGGCAAGACTCTTGTCGGAATCATGCAGAACGCGCTCATTCAGGACGCAGCCGAGGGGGGCAGCGCCAAGAACCTGCTGCGCATCGTCAAGATCGACATCGCTTCTGGCGCCGTCACTCATCAGTACGGCTACCTTCTTACTACTGGCTCGGGAGTAAGCGAGATCCTCGCGCTTAACAACAACGAATTCCTGGTTGATGAGCGCGACGGCAAAGGGCGGGGCGATGGCTCCAACGCGAAGATCAAACAACTCTTCAGGATTGATCTTTCCAACGCGGTTGATATCAGCGACGTGGACGGACTGACCGCCGCTGCCAATGCGGTGAGCAAGACACTCTTCGTCGATCTCGTTCCGCTTTTGACCAACAACAACATTGCCGCCAGCAACATTCCCGCGAAGATCGAAGGCATCAGCTTCGGCGCCGACGTGAAACAGGGCAGGACCACCTACCACACACTCTGGATCGCGAACGACAACGATTTTCTGCAGACCGTCAACGATCCGAGCGGAAATCCGATCGACAATCCGAACCAGTTTTTCGTCGTTGGCTTCACCGACGCCGACCTGGCCGGGTCCATCTACGATCCGCAGCGCCCGAGACCGTTCGACGAGTAACGACAAAAGCCCCATTCCTCGCGCAGGTTTCAGCGGAGTGGGGCTTTTCTATTTCTTTGAAATGTTGAAACCTTGGAACTTCGAAACGTTTCCCGCCAGGTAACCTCACCGAAAGTACGAACGTAATGGCCCGTGCGGCACCTTGTCTTCTCTGCTATGAAGGTTAGACTCTTCTCAAAGTGGGTGGGGTTCGACTGAGAGGTCGGGCCATGATCCCGGAGCGGCGGAAGTTCCCTCGATTCAAAGTCAACGTGCCTGTCGAAATTCACGCCGAAGGCAGCACAGCTCCCCTGCACTGCGCTACCTCCGACTTGAGCCTCGGCGGGTGCTACATCGAAAGCATGTACCCATTTCCTACGGGCACGTGCCTCGATCTCAAACTTGAAGCCTCCGGCACTCTTCTCATCTCTGCCAGAGTCGTCACCTGCGACCCGCAATTCGGTAATGGCATCCACTTCCTGCGGATGCTCCCCGAGGATCGCGCGACACTCATGAAGTTCCTCGGCACCGTCGCAAAACAAGAACTCTCTGCGCACCGATGAGAATGAGGTGCACTATCTTTGTCAGCGCAACGAACGCGCAGACAAGGTGGAGGTTCTGACTTCCACTGTGCTCCTCTGTGTCCCCTGTGGTGAGGTCGTTCTGCGTGTACCCATTCTCGCGTCTTTTCGAAGACACGTGGGGATGTCGACCTAATCGACCACCGCCGTTTTTACGGCAAGTTGAAGTGCCAAGGCGGCAGATTGAAGATCACCGAGTTCGGCAGCCCAGTCCCCTGATCCAGGGGAGGCGTGAACGGCTCATGACTCCCTCCCACCGGAATCGGAGAACACAGCGCCCCCAGCGCATTCCCCATCGCTCCACTCCCATCCGACACCGTAATCAACGTCGCGATGTTCTGGCACCAGGTTTGCCGGTCCTCATCTTTGAACAAACCGGGCCAGCCATACTGCGTCCCGGTATTTGGATTCGGCGTCATGGTAAATGGCGGAAATTGCGTCGATCCCGGGATCCTCGGTAGCGGCAGCCGATCCACCCTGAACTGCGGACGCACCACCGGCGGCACCTGCTGCGCCGGCTGCACCGCTGGCGGCTCCTGAAACCGAATCTCCACCCGGCGGCTCCCCGCGTCCTGCCGCGCAGTCCTCGACGCGAACGTTGATCCCACCGACAGCGTCCCAATCGCCGCTGGCGGCACACCCGCAAGCCGCAGATACGCCGCCACCGCATCCGCCCGCTTTCCACCCAGCGAGTTATTGAATCCCGTCTCGCCGCTCAAATCCGTTTCGCCCCACAGGAACACCATCCCGCCATCGTCAAAGAACCGCAGCGCGTTCACCGTCTCCGCGACCTCATCGAGCAGTGCAAAGTGCCGCACTGGCACATCGCTGCTGTTCAGCGCGAATCCATCAATCATTACCGGATACCCAAAAATCAGCTTGGCCGCTTCGCTCATAGGAACCTCCGCGGGGGGAGATTTTACCCTCGTTTCCTGCGGCAGGGATAGTCCCTCATTTGCCGACTTTTGGACCGAGCGATGGATAAGTTCATGAAAAGCAGGCAATATATCCGAACTCCCCAACCGGACAATGGCCTCTTGACCGCTGTCCTTCGGTCATCCAAGGCCCCGCCCATCTAGGCGTATTCTTGATGAACTGACGGTGTGTGAGGGCCTTCGCAAAGTATGCAATGTCCGCATTGCCACAACCAGATAAGTTCACACTCAAAGCACTGCAAGCGCTGCGGCGGGGCTATCCCTTCCGGCCAGCATCTTCTGGAAGAGTGCGGATTGACGGAGCCGGCACCCGCTGTCGCCCGGACCACCACTGCCCCTGCTTCTGTCCGCGCCCCCATCGTCCGGTACCGTTTCGCACGACTCGGTGACCGGTTCATCGCCTTCGCGCTCGATATCGCCCTGCTCTTCGGGCTGTTCGCCATCGTGGATGCATGGGCCTTTATGCGCTGGGGGACGTTCGACGCGGCCGAACTGCAGCTCACAACCGCTTCGCTGGTAATTGCCGTAACACTAAACAGCGCCATACTCTTCTTCTACGGCTGCCTGATGGAGGCGGCGTGTGGCGCCACACTCGGCAAGATTTTGGTGGGAATTCGAGTTGTGCGAACGACGCAACGTGGCGCCTTGGCCGCCTGCGCCCTGCGGAATCTTCTCCGCATCGTCGACGGCCTGGCCTTCTATCTCGTGGGAACTGCTGTGGCAGCATGCTCCGACGCTAGGCAGCGAATCGGCGACATTTGCGGCCGTACGGCCGTAATCGAAGAATCATTCGGCATAGCCGCCAGAGTGACCGCAATCGTTCTATGGATTGTGACCCTTGCCGGAACTGGCTGGGCTGTCCCGCGGATATGTTCCACCAACAACCCGGTACACACGCGCTATCTGAGTCAAGTGGTCGTCCGAATCGGCACAACGGGAAGCTCTGCTTATTGCCGCATCGGTGGTTTTACGTTGGACCTTCACTCCTGATCTGAAGCGCTAACCCTGCAGCGAGTCGAACGTCTATCCATAGGGCGTCGATGAAGCTCGTTCCGAAGACACGTTCGCGCACATTGATTCTTATCCTGCTCGGCGCACTCACTTCTCCGCTCGCTGCACAAAGCTCCCCATCCTGCCAGATCAAGGCCGAGATTGCCCGCCTTCAGCAGTCCCTCAAAGACAATCCCATTGCCGATCCGAATCTCAAGGACCTCTCCACCATGGCCAGCGACGCCCTCAAGTCGGCAGCCGACGCGGTCTATGCCGGGCACCTCTACCTCGGCCTCGAAAAGCTTGGCCAGGCAGAAGATCTGTTGCAAGGCGCACGCACCGCGGCTGATAAAGCTGAAGTTGAGAAAGACGGCCTCGCTGCATTTGAATCTCAGTGGGGCCAGGCAAGCCTACGTCTTACCGCGCTCGATAAAGATGCGCATGCCCGAGAGTGGAAGCATTCGACACTAGCGATCCGCGCTCTCGCGGAGGCTGCGCAGGGCCGAGCGATCCCGCTGCTCGACGGCGGCCGCGGATTCGCCACCGCCACCGGCCCCAAAGATGGCCTGTTCTATGTCGGCCAGGCCCAGGGCGAGGCCGACTTCGCAGCGTTCTGCGCGTCGTTGAAGACTGACGCCGGAAATCCCGCCTTCCCGCTTCGATCCCTGCTCCCGGAACTGCGCAGCCTTCAGGAGAAGACCAACGCCGCGTTCCAGCCCCCGAAGTCCATCGACCTGCATCCCCGCTTCATCGCGCTCAATTCCCAGATTAAACTCGCCGAAGAACTCGACGCCTCGCGCTTCTACGCCGGCGCTCTCTACGCCTATCTCGAATCCGTACGTCACTACGGAATGCTCGACGCTCCTCCGCTCGATGCCGCCGCGCAAACGCAGGTAAAGCAGGACGTCGCTGCCGCCGCGAACAAACTGGCTGCCTCCTCCGATGAGTCCATCGCCCAGCTTTTCCTCGAGCGCGCCGCCTCCTACACCGCGCATCCCGACGGCTCCACTCCAACGGTCGACGAGTGGCGAGGCGCCCGCGTAATTGTCGATCAGGTCCTGCCTGCCTATTACGCTGCGAAGAAGCCCGCGACGAAACTCGCTCTGCCATCCGGTAAGACGGTCGACATCACTCTCGTCCGCTGGCCCTACACTTGAAACATCTCTGACCCGGCAAGTTTGCTGGTGCAGGAAGTAGCGGCGAAATATCCCGGAAGAGTCACTTTTGTCAGCGAAAATTTCGGCGGCTCGAAGTTAGCCGACCGCTACGGCGTCAAAGGATACCCCGCCGTTTTCGTCGACGACGTCCTGGTCGCCGTCCCCCGCGATTTCGGATACTTCGGAGAAGTCGAAGGCACCGGCCGCTATGCTCCCTGGCGCAACGCCGACAACCAGGCAAAATTCAAGGCCGACCTGATCCGCATGATCGATTTAATCCTTGCGGGCAAGAAAGATGTCGTAACCCAGGAACATGCCGGCACGAGCGCGTCTATCCACGAGATCACCGCTCTTCCCAACTTCAAGCTGACCGATCTCGCCGGACATCCCCTCACCCGCGATCAACTCTCCGGACGCGTGGTCCTGGTAGAGTTCTGGGCCACGTGGTGTCCGCCGTGCCGCTCCACCCTGCAATGGCTCGGCCAACTGCAGCATCAATACGGCGACAAGCTAGCGATCGTCGCCCTGGCCGTGGAATCTCCCGAAGACCAGATCCGCTCTACCGTGAACTCCTTCAGCCCCGACCTGCATTGGGCCATCGCCGACGCCCCACTTGCCGCAGCCTTCGGCGACATCACCTCCGTCCCGACAATGTTCCTTTTCGACCCAACCGGCAAGACCGCGCAAGTCCTCTACGGAGCACCTCCCGACCTCCACACCCAAGCCGAGAAAACGCTGGCCACCCTGCTGAAGTAGAAGTCAATGTGGCGCGGGCGCCCCGCCCGCGTCTCTGTCAACGAGCACATTTCCTGGAAGCTCTGCGATGAATTCTCCTGGGCCGAAGCCTTAATGCCGCACCAGCCCTCCCAGAATGTCCTGCAGTGAGTGCGCGATCATTCCCGGCCGCACGCTCTTACACCAGTACGCGACGATCCCGCCCATGACACCCAGCAGGCCAATCTGCAGCGCGTGCGAAATCCCCTGATAGAGATGTGCCGCCCCAAACAGTACCGCGGAAAGAACTATCCCCGCAGGAACATTCTTCGTTACCGCAATGAACTGCCGCTGGAAATAACCGCGAAAGATCGCCTCCTCGCAAATCCCCGCTGTGATCGAAAGCGCCACCCACAGCCACATCTCGGTCTGGCCCTGCGGCAGGATGGAACGAGCCGCCGACTCATCTCCCCTTCCAAGCCCGAATACCGATCCGATCGCAATCGTCACCATCAGAAACAGCACTGCAATCCCCAGATCCCGCAGAAAATGTCCCAGCGACCGCCAGCGCTCACCCAGCACCGTTAGCACCGACGAGTCATGCCACCACACCCCGGCCAGCACCAGGCCGAGCATCATCCACTCAGAAATAATGGTGTGCTCGTACAGACCCGCGCGATAGACCTCCGTCAGAGCATGAAGCTTGCCGAACCGAATCGCTCCGCGATAAGAGAGGACGCCCTGCACAAGCAACACCAGCGCCGTGTGCCAGTACGCGGCAACCGGACGATAAATATCAGCCGAAAGTTTCGCCGTTACCCCGCCAGCCGACGCTTGCGAGACCGCATCCCCAACCCGCGCACCTGTAGTGTCCATGAGCCCCGCCGCATTAGACTCGCAACAGATGAACTTGTCATCCCACGCGTTTCTCAGGCTATTTCGAAATTCGCTGCGGAACATGAGCGGCGCGACCCGCCAAGTTCTAGGCGCATAAGTGGCGGGATGTGAAAACCCGGCACGGAGGTACCGGGAAAATGAAGTGGAACAACCCGAGTCCGCTTTAGCCGACGACAGTGCGCCACGACGGCGCGGAGAGGAGAACGTCAGGTAAGTGACGGTCAACTCGAAACAGCCTAACTATTCAACCGATGAGGGTGGGCCCCTCGGAACCGGCTTGCAGGAGCAGGTTCCAAACCGCCTTCGGCGGCTGTGGTCAAAAGCCATGGTCGTGAGCACAGAAGGAAAAGGCCCAGCATGGACTGGGTCAGGTGACAGGCAAGAAGAGGACCGCAAGGGAACCACTATAGAAGTGTCGAA
>JAIQFH010000007.1 GCA_020073385.1 Terriglobia bacterium | reverse complement strand
CTGCCTCGGAAGCAACCAGCTCGCTTGCTGCTCTCTTTAAACTCGACGGCGGCGTCACCAGCAGCAGAGAAACTCACGAAAATGGACAACAAGCCAAACTTCTCCAGAGAAGTGAAACTTCAGTGGGCTGGATCTCGAGAAAGAAATCTCGCCTCCAGTCGAGGCGGAGCTTTTTTTCTTGACATCCCTTTTTATAGAACGTTTTGACCGCTGGTCACTCAGCTTCATGGCGGCTTCTCGAAAGGAACTCTGGACAATCCCGGTTACAACGCCGTAAATTGCTTTGCGCGTTATCCGGCCCCTGATTCCGCCACCATTGTTGCCAATCTGGCACATCCCCCTCATTTTGGCGGTCCGGAAGGAAACTGGGTTTTTTAAAAGGCACGGCTATTCGTCCGCGACGGGATTCTTCAACGTCCCCACTCCCTCGACGCTGACCTCCATAACATCTCCTGCAACAACCGGTCCGACCCCCGAAGGGGTGCCGCTGGGAATCAGATCCCCCGGAAACAAAGTCATCGCCTGCGCGATATAGCGGATCACCGTGTCCAGCGCGAAGATGAAGTCGCGGGTATTACCCTGCTGCCGTATGTCGCCGTTCACGCGAGTTTCGACGCCGATTCCCGTCCACGGATCAATTTCGTCGGTGACCAGCGGACCTACGGGGCAGAAAGTATCGAAGCCCTTGGCCCGGCTCCACTGGCCGTCTTTATTCTGCAGGTCGCGCGCGGTCACATCGTTCACGCAGGTATAGCCCAGGATGTACTGGCGAATGTCGGCATCGGGAGCCGGCTGATAACAAGTCTTGCCGATGACGACTCCGAGTTCGCCTTCGTGATCGACGCGCTGCGAGAGCTTAGGACGGCGGACTGTCCCTCCCGGGGCCAGCAGCGCCGAGGTGGCCTTCAAAAAAATCAGTGGCTCGGTCGGCACTTCGTGTCCCAGTTCAGCCGCGTGCTCTCGATAGTTGCGCCCCACGCACACGATCTTTGAAGGCCGCACTGGAGGCAACAAGGTCGCGTCCGCGAGAGGAATGGCTTCGATGCGCCGGGTGCGCAAGCTTTCCATGTCGCCGTCAGCTTCTTCTGGCGGGGTGAGCAGGAGGCGCACAATCGAATCGCGCCCCGCAACCGATTCGACCAGTCCGTAGTGAGCTTCGCCATTCCAATGAAACCTGCAATATTTCATGATCCCTTTCTCGCAAATGAGATGTGAGCAATGTGCCGTGAGCTATGAGCGAACTCGGATCACTCACTGCTCATCGCTCATTGCTCGTTACGGTACCGCTTCGCTTGCCTCTTCCGACCTCGCGCTCTCGTTTCCGCGAAGGTCGACAGCCGAAACCGAATAAAAGTATTTCCTCTGCGGCGCCACATTCTCGTCGCGGTAGGCCGGAGCCTTGATCAAGTCCGCATTCAACTTTACAGGAGTCGTCGTTCCTTCTTCACGGCGGTAGACGTTATATCCGGCGAGATCTGCGTCCGTGACTGGGGCCCATACTAGATCGATGAAGGGCTTCTGCCCCGGACCGGAGAACACGGCCTGCAGTTCTGTAGGAACCGCGGGAGGGAACAAATCGTCGGCGAAGACCTTGACCTCTGGCGTGTCATCGCCCTCGACTTCCAGAGACTTGTTTGCCCGGTGAATCAGCGTGACTGTTTCTGCGTGGTAGTAGTAGGTCTTTTCCCACTCGATGTTTGAATCGGTAATGGTGAAGCTGGTTTCGGCGCCGACGGGAGTTTCTCCAGCAAGCGCTCGCTCGTTGTTGCCTTCTACACGGCGGTAGACCCGGTAAACGTATTGCACATTCGCCGGTGCCACCGAAACGGTTTCACCGACCCAGCTCAGCTGCACTCCCTCCTTGACGAGGCGCGCCCGAAAATCATGCGGAGGAGCCAACGTACGGGCCAGCGGGACATGAACCTGATTGGAGAGCCCCGCGGCCCGGCCTTCTCGATTCAGCACCTGAGCAGCATAAGTAATGAATGCGGAAGGATCGTCGCTTTCCAGTTGCTGGGGAAGTGTGTCTGTGTACGAGGCTTGAGGCTTCGGAGCAGAGTCAGCCTTGCCCTGCGGTGTGGGAGTTTTGATCTCGCCGACCGGAGTGTTGCAGGCGTTCAATTCCTCGAGCCCCCGACAAATCCGCGTTGGGCCAAGGCTGCGGAGGGTCTCGCGATCGGTCGTCATGGTCGGAATCGTCCAGGTGAGGTTGACGCGATCTCCCTTGCGCGAGGCCCGTAAGTCCGTGGGCGGCTTGGGCAGTCCCAATGAGGGCGGTTGTGGTGGACCAATGGTCGCGCACGCCGCGAGCATGAAGGTCGCACTCACTGCCAACGCAAACCGCAGGGCCATGCGTGTCATGGGAAGGAAAAGAGTATCAAGATACGGGCCCGGGGCGCTAAGTAGTAAGTTCTTTCAGGGCCTCGCGGAAAATCTTCGTGTGCCGGTCCACATGAGCCGCCTCCGTCTGGGGCGACATCAGCGCCATGTTGTGGAACGGAGTGAGCAGGATGCCGCGGTTCATGGCGTACAGATGCATGAAGCGCTCCAGTTCGAAATCCATGGCATCGTGTGCCTGCTGGCCATTCTTTGGCTGAGGGCCGAAGATGTATTCGGCGCGGCAGCCGAGGCGCGTGACATACCACGGCAGTTGGGCGTCAGCGATCGCCTTGGCAACGCCTTCGGTCCAGCGCCCAGCCATGGGGATCATTCGCTCGAAAGCCTCTTTCGTAAGGACCTTGGTGAGCGTCGCACGCATGGCGGCAAGAGAGAGCGCATTGCCCGCGAGCGTGCCGCCGATGCCGCCCACATCGCAGTTTTCCAACTCCTGCCTGGCGACGATGCGGTCGGCGACTTCCTGGGAAAATCCGTAAGCCGCTCCCGGAATACCAGCCCCGATGGCTTTGCCGAAGACGATCACGTCGGGATCGAGATTCTCAGCGCGCGTATATCCTCCAGGGCCGGCGCAGATGGTATGCGTTTCGTCGATGATGAGCAGGGTTCCGTGCTCTCGTGTGATTTCACGTAGAGCCTTATGAAATCCGGGCTCGGGATGCACGATGCCTACGTTCGTCATCGCTGGCTCAGCGAGCACGCAGGCCACATCTCCCGAGACAAGCGCGGCCTCCAGGGCGTCGACGTCGTTGAACTCCACAACTTTGGTTGTGACCGCAGGATTGACCGGAGGACCGATGCTTCCGGGACGCGGGCCCGCTTGGCCGTTATCGCCGATCGTGATGAAAGTCTCGTCGACCGTGCCGTGATAGCACCAGTTGAAGACCAGAATCTTCGGACGTCCGGTGATCTGCCGGGCCAGTCGGATCGAAAAACGATTCGCATCGGTCGCGGTGAGCGCGAATTGCCAGTAGGGAAGCCCGAATCGCTTCTGCAGTTCTTCGGCGACGATAATCGCGTCTTCGCTGGGAAGCATCAGCGTAATGCCGCGGCGCATCTGTTCTTCTGCTGCCTTGACCGTCGCAAATGGAGAGTGCCCCGTCATTGCCCCCGTGTCACCGAGACAAAAATCGATATAGCGCAGGCCGTCCACATCGAAGAATTCCGCGCCCTGTGCCTCGCGCACGAATGGCGGGAAAGCTCCAGCCCACTTGACCATCCAGTTCATGGGCACGCCGGCGAGCAGCGACTTGCGCGCGCGGTCAAAGAGGGCCTTCGACTTCGGGCGCTCGTCGACAAACTTCTTCTGTTCGCGTTGCATCAGGGACTGCAGGCGGGAGCGGTCGATTGCTTTCATCGTTCAAAGAAGATAAACCACAGAGGACACAGAGAACCACAGAGGAATTCCTCAGTGTACTCCTGTGCCCTCTGTGGTGAAGGTTTTTCTACAGGATATAGCGGCTCAGATCCTGGTCTTTCACGATGTCGGTCAGCATCTTGCGAACGTAGTCGGCGTCCACCGTGAAAGCCTGTCCCTTCTTCTCGGGGGCATCGAAACTCAGTTCGTCGAGGACGCGCTCCATGATGGTGTGCAGCCGCCGCGCTCCGATGTTTTCGGTGCTCTCATTCACGCGGAACGCGAAGTGAGCGATTTCATCCAACGACTCAGGAGTGAACTCCAACTTCACTCCTTCGGTCTCGAGCAATGCCGTGTACTGCTTCACTAGAGACGACTTCGGTTCTGTCAGAATGCGCACGAAGTCTTCCATGGTCAGCGACTGCAGTTCGACGCGGATCGGAAAACGTCCCTGCAGCTCAGGAATCAAATCGCTGGGCTTGGAAACGTGAAAAGCTCCGGCGGCGATGAACAGGATGTGATCCGTGCGTACCATGCCGTAGCGCGTGTTGACTGTGGTGCCTTCGACGATCGGCAGGATGTCGCGCTGCACGCCTTCGCGGGAAACATCAGGTCCGTGACCGCCTTCACGGCCGGCGATCTTGTCGATTTCGTCGAGGAAGACGATGCCCGAGTTTTCGACGCGATCGATTGCCGTGCGTGTCACCTGGTCCATATCAATCAGCCGCTGCTCTTCTTCCTGGATCAGGTACTCGAAGGCCTCGTTCACCTTCATCTTCCGCTTCTTGGTGCGCTGCCCGAAAATGTTCGGCAACATGTCTTTGATGTTGACGTCCATCTCCTCGACACCCTGGTTGGTCAGGATTTCGAACGACGGAAAGTTCCGCTCGCGCACGTCGATCTCGACCATCCGTTCATCGAGCTTGCCTTCGCGCAATTGCTGCCGCAGTTTTTCGCGCGTGCGGCTTGAAGACTCCGCTAGTCCCGTGCTGCCGTCAATCACGACACCGCCGGCAGTCGAAGAAGGCTCTGGCCGCGGCGGCGTGTGCGGCTGAAGAATATCGAGCAGCCGCTCCTCGGCATTGAGTTCGGCCTTATCAGAGACGTCCTCCAGCTTTTCTTCGCGCACGTTGTCGATGGCGATCTCCACCAGATCGCGCACCATCGATTCCACATCGCGACCCACGTAGCCGACCTCGGTGAACTTCGAGGCCTCCACTTTCAGGAACGGGGAATTCGCCAACTTGGCCAGACGGCGGGCAATCTCAGTCTTCCCCACACCCGTCGGCCCGATCATGATGATGTTCTTGGGAATGATCTCTTCGGCGAGATCAGGAGGCAGCTTCTGCCGCCGGGTGCGATTCCGCAGCGCGATGGCCACGGCGCGTTTGGCGTCTTTCTGGCCAATCACGTGTTTGTCGAGCTCGGCAACAATCTCGCGCGGAGTCAGTTCATCCAGCGCAAGCTGTTCTTCTTCGGCGGTGGAAGGGAGGTAAATAGCCATAGAAAACTCTCGCCCTCAGACGTCAGACCTCGGACTTCAGCAAAACCTCCCTGAAGTCCGAGGTCTGAGGTCCGAAGCCTACAATTCTTCGATTGTCACCTTGTCATTCGTATAGATGCACATCTTGCCCGCAATCTTCATGGCTTCTTCGGCGATCTGCCGGGCCGAGAGCTCGGTGTGTTCTGAGAGCGCCTGGGCGGCCGCTTGCGCGTACGGACCGCCGCTGCCGATTGCCGCTATGCCGCTGTCGGGTTCGATCACATCGCCCTGACCGCTGAGCAGGAACGTCTGCTCCCTGTCGCTAACCAGAAGCAGAGCCTCCAGATGTCGAAGGAACTTATCCGTGCGCCAGTCGCGTGCCAGTTCGACGGCGGCGCGTCCCAGGTTGCCGTGATATTGCTCCAGCTTAGCTTCGAACCTGCTGAAGAGCGTGAAGGCATCGGCAGTCGATCCGGCAAACCCAGCCACAATCTTGTCGTTATAGAGTCGGCGGATCTTCTTGGCGGAGTGCTTGATCACGGACTCGCCCAAGGTGACCTGACCGTCGCCGGCGAGAACCACCTTGCCTCCGCGGCGAATCGACAAAACTGTCGTGGACCGAATCAGTCGTTTCGTACTCATGAGCGCAATTCTTGATTATAGCAGTCGGTCAGCTGGCCGCCGCACCACCGGCTTTTCTCCGTGGGGCTCGGCGATAAGTCTCTGCGATTTCAGCGGTTAAGCCTTTACCGCGGCGTTCGCTGAGAACCCCCGCAGAGAACGCGGAATGAACCCGGGCGAATTCCCTCGGATCGCGCCAATGCTTTCTGCGATTTACAGATAGCCTCAGTAACCAACGAGCCGATTACCGCTGTGACATTTCCTCGCCTCGCCAGGACCCGTATTTTGTAGCTCATGCGCAAGTCCGCTGCGGTTCTTTGTCACGACGAGCGATCCCTGCAAACCCTTGCCGCCACTCTCGACCAGCTTGGAATCGAGCTCAAGAATTGCCGATCCAATCAGCAAGCTCTCGAGCTGGTCATGGCCGGAGAATGCTCCACGTTGATTGTCGACTTCGATCTTCCCGGCGCGGAAGAGGCGATCCGCATGGCGGCCCTGCTGCCTGCGGAGCAAAAGCCGAATCTTCTCGCCGTCGCCAGCCGCGCCTGGCCGGGGACGGGCCAGGCTTTTCAGTCGGGCGCTAGCCGGATTCTGTACCGGCCGCTCCAAACGGACCTCGTCAAGGACGCGCTCAAGGCAGGGAAGAAAACAACCCGCCCAAACCAGCGAAAATCCGCGCGTTATGAGGTCAAGACGCTGGTCTATCTGGAGCTTGAGCACGGCACGCTCGCCGGTGTCAGCATCGACATCGGAGAACACGGTCTGGCGTTACAGGCGAGTGAGCCTGTGCCCGTGAATTCCAACATCGCCTTTCGCTGCGTGCTTCCGGGCACGCACGTGACGCTCAACGGATACGCCGACGTAATCTGGGCCAGCGACCAGGGTCGCGCCGGACTCTTTTTCTCGAAGCTGGCTCCGGCCGCCCGCAAGCACCTGAAGCAGTGGCTCAGCAAGCGTGGCAATCAGAACAAGCACGCCGTCCGCGAACTGTTGCCGCCGGCGGACGGACATGTTGCATTCGCCACAACTGAGGAAGAAGCGCTCACCGAGGCACAGTAGGCTCCGCCGGCCGCGTTTCGTTCAGGCACCATCCTGCCGTAGAATCACCTCTGCTGCGCATAGCGCAAGGAGGATCGCCTGCCCTCTTCTTCTCTTTCTCAAACCGCCGTGGCCTTCAATGGCCACTCGATGGTCGCTCCGCTCAAGCGCGTGCTGGTGTGCTCGCCCCGCGCTGCCGGATGGAATCAACCGGAAGGCCTGGCGCGCTGGCGCGAACTTGGATTTCATCACGCCCCTGACTTTTCACAGGCGCAGTCGCAGCACGACGCTCTGTGCCGCGAATTGGATCTCGCTGGCGTAGAAGTGATCGAATTGTCGTCGTCCCCGGATATCTCTCTTGATGCGGCATACGCGCACGATGCCTCGCTGGCGACCGACTTCGGCCTGATCCTTATGCGTCCGGGAAAGAAGAATCGCGTTGTCGAAGGCCGGCATCAAGGCTCGTTCTGCGAGCAGATGGGGATTCCCACGTTTGCTGAAATCACGTCTCCGGGCTCAACCGAAGCGGGAGACATGGTCTGGCTCGATTCGAAGACGCTGCTGATCGGCCACGGCTATCGCACGAATGCTGCCGGGATTGCGCAGATGCGCACAGTCCTCGCTCCGAAAGGGGTCGACGTGATTTCGGCACCACTTCCCTACGGACCCGGGCCTGCCGCTTGCCTGCACCTGATGTCGCTGATTAGCCTGCTGGACGAACGCACCGCCGTGGTCGATCTTCCGTGGCTTGCGGTCGAGACCGTTGAACTGCTCAAATCTCGCGGATTCGAATTCATCGAGATCGACTATTCTGAGCGCGACACACTGGCCTGCAACGTTCTGTCCCTCGGCGGAAAACGTCTGCTCGCTATCGAAGAGAATCGCAAAACGAATAACAAGCTACGCGTCGCCGGATTCGACGTCCGCACCTTCCCCGGCAGCGAGATCTGCATTAACGGCAGCGGCGGCCCCACATGCCTCACGCGCCCGTTACTCCGAAATTAAGCGTGTCAGGTTTTCTTCGCGTACTTTGCGTTCTTTCTTAGCGATCTTTGCGGTTACAAACCCACTTGTAGTGATCCCGTTCACTGCGCGGCGCCGCACTGCTGATACCATGCCTGCGAATGACTGCTTTCCACCTATCGAAGTGGTACCTGGACTCCGTGACCGATTCCGGGGACGCATCGATCGCGTATGTCGGCGATCTCGCGTGGGGTCCGGTCCACCTTCCCTACTCGAGCCTTCTTCGCAGCGCCGGCGATAACGTGACCCAGCAGAACTCCCTGCGCCGGCCGAGCATGCCCGAGGTCAACGGTTCCTCGATCTCGTGGAACTCCGCGCCATTCGACTTCGCCGCCGTGTGGCAAGCCGATGCGTCCGAAGTACGTGAAACGGTTTTCAAGAACGACGAAGGTTCGGTCGAGTGGCGCTGCCTCATGCCCCGCGCGCATGTGCGCACCGGCAATGACTCCGGCCTCGGCTACGTGGAACATCTCACCATGACAGTCGCACCATGGAAGATTCCCATTCAACATCTGCGTTGGGGGCGCTTTTGCAGCGCCTCCGATTGGGCCGTATGGATCGACTGGCAAGGCCAATTCTCGAAACGGATTCTTTATCTCAACGGAAGGTTGGTTCCCGACTCGACGATCGAGGATCAGCAAATCACCTTCGACGATGGATCGCGACTCACCATGGACCAGTCCTTGACCTTGCGGAAAGGCCCGTTGGGGACAACTGCGCTTTCGTCGATTCCCGGAGTTGGCAAGACGTTCCCTGCACGGTTACTGCAGGTAAACGAATGCAAGTGGCGCAGCCGCGCAAGATTCGAATGCGCCGGGCGTTCTCCGGTGGAAGGCTGGGCCATTCACGAAATCGTAAGCTGGCCAAAATGACATGGCAGAAGATCGCTTACGGTGCAGTATTCGTCATTTTGCTGCCCGCGTTATTGTTCATCTGGGCCGCGGCAGCGAGAGTTTCCATGCCGGTGTATGGGAGCCTGCCTCTCGGCATTGCCTTCGCCTGTGCCGGCCTCGCACTCATGTCCGCTGCAATGTTCGAGCTCTGGAGGTTCGGCGGCGGACTGCCCATGAACGCCTTCCCGCCTCCCACCATGGTTTCACGCGGCACGTTTCAGTTTCTTCCGCATCCCATCTACACAGGATTTGTCGCGGTCTGCCTCGGTGTCTCGATGATGCTGCGGTCCGCATCCGGCTTGTGGCTGATCACACCGACAATTGCGCTGGCCTGCGTTGCTCTGGTCGTGGGCTACGAGCACACTGATCTTCTGAGCCGCTTCTCGCGCACGCTTCCGGTCCTCCCACCAGCGGACGACGCGCGTCCTTCAACCGTCGAGAGATTGCGCTTCATGCTCCACGTCGTTGTTCCGTGGCTCGCGCTGTACGAATTTACGATTCGCCTGCCGCTGCGCGGTCTGAACTTCGGATTCGCCTTCGAGGATCGCCTGCCCGTTTTGTCTTGGACTGCTGTGTTCTACGAGAGCACTTACGTGATGGTCGCGCTCGCGCCATGGCTCGCCCGCACGCGCAAAGACCTTCGCCAGCTCACGGTTTCGGTATGGTTCGCCATGCTGGTCGTTTTTCCCATCTACTGGTTCTTGCCTTCCGCGGCGCCGCGGCGCCCGCTGCTCGGCCATGGCTGGATGACCAGCCTTCTCTATCTCGAGCGCACAACCGATCCGCCGGTTGCCGCGCTTCCGTCATTCCATGTCCTCTGGTCGATCCTGGTGGCGCGACTTTTCCGTCGCAGATGGATTCGCTGGGCCTATCCCTTGACCATTGCCTTGAGCTGCATCACCACAGGCATGCACTACGCCGTCGATGTTGTCGCAGCTTTCGTCATTGCACCGGCCCTTCTCAATCCGCAGCGGGTTTGGGAAATCCTGCAGAACACAGCCGAGAGATTTGCCAATTCCTGGCACGAATGGCGGATCGGCCCGGTTCGCATCATCAATCATGCTTTCTACGCCGGAGCCGCTGCGTTTGTGCAGATGGCTGTCGTCCTCGCCGCCGCGGGCCGAGGCAGAGAGTGGCAAGTGCTCCTGGTCTGCAGCGGCGGCCTGCTCGGTGCAGGATTGTGGGCCCAGTTGGTGGAAGGTTCCTCGCGCCTTCGGCGGCCCTTCGGATTCTATGGCGGGCTGATTGGTGGCGGCATCGCCTGCCTGTTCTTCGCAGATCGCTGGACGCTGCTCGCCGCGACCTGCCTGGCCGCGCCCTGGATGCAGGCCATCGGCCGCCTGCGTTGCCTGGTCAACGGCTGCTGCCATGGACGGCAAACCACGCCGGCCGTGGGAATTCGCGTCACACATCCGCGCTCCCGCGTGACCAGAATGGCGGGGCTGGCCGGCGTTCCCATCCACGCGACCCAGCTCTACTCGATCCTGACCAACGTGTTCCTCGGCCTGCTGCTCGCGCGCATGTGGATGTCCGGTTGTCCGCTGGCACTGATCTCCGGCATCTACGGCATCGGCAACGGCCTTGCTCGATTTAGCGAAGAAGCTTATCGCGGAGAGCCCCAGACGGCGGTAATCTTCGGCCTACGCCTGTATCAATGGCTGGCGATCGCGACGGTATGCGTCGGCGCAACGCTCACGGTTTTCGACTCGCCCGCGCCGCCAGCGCTGCACCTGACCCTTTCTCAGTTTGCATTAGCCGCGGCCTTCGCATGCATCGCCGGAGCCGCCATGGGCGTGGACTTTCCTGAAAGCAACGCGACGTTCGCGCGCCTGACGTGAAGTTGACTAGTCGATGAAAGAGGGTGGCCCATTCAAGCCCGGTTTTGGCTTGAGTGGGTGGCGGCCGAGTGCGGGTTGCCGAGGCTTTTGACTGCGCTGATGCCACCACACAGTGGGTGCCCCGTCCTTGCGTTCTTTGCAAGGGTGGGAACCACGGACCTGTAAATCTGGGACGTGAAACGTTGAAACCCTAAGTTCTGGGAGGAACCGCCGCTCTTTCCCAAAAAGCGCGACAGTCGGGGCAGCCCGGATTCCTATTCATCTTGAAGAAATGTGGGGACAGACGGGCCGTTCACCAGGTTTTCCCTACGCTTGTAAGTGAAATCACACCCCGATGTGATCTCCGCCCTTCCGTTCAGAATCGCGAAAGCCCATCATAGACAAAGCGAAAGCGGTGTAAGGAGCAATCAGCCGACAAGACCCAAGTCCTTGCGGCTCAAGATTTTGCCCCTAAGCTGCTGGGCCCCATAGATTACCCGCAGATTCTCCGCTACCTCCATCATTCCAATAGACCGGGAGGGGGAGGGGGTACCTCCGAAACCCATCCGTTCCCAAAATGAAACTCACTCAGTCGCGCAACTCATCGCGACATTGCTCGGAAAAATTCGCGAAAGCCCGATACCCCGATACCCCGATTGCCATCCTTCTGCCGCTGACTTTAAAGAACTGAACCGACCTTCCTTGTTTCCCGTATCCGCCTCTGAGTAGAATTCAGTCGCTCCACGGAGGTGCCTCGATGCATCGTGTTCGTCTGTCGCGCATGCTTGCGACCCTGCTGCTGTTCACATGTTCCGCAGTTACTTTTGCTCAATCTGCTCTCATCCCTCGCAGCGTTCTCTTCGGCAATCCCGAACGCACCGGCCCTGAGATTTCTCCGGACGGCACGATGCTGGCCTACCTGGCTCCCGATCAGGGCGTGTTGAACGTATGGGTGCGCACGCTGGGCAAGACCGATGACCGCGTCATCACCAACGATCGCAAGCGCGGCATCCGCAATTTCATTTGGCAGCCCGATTCAAAGAACGTCCTCTACGGGCAGGATCAGGGCGGAGACGAGAACTGGCGCATCTATCAGACGAACGTCGCCAGCAAGCAGACCAAGGATCTCACTCCGTTCGAGAAGTCGCGGGCTGACATTCTGTCGTTCGACCCCGATCATCCGGACACGATTCTGATCCAGTCGAACAAGCGCGATCCGAAGGTCTTCGATGTCTATCGCGCCAATCTCAAGACCGGCGAGTTGACGCTCGACACGCAAAATCCGGGCGATGTGCAGGGATGGCAGGCCGATCACAACCTCGAAGTCCGCGCCGCGCAGGTCACTACCGAAGACGGCGGAACGATCATCCGTGTGCGCGACGACGTCAAGTCTCCCTGGCGCGAATTGATCAAGTGGGGTCCCGAGGAAACGCTTGGCAATGTCGTGAATTTCACGCCCGACAACAAGGCGCTGTGGATCATGACGTCGCTCGATGCCAACGCGGCGCGGCTTATCTCAGTCGATATCGCAACTGGGAAACGCACGGTGATCGCGGAAGACCCGCAGTTCGATGTGTCGTTCGCCGTCGAGCAACCGAAGAACCATAAGTTGCAGGCGGTCGTGTTTCTTCGCGAACGCCGGGATTTCCAGATCCTCGACAAGGACATTCAGGCTGACTTCGACGCACTGCACAAAGTCCGCGATGCCGACATCAGCAACATCAGTCGCGACATGAAGGACGACAAGTGGATTGTCACCTTCGAGGGCGACGATTCTCCGGTCTACTACTACCTTTACGACCGCGCGACGAAGCAGGCCACCATGCTGTTCAGCAATCGGCCCGCGCTCGAGAAGTACAAACTCGCCAAGGTTCAACCGATCGAGTACACGGCTCGGGACGGCATGAAGATTTATGGATACCTCACCACTCCCGCTGGTGTCGAAGCGAAGAATCTCCCGATGGTCGTGTTTCCGCACGGCGGTCCGTGGGGACGCGATCTCTGGGGATACGATCCCTACGCGCAATGGCTGGCCAATCGCGGCTATGCGGTTTTGCAGCCCAACTTCCGAGCGTCCACCGGATACGGCAAGCAGTATCTGAATGCCGGCGATCGCCAGTGGGCCGGCGCGATGCATACCGACTTGCTCGA
Organism: Terriglobia bacterium; assembly: GCA_020073385.1. Lineage (GTDB taxonomy): Bacteria > Acidobacteriota > Terriglobia > Terriglobales > Acidobacteriaceae > Sulfotelmatobacter. Next base: position 169,286 of record JAIQFH010000007.1, on the reverse strand, counting down.
CGGAAAAGACTGGGTCGTACAGAAGGGCATTGCCGATCCTAAGAAGATCTGCATCATGGGCGGCAGCTATGGCGGCTATGCGACGCTGGCCGGGGTTGCGTTCTCGCCCGATGCATTCTCGTGCGGAGTCGACATCGTAGGGCCATCGAACCTGAATACGCTACTCAAGACGATTCCGCCTTACTGGTCGACCTTCCTGGCGATTTTTCACAAACGCATGGGCGACAACGAAGAGGTTCTGAAGGCGCAGTCTCCGTTGTTCAAGGCGGACCAGATCAAAGTGCCGCTGCTGATCGGGCAAGGCGCGAACGATCCGCGCGTCAATAAAGCCGAGAGCGATCAGATCGTGGCTGCCATGCGGAAGAACAACAAGCCGGTGGAATATTACGTATTTCCCGATGAAGGCCATGGCTTTGCGCGTCCGGAGAATCGGATGGCGTTCAACGCGGCGTCGGAGGTATTCCTGGCCAAGTATCTGGGAGGACGGTCCGAGCCTCCCAGCGACGCGGAGAAGAAGCTGCTGGACAGCGTGAAACAATAGCACTTGTGTAGGGGCGGACGCCTCGTCCGCCCCGCGAGCGAAGCGAGCGTGCGACAGCATGTAGCACCCCAGAAAGTTCCTCGCGTCTCAACCGTCCTCATTGCGCTTCGCGCAACCGCGGACCCTTCGACTTCGCTCAGGGCAAGCTGCGTCCGGGGCTACATTTTCCGGATCGGGATCAGGTCTCGCAGTCGAGTATCCCGCAGAAACAGGCCTCCCCACGCCAGCATCCCGAGTACGACTGGCATTGGATAAGTCGGGTCGCCAATGCGCAGATTGGTGATGGTCGCTCCGCCGAGCAATCCCGTCATCAGGATCGCTCCCAGAACCGCAGTCTGCGGGATCACATAGACGATCACGCAGACCAGTTCGATGATGCCTACGGGAATGATCAATCGCTCTGGCACTCCGGCGCGTACAAATCCTTCAATGACAGAAGCAGTCTTCATGAGCTTCACGACACTTCCGAAAAGCACCAGCAACACCGGCAGAGCACTCATCACCCGGCCGATCCAGAGTGTGGTCTTGGAAACGGGAGAACTGATTGGCATCTCGGGCTCCTACTAAGAGATGGGCGGCGACAACACTGTTGCATAAGATGTCTGAACGCTGCTCCGCGGTTCGCTAAATTTCCTGAAATCTGCCGCTACTTCCCGCAGTTGGTATGATTGCCTCGCATAAGATTTTATTTGGGAGACTTCCGCGATGCCTTTGCTGGCCCAACGATTAGCCATCATTTCCTTCGTAGTGACGGGCCTGTTCGTAACAGCGCCGGCACAGACTGCCGGTGGACCGCAGCCGTTGCTGGCATTGGAGTCTGTGTCTGGCTCCGAGCCACTCCGCGACGGCATTCAAATTCAGGCTGGACCAGCCGTGATGCGCATCACGGCGCTGCGCAACGACATCGTGCGAGTGCGGGTTTCTCCCAATAGTGTCCTTCCGGAGGACGCTTCATGGGCGGTTCTCCCCGAGGCTCGGACGAAATCGATCGATATTCAAACATCGCAGGACGCCTCGTCGGTGGGCTTTCGTACGTCCGCGTTAGATGTTCGCGTGGAGCGCGAGCCGCTTCGCATCGTCATCCGCGACCTCGAGGGCAATGTGATCTCGGCCGACGCGGTGGGCCGTCCGACAAAGTTCCAGGCCGGAGGTTTTTCGGTGTTCAAGCAGATGCCTGGCGCCGAGCACTACTTCGGGCTGGGCGACAAAACAGGACAGTTCGACCGCAGGGAACAGGCGTACACGTTGTGGAACACCGACATCGGGCCGCAAGAATCGGTAGATCCCTTATACAAGGCCATCCCCTTTTTCCTTGCGATTAACGGAACACGCAGCTACGGGATTTTTCTCGACAACACCTGGCGCACCTGGTTCGATTTCGGCAAGCAGGCGCGCGATGCGTATGCCTTCGGCGCCGAAGGCGGTCCGCTCGATTACTACTTCATTTATGGCCCCACGCCGAAGCAGGTTGTGGAAGCGTACGCGTATCTCACCGGGAAACCCCCTCTGCCCCCGCTCTGGGCGCTGGGCTTCCAGCAATCGCGCTACAGCTACACGCCGGAGTCGAAGGTCCGGGAAATCGCCACACGTCTTCGCAATGACAGAATCCCTTCCGACGTCATTTATCTCGACATCGACTATCAGGATCGGAATCGTCCCTTCACCGTCGATGCCAAGACGTTCCCGAATTTCCCCGGACTGGTTGCCGACCTGCGCAAGCAGCACTTCCACTTGGTGAACATCACTGACCTGCACATTGCCCACGCGCCGAATCAGGGTTATATGCCCTACGACACTGGACATGCGGGCGACCACTTTGTGAAGAAAGCGGACGGCAGTGAGTTCGTTGGTATCGTCTGGCCGGGGCCGGCGGTTTTCCCGGACTTTACCCGCGCGCAGACCCGCGAATGGTGGGGAGGTCTATATCAGGGATTCGTGAAAGACGGCGTCGCCGGATTCTGGAATGACATGAACGAACCCTCGGTGTTCGACGGGCCGGCCAAAACGATGCCGCTCGACAATGTACACCGCATTGAAGAGCCCGGATTCGCCACCCGGACCGCGATGCACTCAGAAATTCACAACATTGTCGGGCTGGAAAACGCGCGCGCGACCTATGAGGGCCTGCTGAAGCTGCGGCCCGACGAGCGCCCGTTTGTTCTCACTCGCGCGACCTATGCGGGCGGGCAGCGCTACGGGTTCACCTGGACTGGTGACAATTTCGCGACTTGGAATCATCTTCGTCTGGCGACGCAGATGGTGTTGAACCTCGGTCTTAGCGGCATTTCGTTTGTGGGCGCAGATGTTGGCGGATTCAACGGAACACCATCTTCCGATCTGCTGACCCGCTGGGTCGAACTGGCGGCCTTCTCCCCGTTTTATCGGGATCACTCGAATAAGGACACGCTCCCGCACGAACTCTGGGTCAACGGGCCCGAGCAGGAGACGATCCGCCGGCGCTACGTCGAGACCCGCTACCGGCTGCTGCCGTATATCTATTCTCTGGCTGATGAATCTTCGCGCTCTGGATTGCCGATGATGCGGCCCATCTTCCTCGAGTACCCTGAAATCTTCGCGCCGTCTCCCCCCAGCTTTGAGCATTGGGATACGGAATTTCTACTCGGACGCAGCTTGATGATCGCGCCGCAGCCGTTCGGGGAAACGGTGGACGACTACGTCGTGTCGTTTCCGCCAGGTTCGTGGTTTGATTTTTGGACCGGGGAGAGGGTGGCGTCGTCGCCCTCCGCTCCATCTAGCGGGGACATCGCCAGCGCGAAACCGGGGACGAAATTTCCCGAGCCGCGCAAGGTCCATCCGAAGCTGGACACGATGCCGGTCTACGTCCGAGGAGGAAGCGTCCTGCCGATGCAGCCTCTGATTCAGAACACGGAGGAAACTCCACGAGGTCCGCTGGAGCTGCGTGTTTATCCTGGAGCCGATTGCCGGGGAATGATTTATCTCGACGACGGACACACACTTGCGTATCAGCATGGCCAGTATCTGCGCCAGAACCTGAGTTGTGATGCCGACGCTAAAGCAGTGCGACTGAAGTTCCACGCGCGGGACGGTTCGTATGCACCCTGGTGGAAGTTCGTCGAGGTCGTGGTCTACGACTGGCCGTCGGCACACGCGGAGGCCAAGGTTTCCGGCAGCACCTACCCGCTGAAGACGACGTACGACCCCAAGCAGCATGCGCTGCACGTGACGCTCTCTGACCAGTCAGGAGAAGCGGAACTTAGCATTCGGGGAAAGACGGCACCTTAGGCGGGGGCTCGCCGTTTTTTGGCCCCACAACCGGTCGGCTGCCTCGCGCTTCGTGGTTTTGTGAAGTCGCGCAGGTGAGCCTCAGTGTCATTGGTCGTTTTCAGTGGCTATCGCCACGACATGGCAAATGCTCACCGAGAGGCGTAAAGTGCTGACCGATGAACAAGGCCTTGCTCACTCTCGCGATAGCGTTCGTCTTGGCGCGTGGATCAGTTTTTTCTGCACAGGCACAAACGCTGTCGAGTTTGCGCATCGGCGACGACGTATCTCGACTAGCCACACTGGGAACTCCTGCAGCGACGGACAGATACAAATCCTTTGTTGTACAGAAGTGGAATCTCTCAAATGGCAACGAACTGTCTGTGACCACGGATGGTGCCGGCAAGATCGTTTATTTGGAGTCCGATTGGGGTGGCCGTGCTGAGGTAACGGAGTGCGACCTGCGTGACCTCAGGTTCGGGGCGACAACTTTGAGCGACCTTCGCAGACGATTCGGAAGCAATGGATTCGCCTTTGAAAGGAGAGAAGGGGTCATCGACATTGCCGACGGGGTTGTGATGGTCAATTCGTATGAGGCTGGCACCAGCGTGGTGACATTTTTCACCAAGATTGTCGGAGCTCCTGCCAAGTCAGGGATCGGTGGACCCGTAGGCGACCGCGCCAAACTCGACGCGATCTCTATCGCCGATGCAGGATACGCAAAGAGCGAATGGGGTGAGCGCGTGTACGACCCCAAATATAAGAAGATCGAATGGAAGTAGTCTTCTGCGATTGATAATTGCGGACGACATGGAGCGGCGGATGTGGATACTTTCGTCCGTGAACTTATTGGGTGAGGCGTCTGTCACGGATCTTGCCGTGTCGCCAGGATCGCCCTCTTCTGCGAGCAGTTGGTTCGGCCCGCGTAGGCTCACGAGTCACTCATCGTGACTTGTTCCGCCAATCGCTTTGGCGCGATCATCGCAAAACTGCCCATAAGCAGTTCCTTTACTTCCTTCCAATCGATCTTGCCTCTGTCCAAGCGCAGCGCCACCCAACCTCTCGATGCGACATAGGCTGGGAGGTAGAACCGGTCGGGTTGAGCCTCGGTCAGGGCCTTATTTTCTCCCGGCAGCACTTTGCAGGTGACGGCGACGATGCCGTCGCCGTGGTGGTTGTCCAGAAAATAGGCGAAGGTCTTCTTCCGAATCAGAAACTGCGCATGGGATCCATAGATCTGGCGCTGGGCCTCGGGCAGGCTGAGTGCGATTTCCGTCAGACGGGTGAGGCGTGTGTCTTCAGCGGTAGATTTGGGCATGCGAGATAAATCGGGCTTTCGGGCCGGTTTAAGGATTCCATCCTTCGGTCGCAGTTGCAAGAGGCCCGCATGGAGCACGTTACTCCTGATAAAATCGACATGGCATGCTGCTTCCCTTCGTCCGCGAACTCTTCGCGGACGTCGAATTGCTTCCCGGCTTCACGCGTGTAGCCTCCCACCTGAACGAGGGCACGGGGAGGATTCGTGTCTCTGGGCTCTCCCCTACTGCTAAAGCCTTGCTGCTCGTGCTGTGGCGGCGGGCCGCCGACCGGCCACTGATTGTCGTCGTCAACGACAACCGTGCGGTTGAGGATTTCGTTCCCATCCTTCGCGGATTTTGCGAACTCACGGCGGCATGCGATCCAGAGTCTGTTGTTTCTTTACCTGCGCGCGACGTGCTCCCATTCCAGAATCTTTCGCCGCATCCGGAGCTGCAGGAAGAACGCGCGACGGCGCTGTGGAAGATTGCTACCGGGAAGGCGTCGATCGTGGTGACTCCGATCGCGGCTACGGCGATCCTGCAGCGGTCGGCCGAGTATTATTCCGATCTCGCTCGCGTATTGCGGCGTGGCGAGTCGTTCGATCTCGACAACCTGCTGGGGCACCTGAATACCGTCGGCTATGCTTCCGCCGATGTGGTCGAGATGCCCGGCCAATATGCCTTGCGTGGCGGCATTCTCGATGTGTACTCGCCAGAGGCCGAGCGGCCCGTTCGCATCGAGTTCTTTGGTGATGAAGTCGATTCCATCCGCCGCTTCGATCCGACCTCGCAGCGTTCTTCCAACCCGATCGACGAAGCGCTGCTGTTGCCGCTGACGGAAACTCCGGTCACGGATCAGCTTCTCGGTGCGATTCACACTCGGCTCTCAGGCAAACGCATCGCAGGAACGACGGAGGAGATTGTTGAAGCGGCGGTACGATCCGGCGGCGTCACCGTCTTTCCGGGTTGGGAGTTCTATGCCCCAGTTGCCGGATCCGATCGGACCGTATTCGACTTACTGCCTCGCGCTGCTGTACTGCTCGACGAACCGGATCTTCTGCGCAGCGAATTCGACCGCTTCTGGACCCGCGTGGAAGAGGCTCACGAACGCAGCGGCGTGGGGAACCTCGTCCGGCCCACTGATCTGTATTTGCCGCCGGAGGGCTGGTGGGAGAAAGTTTCCGGGCTGACCGGGGCCGATCTCGAACAACTCGGCATCACGCAAAGCGCGGACGACAATTCAGTCTCAATTCTGACGCAGCCCACGCCGCGCTTCCACGGCGCCGTACCGGCGATGCTGGACGAGGTAAAGAAGCTGACCGCCAGCGGCAACCAGGTTCTGTTCTCAGTCCCAAACACGGGTGAAGTCGAGCGCCTGGCGGACATCTTCACCGAGTACAACGCCAGCTTCCGTCTGGGAAGCCGCACCCGTGGCGGCGAGAGCTACGCCGACGAAACCAGCTATTTCGCGGGAGAAGTTAACACTACAACTCTCGCGAAAGCCTACGTTCCTGACGGCGTCGTGTTTCCCGACGCGCACCTGGCGATCTTCGGGGCGCGCGATCTGTTTGATGAATCCGACACAGTGGCCTCGCGGCCGCAGCGGCAGAAGTCGAAAGTGTCGGCGTTCCTCTCCGACTTCCGCGATCTGCAGGTCGGAGACTATGTCGTCCACGTCGAGCACGGGATTGGGCAGTATCAAGGCCTGAAAGAGATCAATCAGGGCGACGGCAACGCTGAATTCATGTTGCTCGAGTATGCGGATGGCGCGCGACTGTATGTTCCGTTGACCCGCCTCGATCTGATCCAGAAATACCGCTCTTCCGAAGGCGCGAAGCCAGCTCTGAGCCATCTGGGCACGCAGGCCTGGGCGAAAACCAAAGCCCGCGTGCGCAAGGCCATGCAGGACATGACCGAAGAGCTGCTCAAGCTCTACGCGCAGCGCAAGGTGGCGGAAGGCCACTCCTTTCCCGCGGGGAACGAGTTCGTCAGCGAGTTCGAGGATTCGTTCGAGTTCAATGAGACCGAAGATCAGGCACAGGCGATCAAGGACGTGATGCGCGACATGGAATCGACCCAGCCCATGGACCGCCTGCTCTGCGGCGACGTGGGTTACGGCAAGACGGAAGTCGCGATGCGCGCGGCGTTCAAAGCGGTCAGCGACAACAAGCAAGTCGCCGTGCTGGCGCCGACGACCGTTCTAGCATTTCAGCATTACGAGACATTCAAGCAGCGCTTCGCACCTTTCCCGGTCACCATCGAGATGATCAGCCGCTTCCGCAATCCTAAGCAGCAAAAGGAAATCTTGCAGAAGGCAGACAGCGGGAAAATTGACATCCTGATCGGCACGCACCGCATTCTGTCGAAGGACCTGAAGTTTTCCGACCTTGGCCTGCTGATCGTTGACGAGGAACAGCGCTTCGGCGTGCGCCACAAGGAGCGCATCAAGCAGATGCGCAAGCAGGTCGACGTGTTGACCATGTCAGCCACGCCTATCCCGCGCACCCTGCACATGTCGCTCGTGGGACTGCGCGACATGAGCGTAATCGAGACGCCGCCCAAAGACCGCATGGCCATTCAAACCGTGGTCGCCAGCTGGGACGATAAGCTCATACAGTCAGCGATCGAGCAGGAACTGGAGCGTGGAGGCCAGGTGTACTTCGTTCACAATCGTGTCGAGAGCATCTGGGAGATCGCCGCTAAACTGCAGGAACTGGTGCCGAAAGCCCGCGTCATCGTCGGCCACGGGCAGATGGGAGAAGCCGAGCTTGAAAAAGTGATGCTGAAGCTTATGCATCACGAGGCGGATATCCTGGTCGCCACCACCATCATCGAGAACGGCCTCGACATTCCTCTCTGCAACACGATTCTGATCAATCGCGCCGACCGGCTGGGACTGTCAGAGCTCTACCAGCTCCGCGGACGCGTCGGTCGCTCGAATCGGCGTGCGTATGCCTACCTGATGATCCCGCGCGAAGTCGAACTCACGCCGATCGCTCGCCGCAGGCTCGCTGCGTTGAAAGAATTTTCCGACTTGGGCGCCGGATTCAAGATTGCCGCCCTGGACCTCGAACTTCGCGGCGCCGGAAATCTTCTGGGCGGCGAGCAGAGCGGACACATCGAGGCGATCGGATTCGAGCTCTACACGCAGATGCTCGATCGCGCTATTCGCGAGATGAAGGGAGAAGCCGCTGCGGACGAGGCCGAAACCCAGCTCAATCTCGGCCTGAACATTCGCATCCCGGCTGAATACATTCCCGAAGAGAACCAGCGGCTCAGAATGTACAAGCGTGTGGCGGGGGTCGAAACCGAGTCGCAGCTTACAGACGTTGCCGCGGAGTTACAAGACCGCTACGGCGAGCCGCCTCAGGCTGTCCGCAACCTGCTCGAATATGCTTCTCTCAAGCTGCTCGGTCTTCGGGTCGGAGTGAACGCCATCGACCGTAAACGCGACACGGTGACCTTCAAGTTCCGCCAGAATGCGGCTGTCGATCCCGAGCAACTAGCCCGCTTCGTCTCAGCTCAGAAAGGGGCGCAGTTCACCCCTGAGGGGATGCTGAAGTTCGTCCTGAAGCCCACGGCCGCCGATGAGGTGTTGCGAGGCCTGCGTACGATTTTGGAGCAGTTATCGGTGGAAAAGGCTTCTTCCGAAGCTCGCTAGCCCCCAGCCATCGGCTGTGAAGCAAGGCCGACCCCCAAAGTTCCTGTACTTCTGCGGCAACTCGAATGCCCTATAGTCCCTTCCCAAGAGAAGCGATTCCGGTTACGATAACTTCAACTGAGAGAGGGTGTACGACCGTTCGGTTAACTGGGGTTTTGGCGCGCATCGTGCAGAGTCATCCGCGTACGCTGCCGCATCCAATAGATATTCAGTGATTTCGAGACAGAGCCGTCCACTTTTCTGGACGCAGTTCATTTCTTTCTTGACAGCGTTCGCTGTTCGATGGCCGAGGACGAGAGCTATGACATTCCCCGCAAGAGCTATGACCATTCCCGACGAAAAATTCTATCGCGCGCATATCACCAAGCGCGTCGACTTTGCGCCCGATTTATGGATGTTCCGCATCCGCAGCGGAGGCGAATTTAATTTCGTCCCCGGGCAGTACGCGACGCTGGGAGTGGAAAACAACGGAAAGCGCGTCGAGCGGCCGTACTCGATTGCCTCATCGCCCGCGGAAGATGAAGTGGAGTTCTTTTTTGAGTTGGTGCCGGAGGGAGCGCTCACGCCTTTGCTCCACAAAATGCAACCCGGCGATCAACTCCTCATGCGTAAGGCTCCCAAGGGCAAGTTCTCACTCGACATGTCGAACGGGCGGAACAATCACCTCCTCATTTCGACTGTCACGGGTGTCGCGCCGTTCGTGAGCTACGTCCGGAAGCTCTCGAAGGACTGGAAGGACGGTCGCTTCGACGGCTCGCATAAGCTTTATCTGCTCAACGGCGCCAGCCGCCCATGGGAGTTCGGGTACAAAGACGAACTCATCCATTTCGACAAAGAGCTACCCTGGTTCAAGTACGTGCCCACGGTGAGCCGTCCCTGGGACCACGCGGATTGGTCAGGCGAGATCGGGCGCGCCGATGACATCCTGCGCAAGTACGCGGATCACTGGGAACTCGACGCGACGAATACCGTTGCTTACATCTGCGGACATCCGGAGATGATCGAGCACAGCAAGGCGATCCTGAAGCGGCGTGGCTTCACCGAAAAGGGTTCGGTGAAGGAAGAGGTCTACTGGATCCCGTCGCACAAGTAGAGAAAACCTTCACGTGTCGATTCTCTTGCGCCCGAAGGAAGTCACTCCCGCCATTGATTCGGGCAGCAGGTGCTGAAGCGTTTTTGCTTAGACACGCCGCCCCGCAGGTGCTAGCGTGGAGGTGTGCCCCCAGCCGGGGCCGGGAAGAATTCTTCCCGCTTCGCTGCGCCGAGCTTTGGTGTGGCGCGGCAAGGAGTACCCAATGGCATACGTGATACGTCACCTCGTCAACGACGGGAAGCTCGTCGACCTGGGAGAGAGACTCTCCGAAGAGGGCCCATTCGATAGCCGCGAAGAGGCCGAAAAGCGCCTCAATGAGTTGGAGCGCGACAAGAAAAATGGAAGATTCACGATTGAGGAACTAGTCCTCAGGTGAGGCCGGCCGCTAGCTCTCGGTGTTGAGTGCGACCCTTTCTTCCCCGACTGGACGCACAGGGAAATCCCACTGTGTTCGAAAAGGAAGGGCGAGTTACCTTCCTCAATGTAAGGATTCTGCTCCTGACTGCCGCGCTTCAGTCGCGTTGGCGCAGATCAGTTGGTGCTCTTCCCAGTTGCTTCTGGCGCGTTCCATTTCAACGTTCTTATAGGCTGCAAGCTTCGTGCTCACCCGGTAATAAGCGGCAGAACGAGCCTTGAAGTATTCGGTACGCCTGAATTCAAGAGTTCGCTTCAGATCCCTGCAGATTAGACAATCCATGGCAATCCCTCCGGCCTTCGGCACAGGCACGAGTGGCGGCGGATATGGTCGGGCTACCGATTCCGATTGAAAATTTCCTGCTCGGCGCGAAGCCAGTCCTGCTCTTCCTGACCAGGTTCGCGGCCGCGGCTCTCATACAACTGATAGGCCCGCGTCCTGATCTTTTCCTGGGAGGGAACGGCATCAGGCATCATCGTTAGTTTGGCGCCAGTCTTTTTCGAGCCTGCGCCATTCGGCTTGGGAGAAGGTTGGGCTTTGGGAGCGATCATTTCGGAAACCTCCATGGCTGGACTAAGAGGAGGGTACTTCAGATGAACTGACTTAGTTCAGAGGATCTGAGAGAGGGAGAAGAACTCACCCAATTTGTTGAGGGTACGCCGAATTGCCCCGTCTGTCCAATTGAAAAGGGGATCGATAAAAGTGAAGAGGTCATTAGATCCCGCTGGACGAGTAACTCAAGCCCCAACCCGGACGCTACGGCGCTCGAGGAGGGCCACGTCTCTCCACAGATCGCCGAGTTTTCCGATGCGAAACCGGATACCGACTTTGCGAAATCCGCAGGATTTGTGGAGCGCGATACTGGCCGTGTTTTGTGGATCGGCAATTCCAGGCGCCCTCAGCGCCTAAACGAGGTTGCGGAAAAAACTCCGATCGCCGCGATAGGCGCTCCCTGGGGCTGAAGCCCATTGTTGATTTTGCCCGCTTTACGCGGCGCTAAAGCGCCGCTCTTCCACGGTACCACCGGCATTCAGGAGTTTTTCCGCAACCTCTAAAGGGCGCTACATTTGTTGCCGCTACGGCGCGGCTGAAGCTGCGCCCTTTCAAGACAATGGACGAGTCAAGGCAATTTACGAATCAGAGCCATGGACGAAGCGGATCACAGGCACTCACAAATCGCTCTAGCTCTCCGCAGGCGCGAAGAAGACCAGCACCGCCAATTCCTCGGTGATGTCGTAGAAGCGATGTTCAACTTCGGCGGCGACGAAGAGCACGCTGCCGGCTGAGACTTCCGCATTCTCCTCGCCGGCGCGAAAGCGCGCCCGGCCACGAATCACGTAGTACATCTCATCCTCGTGGTGTGGCCTCTGCGGGTCGCTGGATCCCGCGGGTAACACGTACAATCCCGCACTGATCGCCGGAACGCGGAGGAACTCGCGATAAAGCTTGCTGCCTTGGGCGCGCTCCTGATCGATCTCGCTGATCTTGAAGAAGCCCGCCTTCACGCCAGAATTCCCCCAAACACCAATTCCGTGAATTGCGGAACCAGATTATGCGCCTGCAGGCTGCCCTCGGGTTTGTACCACTGGTAGATCCAGTTGATCATCCCCAGCAGAGCGAAGGCTGCCGCGCGCGGGCTGACCGATCCTTTGCACTGCCGCGCGCGCTGCACCTCCGCCATCAGGCTCTCGACAAAGTGAATGTAATCCTTCTTACGCGCATTGATGCGCCGGCGCAGAGTCGGGGGCAGCGGATGGTTCTCGTGCAGCATCACGGTGATCTCGCGGTCCTGCGGACTGAGTACGACCTCGATATGCAGGCGGATGAGCGCGCGCAGCCGCGCTTCCGGATCGGCAATGCCGCGCACCGGGGCCAGGACGCGATCTTCGGTGATCTCCATGGCGTGATTCATGATCTCGAACAGGATCTCATCCTTGCTCTGAAAGTGATGATAGAGGCCACCCTTGCTGAGTTTCAGCGACGCCGCCACATCGTTCATCGAAGTGGCGTCGTACCCGCGCTGCTGAAACAAGCGGGCCGCCGTGCGCAGGATTTCCTGCCGGGAATCAACCAGAGTGTCGCGAGCCATCGCGTGTCATGGTAAACAGTTGCGGCCCGGATTGCCAGTTCGCGCGGGGCAGACTCAAGCTTTCGAACGCTGGTACACCGTCGGAATGAAATTCTGATCTTCAATCGGCGGACGGATGTACTTGCTCTTATCCAATGGCGGAAGCTTGATCGGTTCCGGAGTGAGATCTTCGTACGGAACCAGCGAGAGCAGGTGCCGGATGACATTGAGCCGGGCGCATTTCTTGTCTTCGGCATTGACCACGTACCAGGGCGCCTGCTTGATATCAGTGACGGCAAACATTTCGTCTTTGGCGCGGGAATACTCGGCCCACCGCGCCCGGGATTGCAGGTCCATCGGACTCAGCTTCCAGCGTTTGGTAACGTCCTTCATCCGGTCTTGAAAACGACGCTCCTGCTCCTCATCGCTTACCGAGAACCAGTATTTGATCAGGACGATGCCTGCCCGAACCAGCATCCGCTCGAACTCCGGACAGCTGTGCAGGAACTCCATGTACTCCGACTCAGTGCAGAATCCCATGACGCGCTCCACGCCGGCGCGGTTGTACCAACTGCGGTCAAACAGTACAAGTTCACCCGCCGCGGGCAAATGGGCGACATAGCGTTGGAAATACCACTGCGTCTTTTCCCGCTCCGTGGGCGTACTCAGCGCGACGACCCGGCACACGCGTGGATTCAGACTCTCAGTAATGCGCTTGATGGAGCCGCCTTTGCCGGCGGCATCCCGCCCCTCAAAAAGCACGACGACCCTAAGACCCGACTGGCGAATCCATTCCTGCATTTTCACCAGTTCGATCTGCAAACGCCGCATTTCGCGGTCATAGTCGCAATCCTTGCCCAGCAACAGCGGCTTCAGAGACTTGACGGCGGGTTGAAGGCGGTCCAGCTTTGCCGAAGACAGTACTGCCGCCCCATTGGCGTTTCCGTGTTTGTTTCGGTTTTTGCTCATATTTTGCCTTCTCGCGCGCACAATACTCGCTTTTGGGGGCTTTTGCGAGCCCTGTTGTATCCAATCGGAAGAATGGCGCTGGTTCTTCAATTATGGCGCCGGGCTTCGCCCAGGCTTGGACGGCCGAGGCAGCCGTTGCCACGTGATCCGTGCCTCCGGGACCAAAGTTGGGTGTTGACATGGAAATAGGCAGGCAGGTAGCATCATTAGACCGACCGACCGGTCGGTCTGCGGTAGGCGGTGTTTCAATGCGCTGAGAGCATTCGTCATTTTCGCCTCCGCCTGTCGCAACGAGAGGAGCATGATGGCGGTTACTATTTTTTATGAGCGGGACGCGCGGCCAGAAGTACTGATGGGGAAAACCATCGCGATCATTGGCTATGGCAGCCAGGGACACGCGCAGGCCCAGAATCTCCGCGATAGCGGACACAAGGTCATCGTCGGTCTTGACCCCACGCGTAAGAGCGCCCAGCAAGCGCGCGCTGACGGAATGGTAGTTGTGGCTCCCGACGAGGCCGCCAAGCGCGCGGACTGGATCCACATTCTCACGCCCGATGAGACCCAGGCGGAAATGTACGACCAGCTCATCAAGCCTTATCTGCATCCTGGAAAGGTTCTCGGCTTCTCGCACGGCTTCAGCATTCACTTCAAAGCGATCGTTCCGCCGACAGACGTGGACGTTGTAATGATCGCGCCCAAAAGCCCCGGACATCTTGTCCGCCGCGTGTACACCGAAGGACGGGGAGTTCCGTCGCTGATTGCGATCCATCAGGATGCCAGCGGCCACGCTCACGAACTTGCGCTGGCCTACGCTCATGGCATTGGCTCGACCCGCGCGGGCGTTCTGCAGACGACCTTCCGGGAAGAAACCGAGAGCGATCTGTTCGGTGAGCAGGCTGTTCTTTGTGGCGGACTTACGTCGCTCATCAAGAAGGGATTTGAAACCCTGGTCGAAGCTGGATACGCCCCGGAGATCGCCTACTTCGAATGTCTGCATGAAGTGAAACTGATCGTCGACCTGATCTACGAAGGTGGGTTAGCGCGCATGCGTTACTCGATCTCGAATACGGCCGAGTATGGGGATCTCACCCGCGGCGAGCAAGTGGTGGGCGACGCGACCCGTCAGGCTATGAAGAAGACGCTGGCCGACATTCAGTCCGGCAAGTTCGCTCAGGAGTGGATCGCCGAGAACAAGGCTGGCTGCCCCAACTTCAACAAGCTGCGCGAAGCAGAGAAGCAGCACCCCATCGAGATTGTTGGGGCGCAGCTGCGCGGGATGATGAGCTGGCTGCCAAAGGAAGGCAAGAAGGATGCTCCGCAGGGTTCCACAAAACAGGTGGTGAATGCTTAAGGGAGCAGACATCGTTCTGCAGTGCCTGCGCGCCGAGGGCGTCGACCTCGTCTTCGGGTACCCAGGCGGGGCGATCATGCCGTTGTATGACGCGCTCGATGGCAGCGGAGTGCGGCATATCCTTACACGGCACGAGCAGGGCGCGGTGTTTGCGGCAGAAGGCTACGCGCGCGTTACAGGGAAAGTTGGCGTCGCCATGGCGACCAGCGGCCCCGGCGCGACGAACCTAGTTACGGGTATCGCCGACGCCAAGATGGACTCCGTTCCTCTGGTCTGCATTACCGGTCAGGTGCGCAGCGCGCTGATCGGCACCGATGCATTTCAAGAGACCGATGTATTCGGCGTGACGCTGTCGCTCACGAAATGGAGCCGGCTGGTCCGCACGATCGACGAAATTCCCGACGTGATTGCCGAAGGATTCCACTGGGCGCGCAGCGGACGCCCCGGGCCGGTGGTGATCGACATTCCCACCGACATGCTGAAGGCGAAGAAGGAATTTTCCGGGCCGGCAAAGTTCACGCCGCACGCTCGTCCTGCCGACGCCAAAGCCGATGGTGGATTCACTGACACGATTGTTGCTTTGCTCCAGCAATCTTCGAAGCCCGTCGCTCTGATCGGCGCGGGGGCCAAGATTTCTGGCGCAATTCCCGAACTGCGGCGGCTGCTTGACCGCCTGAACATTCCGACTTTTGCCACGGTTCATGGTCTGGGGGCGGTTCCGCAGCAGGCGCCTTACTACCTCGGCATGGTCGGGATGCACGGAACGCGCGCTGCGAATACTGCGCTGCATGAGACCGATCTGCTGCTGGTATTCGGAGCGCGTCTCGATGACCGCGTCACGGGCGATCCCTCACGCTTCGCACCGCACGCCAAGATTGTTCACTTTGAGATTGATCCCGCGCAGTTGGATCGCGTACGCCCGTGCAACTTACCTGTGATCGGGAATCTCGCCGACACGATTCCTGCATTCGATGCGGAACTTCGGCGTCATTCGCTGCCTGATTTCGCGGAATGGCGCGCCATCGCCTGCGGGCCAGAGCGCGCGGAACTCGATCCGCGCGGCTTGGCGCAGCCGACCATTCGCTTCCTCGACGAACTCTTCGGCCGTCTGCCTGAGGACAGCGTGATTCTTGCCGACGTGGGCCAGCACCAGATGTGGGCTGCACAGCGCTTTCACGCGGACTCACCGCGGGGCTTCATCACTTCCGGCGGGCTCGGGGCGATGGGATTTGCTCTACCGGCCGCGGTCGGCGTACAGCTGGCGAAGCCTGACACTTGCGTACTGTGCGTGTCCGGGGACGGAGGGTTCCAGATGAACATCCAGGAGCTGGCCACGGTTCACCGTCTCGGGTTGCCGATCAAGATGGTCATCATCGACAACAAGTATCTGGGCATGGTGCGCCAGTGGCAGCAGCTCTTCTACGAGCGCAACTACGCCGAGACCGATCTGAGCGACAATCCCGACTTCGTCGACATCGCGAAGGCTTACAAGATCCGGAGCTTCCGGATGAAAGAAGACGTGATGCGCGAGTTTCCGGTGTCGCAGGAGACTGGCGATCAGATTGACCGCTTCCTGCATTCGCCGGATCCGGAGTTGCTGGTGTTTGACTGTGCCCCCGAGGCCAACGTGTACCCGATGGTCCCGGCAGGCGCGGCGCTGTCTGAGATGTTGCTGGAAGAAGAACCGACGCAGTAGGGGAATTTCAGATTTTAGATTGCAGACTTCAGCGCAAGAGATTTTCAATCTGCAATCTAGAATCAACAATCTGAAATCACAGATCTGCAATCGATTTTGGGGAAGAACAACATGAACGCTTTCCACATTCGCTACCACAACACGCAGGGAACACTGATGCGCATCCTGAACGGGGCGTCGCGCCGCGGGCTTGATCTGTATTACGTACACGCCGCGGCCGCCGCACATGATCATCAGGTCACGCTGGTGCTCGATGTGAACCAGAAGCAGGTCGGTCAACTCTATCGCGAATGGTACGCGATTGCTGACGTGATTCGTGTCAGTTCCGGACCGGTGCAGACTGCAGAGTGGAATGCTCCCCACCCTCCGGCAGGTGTGACCATCGAGGATCCCCGCGCGGCTGCCCGCGCGTAACGATTCGAGTTTTTGTTTGGGCAAGCATGACGATCCCTGGGCAGCGTCATGCATTCTGGGGAACCTGCGGCAAGCGGGTTCCCCGCTTTTCGTTAAGCGAGAAGAAGCTTGAACCACAGAGGACACCCTTCGACTACGCTCAGGGCAGGCTGCGTAACACAGAGGAAATCCTTTGTGTACCTTCGTGTCCTTCGTGGTTTATGCTCTTGTATTCTCTTGCATCACAACCCATCTTTCAGCGGGTCTTCTAACTATGGATCTCAAACACATCAGTCGTGGAATTACTGAAGGACGCGATCGCGCCGGCGCTCGCTCCATGTTCAAAGCGGTTGGATACACCGATGCCGACCTCAGCCGCCCGCTGATCGGCGTGGCGAATACCTGGATCGAGACCATGCCGTGCAACTTTCACTTGCGCCGTCTCTCGGCCAAGGTGAAAGAAGGCATTCGCGAAGCCGGTGGTACGCCGATGGAATTCAACACGATCGCGATCTCAGACGGCGAGACGATGGGCACCGAGGGCATGCGCGCGTCTTTGGTGAGCCGGGAAGTGATCGCCGATTCCATCGAACTCGTCTGCCGCGGGCAGATGTTCGACGCCGTCGTGTGCGTGGTCGGCTGTGACAAGACGATCCCCGCCGCGGCGATGGCTCTCGCGCGCATGAATCTTCCAGGCGTTGTGCTGTACGGAGGAACGATCGCCCCGGGCAGCTATCGCGGCAAAGACGTCACCATTCAGGACGTGTACGAAGCCATTGGCGCGAATGTCGCCGGCAAGATGAGCGATACAGAATTGAAGGAGCTCGAGGACGTCGCATGTCCGGCAGCCGGAGCCTGCGGAGGCCAGTACACGGCCAACACGATGTCCACGGTGATGGAAATGATTGGCCTCTCGCCGATGGGGTTCAACAGCGTCCCTGCGATGGATCCGCAGAAAGATGCGATCTCGTTCGAGTGCGGCAAACTCGTGATGAGCGTGCTCCAGAAGGGCCTGAAGCCGCGTGACATTCTAACGCGCCAAGCGTTCGAGAACGCGATTGCCTCGGTCGCCGCCAGTGGCGGGTCGACCAATTCCGTGCTGCACCTGCTGGCCATTGCGCGGGAAGCCGGCGTCAAACTCGACATTGAAGATTTCCAGACGGTGAGCGAGCGCACGCCGCTGCTTGCCGATCTCAAGCCATCAGGCAGATTCGTCGCCGCTGACATGCATCGCGCGGGCGGCATCGGCCTGCTGGCCAAACGACTGATGAGCGGGAAGTATTTGCATGGCTCAGCGAAGACGGTGACGGGACAGACAATTGCTGTCGAAGCCGAGAAAGCAAAAGAAACTCCGAAGCAGGAAGTGATCGTACCCCTCGATAAGCCGCTGAAGGCGACCGGCGGTCTGGTGATTCTCAAGGGCAATCTCGCTCCCGAAGGCTGCGTCATCAAGATCAGTGGTCACGAGCGGCTGGAGCATCGTGGGCCCGCCCGCGTGTTCGAGTCAGAAGAAGCTGCGATGGCGGCGGTCACCGCGAAGAAGATCAAGGCCGGGGATGTGGTCGTGATCCGCAACGAGGGGCCGAAGGGCGGTCCGGGCATGCGCGAGATGCTGGGCGTGACAGCGGCGATTGTCGGCGAGGGCCTTGGCGGCTCCGTCGCACTTCTGACCGATGGACGCTTCAGCGGCGCAACGCGCGGGCTGATGGCCGGACACGTCTCGCCCGAAGCGGCTTTAGGCGGCCCGATCGCAGCGGTGCGCAACGGCGACATCATTCAATTCGACGTGAAGAAGCGCTTGCTGAAAGTTGAAGTCACCGGCAAAGTCTTGCGCGAGCGCCTGGCGAAGTGGAAAGCGCCGAAGCCGCGTTATTCGACCGGAGTGTTTGCGAAATATGCAGCGCTGGTTTGGTCAGCGTCGCAGGGAGCGATTACAAAGCCGCGTTAGCTGCTTGCCGTAATCTTCTTCAGTGCTTTTTCCAGGTCGTCCGGTTTGAATCCGAACGGGCCGGGCTTGCTCTTATAGGCCACCCGATTGTTTCGATCGATCAGGTAGATGCGGTCCGGCCATCCGGTATAGGCGCTCTCAGTCGTGTTGTCGAATCCGTCGATCACGGCTGGAAACTTGATTCCGAGTTTCCGCACGCAAGATCCCGCCACCTGGCTGCGTTCGTCGTAATCACGCGGGCTGGCGAAAACGACTTTGTCCTTCAGATTGCTCTCGGTTTGCCACACGTCGCTGGGATGCGCCTCCACAATGTAGACAATCAGGAACGAGACCTGCTGGTTGTATTGGTCGTAAAGCTTGTCGAGCGCGGGAACCTCCCGCCGGAATGGTGGTCAAGTGTAGCTGCCGAAGACGAGCACGACCGGTTCCGTTGCTGTGAGCGCAGAAAGTTGTACGGTAGCGGACTTATCCAGCTTCGTCAGAGAGAAATCTGGCGCGGGGTCGCCAGCCTGCAAATGTCCTGCGCGGGCGTGTGTCCACATGGTCTCAAACGGGACCAGGAAGTACGCTACATCCGGCATATGCTTCATGACCCGGCCGAATGTTTCCGGAGGCTGACGCATCGCCCACCAGATGAGTCCCACAAAAAGAGCGTAGAGGATTGCCAGGACAATGGCCGCGCGCGGAAGAAACTTACGCATGGGCATGAATGATACTCAAAAAAACGAATTTCAGCCTGTGTTAGATTAGTCCTCAACTCTGGGGGCATCCCTATCTGCCAGGGACGGGCAGGGTATACCGCAGCCAAATGTTGAACGGCATCATTTCTCGTAATAAGCGAGGAGTTCGTCTGCGTAATTTGATCGTGTTTCTGGCGCTTACTAGCCTCGTCCTAAGTGCCCCGGCCCAGACTGCAATTTCCTCTCCCGACGGCCCCAGGCAGGATTACCTCGTCTACGTCGTCTGCGAGTCAGCCGACAAGATCGTCCTGCTGCGCTTTGGGCCGAAGGGTTTGCAGATCGAGAGTGAGACGCGCACAGGCCTCATGCCAATGGACATCAACGGTCCGCACGGCATCGCGATCTCACCGGACAAGCAGTATTTTTACGTCTCCGAAGGCCATGGCCGCCCCGAAGGCTCTGTCTGGAAGTATCGCGCCGGCAGCAACGACGTCATCAAGTACACCAGCCTCGGGATGTTCCCGGCGACCACGGACATCACGCCGGATGGCAATTTCATCTACGTCGCGAATGCGAACTTCCACGGCGATATGGTTCCGTCCTCGATTTCGGTCGTGGCCACTGATCAGATGATCGAGGTGAAGCGCATCACGACCTGCACCATGCCGCACGGATCGCGCCTGAATCACGCCGGAACCGAACATTACTCGGCCTGCATGATGGACGACATGCTGGTCGAGATCGATACCAGCAAATTTGCCGTATCTCGCTATTTCATGCTAGCCCCGGGCAAAGAGATGGGGATGACCGGCTCTCCATACCCGGCCGGTGCAGATCAAAAGATGCACAACATGTCCGATCACAAGCCGACCTGTACTCCGACGTGGGCGCAGCCTTCGAATGACGGATCCGTTATTTACGTCGCCTGCAATCAGACCAACGATATCGTCGCGGTCAACACTGCTGCCTGGAAGCTGGCTCGGCGTTTCCCCGCGGGCAACGGCGTGTACAACCTCGCCATGACCAAAGACGGCCGCTTGATTGCAACCAACAAGCGCGGTCAGTCTGTTTCGATCTTCGATCCGGTCAGCGGGAAGGAACTGGCCAACATTCCGACAAAAAGAAAAGTTGTTCACGGCGCCGTCGTCTCGCCTGATGATCGCTACGCATTCATTTCCGTAGAGGGAGTCGGCACGGAACCCGGGACGGTCGAAGTGATCGACCTCGTCAGTTTGAAAACCGTCGCTACGATTGATGTCGGGCCACAGGCGGCAGGAATTGATTTCTGGAAGATGGAACCAAGCAAGCCGTAGGCACAGGAGAGACGCATGTTCAAGCACAGAGCAGTCGGTTTGGCGATTGCGGTCGCGGTCTTCTTAGTCCCAGCCATCTGGTCGCAGGAAGCGGCCAAACCGCAGGAATCCACCACTTCGGTGGCTCCCGCGGTCGTCGAGATCACGCCCAAGACACTGGACGTCCACGTCGGCCAGAAAGTGAAATTCAGCGCTGCCGCCAAAGATGCCGCCGGCAATCCCATAGAGGCCAAGCCTTCAGTATGGTTTGCGGCTCCATTTGATCTCGCAGGCGCCGACGAGTCTGGGGAAGTCACGTTCCACGCGGCCGGAGTCGTGACCGTCGGTGCCGTGATCGCCGGTAAAACCGGCTATGCCAAGGTGAATGTCGGAACCTCGAAGATCACAACCCTTGAGATCGAGTCGCTGGCGCGACCGATCATTGCTGGCAGCGCCGAACGACTGACTGCGATCGCTCGCACCCCGAACGGCGAGTCACGGAGTGATGCCGCCATCAAGTGGGCTTCCGATAAGCCCGCCATCGCCACCGTTGACGCGGCGGGATTGGTGACAGGTGTCGCACCCGGCAGCGTCATCATCAAGGCAACTTCCGACGAGGCCGCCGCCAAAGTGACGGTGCAGGTCGTCCGCGATGCGGTGCGCAAGTTAAGCATCAAACCCGCCACAGCTGAAGCCCGCACCGGCGACGTCGTGCACTTCGCGGCAGCCGACAGCGGCAAAGAGCCGCCCGTGCGATGGTCGGTCACTGGAAGCGGAGCAGCTATTTATCCCGACGGCGCTTTCATCGCGGAGAAGGCCGGCGCCTATGTCATCACCGCCAGTAGCGGACAGCACAGCGCTTCGGCGTCGGCAGTGGTCCGCCCGCGCAATGTGGAGCGCGAGGTGGAGGTCGTCTCCCACGTTCCCATGCCGGATGTGATGATGTCGGAAGAGTGGATCATCGGCCACCACGCCTATCTCTCCACGATTGCTGACAAACTCTTCGTTTACGACATCGCCGATCCGGCGAATCCCAAACTGCTCGATACGCTTAAGGTCGACGCGCGGCTGATCAACGACATCAGCACCACGCCCGATGAGAAGATCGGCGTCTTCACGCGTGAGGGAGCGTCCAACCGCAAGAACGGCATCGTATTTCTCGACACCTCCGACCCCTCGCATTTGAAGGTGCTCTCCGAGTACACGTCCACGGTCAGCGGCGGCGTGCACAGCGCCTACATCGACAGTCACTACGTCTATCTCACCGACGATGCAACCGGCTCCCTGCGCATCATCGACTTCCAGGACGCGAAGCATCCCAAGGAGGTTGCGCGATTTCAGGTGGAGAATCCGACAGTTGTCACACTCAATACTGAGATGGGATCGATGTCGAGTGGCCGCTATCTGCACGACCTGCAAGTAAAAGATGGGATCGCCTATCTCGCCTACTGGCGCGATGGGCTTGTCATCCTCGATGTGGGAAATGGCATGGCCGGAGGCAGTCCTGAGAATCCCAAGCTCATCAGCCAGTATCACTTCAATCACTACGAACTTTACGGCGATGGCTGGCTTGCGGGCACCCACAGCGTTTTCCGCTACAAAAACTATCTGTTCGTCGGGGACGAGGTCTTCCCCGCCATTTTCAATCTGGAAGACCGCGACCGCATCCCCGTCCGCGCCATCTGCCATGTGATGGACATCTCCGACATCAAGCATCCTAAGGAAGTTGCGCAGTACGAGGCGCCCGAAGGCGGTTCGCACAATTTCTGGGCGGCCAACGACATGCTGTACGAGGGGTACTACAGCGGCGGTGCGCGCGTGCTGGATATTTCCGGAGAACTGCGCGGCGATCTCTATCGTCAGGGCCGCGAAATCGCCCGCTTCTGGACGGGAGACTCGAAAGGATTCCGTCCGAACCTGCCCTTCACCTGGGGAGGGCAGCCTTGCTCGGTGACCTGCGACACTCCGGAATTGAATGGTCTGATGTACTTCAACGACATCCACTCGGGCTTGTGGATCACCAAGCTCGGTGCGCCGAAATTCCAGGGTTCGACCTCGGCGCCCCCCGTGCGTAAGACCGAGCAGACCATTCACTAGATTTCCTCTGTGTGCCTCTGTGACCTCTGTGGTGATGGTTTAAGCACGGGACCACAGATGCAGTTTTAGGGCGGCTCACTCCGTTTCGCCGGACAGCCGAGGCGGCTGTCGCTACGTGGACTATTCCTGGCGTAGTGCGTTCATCGGCTCAATGCTCGCGGCGCGGCGGGCTGGGATGAAGCCTGCCAGCGCGGCAAACGCTGCTAACACGAAGACAGCGCCCGCCAGGGTGAGTGGATCGTAGGTGCGAACCCCGAAGAGCTGGCTGCGCATCAGGCGGCCGCCCAGCAGGGCTACGGGGATACCGATGGCCAGACCCACCGCGACCAGCAGCAGTGCCCGACTCATCACCAAAGCGACGACGTTGCCGCGATTGGCGCCGAGGGCCATGCGCACACCGATCTCGTTAGTGCGGCGCGCGACAGAATACGCGGTAATGCCGTAAAGGCCGACCGAGGCGAGGACCAGCGCCAGCAGGCCGAACAGTCCGGTCAGGCGGGAGATCAAGCGCTCCCCGTTGAAGTTGTCGGCGACCTGATAGTCGAGCGATTTAAAAGTAACTATGGTCAGATCGGGATTGATACTGGCCAGCGTCCGGCGCGCCATCGATTCCAGAGAGGCTGCGTCGCCGACATATTGCACGGTGATCGAGTTGGGATAGAGAGACCGGCTCTCAGCCATGAAGAAATTGCGCCCCGTGACATGGCGATTGAACTGCGTCATGGGGCGGAAATACATGGCGCGATATGGGTCGCGCGGGTTGTTATATTTGGCGTCGGCGACGATGCCGACGATTTCGAAGTCGCTCGCGTACTTCTGATCGAAGACTCCAAAGTGGTGGCCGATGGGATCCTCATTAGGAAAGAACTTCTTCACAAAGGCCTGATTGATGACGGCGACCATCTGTGAAGTAGCTGTGTCCTGATCGGTGAAGCCGCGGCCGCGGAGGATAGGCTGGCCGATCGTTTGGAAAAACTGTGGACTGACGCGGTCCCAGGATGAGTTATGGTGGTCCTCGGGTCCAGGCAGGGGACGGCCTTCAATAAAAACCGATTCGCCCCAGTTGTTGCCTTCGAGCGCACTGTAAAGTGCCAGCCCCGCGCTTTTGACGCCGGGCAGAGCTTTGAATTCGTCCTCGAGTCGCTGATTCAGAGCACCGATCGTTTCGAGATTGTATCCTCCACCGGTGTCGAAGTGGATCACGTAGCGGTTGGCGGTGGTGATGCCGAATTTTTGATGCTCGAGGTTGCGCAGAGTTTGCGTCATCAGGCCGGCGCCGACGAGCAGGACCAGGGAGAGCGCGGCTTGAAGAACGATCAGTGCCTTTTGCGGAAGAAGGGAACGATCTCCGGTGGAGCGATTCAATCCGCGCAAGGCTTCAGCCGGATCGGCGTGGGAGGAGATCCACGCGGGCACGATCCCGAAGATGACCCCAGTGATAAGAGACAGCAGAAATGCAAAGCCAAGGATCACCGGCGATGGACTGGCTTGTATCGGCATTTGAGTAGCTTCGGGAAAGGCGAGGTTGAGAATCATGCGCGCGCCGAGATACGCGATGCCGATGCCGATAAGGCCACCGGCCACGGCCAGGAGAACACTTTCCGTGAGCGACTGTCCGATCAGGACGGTGCGGGCAGCGCCGAGGGCAGTGCGAATCGAAGTCTCGGCGCGGCGAGCGGCGCCCCGGGCGAGCAGAAGATTTGCGATATTCGCGCAGGCCACGAGCAGGACGAGGGCGGAAATCCAAGTGAGCAGCCGGAGGCCGTCCCCAGTTTCTTGCTGAAGATTCTGAATGCCACCCCCGCCCGGTGTGAGGACGACGTGTTGTTTGGGAATTTCTTTCTCGTTGCCGTTGTGCGTGTAGGAGGGTTGCGTGGCGAGCCATTGGCGAAGCGTGTTGGAGATCTTGGCTTCGAGCGCCTTGGGAGCGACTCCTGGTTTCACGCGACCGAGAGCATAGAGCCAGTTTGATTCCGCTACCTTCAGAAGCGTGGTCTCGCCCTCAAGCATGGGCTCGACGTTCAGGGGAATCCAAAAGGCTGGAGGATTGTCGTTGATGCGGTCGCCAAAGAATCCGGGAGGAGCGATGCCGACGATCGTGACGGGGTGACTTTGGATGTAGAACGTTGAGCCGAGTACGCTGGGATCGGCGGCGTGTGAAGCTTGCCAGGCTGAGTAGCTGATGATTGCGACTGGGGCGGCGCCGGGGACGTCGTCGGTGGACTGGAGCATGCGTCCAGCGTAGGCTCCGATGCCGAAGGTGGAGAAGTAATTTCCAGAGACGTATTCGGTGCGCTCTGACTTGGCCAAATTATTACCGACACGGACGCTCATCAGGTTCTGGCCGGACTGGAAGGCGGCGAGCTGTTCAAACTCCGGTGTAGTGTCCTGAATGTGACGGTAGAGATCGTAGGAAAACAGATCGAAATCGCCGTCGTCGTTCATGAAGCCGCCATTGACGCAGCAGTCGTCGAGGTCGCCAATGCGGTAGAGGCTTGCGGGATTCGCGACCGGCAGCGATTTCAGCAGGATCGCGTGGACCAGGGTGAAAATCGCCGTATTCGCGCCGATGCCCAGCGCAATGGTGAGGATGACGGTCGTCGCGAAGCCGGGAGCCTTGGCGAACTGGCGGAGGGCGAATCTGATGTCGGGCATGATTAGGAGTATGGACGGCAGAAGTAAAAAAGGGGAAGCAAGGAAACGACGGTTTTCACTTCGCTGGCGCCTCGCGCAATGACTTTGGCGTCGGGCTCGTTCCACAGCTGATGCCAGAGTCTCATCGCGACTCCCCAGTGCGCCATAGCGCAGTGCGGATCGTCTTTGGCGATGTCGCGGGAGGGGGTCAAATAAGCGCACTCTCGCTGGCGTTATCTGCTAGAGCCACAGCAGCGGGACAAGTCCAGCTACGGCCAGCGCCACCAGCAACGAGAGGCTCTGCTTACCGGTCGGGCGGTCGGCGAGGCTGAAGGAGTAGATGCCTTTGGCCAGGTTGTTGCTGGCGGCGGCGATCAGGACGCCACTGGCGGCGACATTGACCGGAGTGAGCTCGCCGGCCGCTTGGGTCATGCCCATGATGAAGGGATCGACGTCAGCGACGCCCATGACGGCACCGAGGATGCGGATGCCGGCGCGGCCGAGGTAGGTAACTGCCAGTTGGGTGGCGATGAGCATGGCGAGGAAGAGAATGGCGAAGAGGAAAGCGGCCATCAGTTCGAGGGGATTGCCAGGTTCAAATTCGCGCTTGATCTGCGAGACGACGGCATCCGGGCGGTGGGACCAGAACCAACCGGTGGCGATAGCGGCTGCGGCGAGGGCGAGAAAGGCGGGCGCCAGCTGTGCGGCGAGAGGGCGACTGAAGAGGGTGAGGAGAGCGGCGAGGCGAAGATACATCATGCCAGAGGCGATGAGGATGCCTCCGGAGAAAAGGTGCGGTCGCTGTTCGCGGGCGGCGCGGCGCGACATGGCCACGGTGGTGGCGGTGGAAGAGTAGGCTCCGCCGAGCAACGCGGCGAGGACGACTCCGCCATGCTCTTTGGTGACCTTCTGGAGCACATAACTTCCGTAGGAGACCGTGCTGACGGCGACCACCACCAGCCAGGTCTTGAAAGGATTGATGTGGAAGCGGGTAAATTCCTCATGAGGGAGCGCGGGAAGAATTACGGCCGTGAGCAGGAGGAACTTGGCGAAGGTGAGAATTTCCTGCGGGGCGGTGCGGTTGGCGAGGGTTTCCAGTCCCTCCTTTAATTCAAGGAGCAGGAGGCTGGCAACGCCGAGGGAGGTGGCGATCCAAAAGTGGTCGTAGTAGACGAGGGCGCCCACCAAATAGGTGGTCATTCCCGACATTTCGGAGGTGACGCCCGCGGTTTCAGAGTGCGAGATCTTGTGCCAGTAGGAGAGCAGCAGGAAACTGCCGACAACCAAAAAGCCGAGCGTAACCGGGAGAAGTTGAGTTCCGGAAAGTAGGGCGATGGAGTAGCCGAGAAGGCCGATGAGAGGAAAGGTGCGGACTCCACCGAAAGAATACGTTCCGGAAGAGGTTTTGTGTTCTTCGCGTTCGAGTCCGACCAGAAAAGAGAGGAAGAGCACCAGGACAATCTTGACGGCGTCGGCCGGCAGCCAGCGGTAGAGTTCCACTTGCGCTCTGGGCTCCTGTGATGAGACAGAGTATAGACCAATGAAAAAGCCCTCGCTTACGCGAGGGCTTTTCTGGGGGAGGGACTTTCGGGCGAGGCGCCCAATGGGTCCCAAAACGACGGAAGAAAAATCTTACTTGGGCTGTTGCTGCTGATCGCTGGTCATGGGAGCTCCGGTATTGGACGAGAGCTGCTCCAGGTCATTCTTCAGCAGGCTGACTTCGACGCGGCCGCCGTTGATCCGCTTCGTCTTCGCAGCGTCATCCGACGGTACGGGAGCGTTGCCCATGCCCACAAGATAAATGCGGTAGACCGGGATGTCATGGTTCAAAACCAGGTAGCGCACCACCGACTCGGCCATCTTCTGCGAGGTCGTGATGGCGCCTTGGCCTTTGCCCGATGAGAAGCCCTGGACCTCGATGATGTAGCCGCGCTGACCCTTCAGGTTTCCAGCCATCGTGTCAAGGGCGTCCTTCGCGTTCTTGCTGAGGACGGTCTGTCCGGGGCGGAAGCGAATTTCGGTCTGGTTCGAGGCCTTGTACTGGTCGATATTGCTGACCACGGTCTCGACCGTCTGCACGCGAGCGGTCACCTGCTGCGCCGATTGCTGCGCCGCAGTGGCTTTGTTGCCGGCGTCGATGGCGTGCTGGTCGGCCTGATTCGCCTTGTCCGAAGCCAGCTTGATGCCTTGGGTAGCGCGCGAATCAACGTCTTTGATCTGCTTGCTGTTCTGCGAGGTCAGCTCATCGAGTTCGTTGACGCGGTCGCGGATCGGTTCTGTCTGCCGCTGGACATACTTTTTGCGGGCAAAGGGATTGACGCGTCCCCAGAAGCCTTCGCGCGACGGAGCGGCCAGAGGCGCTTTGCCGGTGGCGTTGCCAGTGTCGCTCGACGTCGACTGCTGCGTGGCAGCAGGCTGGCTCTGATCAGACGAGGTGGTCTGCGCAAGGGCCGGTACAGCAAGAACCGCGGCCAAAGGCAGGGCGATTACGAGACGGTGGTTCATAATGACTTCCTCCAAGTTGGGGAGCGTTTAGCTCCACTCCGGCACGCCTGGGGCGTGCTTGAAATTTAATCGCGTCCCTGAGAGCAAAAAGGAACCAGCAGATTCGCTGGGCCGGGCCCAGCGCTGACGCTACGCTTGGCCTGGGATCTCGGGCGCCCCACTGCACTGGCGCCGTCTGTTCTAATACATGTCGGATGCCAAATCAGGCTTCAGGGTTGAGTAGCTAAATGGTTGATATCTATGGCTATTGTAAAAGCGCCCGCGCCCGGACGATTACCGTAGCTGCAAGGGCAGGGTAATTTTGGGAAAGCTGATATAAAAAGTGCGTGGAAGACAGTCGTTGGTGGCCGGTCGTTGGCTAGGCGAACCCGTTGATTCCGCAGCGAAAACCATGGAGGGGACTTGGTAGCGAAACGCAACACAAGCAGTGCATTTTCGAGGTTACTGGTAATCAGGTTACTAGTAATAGCGGCCCTTTTTTGCGGTTTGACCCGTGCCGAGGAGTTGGGGATGCCGTCCTCGCGGATTTCCGATGAGCATCTTCGTCAGTATTCCGACCTTGCCGAAGACTGGATGCAGCAGTATCTGCGGGTCGATACCACCAATCCTCCCGGTAATGAAATGCGCGGAGTCGAATTCTTCAAGAAGATTCTCGATGACGAAGGAATTGAAAACCGGGTCTTCGAGATTGCGCCCGGTCGCGGCGACTTATGGGCGCGCATCCCTCATACCACCGCTGAGTCAAAACGTCCCATCATCCTGCTGAACCACATGGACGTGGTCACCAGCGATGCCTCCCACTGGAAGGTCCCACCGTTCAGCGGAGAGCTTCGCGACGGCTACATATGGGGCCGTGGCGCGCAGGATATGAAGGACGAGGGCCTTGCCCAGCTTGTCGTGATGGTCATGCTGAAGCGCGAGAAAGTTGCCCTGGACCGTGACGTCATCTTTCTGGCAGTTGCCGACGAAGAGGCCGAAGGGCGGGGCACGGATTGGTTCACCAAGAATCAGCGCGATCTGCTGGGGAATGCTGAGTTCCTGATCAACGAGGGTGGCGAGAACCTGCTCGAGAACGGGAAGGTCAAATACGTCGGCGTCGATGTGGGCGAGAAGACCTCATACTGGCTGCATGTGGTGGCACACGGACGGCCGGGGCACGGATCGAGGCCGAACCCGGACTCCGCCCCGAACCGCCTGGTGCACGCGCTGAACAAGATCCTGGCGTATAAGACGCCTCTGCGAGTGCTCCCGGTCGTGGATGAATTCCTGCGCGACATGGCGCCCTACGAGCCACCGGAGCGAACTCTTTACTACCGAAACGTTAAGAAGGCTATCGAAGACAAGAGCTTTCAGCAGGAAGTCGAGCGCGATGAGTCGCTGAACTTCCTGCTGCGCGACACGATTTCACTCACCATGCTGGGGGGCTCCGAGCAGACGAATGTCATTCCTCCCGAGGCCTGGGCCAATCTCGACCTGCGAATCCTGCCGGGCGGCGATCCGAAAGCCGTGCTCGAGACATTGCGCCGAGTGGTGAATGACCCCGACGTGACCATTGAGCCGATCGAACCGGAGTTCCGCGAGGCAAACTACTCCAGCACCGACAACTCTCTGTTCGCGGCCATCCGGGAAACCTCGGCAAAGTATTTTCCTGGGACGCCGGTAGTCCCGCACATTACCAGCGGTTACACCGAGAATCAGCGCTACCGCCCGCTGGGCATCGTCGCTTACGGTTTCAATCCTTATACCGCGACCGAGGAAGAAGGCAGCACCGAGCACGGCAACGACGAGAGGATTCGTGTGGAGGAAGTCAGACGCGGCCCGCGAGTGCTGTTCGACGTAGTGGTCAAAGTCGCGGGCCAATAGTCAAATTGTGGGGACAGCCGTCTTCGGCTGTCCGCGGGTCGCAGACCCGCTGCTGGAGATACAAAGTCACAGGTTCCTACTGCGGAGCCTTTGGGACCACGAACTCGTCGAAGTACCGGTAGATCACGTCACGGTGGGCGTTACGGTATGAAACATAGTCCTGAGCGATTTCGGCGTCGGCGCGATTGAGCAAGGCAAACGGCTCGATAAAACCCGCTTTGTCAATCTGCACTAATGCGACTAACGCTGGATCGACTTCATTTTTTTTCTTCTCGAAATCTTTTTGCCCTATTAGCGTAGCGGCCATCAGATGCAGGCAATCCGCCTCTTCGCGCATGGTCCGCCGATACTTGGGCTCATTGGGGAATTCTTTCTTGAATTTGTCCCCCTGCCACAAGGCACGGTTCATGCCATACATCAGCCAGGCGCTCCCGGTGGGGTCGTGTTTTTTCAGAGAATCGGGATCAATCGTGATGTTTATGTGTTGGTCGTCCTTTTGTGTGACGCCGCCCTTGTCTTGCAGTCGAACCCAGTTCAGCTTGACCTTGGTCCGGTCCGCCCATTGAGATAGGCCGACCCAGCACCGGTTGTTATAAGGGTCAGCGACCACGGCCTGAATGTATTTCTCGCGGGCTTCGACGCTCCTCCCCATGGCCCAGAGCGCGTCACCCCAGTAGCGGTAGGCGGTTTCCTGGTTCGGATCAATTTCCACCGCGCGTGCGAACCATTCTCCGGCACTTCCGTTGACGTGCTGTTTGAAATACACGTCTCCCATAAATAGGGCAGCAGAGTAGTTTTTCGGTTCTAGCAGGAGAGCGTGCAGGTAGCCCTCGCGAGCCTTGCCAAAGTCACCCCGCGAAAAGTCGGCCTCGGCCTGCTGCATGACATCATTGACTTCTTTTCGCGGGGAGAAAGAGTTCTCGCCGCCATCCTCGGGAATCATGCCGAGCAGGATCTGCAACAGGTTGCTGTTGTCGCCCAGTTCTTTGGCCTTGATCAGGAAGCTGCGAGCGCGGGCACGCGCCTTTTTTCGCAAATCGGCATCCGCGAGAGTTTGCGAATAACCTAGAGTCGAGACACCCCATCCTTCCCACAAGCCGGGGTCTTTGGGATATTCCGCGCACAGCTTCTCGAACAAAGGCATGGCCTGCGCCATCTTCCCGTTGTCGATGAATTCGAGGGCCTGCTGCCGGTCAGGATCGCTTTTTGGGGCGATGCCCTCGGCTGGTGACTGCGTGGAGGTCTGTGCGAGAGCGCCGGGCAAAACCAGGGCGCTCAGAAGAAAAACCATCGCAGTCGTGCGGATGAAGCCATAAGAAGGTTCGGACATGCGGACCTCCATACTTCTTTTGGTAGAGACACGATTAGAACGTATGAAGTTCCCAAGTTTGCGGCCCGGGAGGGAGGAATACAAGGATTTGTTCTCGTGCGGCTCGGCTTCGCCTTCCCTCGACAGCCGAGGCGGCTGTCGCTACGTGAGCCGTTTCATCGGCTGCCCGAGGATGAACAGATCAGTCATGCCCACGACCTGCTAGTCCTTCTGACGAGTAAAGATGGCCCTCCAGTTGGGATCCCAGTTCTTGCCGCCATCGGCCGAGAAGGCTTGCTCGGTCTGGAACGACGTTGGAGTCACGTCGGAAAAGACGAAACGGACGAAGATGGACTTACCTTGAAAATCTTCCTGGTCGAAGAACCCTCCGCGCGCGCCCTCGAATTGGCCGATGGTAGGAACCTGCAAGATCGCGTCTTTGCTGTTGGCCCAGTAGAGGCGCCACTCATGTGATTGCGGGTTGTACAGGCGCAGCGTGATGCCCTCAACGCGCCCGTTCGGGCCGTCGACCGACAACTCGCCAAAGTTCGCGCGGCCGTTCCAGAGCTTGCTCACGACCGAAGTGCCGTCGTAATCGACCCAGGTATCGGAACCGCTTAACGGGTGCGACTGGCGCTTGAGATGGGCTTTCCAGCTTCCGAACTCAAAGTCGAAGTCGTGCTGGTGGTCGGCTGCCTGCGTGGATTGCGGATCGAGCTTGGGCGTACTGGACTCTGCCGCCGCTTTAAATTCCTCTTCGCTGATGCGGGTCTGGTCAGTGATCCAGTTGACTTCCCAGGTCTTGCCTCCATCGTCGGAGAAGGATTGTTCAAAGTGCGCAGACGTCGGGGTGATTTGTGACCAGATAAATCGCACCAGGACGACTCGCCCATTGATGGGCTCCCGGTCGTAGAACTCACCTTGGCCGTTCTTGAATTCGCCGATGGTGGGTATGCCGAGAATGCCATCTTTGCTGGTGGCCCAATAGATGCTCCACTGGTGGGACTCGGGATTGTACAGACGGAGAGTGAGGCCTTCGATATGGGCAGCAGAGCTGGTGGTTTCAAACTGCTCAATATTGGCGCGGCCGTCCCAGAGTTTGCGGGTGACGGTGGTACCGTCAAATTCGGTCCAGGTGGTGGAACCAGTTAGAGGATGGAGAAGTCTTTTTAGATGGATCTTCCAGGTGCCGGCTTCGAAATCGAAATCGTGCTGACCGTCATGTGATTTGGCTGCCTGCGGTTCGTCGCTGGCCGCATGCGCCACCATCGGCGTCGCCAGACCGGCCGCGAACAGGGCCATGGTCAGCACTATCGGTAAGAGATATTTCTGCAAAGCCCGCATTTTCTTCCCCAGTCTAAAGATGCCTGCCGGAATCTCTATGATTTAGAATGAAATAGTTCATGGTATTGTTAAATATCCACTTCTCGTGCAATAGCAATACCACTTTCGAAAAAACTGGCGATCCGATGTTCCGGCAGGTAGCGGGCATCATGCTGGGCTACTCTCGAATGGGCGACGCGCAGATTGGGGAGGGGATTCGCCGGCTCGGCGAAGTGACATAGAGTCGAGCTTCGCTCGACCGACAGCCGAGGCGGCTGTCGCTACGTGAGCGCTTATCCACAGTGCTTCTCGTACTGCTCGAAGATGAACGGATCGGTCATGCCGGCGATGTAATCGCAGACGACGCGCGGCAATCCTTCGTCTTTCGCCTTCTCCTGATATTGGTGAGGAAGGGACTCAGGGTGAGCCATCCAGAAGGCGAATAATTCGCGGACGATGCGTTCAGCATCATCTTTCTCGTCCGCCAGCGATGGGCTGTAATAGAGATTCTCGTAAAGGAATTCTTTGTTCTGCTTGCGCTCGGCTTCGACTTCCGGGCTGAATGCCGCCAGTCGTTCCGGATGTTTGCGCATTCCTTCCACGCTCTGAATCCGGGCCTCATTGACTCGCTTCTGTGTCGTCCGGATCAGATCGTCCACCAGCCGGTTGAGCATGCGTTTCAGCGTCTCATTAAACTTGAGCTTCTCGGGAGCCTGGGGGTAAAGCTGCGCGACCTCGCGATAGAAGCGCTCGAAAATTCCAACGCCCTCCCGGATCTCCTCGAGCGACAGCAAATGCGATTCGTAGCCATCATCGAGGTCCGCGGTGTTGTAAGCGATTTCGTCCGATAGGTCGATCAGCTGGGCTTCCAGTGGCGGACGCTGGTCCAGAAGATACTCCGCGAGTTCAGGATGCTCCTTCGCAGCGTAATCGTGCGAGTGCTTGATGATCCCCTCGCGCACTTCGAACGTCAGATTCAGGCCGCGAAAAGCCGCGTAGCGCTGCTCAAAGTCTTCCACAATGCGCAAGGCATGGAGATTATGGTCGAAGAGGAGTCCATGCTCGTGCATTGCAGCGTTGAGAGCTTTCTCGCCCGCGTGTCCGAACGGAGGATGCCCGATGTCATGCACCAGTGCGAGTGCTTCCGTAAGGTCGGCGTTGAGCCCGAGTGCCCCGGCAATGGTGCGAGAAATCTGCGTCACTTCCAGCGTGTGCGTCAGGCGGTTGCGGAAGTGATCGGAGTAGCGGCGGGTGAAGACCTGCGTCTTGGCCTCTAGACGGCGAAATGCGCGGGCGTGAATCACGCGATCGCGGTCGCGCTGGAAATCGTTGCGGTACGGGTGCGGCGACTCAGCGAAGCGCCGTCCGCGGGATTGCGTCACCTGCACCGCGTAAGTCGCCAGCATGGGGCAAGGATAGCATTGTTGATTTCTGATTGCTGATTGAGAATCCAAATGTCTTTGGGCTCTTAACCAACAATCATGAATCAACAATTTCGCTAGTGTAGGTTCAGCCGCATTTCGTTGCTGTCTTCGAAACCGAGCGATTCGTACAACGGCCGGCCGTGTTCGCTGGCGTGCAGACTCACGCGGGCGAAGCCTTCCTGCTTACACCAGTTGATCATGGTTTCCATAATCTGCCGGGCAATCCGGCGCCGCCGGTACTCCGGCTCGGTATAGACATTGAGGATGGTCGCCCGCCGGCATTCGAGATCGTAGGCATGCGCAGGCCATGGGCTGATGACAACTGCGCCTCCCGCCACGACGCGGCCGTTGTCGCAGGCCAGCCACGAGCGGAACGAGCCTTCGGGAATCGCTTTCTTCAGATAGTCGGCGGTCACGTTTACCATCGCCGAAAGGACGTCGGCGTCGGTGTAGTTCATGTCCTCGCACATGCGGCGTCGCTGGCGGGCATCTCCGGAATGTCGCCGGTGGTGCCTTGGCGAATGGTGATGCTCAGGGCTGTCTGCATCATCAGAGAAGTTTATCGCGAGACGGTGGACGGATTGTCACGACCGCGGGAGCTTGGCAGGGCTTTACCCTTGCTGAAAGCCCTTGCCAGACCTCAGGGGCTAAAGCCCAGCAGAAAAGAAAGGCTTCCTCGCAGCGCTGAAAGCGCTGCGCCACCCCAAATCGAGTTCTCCAGCAAAGTCCCCACCCTAACGTCGCAAAAGACGCGCCGTTAGGATGGGGCACCCTCAAGTTACTGTTTGTTCGAGTCTTCTTTCGCCAACTTTACTTTGGCAGCGTCAAGTTTCTGCTGCACCTTGGCGAAGGTTTCCGAGTCCTGCTCGGCGGGAACGGTCCGATTCCATTCCTGCACCGCGCGATCCCAATGCGAGGCGGCCAGTTTCAAGCGTCCCGTCTTCTGATACAGATCGCCCAAATGTTCCTGCACCGTAGGATCGGATCCCATGTGCACCGAAGCTTTGTTCAGGTTCTCTTCCGCCAGATCGTACTTGCCCAGCTTGAAGTAAGCCCAGCCGAGCGAATCGAGGTACGCTCCGTTGTTCGGCTCGAAGGTAAGTGCCTGCTTGATGTAGTTGAGCGATTCCTCAAGCTTCACGCCGCGATCGGCATTCATGTATCCGAGATAGTTCAGCGTCGCCGCCGCCTGCGGATCCGTCGGCGGGGTCACGGCCAGTACTTTGCGGAACTCGCTGTCTGCCTGGTCGAACATCTTCTGCCGCTGGTAGAGGTCGCCGCGCAGGAAGCTCACGTATGCTTTGTCGTCGGCCTTGCTTGACAGCTGCTCCGCCTTGGCGAGTGACTGTTCGGCATCGCTCCAGCGCTTGGCGCGGGTGTAGATGATGGCTAGCCGGAGGTGAACATCTCGGTCTTCCGGACCGCCTTTGAGCATGCCCTTAATATCCGCGACTGCCTGATCGAACTCGCCCATGTCGGCGAGTTGCGCATCCAGCACCATGCGCAGGTCGCGATCGTTTGGCAGCTTCTGCACCGCTTCTTTCGCTGCGGCCGTGGCCTGTGGCCACTGCTTAGCGTCGCGATATGTGTCGATGATCTCCTGATAGCCGCTGCGGGCATTCTCATCGCCCAGCGTGAGCATCTTGCGGAATGTGTCGACCGCCGCTGTGTAGTTCTCCTGCTCGCGGTAGACCATGCCCAGCCGCTCGATGAAGATCGCGCGATTGTTCCGGTCGGTCTGGCTGGTGCCGATTTCGCTGCTCTTTTCGGTTTTCTTCAGAAGATCCTGCAGCAGCTTGGCCGCTTCATCGTAGCGTCCCTGCGCCTGGTACACGGCAGCCATGCTGTAAGGGACTTCCGCGGTGTCAGGGATCAAGGTATCAGCGTGCTTCAGATTTTCCAGCGCCAGATCATATTTCGCCTGCCTCCGGTAGATCTCGGCGATGCGAACGTAAGTCTGCGCGTCTTCGGGATTCGAATCTGAGATGACCTTGTACTGTTCGAGCGCGGCGTCGAGCTGGCCATCATTCAAATAGTTTTCGGCGAGACCGCGGATTGCGTCCAGATTGTCGCGATCGAGTACGATGGCGTGCTTGTAGGAATCGATAGCGTTCTTGTATTCCTTGCGCTGTTCGTACGCGGCTCCGAGCGCGGAATACAACTTGGCCGAGCGCGCCGAGTCGGGAATCGAGCTCAGAACCTTGAGCGCATGTGCCGTATCGCCCTCATCGGTGTACAGCATCGCCAACGTGGTGACCGCCTCTTCGGAACTGGGATCGATCTTGATCGCCGTGTTCAGTTCGGCCTCTGCCTTCGGCATGTCGTTACTCAAGCGATACAGGCGGCCGAGCAGCAAGTGATCGTCTACGCTCTGCGGGTCGAGCCTCACGATTTCCTGGTACTGCTCGATCGCGAGCTTCAGAATATTGTCCGACCCATTTCCGCCCGGCATGTCGCCCAGAGAACGCAGGTAGATTCGGCCCAGAAGTTTGTGAGCTTCCAGATTCGTCGGATCGCGCTTGATGATGTCTTGGGCTTCTCTTACGGCATCGGCAATGCGTCCGGTCTTGACGTAGAGCTCGGCCAAGCTTGAGGTCAGGAATTCCGACGACGGATCCGCTTCAATCGCCAGCCGGTATTCCTCGGTCGCCTTCAGGGCCAGGTCGCTGCGGCCGTACGCCGTAACCATTTCCTCGTACATATGAGCCAGCGTGTAGTGGTAGTAGGCGGCCGCTTTGTCGACTTTGCGCGGCGCGGGCTGGCTGGAGTCCCCTGTGGCGGGCGTGGATTGGCCGGTTTGAGCGACAGCGATAGATGCCACTCCCAAAACTAAGAAAAGAGGGAAAATTCTCATCATTCAGGACCTTGACTGCGCTCACAGCGCGCTTCCGGATTACCTCAGCTTGTTGGATGCAAAGCCGTCGGGGGGAAGGTGCCTTTATTCTAACCCGGTTTCTGAGGGTTGGAAACAAATGTGGTGTAAAGGAAAGTAAATGGACATTCCAGAAGTACAACGACCCGGTAATGGTTGGAAACCTGACGTCCAAGATACTGAGAGCTCCTGTTTTGTGCTGGTTTTGAAAGGGGCCCCCTCTCAGCCGCGCCTGAGCGATAGGCGTATCGCTGGCGGTTACTGAGGGCACGTCAGGGTGCTGAAATGCCTCTTTCGGCGGCGTCTGGCCGAAATGGGTTGCGATTGAGTGAATCAGTGTTGCCGAGGTCCAAGGTCCGAGGTCCGCTCTTAGTGTCTGAAGTGCCTCACTCCCGTAAACACCATTGCCAGCCCCAGGCGGTCGGCGGCTCCGATCACTTCCGGATCGCGTTGCGAGCCGCCGGGCTGGATCACGGCCGTGGCCCCGGCCTTCGCAATCTCTTCGACACCGTCCGGGAAAGGAAAGAACGCGTCGGAAGCGACCACAGTGCCCTTGAGTGGCAGTTGAGCCTTCATTGCACCGATCTTAGCCGAGTCGACCCGCGACATTTGCCCAGCGCCCACGCCCACCGTCTGTCCTTCGCGCGCATAGACGATCGCGTTGGATTTCACGTGCTTGCACACCTTCCAGGCAAAAAGCAGCGCGCGCATCTCTTCCGGGGTCGGCGGCCGTTTCGTGACTACCCTCAAGTCAGCATCCTGTAACGGGCGCACGTCGGCGTCTTGTACGAGCATGCCTCCAGAAACATTCTTCAGGATCCATTTCTGATCCGCGGCTTTCACTTCCACCAGCCGGAGGTTCTTCTTCGACGCGAATTTTGCCTTCGCCGCTTCGTCAAACCCGGGCGCGGCTATTACCTCCAGGAAGAGCTTGTGCATCTCCTCCGCCGCCCCGGCGTCGACGGGACGGTTCACGCCAATGACACCGCCAAACGCTGACACGGGATCGCACTCCAGCGCCCGCTTGTAGGCCTCGGCCAGCGTCTTTCCAGTCGCCGTGCCGCAGGGATTGGTGTGCTTGATAATGGCGACCACCGGCTCGTCGAATTCCTGCGCCAGATCCCACGCCGCTTGCAGGTCGACGATGTTGTTGTAGGACAGTTCCTTGCCCTGCAACTGCCGCGCGTTCGCAACCCCTGCGCCCGAGCCGTCGGAATACATTGCAGCTTTCTGGTGCGGATTTTCGCCGTAGCGCAGGTCGAGAGTCTTGTGAAATGAGAACCGCAGAGTATTCGGGAAGCTGGATTCCCGCTGCATCTTCTCCGGGCTGATTTGCTCCAGCGTTGAAGCGATCGCGGAATCGTATGCCGCCGTCGTAGCGAACGCCTTTTGCGCGAGCCGCCACTTCGTTTCTTTCGAGAGTTTTCCCTTCTCATGTTCGAGTTCGGCAGCGATCGCGCCGTAATCCGCCGGCGAAGTCACGATGGCCACGTCCTGAAAGTTTTTTGCCGCCGAGCGGATCATTGATGGCCCGCCAATATCGATGTTCTCGATCAGTTCTTCGAATGCGACCCCGGGCTTGGCCGCGGTTTTTTCGAAGGCATAAAGATTCACAACCACCATATCGATGGGCTGAATGCCGTGCTCTTTCACCGCGGCCACGTGGTTGGGATCTTCCCGCCGATGCAGGATTCCCCCGTGAACCTTGGGATGCAGTGTCTTCACGCGGCCGTCGAGCATCTCGGGAAAACCTGTCAGATCCGAGATGTCTCTTACGGTGATGCCGGAGTCGCGAAGCAGTTTGGCAGTGCCTCCGGTGGAGATGAGTTCGATGCCGAGGGCGGAGAGTCTACGCGCGAAATCGACGAGTCCGGTCTTGTCGGTGACGCTCAGGATGGCGCGCTGAATACGGGACATGATGGCCTCTGGAAAATGGATGGCGACCGGAGATTTTATCAGTAAGCGGTCGTCGATCGCTCGTGCCCTAAGCGCTGGTTCGAGAGTCGCGACTGGAAGGTAGGAAAAGAAAATGCCGCGGCAAACCCGCGGCCTCAGTTGAGAGAAGGAGTGAACGTCGACTAAGTCTTGGCCTTGGCCTTCAGCTTCACGTGACCGTCGGCCAATTCGACCGAGTATTCGACGCCTTCACAGTGATATTGCTTGCGAATCTGCTCCGTCTTTTTCTGCACGAACGCAGTGAACGAGTCGATCGTACCGGTAACGTTTTCTCCCGCCTTTTTCTTGGCCGCGACCAGGGAGTTGTAGAGCCGCTCCACCTGCTCGCGCTCCGACGGGTCAACGCTATGGAGCGTGAAGTGCGGCGCCGCCGCATTTCCGCCCACGGCGGCCGCCGCCGCAGCATGGCTGACACCGTACACGGGATGGTGGGGCTTGTGCTCTTCTTCCGCCGTGCGGACTCCCTGCACCGACAACAGAGCGTCCTGCGGACGGCGGTATCCTTCCTCGCGAATGCGGCACTTCTTGCGCCATAAATCGCTGTAGATGGCATACCGCTGCGCCATTTCGTTGTAGCGGTAGCGCTGCGAAAAGTTCATGCGGCCGCCATCGGAAAACTTCCGCAACAGAGCGAGCACCTTCCACTCGATGTCCGTGGGAGGACGTTTGCTCGGATTGCTGAAGAAAATCTCGTACTCGATCTTCAGCCGGCGCAGTTGCGTGTCGAGAACATTCAGTTCCTCGTCGGTGGTCACAGAGGTCTCCACGCATAGTCTAGAGGAGAGGCAATCCCCGGCACGAGATCCCCATCGGGCACCAAGGGACATGGTACGAAAGTAAGGGGAAGGCTGGTCGTTGGTCGGGGGCCATCCGTAGTCAACAAACGGTTTGGCGAACGACCAACGGCATCGACCAACGACGAGGGTTCACTCCACCGGATATCGCAGGATGGTACGCAACCGCTGCGGAGGAACGCGGTTGGGATCCGAAAGATAGATCTCGTGATGCGGTCCGCGCAGGCGTACGCCATTGTCTTCCGCCAACTCGTGCATCCTGGCGACCGAGGCCTTTTCTTCCGCGTACGGCCCGACGTGCAGCATCTGCACGCACCGGCCTTCCGTCAACTCCTCCAGTTTCACTTGGCCTGCCAGTGCGGACTTGGCGTTTGTCAGCACCGTCTGAATAGCAGCGTCCACCTGCTTCTGATTGATGAATTCGGGCACGCGAATCAGCAGGCGCCACTGCCACTTCCTGGTCTGGTGCGTGCGAAAATCCGAGCCGTCGTCCGCCCACCATTGACCTTCCAGATGGCAGACCTTGTAGTCATGCCCCGCAAGTTTTTCGGACATCTTTAGTGTAAAAGCAACGGAATAGAGTGCTGAGATGTGGGATCGAAAGCGTTCTCCTCCAGGCGTTCCTTGTCCGGTAATCGATAAATATTTGGCAGGGCCCACCACGACCAGCACGGGCTCTTTTGACGTGACGTACTCCGACTTGAATTCCTTATAAAGGTCCAGCTTGGTTTTCTTGGTCATGACGACCTCACTCGCAGAAGACAAAGGGCGCGATGTGTAGGATCAAGAAGCGAGGAGAACGATAGCAGCGGTAGGAAAAATGTCAGTGATGAAGGTCACAGGAAAACAGCTCTTAGCTCCTAGCTGCTAGCTTCTAGCTTCTAGCTTGTGGAGAAGCCGTAGACAGGGAGCGTAGGATGCAACCTTTGGCAGACTGGCGGCCAGCGCGAGAAGTTCTGTGATTTGGCCAGAAGCCAGGAGCTAGAAGCTATTTCGCGGAATTCGACGCCATCTTTTTGACCATGGCGAGCACCAGCTTGCGGTCGCTGTCGTTCAGGCTGGTAGAGTAGCGGCGGATCTGGCTCAGGAAGCGGACTTCGTCGTCGGAGAGCTGAGGCAGTCCCTTGGACCCGTTGCTGTGATTCGGATCGGAGAAGAATTGTGAAAGTGGTAACTCCATGGCTCCGGCGATCTTCGACAGCGTATCCAGCGACGGAATGGTGTGGCCGTTTTCGACGCGCGACAGGTAGCAGCGCAGCAGGCCAGTTCGCTTTTCGATGTCGCCCTGAGACATCCCTTTTTGGAGCCGGTAGTTGCGGATGGTCTCGCCGATATTCATGGTAGGGAGCATTTCAGGATGGGTCATGGTAACCAGAGCGGCAACTTCTGGCAAGGGGAAATTTGTGCCAATCACTAAGACCTTCGTGCCATGTGGAAAACGAATGGCAGTGAGTGATTTTTGTCGATATTTTAGTATTACTTATACGCTGTACAAGGAATTGGCTTCCGTTCAAACCATCCGTCCGGCGCGGCTTTTCGCGAGCAGTGGAACTCGTCTTATTTCTTCAAATTCATCGCCAGAAACTCCACAGTACGCTTCCATGCATCGGCAGCATCGGCCTCGCGATACCCGTCTTTGTTGTTGGGATTCTCGAACGCGTGTCCTGCATCGTCGTAAATCTTGATCTCGATTTTCTTTCCTATCTGCTCGAGACTTTCTCCGAACTTGCGAACGTCCGCTGGCGGTATGCCGCGATCCTGCGCTCCAAAAAGCCCGAGGATGGGCGCATGGATTTTCTTCAGCGCTTCCGGATCGGTAGCCAGGTGTCCATAGTTGATGACGTCAGCCGCGAGCGTGGGCTCCTGCAGCGCGACATCGAGCGAGTAGCCGCCGCCCATGCACCAACCGATGGCGCCGATGCGGTCTTTCTTCACGTTCGGCTGCGCGGCCAGGAACTCAAAAGCGGCGTGAAGGTCGCGTTTGGCGCGGTCTTCCGGAACTCCGCGCATGATCTCGTGGGCCATGTCGGGAGTCGTCGCAACTTTGCCGCGATACAGATCGACCGCCAGCGTGACATAACCCTGGTCCGAAAGCTTCGACGCTTGTTCCTTCACCCAGTCATTCAAGCCCCACCATTCGTGGATCACGATGAGCGCCGGGAATGGTCCCTTGCCCGAGGGCGTGTAGAGCGTCCCTTGTACGGTTTCATCGCCGCTCTTGTAACTGACGGTCTTTCCGTCGGCAGCCCAGGTGGACGCAGCGAGTATGAGAACGGCGGCGAGCGCAAAGATTCTTTTCATGGTGGTGAACTCTTTCCCCAAGAGATGACCAGTCAAGATCGTGGCGGATATTGTGGCTGAAGACAGTGCCGATTTACAACTGCAGTTCCATGTAGAGCGCGCCGGCGATGGGATTCTTGCAGTACGGAGCGATCTCGCGAAATCCGATCCGGCGGTACATCGCAACCGCGTCTTTCATCACAGGCTCGACCGTGTCGAGTCGCATGCGCTGGTACCCGATCGCACGGGCTTCGGCAATGATGCGGTCGGCGATCGCGCGCCCCAGCCCCTTCCCGCGAAATTTCGGCCGCAAGTAAAGACGCTTCATTTCGCAGATGCCGTCTTCCAGCTTATGCAGCGCGACGCATCCCGCTACTTGGCCTTCGAATTGCGTCAGCAGCAGGCGCCCTTCGGGCGGCACGTAATCCCCAGGAAGGTTCGCGAGTTCCTTGTCGAAGTTCTGGAAGCACAGGCTGAAGCCGAGCGACTGCGCATATTCAAGGAAGAGTTCGCGGGCTTGGGCGATTTCTGCGGCAGATTCGGCTTGCCGAAAAGAAACGTCTTTCACCACAGGGGGTACAGAGGGCACAGAGGAAATCTCAAAATCTCTCTTTTCGGCTTTCATGTTTTCCACTGTGAGCCTCTGTATCCTCTGTGGTGCGTGATTTCTACCCCATCAACATGCCGCCGTTCACGCTCAACACGTGCCCGGTGATGTAAGAAGCGTCCTCGGACGCAAGAAATGCGACCGCGCCAGCGATGTCTACGGTGGTCCCCACCCGACCCAGCGGAATCTGCTTGACCGCGTTCTGCTTGAATTCGTCGCTGAGCACATCGGTCATGGGAGTTTCGATGAATCCAGGTGCCACCGCGTTACAAGTAATGTTGCGCGACCCCACTTCGCGGGCAATCGCCATCGTCAAGCCGATCAGCCCCGCCTTCGATGCCGCGTAGTTGGCCTGCCCGGCTTGCCCCATCTGGCCGAATACGCTGGTGACGTTGATGATCCGGCCCCAGCGCTGCTTGAGCATCGACGGAATGACCTGCTGAACGCAGAGATAGGCGGACGTGAGGTTCGTCTGCAGCACCGTGTCCCAGTCCGCCCGCTTCATGCGCATTACGAGCTGGTCCCGCGTTATGCCGGCATTATTGACAAGAATGTCAATCTTCCCGAATTGCGCGATGGCAGCCTTGATCATCGTCTTGACCTGCTCCTCGTCGACGACATCGAGGGGAAAGGCCACGGCCTGACCGCCGGCGGCGGTGATCTCGCTTACCAGTTCGTGGAGTTTCTCCTGATTGCGGGCAGCGACCGCCACGGTCGCGCCTTCCTTTGCCAGTCTAAGAGCGCAGGCACGTCCTATGCCTTGCGATGCGCCGGTAACGAATGCCACGTGTCCAGCGAGAGACATGAGAGTTCTCCCTATGCAGTCGAATGATTGCGGAACGCTGAATTATACGCGGGAGTGGCGGTGCAGAACGGCTGCGAACCAGGCCTGCCGCGGCCGTCGAGCTTCGCTCGACCGGACAGCCGAGGCGGCTGTCCGCACATGTGCTTGCCGGGGCATGGAACGAATCGCGTTGCTAATCCACAAGCACGGCGCGTAACATTCCAGCACTCCCATGTCCCAACCTGCAACCAACGTCATCACCATGCCCGATCCTTCCGACAAGAAGTCCACCGAGTCCCCGGCTGGCGGCCACCGAT
The DNA here is from genome assembly GCA_020073385.1 of Terriglobia bacterium. Taxonomy (GTDB): domain Bacteria; phylum Acidobacteriota; class Terriglobia; order Terriglobales; family Acidobacteriaceae; genus Sulfotelmatobacter. The sequence continues at coordinate 125,873 of JAIQFH010000007.1, read as the reverse complement.
CGACGCATCGCACGTCGCCCGTGCCCGCGCTGAAGCCTGAGGCTCAACCCGGGAGCGCCGCGTCGCCGGAGCCTTCGACGGAAGTGTTTGCCGTTTTCGGAGTTGAGCCGGAAATCCAGGCCTACGCTATGGCGAAGTATTCGCGCTCGGCGCTCTCGATGAAGGAATCGCTGCGCGAGATCAGCACGCAGAAGGCGGAAAAGTTCCTCAACACGTTCTATTTCCAGTACGGCCACCGCTCGATCGCCGACCTGGCGCACATCGCGCTGGCCATCGAGCGCCTGTCGATTCTCGCCGCCATCGAAGTCGCGGATGAGCAGCGCTGGGACGGCCAGGAGCGCTCCACGCGCTATCAGGACTTCCGCAAGAGCGGATACTACACGCCCGACTTTGGCGACGACGAAGCCCGCAAGCTCTACCGCGACACTGTCGACTTTCTGTTCGCCGAGTACGACGCGCTCTCGGCGTACATGACCGATTACCTGATCAGCATCACGCCGAAACCCGGCGACATGAAGCAGGACGCCTACGAGCGCACGCTCAAGGCCCGGGCATTCGACATCACGCGCTACCTGCTGCCGCTCGCGACCAACACTTCGCTGGGCGAGATTGTGAATGCGCGCACGCTTGAGAATCAAGTGGCTCATTTGTTGTCGCACACCCACAAAGAGGTGCGCGGGCTCGGCGAATCCCTGAAGAAGGCAGCGACAGGCGCCGCTTACAACGTGAATTCGGATTCCTTGCGGACGTTGGTCGAGGAGATTCGCGCCGTGAATCCGGAATTAGGCGCGCGGGCCGAGCAGGAGTTGTTGCACGAAGTCCGCGTTGCGCCAACGCTGGTGAAGTATGCAGACCCGAATCCGTACGAGATGGAGACGCGGAAGGAACTGCGTCAGGCCGCCCGCGAGTTGATGGCCGAGGAGCCGCTGGCTCCGTCGAAAGCCATCGTCGATCTGCTCGACGACGAGCCGCTAGAAGTCGAGATCGCAACGACTCTGCTTTACGAGCACTGCCATCATTCCTACCGCCAGATTCGCCAGGCCGTGCAGGTGGCGGGCGAGCGCCGCCGCCGCGAGATCATCGACCTCGGCCTGCGCCATCGCGGCAAGCACGACGAAATGTTGCGCGGGTTCCGGGCCGGCCAGCAGTTCCGCTTCGACATTCTCATGGATACCGGCGGATTCCGCGACATGCACCGCCACCGCCGCTGCATTCAAGTCATGCAGTCCTTTACCACCGCGCACGGCTACGAAATGCTGCTCGACATGGAAGATGCCGGCGTCCGCGGACGCTTCGATGCGGCGATGCGCCGCGTGCAAACGGCTGTCCAGACTCTGGCTGCTCTAGGTGCTGGCAAGAACTCCGAGGCCGAAGAAAATTCGCAATACGCGATCCCGCTGGCGTTCAAAAAGAGAGCGCTATTCAAGATGGACTTCGCTGAGGCGGTCTATATTTCTGAGCTGCGCACGACTCCAGCCGGGCACATTTCCTATCGCAACGTTGCTTACGCGATGTACGAGGCGGTAGCGAGAAAGTATCCCGCGCTCGCGAAGTATTTCCGCGTGCACGACGTGACGGCGCCGGTGGACTTGCTGCAGAGGTAGTATCCCTCTTGGTCATCCTGAGGCGCGTTCTTTGCGCCGGAGGACCTATGCATCGTGCCTGTTTTGTTCGCGCTCCGGGCAACAGTGCATAGGTCCTCCGCCCGCAAAAATCGCGGGCCTCAGGATGACAAAGGTCTGGAATGACACAAAACGGTGCCATTTCGGAACGCTTTCCACAGTAATGTTCTTGATTCGCCTTTTCTTCGCTTCCGTTCCTATGTATAATCCGACCAAACTTAGACAGCACTAATATTTCGCACTCTTCAAAGGAGCCACTTCCATGGCGGACGAGCGGGGCAAGGCGATCGAGTTGGCGGTATCTCAAATCGAAAAGCAGTTTGGCAAGGGTTCGATCATGCGGTTGGGGTCGAAGGAAGCTATTGTCCCGATCGCAGTGATCTCGACAGGCTCCATCTCGTTCGACGCAGCGCTGGGCGTCGGCGGATTCCCCCGCGGCCGCGTAGTGGAAGTGTTCGGGCCGGAATCGTCAGGCAAGACGACCATCACCTTGCAGGTCATTGCTGAAGCACAAAAGACCGGAGGCATGGCCGCTTTCGTCGATGCTGAACATGCGCTCGATCCTGCCTATGCCAAGAAACTCGGCGTCGATGTCGACAACCTGCTGGTCTCGCAGCCCGACTACGGCGAGCAGGCGCTGGAAATCACCGAGGCGCTGGTGCGGTCCAACGCAATTGACGTGCTGGTGGTCGATTCGGTCGCGGCCCTCGTGCCCAAGGCCGAACTCGATGGCGAGATGGGCGACAGCCACATGGGCCTGCAGGCGCGCCTGATGTCGCAAGCCCTCCGCAAATTGACGGGCACGGTGTCCAAGTCGCGCACCTGCCTGATCTTCATCAACCAGATTCGCGAAAAAATCGGCGTAATGTTCGGCAACCCCGAGACAACCACGGGTGGTCGCGCTCTCAAGTTTTACTCTTCCGTCCGCGTCGACATCCGCCGCATCGCGGCCATCAAAGAGGGCGACGTTGTCACCGGATCCCGCACGAAGGTCAAAGTCGTGAAGAACAAAGTTGCCGCCCCGTTCCGCGAGGCGGAGTTCGACATCCTCTACGGTGAAGGCATCTCCCGCGAAGGCGATCTGCTCGATCTGGCGGTCAACAACAACATCCTTGAAAAGTCCGGCTCGTGGTTCAGCTACAAGAGCGAGCGCATCGGCCAGGGACGCGAAAATGCCCGCCAGTTCCTGAAAGACAACAAAGACGTGATGGCCAAGCTGGACACCGAAGTGCGAAAGGCGCTGGGATTGATCGCTGCGCCGGCACAGCCGACCGCCGCGGCGGGGACCACAGCTCCAACGGGCAGAGTGACTACCATGCCAGCGGCGACCGATACACCCAAGGCTCCAATCGTCGCGGCCAGACGCTGAGTTTCGTTGCCACCGGGTGCGGCTCATCCGTGAGTCGCGCCCGGGCCTCCCTTCAGCTGCATCCCAACCGTAGCGCCGCCATCCTCGCCACTCGAGCTTCGCTCGACGGACAGCCGAGGCGGCGGTCCCCACATCCCTCTGCAAATGCCCACACTGCGGTGCTATCCCCACATTCCATTGCCATCCCTGCTCTCACCCGCATAGAATCTCTAAGTTACTGCGCCGCTGCTCGTGTAGCCAAAGCGGGCGGGCTTCGATTGAGGACGATTGAATAAAGGCAGGGCCATTTACCCGGGTTCCTTTGATCCACCCACGAACGGGCACCTCGACCTGATTCAGCGAGGCAGCAAGATTTTTGAGGAGTTGGTCGTTGCCATCCTCAGGAACTCGGAGAAGGTCCCGATGTTCAGCGTAGCCGAGCGCCGGGAGATGCTGGGCGCGCTGACTGCCGACCTGAGCAACGTTCGGATCGACACCTTTGACGGTCTGATGGTCGAATACGCGAAATCGATTGACGCGATGTGCGTCCTGCGCGGCATTCGCGCCATCAGCGACTATGAATACGAGCTCCAGATGGCGCTGATGAATCGCAAACTGGAGCCCACTCTGGAAACGGTCTTCATGATGCCGGCCGACAAGTACTCCTACGTTAGTTCGCGGCTGGTGCGGGAAGTGGCGCAGGCGGGCGGCCCCGTAAAGGGACTCGTCCCGGAAATTGTCGAACAGAAGTTGCGCGAGAAACTGGACCCAGCCTACAAGCTGGGCGGGACGCAACTCGCAGAAGTGCCCAGGAGAAGGAAGAAAAAAGCATGACCACGGCAACCATGGAAGCAGTGAAACTTACGGAAAGGATCAACCGGATCGAACCTTCCGCCACGATGGCGGTCGTCGCGGAGGCGGACAAACTCCGAACGCAGGGCATCGACGTCGTCGATTTCGGCGCCGGCGAACCACATTTCTCCACACCGCAGCACATCAAGGAAGCGGCCATTGCAGCCATTCAAGCAAATTTCAGCAAGTACACAGCCGTCGCCGGCACAGCCGAATTACGCGACGCGGTCGCACACCGTCATAACGTCGATTTTGATTCCGATTATCGCCGCGAAGAGATCATCGCCTCCGTCGGCGGCAAACACGCACTTTTTAATACTATTCAGGTTCTTGTCGATCACGGCGATGAAGTCATTCTGCCGGTCCCGTACTGGGTTTCGTTCAAGGACATCATTCGCTATGCAGGCGGGAATTGTGTTCTGCTGCAATCCGACGAGGCGCAGGGATTCCGCGTCACCGCTGAGATGGTCGCCCGTCTGATCACACCGAGGACGAAGGTGATCATCCTGAATTCGCCCTCGAATCCCTCTGGCGCCGTCATGAAGCCCGAAGACATGACCGAAGTGATTCGCCTGGCGCACCAGCGCGGCATCTGGGTGCTGTCCGACGAGTGCTACGTGTATCTCAACTACAGCGGGAAGAATTTCTCGGTCGGCTCGCTGCGCGAATGCAAGGAACGCTTCGTCGTCCTCGGGTCGCTCTCGAAGACCTACGCCATGACAGGATGGCGCCTGGGCTACGCGATGGCTCCGGCGGCAGTCACCAGCGCGATGGCCAAGCTGCAAAGCCAGTCGACTTCGAATCCGACGTCGATTGTGCAGAAGGCTGCGGTCGCCGCTCTGAAAGGACCGCAGGAGTGCGTCGAGCAGATGCGGCGGGAGTATATCCAACTTCGCGATCACGTGGTGAACGGGTTGCGCTCGATCCCGGGCGTGACCTGTACGAAGCCGGAGGGCGCGTTCTATGCCTATCCGAATATTTCGTCCTTTCTCGGTCGCGGAGGCCTGAAATCTGCATCTGATGTGGCCGGAAGGCTCCTGCGCGAAGCGCACGTAGCCACCGTTCCCGGGGAAGGATTTGGCACGACCGATCACATCCGCGTTTCGTATGCGACCTCGAAGGCCGAGTTGGACCGCGGTCTCGAGCGCATGCGGAAGTTCTTCGCCGCGCTGTAGCTTTTACTCCATGCTCCTCTGTGTCCTCTGTGGTGAGTTTCTGGAAAATCTTTGACCACAGAGGACAGAGAGGGCACAGGGAAAATCCTGATCTGGCTCGGCGCAGGCCGTTCTGTTGGTGAGCGGCCTTTTTTTGTGGACGCAAGTTTTCACATGGAAAGTCTTTATCCGCTTCTGATGCAACCGGGATTCGACCCGCGCCCCTGGGGGACGCAGGATTTATCCCCGATCTACCCCAACCACCGGTTCGACCAGAAGATCGGCGAATCCTGGCTGACCGGCGACGAGTGCAAAGTCGCGAACGGTCCGCTCAAAGGCAAAAGCCTAGCTCAACTCAGCGAGGAATATCAGCGCGACTTAGTGGGCGAAGCAGCCCGCGATCCCAAACGATTCCCCCTACTGCTCAAGTTCCTCTTTCCCCACGAAAAGCTATCGGTGCAGGTGCATCCCGACGACGCGCAGGCCATGCGCGTCGGGCAACCTTGGGGTAAGACTGAATGCTGGTACGTCGCGTACGCCAAACCGGGCGCCCAGATTGCGCTGGGACTCAAGCCCGGCGTCACTGCCGCGCAGCTGGAAGAAGCGATTCATCAGAACCGTGCCGAGGAAGTGCTCAACTGGATCGACGTCTATGCCGGAGACATGATCTACGTCGCCGGAGGCACTGTCCACACGCTAGGTCCGGGATCAATCATCGTCGAAACGCAACAGCAGTCCGACATGACCTATCGCCTCTACGATTACGGCCGCCCGCGGGAGTTGCACCTGAAAGACGGCATGGCCGCTGTCAAAGAAAACGTTAAGTCGGGAAAGGTTCTGCGTCCCGCGCCCGAGCAGATCCGCAGCAAGAGCCGTCGCGCACCACTTGTCGCCGCTCCCTACTTCGTGGTCGAGATGTTCGAAGCGAAAGATGCGCTGCAATTCGCGGTTCGCGACGATTCCGGAAAGAGTTCGGCGCAGATTCTAGTTGCAGTGGAGGGCTGCGGAGTCATCGAGGCCCCGGGATTTGAGCCCGTGACACTGGCGAAAGGTGACGCCGTCGTGATTCCCGCATCTGTGGGGGATTTTGGTGTGCGGCCGCAGTGGGCCGTGGAATTCCTCCGGGCCTATGTGCCCGGAAGAGCACTGCCCGAGCCGGAAACGAGAATGTAAGGATATTTCAGATTGCAGATTTTAGATTTCAGATTGAATCTTGAGTAAATTGTGAACGATGGACACAGTCTGCAATTTGAAATCTACAGTCTGAAATCGCAAGCATGAGCAAGAACCCCAACTTCTATCCCGTGATTCTCGCCGGCGGCCGCGGCACCCGCTTCTGGCCCCTCAGCCGCAAGAAGCGAGCCAAGCAACTGCTGGCGCTCGACGGCAAGCAGACCATGATCCAGCAGACCGTCGCGCGCCTCTTGCCGCTGGCTCCTTCGAAGAAATTCTGGGTCATCACCAACGATGACCTCCGCCCTGCCATCGTCAAGCAACTTCCCAAGCTGCCGAAGCCACAACTGTTGGCAGAACCGGTTGGTCGCAACACAGCCCCGGCGATCGGTCTGGCTGCATTCTTACTCTTGCGTAAAGATCCTGATGCCGTAATCGGGCTGTTCCCTTCCGACCACGTGATCGCCGACGAGAAGCGATATCGCGAGACGCTGGAGCGCGGGATCGAAATTGCCGCCACCGGAGCCAACATCGTGGTCCTGGGCATCCGTCCGACTCGCGCGGAAACCGGCTACGGGTATATCGAAGTTGGCGGGTTGTATGAAGGCGAGGCACTCCGCGTACGGCGGTTCACCGAAAAGCCGAATGACGATACGGCTGCCGAGTTTGTCGCAGCGGGGAACTACTTCTGGAATAGCGGAATGTTCCTGTGGAGCGCCCGAACCCTGGCTGACGCCCTGCGCGAGCATCTGCCCAAGACAGCGCTCATCCTCGAAGAGATCGCGTCGAAATTCGGGACCGCACGATTCGCCGCCACGCTCCGCAAGCTCTACCCGAAGTGCGAAAACATCAGCGTCGACTACGCCTTGCTCGAACCGCGCTCCGCCAAGGGCGAACAAGACAGCAACATCTTCTGTCTCCCCGCCGACTTTGGATGGAACGACCTCGGTTCCTGGACGGCTCTGCACGAACATCACACGGCGAAGAGCACTCCGCCGGAAGGCAACTTGTTCGACGCCGCCGGCACCTTTGTTCTGAACGCCCGCGGCAATTACGTGCATGCCCCCGGAAAATTCGTAGCAGCAGTGGGGGTGAGCGATGTAGTCGTGGTAGAAACATCGGACGCCTTGTTGATCACGACGCGTCAGCACGCGCAGGACGTAGGCAAGGTGGTGAAGTTTCTGGACGAAAGGAAATTGCACAAGCTGACGTAGAAGTTTCCAGTTTCGGGCTTCGAGAATATACAACTCATCTGCGACGTTTTCTCGAAACTTGAAACCTGAAACTCGAAACTGCTTCCGATGAGCCAAGAAATCAAATTCGGCACCGACGGCTGGCGCGGCCTCATCGCCGACGACTTCACCTTCGACAACGTCCGCCGCGTCGCGGGCGCAATTGCCGGTTACGTGCTGAAGAACGAACAACCGCAGCGTGGCGTCATCGTCGGATACGACGCTCGTTTCGCCTCTCCCCGCGCCGCGCAGATCGTCGCCGAAGTGCTCGCCGAAGCCGGCATTCCGGTCAAACTGGCTAACGACTACACCCCTACTCCAGCCGTTTCCTACGCGGTGAAGCATCAAGGCGCGGCCGGCGGTGTGATGGTTACCTCCAGCCACAATCCCTGGAACTGGAATGGAGTGAAGTTCAAGGGCAACTTCGGCGGCTCGGCCACTCCGGCGATCATGAAGAAGATCGAAGATGAGCTCGCCGCCGGGGCGGAGCCCAAAGGAACGAAGGCGAAGATCGAAGAAGTCGATCTGAAGAAGGAATATGTGAAAGCCGTCTGCGCCTTCGCCGACATGGACCTCATTGCGAAAACGCAATTCAAGTTCGCCGTCGACGCGATGTACGGCTCGGGGCGCGGTGTTCTGACTGGAATCTTCGCCGAACGCGGAGTGCACTGTGTCGCGATCCGTCAGGAACTGAACCCGCTCTTTCCCGGCATTAATCCTGAGCCGATCGAACCGCATGTTGCCATGTTGCAGGAAACAGTCGTTCGCGAGAAGTGCGATGCGGGCCTCGCCACCGACGGCGACGCCGACCGCATCGGAGCGGTAGCCGAGGACGGCAGCTTCGTCGACTCGCACAAGATTTTCTGCGTGCTGCTGCGCTGGTTGCTGGAACGCAAGAGGTGGCCGGGCGACGTCGTTCGCGCCTTCAATACCACCCGCATGATCGACCGCATCGCTGCCAAATACGGGCGTAAAATGCACGAGACTTCCATCGGCTTTAAGTACGTGGCCGACCTGATGATGGACCATGAAATCCTGATGGGTGGCGAAGAATCTGGTGGCATTGGATATTCACGTTTTCTCCCCGAACGCGACGGCGTTCTGAACTCTCTCTTACTGGCCAACGCTATGGCCGAGGAAGGCAAGCCGCTGGGGCAACTCGTCGCCGATCTCCAGCGCGAATTCGGCCCGCACTACTACGGCCGCCGAGACTTGCACATTCCGGACGAGATGAAGCAAAGCGCAATCCAGCGCGCACGTTCCGAAAGCACTCAGAGTCTCGGCAAGTACAGAGTGCTCAAGAAGGAGTACATGGACGGCGTAAAGTTCTTTCTCGATGCGCCGACGAACGGAAACGGGGCCGAAGCTTGGGCGCTGTTCCGTGCATCGGGAACCGAGCACTTGCTGCGGCTCTACACCGAAGCCGCTTCCAAGGAACTGGTGCAGGAACTACTCGTGACCGGCGAGCAATTTGTGAGAAGCAGTGCCTAATGTGGGCGATAATCAATTAGACAATGCCAGACGCACCCATTCCGGCCCAGAGTGATTCGCCAGAGGCGCGCCGCTACAACCGCATCCGGCGATGGCTCGGCATCGCCGATTTCGGCGTCGGACTCGTGTTTCTGGTTGTGCTGCTAGCTACGGGCTGGTCCGGTTCCCTGAAGAGTTTGGCCAGCCACATGGGGTTCGGGAACTACGAGTTGTCCCTGTTCATGTACATCTTACTTTTGCTCGGCATCAGCAAGGTGCTCGGCATCGGTCTCGACTACTACGGATTTCGCGTAGAGCGGGGCTATAAGCTCTCGAACCAGAGGTTCGGCTCCTGGTTGTGGGACGACGTCAAAGGATTTCTGGTCGGCTTGGTTCTCGGCAGCATTGTGATCGAGTTGCTGTATTTCACGATCCGGCAATGGCCGCAAAACTGGTGGCTCCTGGCTTGGGCCCTGTTCATGGGCCTGTTCATCCTGCTCGCGCAACTTGCCCCGGTCCTCCTGTTCCCGATCTTCTACAAATTCGAACCGCTCGACGACGAAGATCTGAAGCGGCGCCTCGTTATGCTCGGCCAGCGCGCGGGCACTCACGTCCGCGGAGTCTATCGCTGGAAATTGTCGGAGAAGAGCAAGAAGGCCAACGCCGCCCTCACCGGCCTGGGCAGAACGCGAAGAATCATTCTCGCCGACACCTTGCTCGACAACTACACTCCGGACGAGATCGAAGCCGTGCTCGCCCACGAACTGGGACATCACGTCCACCGTCACATCCTGAAGAGCATCTTCGTGCAGGCTGCGATCACCTTCGTTGGATTCTGGGCCGCGAACTGGACCCTGCACTACGCCGTCGACCATCACATGTTCGAGGAGCTCTCCGACTTCGCCAACTTGCCGCTGCTGGCGCTGGTTTCAGTCGTGCTTTCGCTCGTGCTGATGCCCGCGCTCAACGCCTACTCGCGCTACAACGAGCGCCAGGCCGACCGCTACGCCTTCGAATCGATTGCCAGCGTCGAACCCTTTGTATCTTCGATGAACAAACTCGCGGAGCAGAACCTGGCTGAGCGCGTGCCTTCGAAGTGGGTGGAGTGGTTCTTCCACTCGCATCCGTCGATTTCCAGGCGACTCGCCGCCGCGGAATCGTGGAGCAAGTCTCAGAGCGCAAGCCCACGTCTATGAGTTGGCATCCAATAAAGCATGGGGTATTCGCTTGCCTCCTTGCCGTGATCTGTTACGGCATGGCTTTAGGGCAGAAGGCGACATCATGCGCGAACTGCGTTACTTGGAATAAGGCGCAGCCTCCCTTCCGCATCTTCGGCAATACCTACTACGTAGGCCCTCATGGACTGAGTTCCATCTTGATCACTTCGCCGGCTGGGCACGTGCTGATTGACGGAGACCTGCCGGAATCAGCCAGACTTATCGCCGGCAACATCCGGTTGCTCGGCTTTCGCGTGGAAGACGTGAAGCTGATCGTGAACTCGCATGTGCACTTCGACCACGCGGGCGGCATTGCCGACCTGCAGCGTCGAAGCGGCGCGCAAGTGGCAGCCAGCAAGTGGAGCGCGGAGGTCCTGAGAAAAGGCGAAGTGGGGAAAGGCGATCCACAATACGGAAGCTTACCGCCGCTTGCGGCGGTCAAGAATGTGACCACATTCCACGATGGCGAAAGCCTTCACGTCGGCGAGATCACCATAACCCCGCACCTGACGCCGGGGCACACTCCAGGCGGAACGAGTTGGACGTGGAAGACCTGCGAAGGAGCGGTGTGTTACAACATGGTCTACGCCGATAGCCTGAATCCGATCTCCGCTCCCGGCTTCCGGTTCACGAAGAGTCGTGAGTATCCACATGCAATCGAGGACTTCGAAAAGAGTTTTGCCTTCTTTGAGGCCACACCCTGCGATGTTCTGATCACCGCGCACCCGGAAGTCTCGGGATTTTGGGACCGTCTGGCCCTGCGGGAGAAAGGCGTAAAGCCTGATGCCTTCATAGATTCAGGCGCCTGTCACAAACTTGCGGAGGGCGCGCGCGAGAAACTTCGGCAACGACTAGAGAGCGAGGGCAAGCAATAAGGCGGCCTCACCGCTTTTTCAGGATCTCGATCGCCCGCTGCAGATCTTCCTCTGTATCGACGCCAACGCTGTCATGCGGCGTCTCCCCGCAAAAGATCGAGATTCCATTTTCTAGAAATCGGAGCTGTTCGAGTCGCTCGCTCTTCTCGAGCGAGGATTCCGGCAGGGTCACGAAGCGGTCCAGCGCCGCCTTGCGATACGCGTAGAGCCCGAGGTGCTTGAAGTAACGCGGATTTGTCTGGTCGCGATCGAACGGGATCGTAGCGCGAGAAAAGTACATAGCTCGCCCGGCGAGGTCCGTCACAACCTTCACCGCATTCGGATTTTGAATGTCGACCGCGGCTGCCGGTGTCATCAGCGTGCCAACCTGAGCCTCAGGATTCTCCATCACCCGCAGCAGCGAAGCGATCTGCTCGGCCCGCACCATCGGCTCGTCACCCTGCACGTTGATGTACACGTCCGCCCGCTCGCGGCAGGAAATCTCGTGCACGCGCTCGGTGCCACTTCTGTGAGTACCTGCGGTCATCTGCGCCTTCCATCCATGTTCGCGACAGGCGGTCATGATCTCGTCCGAATCCGTGGCGATAATGACATCGGCCAGCAGCGGCGACGATCGCACCGCTTCATACACCACCCCGATCAGCGGCTTCCCACCGATCTCGCGCAGCATCTTGCGCGGCAGGCGCGTTGAAGCCAGGCGCGCCGGAATCACAGCAATGGCTTTCATGGACTTTTCGATTATTGCAGATCGCGGCTATTTCGAATTCAATTTCAAAGCAGTCTCGTGCCTGGGCTGGTACAGTCCGATGGCGCGCCCGCTGGGCAGAGGAATTGTCGTGCTCATGCCCCAAGGCGCTTCCTGGATGTCGGTGCACTGAACGTTCTTCCCGCGCAGCGCCGCGATCTCCGCCTTCAGGTCGTCGCACATCAAGTAGAGCACCGCGCCCATAAGTTCGTGCCCGGCGTGGGTCTGTGAAGAGTCGCCGTCGGCAGGATGAATCGCCGCTTCCGCCGGAGGCAGGCCGAAGATCAGCCACCCATGTCCCACATCGACAGAGCGAAGTCCGAGGACGTCGGAGAAGAATGCGCGATCCGCTCCAGGGTCTTGGCTATATAACAGAATGTGCGCGCCAAAAATCATGCCGCAGAGTATACGCCTCTCGCAGTCGAGCGCAGATGGTGTCGGGTTTTCGGCTGTTCCCTCAGCGATCTCTGCGGGATTTCTCCGCGTCCTCAGCGGTTAGAATCTTCCTTAGGTGGATGGACGCCCGACGCCAGGTTTGACCTATTTCCGCACCGCCTCTAAAATCAAATTGGGTACAACGCTCAGAGATCGCGTTGTTTCCTGCCGCGAAGGTGCCGGCCCACCCGGCGCACAGTCGTTTTCGCATCTTCCCTGTTTCAGGCAAGTGGCGGTGTAGCTCAGGTGGTTAGAGCGACGGTCTCATAATCCGTAGGTCGTAGGTTCGAGTCCTACCGCCGCCACCAAACAAATCCCGGAGCAGCTCTCGCTCATTTCACATTCGAAGATGAGGCGACCTCCACCCAAAAAATGGGCACGAGTCGGCTTCGTGCCCCTAGTACTCTGACCACATAGAGAGTAATGCGACTAGATACTTGTTTGAAATCCCGTTCATGTCTATAGCTGAGACATGAAAGAGCGACCTGCAGTTCAATTGTCCAAGCCGGAACGGCAGGAGTTGAGGCGCCTGTTGCAGAGTGGGTTACAGCCCGTGCGGACGGTGCTGCGAGCCTTGGCGCTGCGGCAACTGGCCGACGGTCAACCCATCCGCCAAGTGGCGAAGAACGTGGCCTTAACCCCGAAGACGGTATGGCTGGCCAGCCAACGCTATCGGCAGGGCGGTTTGGAGCGGGCCTTGTACGAACGGCCACGGCCGGGGAAAGCGGCCTTGCTGGATGCGCAGCATCGGCAACGCATCGTGGCACTGGCCTGTGGTCCACCACCGCAAGGCCGCTCGCGCTGGACGGTGCGCCTGCTGACCGAAGAGGTGGTGAAACGCAAACTGGTGCCGCGGGTGGGACGGGAAACGATTCGGATCTTGCTGGAAAGCCACGACCTGAAGCCGTGGCGGGAAAAAAATGTGGTGCGTGGCGGAACTGGATGAGGAATATATCCGGCGCATGGAGGACATCTTGTCGGTGTACGAAAAGCCGCTGAGTGAGCGGGAACCGGTGGTGTGTGTGGACGAGAAGCCGGTGGTGTTGCACCAGGAAGTTCGCCCGCCGCAAGGAATGCAACCGGGACATGTGGCGCGCCGCGACGGCGAATACCAGCGTTGCGGCACCGCCAACGTGTTTTGCGGGGTGCAGCCGAAAGCGGGACGGTACTTCCCCAAGGTGACAGCACACCGCTCCTCGCCGGAGTTTGCCGACTACCTGCTGGAGGTGGCGGTCCGTTACCCGGAGGCGGATACCATCCATTTGGTGCTGGACAATCTGAGTTCGCATACCCGCAAGGCGGTGGTGCAGCGCTTCGGCCAGAAGGCGGGAGGCTGGCTGTGGGACCGGTTTACGCTGCACTACACCCCCAAGCACGGCAGTTGGCTGAACCAGGCCGAGATCGCCATCAGTTTGTTCTCGCGGCAGTGCCTGGGTTCGCGCCGCATCGCAGACCGAACCTCGCTGCGGAGAGAAACTCAAGCCTGGAGCCGCCGTATGAATCGCCATCACCTTCCGATCCAATGGACGTTTACCCGCAGGAAGGCTCGTGCCACCTTTGACTACACAATCACGCGGTCACGGTACTAGTCGCTGGAAGCGAGTACGCCCCCTAAACTACGCGGCCCCAAAAGTCGCATTCCAGAAATGCAAGGCCCTCGTCGTCTCCTCCTTACTGCACGGTCATATGCAGAGTGGTTGAGTTCGTCACGGTTCCCGAGGTTGCGGTCAGTGTGATGGTGTAGTTCCTCGGCTGCGCTGGAGGTGGCGTAGCGGGAGTGTCGCTTCCGCATCCAGCCAGCGTCCCTGCGGCTACCAGTGCCACGAGCATGCAGCACATCGCCAGCCCGCGACTGCCCAGACGCCGGCGGAGTCTTCCTCCCCATGGCAGCAGGAACATGCCCACCATGATCGACGCGAAAGCTGCTCCCATTTTGCCTGAGCGGTGAATCGCTGCCGCTGATGCGGGCACTTTAATCGTGACTGAGACGTTGGTGGCACTAGCACCCGCCGCCAGTGTTGACGGGGTGATCGTCACTACTGACCCGGTTGGAGCGCCGGCGGTTGTCAGCGTCGCAGCCGCCGGGAAAGTTGTCCCTGCCGAAGGACTGATGGTGAGCGCATACGTTGCCGTTCCACCCGCAGTGACAGTCGCCGACGAGCTGCCGCCGGACGCGATGGCCACTGTGAAGTCGGAGATGATCTGCGAGACGGCAGAGCTGTTCGAAATGGAGAACTGTGTGTCTCCGCTATAGGCTGCCGTGATGGAATGAGAGCCCACCGCCAGGGTCGACGTTGCATATGTCGCCGTACCCGAGGCGATTGTGCCCGAGCCCAGCAGCGTTGCACCGTCATAGAAGTTGACCGAGCCCGAAGGGGAACCGGACACGGAGGAAACCGTCGCCGTGAAGGTGACCGAGTCCGTCAGCAGTGCGGGATTCGCTGAAGAGGCGAGCGAAACCGTGGACGTCGCCCGAACATAAACGGCCCCCGTGTTGGTGCTTGCCAGGAACGATCCGCTGACACCCTGATAGTTGGCGGTGATGGTGTGTGAGCCGGAAACGCTGAGCGTAACGCCGGTCAGAGTCGCGACTCCGTTGACGAGATTTACGGCACTTCCACCGTTGAGCGAGACTGACGAGGAACCTACGGTGTCCGAGAAGGTCACTCCGCCAGTGGGGATGGTCGACGTATGGCCCGTTGTGGTGTCGGCCACCGTGGCCGTGATCGTGAAGGACTCTGCTATATCGACCGGCGAGGCGCTCATTCCGACCGCCATTGCCGTGGTATCTCCCGGCGTGATGCCAGTACCGCTGACGGAGACTTGTTGTGTGCTACCGGCGAAATTCTGTGCGTTGTCGGTTAGTGTGATGGCAGCGCTCAGACTGCCGACCGATTGTGGGGTGAATTGTACCGAGACATTGCACGTCGTACCCGGTGTTAGCGAAGTGGCGGAGAGACACTGGTTGACGCTCCCAGTTGGCTGAGAGAAGTCCGCGGTGTAAGTTGGATCAGCTGCAAGAACCAAATCCTGGTTGCCCAGGTTGGTTAGGGTCGCCGTCTTCGGGCTATCGGTACTGGTGAAGCCCTGCTTGGTGCTGGCAAACGTCAGGGAGGATCCCGCGACGCTCAGGTAGATGAGGCGGTTGTTTGTCCAATCCGGTATATAGACGTTTCCGGAAGCATCTGCGGTTATGCCGTAGATCGCAGACAAGGTTGAGGGGGTGGTCAGTCCGGGAACGCTGACCACCGACGCCACGCCTGCCGTGGTGATTTCTACGATGCGATTGTGGTTGGAGTCCGCTACGTAGAGGTTCCGCATGCCGTCCACTGTCAGGCCCTGAGGATTCAGGAAGCTGAGACTGGAAGAATTCACCAGGGAGGCGACGCCGGCCGCGGTTACCTGAACTACATGACTGGTATTGTCGGTGCCTGAGGCAATGTAGACGGTCCCATCGGGAGATACGGCCACGCCCGACAGCTTGCCGGCTGTGAATGAATAGCTTCCGGTAGCGAGCGTTGTTCCAACTCCGGAAGAAGTCGAGCCTGCTACTACCAGGGATGAGACTTTCACAATTCTGGCATTGGGTGAGTAATCTGCAATATACAGATTGCCCGCTGCATCGAAGGCCATCTCCGTGGGTTCGCCCAAAGCCGGACTCAAGCCGCTAATTGCCAGCTCAGAGGCGACGCCTCCCGGCGTTAGCACGATGACTCGGTTATTCGCGTGATCTCCAATGAAGAGATTGCCAGCGCCGTCCAGAGCTATTCCGCAAATCGCGCTGAGGGTGAAACCCGGAGTGCTTATTACCGAAGCACTACCGCCACCCGCGGGTACTTTCACTAGTTTCGGATTGGTGCCGGATAGGACGTAATTGCCGACGTACATATTTCCGGCGCCATCCAGAGCGAGTTGGAACGGATATTGCGTAATCACACCGCCGGTGCTGATCAAGGTTGCTGGATTCGGTGATAGCGCTGCGACAGGCGCATCGCTGAATCCGTAGAGAGGAACGGTAACAACCGGTGCCTGCGGAGTTCCGTTGTCGTATAGCACCACCGCGCCCGTGCGCAGACCGGGAGCGCCCGACAGATACTGTATGTCTACCGTGCAGGTCGTGTTGGTAGCTCCTGCGGTGCAAGTGGTTCCACCACCCACGGTGAAATCAAGGTTCTCGGTGCCGGATGTGAAGGCTTTAACTGCCCCGAGTGTCGTCGCGACATTCACCGTAAAGGGCAATGTCTGGGTCACGCCCGTCGATGTTCCCAACTGCAGATGACCAAACCCAACCGCATTTGATGCTTTGCTTACTGCTCGGTTATTGCTGGTATCTGCGATATAGACTGTCCCGAACGTGCTCACAGCCACACCTTGGGGCAAGCTGAGCGAAACGGCACCAGTGCTGAGCGGCGAGCCCACGCCGCCGCTGGTCACGGTGACGATGCGATTGTTGTTCGTGTCCGCAATGTACACGTTGCCCAGTCCGTCGACTGCTACTCCCCTCGGCGTATCTAAAGCCGTACCTAAGCCGGAAATGGCGAGGAGCGAGCCGGCGCTTCCTCCTGCGGCGACCTTGACGATGCGGCTGTTGAGCGAGTCGGCGATATACAGATTCCCCGTTGGGTCGATGGCCAGTCCGGTCGGGGTATTGAGAGCCGTACCCAGCCCAGTAATGCTAACCATGGAGGCCGTGCCTGCAGCGGTCACTTCCACGATGCAGTTGTTGTTCGTGTCAGCAATAAAGAGGTTTCCGGATTGGTCCAGAGCAACGCCTTGCGGGGAACTCAGTGTCACGCTCGGTGTGCTTACCACTGTCCCAATTCCTGCCGAGGTGACTGTCACGACCCGGTTGTTGCCTGAGTCCGCAATGTAGAGCGTGCCTGAACCATCCACGGTGATGCCCTTCGGAAAACTTAGCGCTGTGCTTAATCCGCTGATCGCAAGCACAGAAGCGCTACCTTGCGGATTTATCTTCACGATCTGACTGTTTCCTGTGTCCGCAATGTAGACATTGCCCGCCGCATCCACAGCGATGTCCGAAGGCAGGCTGATGGTTACACCGCCAATAGGCAGCACAGTCGTAACGCCGTTGAACCGGGTTGGGGCAATTCCCCATACCGTCGAAACGAAAGACACCACGAGGCACACCGTAATGGCGTACCGGGCCGCTTTCAGAAAGGAAGATTTTGGGACGAAGGACGAGCACACATGGCTAAGCGCACGAGACATTAAAGACTCCTCAGGCATTTGAGTTGGAAGATGTGCCTATGAAGAACTAGTCGCACGCATGGTGCCGGACATTAGATGGCTTGGCCTCCATTCAGTGTACGAAGGTAGGAGCCAAGACGTCACTTCCGTACGCGATCCGCTGCAGACCGCCTCCTCGCAAAGAACTTAGTTCTCGAAATCCCCTTCGACAAGACCCCGGTAAGCAGGAACGTGCGAAAGCACGCAGGCAGTGACGCGCCTTTTGTCCTGTCGTGTTTATGCCTCCACATCCGGTGTTTCGCAGGAAGGTGCCTGCCTTTCTCCGACGTCAGGTCACAGTGGTATCTTGAGGTGAATCTCGAATCTAAGCCGAGCCCCGATGGATGTCCTCAAACGACTCTTCGAACAGCACTTCCACTCGCCCGTGGATTCAGTCCAGCCCGTGCAGGGAGAGCTCGGTGGCTCCGGCCGGAAGATCATCCGTCTCACCTCGAAAGGCGCCAGCGCCATCGGCATACTGTACGGAGTCCGCGAAGAGAATGTCGCCTTCCTCGAATTTTCCCGCCACTTCCGCAAGCACGGCCTGCCCGTTCCTGAGATTTACGCTGAAGATCTCGACCAGGGCGCCTATCTCGAACAAGATCTCGGCGATACCTCGCTTTTCGAACTGCTCTCGGAGAACCGCAAAGGAGAAATCATCGCCCCGAAAGTTGCCGAAGCCTACCGCGAAGTCATCGCCACTCTTCCTCGCTTCCAGATCGAGGCTGGCCGCGACCTGAACTATAAGCTGTGCTACCCGCGCGGAAGCTTCGACCGCCAATCCATCTCTTGGGATCTCAATTATTTCAAGTACTACTTCCTGCGCCTCGCCGGCATCCCCTTCAGCGAGCAGGCGCTGGAGGACGATTTCAGCCGCCTCACAAAGTTTCTGCTGAGCGCGCCGAGAGATTACTTCCTCTATCGCGACTTTCAATCCCGCAACATCATGCTGCCCGGCGGCAAGCCGTACTTCCTCGACTATCAGGGAGGGCGGAAGGGCGCACTGCAATACGATGTTGCCTCTCTTCTCTACGACGCGAAAGCCGACCTGCCTCCGGATTTCCGCCAGCAGCTTCTCGATCACTACCTCGCGACTCTCCGCAACTTCATCGACATCAAGCCCGAAGCCTTCATGCAGCACTATTACGCCTACGTTTACGTGCGCATCATGCAGGCGTTAGGCGCTTATGGATTCCGGGGATTTTATGAGCGCAAGGTGCACTTCCTGCAGAGCGTGCCCTATGCGCTGAAGAATCTCCGCTGGTTGCTGCACAACGTGAAGCTTCCGATCGCGTTGCCTACTCTGCTGGAAGCTTTTCACAGCATGCTTGCTTCTGAAAAACTCCAGCACCTCGCCACCGACGCCGACAATCTCGTGGTGCGCATCGTCAGCTTCTCTTTTCATCGTGGTCTGCCCAAAGACGAAAGCGGAAACGGCGGAGGATTTATCTTCGACGGCCGCAACCTCCCGAATCCCGGGCGGGAAGAGCGTTTCAAGGCCCTGACCGGGAAAGACGCGCCTGTAATCGAATATCTGAATCAGCAGGAGAGCGTTCACCAATTTCTGGCTAGTGTGATGTCCCTGATCGACGCCAGCGTGAGCAACTACCAACAACGCGGATTCAAGAACCTGATGGTTTCCTTCGGTTGCACTGGCGGCCAGCATCGCTCGGTGTATCTCGCTGAGCAGGTTGCGAAGCGCCTTCGCGGTCGCAGCGGGGTCGAAGTAATGGTCACCCATCGCGAACTCGAACGAATGAGAGCGGAGAATTCCGCGGCGGAGAAGGCCGCGACATGAAGGCCATGATCCTCGCCGCAGGTCTCGGTACCCGCTTGCGGCCGTTGACCAATGATCGCCCAAAAGCCTTGGTGGAAGTTGCCGGGCACACGCTGCTCGAAATCACCCTGCGTCGCCTCGCCTCTTTTGGAATCCGGGAAGTAATCGTCAACCTTCATCACTTCGCCGACATGGTTGTCGACTACCTGAAGAAGCACGACAACTTCGGCATGCGCGTTGAGATCTCTCGCGAAGACGATGTTGTGCTCGACACCGGCGGAGGATTGAAACGGGCCGCGTGGTTCTTCCTTCAGGATCGCCAGCCATCAGACCCGTTCCTGCTGCACAATGTTGACGTCATCAGCACGATCGACGTCGCGCGAATGCTGACGTTTCATCGCGAAAATGACGCACTCGCGACCCTGGCCACCCAGCAGCGGGAGACCTCCCGCCACCTCCTGTTCGACGAGCGCGGTCGCCTTTGCGGAAGGCAAACTGGAGGGAACGCTCCCGAGATCGTTCGCCCTTCGCAGCAGTCCACGGCGCTGGCATTCTCCGGGATTCACATCATTTCTCCGCAACTACTCAACCTGATCACCGAGCAGGGTGTTTTCTCGATCGTCACAACCTACCTGCGCCTGGCCGCCGAAGGCCACAGAATCCTCGCCTTCCGCGCGGATCAGTGCCATTGGCGCGACCTGGGCAAGCCCGAGAACATAACTCAGGCCACGGCGGACCTTGAGCGTGGCGCTTTCACCCTTTGAAATCTTCTGTTTAGCGAGAATTGCCCGCCTTTCGCCCCGCATTCCCTGGCTGCCCGGAAGACCCTGTCCTCAGGGTTGTGCAAAAGCCCACTTGGCAAGTTACGGAAGTTTTCCCGAGATACGCTAAATCATTGTTTCTATAGCCAGTTAGTTGATACTTGTGAATGTGGGGGAATGCTTCCATCCCCCTCAGTGTGTTCAACCGCATGACTGGCACATCCGGCACAGCCATAGCCCTGCCCGAACCTTCCCGCTCGTGGAGGAAGCTCTCGGTCCCAGCCAAGCTGTTCATCACCTTGGTCGTCATGGCCGGTCTGGGCACTCTGATCTACGGTGGCATCCACCAGAGCAGCAAGAACATCGCTGAATTCATATGCTATCTGGGTATTGCCATCCTGGCCTCGCGCCTCAAGGTCAATTTGCCGGGGATCACCGGCACGCTTTCGGTCAACTTCCTCTTCATCCTGATCGGAGTTCTTGAGCTCAGTTTCTCTGAGACCTTGATTCTCGGTGCCGTCTCAATGGTGGCGCAGTGCCTCTATCCCGATCGTCCCCGAGCGATCCAGTTCACCTTCAACGTCTGCGCCGGGACCGTCTCTACCGCGCTCGCCTACCTTGTGTTCCATCATCCGCTGATGAATCTGATCATCGACAGCCGCCCGGTTCTGCTCGGACTGTCCGCGACGGTCTACTTCATCGCCAACGCCGGTTCCATCGCCACCGTCATCTCGCTGACCGAACGCCGGCCTCTGCAACGCATCCTGGTGGACTGCTATTTCTGGTCGTTTCCCTACTACCTCGTCGGCGCCGCAATCGCAGGCGCGATCGCCTGGCTCAACCGCAACTTCAACTGGGAAACATCGCTCCTCATCTTGCCGGTGATCTACCTCATCTACCGCTCGTACCGCCTCTATCTGGGTAAACTCGAAGACGAGAAGCGCCACGTCGAAGAGATGGCCAACCTGCATCTGCGCACGATTGAGGCGCTGGCCCTCGCCATCGAAGCGAAGGATCACACCACTCACGAACACCTGCAACGCGTCCGCGTCTACGCCATCGAGGTCGGCAAGGAACTCGGCGTGACCGGCACCGAACTTGAAGCCTTGCATGCCGCGGCGCTGTTGCACGATATCGGCAAGCTGGCCGTGCCCGAGCACATCATCTCGAAGCCCGGACGCCTGTCTCCGGAAGAGTTCGAGAAGATGAAGATTCACACGCTGGTTGGCGCCGAGATTCTGGAACGCGTTCGTTTCCCTTATCCGGTCGTCCCGATCGTCCGCGCCCACCACGAGAAGTGGGACGGCTCCGGGTACCCGTTGGGCCTCAAGGGAGCTGAGATTCCCATTGGCGCCCGCATTCTTTCCGCCGTCGACTATCTCGATGCGCTTGCCTCCGACCGCCAATACCGCCGCGCCTTGCCTTTAAAGGACGTCATGCAAAAGCTGGCCGCCGAGTCGGGCAAATCGTTTGACCCGAAAGTCGTGGAAGTCCTGCAGAGGCGCTACGAGCACCTGGAGGAACTGGCCGTGGCCAAGTCGGTCGAAGACCCCAATGCTCCGCTCTCCACTGCCATCAAGATCGAACGCGGTCTGGAGCCGGCCGCTGGATTTGAACAAGCCCGCGGCCAGGATTATGTCGGTCGCGAGAATACCTTCCTCTCCTCGATCGCTGCGGCGCGCCAGGAAGCCCAGGCTCTGTTCGAATTGAGCCAGGACCTTGGCGCTTCTCTGAGCCTGCGCGAAACCCTCTCCGTCTTCTCCATCAAGCTCAAGCCGATGGTTCCCTACGATGCCATCGCTATCTACGTGCTCCGCGACGAGAAGCTCGACCCCGAATACGTAAACGGCGACAACTACCGGCTCTTTTCCTCGCTGCGCATCCCGGTTGGCCAGGGACTGTCGGGCTGGGTCGCGCATAATCGCAAGCCCATCATCAACGGGAATCCATCCGTCGAACCCGGATACCTGAACGATCCCACGAAATTCAGCACACTGCGCTCAGCCTTGGCTGTGCCACTCGAGGGCGTTGCCGGGGTGATCGGCGTCCTGGCGCTCTATCGTGCCGAGCGCGACGCCTTCACCTCTGACCACCTCCGCATCCTGCTGGCCGTCTGCGGCAAAATGGCGCTTTCCATCGAGAACGCGCTCAAGTATCAGCAGGCGGAAAGCTCCGCCACCACCGACTATCTCACTGGACTTCCCAACGCCCGCTCCCTGTTCCTGCAACTCGACCGCGAGCTGGCCCGCTGCAAGCGCGATAACACCTCGCTCACCGTGATGGTCTCTGACATGGACGGCTTCAAGCAGATCAACGACCGCTTTGGCCATCTAGAAGGCAACCGTGTGCTGCGTCTCTTTGCCCAGGCCCTGAAAGACAGCTGCCGCGAATACGACTACGTGGCCCGCATGGGTGGCGATGAATTCGTCGTCATCGCTCCCGGCCTCGCTGCCGATGCTTCCGGCAAAAGAGCTGAGCAGATGCGTGCCCTCGCCCGCCACGCCGGCCAGGAAGTCTGCAACGAAGAGATTCTGTCACTCAGCGTAGGACGCGCGGTCTTCCCCGACGATGGCAACGACGCGGAGCAGCTTCTCTCTGAAGCCGACCGGCGCATGTATATCGAGAAGCAGAAGCAGCTCGCCTACAAAGACCGCCGCGCCCATCCCCGCATGAAGTGCCGTGTCACCATCGAACTCAGCACAGAAAATGGTGGCGTCCCCGTTTTCGCCAATCTCACCGACATCAGCATGGGCGGTTGCTACATCGAGACCAGCAACATTCTCGGACCAGGCAGCAAGATCAAGCTCAACTTCTCCATGGACGATCCCACCCTGTCTGTCGAGGGCTTTGTGACGCGCCTCGACCCCGGCGCCGGCGCCGCGGTGCAGTTCCGCGAAATGACCCGGGAGGCGCGCGACCGCATGTTCCGCATTCTCGAGTTCATCCAGAAGACCACAACCTTCTACAACAACCGCTACCTCGACAGCCTGACCAAGAACTGAAACTGGCAATTGGGGTTGATCTTCTCCACGAACTCGGCAGATGTCTCAGCGTTCTCTGCGTTAAAGGTTTTTATGACCCCAGCCCCGCTTGCTGCCTGCCGCGTGCGCCCTTAGACTTAAGAGAGAATGCAAGTCCACGTCCATGGCCACGGCAGCCCCACGCGAGTCCTGAAGATCTCGCTGGGTGTAACCCTGGCCTACATCGTGCTGCTGGTCGTGGCCGGAGTCCGCGCTCACTCACTGGCACTGCTCTCCGAGGCCGGACACAATCTCTCCGACTTCCTCGCCCTGGCGCTTTCGCTGGTCGCCGTGTACTTCCAGTCGCGTCCCGCAAGTTCGACGAAGACCTTCGGTTACCACCGTGCCGGGGTCCTAGCCGCGCTAGTCAATGCGACATCTCTAGTTGGAGTCTCCTTCTTCATCTTCTACGAGGCCTTCAAGAGACTGCAGCATCCAGAGCACGTCCAAGCCAGCGTGATGATGTGGGTGGCGGCCGCAGGAGTGGTCATGAACGGCGTGATCGCGCTGTTGCTCTACCGTTCCGGCGGAGACGTGAACATTCGCAGCGCCCTGCTCCATGAGGTTGGCGACACCCTCTCCACCGCCGCCGTCATCGCTGGAGGCTGGGCCATCCTCCTCACCAAGGACTATTGGATCGACTCTGTCCTTTCGGTTGCGATCGGCGTGCTGATCCTCTGGTCAGGGTTAGGCATCGTCCGCGAGACGCTGAACATCCTGCTGGAAGGCACGCCTCGCGGCATGAAGCTTGAGAAAATCGACCTGGCGATCCGCACCGTCGCCGGAGTGAACGACGTCCACGATCTCCACGTCTGGAGCATCGGATCGGAAACCCACGCGCTGTCGTGCCACATCTCCATCGCGGATATTCCACCGTCGGTCAGCGAGCGCATCTTGCGCGACGTGAAGGAACGCCTGTTGCGGGATTTTCGTATCGACCACACGACGATCCAATTCGAACATGCCGTCTGCGAAACGGCACATGGGTGCGTGATTCCCGTAGTCGAGAGCGAACAACACCACCAGCATCACAGCCATTGAAAGGTGTAATCCGATGTCAGGCTGTGATTGCCTGCCGCCTCCTACTCCTGCTGCTCGTAAATCTCCCGAGCCCCTTCAATCGTATCTGCGTCCTCCGCTGACTTATCCGGTCGCAGCCGCACAATTCGCGGAAAGCGTAGCGCGTACCCGCTCTCGTGCCGGTCAGAGCGCATCATGTTATTGAACGCCACTTCCAAAACTACCTTCGGCTCGACGACTCGCAGGAATCCTTGATCTTCAATCGTGTGTTCCAGAAACCATTTCGTCATCTCGGCAATCTCGGCATCGGTCAGGCCAGAATAGGCCTTCCCGATATTCACCAACCGGTCGCCATCCCACACGGCGAAGGTGTAGTCGCTCAACACGCCAATCCGCTTCCCGTGTCCATACTCGACCGCCGTTACGACCACGTCGAGCGTGGCCAGTTCGCGCTTCATTTTCAGCCACGACTTCCCGCGCTTCCCCGGTGAATAAGCCGATTCGAGATCCTTGATCATGAGCCCTTCATTCCCGCGAGCCCGGGCCGCCACAAAAAGCTGTTCAAGTTCTTCCGCCGAAGTAGCGCGAAACACAGGCGCCCGAATGATGCCGGCGTCAATCCGTGCTTCCTCGTCAGTCTCAAACGCAAGGTTCCCCTGTGCGCCTCTGTGCCCTCTATGGTGAGTGGCATCCCGCGGTGCGGCCAGCAGCGAATCCAACACTATCGACCTATCCCGCAAAGTTTTCTCAATCATCAACGCCCCGTCAGCGTACAGCACGTCGAACACGAGATACGCCACCGGATTCTCCCGCAGCATCTTATCGCTAACCTTCCTCCGCCCGAGCCGCTGCTGCAGCACGCTGAATGGCCGCGCCCGCCCAAGACTGTCTGCGTTGGCCTCGCCGTCCTCGGACGCGGGCTCATCCACAACGGCCTGCGCCGCCTCCAACCGCGCCGGATATTCCCACGCCACAATCTCCCCGTCGAGAATCGCATCCTGCGGCAGTCCCGCCAGAGCTGGCGGCAGCTCCGGAAACGACTCCGTGATCTCATCCCGCGTCCGCGAAAAAATCCTGACCTCTCCCTCGGAAACATGCGCCTGAGCCCGAATCCCGTCGTACTTGTCCTCCACCGCCGCCTCGGCAAAATAACTCAGCCCCTCCTCGGTCGACTCCACCGGACTCGCCAGCATGAATCCCAACGGGTGAAACAGCCGCATCCGCGCTTCACTCAGCCGACCCCTAGCCGCAAGGCGCACAGTCTCCCCGATATCTCCCAGCAGCATGTTCGCGCGCTGCACCTCGGCAGGTGTGCTTCCATAAGCCTTCGCAATCGCCTCCTCCACGAGACTCTCTCTCAATCCGATCCGCAGATCTCCCGTCATGATCTTTACGATGTACTTGGCCTCAAGCGGAGTCGCCTGCGAAAGCAGTTCGCGCACGATCTCCGTCTTCGCTGCCGCGCCCCGCGCCGCCGCGATCTGCCGAAAGAGAGCCTCGACCTCAAGTACGCCCAAGCCCTGGCCGGAACGCTGCGGCAGCAAATCTCCCGCGACCGCTCCCAGATCGCCCAGCCGCCGGTAGGACGCCGTAAGTTCGCCCTGTTCTTTATCCGCAAGTTCCGCCACCATGCCCCACAACGACCGCCCGCCCACTTGCAGCGTAGTCTCCTCCCAGACCGGAAACGGACGCCCCGATAGAAACACAGCCGACACCGCCGCCTCGTCAGCGGTCCGCGAACGCAGATACTCCGCGACCAGGCCCGTCTTCTGCAGCTTCTTGGTGGTAGCCGCGATCGCCTCGCAGGTTGTAGCAAACCTTTGCATGAAATTGCGATCTGCCAAGACCGACAAAAATTGGTGCCCCACTTCTGGCCGATTTTGCCAGAGGTGGGGATTCTACGGACTAAGCCTAGTGGAACTCGCGGTCTGTAGATCTGAGTCACGAGCGCCCGCCAGATCCCGCCTGCTCTGCGACCTCTGCGGAATTCCTCAGCGTTCTCTGCGGTAAAACCCCTCCTAAACGCTGAGGTCGCCGAGAACCCCCGCGGAGAGCGCCGAGAACCCCCATGAAATCAGGTCACTTACGAGTTCCCGCTCCCATCCTAAATGACCCCACCGTGTGATAACCTAAAAGCTGCGTCGTGCCCCTTCAGGAGCATCTAATAATCGTGCGTTTCTTGCGGAACTATCTGCGATTTCTGGCTGCAGTCCAGCTACTCCCCGCCCTCGAGAGCGGAGAGGAAACCCTGGTCGGCGGCCAAGCCGTGCTCGAGGGCGTTATGATGCGCTCTCCGCACGCGTGGGCAATCGCCTGCCGCAAGCCCTCTGGTGAAGTCGTCACCCTGAGCGAACCGCTCGAGCGCCCCTCCGAAAAACATAAATGGATGGCCTGGCCCATCGTCCGCGGCGTGATGACCTTAGGCTACGCCATGACGCTAGGCTACCGCGCCCTACGCTTCTCCGCGAACGTTGCGATAGAAGATGTAATGAGCACAGACCATGTAGCGACGGGCGTCTCGCCCGTCCCGCCAAAGCGAAGCGAGGCGGAACAGTCCCAACCGCCGGCATCTTCAAAGGAAGGCCGCGAAAAAGCCGCCGCCATCAGCGGATGGCTAGCCGCCGTCAACGTCATCATCTCCATCGCCTTCTTCATCTTCATGTACAAGTACATCCCTTTGCTGGCGGCCACGGAGCTCAAGAAGATCGACCCCGCCCTGGGCGGACGCATCATCTTCAACCTCGTGGATGGCGTCATCCGCCTCGGCCTGTTCCTGCTATTCATCTGGGGAGTCTCGCTCTGGAAAGATATCCGCCGCGTCTACGAGTATCACGGCGCCGAGCACAAAACAGTTTTCGCCTTCGAGAACGGAGACCCACTCACCACCACAGCCGTCCAGAAATATCCGACATTCCATCCCCGCTGCGGCACCAGCTTCCTCATGACGGTCATGCTGATCTCGATCGGCTTCTATATGCTGGTCCCGTTCACCACATTCTGGGCGCGTTTCGCCTCGCGTATCGCGCTGCTGCCGATCATCGCCGGCGTCTCCTACGAGATCATCCGCTTCGCCGCCAAGCACCGTGGATCCCTCTTCGCCCTGATGACCGCCCCCGGCCTCTGGCTCCAGCGTATTACCACCAAGCCTCCGTCCGATGAGCAGGCCCAGTGCGCAATCACAGCGTTAGATCAGGCCATGTCGCTGGAAAAAGAACGCGGCGGCGAATTGGTCATCGCCTAGCGGCCCCGCCGCGAATACTTCTGACAGATCAGTTCTCAGCTTACAATTGATCGACCGTTTTGCGAGTGTTCCCCCAAGTGCGTAGTTCTCGTGCGAAGAAGTGCAGAAGGGTTCAGTCCCGATAGGGGCTGCTGAAAGTAGCCCGCCGCTTCGGTGTCGGGTGACGACGATAATTGAGGATCGCGTGCTGGAGGCACGCCTGAACGGTCGATGTGACATTTCAGCCGTCCCTCCGGGACGGGTGCTTGAGAGCGCGCCGACCCGGCGTTGAAACGCCGGGCTACCATCAGACATCCCTCCGGGATGTGAAGAGTGCAGGAATCAACAACATGTTTGAACGTCTTGACCAAATCGAAGCCCGCTACGAAGAGCTGACCAATGCTCTCGCCTCGCCGGATATCGTCAACGATTCGGCGCGATACCAGAAGACTGCCAAGGCGCACGCCGAGATCGCGCCCATCGTCGAGAAATATCGGGAGTACCGAGACCTGACCAAGGGGATTGCCGAGAGTAAGGCGGTCTTGGCCGATGAAAAAGATCCCGATATGCGGGCCTATGCTCAGGAAGAGCTCGATAGGCTTCAGGCCCGTGTCACCGGCGTGGAAGAGGAGTTAAAGGTTCTGCTGCTGCCCAAAGATCCGAACGACGAAAAGAACGTCATCCTCGAAATCCGCGCCGGAACCGGAGGAGACGAGGCCACTCTGTTCGCTGCCGAAATTTTCCGCATGTATACCCGCTACGCCGAAACGCAGCGCTGGAAGGTCGAAGTGCTCTCGACTTCCGAGTCTTCCGTCGGCGGCCTGAAGGAAGTCATCGCCATCATCGAAGGCAACCGCGTTTACTCGCAACTGAAATACGAGAGCGGCGTGCACCGGGTGCAGCGCGTGCCCGCTACCGAGCAGCAGGGACGGGTCCACACCTCGGCCGTCACCGTCGCCGTCCTGCCCGAAGCCGAAGATGTCGACATCAAAATTGAAGCCAAAGACCTGCGCATCGATACCTTCTGCTCTTCCGGCCCCGGGGGCCAGTCGGTGAACACAACTTACTCAGCCGTGCGCATCACACACATTCCGACTAATACGGTCGTCAGCTGCCAGGACGAAAAATCGCAGATCAAGAATCGCGAAAAAGGTATGCGCGTACTGCGCTCGCGCCTCTACGAAATCGAAATGGAAAAGCAGCAGCAGGCACTCGCCAAAGAGCGCAAGGCCATGGTGGGCTCCGGAGACCGCAGCGAGAAGATCCGCACCTACAACTTCCCGCAGAATCGCCTCACCGACCACCGCATCGGCTTCACCATCCACCAACTGGATGCCGTCATGGACGGCAAGATCCAGCCGCTGATCGAAGCGCTCATCACGCACTATCAAGCCGAAAAGCTAAAGCAGGAAACCGCCACCGTTGTTTAGGGGATAACGTGGGCGCATGCGCCCGCGAAGCAGGAGAGAATGCCTGAACTCGACGCCACGTTAACCGCAGCTCTTGCCGATCGCTACTTCGCGAACCTGGCGCGTGTACGCGAACTCGCCGTGCCGCTCACAGAAAAACAGTTCTGGACCAAGCCCTTTCCTTACGGCAACAGCTTTGGCCACCTCGTCCTCCACCTGACCGGTAACCTGAATTACTACATCGGCGCGCAGATCGCGAACACCGGATACGTCCGCGACCGTCCCCGCGAATTCACCGAGCCCAATCCGCCTTCGAAAGAGGAGGCTCTGAAGCTGCTGGACCACGCAGTCGCGATGGTGATCCAGACCATTCGGGCTCAATCATCCGCCGATTGGTCGAAGCCGTATTCCGGAGTCGGCACAAACTGCAGCAATCGCCTCGACATGATCGTGCAGTGTGCCGCCCACATGCAGCACCACATCGGCCAGATGATCTACCTCGGCTACGAACTCAGGCGGGAGCAAGAAGACAGGTAGTAGCGATTCGAAGTCCGATCGCCGCATTTCTCTGCGCCCTCTGCGGTTTAAGCTTTTGCGGTCGTGAACCCGAATATAACGTCGTTCCTCTGTGTGCCTCAGTGCCCTCTGTGGTGAAATATCTCTGTGCATCTGAAAGACTCCCTCTCCGCGGCCATCAGCCGCCTCAAAACCGAGAACGTTCCCTCCCCCCGCATGAACGCCGAGATGCTTCTGATGTTCACTCTGAACTGCGATCGTGCCTATCTGTTTGCACATCCCGACCGCGAACTTACCACGGAAGAGGAATCCCGCTACGAATCCGCGCTTGCCGAGCGAACAAGAGGCGTCCCCGCGCAATACATCACGGGCCACCAGGAATTCTGGGGCATGGATGTCATCGTCACGCCCGCCGTGCTGATCCCGCGCCCGGAGACAGAACATGTCATCGAAACTGTTCTCGAAATTCAGACCTCAGGCGTCAGGCCTCAGACCTCAGC
The DNA here is from genome assembly GCA_020073385.1 of Terriglobia bacterium. Classification (GTDB taxonomy): domain Bacteria; phylum Acidobacteriota; class Terriglobia; order Terriglobales; family Acidobacteriaceae; genus Sulfotelmatobacter. Next base: position 96,280 of record JAIQFH010000007.1, on the reverse strand, counting down.
CAAAACAAACTCTGAGGTACGAGGTCCGAAGTCCAAGGTCCGCATCGTCGACGTAGGCACCGGCTCCGGCTGCATCGCGCTGGCACTCGCGAAAGAACTGGCCCACGCAGAGATTCACGCCACCGACATTTCCCCCGACGCTCTGGAGATCGCCCGCGCCAACGCTGCCCGCCATCAACTTGAGCATCGGATTTACTTTCATCAAAGCGATTTACTCGAAGGCCTGAAGGGTGATTTTGATTTTGTGGTCTCGAATCCGCCCTACGTTGGCGAGTCAGAAGAAGATCAGGTGCAGTTGGAAGTCCGTAAGTTTGAGCCACGCAATGCGGTCTTCGCAGGGCCAGCCGGAACCGAAGTGATCGCCCGCCTCATCCCGCAAGCCAGGCAAATCCTGCGTCCTGGCGGATGGCTCATCATGGAAATCAGCGGAACGATCGCGAAAGAAGTCCGGAAGTTATTGGAAGACTGGCAAGACGTGCAGATTAAGCCCGACCTGCAGTCAATCCCACGCGTAGTGAAGGCGCGGAAGCCTAAGACCTAAGACCCACAACCTGAGACCTCACCTACCGTCGCACCGCCGCCGGCTGAATCTCGTCGATATCGACAATGTCGGTCGGATATTTCCCCGTATAGCAGGCCGAGCAATACGAGATTTTCTCTCCCTCGCCGCAAGCCCTCTTCAGGCCCTCGAGCGAAAGATAAGCCAGCGAATCCGCACCAATATACTCACGAATCTCTTCCACCGATTTGTTGGCCGCGATCAACTGCTTTCGAGACGGAGTGTCCACGCCGTAGTAGCACGGCGAAATCGTTGGCGGACACGAAATGCGCATGTGCACTTCCTTCGCCCCGGCATTGCGGATCATGCGTACAATCTTGCGGCTGGTTGTGCCGCGCACAATCGAGTCGTCGATCAAGACCACCCGTTTGCCTTCCAGCAGCGACCGCACCGGATTCAGCTTCAACCTTACGCCAAAGTCGCGCACCTTCTGGCTCGGCTCAATGAACGTGCGTCCCACGTAATGATTACGGATCAAAGCAAAGCGAAACGGGATCCCGCTCTCCGCCGCGTAGCCGACCGCGGCCGTTACGCCCGAGTCCGGAACCGGAACGACAAGATCAGCCTCCACACCGGCTTCTCGCGCCAACTGCCGGCCCAATTCTTCGCGGCTGGTTTGCACCGGCCGCCCGAAAACCAGGCTGTCCGGCCGTGAAAAATACACGTGCTCAAAAATGCAGCTCGACTGCGGCGCGGCGGTCGAATAGAACCGCGAGCTGACTCCCTCAGCACTGACGATGATCAACTCACCCGGCTTCACGTCGCGAACGTACTCTGCACCGATCAAGTCGAAAGCGCAGGTCTCGGAAGCGAACACAATCGTATCCCGCTTCTGCCCCTCCACAGCGGGAATGCGTCCCATAGCCAGCGGCCGAAAGCCGCGCGGATCGCGCACCGCAAAGATACGGTCATTGCTCATCATCACCAGAGAAAACGCGCCCTCCACCCGTCGCAGCGCGTCGGCCATTGCCTCGGGCAGCGTGTGCTCCTTCGACAGCGCGATCAGGTGAACGATCACTTCGGTATCGCTGTTGGTCTGGAAAATCGACCCCTGGCTCTCCAGTCGCGCGCGGACCGTCGTGGCATTCACCAGGTTGCCATTGTGGGCGACTGCGATCGCGCCCTTATTCGACTGCACCAGGATCGGCTGAGCATTCAGTAGCGCCGAATCGCCCGCCGTGGAATAGCGCGTGTGCCCGATTGCGATCGTGCCGCCCAATTTCGACAACACCTCTTCGGTGAAGATGTCCGCGACCGAGCCCATGGCTTTGTGCGCGCGGGCCGTCAGACCATCAGACGTGACGATCCCCGCCGATTCCTGACCGCGATGCTGCAGTGCGTGCAGTCCAAGGTATGCAAGTTTCTCCGCCTCGGGATGGCCGAAGATCGCAACCACACCGCATTCATCATGAAATTTGTCAGGAATCTGCATTTAGCCCTTCTTAGCCCTCAGCCTTTAGTTCTTAGCCCAAAAAATCGGATCGTCCTCTGTGTTCCTCTGTGGTGAGATTTGTTGACGCTAGTCGACCCCGACAAACTCCGGATCAGTCCGCAAAGCCGCTTCCAGCGCACTTTCGTAAGCCCCGCTCAACTCCGCAACTGTAGCCGCAACCACGGCCTTTCCATCCAATGAAATTTCCAACTTCTCAGGGATCGTTTCTCCGATCGCGTCCGCCGCAATCCCGTACTTTCCCGCTACTTCTTTGATTCGCGCCACCCTCCCCGGGTCGCAAGACACCAGCACGCGGCTCGCATCCTCGCCGAACAGCGCATACTCGGCAAACAACCCGCCAGACTTGAGATTCACGTGCGCTCCTACTCCCGCCGGAAACGCCTTCTCCGCCAGCGCCACTGCGATGCCACCATCGGAGCAGTCATGCGCCGATTCCACCAAACCCTGTTTCACCAGTTCGATTACCGCCTGTTGCAGCCCGGCTTCCTTCTCCAGATCAAGCTCCGGCGGATATCCCCACAACGCTCCCAGAATTACCTTCGCGTACTCCGAAGATCCAAACTCCGTCTCCGCATCGGTGATATCGCCCGGCTCGGCACCGCGCAATAGCACGATCGTGCGTCCGGGTGCGGCGAAGTGCATCTTCACCGTCTTGTGCACGTCCTCAAGAATTCCCACCACGCCCAGTACTGGCGTCGGATAGATCCCCTCGCCCAGCGTCTCGTTGTAAAAGCTGACGTTGCCGCCGGTGATGGGAATTTCCAACTCTTCACAAGCCTTGGTGATGCCGTCGATCGTCTGCGAGAACTGCCACATGATGTGCGGCTTCTCGGGATTGCCGAAGTTCAGGCAATTCGTCGCCCCCACCGGAGTTGCCCCCGACAAGGCCACCTTGCGCGCTGCCTCCGCGACAGCGTGCTCCGCTCCCAGCTTCGGATCCAGGTAACACCAGCGCCCGTTTCCATCGAGCGCCATCGCCAACCCTCGCTCCGTACCCTTGATGCGAATCACTCCCGCATCGCCCGCCCCCGGCGTTTCAACCGTGTTGGTCTGAACCATGTGGTCATACTGTTGCCACACCCACCGCTTCCCGCAAATATTCGGAGAAGCCAAAAGCTGCTTCAGTTGCGAATTGTGGAAGGGCACGGCTTCAGCCGTGCCGTTAGCGTTTGAATGAGAGAGGGGCTTCAGCCCCTGCCGCACTTCCTCCGGCATCTCCCGCGCCACCGGCGGCTCCCACCGCGCCAAAGGCCGCTTGTACAGCGGCGCCTCGTCGGTCAGCGCCGGATTCGGAATCTCCGCCACAACCTTCCCGTGTTCCAGCACGCGCAGTTTGTTGTCTGTCGTGACCTTCCCGACTTCGACAGCATCAAGCCCCCATTTTTCAAAGACGCGGAACACTTCCTCCTCACGCCCTTTTTGCGCGACCAGCAGCATGCGCTCCTGCGACTCGCTCAGCATGATCTCGTACGGAGTCATGCCCGTCTCGCGCTGCGGCACGCGATCGAGTTCAATGTCGATACCAACTCCTCCGCGTCCACCCATCTCGCACGTCGAGCACGTCAACCCTGCGGCGCCCATGTCCTGAATGCCGACAATCGCCCCCGTCTGCATCGCCTCAAGACAAGCCTCAAGCAGCAGCTTCTCCAGGAACGGATCGCCCACCTGCACATTCGGTCGCTTTGCCTCCGAAGCCTCGCTGAATTCCTCGCTCGCCATGGTCGCGCCGTGGATTCCATCGCGCCCCGTCTTCGCGCCCACGTAAATCACCGGATTCCCTTCACCCGCCGCCCGCGCATAGAAGATTTCATTCTTCCTCACCAGTCCGAGAGCAAACGCATTCACCAGCGGATTGCCCGAGTAGCAACGCTCAAACTTCGTCTCACCCCCAAGATTGGGCACGCCAAAGCAATTCCCATAAGACGCAACTCCGCTGATCACCCCTTCCATGATCGAATGATTCCGATGAATGTCATCTTGCGTAGCGACAGCCGCCTCGGCTGTCCTGCCAGGGCGAAGCCCGGCAGCCTGCGTCACAGGCCCGAACCGCAATGAATCCATCACGGCGACGGGCCGCGCGCCCATGGTAAAAATGTCGCGCAAAATCCCTCCCACACCGGTGGTCGCTCCTTGAAACGGCTCAATGAACGACGGATGGTTATGCGACTCGATCTTGAAGGCGCACGCCCAGCCATCTCCAATATCAATGATCCCCGCATTCTCCCCCGGCCCCTGCAGCACGCGCTTGCTGCGCGTCGGCAGCCGCTTCAAATGCACCCGCGACGACTTGTAGGAGCAGTGCTCGCTCCACATCACGCTGAAGATGCCGAGCTCGGTGATCGTGGGCTCGCGCCCGCCAAGAAGCTGCCTGATTTTTTCGTATTCATCAGGCGTGAGTCCGTGCTGCCGGATGGTCTCCGGAGAGAAGGCAGAGGTCAAAGAAGTAGGCATGGAAGAGCTTCTATTGTCGCATTTGGAGCCGCCTGTAGGCGAATAAATCCGTGTAGGAGCGGGTGCCTTCGTCCGCCCCGCGAGCAAAGCGAGCGTGAGGATGCGAGTCGTGCCCAGACTTCGAATCCTCATCCCCGCCCAATTCCAGGTGGAAGAGCGGCCCCTTGAGGGTCGCGTTAAGCCCTAAGAATGGATCGGGCCTTTAGGCCCGGTCTCCCCGGCCTGCTACGATGCCGAAGGGATGAAATCGATCATCATCGGCACCGCCGGCCACATCGACCACGGTAAAACCGCGCTGGTCAAGGCCCTCACTGGCATCGACGCCGATCGTCTCGCCGAAGAAAAACGCCGCGGCATCACCATCGATCTCGGCTTTGCCCACATGGCGTTGCCTACGCCCGATGGCGGAACTCTGCAAATCGGTTTCGTCGATGTCCCCGGCCACGAGCGTTTCGTGCGCAACATGCTCGCCGGAGTCGGCGGCATCGATCTGGTGCTGCTGGTCATCGCCGCCGACGAATCCATCAAGCCTCAAACCCGCGAGCACTTCGACATCCTCCGACTACTCGGCGTCCAGCGCGGCATCACAGTCCTGACTAAGTCCGACACCGTCGATGGCGAAACGCTGGAGGTGGTCCGCCTCGAAGTCGAAGATTTTCTGCTCGGGACTTTTCTGGAGCACAGCCCCATCGTCCCCGTGAGTTCACTTACCGGCGCGGGCCTCGACGATCTGAAGCGTGCCATCGCCGCCGCGGCAGCCCAAGTCGAACCGCGCGATTCACGCGCCCTGCCGCGTTTGCCCATCGACCGTGTATTCACGATGAAAGGATTCGGCACGGTGGTCACGGGAACCCTCATCTCCGGCACCATCCACCACGAAGACGAATTGGAGGTCTTTCCCTCAGGCCGCAAAGTCCGCGTCCGAGGCGTGCAGGTCCATGGAAAGCCGGCAGACGGCGCTATCGCCGGCCAGCGCACCGCGCTGAACCTGGCCGGTGCGAGCACCGAAGATCTTGCGCGCGGGATGATGCTGGCTCCGCCCGACACCTTCACTGCCACGCGCCGTGCCGACGTCCGCCTCACTCTCCTCAAATCAGCGCCGCGGGCCTTGCGGAACCGAAGCCGCGTCCACTTCCACTCCAACACCATGGAGACTGTGGCCGAAATCGCCCTGCACAATACAAAAGAGCTCGCACCCGCTACCGAAGCATTTGCCCGCCTTAAGCTTCCTGCCGCTGCGCTCCTTCTGCCCGGCGACCGGTTCATCATCCGCCAGTTCTCGCCCGTCATCACCATCGGCGGAGGCACGGTCCTCGATGCCGTTCCTATTCCACGCCAGCCGGACCTCGCTGATTTCCTTCAAGTACTCTCAGATGGAAACCGTGCGCCAATTCTGGAACGCCGTATTCAACGCCGTGTTCGTGCAGGAATCTCTCTCGCTCAACTGGTCGCGGAAACAGGATGGCGCCGTGATTCGATTCAAACCGCGCTGTCTTCAGCCTTCAACAAAGGGCAGGTTCATCGTGTTGGCGAGACCCTGATCGACGGTGTTTCTCTCGCTGCGCTGCAGGCGCTCATACTGGCGGCTGTCGCGGCGTTCCACAAAAAGAACTCGCTGTCACCCGGTATGGCGAAAGAAGAATTGCGCGAACAGGGAAAAGCTTCGCCGGAAGTATTCGCCGTGGCGCTCGACCAACTCGCACGCGAGCAAAAACTTGAGATCGCAGGAGACATCGTCCGTCTCCCCGGTCACGGTGTCATGATGAAAGACGAGGAAGCGCAATCGAAGAAGAAAATCGAAGATGCCTTCGCCACCGCAGGACTGAAAGTCCCCGCTCTCCACGAAGTCCTCGGCGGTCTCAAGATCGACAAAGCCCGCGCCCAAAAGATCGTCACACTTCTTCTGCGGGAAAAATCACTGATCAAAATCTCCGACGATCTCGTCTTTCACCGCACCGCCCTCGACCAACTCCGCCGCCAGATCGCCGCCCACAAAGCGAAGTCTCCTACTATCGACGTCGCCGCTTTCAAAGACATGACGGGTGTAAGCCGGAAGTATGCTATCCCACTGCTCGAATACCTCGACCGCGAGCGAGTGACCCGGCGCGTCGGCGACTCGCGCCAGATCCTCTGACAAAAATCGCCGATGTCTTCTCATTCGAAATCAACTAAACGAGGGGTGCCACCCTCGTCGCGTTTTGTGCGACAAGGTGGGGATTGACCTTAACAGCACTCTAGAATTCCTCGGTGTTCCTCCGTGCCCTCTGTGGTGGACCTTCTGCGTTAAACTCCCCTAAGTGTCCTCGCTCTCCGATCAACTCGGCTTCAGCTTCCGCCCACCCGAACGTCGGGTGTGGAAAGTCCGCGACCTGGTCGCCTCCGTCCGCACTCACATCGAACGCGAATACTCCGACGCCTGGGTCGAAGGCGAAATCTCCAACTTCCGCGCTCCCGAGTCCGGACATCTCTACTTCACCCTTAAAGACGGAGACGCGCAGATTCGTGTCGTGATGTTCCGTTCCTCCGCGCGTCTGTTACGTTTTCGTCCCGCTGACGGCCTGCAAGTCGTCGTCCGCGGCCGCGTCACCATCTACGAGGATCGCGGCGAGCTGCAAATCTCCGCCGAATACATCGAGCCCAAAGGCGCCGGATCGCTTCAACTCGCATTCGAGCAGCTCAAAGCCAAGCTCGAAGCCGAAGGCCTCTTCGCCGCTGACCGCAAGAAGCCGATCCCCACACTGCCTGCCCGCATCGGTATCGTCACCTCTCCGCAAGGAGCTGCCCTGCGCGACATTCTCAACATCCTGCAGCGCCGCCATCGCTCGGCGAACGTGCTGATTTTTCCCGCCCAGGTCCAGGGTGATGCTGCTTCATTCGAAGTCGCCTCCGGTGTTCGCTTCTTCGGCCAGCAGAACAGCGTCGAGGTGATCATCGTCGCCCGCGGCGGAGGCTCCGCCGAAGATCTCGCGCCCTTCAACGACGAGGGCCTCGCCCGCACCGTGGCCGCTTCCGCGATTCCCGTGATCTCCGCGGTCGGTCACGAAACCGATTTCACCATCATCGATTTCGTTGCCGACCTGCGCGCTCCCACGCCTTCGGCCGCCGCCGAACTCGTCATCCGTTCGCGCCAGGACATCGAAGACAACGCCGCCGCCTTGCACGACCGCCTCACCCGCGCCATGCGCTACCGCCTTCTCATGGGACGCCAGGCCCTGACGGAACTCTCGCAACACGGCGCCTTCGCTCGCATGATGGAAGTCATCCGCCAGCGCCAGCAGAAACTTGACGACCTTACCCATCGCGTGGAACTGGCCCAACGCAACCTTCTCGAAAAATCCCGCCGCCGCTGGGAAATCGTTTCTGCCGCCGTCCGCCACTATGATGTCCGCCTGGTCCTCACCGGCATGCGCAAAGAACTCGACAGCCGCACCATGGCGTTGGCGTCTGTCATGCGCAACGTCCTGCTGCAGCACCGCGTCCGCAGCGAACGCCTCGAAACCGCATTGCAGTCGCTTTCGCCCCTCGCCATTCTCGATCGCGGCTATGCCCTGATCTTCGATTCCAACGGCAAACTGCTGAAGGATGCCGACGCTGTAAAAATCGGAGACGAAATCTCCGCCCGGCTCGCCCACGGCCAAATCGATGCCACAGTCACGAAGAAAAAACACTAGTTGGTATTGCCGTTTCAGAACCCGCGAAGCGGCGAAAGAATGTTTGGCGCAGGAGCTTGCGTGATCCTCGAACAGCGCACTTCCGAGCGCAAGCGCGACGAAGCCCCTAAGCCCTGACGCTCGGCCGCGATTCCTTGCGGCATCGCTTCTTCAGAAAACCTGAAGCGCGTTGCCTGCAACATTCCGTCAGGCACGGACTAGTATGCGCGCTTCCAGTTTTTTCAGGCGCCAGAATCCCAGCAGCACTAGCACCGTGAAAACAATCGCCTGCAATACGTGCACCCAAAACCACTTGTCGGCGCCGCCTTGGGTCACCAGCACGCGCGCTGCGTCGCGAGGCCAGATCAGGACAAAAAACGTGACATCTGCGACGATGTGCACCGGCAACGTAGTCAGGATGGAGTTCGTCAGCAGTGCGATGGTGCCGAAGACCACTCCGGCAAGAAAGTAAACTGTAAGTTTGGGCCAGTACAGCCCGTGATTCGCGTGCGCCAGCATAAACAGCAGCGACGACAGAGTCACTGCCGCGCCTGCGGAGAACCGGCTCTCCAAAATTTGTTGGCAATATCCTCGAAACGCGATCTCCTCGCTGATGGGTGAAACCAGCGACGATATCGCAGTCACGAGTATCACGGTCAGCAGAGGATATTTGGATGCCTCAGCCAAAACGTTCGCGGGTGTCTTTACGAGCTGGAAGAAGACAATCCAATATCCCGCCAAGGCAATGATCGCCAGCCCGCCGCAGAGAAATGCGAGAGCGAACGTCTTCGGGGCAACAGGATTGGCGCGCAGCAGGCGACGGCGCTTTTCGGATGTGCTGCGCGGCCATCCCTTGCCACCGAGATACCGCCACATGAGCCATAGCACCACCGCCATCGCCGCAACTGACCACGGGACAGCTGATGTCCGGTCCCGGAAATTGAGAGCGAGCAGCACACTCCAGGGAATTTGTCCGGCCATCAGAATCAGGAAAGCGAGAACGGTGGACACTAGAACGGCAGTCATCTTCTGGCCAAGAGACGGCATGGTGAACGTCCTCCGGCGAGCGAATGTTAACAAAAAGCCGAGTCCACAATGTTACGAGGATACAGCGAAGCAAACTGAAGCGGTCCAAAGAGGTGGCCCGCTGTCGAGTCCAAACCGGCGCCACCGGCATCCAAGCCGGGCATGGAGGTAACTTTATGTACGTCGTACTGGGAGCAAGCGGAAACACCGGACATGTAGTGGCCAACAACCTTCTTGCCCGCGGGCAGAAAGTTCGGGTCGTCGGTCGAAACGCAGCTCATTTACAACCTCTCACGGCGAAAGGTGCGGAGGCGTTCATCGCCGATGTGACCGACGCAAACTCTCTCGCCAAAGCCTTCCAGCAGGCAGACTCGGCCTACGTCATGATTCCACCCGACATCACCAACACAAACCCGTTGAGCTATTCGAACCGGGTGAGCGACGCAATCGCCAGCGCGGTACAGAATGCGGGGACAAAAAATGTCGTCGCTCTTAGCAGCATCGGAGCGGAACAAGCCAGTGGAACCGGGCCCGTGGTCGGGCTTCATAATCTCGAACAGAAACTCAATCAGATCAATGGCGTCAACGTGCTCAATCTGCGCGCCGGATACTTCATGGAAAACACGCTTCCCCAGGTGAACGCGATCCGACAGATGGGGTCGGTGGCCGGACCGCTGCGTCCGGATCTGAAGGTGCCGATGATTGCGAGACGGGACATCGGAAACGTGGCGGCCGACAACCTGTTGCACCCGGCGACTCGCGGTAAACAAACGCGCGAACTGCTGGGACAAAGCGATCTCACCTATACCGATGTGGCCACGATTATCGGAAAGGCAATCGGCAGACCTGACCTCGGGTATGTCCAGGTGCCGGACGATCAGTTTCGGAGTGTTCTGGTGCAAATGGGAATGTCCGAGCAAGTTGCGCGGCTGCTGCTGGAGATGACGGCCGCACTCAACTCCGGGAAGATGCGTGCCCTGGAACCGCGGACACCGCAGAACTCTACGCCCACGAGCTTCGAAACTTTCGTGGCCGAAATCTTCGTGCCGGCTTATCAACATCAAGCCGCAGCCTGAGGATAATGCTGTCCTTTTGTCGGGCGAAAGGAAAGGCCGCCGAGATTTCTCTTGGCGGCCTTTCCTTGTACAGTCGCGAAACTGTACAACGTGCCATCAATCGAATGACCGCGATTCCACTAGACTGATGCTGATGGTGATGCATCATCGTCGGGGTGGATTGCGGTCAGGATAATGACGGAATCGATAGCCGAATTCTTCCTGGAGCATTTTCGGACACACGCGCGCGAGTGTGCCTATGCCCAGCGCCGCGGCTACCGCACGGAAAAAGTCACGTACGGGCAGGTCGTGGAATGGGCATTTGGCTTCGCGCAGGAACTTGAGCGTCGCTCCGTGGCGAAGGGCGATCGCGTCATGCTCTGGGCCGAGAATTCCGCGGAATGGGCGGCAGTGTTTTTCGGGTGCGCGCTCCGCGGCGTGGTGGTTGTTCCCATGGATGATGGGGCGTCGGCGGATTTCGCGCGCCGAGTGTGCGGGCAAGTCAGCGCGAAACTTGTTGTGGCTTCAGAAAGGCATCGACAGGAGGTCGGCGATCTCTTGCCCATGCTTGGTCTCGAAGAATTGCCGCACTCGCCTGTGGACCCCGCGTCCAGTGGGCGGGACATGCCGGGCCGCGATGACATTCTGCAGATTGTTTTCACCTCGGGCACGACGGCTGATCCCAAAGGCGTCGTCATTACGCACGGCAACGTGTTGGCGAACATCAGTCCACTCGAGAAAGAGATCCGGGCGTATTTGAAGTATGAGCGCTTCGTGCATCCGGTGCGGTTTCTGAACCTGCTGCCGCTTAGCCACGTCTTTGGGCAGTTTCTGGGAATGTTCTTGCCGCCTTTGATGGGTGGAACCGTGATCTTTCAGAACGAACTAAAGCCTTCGGAAGTGATGAACACGATTCGCCGCGAGCGCGTTTCGGTGCTGGTGAGCGTGCCGCGCGTGTTGCAATCGTTGAAACATAAAGTGGAGCGCGACATTGAAGACCGTGGCGAGTCGGAAAAGTTCCGGCAGCGTTTTGTGGGGGCGAAGGACAAACACTTTCTGCGGCGCTGGTGGATCTTCCGCGCGATTCGCAGGCAGTTCGGGTGGAAGTTCCTGGCGTTTATCTCAGGGGGCGCGGCGCTCGACAGCGATACAGAAGAGTTTTGGGGGCGGTTGGGATACGCCGTGATTCAAGGCTACGGGCTTACCGAAACCACATCACTGATCAGCGTGAATCATCCATTTCGATTGGGGAAAGGGTCGATCGGGAAAGTTTTGCCGGGGCGCGAGGTGAGGCTGGCAGAGGATGGCGAGATTCTCGTTAAGGGCGGCGGCGTTGCTGCCGGATATTGGAATTCGGAAGGATCTCATGGCGTGTCCGACGAGCGGGGCTGGTATCGCACGGGTGACATTGGAGCGCTGGATGAGGCGGGCAATCTGTATTTCAAGGGACGAAAGAAGGAAGTCATCGTTACGCCGGGCGGAACCAATGTACATCCTGGTGACCTGGAGGCTGCGCTGCTCAAGCAACCGGAAGTGAAGGACTGCGTGGTGGTGGGAGTCGAAAGAGACGGCAATGCCGAGCCTTGCGCCGTCGTGATTCTGCGCGACGCCAGCGATCTGGAATCTGTGGTGCGACGGGCTAACGAATCCCTGGCGGACTATCAGCGCATGCGAATGTGGATGGAATGGCCGCAGGAGGATTTTCCGAGAACGAACACACAGAAGCCGAAGCGGCAGGCGATTGCCGATTTCGTGCGAGCCAAGATGGAACGGCCAGGCTCGGCCCGTGCGGGTCAGACTGAGAGCAGTCCTTTGGGCGAACTGATCTCGCGGGTCGCGGGTCGCAGCGTGCCAAATCTGCGGCCGGAGTCGAGTCTTGATTCCGATCTGGGGCTGAGTTCGTTGGATCGTGTGGAGTTGCTGAGCGCGCTGGAGGATCGTTATCAGGTGGACCTCAGCGAAACACGGTTTAGTTCGGTGCGGACGGTCGGTGATGTGGAGCGGATGCTGCGCGGGGAAGCTACTCCGGGCGAGGCGTATCACTATCCGGTATGGGTGTTGCGGTGGCCAGTGACCTGGATCCGTCTGCTCGCGCACTATCTCCTCATGCGTCCGGCGATTGTGCTGCTGGGATGGCCTCGCATTCTGGGGCGAGAGCACTTGCGCGGCATCAAGGGGCCGCTGCTCGTGGTATCGAATCATCTGGGCGATGTCGATCCCGGATTCATTCTCACGGCTCTGCCCGCGCGGTTTCGGCATCACCTCGCGATTGCCACCGGCGGAGAGGCGCTGGAAGCGTTGCGATCGCCTTCGGCTGAACGCAACTGGTTCCTGCGCGTCTATGACCGTGTGCAGTGGAGTTTGGGAGTGTCTTTGCTGAACTTGTTCCCGCTGCCGCGCGAGGCTGGATTCCGCCGAAGTTTCGCTTATGCCGGTGAGGCGGTGGACCGCGGCTACAGCATCCTTGTGTTTCCCGAGGGGCGACATACGACCGACGGAAAGTTGTGTCCGTTTCGCGCGGGAATTGGGCTGTTGGCGGAGAATCTGGGGATTCCGGTTTTGCCAATGCGCATTGACGGACTCTTTGAGTACAAAAAGGCAGGGAAGAAGTTCGCACCGCCATGGAAGATTTCGGTGCGCATCGGAACCCCAACCCAATTTCCCGCGGAGATGAATGCTGCTGCGATCGCGGCGGAATTGCAGGAAAGAGTAGCTGCTCTCTAGTGCCACTCGGCGGGTGTCTATCTGCGTGGAATCGCTCGCTCAGCCTCACGGCCCACAATCGCAAGCGAGTCAATGGGGGCTACCGCACCTTTCACCACAGCTTAAAAAGCGCGCCTCACTTCGACAGGCGCAAATTGGCAAAGTACCCTTCGGTTCCTAGCCCGATCCACAACGCCACGGCACCCTCGCTGTCTCCATGTTTGAGATCGTTTACTATCAGCACGGGCTGTGTGGAATCGTTGACGAACAAGCGCGCCTTCAATCCGCTCACTTCGATTTTGATGTTCGTCCACTCTCCCGGTATCAAATCGACATAAGATTCGTACTGTCCCGGAGCTTCCTTCCGCAGCCTCGACCATTCGTACTCAGGCATGGAGATGTATTGTGTCGAGTGATTCCGCCGTACTTGGTCGTCGGCACGACCGTTGGTGGGACGGATATAGAAGCACTCGTACTTTGATGGCTCAGCGGCTACCCGGAAGGCCACGCCAACGAACCCGCGCGCATCAGCGGGTGCCCCGGCCCGTGGCTTTCCGGTAAGGTCCACCTCGATCGTGCCGTCATGAAAAGAAGTTCCCTCAAGCACTACGAGTCCACCACCCTCGCCGTTTTTCGGAGCCACCAACTCTGCATCCGCACCGGCCGCAGGCAGGACCCGTACCGCTTTGCGACCTCGGTAAGGCACTGCCTCGACCGTCACATCGTGGGCGTGCAATCCCTTCGTAGAATCCAGTTCAAAAGTTTGGCCTACCGAAGCGCGGGGAATCAGAAGAGCGGCACTCAGTACACCAGCCATCGCGGCAAAATGAGTATTGTGGATCATGCGGCCATCATATCTGCGGGACACTTAATTCGCAGAGGTCAATTGGCGTGACAGTGCCCTTACCTTCATTGACCTCCCAAGTCTTAGCGACCACTTCCCAACAGGTCTAGCGGCTGACGGAAATAACCCGTGGTCCCGGGAGAGTTTCTCAGCAACTTGCCAGCGTCGTCTGTTGTGACCTACTCTTCATCGACCGCGGTTTCGACTTGAGGAGGATGATCCTCAATACGGACCTCGGGAGCCTGCGACTCGCGCAACACGCGATTCAGTTCGGGAACGCTGGTGTTCTTCAAGTCCGTCCAGCGTTTCAGGAGATCGGCGGCGGCGCGTTCCGTCGCATTCAGTGCTTCCATTTGCGCCGAAGTCGGCTCCGCCTCGACCGACCAGATCTGTTGATAGAGGCTGCTGGCGTCGCCATTGACGCGGCTGAGGGTGGCCTCTGGGGATGGTGGAGCAAGAAATCCGGCAGGGGCACCCACCAAGGCAGTGAGTTTCTTTTGAAACTCCGCAACCGCATTCTTGGTTGCGTCGTTGGGCTGGCTCAGTTTCTCCAGTTGCCCGCGAATTGAGTTCGCTTGCAACACGGCCTGCGTTGTCTGGGTGATGATCGCAGCCAGGCGCGTCTCGGCCTGCTCTTTCTTCTGCAAACCTGCAATCGGCGTTTTCACGCGCGGATCCATTTTTACTGTGAGCGGAGCAGTGAACGATTTCCCGTCCACGGTCAGCTGAACTTTGTAGCTTCCGGGCACCACGGTCGGCCCGAACGGCCCGCGTGGGGTGTCATGCGGGATGGCTGCGATCGGGTATTCATGGCGCATGCTTGCCGGCGGGGGATAGTGCAGATTCCAGACCCACCGGTGCATGCCCGGTTCGGTTGAGAGGCGGCGCGGCCCGCGAACCCAGTAGAGCGGTATCAGCTGTTTTTTCAATTCATCTTCGGGGATTTCAGGCTTGTCGCTGTTCGAGAAGCTGCGCACAAGCTGGCCTTTCGCATCGAGGATCTCAAGCGTCACGTTGCTCGCGGCTGCGGGCAGGTGATAGTCGAGGACCGCGCCATCCGGAGGATTGGCGGCCATCGGCTCGTCGGGCGGAAGTGGAGTGTCGGTATTCGTGTCGCGCTGGACGCGGTATGCGGGCGCTGGAGCGAACAGGTGGGTGGAATTCGCGAGTGTCGTCGAAGCCTCGCGTAATGGAGCGATGTCATCCAGGATCCAGAAGCCGCGGCCGTGTGTGGCCACGATTAGATCGTCGTCGTGAATCCAGAGATCGCGCATCGACGTGTGCGGCAGATTCAATTGCAGCGGCTGCCAATGATCGCCATCGTCGAACGAAACCCACACGGAATTTTCGGTCCCAGCGAACAAAAGACCTTTTCGCACGGGATCTTCCCGCACCGTGTCGACGGGTCCAAAGTCGGGGAGACCGGTGGTGATAAGCGTCCAATTCTTGCCGCCATCGCGCGTGCGATAGAGGTACGGGTGCATGTCGTTGATGCGGAAACGGCTTACAGAAGCGTAGGCAGTCTGCTCGTCGAAGCGCGATGCTGAAATCTGCGTGACCTTGCTCCAGGGAGTCAGCTCCTTGGGCGTGATGTCGTTCCAATTCTTGCCGCCATCGCGCGTGATCCAGATCAAGCCGTCGTCGCTGCCGGCCCACAAGGTATTCAGGTCTTTGAAAGACGGAGCGAGGGCGTAGATCACGCCGCGCTGTTTCTCCATACCCTTGTTCATGAGCGTGCCCACGCTAGCGGGCGCGCCGGGATTTTCGCGTGACAGGTCTTTGCTGATGGTCTGCCAGGAATTCCCGCCGTCGGTCGTTTTGAACAGGACATTGGTCGCGTAATACAGGACGTGCGGATCGACCGGAGAGAACATCAGCGGCTCGGTGCGATTGGCGCGGTACTTCTGGCTTCGCAAGGGAATCGGGGTGATGTCCTGCACCTGCCCCGTTGTCCAGTGAAACTTGGAGACTTCGGTTCTGCCACCGCCATAGACAACATCGGGATCAAGAGGGTCGGGAGCGACGTAGCCGTATTCGATCACGCCGACCGGATGCCAGTCGCGGAAGGTGATGACGCCGTCGTTACCACGGCTCCGAATGCAGACGGAACCGCTCTCCTGCTGCCCGGCGCAGACGCGATAAGGAAAAGAATTGTCAGCGATCGCGTGGTAGAGCTGCGCGGTGGGCTGGTTGTACCAGGAACTCCAGGTCTGGCCGCCGTTCACGGTGACGATGGCTCCCTGATCGCTGACCAGGAGAATAGTGTTGCCATCGTTGGGATTGATCCATAGGTTCTGATAATCGTCGCCACCGGGCGCGCCGCGAAAGCCGAACCAGGTCTTTCCGCCGTCCGTCGATTTCATCGTGACGGTGCTGGCCACAATCACGACATCGGGATTTTTCGGATCGACTCGGGGGATCGGCAGGTCTCCACCGCCAATGCGGCCGGAGGGACGGGGATCGTTGGTGATCTGAGACCAGGAGTCTCCGGCGTCATCGGAACGATAGACGGCCAGTTTTCCTGACGCTGTGGCAAGCGTTGCGTAGAGACGCCGAAAGTCACTGGGCGCGATGGCAACGTAGATTTGCGAGAGATCGTTCGGCAGGCCATTTTTCAGCTGATTCCACGTAGTGCCGCCGTCTGTGGACTTGAACAGACCGCCACCGGGCCCGTTGAATTCGTTCCCGTCTTCCCATGGCCCCTCGCGCACTTCCCACATCGAGGCATAGATGACATCGGGGTTTGAGGGATCAAGCTCGACGTCGGAGCCGCCGGTGTTTTCGTCTTTGGAAAGTACTTTCTGCCAGTTCTGGCCGCCATCGGCAGAGCGGTAGATTCCGCGCTCTTCACTCGGACCGTAGGGATGTCCGAGCACCGCGGCAATGAGTTTGTTAGGGTCACGTGGATGGACGATGAGAGCGGGGATTTGCTGGCCATCGCGCAGGCCGAGGTGGGTCCATGTCTTGCCCGCGTCAGTCGATTTGTAAATGCCATTGCCCACCGACAGGTCGGGACGGTGCAAGCCCTCGCCGCTGGCTACATAGATGATGTTGGGATCGGAGGGAGCGACGGCGATCGCTCCGATCGACTGCGTGGATTCATGATCGAAGATGGGATTCCAGGTGCGGCCGTAGTCGTCCGTCTTCCACACGCCGCCATTCACTTGCGCCATATAGAAGACGTTCGGCTGGCTGGGGACTCCGGCGGCGGCGCGGGTGCGTCCCCCGCGAAGCGGACCGACCATGCGCCAGTGCAGATCGCTGTAGAGGCTCTCGGGAACCTGCGTCCAAACTTGGAGGGCGGAAAGGAAGACTGCGAAAAACAGAGATAGACGAATAGTTGCGCGGAATAGTTTCACCGGTCCCCCTCAGATCCCTGACCAAAGTACATAGGATAAATCAAAGAGCTGGCGATCGGAGTCCGGCAGTGGGGATATTTGGCGCAATCCCTCAAATTCGTTTGGTGAGTTCTGTTGGCGCATATATGATTGCGAAGTTTTTCCTGACATAACAATGAATCTCATCGGTTCGTTAATTAATCGTCGCGGAAAGCAGTTCACATTCGCGCTCTTCGTTCTCTTCGCAATTTGTGCAGTTGCGCCTGCCCAAGGTCAGAGCGCGGCAGCCGGCGATGCAAAAGGTCTGAAGCCGATCCTCGACTACATCTCGTCGGGATGGGATACGCTGACGCGCTCGATGACTGACTGCAAGAGCATTGTTGACCCGAAGATTACTGCTCAATCTGTGCTCTATCTGCCGAGGGAAATGGCGGAGCCTGCTTCCGTGCAGACGCTGAGCAAGAACTGCAACGTTCGCGTCGAGCACTTGCCGATGGAAATCCATCGACTGGGTGAGATCTCCACCAGCAACATCGATCTGCCGGGCCTTCTCTACCTTCCTAACAAGTACGTCGTGCCGGGCGGGCGCTTCAACGAAATGTACGGCTGGGACAGCTATTTCATCGTTCGCGGCCTGCTGCAGTCAGAACGGGTGGAACTGGCGCGAGGAATGGTCGACAACTTTTTTTTCGAGATCGAGCACTACGGGGCGATGCTGAATGCGAATCGCACGTACTACCTGACGCGTTCGCAGCCTCCGTTCCTGAGTTCGATGTTCGTCGACGTCTATGAAGCGACCCGGAAGCAGCCCGGCGCAAAAGACGAAAAGGCCTGGCTGGAGCGCGCGTACGCAGATTTGAGCAAGGACTACGAGATGTGGACACGTGAGCCGCATCTTGCCGGTGACACTGGATTGTCGCGCTACTACGACTTTGGCGACGGGCCGCCTCAGGAGGCGGTGAAAGACGAGACCGGCTTCTACCGCAAAGTGGCGCAGTACTTCTTCTTGCATCCCGAGCAGGCGGATCATTACCTGGTGGAGGCTCAGCCGGGAACGGAGCAACAGGGTGCTGGCGCCGGTTACACGCTGCAAGTGTGCGATGCTGCGACGACCATGGCACATGCCGAGTGCGAGCCGCCCAGGCAATTCAGGTTGAGTAAGGACTACTACAGGGGTGACCGCTCGATGCGGGAGTCCGGATTTGACGTCAGCTTTCGTTTTGGAGCATTCGGTTCGGCGACGCATCATTACGCTCCGGTGTGCCTCAACAGCCTGCTTTACAAAACGGAAAAAGATTTGGAGCAAATCAGCCGCTGGCTCGGGCACACCGACGACGCGAGCAGATGGAACAAGCGCGCCGAAGAGCGTAAGAAACTGATCACGAAGTATCTCTGGAATCAGGACCAGGGATTCTTCTTTGATTTCAACTTCATGACAAAGCAGATGTCGGACTACAAGTATGCGAGCACGTTTTATCCGCTGTGGGCGGGCTTAGCCACTCCCGAGCAGGCCAAGGCAGTCCTCAGCAATCTGAAGGTGTTCGAGCAGTCGGGTGGCATTCCCATGAGCACGGAAGAGACCGGCGCGCAGTGGGATCTGCCCTACGGCTGGGGAAATATCGAGATGATCGCCATCGATGGGCTACGGCGCTATGGCGACAATGCGGACGCGGACAGAGTCTCGTACGAGTTTCTGTCGACCGTGGCTGATAATTTCCACCGCGACGGTGAGATCCGGGAAAAATACAACGTCGTGACACGCTCCTCCGAAGCGCACGCTGAACTCGGCTATCACATGAACGTAGTCGGCTTCGGCTGGACTAACGCGGCGTTCCTGGAACTGCTGCACCACCTCCCCGCAACGATGGTCCAACGGCTCGAGCAGGAACAAAGTCAGCCGCTGCCATCTGCAAAATAGAAACACAGATTCTCCCCCAGAAGCAGTGAGGATCGCCCTGTTAGGCGATCCTCTCCTTCGCACGGCGCTGACGGTTATCCCTAGTTAACGGTCAGGCTGAAGTTCGTCGTGTGTGTCACGTTCCCAGAAGTGCCGGTCACAGTGACTGTGTACGTGTGGCTCTTTGGAGGAGCAGGCGTACTCACGCCGCCGCACGCCGGCATTAACCCGATTGCACCAAAGAGGACGATCAACAGCATCACCGCTGAGGCTCGCCGTCGTTTCGCCGGAACCGCGAAGATCAAGCCAAACACTCCTATCCCTATGAACGGAAGCCACGCCCCGTAGACGATCCGCGGACGAGGGGCCGCTGCCGAAGAGGCTGCCGTGGCCACAGTCACGACGACATCGGTTTGAGCGCTGCCCGCCATCCACCGTTGCTGGGACAAACGTGCAGTGGGCGCCTGCGGGCAATCCGGAGCAGGCCAGAGTCATATCTGCCCCAATCCCTGGATTCGGTGTGAAGGTAACGTGGTCGGTCGCAGACTCTCCGGCTGTCGTGCTCACCGAGGGCAAAGTTGCCGCTAGCGAGAATCCCGGCGCGATCACAGTCACATTCGCCGTCGCCTGATCGGTAGCGCCCTTCGCGTCCACAACCGTGAGGATCACGCTTGTGGTTCCAACCGGATACGGACCAGCCGGAATCTGCGTGAGCGTAATCGCGTCGGAATCAGGATCCGAAGATCCGTTGTCGATATTGACTGCCGCAGTTCCCCCGGTATTCGCGGCGATCACACTTACGTCGTGCGCCACAGCTACCGGTAGATGATTCACATTGCAGCTGAAAGCACAGGCAGGAATCTGAATCGTATACGTGTTCGCGGTAGTGTTCCCTGCCACATCGTTGACCACGAGGGTGTAGGTGCTGGCCGCGGTCGCATCCACGCTGAATGTCTGCGAGGCGGTGCTCAGGCCGGCGTCCCCGGCGTAGTTGGTTCCAATGCTGCCTGAATCGTACGACGGCGAATATGCCGACGTGAACAGGTTGGTCGCGGAAGAGCCCGCGCTAAGTCCGACTTCGATGCAGGCCGACCGGCACGCCGTAAAAGTGTAGGAATCGAAAGCATGGCTGCCGGCGATGGTGCCTGGGAAAGCTTTAGGCGTACCGCACGCGCTGATCACGCCATTGCGATTGATTCTGCCGGTCTGGGTGCCGGTCGCAGTCGTCACGCCGGGCACTTCGGCAGGCTTGGTTCCCAGAGTATTGGTGATCGAAAGCAGCCCGGTCGGAACCGTGAAATTCAGCACTCGCTGCGGGCCTCCGGTATTGCTGACGGTCAGGGCGAAATCGATGGTCTGGCCGCATGCGAAAGCTGGATCGAGAGTGAAAGTGAACGGCGACAGATTGTTCCCGCCGTTCGAACCGGCGGGCATGCTCGCATACCCGCTGGTTCCTGGTTGCGTGACATAGACGTTCGCGGTGGTAGTGGTCAGGGTTGCAGTGATTCCGGTCGCCGCGTTTACGCCCGAAGTATTCTTCAGCGGGATAACAACCACAGCTCCTTCGCCGGCTTCAATGACTCCGTTGCCGTCTCCGGGATTCTCGTTGGCGGTGACGTTCCCCAACTCAGGGTTCGCGTATCCGGTGACTCCAAGTGAATTAATGGCTTCCCATGCCATCACGATGCCGTTGCCGGAGTCTCGGTCAAATCCGGAAGCCATAATGTCAACCGCGCTGCTGGTCAATACCGTTCGCATCTGCGCCGGTGTCAGTGTCGGCTGGGCCGCCCACACCAGGGCTGCGACGGAGGCTGCCGCTGGGGCGGCCGCCGATGTTCCGTAGAACGGAGTCCCGAAGCCGCCAACCCCAGTCACCGACACGCCATCAGCCGCGGTGATGTCTGGTTTGTCCAATATGGAGCCGCCGCTCGAGGAGAGATTCCCGGGAGTGATCGCCGTCGAATCGCCATTGAAGAAGATCTGCCGCGGCCCGTCGGAGGTGAACAGCTCGACTAGATTGCTCGCATCAAACGGATTCGGATAAGGTCCCGTGGGATAGCCTGTACCGAACGCTCCAGACGCCGGTGTGGCCGCCACTGTGTATGCTTCCGAAGCAGCCGAATGCCCGTGCGTTTCTCCCGCGGTATTTACGGCAAGCTTGCCGCGAAACAGCCCGAGATGAAAGAAACGGTCGCTTGCCCCCGTATTCTGAAATACGGTCAGGCGATTATTCGTAATGACATTGGCACTTCCCAACAACTCGCTTGGGTCTTGAGTTCCAGTCTGGATGTTCGTCGATGCCGCCAGAATCGTCGCGCCTGTGCTGTTCAGAACGTAAAGGTCATAGTCGTTGGAGGATCCACCCAGCGGATCGGCCCACCACAATCCGATGACCTGCATTCCAGGTGAGGTGATTGTGTCGTACAGCGTGCCACCGAAGTTGTGGACTTTGCCGCTCGGCAAAGGCGCGCCCGCTGCCACGCCAGTGAAATCGCCTTCATACGTGCCGGAGGTGCCGCTATCCAGGTTGCCTTCATTTCCCGCGGACGAAAAATACAACGCCCCTGACGCCACCACATCGTTGACAGCCTGCGTCACCACGCCGCCCTGGCTGGTGGAAACGACCGAGGGCGCCTGTCCGTCCTGGAATGGACTCTCCACGTAGTAGAAGACGTCATCGACAATGATGTCGCAGCCTGCGGCGCGCAGATCGCGAATGTTCTGCGCAAAGCTCACGATGCTGTTGTCGGCTGTGGCGAAGTAAAGGCTGGCTCCCGGAGCCATGTCGTGAATGATCTCCATCATGGCCGTGCCTTCATCGCCTGCGCCGGTCTGGCCGGGCAGGACGGTCACGCACGGCGGTGTTCCGCAAGTTGGTGGAAGGTCTCCCGTGGCCTGGCTCTGAGCGAGATGGGAGACTCCGTCCGACAGAACGCCGATCTTTAGCGGAGACCCATCCACGCCGAAGCTTCCCCGGGCGACCATGGTGCGGTGAGTGATGTCGCCTTCCGTCTCCACGCTGCCTTGTCCCATCTGTACGGTTCCAGCGACTGATGCAACCGCCGACAATTGCTGCCGGATCTTTTCGGCTCTTTTCCGAAAGGTCGGGGCTGTATTCTGTCCAGAGATGGGACGGATGTGTCCACTGAGTTCTTGCCGTGTGGACGATCCCTGCCTCGGGGAAATAAACACAACGTCGGGTGACGCTGCAATGTTCTCGATTGTCTGAGGAGGAATACTGGCGCGAATGCTGCGCAGGGCGCGATTTGTATACAACACTTGCGCCCCGGCTGAGTTCAGTTGCGAGAGCAGCGCATCCGTCACATTGGCCACCATGTCGACGATAAGGTTGTCGCTCGCGTCGAGATCCACTCCGGTGTAAAGCGACGTGACCCCGGGCGCAGCGTCCTTTCCGGCAAGCATGCGCACGGTGTAGAGAACGTTGGAATCGATCTTTTGCTGCGCCGGCGTTCGCGACATTTTTTCCAGTTGCAGCGCCTGCATCTGCTGCAGAACGCTTGCGCTGATCCCGTTCGAGATTGTCGCCTGGTTCAAGGCGGATGAGGCCATGGGCTCGGGTGCGACTTTGGGCCGGAACTTGTGATACTCCAGGTCCGTGGGCTTGGGGGCTTGTCCGCTAAGTGTAGTGCTGGCGAGCAGGATGAATACGCTCAGCAGGCCGGCGCCGAGTGATCGCTCTGATCGTCTGCAAAATGCGCATGAGTATGACATTGCTTCCGCCTTTGAGTAATGAATTGCTCTTCCAGCACATCGGCGGCAAGCGAAGAACGCATTATGAGTTTCTGCTCATCAGGTACTTAGGTGTTGGGGACGCTAGAAGGAACGCAACCTTCCTGCAACCGCGGCTAACCTTCCGAGGGGAATGGGTGGGAACGATTGGAGAAGGAGCCACTCAGAAGCAAGAGCCGGGACAAATGGGGCGCTGCCCTTAACGGTGCCCGTGTTTCTGAAGCCGTACGACCTCGTCCATAAATGGTTTTGAAAAGGGAGCGTCTTAGCGGCGCCTTCCAAAGCCAGAATCGTTTTAAGGTCCGAAGTCTGAGTTCTAAGGTCTGCTTTGGGCTACGCTGCTCGGGATCAAAGGAAAACTTCGACACGGGTGCCGGTTCTCCTTGACAGCTTAGCCATCGAATGCCGCTGCCAGGCCTTATCGTTACGACGTCTCACCCGAATACTTTCGCGCGGCAGGAACTGCTCTCCTGGCGGGGCGAGACCTTACGTGGCATGACGACAAGAACGCTCCTCCGGTGGCACTTGTGAACCGGGAATTCGCCGTAAAGATATTTGGTTCGGTCACCAACGCAGTCGGGCGGTATTACAAGATGCAGGATGGATCGCGCGTCCAGGTGGTGGGCGTGGTCGAAGACGGAAAGTATATGAGCCTTACGGAGGATCAACAGCCGGCGATCTTTCCGCCATTCCTGCAATCACCGACCAGCGCGTCGGATCTTGTCGTCCGATCGAGCCGCGATCCGCAACAGCTTGCCGCCGATATCAGGAGCCAGTTGCGCCAGTTGGATGCGGGGCTGCCGGTGGACACGGCAACCTGGACGGCACAATTAGACATCGTTTTGTTTCCCGCGCGCATGGCCACGATGTCTCTGGGAGTGTTGGGAATGATGGGCGCGATCCTGTCGATTACCGGGATCTTTGGAATGGCCGCATACTCAGTCAGCAAGCGATTGCGCGAGTTGGGCATTCGTCTGGCCCTCGGGGCGCAGCGGAAGGAAGTATTGCAAACGGCATTGGGACGTGCCGTGAAGTTACTGGCGGTCGGTTCCGTTGCGGGATTGATTCTGGGAATCCTGGCCAGCCGCGTACTGGCTTTCATTGTGTACCAGGCTACTCCCCGAGACCCCTGGGTGCTAGCCGGCGTTGTTCTAGCGATGTCGCTGCTCGGGCTGCTAGCTACTTGGATACCGGCGCGTCGGGCACTGTCGATTGATCCGTTGATATTGCTGCGCGAGGAGTGAAACAGCTGCGACAGCATGTTTCTCCCTGAACACTAAGAGCCGGGTAAAGTCGCCAATCTAATGTATGGGTGCACGGGAAGGAGATTCTGCGCGAGAACCTGCGGGCTCGTGCCCACCAGGACTTATCACGAGCAGAAAAACTTTCACCACGGAGGGCACAGGGGTACACAGAGGAACGTCCCAAAAAACACTAAGGGCGGCCATCTCTGGCCGCCCTCATGCGGATTGTCACTTGCGAAGCGGTGTTTAGACGCCCTTGACGTTCTCTGCCTGCCAGCCCTTGGGGCCTTTGACCACGTCAAATTGCACTTGCTGACCTTCCTGCAGGCTGCGGAAGCCACTGGCCTGAATGGCGGAGAAATGCACGAAGACATCCTCGCCGTTCTGGCGGCTGATGAAACCGTAGCCCTTAGCGTCGTTAAACCACTTCACTGTTCCTGTTTCCATGTTGTTGCACTGTTCCTTTTTCTTGATGTAGCGCTGAAACTTTCGGGATTCTTCTGCAGGCAGGTCACACGCTGGGTTAAGCGGAGATGCATGTACTGCGAAGGAACTCTAAAGTCAAACGCAGCTTTATTGTACGTGAAAGTGCACAGAAATAGCCACAGAATTCGTACGGTTGTCGCGCTAAGTTGTTGATATTACGAGCGTTGAGATTCCCTAACGCCAAATGGCGTAGGACTTAGGCCACCCCAGAAAACGTTCGACCCTGATTTGGCAATCCGGAAATAGCTTCTGGAGTTCGCGCTTGCTAAGTAAGCGGACGCCTTCTTTGTGGCGAGTACTAAACGATTCGTCACGCGACGGCTTCTGAGTTAAGCCCTGCAGCGTGAGCCAGCGATGAGCGATATATCCGAACCATCGGCGCGGCAGCCAATGGAGAAACGCAGTGAGGTAGTGCGGTTCGACCGGAAACCAGCGATTTGGCGTCTGGCAATAGATGCGACGACCGAGGCGATACATTTCACTGGCAAACTCGCGTTGGCGTTCCCATGTGCCCATATGCTCGATGACAGAGTTGGAGTAGGCAAGGTCAAATGGTCCGCACAGTGGCACATGGCAGGCATCGGCCTGGACGAAACTGGCCCAATTCGGAAGAGGGTGGACGTTCGATGCAACATTCACCAGGGTAATGTTCGGGAAGCTATCCGCGGGCCAACTCTCAAGCGTGCCGCCAAGATCGACCACGGACTCAGAGCCTTGAAACTCCGTTAGTATCCAGCGATACCGGCGGCGGCGAAAGTAGCCACCAACGACCGAGTACAGACCAGCAAAACTCACAGCAGTAATTGTACTGCGGAGTGTGGGGATCACGGGGCAGAGAATCCTGTTCCACGCCGACGCGTTTCCCAATTCGGAATTGCCACTTTTTGCGAAAACAATCATCATAGAAAAGGATGCGTTCACGGATTTTTCTAATCGTCATTCTGCTGTCGGCGAATGCCTGCTGGGCCGGCATTGTTGACAGCGTCCGCTTTGCCTTGGCTCAGAACAACTTTGCTGCAGCCGAAGCCCAGCTTAATTCCTATCGTAATCAGCGAGGCACAGACCCGGAATATCTCGAAGCTTATTCTTGGATGGGACGCGCCGCGCTCGACCAGGGACAGTACGATCAGGCGGCAGCGTACGCAAAACAGACCAAGAGTCTGGCGCTGGATCTGCTGAAGCAGCGTTCGCTTGATGCAGAGCCGCATTTGCCATTGGCGCTCGGGGCTGCGCTCGAGGTGCAATCGCAGGTGCTGGCTGCTCGCGGGCAGAAAACGCAAGCAATCGCACTCTTGCAGTCGGCGCTGCGGACATACGGCGATACGTCAATTCACGATCGAATTCAGAAGAATCTGAATTTGCTCTCGTTTCAGGGAAAGATCGCGCCGTCGTTGAAGTCGGATCAATTTCTGGGAATGCCGCTGCCGGCGGCTGCTTCGTTAAAAGGATCGCCCTTGCTGCTCTTTTTCTGGGCACACTGGTGCGGGGACTGCAAAGCCGAGGCGCCGATTATTACCCAGCTGCGAACCGAGTATGCGGGCAAGGGATTGAAAGTGATTGGGCCGACGCGCTTTTACGGTTACACGGCGCAGATCGAGCACGCTTCACCGAATGACGAACTTCGGTACATCGATGCGGTGCGGCATCGGTTTTACAGCGGTCTGTTGGACATGCCGGTGCCCATCAGCAAGTTCAACTTCGAGGCCTATGGAGCTTCGACCACGCCTACGCTGGTGCTTCTGGATCGTGCGGGGAAGGTCGCCTGGTACCATCCGGGGGCGGTGCCGTATGGGGAGTTGCGGCAGGAGATTGAGAAGGTCGTCACGCGATAGTTCGTGCAGCAATCCCGTCTAAAGGTATGTCATCTCAGGAACGGGCTGTTGGCGTTCCGGATGAACTATGCAGTTCGGCTGCTTCCAGCAGAATGCACAGGTCCTTCGCTGGCGCTCAGGATGACAGGCCGCGCTTAATGTGGCTTGATCTCTGTTAGGCGGCCGGTCTTCACGTTGTAGACAAATCCGCGCACAGGGATGTGCTGCGGGATCCACGGATGCGATTTGACGCGGTGGATCTGCTGGCGGACATTCTCTTCGAGATCATCGAAGGCGTAGAAGTGAGCTGGTTCGCTGGCGATCGCGCCCGTCTTTTCGGCCAGCCGCTGTCTTAGCTCGTATTCCTGTACCTTCAGCAGGCCACAATCGGTGTGGTTGATGATGATGAATTCCTGGGTGTCGAGCAGGTGATGGGAGACGATGAGGGAGCGGAGCGCATCTTCGGTGGCGATGCCGCCGGCGTTACGGATCATGTGCGCGTCGCCAGGCTTCAGTCCCAGACAATGCTCGAACAGGATGCGGGAGTCCATGCAGGCCAGCACCGCTACATGGCGCTTGGGGCGGACGGAGAGTTCTCCCAGCTTGAAGTTGCGCGCGAATTCTTCGTTGGCTCTTAAGAGTTCATCAGCTACCGACAAGTGCTTGCTCCTGGCGAAGTCAGAATCCCCACTTCTCCCAAACCCAGGGAGAAGTGGGGCACCCCGAAATGTTGGTGCCCAGCCTTTTGGTTGCCGTCATAGTTTACCCGTTACAATCGGCGCGTGAACCTGGATGACACGATTGTCGCCATCGCGACACCCTCAGGGCGCGGAGGGATTGGCGTAGTGCGGATTGCCGGGCCTGAGGCGCGGAGGATTGCCGGCCCAATGCTGAGGCTGAATCACGAACTGGAGCCGGGTCGGGCCGTCTTCGGAGAGCTGATCGAGCCGTGTAGTGAGGCAGCCGAGCTTGGCTCGGCTGGGACGGACGAGGCGTCCGTCCCTACACAATCTGGGCGGATCGATGAGGTCGTCGTTACCTACTTCGGCAAACCGCATTCCTACACTACCGACGATGTCATCGAGATTTCGGCGCATGGGTCGCCCGTTGTGTTGCGCCACATTGTGGAGATTTGCGTGGCTGCCGGTGCGCGGCTGGCCGAGCCGGGGGAGTTTACGATGCGGGCCTTTCTCAACGGGCGCATCGATCTGACTCAGGCTGAGGCGGTGCGGGATCTGATCGAATCGCAGACGCTTTATCAAGCGAAGGTTGCGGCGCAGCAATTGGATGGATCCCTGTCGCGACGCTTGCTGCCGATCAAGCAGAGACTCGTTGAGTTGATTGCGGTGCTCGAAGCAGGCATCGATTTCGCCGAAGACGATGTTTCCGTGATGCCGGACCAGAAGATTCTCGAGCACATCGCTGCCGTACTTCAGCCGCTGGAAGAGCTCAGCGCCAGCTTTGCCTATGGAAAAATTGTCCATGAAGGATTGACACTGGCCATTGTTGGCAGGCCGAATGTGGGGAAGTCTTCTTTGTTCAACCGGCTGGTCGAGCGCGAACGGGCCATTGTGACGGCGACTCCGGGGACCACGCGGGATCTGGTCACTGAGACGGTTGCGATCGGTGGCATTCCGGTCCGGCTTGTAGACACGGCCGGCATTCGCCATGCGCTCGATGAGGCGGAGTCGATTGGTATCCGCAAGTCGATGGAGGCGCTGGCCGATGCGGACCTGGTGCTGGTGGTCTTCGACGCTTCGGAGGGGCCGAGCAAGGAGGATGAAGAGCTGCTGGGTCAGGCGCAACGTCGGTCTGTGATCGTGGTGGAGAACAAGTGTGATCTAAACAGGCAACGTTCGAAAATCCCCACTGCTCCCAAAGGCAGGGAGAAGTGGGGCACCCAAACCGTTCTCACTTCGGCGGTAACGGGTGAAGGAATACCAGAACTGCGGGCGGAGATTCTGAACCACGTGGGCGGCGACACTGGCATGCAGGAGACGGGATTTCTCACGAACGTCCGGCATTCCGGGTTGATCAAGGATTCTCTAGCGGCGTTGGGAGCGGCGCAAACGGCGGTTTCGAACAAGGTCCCGCACGAGATGCTTCTGCTGGATCTTTACAATGCCCTGCGGCCTCTGGATGCGATCACTGGGGCGACAACGACCGATGATATTCTGAACTTGATCTTCAGCACATTCTGTATTGGCAAGTAGGAGTAGTCTTTCTCCATATGAGAATCGTTCATCGGTTGATTGTTTCGGCGGTCCTCTGCGTGGCAGGCGTGGCGTTGGTTTCAGGGCAGTCTGCGGCGCCCAAACCGAACGGCCCGGTGTTGCGAAAACCGTTCACGCTGAAACTTAAGGTAGATAAGGATCACTTCTCCGAGGAGCGCTACGACCGGCGTATCCCCTATGTGTCCGAGAACGAGGTCTATTTATTCCTGGACGACAAGTTCGGAGTGAATATCACGGTCCGGAACGATCGGATCGTGAGTGTGAAGTATCAGCCCGACCCCGCAAAGGCCGACGTGTGGTTCAGATTTGAGCAGCCTCCAGAGCTGCCGGGCGGAGTCGGTATGACGCTGGCCATCGAGAACAAGATGAAGCACGGTCTGAACATGGAAGCCCTGATGAGTGTGCCGAACAAAAAGGAAGTGCTGAAGACGAGCATTCTGCCCGTCAAAGCGGGAAAGAATGGGCTCGAGACTTGGCCGCACCCAATCTCGCAGCTGGTGCTGGGCAACCTGCAACTCACAAAAGATTCCGCCGATCAGCCGAAGAAGTGAATTTCCTGTTCTTACTTGGAGAGCGCGGCGAGTGCGCTGCGAAAGAGTGCGTCGAATGAGCCGCCTTTGCCACCTTTCACGCTGAGTTCCAGCGCCTTTTCTGCGGCGGCACGTTGATATCCAAGATTGACCAGGGCGGAGAGAACGTCCTCTTCCACCGCGCTCGCAGGCGGCGCCACCGTCATTGCGGTTGGCGCGGATTGCGGCAACTTGTCGCGCAGCTCGAGTACCATGCGCTCGGCGGTTTTCTTGCCGATACCCGGAATGCGGGTCAGTCGCGCCACGTCATTGCCACGGATGGCACCTACCATTTCGTCGGCAGCCATGCCGCTGAGGATGGTGATGGCGAGCTTGGGGCCAATCCCGCTAACCGTGAGCAGTTTCTCGAAGAGGACCTTTTCCGACGGACGAAGGAACCCGTAAAGAGCGAGCGCATCTTCCCGGACGTGGGTGTGGATGTGCAGAGCCACCTCGGAACCGAGCGCGGGCAGATCGGAAAACGTGGGCACGCTGATGGTGACGTCATAGCCGACGCCCGCGGCCTCGACGATCGCCTGGTTGGGATGTTTGGCCAGGAGTTTTCCGCGCAAGTGGGCAATCATAGGCACGCCCATTGTAGTGGGTGAGGGCGGGTGTTGGGTCTTGGGTGTTACGTCTTGGGGTTCACGCGAATTCGTGATCGGGCGTAGACACTCCAGACGTGAGCTCTTAGAATCATGGACGCGAAAGATTCTATGCGGTGGGAATTCCGGTTTCGAGCGATCTTTGTTCTGATCCTACTCGCGGTCTGTTTACCCTGCGCGCGGGGACAGCAATCTGCGATGGACCTCGACGGGCACGCGCTAGATCCGCTCGCCACGGGCTCCGGAAAAGTTGTGGTGCTCGTGTTTCTCCGAAGGGACTGCCCGGTTTCGGGCCGCTATGCGCCTGCCGTTCAGCAGATCAGCAAGCGCTTCGCCGACAGGGCGAATTTCTGGCTGATTTATCCGGACAAGAGCGATACCGCGCAAGACATTCGCAAATCCGTGGAAGAATATAGATATCACCTGCCGGTGCTGCGCGATCCGCAACATGCGCTGGTCAAGCTGAGCCACGTGCAAATCACTCCCGAGGTCGCGGTGTTCAACCGCGACCGCCATCTCGTTTATGACGGCCGCATTGACGACTGGTACATCGACTCGGGGTGGGCACGTTCAGCGCCGACGACGCATGAATTGGAGGATGCAATTCGAGCGGCATCGGCGGGAGAGTCGATGGCACGCAACGAAGTGCGGGGCGTGGGTTGCTACATTTCGGATCTGGAATGACGTTCGTTAAGCGCAGTGGGACGCAGCCGCTCTTGATCGTGGCAGCGGCTTGCGTGATCGGCGTGCTGGTGGCCGAGCCTGCTTCGTTGCGTGTGCTTCATGATTCGAAACCCGGCGAATCCGTTACTTTCAACCGCGATATCGCTCCCATCATTTTTCATTCCTGCTCGACGTGCCACCGGCCGGGCGAGGCGGCGCCGTTTTCCCTGTTGACCTATACAGACGTCAAGCAACACGCGCGCCAGATCGCCGATGTCACGCGATCACGAGCGATGCCCCCTTGGTTGCCGGAGCCGCAAGAGCTCAAGTTTGCAGACGAGTTGCGGCTGCGCGATGCGGAAATAGATCTCATAGCTCGCTGGGTTGAGCAGGGCGCAGTAGAAGGGAATCCGCAGGACCTTCCTCCCCAGCCGAAGTTTGTCGAGGGCTGGCGTCTAGGAAAGCCTGATCTGATTCTCACGGCAACGAAACCGTTCACCCTGCCGCCGCAAGGCACGGACTCATACTGGAACTTCATCTTTCCCGTCCCGATTCAAGAGACGAAGTGGGTCAAGGCTGTCGAAATTCGGCCTGGCGACAAGCGATACGTACATCACGCCAACATTCTTGTGGATCGGGAAGAGGCCTCTCGCAGGCAGGAAAAGGAACCTGGCGCGGGGTTTGGGGGAATGGAAATTCGGATCGAGTCGCAGGTGTTCGATCCGGACAGCCACCTTTTGTTTTGGAAGCCCGGGACGGTTCCGTACGTTGAGCCTGAGGGAATGGAGCTTCGACT
Organism: Terriglobia bacterium; assembly: GCA_020073385.1. Taxonomy (GTDB): domain Bacteria; phylum Acidobacteriota; class Terriglobia; order Terriglobales; family Acidobacteriaceae; genus Sulfotelmatobacter. The sequence goes on along the minus strand of JAIQFH010000007.1, from coordinate 65,146 downwards.
GGATAAAGGCACCGACCTTGTCCTCAATACGCACTTGCAGCCTTCCGGGAAGCCCGAAGTGATCCAGCCGAGCATTGGACTTTACTTCAGCTCGCATCCGGCAACGAAGCTGCCGATGCTTCTGCAGCTCGAAAACGATGTGAAGCTGGATATTCCAGCGGGCGAAAAAAATTTTCTGGTCACTGACGACTTTGTTCTTCCGGTTGATGTGGACTTGATGGCGATTTATCCGCACGCACATTATCTAGGAAAGGACATTCAGGCATTCGCTACTCTTACCGGCGGAAAGAAAGAGACGCTCATCCACATTCCGCAATGGAATCTGAATTGGCAGGCTGTGTATCGCTACGCTGAGCCGGTGCGGCTTCCGAAAGGGACAACCGTGAGCTTCCGCTATACATATGACAACTCGGACCAAAATCCGCTAAATCCGAATCGTCCACCGGTGCGCGTGCGTGGCGGAAACCGTTCAAGTGATGAAATGTGCCACCTCTGGCTGCAGATGTTGCCGGTGAATTTCGATGTGGCAAAGGGGGATCCTCGTATGGCCCTGCAGGAAGCGTTGGCGCGCCATAACGTCGAAAAGAACCAGGGCGATTTCGAGGCTCATTACAACCTTGGTTCGATGCTGCAGACCAGGGATGATCTGGACGGGGCGATTCGCGAGTACCAGGAGGCGATGAGTCTGCGTCCTGAGGATGCCACAGCAAACAACGCGCTGGGAGCGGCGTTGGTGGCGCGCGGAAATGCGGCACGAGCTACGGAATTCCTGCGGAAGGCGATTCAACTGCGCAACGATTATTTCGATGCGCATTACAACCTGGCATTCGCGCTTGCCGGGCAGGATGATTTCGCCGGGGCCGCGAAAGAGTTTCAACTCGCGTTGGGTATACGGCCGGATGACGCCGGGGCCGAGGCCAATCTCGGAGTGGCGCTGGCGCAATTGGGGCGCTTTAAGGAGGCTAAGGCGCACCTGCAACGGGCTTTGGAAATTGATCCGGAACAGCCGGTTGCCAAGGAGAATCTGGAAGCGCTGAAAAGGGAAACGGCTGAGCACTAGAAGTTGAATCTCGCCAAGTCCGTCTGAAGCAAGAAATCAGAACCGGCTCCCGGATCCGCAACCTGCCTGCCTTTTGTGCTCTAATTCTCAGTATGAAAGCGCGATCTGTGATACCGCGTTTCGCGTGTTGTGCCGGACTGTTGCTGACGTTCCTGGCCACTGCTTTTGGACAACAATCGTCTCCGCCCGAAGGGCCGAAGGCTTCGACAACCAGCGCACCTGATTTCTCAAATGCCCGGAAGCTGATGCAGCAGGGCAAGGTCGATGAGGCTATTGCAGAGCTCCAAGGCATAGAGGGGCGCGATCCGAATGCCAAGGGCCTGGCATTCGAGATGGGTACTGCATACTACAAGAAGAGTGACTATTCAAAAGCCGTCGATTACTACAAGAAATCAATCTCGACTGACCCCACCAATGAGGAAGCGACGCAGCTATTGGGCCTTTCGTATTACCTCAGCGGACATCCTGCAGAGGCGATTCCGCTACTGGAGCAAGTGCAGGGATGGTATTCGCGCGCGAATGTGGACGCGGCCTACATTCTGGGCGTCTGTTATATCCGGCTGAAAAATTACGATCAGGCGCGCAAGTCTTTCGGCAAGATGTTCGACGTCCCTGGCGATTCTGCGGCAGCGTACCTTTTCACCGCCAGAATGCTGTTTCGGCAGGAGTACGACCCCATCGCCGAAGAGTATGCGAAAAAGGCTGCGGAGCTGGATCCAAAGCTGCCGCTGGTTCATTTTCTTCTCGGTGAACTTTACATCTATAAGTCCAGAATTCCTGAGGCGATCGCGGAACTTCAGAAAGAACTTGCCATTAGTCCTGCTAATGCAGCCACCTACTACAAGCTGGCCGACGCATATTCGCGGGTGCAGAAATACGACGAGGCGGAGCGGCTCTTACAACGCTCGATCTGGCTCGATGCCACAACCACCGGGCCCTACATCCTTATGGGCAAAGTGCTCGAGAAGAAAGGCGAGTTCGAGCTAGCCATTCGAGCATTGCAACGGGCCGCATCGATGGACCCGAATAATCCGACGACGCATCATCTGCTAGGGCAGGCTTACCGCGATATGGGAAGAAAAGAAGACGCCGAGAGCGAACTTCAGCTGGCGGAGCAGTTGCAGAGCCACGCTAAGAACTAAAGCGCGGCGGCTTGTTCCCGGCGCCGAGCCTGGATTTCGATGTAGACATTCACCAGCGAGACGGCGGCCGGGGTCACGCCTGGAATGCGCGACGCCTGGCCGATGGTACGGGGACGGACCTTTGTCAGCTTCTCCTGCATCTCGCGCGATAAGCCGCTGACAGAGCGATAGTCGAACCATTCGGGGATCGAGTGTTGCTCGGACTTCTTCAGGCGCTCCATGGCTCGTTGCTGCTGCAGCAGGTAGCCCTCGTACTTGATCTCGGTTTCGACCGACTTCAGTTCGTTGCGGACTTCGGAAGAAAGCTTCACCACAGGGGTCACGGAGAAACTTCGGGCGAAGAAGTCCCCAGCCAACACGCTCAGAATCGGAACCAACTGCTCAACTGTGACTTCGGGACGCTTCAAGAGTTGTGCCAGCGTTTGGCCTATGGCAGAAGAAAAGCCTGCCGAGCTTTGCTCGGCCGGACAGTCGGGGGCGGCTGTCCCCACATGAGTGTTGCCTACCTTCTGCTTTTCTATCGATTCCAGCACTTCAGGAGTTAGGCGCGTTCCCTCCAGCATTTTTTTCATCTGGGCTAGTCGTTCCTGCTTGGCTTGGAAGTCAGCCCAGGCCTCGTCGGAAATCAATCCTACGCGGCGGCCGTGTGGCGTTAGGCGGCGATCGGCGTTGTCGATGCGCAGGTGCAGGCGAAACTCGGCGCGCGAGGTGAACATGCGATAGGGCTCGTTGGTGCCCTTCGAGATCAGGTCGTCGATCAGGATCGCCGTGTAGGCCTCGGTGCGGTCGAGAATCAGTGGTGGTTGCTGCTTGACCTGTAGCGCCGCATTGATTCCGGCCATCAACCCCTGGCATGCCGCTTCCTCGTAGCCGGACGTGCCGTTGATCTGGCCGCCGAGAAACAATCCGGCAATCTTACGGGTCTCGAGGGTACGCTCGAGTTCGGTCGGATCAATCGAGTCGTACTCGATGGCGTAACCCGGACGCAGCATCTCGGCGTTTTCCAGTCCGGGGATCGACTTGAGAATCGCCAGCTGTACTTCCACCGGCAAGGACGTGCTCATGCCGTTCACGTAAATCTCGTACGTGTGCAGGCCTTCCGGTTCAAGGAAGAGCTGGTGCATCTCCTTGTCGGGAAACTTCACGATCTTGTCTTCGATCGACGGGCAATAGCGGGGGCCGATCGATTGGATCTGCCCGCTGTACATGGGCGAGCGGTGGACGTTCTCGCGGATGATGCGGTGCGTTTCCGCCGTAGTCCAGGCGATATAGCAAGGCACCTGCGAATCGTGGTGCGCGACACGCTTCGTGCGGAAGCTGAACGGAGTGGGATCCTCGTCTCCTGGTTGCGCGGGGAAGCGGGACCAGTCGATGGTGCGTCCGTCGAGTCGCGGAGGGGTCCCGGTCTTGAGGCGGCATCCGCGCAGCCCGAGCTTCTTGAGGGCTTCGCCCAGCAAGACCGCCGGCGGTTCGCCCGAACGTCCTGCGGGATACTGTTGCTCTCCGCAGTGGATGAGGCCATTGAGGAATGTGCCGGTCGTGATGATGACGGCTTGGGCGCCGACGGTGCGGCCGTCGCGCAGGCGAATGCCGCGAACCCGGCTTCGGTCATCAGCAGCCGTCGAGCTTCGCTCGACCGCACAGCCGAGGGCGGCCGTTCCCACAGGAGCATCGTCGCTCTCCGGCTGAGAGCTGAAAGCTGAGAGCTGAGCGCTTTCGATGATCAGGTCCGCCACTTCGGCCTGCTTGATCTTAAGATTCGGCTGGGACTCGATCACTTCGCGCATCTTCAGGCGGTAGGCCTGCTTATCGCATTGCGCACGCGGTGACCAGACCGCGGGCCCGCGGGAGGTATTCAGCAGGCGGAACTGGATACCAACCGCGTCGGTGACTTCGCCCATGATGCCGCCAAGGGCATCGACCTCGCGAACTAGATGCCCCTTGGCGATTCCGCCGACCGCCGGGTTGCACGACATCTGGGCGATCAGGTCGAGATTGAGCGTGTAGAGCGCGGTCTTCAGGCCCATGCGCGCGGCGGCCATGGCGGCCTCGCATCCGGCATGGCCGGCGCCGACCACGACTACATCGAATTGTTCGGTGAAAGGCATGCTAAGGCGGGCGAGACCCCACATTCGTCTCGCCTCTTTCTACTTTCATTCTAGCAACTTGGATCGCCGGGTGATCTCAATCACTTGCCGACATGCCCCTCTACCCTTATATTGACCTGTCCGACCTTCCCAGGAGAATTATGAATACCACCGAATTTTTCCAGCAACTGGACACCCGTATCTCCAAATATGACTTGCTCTGCCATCCCTTTTACAAGGCGTGGTCGGCAGGGCGTTTGACGCGCGAGGATCTGCGCGAATACGCGCAGGATTACTATCACCACGTGGAGGCGTTTCCCTCTTACCTCGCGGCTTTGGGAATGCGCCTGGAGGAGGGCGAACTGCGCCGCGCCGTTTTGGCGAATATGTGCGACGAGAAGGGCGTCGAAGGTCGTACGGGGACGAACAGAGTTCCGCACTCTGATCTGTGGCTGGATTTTGCCGAAGGCATGGGATCGTCGCGCAACCTGGAGTGGCACAGCCCCGTGCCGGAGATCCGGCAGTTGATCCGTTATTTCCACCGGGTCGCCAGCGAAGGTTTGCCCGAAGAGGCGCTGGCTGCTTTCTACGCGTACGAGTCGCAGGTCCCCCGCATCGCGACGGAAAAGGAGCAGCGCCTGCGCGAGATGTACGGTGCCGACGACAAGACCTGCGGCTATTTCGCGTTGCACGCTGAGGCCGACGTGCACCATGCGCGCGTATGGCGCGGGCTGCTGGAAAAGCGGATTGCAGCGTATCCGGAAGCTGCCGAGGCAGCACTAGATGCGGCGGAGAATGCCGCTCGCCTGCTGTGGCAGGCATTGGATGGGATTGACGCACGGCGCAACGCGATGGCGGTTGCATAATCAGGGCATCTTGCAGATTAGAGCCAATGATTCTGTAGAATCATTGGCTCATTTCTTTTGGGAGAGACGATTGGTGAAAGAGATCCCGCCCGGCACGCGCGGAGAGGCTGCCGAGACCGTCCAATTCGAACACACGCTGACTTCACACCATCCGGAATTGCCCACGGTCTATTCGACACCGGACATGATTCGGCTTATGGAGACGGCGGCCTTTCACGCTCTTCAACCTTACTGCGAGGGCGATGAGATTACGGTTGGTACCTCGATCAACGTCGAACATCGGGCCGCAAGCGGCGTTGGTGCTCGGATCCGAGCCGAGGCGGTGCTCGAATCATTCGACGGGCGCTTCTATACGCTTCGAGTCAGTGCCCGCGACGATGTGCAGGAGATTGGGCGCGGAACGGTGGGCCGGGCGGTGGTCAGCGTCGGAAGGTTTTTGGAAAAGATGAAGAACAGCGACCGGTGAGAGCATCCAATCCGCCTATGCCGGATCCTGAACAGAAGAAAAAGGCGGAAGCGTTCCGGGCGTTGCACACAGGTACGGGTGCCGTGCTGCTGCCGAACGTCTGGGATGTTGCCAGTGCCCGAATCATCGAGGAAGCCGGGTTCCAAGCCATTGCGACCACCAGTGCGGGCATCGCGTTTGCGCAGGGATTCCCTGACGGTCAGAAGATTCCTGCCGACCAGATGATCACAGCTGTTGCGCACATTGCGTCCGCCGTCTGCGTGCCTGTAACAGCAGACGTCGAAGCGGGATATGGTCAGAGACCGCAAGATGCCGCCCGGACTGCGCGCAACGTAATTGATTCCGGCGCTGTGGGCATGAATTTCGAGGACGCGACCGGCGATGCCGATCACCCTCTTACAGAGTTGACTCTGCAACTGGAAAGAATCCGGGCTATCCGTGAGACTGCGGAAGAACTCCGAGTGCCACTGGTGCTCAACGCCCGCACTGACGTTTACCTCCTGCACATTGGCGATCCGAGCCGGCGCTACGAGGAGGCGGTACGACGTCTGAGCGCATTTCGAAATGCGGGTGCGGATTGCGTTTTTGTTCCTGGCGTTCGCGATGCGGAAACGATCGGACGCATTGTTGCCGATCTCAAGTGTCCCGTTAACGTACTGGGCGTGCCCGGTTCGCCTTCCGTTCCTGAGTTGGTCAAGCTGGGAGTGAAACGGATCAGCCTGGGTTCGGGGCCGATGCGGTCGTCGCTGGGATTCCTGCGCAAGCTCGCCGAAGAGGTCAAGACTTCCGGCACGTACACGCTGATGGAAGGCGCGCCCTCCCATGCGGAAATGAACAAGCTCATAAGCTGGAAACTGGAAATTAGAAACTGAGAACTTCCATCCTTATCGGCGTCATCTCCGACACGCACGGCCTGCTTCGTCCGGATGCTCTTGCGGCGATTCGTGGATCCGAGCACATCATTCACGCTGGCGACGTGGGCGCCCCCGAAATTCTCGACGAACTCAGGACAATAGCGCCGGTGACTGCAATACGCGGCAACATCGATAAAGGATCCTGGGCGCGCAGATTGCCGGACACTGAAGTGGTCGAGGCCGGCGGGATTTCTATCTATGTCCTGCACGATCTGGCGCGGCTTGATCTAAAACCGGAGGCGGCTGGGTTCAGAGTCGTGATCTATGGGCACAGTCATGTTCCGAAGCAGGAGATGCGCGGCGGAGTGCTCTATTTCAATCCCGGCAGCGCGGGGCCGCGGAGATTCAAACTGCCCGTGACGGTAGGGAGGCTCAACCTTGAGGGTGGAAAGGTCCGCGCGGAAATCGTGAACATTTTAGATTGAAGACTTGGGATGTGGGGTGACAGGCAAATTTTCTGGAACGTCACAGTTGCTACAATCGCAACCGATGCCCAGCCCGCCTCCCAGTGAAGATTTTGCGCACACTTCCTGCAAACTACGGCTGGCTCAGCGACCTGAACTCATCTTTCCGGAAACATTCAGATCTGCTGGCGGCATCGCTCGTGGCAGTCGGTTTGCTGTGGCGCCTGTGGCGGGCGCAGGCAACGTTTCTCAATACTGACGAGGCCTGGCATTTCGCGGTCGCGAACCAGAATTCCTTCAGCGCGGCATATCGGGGCAGCCTCACGCTCGCGCATCCTCCGCTTCTGGTTTTCATTCTCTATTTCTGGAAAAGCCTAGGGACGTCCAATCTAATGCTTCGCCTTCCGGGCGTGCTGGCGGGAACAGGTTTCTGCTGGGTCTTTTACAAATGGCTGGTGCGAGTGGCCGGTCATGCAGCCGCACTGGCGGGCCTCATCTTTGCATGTTTTCTGCCTCCGATGATCACCCTGTCGGTGGAATTGCGGCAATACAGCTTCATGCTGATGTTCGCCGTCGCGTCGGCATACTTTCTAGAAGTTGCGCTGGCCGAGAACTCGGTTACGGCGATGAGCTTCTCATGCGCGAGTCTGTACTTCGCAATGCTTTCGCACTATTCGGCCTTCTTGTTCGCGGCAGCCCTGGGGATTTACGCCATCGCGCGCATGTGGGCGCAGCGCCCTCGCATGGCCTTGGTCGGTTCGTGGATTTTGGGGCAAGCTGTCGGACTGGGAATTGCAGCGGCGCTCTATTCGACTCAAATTTCGAGGCTGAGTGCGGTATATCCGGTGGCGCAACCCTTACAGCGGTTCGGCGACTTCTATCTTTCCGACTGGTACTTCCATGAGGGGCGCGACCGGCTCTTGGTTTTTCTTTATCGCGGGACATTCGGGGTGTTTCGTTTCCTCTTCGGTCAGACCGGCATTGGACGGTCGCAGCGATCCTGTTCCTGGCGGGTGTGCTGATCTTGCTGTTTTTGAAGGGGAGAAAATCGGAAGCGATTTCGCCACGACTGATCGCACTCTTGCTGGGGACTCCGTTCGCTCTGAACTGGATCGCGGTCGTGGCAGGGTTGTATCCCTACGGGCGAACGCGACAGTGTATGTTTCTGGCGCTGTTCGCACTTCCGGGGGTGGCCGTCGCGTTAGCCAGGATCGTCGGGAATTTCACGGGTCCTGCGTGCGGATTGGCATTTCTGATAGTGATCGGCTGTCAAGCATTCGGAACGCTCCAAGGCCGCGACCTGCTCCCTGTTGCTGAGCAGCGGCACGAGCACATGGATGAGCTGATGGAATTTGTTCGAAGCAATATCGGGACCAAAGACGTCATCTTCACGGATCAGGCCACCAGCTACCAGTTGCGGCACTATCTCTGCGATCAAAAGCCGGTCAGCATCGAGGTCTCGCCGGAAGGATTCGAGAGTTTTCCCTGTGAGGGATTTCATGTCGTATTCACGGGGGCCAACGATGGGGCTCTCACGGCGCAGAGCGTGGAGGCGCGCGGGCACAACTCGGACGGTCGGCTCGATCTAAATTCGACTGCAGAACATATTTGGGTGGTCCAAGGTGGATTGGCGAGCGGACTCGGCGAAGCATTGCAACACGTGTCCGGGTTCACGCAAATAGAGGTTCATTCCTTCGGGCGGTATCTCGAGATCTTCAGACTGCCAACGCGACTGCCTCGCCCAGCGCAAGGGTAGAATTGTCCGTTCATGGCTCTCGAATTTTCGATTCAGAAGACAAACGGCAAGGGGCGCAGGGGGCGACTTCTCACGCCGCATGCCGCAATCGAAACGCCCGTCTTCATGCCGGTGGGCACGGTTGCGTCCGTCAAGGGCGTGCCGCAGGAGACCCTGGAGGAACTTGGGGCGCAGATCATACTGGCTAACACCTATCACCTGTATCTGCGGCCGGGTGTCGAAACCGTCCGGCGGATGGGCGGGCTGCATGGGTTCATGTCGTGGAATCGGGCGATCCTTACCGACTCAGGCGGATTTCAGGTTTTCAGTCTGAGCGAGTTGCGGAAGCTTACAGAAGATGGAGTTACCTTCCGGTCGCACCTGGATGGTTCGCCGCACTTCTTCAGTCCGGAGAGCGCGATGGAGGCGCAGATCGGGCTGGGGGCCGACATCATCATGGCCTTCGATGAATGTACCGAATATCCTGCGGATGTGAGCCGAGCGCGGGCTTCTATGGAATTGACGGCTCGGTGGGCAGCTCGGAGCAAGAAGTATTTTGAGGAGCATAAGAACGAAGTGCCGTGGAAAAACAGCCGTCAGCCCTCAGCCCTCAGCCCTCAGCAACAGCAGATTCCTCGCTTCGCTCGGAATGACAATTCAGAGAATCGGAATGACAACACGGAAAATCGGAATGACAAAACGTTAGGAGGCCATCACATTCCGGCTGACTCCTGGTCCCTGACCCCTGAACCCTCTGCCACTCAGTCGCTCTTCGGGATTGTGCAGGGCGGGATGGATCGCGCCCTCAGAAAGGAATCTGCCGAGCGGACCATTGAGATCGGCTTCCCCGGCTATGCCATCGGCGGACTCAGTGTGGGGGAGCCGCGGGAGCTTACGCGGGAGATTGTGGAATCGACGCTGGAGCATCTTCCCAAGGACAAGCCGCGCTACCTGATGGGAGTGGGTACGCCCGAGGAAATTGTCGAGTACGCCAACCTCGGCATCGACATGATGGATTGTGTGCTGCCCACGCGAGCCGCCAGGCACGGACTTTTGTTCACTTCAGAGGGCAAGGTTTCGATCAAGCAGGCACGCTATGCCCAGGATGAGGGGCCGCTCGATCCGAACTGCGGATGTAAAGTGTGCCAGCGCTACTCGCGAGCTTACTTACGGCATCTGTACGCATCGAACGAAGTGTTGGCACAGGTCCTGAACACGATTCACAACCTCGACTTTTACCTCGATACCATGCGGCGGGTCCGCGTTGCACTGGGTACTTCTGAGACCGCACGACACACTTGACACGCAGTTCACATCCATGGCAACATCGGCGCCCATAGGTGGGAATTCCCCGGCCCATTTAAGTCCCCTGTAGTTCTCAGTAAGGGTAACCCAGCGTTCGCCAGTAAAAAGAAGCTGCATTTGCCGCTCCGCGAGAGCGCTGTAAAAGCCTCGGGAGACGGCCTGACCGCACGTCTGTGCGTTGAGGATTGGCAACCAACTCTGTCACCCCCGTGACGGAGCCAACAACCGTCGAAAAACTTAAAGAATTTGGAGGAGAAAAGCATGTCAAAAAAATTGGTTGTCGCCCTGACAACTATGCTTGTTTGCTCGGTGAGCTTTGCGCAGGAGCTGTCAGCACCGGGCAAACGCCTCAATCCACCAATGACCGCCGCGGAGAATGCGGCCGCCATCACCGCTCAAAAGAATTCGATCGCGGCGCTGCCACCCGCGACCTCAAGCTGCAATTGGACCTTCACGTCGCCGCAGACGGCGGCGAACAAGTTCCTTGAGTTTTGCGTCACCGTAAACGGAAACATTGTGGAATTCCAAAGCCCTTCAGGGGTCGAGCACATCCGCGTCGGGGCGGTCTCCGAGGGGTACGGCATTTGTGATGGAACGACTGGTGCTGTTCCCTACTTTGACTATGCAGACTCAGGGGACAGTGCGAATTGGCAGGCCCCCGTCACTTTGGCTTCCACTGCAACTTCGGTGAAGATCAAGCGCACGACCACCGACAGCGTTTGGACCTTGATCCAAACCATCTCCATCAACAAACCGGCTGCATCTGCGTATATCACGATGGCGTTGAAGAACAACACTGCTGCCACACGACTGGCCACGCTTGTCCGTTTTGCCGATGTGGATGCGGGAGGCGTGACTAACAACAATCTCGATGGCACTCTGGACAGCGCATGGGGATACGATCCCATCGGATCGTCTCCGCCCTATGCTGGTTTGTTGCTTCAGGTCAATGGACCGAATACGTTCAACCATCAAGCGTGGGCGATTAATACTTCAACCGGTCCGAATCCCTGTACCCCGAATGCGAATTTCGTGGGGACCTTGACGAATGTGGACGGCGGGATAGTCTCCTGGAACCTCCTCCCCAGCATCGCCAAAGGCGCAACCAAGACGGTGAAGCTGAAGTACACGGCGTTCTGATCAGTAAACCTCATGTAGGGACAGCCCGCCTCGGGCTGTCCCGCGAAGGCGAAGCCAAGCGCGACGACCACGAACGCAACGAGGCACAATACGCCCGCCAGCCCGCGAGAAAAGGTCCCAGCCGTTCTGGGCGCCTTTTCCGTGGTCTGGATCGGGAGCGCTGAAGAGTAGTGAGAAGCGTGCCTGACGGCGATTGGTGACTCCTGCGCGCGCCAAGAGGCAAGCGGTAGGTCTCCAACATTCCACGAGGCCCACTCCCCTTCTAATACGTCCTAACCAGCGTAAGCCTGTGCTCTCGCCAGAGCTGCCTTGACACCATGCGGCGCGTACGGCATTCTATTTCACTTGGGGAAGAGTACCGTTTTCTTTCTTGTGCTGGTCTCGGCCGGAACCTTGAACTCTTAGGAAAGACCTCCCCGGATCCAAGCCTGAGGCCGAGGAACCCGGCAGAAGTTGATCCAAACCCCGTGGTGAAACGACAATTCCGCGGCGCAGACGGGCGCAGGCGGTGTATCGTTTAGATGCGCTTCAACTTAATTATGCCGTTATCCTTGATGCTACAAGCCGGAGGCGGAGGAGCATTGGGTGGCATGGTGCTGTTTCTGCCGCTGGTGCTTCTGATCGTCTACATGTTCTATTCCCAGCAGCGCCGCCAGAAGAAGTGGCAGGGCATGCTGGACCAGCTCAAAACCGGAGACAAGGTTACTACCAGCGGCGGATTGCGCGGCACGATCATGGCGCTCAAAGATGACGCCGTGCATCTGCGTGTCCCCCCGAACAATATCGTGGTGGAAGTGACCAAGGCCTCGGTGACTCAGGTGACCACCACTGAGGAAGAAGTGAAAACGAAATGAGTTCCAGGTATTCCGTTCTCCCGTGGATCCCCACTGAGAACTGAGAACTGAGAACTGAGAACTGTTTTTATATGAACAAGAATCTTCTCTGGAAACTGCTTTTCATTATCGGGACGATGTTGTTCTTCCTGTTTGGAATCTTCGGTATTCCGAAGAGTTTCTCCGGTGGGGGGTTGCTGACCGCGCTGACCGATCACATCCACCTCGGACTCGATCTAAAGGGCGGAACGCACCTGATCCTCCAGGTGCAGGTGAATGATGCGGTCAACGTGGATGCGCAGAACGCGATCGAGGTTCTCAAGGAGCAGTTCCGCAGCCACAAGATTGATTACACCGACATCTCGCAGCCCGATCCGCAGAACAATCCCGACCATCTGGTGCTCAAGGGAGTGCCGGCGGCCGCTCGCAGCGATTTGCGCAACATCGTGCAGGAGCGGCTGCCGGAGTATGACGTCACCGCAGGCGCTAACGACAGCTGGAACCTCGCGATGAAGCAGTCGAACCTGAACGAATTGAAAAGTCGAGCTGTGACCCAGGCCATCGAGACAATTCGCAACCGTGTTGACGCGCTGGGTGTGAGCGAGCCGACCATCCAGGAGCACGGGTTAGGGCAGTACCAGATTCTGGTGCAGTTGCCTGGCGTCGACGACATGACGCGCGTGCAGGAGATCATGCAGAACACCGCCATGCTCGAGATCAAGCAGGTGATCAGCGGGCCTTATTCAAGTCAGGCGGCGGCTCTGCAGGCCAACAACGGAATTATCCCTGCGGACCAGTTGCTGCTGCCGGGCAACACGCTCGGTGGTCGTACCGAGGGCGAGCAATGGTTCCTGGTGTCGCGCGTTTCGGCCATCAGCGGCAAGGATTTGCGGCATGCCGATCCGAGCAGCGATCAGAATGGTCAGCCTGATGTGAATTTTCAATTGACTCGCGATGGCGGGCAGCGGTTCTTCAACTTCACGTCCGCACATGTGAAAGACAGTCTGGGAGTAGTTCTCGACGGCAAGGTCCGAGAAGTCGCGACGATCGATGAACCGATCCGTGACCAGGTGCAGATCCGCGGGCATATGGATGCGCAGGCAGCCAAGGACCTCGCGATGATTCTGAACTCGGGTGCGCTGCCGGCCAGTATTCATTACCTGGAAGAGCGGACAGTGGGGCCATCGCTAGGCGCCGATTCGATTCGATCAGGCGTGCGGGCCGCGGTGATCGGCATGCTCGCCGTGCTGATCTTCATGCTCATCTACTACCGCGGAGCCGGCATCAATGCCGATGTCGCGCTGATCATGAATCTGATTATTCTGCTGGGATTTCTGGGATGGTCGACGATCGCAGGAGTGAACGTGGCGCTCACTTTGCCAGGAATTGCGGGAGTGATTCTTACGGTCGGTATGGGCGTGGATTCCAATGTGCTGATTTTCGAGCGTATCCGGGAAGAATTGAAGAATGGCAAGACGCCACCCTCGGCTGTGGATCAGGGCTTCAGCCATGCCTGGATCACCATCGTCGATACGCACGTTACGACGATCGTATCGGCGGCGATTCTGTTTATCTTTGGCACGGGGCCGGTGAAAGGGTTTGCGACCACGCTCACGTTCGGTCTGCTCGCGAACCTGTTCACAGCGGTGTTCGTGTCGCGCGTGATTTTTGATTGGGTGCTCACCCGCAAGCAGCGCGGAGAGGCGCTCAGCATTTAGAGAATTTGGTAATTGAGTAATTTGAGGCATGCACTGTCGGGGTTTGGAATTACAAAATTACCAAATTTCCCAATTACTCAATCGAGACAAGGGGCTAGACCGGTGGAGTTCTTTCATAACGTAAACATCGATTTTCTTGGGAAGAAGTGGTACTTCCTTGCCTTCTCGCTGATCTTCAGCGTTGCGGGCGTGCTTTCCATTTTGTTCTGGCACCATATTCCGTGGGGCGTGGATTTTCGTGGCGGAACTCTGGTGTATGTCAGGTTCTCGCATACACCGGACCTGGGGCAGATCCGTTCCCTGCTCGACCGCGCTGGTCTTCACGATCCCAAGATTCAACCTTACGACCAAGCTTACTTGAACGAGGTTCTCATTGACCTGGATATCCGCGAAACCAGCGAGAAGGACCTGAGCCTGGGCAGGACGAAGATCATCAACGCGCTGGAAACCAATGCTCCTGCGGGCAAAGAGGACTTGAATAATGCCAGTTCTCTGAGGATCAAGAATCATCTGATGGACAGGGATCCGATGCACTTGGGCACGGATGCCGATGCAAAGTACACGGCGCAAGCCCAGGCGATCGTCGATTTTCGCGACAAGGTCCACGGGGGTGTGCTGAATTCCCTGGATCAGTTAAAGGGCGGCTCAGGAATCGATCCTGCGGCAGCAGCCTCGATTCCGGACGGTTTCTTCCTCTCCGATTTCGGTGTGCGAAACGTTGAGATCGTCGGACCCCAGGTTGGCGGCCAGTTGCGGACCCAGGCCGGACTGGCGACCTTGTACTCCCTGTTGGGTATGCTTGTGTACTTGGGCTTCCGTTTCGAATGGATCTACGGCGTCGCGGCGGTGGTCACTGTTTTCCACGATACCCTGATCACCGTAGGGGCATTTTCTCTCACAAATACGGACATCTCCCTGACCGTCATCGCAGCCATCCTGACGCTGATTGGTTACTCCAATAACGACACGATCGTGGTATTTGACCGCATCCGGGAAAATATTAAACTCATGCGGCGCGAGAAGCTGTCGGAGATCGTTAACCGGAGCATCAATCAGACCCTTAGCAGAACCATCTTGACAGCGGGCTTAACCTTTCTTACTGTACTTGCTCTCTTCTTATTCGGAGGCGAGGTGCTCCGTGGATTCAGCCTCGCTCTGGTCATTGGCATTTTAATCGGTACCTATTCATCGATCGCGATTGCCGCACCCATTCTGGTGGCATACCAGGATTGGCGGATCGAAAAGGGCAAACGCCCCGTCGGCATGCCGGTGGCCAAGGGTAAGTAAGTTACCTGATGGCATCTTTGGAATCATTGGTTTAGGCCTTCTTAGGTAAGCGTTTGGAGGGTTTGCTCGGCGCGCCATTTGGTCGAATCCAGGCCTCTAGGGCGTGACGCCAGATTCTGGGAGCAAAGGAGAAAGAGCCGGTGTCTAAGTATTCGTAGGGGTCTGAGAAAGTTTGGGGAGAATTCCATGTTTGAAGACAGCCTTATCGAGTCGGGTGGCAAGCTGAAGACGGCGCGGGGATGGACGTCGGTCGTTTCGTTCCTCCTCCAGTTCATGATTATCGGTGTCATGGTATTGATCCCGTTGATCTTCACCGAAGCCTTGCCCAAGTCAATTCAATTAGGATTCCTGGTGGCACCCCCGCCGCCTCCACCACCGCCACCGCCAGCCGCTGCTCCGGTCAAAATCGTAAAGGTAATCCAGACCGACATCGTGAACGGCCAGCTGCGCACTCCGACCAAGATTCCACAAAAGGTTCAGATGATTAAGGAAGAAGAGGCGCCGCCGCCGGTCATGGCCGCGACGGGCGTCGTGGGCGGAGTTCCGGGTGGAATACCGGGAGGGTCGATGGGAGGCGTGCTGGGCAGCATCGCCAGCGCGGGCTCGGTCGCTGCCTTGCCGAAGATTGCCACGCCACAGCGCGTACGCGTGTCGTCGGGTGTTTCGCAGGGCCTGTTGGTCCGCCGGGTAAATCCGACGTATCCGCCTCTGGCGCGTCAGGCTCGCATTCAGGGCACAGTGGTCCTGCAGGCGCAGATCAGCAAGACTGGGGACATCCAGAACCTGCAGTTGATCAGCGGTCACCCGATGCTGGCTCCGGCCGCGATCGAGGCTGTGAAGCAGTGGAAGTACAAGCCTTACCTGCTGAACGGAGAACCGGTCGAGGTTGACACGCAGGTGCAGGTGAACTTTACGCTGGCAGGCAGCTAGACTCGCTGGCGCAGTGGGTTTGAGAATTTGCAAGTAGATGTGTGCGCATTGGCCCTCCCCATCCTGCCTGAAAAATGGCGGCTGGGAAGGGCTTTTCCGAGAGCCCGGACTTCGCCCAGTGCGTCATTGCTGCGGCTTCCGAACCTTGGGGCTGAACCATTCTGCTGCCGGTCAAAGAATCCGAGCTACCGGTTGGAACAGTTAAGCGCATCAAAGGGTCCAATAGAGTAGGAAGTTTCCGAGGAGGGAAAAGCAACTCATGCTAGCAATTCACGTAGGAGCTGTTCTCAGTCACGTAACTGCCGCGGCCGCCTGGATCGTCCAGGAAGGTGGCGGTGCCATGGCGACCGATCCCCTTGGCCTGTGGAAGGCAATGGGCTGGGTTGCTCGAACCGTGGTCGTCATCCTGTTCATCATGTCCGGTTGGTCGATCGGAGTGATGATCGATCGCTGGATGGCCTATAGCGCCGCCCGCAAGCAGTCTCGTGCATTTGCCCCTGCCGTCGCGGGAGCCCTGCGTGATGGTCGCATCGACGAGGCCATCAAGGTTGCCGAGCGCAACAAGAAGAGCCACCTGGCCAAGGTTGTCACCGCTGGCCTGATGGAATTCAAGGCTCACCAGGACAGCCCGGGCGCAATCCCCGGTGAAACCATTGAGGCCTCGAAGCGCGCTTTGGAGCGCACCGAAGCGATCGTCCACGCTGAACTGAAGCGCGGATTGGGCGGCCTCGCCACCATCGGCTCGACCGCTCCCTTCGTGGGACTGTTCGGAACGGTGATGGGCATTCTGAACGCCTTCATCGGCATCAACAACTCGAAGGCCACCGGTCTGGCGGCAGTTGCCGGCGGTATCGCTGAAGCGCTGGTTACGACGGCCATCGGGCTGCTCGTCGCCATTCCGGCCGTCATGATGTTCAACTATCTGACCGGCCGCGTCGAAGCCTTCGACGTCGAGATGGATAACTCGTCGAGCGAACTGATCGACTACTTCCTGAAGAAGCGGGGCGACGTTCGCCGATAAGTACTCGATCCGCTTTCCGCGTGAGTTGCTTGTCCGGCGCTGGAGCGATCCGGCGCCGGGCCTTCCCAACTTAGGCCGGCTCGGTTCAAGGTCCGCCGCGGAAGCACGGGAGATTTCAAGTTATGGCGTTAGCAAAGAGAGACGAAGGATCGAAGGTCAGTTCAGAGATCAATGTCACGCCCATGGTGGACGTGATGCTGGTTCTGCTGATCATCTTCATGGTGGTCACGCCCATGTTGCAGAAAGGCATCAGCGTGGACATGGCCAAAGTGAACAACCCGGCACCGATGCAGGACGCGGATAGGGAGGACGCATTATTGGTCTCCATCACGCGCGATGGCAAGGTCTATTTCGGGAGCGAGCAGATTTCAGTGGATGGCCTGACCACGAAGGTCAAGGACCGCCTCGCCTCCAACTCCCAGAATAAGCAGGTGTACGTCAAGGCCGACATGCGGGCGCGGTTTGGTTCAGTCGTGCAGGTGGTTGACGCTGTCCGGGCCGCTGGTGTCGACGACCTCGGCTTGCTTACGGATCAGAGGAAGACAACCCCAAGCGCCCCGCCAGCCCCGGCTGCGCAAGGACAATAGAGGAGAACGACCATGGGAATGAGTCTTGGTTCGAAAGGTGGGCAGAGCGCGAACATCAACGTCACGCCTCTCATCGACGTGCTTCTGGTGTTGCTGATCATCTTCATGGTGATCTCGCCGGTGACGCCAAAAGGGCTGGATGCGCTGGTTCCGCAGCCCCCGCCGCCGAATGCACCGAAGAACACTACGCCTGATCGCACCATCGTTGTGCAGTTGATCGATCGTGGCGCTGGTCAAGATCCCGGAGTCAAAATCAACAACGAAGACGCGACCTGGGACAACCTGCAGGGGCGGCTCACCGATATCTACAAAGCTCGCGCGGAGAAGGTTATGTTCGTGAAGGGCGACGATGCGATTCCATTCGCTAACGTCGCTAACGTGATCGATATCGCTCACGCGTCCGGAGTGGACAAGGTTGGCCTGATTACCGCAAAGATTGAAGCCGGCGGCTAGAACCAGTCGCTTGGGTGCGGCCCGGGGTTGTACTGTTCTTACTCGGCCCGCGGCACGGAAGCCATCTGCTTCCGTGCTGAGGAGAGGCCGCTTGTCAAACCGACGTCTCTGGGCCTAGGATGCTGTGGCGAGGGAGACTTATACCGCAATGAATAAATATCTCAAACTGCTGACGCTGGCGGCAGTGGCGCTGGCACTTTTCTCTTCTGTTGGATGCGACAAGCTCAAAGCTCGCGACCAACTGAATAAGGGCGTGAAGGCTTACAAAGACAATCATTACGAGCAAGCCATCACCCATTTCCAGAACGCTGTTAGTTTGGATCCTGCCTTAATCAACGCGCGGATGTATCTGGCCACTGCATACGTGTCGCAATACATTCCGGGAATCGACTCACCTGACA
This sequence comes from Terriglobia bacterium, assembly GCA_020073385.1. Classification (GTDB taxonomy): domain Bacteria; phylum Acidobacteriota; class Terriglobia; order Terriglobales; family Acidobacteriaceae; genus Sulfotelmatobacter. Next base: position 46,797 of record JAIQFH010000007.1, on the reverse strand, counting down.
ATCTGCGCACTGCACAGCAGGCGATCGACGAGTACCAGAAGGTGATCGATATGAACCCGTCGCGCGACCAGAAGGTTAACAGCGCGAAGGGCATTGCCTACTTGTACCTAAATCAGAAGAGGTGGGACGATGCGAAGAAGTACTACCGGATGGCTTCGGATCTCGACCCGAATGACGCTGAGCCTTATTACTCTGTGGGTGTGATTGACTGGTCTGCATGCTACCAGCCTCGCATGGAAGAGCGCGCCAAGCTGGGCATGAAGCCCGATGAGCACCTCAGCGTGAAGAACAAGGACCAGAAGAAGCTCTGCGAAGAGCTGAAAGTAAAAAACGGTCCTGCAATCCAGGAGGGTATCGACAGCCTGGATAAGGCCGTCAAGCTTCGTGAGGATTACGACGACGCCATGGCTTACATGAACCTGATGTACCGCGAGCGCGCTGACATTGAATGCGACGACGAGGCTGCCCGCGCGGCAGATCTGAAGACCGCAGACGGCTGGGTCGATAAGGCGATGCAAGCCAAACAAGCCCGGGCGGCGAAGGCAGCTGCAGCCCAGGGTGGTCAGATCACGATGGACCAGTCGAAATAATCTGGACCGACGTTAAGTTCAGCCTCCCGCTCTCGCGGGAGGTTTTTCTGTTTCTGCTTCTCTCACGGCCTGCTGTATAGCCGAATCTCGACCTTGGGAAATTGCCAGCGCTCCACTTTCGGAAAGTACTCCGGCAGGACCTGCGTCAACATAACGGTGGTCAGATCAGGCTTTCCAGCAGGGCCGTTATTCATCAGCATGAGCCACACGCGGGGATGGCCCTGCACCGCGGAGCGGACGAACTCCGGTATGGGCTTGCCAGTGAAATCACGGTAGTCGAGCCCTGCACCGTGGTGAGGAAATAGAATCTCGGGGCCGAGCGGGCCGATGAACTCTGGGCTGGCGGTATTGGTCCCCGCGCGCAGAGATCGAACGAATTCGTAGGGCACGCGGGTCTCGGCGATATGGAAGATGATGGCATCGCCAGGCTGAGTGTGATCAAGGATGAAGTTGGATGCTGCACCTGAGGCGTCGCGCTCGTTGTCGAAATCGTGGCCATAAATGAAAGCGGTCCCCTGCAAACCAAGCAGCAGGACTACCACGAGTGCCAGCGGGAGTAACCAGCGGTTGAGCCGCGCCAATCCCGCCGCAACAAGAACCAGCAGGGCGGGAAGGCAGAAGATCATGTAACGTGCCAGGAAGACGGGGCGCGCGAAAGACAAGAGAACAGTCAGCACGATTGGAAATAGCAACCATACGAGAAGCAACTGGCATCGCCACGCTTGTCGTGCTGTGTCTGGACTCCACAGACTTTTTCCTGTTGGAATCAGCGCTGCCAGGAGTGCCAAGGCGTAAATCAGAGCAAGCGCCCAATTGCCGCCGGCTAAGTGCTCGAAAAATTCGAAGAGGTCGCGAATGCCGGGGCGTTGTATCCAACGGATGGGTCCGGCCCCAGTTTTGGCCACAAAGATCAACAGCGGTAAAACCGCGAGAGCGATGATCTTCCACGCCCGCCTGAGATTGCCCGGGCGCGCCTGGTTGTTTTCACACCGGAGAATCCGGGATACGACGATCCAGTGACCAACAAGGAGCAGAATTGCGTAGAGATGGGCATAGACGGCCAGCACACTTGTCAGAATGTAGCCGCGCAGCAGAAGGGTTTGAGAATTTGAGGTCGCAGATTGCGACCTCAAGTCGAGTGACATCTCACGGAACCAGGCAATCAGAAATCCTGAAGACAGCGTTGCCAACAGCATGAAAAGAGCATAGCTGCGTGCTTCCTGCGCGTAGCGGATGCTGTAGGCATTGACAGCCAGCAGCGCGGCGGCGATGAGGGCGACGCGGCGGTCGTAGAGTTGTTTGGCCACCCAGTAGATCGCTGGCAGCGTGGCGGCAGAGATTACGACCGAAAGGCTGCGGATGAAAAAGGGGCTTTGCCCGAAGTGCAGCCATACGCGCAGCAGCATGTAGTACAGCGACATGTTGGCTTCGCGCCACCACATCAGGTGGAGGAAGTTGCGCCAGTCAATCCGAGCTACTTCTACGCTGAAAGACTCGTCAAACCAGAAGGGTTTACAGGAGAGGCATCGAAAACGCACGAGGATGGCTGTCCCTAGCACGACCGATAGGGTCAACCAGTGCGGCCAACCCGCGGAGAGGGACTGCGATGGGGAAGCGCCTGCGCTTTCGTTCACAGCAGTGGGCTGCATGCCGACCTGGGCTCGTTGTCGATGATACTACGCGGGAAAGAACTCCACGGTCAGCGCAAATCATCAACCGCAAAGGACACGAAGTTACACGAAGGAGAATGGGATTTCCCTTCGTGTGCCTTCGTGTCCTTTGTGGTGAATGCCTTTCTCGGGTAGTCACACCGCGGCGTATGCTCGTCCAGTACAATGTTCGGTTTGACTGCCGTGGTGCAGGCTTTGCATCTGAAGGACTTCGATGTTCAAGAAGATTCTCATCGCGAATCGGGGCGAGATTGCGGTACGTGTGATTCGCGCCTGTCACGAGATGGGGATCGCCGCCGTCGCCGTTTACTCCGATGTAGACCGCGCCTCGCTCCATGTCCGTAAAGCCGATGAAGCTTATCCGATAGGCCCTGCCGCGACCAGCGAGTCCTATCTCAATATTCAGAAAATTCTCGACGTCGCCGAGCGCTCCGGGGCTGATGCCATCCATCCCGGTTACGGATTCCTCTCCGAAAATGCAAAGTTCGCGCGAGCCTGTGCCGATGCGGGGGTGAAGTTCATCGGCCCCACAGCGGCCGCGATGGATGCAATGGGGTCGAAGACTCGTGCCCGGCAGTCGATGGAGCGTGCCGGAGTTCCACTTGTACCTGGGACGTCGCGGGGATTGGGGTCGTTCGAGCAGGCCGAGCAGGTTGCTGCACGGATCGGCTACCCCGTGATGCTGAAGGCGGCCGCTGGCGGCGGCGGAAAGGGCATGCGTCTGGTGCAGGCAGTCGCGGATCTCAAGTCCGCGCTGGATGCAGCGCGCAGCGAGGCGGAACGCTCCTTCGGCGACAGCGAAGTCTATATCGAGAAGGCGATCGTCAACCCGCGCCACATCGAAATGCAAATGCTGGCCGATGAGCATGGCAATACCGTGTACCTGGGCGAGCGGGAGTGCTCTTTGCAGCGCCGACATCAGAAAGTGGTCGAAGAGGCCCCATCGCCCATTGTCGATCCCGAGATGCGCCGCCAAATGGGCGATGTGGCAGTCCGCGTGGCCCAGGCGGCCGGGTATACCAATGCGGGAACGGTGGAGTTCCTTGTCGACCAGCAGAAGAACTTCTACTTCCTCGAGATGAATACTCGGCTGCAGGTGGAGCATCCGGTGACGGAGTTGGTCACTGGACTCGACCTGGTGCATCTGCAGATTCGCATCGCGAATGGTGAGCGGCTGCCCTTTTCCCAGGAAGAGGTGAAACTTCGGGGCCATGCGATCGAATGCCGCATTTACGCCGAGGATCCCGACAATAACTACTTTCCGAGTCCAGGCAAGATCACGCTCTTACTCCTGCCGTCAGGCCCGGGCATTCGCCGCGACAGCGGGATGTACGAAGGCTGGACCGTGCCAATGGATTACGACCCACTGCTGGCGAAGTTGATCGGTTACGGTACGGACCGCGATCAGGCGATCGGCCGGTTGACCCGAGCTTTGAATGAGTACTTCGTCGGCGGGATCAAGACGAATATTTCCTTGTTCCGCCGGATTTTGAGCAATCCGGATTTCCGCGCGGCGAAAATCGATACGGGCTTTTTGGACCGTCTGCTGAAGGAGAAAGATCAGTCCAAGGACGTTCAGGCGGATACGCAAACGACGGAGGTGGCGGTCATCGCTGCCGGGATGTTTGCCGCGTTAGGACCGAGTGCTGCCGGTGCCGGAGAACGCGTTTCCATTGGATCGGCAGATAAACCCGCCCCCGTCTCTAACTGGAAAACCGCGGCCCAGCGTGAAGCATTGAGATAGGGAGGAGTCTGTTTGGCGCGGAGAAAGCCGCACCTCTTCAAGCCGTCCCTCTTCCAACGCGTTTATGACCTACGAAATCGCCATCGACGGCAAGACCTACAGATTGGATCTGAGCCAGGCGAACGACTGCTGGTCTTGCCGCGTGGATGGGCGCGAAGTTGAGGTGGACGCGGTGCTCGCGCGTCCCAATGTTCTTTCCCTTCGTCTCGGCAACAAGGCGTATGAAGTGAAATGCGAGCGCGTCGGCGGGGATGTGCATATATGGGTGGGCAGTCAGCGTTTTGCGGCTGAGGTGCGCGATCCGCGATCCTTTCGCAGTCGGACTCGTGCCGTCGATGATCATGGCCCGAAGAAACTGACCGCACCCATGCCGGGCAAGGTGGTACGCATTCTGCTGAGTCAGGGAGCCGAGGTCGAAGCCGGGGCCGGTGTGCTGGTGGTGGAAGCGATGAAGATGCAGAACGAAGTGAAGGCGCCGAAGAAGGGAACGATTCAAAAGATTCTGGTCAGCGAAGGGGCAGCAGTCAACGCCGGAGACGTGCTCGCTATCGTCGAATAGTTTCGAGCCTTACTTTTCCATTCCGTTATTATCGAGGACCTTCTTCGCGTAATAGTTTTCTACCTTGGCTGAATCCCGCAGAACCTCATAGTAAGCGGCTTTGAGCAACTGGTCGCGACGGTCGTGGAGTTGAGAGCGGATCGCCTGCTGTACTCGCGGATCGGAGAGATCGCGTTGTCCGGCTGGCTCCTTGGCGACGAGCTTCACGATGCGAAATCCGACTGCCTGTTTTGTGGCCGGATTCACCACGCTGACAATTTGGCTGTACTGGCCGGGTTTGAGTCGCATCACCGTTTCGCGGGTAGAGGGATCAGTTCCCTTCAGCCCAGACTCGGGCACCGTTCCCAGATCGCCGCCATTCCCGGCCGTTTCCGGGTCTTCCGAGTACTTCATCGCGAGGGTGGCGAAGTCATCTCCGCTATCCAGACGATTTGCGATCATCTGGATCTTCTTGCGCGCGTCGGCTTCGTTCTGTGCCTTGTCGTTCTGGTTATGAACCTGGGGGTTCGGTGATGGCGTCACCATGATCTGGGCCAGGTGATACTGCGGCTCGATCAAGTTGAATTCCGCCTTGTGCGCGTTGTAATAGTCGTTGATGTCCTGATCGGTGATATTGATCTTGGACGAGACTTCCTTGTTCATGACCTTCTCGACCGTGAGGGAGCGCCGGATTTCACGCTTGAAATCAGCCACGGTGATCTTGCGGTCCTGCATGCGCTTGTCGAATTCTTCCTGGGTGAAGGGCGCCTTGATCTCGTTGAATTTGCTGTCGACCTGGTCATCGGTGGCGAGGAGGCCAAGTTTTTCGGCGCGGCGCATGAGGATTTCGTCGTCGATCATTTGACGCAAGATGTTCAGACGAAGGGCCGTTGCCTGTTCTCCGGTGGGGGCCTGTTGCGCAGAAGCGACCTGGTTCTCGTAATACTTATCGACGTCAGTGCGGAAAATCTTGCGGCCATCCACAGTGGCCATGACGTCACCACCGACCTTGGAAGTGCATGCAGCCAGGAACGCGAGCAGAACGATAACAGAGAGTCCAGCCGTGGCGTGGGCAATGAAAGTGTTCTTTTTCAGCACGATTTCTCCCGTTACAAATCGCAAGCACACATGAAATCCGGAATCGAGGTCGCTCCTCTTATGACCGGCTATTTTACTTGGATGCTGGCGCGGGCGCCGACGGGATATGCACGGGCACCGGCTGCCCCGCATCGCGGAGGGCGGCGTCCAGCGCGGCGCGAAGTTCGCTGATGGGGACTGCGCCATCAATCTTCTGGCCATTGATGAACAGAGTGGGCGTCGCGCTTACCCCAAGAGAATCGGCCTCCTTCATTGAGGCCCGCACTTGGTCCTCGTTCTGCGCCTTCAAGCATGCCTGCAACTTGGGTACATCCACGCTATGCCTTTGCCCCTGCATCAGAGCCATCTTGTCCACAGTGTCGAGCCGGGCGTCGGGTGTCCTTCCACTGTCGATGACCTGCTTATTGGCATGGAGGTAGTCGGCAAAATCCCAGAATGCGTCGCCGTTCTGTGCCGCCAGGCAGCCGGCATCAACCGCGGCGTGGATTGCCCAGGGATGAATCTCCGCCAGCGGAAAATCCTTGTAGATAAACGTGACCCGGTCGCCATATTCCTTAAGAATCTCCGGGAACAGAGTCTCATGCATGCGCGAACAGAACGGGCACTCGAAATCGTCGAAGTTCACCACTACGACCTTGGCCCCTTTTGCCCCGCGCGAAGGACGTCCGCTTACATCAATTTTGCTCATCAAATCGGTGTAGGCGTCCTTGCTCAGGTCGAATTTCGTGACTCGTAGCATCGTCCCGCGATCTTTCGAGAGCAGGAACGTGTAGTCCTTCTGTTTGCCGCCGTCATCGAGCTTCACGGCGACGCTGTCGTAGCCCGGCATTTCACTCGCAGGAGTAATCGCACCGACCGTTACCTTCACATCAGGCGGAAGGCTATAAAACGTGCGAACCTGGTGCTCGATCTTGCGAGCTAAGTCGGGAGGTGCGGACTGTGCAACACAGCCCAGACAAATCACAAGCAGAATGAACAGGGAACGTCGTAAAAGAGTCACCAGGAGCCGCCTCAAGAGCATTCGTTACTACTCGATTATCTCATAGTGGAACTGCGCTATCCGCGGGGTCGGCTGGCTTCCACAACTAGCCAGTCATACGAGGGCACCCTGCGGCTCGTCAATGTCCTTTGGGGTTGACGAGATGCTCGGCAGGCAGCAAGGCGTTCATCGATCCAGAGCGAAAACCTTCCAGATCCAGGGTGACGAACTTGAACCCAAGCTGCTTGAAGATGGTGGTGAACTGGGCCGCCATGGCTGGATTCAGGGCGCGTTCCAGTTCTTCGGGAGCGATCTCGATGCGGACAATGTCTCCGTGATGGCGCACACGAAATTGACGAAAGCCCAGGGTCCGGATGGCGTCTTCACCGCGCTCCACCACCTCCAGGGCCTCGCGAGTCACCGGACGGCCGTACTCGATACGCGATGAAAGGCATGCCGATGCCGGCTTATCCCACATGCGGAGTCCGGCTTCGCGCGCCAGTTCACGAATGTCCTGCTTGGTCATACCTGCCTTCAGCAGAGGTGCAGCCACGTGATGCATCTTGGCCGCTTGCTGCCCGGGGCGGAAATCTCCCTGGTCGTCCAGGTTCACGCCGTAGGCAATCGTGTCGTAACTCCGCGCGGCGCGCAGCTCTTCCATCACCATAAACAGTTCATCTTTGCACTGGAAGCAGCGTTGGCCGTCGTTGCGCGCATACTCCGGACGGTCGAGTTCAGAAGTGGAAATAACTTCGAGGGGGATCCCCTGCTCCTCGGCGAAGGCGATGGCGTCGGCCAGATGAGTTCGCGCGAGGCTTGGGGAATCAGCGATGACCGCCAGCATATTCGGCCCCAAGATGCGATGCGCGGCCCAGGCGAGATAGGCGGAGTCGACTCCTCCGGAATAGGCGACGAGCACGCGTCCCAATCCGCGGAGATCCGCCTCCATCTGGGAGGCTTTGGCGGTCGCGCCGTCCAGAGATTCCATACGGCTATGGTACCAGTCCGCGAGGCTGGACGGTGCGAGCGGAAAACTCGGCCGCTCGCGCGGCCGGACAGCTGAAGGCGGCTGTCTCCACAAAATTCTTCAACCCTGCCTCTGGAATTCGCGCGCTTTCAATGTTATTCACAGGCCAGTGACAAGTTCTAGTAGAGCCGTTCCTGCCTTCTAAGGTTGCCGAACGATACGATGTTCGCGAGGCTGAAGGTGAAACGGAAAAGATTCTCGTTGCGCACATTGGCGATCGAGTACCGCCGGTATTCCAGGGTGATACCGCAGCAATCCCAATTGTAGGTTGTCTGCCCGGTGGCAAACTGGAGGTGGCGGGTCTCCGCGTCGAAGCCGAAACTGCTCGCGGCGCTGAACCCGCGGCGAGTCAGTCCGCCATAGCCCAGGGCAACACGAAACTGCTGGAACTTGCAGGTGATCTGGGTAGATCCGGTCGTCGGACCGCATTTGCCCCCACTTAGCCCCGGAGTCGTGTTGGTTTGCGGGATCTGCAAGAAGGCGTCGCCGCCTCCTAAGGTAAAAGACCCGGCGTTGTAGTTCAGGAGCAGGGTGCTCGCATTGATCCGGCTCAGTTGAAAATCGTAGTCGGCATCCCATTCAGTATCGGTGTGGCGGCTGGTTGCGACTCGTAGCCGCGAGACGACTGGCGACAGGTGGCGCGGTTGCGTGATAAAGGCGATGCCGGTCAGGTCCTCGGTCGTGGCCAGAACGTTGCGCTGCCCCGTTACCAGGGCACCGCCGAAGGTTGGATCGAGGAAATACTTTTGCGCTATCTCCCAGGTCAGAACCTCCTTTACGTCGGGCGCCACGACGCAGGGCTGGCTTTGCAGGCTGCGGGGACGCTCCCAGGGCACCGTTTGTTCCGCGCCAGCGGCTCCCACCGACAAGCTGGTCATGGATGTCTCGCATTCCTGAATGGACGATGGATTGCGCTTCGCGTACAGGCGCGTCACCAAGCCGTATTGCACTTCGTGGGTGTTGCTGAGGATGTCCCGTTCGTCGAAGTGCAGGAAATTTGCGAAGTTATTAATCCCGGTGACATAACGGTATTCGACGCGTGGCTCGATAACATGTTTCCATTTCCTACCAAGGAATTCCCCGTCGAAAATCCTTTCGAGCGCCGGCGGCCGGATCTCCACAGCCGCTTCTAGAGCCTTACGATTTGTCGCATTGTCGTTCACGACTCCATTTCTGTAACGCTCGGAGTAGAAGGACTCGTGCAGTGTGAGCGCGGGACGCAATGCCCAGCCCTTCCACTGCAGCGGGAGAGAAATCTCAGGATTGAAATCGAAACGTCCCAGCAGATTGCTGGTTTGGAAACCAGGCTCGCTACGCGAAAGACCCGCCAACGATCCGTCCAATGACCAAAACAGCGGCCAACGGCCGAACGGGCGTTCCACGCTTGACACGTCGATGCTGGGAGTATGCAGGATGCGGATTGAGTCAAATTCCGCCGGGTTCAGCAACACACCGTTCTGGTCTGCCCTCTGGAAGAAGTTCTGGTAACGCTCCACCGCGCCACCAAAAGAAAATCCCTTGTAGGTTTTTGAGAGAAAAAGCTGCGACTTTACCTCGGAGTTGATCGCCTGGCTGAAATTCTCGTTGAAGGCTAACCGGAAGAGAAAGGAACTCAGGTAATCGACATTGGAGACTGCTCGGAAGCCATAAAAATTCCCTTCGGCGGTAAGATGTGCCTCCTGCCCGCCCTCGCGTAAGATTTGCGGTCCCGTAGTGGTGCCGGTTTCAAAGCCGCGATCCACCACGCCGAAGTAGCCCAAGTCCACATAGGAGGTGTCAGTGGGCCGCGCCCGAAACTCTCCGCGCTGCGACGATCCTCGTTTTGAAAAGTATTCCGCTCCGACAGTGGCGTCCATGCTGCGATTGATTGCCCAATAGAAAGAATCGCCCACGACGTTGCCCTTTGCCGAAGACCGGCCCGCGGTAGGTATAAGAAATCCGGTATGCCTTGCCTCGCGAGCCACGGGATGGGTTGCGTACGGGAAATAAAAAATGGGGAAGCCGTGCAACCGGAAGTCGCTGTGATAGATGCTGGCGTTGCCCCCAACATCAACCACTACCTTGTGAGCCTGAAACTTCCAGTTAGGATGGGGTAGTTCGCACGTGGTGATGGTGCCGTTGTAGACGACGTAATGGTCCGAACCGGTCTTCTCAACGATCTTTCCTGTGAACGCGAACGGAGCAGTCGAGGTAAGAATCATGCGGCTGCCTTTGAACTGCAATCCCGTGGTCGCGGTAACGTCGTAGAAGCGCCCGGTCTCAGCTGTCACGTTGTAGGTTCCGTGGCTTGCCTTGATGTGATCATCGTTCGGGCCGCCGTCGATAGAGAAGTGTCCTGTGGCTGTGGCCTCGCCGGTGTCGGAGTTGTAAGTCAGTTCGTCGGCTCGCAAGATGTACGTGCGATAGTGAATCTCGGCACTCCCGTGCAGTTTGTACGTATTGCCGACCTTTTCCTGGCTGTCCGCGCAGATGGTTGCGGAGTCGGCATCCTGCAGGGCGGCCTGAGCGGAGCAGGCAGTACTGGTTAAGACTGGGGCGTTTTCTTGTCCGTTCTGCGCAGCCGAGCCCTTCTCAGGATCTGTCCCGGTCGGCAACTGACTGGTTACTAGCGACGGGGCGGGAAGCTGATGACAAAGGAACAGCGCCGTGATAAGGAATGTAGTGCGCAGAGTCATCGGAAGAAAATCAACGGAAGACCATCGCCCGATTATAGGAGCGTTTTTTCGCTTGCTGGTTGCGGCATCGTGAACTTAGCACGGCACTGCCTGTGCCGCAAAGTGGCGACAAAGGCTAGGATTGCCGTTGGTTCCCTCCCGGTTGCTCGTGAGCAGTAACTGCAGGAACAGATTTTTCATGAGTTGTGAGAAGTGCGGCGAAATCTGCCGGTGCCCTATGGAGCCCCCTCCCACCCAACTGCCGGTTCCCGATCCCGCGACTGCCACGGGGATAGAGTCGCTGCCGGGCTCTCCACTAGCAGGCGGCTCGGGTGATGCCTGGCGTGATGAGCTCTCCGCCCGGCTGAATCGTTATCGCTCGCGACGCAAAGCGCCACCGCCGCGCTATCCCTCCCTTCGGTTGCCCTTCGGTCCGGCTGCTTCGGCGCTCAAGGCTCCTCCCCTGGAAGAGCCGTTCTCATCTCATGTGCTCGAGCCGGTGGCAAACCCCGGATTCGCGGCCGACGCAATAGAGAGCGAAGCTTTAGAAATTCAGCCCGAAGAGCCGGTATTACTGACGCAAAGCGTGCCTTCACCGACGTCGCACGCCACGCCGTCGGGTGCCAAGATTATCGAGTTTCCACGGTTTGCGTGGGGCCCGCCGCCGCCACCGCTGGATCAGCTGGCGGAACCCGTGATGGATCTGCCGCGCATCCTGGAAGTTCCGGACCTTGCTCCTCCACCTCCTGCTCTCGGTGGAATTACCATTGAGCCCGCACGTGTAGAGGAACCGGAGAAACGGCCTGGAATCGACATTCCCCTGCAGAGCGCTCCGCTTGGACGGCGATTGCTGGCTTCGGGGATCGATGGAGTGATCATCGGTGCGGCATCGGCACTGTCGGGATTCATCTTCTGGAAAGTTGCGCTGGTGCCCCCTCCGCAAATTCAATTGTTAAGTCTCGCAGCCGCGGTTCCTTGCCTATTCTGGGCTGCTTATCAATATCTGCTCATCGTCTACGCGGGCAGCACTCCCGGGCTCCGACTCGCTCGCCTCCAGTTGAGCCGCTTTGACGGCACCCCCGCCAGGCGATCTCTGCGCCGTTGGCGGGTGCTGGCCTCCTACCTTTCCGCGGCCTCGCTCGGCATGGGATACGCCTGGCTCTTCCTGGATGAAGACAGCCTCTGCTGGCACGACCGGATTACACACACGTACCTGGCGCCTATCAAGGTGGACCGCAAGAGTTAAGGCTTGCTGCGCGGATTCTTACCACGGAGCTCGCCGAGAAAGGCCGCGGAGAACGCCGAGGACAGATATCGAACCGGCGCTTGCCGATTCTGGCGCGGTCCAACGCTGCTCTGGTACTCTTACGAGCACTATGCGTTTCTGCGGTTTCTTTTTTCTTTTGATTTCAGCATCGATCTTTGCCCAGAATACTAAGCTGCTTGCCGAACGCCTCACCGCTCAGAACGCCCTCTTCGACGAGCAGTACGAGAGTGACCTCCGCAATTACCCGGAGCGCGCAACTGCCTTCGGAGACTATCGCTACAACGACAAGCTGACCGACCACTCGCTTGCCGCCATCCAGCAGCGGCATCAGACCGACGTGGATTTCCTCAAACGGCTCCAGGCGATCGCCACGACCGGGTTCTCCGACCAGGACCAGCTTTCTCACGAACTCATGGTTCGCGTCCTTGAGCAGCGCGTCACGGATTTCAATCTCAAAGAATACGAGATGCCGATCAATCAGCAGAACGGCATCCACACCGGCTTGGCGGACCTGCCCCTTTCGGTGCCGCTCGATTCAGTCAAACATTACGAGGACTACGTTTCGCGCCTGCATGAGATCCCGCGCGCGTTAAGCCAGGTGACTGCGGTCTTGCGTGCCGGCATGAAAGACAAGCTCATGCCCGTGCGATTCCTGGCCGAGAAGATTCCCGCTCAGTGCGAAGGCGTTATCTCTGCCGATCCCTTTCTGCGGCCCACGAAGAAATATCCTGCCGACATTTCAGCTGACGATCAGAAGCGCCTTACCCAGGAAATCACCGACGCGGTCAATACCGACGTTCTCCCTGCCTATAAGAAATTCGCCGAGTTCATTCGGACCGAATACGCCCCGCAAGGACGCACGACACTCTCCGTCATGTCGCTGCCCGACGGCCAGAAGCGTTACGAGAACGACATCTACGCCCGCACCACGACGCATATGTCGCCCGACGAAATTCACCAGCTCGGGTTGCGGGAGATCGATCGCATTCAGGCGGAAATGACGGCCATCGCGAAGAAGGAAGGCTTCCCCGATCTGGCATCGTTCCGCGCTTCGTTGAAGACCAACCCCAAGTACATTCCGAACTCCGCTGAGCAGATCCTCGATGACTTTCGCCATTACATCTCCCAGATGGAGCCCAAGCTGTCGGATTTGTTTACTCTGCTGCCCAAGTCGCCTGTCACGGTGGAAGCCATACCGGAGTTCCAGGCCGCCGCGGCCACCCATTACGTGACTGGAACTCCGGACGGCAAGCGGCCCGGACGCGTGGTTGTCGCTACCTCCGATTTCGCTCAGCGCTCGCTCATCGACGATGAAGCAATTGCCTACCACGAAGGTGTTCCCGGCCATCACATGCAGCTTTCGGTGCAACAGCAACTCGCCGGCCTGCCGAAGTTCCGTCAACACGGCCTCGGTTTCAACGCCTATGTTGAGGGCTGGGCTCTCTATGCCGAGCAACTCGGGAAGGAAGTTGGCTTCTACCAGGATCCGGTCTCGGATTACGGCCGGCTATCTTCCGAGCTTTTTCGCGCGGTGCGGCTGGTGGTTGACACGGGCATTCACGCCAAGGGATGGAGCCGCGATCAGGTGGTGGAGTTTTTCCGCAAGTCCGGAGCTGTCGACGAACCCACAATCCAGAGTGAGACCGATCGGTACATCTCGTGGCCGGCTCAGGCGCTCAGCTACAAGCTGGGTCAGCTGAAGTTCCGGGAGCTGCGCGAGCGCGCTCAGAAAGAGTTGGGACCGAAATTCGATATCAGGAAGTTTCATGATGAAATGCTGAACGGGGGGACGTTGCCGCTCGATGTCCTCGATGCCCGAACCGATCAGTGGATCGCCGAACAGAAGGGAAAGTGAACGCCCGCAAGTGGTTGAAAGCCAACAGCAAGAGCGCGGTCTGCGCCCTGCCTATGCTATCTTCTAGGTTTACCGCGAAGCCCCACAGACCCGTCTCAACGCATGGCAACCTCCGCAGAGGGAAGTAAACCGGCAGTAAAGGTCTTCGTCGCCACCACGGTGATGCTGGCCTTTATCTCTTTTTGGAGAGCATCTGCCATTGTTCTGGCCGATCTCGCCTCCTCGGCGTACTACGTCGGTGGCGACGTGGAAAACGTGCTGGGGAAAAGCGCGCCCTGGTTTGTGCTGGCGGTCATGCTGTTCAGCTATGCCGTCTGCGCGTTGTATATCGAGTCGAGCAGCATGTTCGTCCGCGGCGGCGTCTATCGCGTGGTGAAAGAGGCCATGGGCGGGACGCTGGCCAAATTTTCCGTCTCGGCCCTGCTGTTTGATTATGTGCTGACCGGGCCTATCAGCGCGGTTTCAGCGGGGCTCTATCTCGCTGGCTTCATCAAGGAAATCGGCGACTACTCCCACGTGCAGTTGCGCTTCAATGACAATTACTTCGCAGCGGGTTTTGCCGTCCTGATTGTGCTGTATTTCTGGCGGAAGAATACCGAGGGGTTGCACGAATCGAGCGGGAGAGCGCTGCAGATCATGGTTGTCACGACTGTGATGGTGGTGATCCTGATCGGCTGGTGCGTCATTACGCTGCTACATCATCCAGCGCCGTTGCCGCCTGGTCCCGCTCAAGCGCCCTTCCCGCAAAACAAGGAAGCCATGGGCTGGCTCTCGGGCACCGTGTTTTCCAGGATGACCGCGGTCCTGCTGTTTATCGGCTTCGGGCACTCTGTGCTTGCTATGAGCGGTATGGAGACTTTGGCCCAGGTTAACCGTGAAATCGAGCACCCGAAGCTGAAGAACCTCAAGAAAGCTTCCTTGGTGATTTTTCTTTACAGCCTCTTCTTTACCGGACTGATCTCATTTTTCGCCAGCATGCTGATTCCCGACGACGTGAGGCCCCGCTATTTTGCCAACCTGATTGGCGGCATCACGATTTATTTGTGGGGGCCGACGCCGCTGAAGTTGCTCTTTCACGGTTTTGTCGTGCTGGTAGGCGTGCTGATATTGGCGGGTGCGCAGAACACCTCCATCATCGGCGCGAATGGTGTGTTGAATCGCGTGGCCGAAGATGGCGTCTTGACGGCGTGGTTCCAGAAACCGCACCACCGTTTTGGGACTAGCTATCGCATCATCAACCTGATCGTGATTCTGCAGTTGCTGACGGTCATCGGAAGCAGAGGAGACGTCTACAAGCTGGCCGCACTGTACGCCTTTGGCGTGATCTGGAGTTTCACCATGAAGGCGCTTTCCGTGGTGGTGCTGCGCTTTACCGAGCCAGGCCGCCGCGAGTGGAAAGTGCCCGGAAATTTTCACATCGGAAAAATCGAGATCCCGTTCGGTCTGATTCTGATTGCCGCTGTTCTGTTCACTACCGCAATCGTCAACCTGTTCACGAAATATGAGGCTACGATCGCCGGAGTGATCTTCAGCGCGGCGTTCTTCACGATCTTCACCATCTCCGAGCACCACGTCGCTAAAGAACGCCGTGGCAAGCCCGAGCAGCTTGATCAATTCCGCGTCTACGGAAATCAGGAATTGGGCAGTGGAGCCATGGGAGTGCGAGCGGGTAACGTGCTCGTGGCAGTCCGCGATCCTCGCAATCTGTACTACCTCCGCCACATCCTGAGCCACACCAATACGAGTAAGCAGGACGTAGTGGTGATGAGTGCCCGCCTCTACCATCGCGAGCACAGTTTCAGTGGCAGCACAGTCTTCGAGGCCAGCCAGGTATTTGACCACTACGAACAGGAACTCTTTACGGCGGCGGTGGCAGTGGCGGAGAAAGAAGGGAAGCCTATCTCACTGCTGGTGGTCCCCGCGACCGACGTGTTCGAAGCCATCATGGTAACCGCGCAGCGCCTCGACTCTAGCAGAGTGGTGTGCGGCCTATCCAATAAGCTCTCCTCTGACGAGCAGGCCAAGCTGACCGGTGACGCGTGGGAGCGTCTCACGGAGCCGCGTCCGCGCCTCAACCTCGAAGTCTGCGCGCCCGATGGCTCAGTCCGAGAATATGCTCTCGGACCGCATACCCCACGCATGCGGTCGCAAGATGTCGAACTGATGCACAAGCTGTGGCTCGACATTACCGCGGACCCCAAATTCGCGGGCGCTCACCACTACCACATCGTCGCGCTGGCGCTGGAGGAACTGAAGCGCGAGCTCAGCACCGAGCAGCGCGCGCAGCTTCTCGAAAAGCTGCACGATGAGATGAATCATCCCGGCCAGCAGTGAATCGCATCAGTGAAGAGCGTCCCGGATGCGTTGTGAGCGCGGTATGAGCGATGCCCGTACGCGAAACGTAGCGTCGGCGTCCCACCGCCGGTCGCGAGGGCATCTTGTCATCGCTGCCGGAAGCCACGGATGTCCACAGATGCGAAGGCCCGGCAGAGTTCGCCGGGGCCTCGCAATCAACTTTCTTCGCAACTTCTACGCGGGCTTTTCGCTCTTGGTCGATCCGCAGCAGCCTTTGCCGCAGTCTTTGCCTGCCTTGCGGTCGCACTTCATCCCGTCTTTGCCTTTGCAGCAATCCGCCATTTTGTCGTCCTTCATGCAAGACTTGGCATCCTTGCCGCCGCAGCAGGACTTCGGGTCTTTTCCGGCACAGCAGGAAGCCATCTCTTTTCCATCATGCTTACCCATGCAAGCGGGGTGGGTATCTTTGGAATCAGACGCCGCCATCTTTTCACAGCATGCGCATTTGGATTTCTCTGGAGTTTGCGGGGTTGAGGGTGTGCTTTGGGTTGCGGTTTGTGCCCAGGAAACGACGGTCAGGGCGAGGATCAGAGCTAGCATTCTGTACTTCATAAATTCTCCTTTAGAAGAAATCTGTATGAGGGCTTGCAGCCCGGGAACGGAGCCGAGCGGTCCGCGAAAATGTGCAGCCTGCTCGTGCAATGCATCAGGCGCAAAAAGGGAAAATCAGATTCGCAGGACGGTGCCTCGTTCGAAGGGAGGCGAAAGGAAATTGACCGCTGCAGTCTCGACATTGCAGCCGTCAAAGGAAGAAGGCGTATCCATGATGAGGGTCAACACTCGTTCCGGAGCAGGCCGAATCACTTTGTTCTCGACGGGCATGGTCGACGGGTTCGATGGTGCTTGTCTGACGCAGCACGGATGCTGCTCTCCACACGGCATGCCCGTGGAGTTGATCGCCAGGAACAGAATTGGTGAAATCCGCGGGTGAGATCTTGGGCAGCAGGAGTGATCGTTAGCGGCGTCGCGCTGGAATCTTTGCGCAGTGGGCACCTCGAGCGGCCCGAACGCACCCGGCACGCTCAGCCAGCAAAGCGTAGCCAACACCACCGACGCGATAGACCTCTGAATCATTCCGCCCCAAGCTTGACCGCACCAGACGATGCAGTCTGTGATCAAAATCACAGGGGCTCGTACTCAGGTGCATGAGCACCAATAACGGGATGTGATCGCTTGAGCAGTGAGCCATGAGCCATGAGGGAACCAACTCCGGTTTTGCTCATAGCTCATGGCTCATAGTTCCCGAACCTAGAATGCTCTTGCTTTTTCGCCTTCTGTTCGCCAATAATGGCGCATGGCCATCACCCGCAGGCAGCGCGAAGTGTATGACTTTATCTCCCGTTTCGTCACCGAGCACGGCTACTCGCCGTCTTTTGAAGAGATCGGCCAGGGCCTGGACTTAAACTCGCTGGCAACGGTCCACAAGCACATCTCCAATCTGGAAAAGAAGGGCCTGCTGACGCGCGACTACAACCGCAGCCGCTCGATCGACCTTCTGCCGCCGAAGGGGAAGCTGAAGCAGTCGATGAGCGTGAATACGGGAGTCGTCCTGCCGCTTCTAGGGCGGATCGCCGCAGGCCAGCCGATCGAGGCGGTGGAGAATCCCGAGACGATCTCCCTTGCCGATTTTGTGCGTTCCAAAGAAGTTTTCGTGCTCGAAGTGCGTGGCGACTCCATGCAGGACGAAGCCATCCTCGATGGGGATTATGTGCTGGTAGAGAAGGCAAAAACCGCCCACAACGGCGACATCGTTGTGGCCCTGGTGGAATCGAGCGATGCCACCCTGAAGCGCTTCTACCGCGAGGGTGACAAAATTCGGCTGCAGCCTTCGAACGTGAGCATGAAGCCGATCATCGTCCCGGCTGCTTCGGTGGACGTCCAGGGAAGAGTGATTGGAGTTTTGCGGAAGTATTGACAAAAAGTCAGTGGTGTCGCTTGGTCCGCTCGTTCAGTACAAGTGGAACTCTACCTCTACCGCAATCGCCACAGCCACTGGTTGTCCATCCTTCTGAGCTGGCTGAAACTTCCATGTCTCGACGGCTTGAACAGCTCTAGCATCGAGACCAGCCCCCAGGGGTCTTACTATGTGGATGTTCTTGGGAAGCCCGTCTTTGTCTACGATCAGCCCCATCGTCGTCATTCCCTGATATTTTGCTTTCCGAGCGGACTCGCTAAAGCTGGGCTCCGGCTGAAAGATGACCTTCGGGGGTTTGACACCATTGCCGACCTTAAACAGTCCGGCAATGTTCGTTTCAGGCGTGTTGGACGACGTAGGAGGGCTCACCGACGTTTGCTGCTCCTCGGACGAAGTCGTGGCATGAACTGGAGCGCTCACTCCGGGGACAGCGATCATTTCTGAAGAAAAGCGGCAGGCCTCATTCCTCCCCGATATTCCTTCTTCCACGCAAGGCTCCCAAAACTTGGGAACAAAGTCCACGAGCTGCTCCTCGGAACTGATGAAGATTCGCGACAGTATCGCATTCACCATCGCTTCCGTGACGCTTTCCGTACCCAACGGAGCATAGATGTCGACAAGAGCCGCTTTCTTCAGCTTCTTGTGCTTCAGTAGAGCCTTCTCTTCGGAGAACCGGAATCCCGTTTGCCCTGCCGAAATGACCATCAGTCGCTTCGCTTTGATCTTCAGGTTCTGTCCCGAAGAATAAATTTCGTCGAGTTGAACGAAGCCGTCGGTTGTCCAGTCACCAACGCTTCCTTCGCCAGATAGCGCACCCGACGCGTCATAGCGAAGCTTCTCCCCGGAGTAAAATCCTCGGAGTACGAGTATCTTCCCGCGATACTGATCCCAAATGTGTCGCTCCAGATCATTCGCCTGCACAACTGTAGAGGTCAGAAGAGCAATGGCCACCAGCGCAACGACCATGCGAAGGTTGCGGTAGGTCTGGCGTCCCATGGCCGAGCATTGTAGTCCACTTCCTAAAACGCCTGAACAGAAAAACGCCCGGGAATTCTCCCGGGCGCTCTACGCTAAATGCCAATTGCTAAGTGCTCATTGCTGTTAGCCGATGTGCTTATTCAAAGCCTGGGCAATCGCATCCTTCGGGCGATATCCAACGAGTTGCTCAACGACTTGCCCGCCCTTGAAGACTAGCAGCGTAGGAATGCCGGTCACCTTGTAGCGCATCGGAGTCGCGCTATTGGAGTCGACATCCATCTTGCCGATCTTGATCTTGCCCTGATACTCGGCCGCCAGTTCCTCGACGATGGGCGCAATCGCGCGGCAGGGGCCGCACCAAGTCGCCCAAAAGTCCACCAGAACCGGCTTGTCCGATTTCAGTACATCCTGGTCGAAGTTCGCATCTGTCACTTCGACGATTCCGTTGCCTGCCATGTTTTCCTTCTCCTATGTTGTAAACGTCGCGCTTTCGGCGGACGCTCCATCGGAAGGCGCTGCCGCATTTGGCGATCTGTATGAGTGCTTCCCCTTCGGGAGCCCAACCCTCTATCGTAACACTGCAATTAGATGCCCGGGGAGAGGGAAAAGTCGCAAGGTGGTAGACCAGCCCCGGATCCAACGGAAGCCAAACTCGAGCTATAGAAGTCCTTAGGCGCTACTGTTTTAAAGGTGTCTGGGAGTTGCCCAGCGACTTGATATAGCTGACCAGTTGCCAGCGCTGCGGTTCCGGTAGCCGGGACCATACCGGCATGCCCTTGCGCACTACGCCATTGGTTAGCAGCCAGAACAGGGTGCCCGGCGTCGCCTGCTGCACTTCGTCGGCGCGCAGACTAGGGCCTTTTTTCCCGCCCTCGGCATTCGCTCCGTGACACTCGGCACAATGCTGTTCAAAAAGCTTGGTTCCAGCGGCCACTGCCTCGGGGTCTGCTTCGAGAGGATTATGTCGGCCCGCGGCTTTGGCCGGTACCTTCGCAAGTTCCGCATAGACGGACTTGGGAGGAATATGCGCCTCCGAGCTGTTGGTTTGCGCCGCGACGATGCCGACCAGCCAAGCGGCCAAGAGCAACGCTGCTCCGCCCACGATCGCGGACCGAATCATCGTTGTCCTCCGAACCAACTGGCCACCCTCGAACCGAATCCAGAAAACTCCCGCGAAACGCCCCAGCGTAGCAGGAACTGGTGGCTATGGTCGTTCAACCCAAATCCCGGTGACAGTCGCAACGTCCAACTGGAAGGCAGATTCCAGGCCACAACGGGAGCGAGATAGTGTGACGTTTGCCACAAGCCGAAGCTGGGATGATCACCCAAGCCTCCATACATCTCAACGCCGGCGATAAAATTTTCACGGCAGAAACTGCAGCGCTTGGCGGAGGCCTTCAACGCAAGAGGACGGCTCACTCCCGTGGCATATCCGAATTCCCAGGGGTCGCCGCCGGTTAGAGGCTTGGTAGCCAGTGGATTGACGGCGAAGTTCCAGCCGTTTCGCGTGCTTGAAAGCAGCAGCTTCATCTCAAGCTCATGATTGTGCCCCTGCCGCAGAATCGCGTTGGGCGTCGCGTGGTCGACCTCGACATCGTGGCCTTCTATCTCCTTCATGATCTTGTCGGCTTCGCTGATCTGCTCGTATTCGACGTAGAACACAGGGTTGATGACATGTTCGCTCTTGAGCAAACGAAAGCGATTCTCTAGCCGGAACCCGGTGAAAATGGTGCTGTCGCCGAACGTGCTTTGACCGTCGAGGTAGAGTTCGGTTGTCCACCACGCCGTTGCGCCATATTCGAACTCGACCCAATAGGCAGCGAAGTTTCGGCCTCCGCGTTGTGTGGCCAAATTGGAGAAATACTCGACCTCAAGACTGCCCGGTTCCTCGAGATAGTGGTCGTACGTAATGAAATAGGGGCTCTCTTGAGCCTGCGCGGGAAGTCCCAGCGAAAGCAACGCGAACGCAGACAAAACTAGCCAACCGTATCTGAAAGAGTGCGGAATAGTTTTCATCGTGAACGCAAGAGCACGTGTTGGAATGGACGATATATAATCTAGTTGCAACTCAGTCGCATCTACTGGGACATCCCAATGATGCAGGAGAAGCTGCACCCCTGTCCAGTTGCGGCGAGAAAATCAGTTGCATTCTGGTTGCGACCAGTTGCGACAACCTCGGAGTTACTGCATGCCATTGCCTCAAACCGAAGTGCCGGGCCGATTGCAGGCCCACTTTGCCGAGCGGGGAATCCGCATGACCCAGCAGCGCCGCGCCATTCTCAGCGTGATGGAAACGGCGAGCAAGCATCTCGATGCCAGCCAGATTCTCCGCAAGGCGCAGAAGATCGATGCCAGCGTCGATCGCAGCACCGTGTACCGCACGCTGCGGCTCCTGAAGCGCCATGGATTGATCGACGAACTCGACTTGATGCACATCAACGGCGAGGGTCACTACTACGAACGCCGTCTGGGGCGTGACCACATCCACATGGCTTGCCTTCGCTGCGGCAAGATCACGGAGTTCGTGAGCGACAGCTTTGAAAAGCTCAAGCAGCAGGTCGAAAAGGATTGCCGCTTCCGGGTGCTCATCTCGCGGCTGGAGATTGGCGGGTATTGTGCAGCGTGCCGGGGGTCCCAATAGTGGAAGTTATGGAGATACGCTTGCTGACCGTTGAGGACGCCGCCGCATGATGAAGATCTTGCTCGAGCGCGCCGCGGTAATGGCTGGCCTCGAGCAAGTATTGCTCTCAGCTACAAACACGCAGACAGCCGCGCTTGCTCTTTATTGCTCTTTGGGATTTGAATCATTCGGCACGGAACCGCGGGCCTTGAACATCAACGGGGAATTTATCGACGAGCGCTAGCTCGTCCTTCGCCTGAAATAATGGCCGAAGTTGAAGCGTAATCGCCGTCCCCGGACAAGACAGCACAAAAGGAAAAAGCGCCCTGACTTTTCAGTCCAGGACGCCTCGGCAGCCCTCCCCCAGAACTGCCAAACTACGAGTTGGATAGTAGATGTCTACTATTCCTGTGTAAACGTCACTTTGGTAACGGAAATAGCGCAGAGCTAACACACGTCTGACGAAGGTAACCGTCCGGGCGGCTAACGCTTCTGCCAGGTCTTGCCCGAATCAGAAGTTGTCCATATTTCGCTAGACGATGTCACGATCCGACCTTGCAGCGGATCGGCAAACTGCAGGCTCACGATATCGTCGGTCAGCACCACTCCCGACCATGTTGGCACAACCTGCATCCAATGTCCGCCCGCATCGGTGGAGTGATAGAGATGTCCGCCAGATCCTCCCGCCCATACGTCCGGCCCATTGGCGGACACCGCGCGAAAAACAACCGGCGCCTGTTTCATGTCTGCCTTATCCTTGGCGAGCGCTTTTTCGCGAGAGGATTTCATGGCCATCTGAAGACTTACTCCACTCCCGGTTCCCGTTGTGCCTGTCACATCTACGTTCTGCCACGTCTTGCCCTGATCCAGAGATCGCTGCAAACCGCCCATCGCATTGATCGACCAGCGTGCACTCTCTGCTGCTAGTGGAGCGGTCTGCGAGAAGTTGCTGCCATTAACCGTTGAGACTGCATAGGCATCGGTCAGTTGCCGCTTCGGGGCGTTCGCGTTCGGCGTCGCCTCGGCAGGCTTTGCTCTTGCAACCTCGGCTCCGGCATTACTGCCACTGGGCTGCAGGACCGTCAACGACCGAGCGTTCACTGCGAGAGTGTCGAGATCCTGAACTTTCTTGTCGGTCACTGGCCCGCCAATAACTGAGTCTGCTGATGAAGCCGCAGGTGCCTGCGCGGTGACGACAACCTGATTCGATGACTGCTTTCTGGCAAATTCCGCAGGCACCGCCGGAGTATGCGCCGCCGGAGCAGGCGCCTGCAACTGAAACGCGTAGGCATTGTTATTGGCATTCGCGGTTGCGTTCTGCTGCCACTGTTGCGTGGGCGCTGCCTTGGGGCCGTGCGGCAGTGCCTGAGTGCGCAACGTCCCCCTGGCGCCACCAGCGTCCCGCCTTTGATCCCGAGCCGGTGGCTGCAATTTGGCGAATTGCTCTAACCGGTCGAACTCTCTTGCTTGTGGAGCAGGTTCGGATTTGACTTCGCTATCCAACAATCCATTTTGAGGAGTCTTCTTCTCCTCGTTAGTCGACGCTGCCGGCGCGGCGGGCAGCTCGGTCTGACTCTTGGCCTTCTCGATTTCCTGCGCTCGCGATGCATCGTAGGAAGCGACCATCTCCGCATGCGAACTCGCGCGATACCGCAGGACCCCGAACGATCCAACAACGATGAAACCTGCCGCCACCAGTCCCCAGCGCAGCCGGGGCCAGCTAAGCCATCTGCCTCGAAGCGGACGCACCACCGTGACCGTCGGTTCCTCCGCCGGAAGTGAGATCGCGATAACGTCCCGGCACTCGGCACATCGCGCCAGATGCTCCAGAACCTGACCTCGCTCACGATCCGGCAGCAAGTGTTCCGAGAACGCGGACAGCACATTCGGGTCGGGATGATCGACCGCGACCGCCCCAGCCTTCAGCCGTTCTCCAACGATTTTGGGTAATTTCTCCATCTCTCTTAGTCGCGCTTCTACCGGCGCCTGTTCGCAAGCGATCTATCCGTGCCCGCTGGGGACAGCCAAACCTCGCGCTTCGCCTAACCTTCGCCTTCCGGTACCCGAGCTTCCACGCTCTTCTCTGAGAACGCTGGAGGCTGGGTTTCTTGCGCCAGACTGCGTCGAATATCCACCTGCAAGTCACGAACATCGACCTCCAAGGCTTCTTCTGCCTGCCGCCGCGACATGCCATCTTTGGTCAACGCGGCAACAATCTGTTTCCGCAGCGACTTCGCCATCTTGTCCAGCTTGCGGCTGATGGTGGATTCGTGCACCCCCAGCATGCGGGCAATCTCAGCCAGTGTCCGGCCATCCAGATAATACGCGCTCAGGACCATGCGGTCCTCGGCAGGCAGATCAGCCAGAACCGCATCGGTTGCCCGGGCGAGCCGATTGTCGGAGGTGGGCACAGGCTCCGGATCAGGAGCACGAAACTGGACGCCCTCTTCCGACTCTTCATCAAGACTTACCAGCCGCTTGGTGCGGCGGTAACGGTTCACGTATTCCTGTGCGAGAACCGTGCGCAACCATCCTTCCAGCGATCCCCGGCCGGTGTACGAGGCGAGCTTTGAGACGCGCTGGCCCTCTCGCGTCGTGGTGCCGTAGAGATCCGCGTACAAGGTATCAGCCAGCTCCCGCGCAGCCGAGTCTTCGCGCGCGATGCGAAGGGCTGAGAGATAGAGCTTTTCACGGTACCTGGTCAGGAAGATCTCCCAGGCGGAGTTTTCCCCAGCGGCACAGGCGCGGGCCAACGCCAATTCATCGACTCGCAGGCTCAGGAAGAAGGTGCGCGCTTCATCCTCGGACGACGCGCCGTACTTGGTCCCAACTTCACAGAGGATCGTCGAGAAGGATTCGCGGGTCAGGCCAACTCGATCGCAGCCGGCCTTGACGTGCAGTTCCGCCAGCATCTCGCTCGCGATAGCCTGCACAGCCGGGTTGGACTTTGACGAACTCATGCCGCCACTTCCGTGCCAGCGTTCGACCAAACTGGGTGCCCCATTTCCAGCCGAATTTGCCAGAAGTGGGTATTCGCCGCCTACATCACCGCCTTCGACTTCTTGCACTCTTCGCAGGGACACACTTCGCGCAGAAACTTCCACGAGTAAATCCCCAGGTCGTGGTTGTCATTCCAGGAGAACTTGATGGCATACTTTCCCACGCCCTCTGCCGAGAGCGGCTTGGCGGTCGGCTTAAAGATCAGCAATGCGCCCGGCGCGGCCGTTGCCGGATCGCCCGGACGCCGTCCGGTCTTGCCCCGCTCTTCCTCGCACATCGCGCAAGGACAGGCGTCCCGCAGATAGACAAAGCCGTAATGCGACACATGCCCGTCCCCCCACTCAATGTCCACTCCCGCTCCTGTGGTGAGATGCACCTTCACCGATTTGGGATCGGTAGACGCAGTGGGCGATTGAAGCGGGGACTGCATGGGATAAGTATCGCATAGGACCCATGTGGCGAATCGATGCGGGTATTTTTGTGCGGTCGGCGGATTGCCGAATCCATTCATCTTCCTGTAAAATCTAGGTTTGCCCTACAAGATCTGAACTTTTCTGGGAGCAGCAGTCCAATGGCACAACAATGTGATATCTGCGGCAAGAAGCCGCAAGCGGGAAACCGCATCAGCCACGCCCACAACGTCACCAAGCGGCGCTGGAACGTCAATTTGCGTCCGGTGCACGCCAAGGTCAATGGCCAGGGAAAGCGGATCCGCGTCTGCACGTCCTGCCTGCGCAGTGGTAAAGTCGTGAAAGCCTAACATCCTTCACCACAGAGGACACAGAGTTCCACAGAGGCAAGAATTCCACTGTGCACCCCTGTGTCCTCTGTGGGATGGTCGCTACTGTATGCCGACCAACTGGATGTCGAAAACCAATGTCGCATTCGGCGGGATCGCACCCGGATACCCGTCCTTGCCGTAGGCGAGGTCTGGCGGAATCTTCAATTGCCGCTTACCCCCCACCTTCATCCCGCTAACGCCCTCTTCCCAGCCCTTGATAACGTCGCCATTGCCGATGCGAAACTCAAACGGCTTGCCGCCGACCGAACTGTCAAACTTTTTCCCCGAGGTGAGCCATCCTGTGTAGTGCACCTTCACATGGTCGCCCTTCTTGGCTTCCTGGCCGGTACCTGGTTTGATGTCCCAATACTGCAAGCCCGAGGGCGACTTGACACCGTCTCCGGTGACTTTCGTGGGACCTGTCGCATGGGGAGCCGCCGTCGTCTTATGTGTTTGTGCCGCAATAGGAATTACAAATAACAGAAGAATCACACCGAGCGTCGTGGTTTTCATTTTCTACTCCAGTGCTATTACGTCAATTTCAACTAGCACATCTTTCGGCAGGCGCGAGACCTCAACGGTTGACCGCGCCGGCGGCGCAGAACTGAAGTACTTGCCGTAGACACCGTTCATCGCAGTGAAATCGTTCATGCTCTTTAGGAATACTCCGCACCGGACGACCTTGCCCAGTCCGCTGCCAGCGGCTTCCAGAATCTCCGACAAGTTCCGCAAGACTCGATCGGTTTGAGCGGCAACGTCTCCCGTGATCACCTGCTGGGTTGCGGGATCAATCGCCACTTGTCCAGAGACGAAAACAAATCCATTGGCTTTGATGGCCTGAGAGTACGGCCCGATGGCTTGCGGGGCGTCTTTGGTGGAGATAATTTCGCGCATACCCTGAAAAGACTACACCACGGAGGGCACAGGGGAACACAGAGGAAACGCCGAGGTCTCAACTGGGAACTGAGAACTGGCAACTGAGAACTGCTTTAGATCTTTTGCAGCCTCTGCACCTCATGCACGCCGGCGATTTTGCGAAGTCCGACGATGATCTGCTCCAGGTGCTTCAAATCCGAGATGTCGAGCACGACTTCCACACTCGCCTGGCTGTTCGCCGTATGGGCGGTGATGTTGCGGATATTGCTCTTCGCGTCTCCGATCACCCCGGTGATGTTCTTCAGCATCCCGAATCGATCGTCGCAAAAAACCGTGAGCTTGACCGGATAAGCCGTCGGCGTACTCTCGTCGCGGGCCCACTCCACATCGATCTTCCGCTCCGGCTCGTAAAGCAGATTCGTCACATTCGGACAGTTCACCGAATGCACCGCCACGCCCTTGCCTCGCGTGATGTATCCGACAATGCTTTCGCCGCGGATCGGGTTGCAGCATCGCGCGCGATACACCAGCATGTCTCCCTGCCCGCGCACGGTGATGGCGTTGTGATCTCCGAAAACTCGCCGCACGACGCTGGTGAGACCGCCGGGCTGCGACGTTAACCCCTCGGACTCGATATCACCGGCAATCGAAGGAGTCGCTCCCGCCGGTAACAGTCTCGCCAGCACTTGTCGGGCCGAATATTTGCCGTAGCCGATCCCTGACATCAGGTCGTCGGCCTTGCCCAGTCCGTAGCCAGAAGCGACCTTCAACAGATCTTCGTCTTTGATCTCTTTCAGCGCGATGCGGTACTTCCGCGCTTCTTTTTCGATCAACTTCCGCCCAATTTCGATGGCGCGCTCCCGCTGATGAACGTTGAGCCAGTGCTTGATCTTGTTGCGCGACCGCGAAGACTTGACTAGCCCCAGCCAGTCCCGGCTCGGCTTGTGACCCGGCTGGGTGAGAATCTCGACGATGTCCCCCGAGTGCAGCTTGTATCGCAGGGGCACCATGCGCCCGTTCACCTTGGCGCCAATGCAGGTGTGTCCGACTTCCGTGTGAATCGTGTACGCGAAATCAATCGGAGTGGCGTCGCGCGGCAGCACCACCACCTTCCCCTTCGGCGTGAAGGTGTAAACCTCTTCCGGGTACAAGTCGACCTTCAGCGTGGAAAGGAACTCGTTGGGATCGCTGACGTCCCGTTGCCACTCCACCACCTGCCGCAGCCATGCGAGCCGCTGCTCGTCCTGCGCCGACACTGGACCGTCCTTGTATTTCCAGTGGGCGGCGATGCCCTCCTCCGCCATCTTGTGCATCTCTTCGGTGCGGATCTGGATTTCAAACGGCGTCCCATCTTCGGTGATCACGGAAGTGTGCAGTGACTGATAGAAATTCGGCCGCGGCATCGCGATGAAGTCCTTGATGCGCCCCGGCACCGGCCGCCACAGGTTGTGAATGATCCCCAGCACTGCGTAACAGTCCGGCAACGATCGCGTGACCACCCGCATCGCGCACAGATCGTAAACCTGGTCGACCGAGATCCGCTGCCGCTGCAGCTTCTTGTGAATGCTGAACACGCGCTTGATGCGGCTCTCGACCCGCGCCTGAATCCCGGCCTCTTTCAGCTTGTCGGTGATGATCCCCTGCATCTTGGCGAGGAACGCCTCACCCTGCTTGCGCCGCGCGTTGACCGATTTCTCCACCTGCTCATAGCCAAGAGGATCGAGGAAACGGAAGCCCAGATCTTCCAGTTCCCCGCGAATCTTGCCCATACCCAGCCGGTGCGCAATCGGCGCATAAATCTCCAGCGTTTCTTCGGCGATTTTGTGCTGGCGGTCAGGCTGGAGGTGCTCGAGCGTCCGCATATTGTGCAAGCGGTCAGCCAGTTTGATCAGCACTACCCGGATGTCATCCACCATCGCGAGCATCATCTTGCGCAGGTTTTCCGCCTGCTGCTCCTCGCGGGTGGCGAAATCAATTTTGCTGATCTTGGTGACGCCCTCCACGATGTGTGCGACCTGCTCGCCAAACTCCTCGCGAATGTCGGCAATCGTGACGGACGTGTCTTCGACCGAATCGTGCAGCAGGCCAGCCGCGACGGCCACTGCGTCCATCTTCATTTCAGCGAGAACAAGAGCGACTTCGAGCGGATGAACCAGATACGGCTCTCCCGAGGCGCGGGTCTGCCCATCATGGTGCTTCAGGGAGTAGTCGTAGGCCTTCTTGACGATCGACAGATCGTCTTGCGGACGGCTCTCCTGCATCCGCTTCATCAAGTCGCGAAACTTGGTCAGCGTGAGAGCTGTTGTAGCAATCTGTTGGCGCAAGCTCGCCATGATGGATTATACCCGCCAGGGAAGAGGGCTCCGCAGAAGGCGGTTGGGACACTGCCTCAATTATAAACGCGAATTGCGGCCGGCCTTCCGCTCAGCAGTCGTCCAGGACTCGATTCCACCGAATAAGCAGGGCGTTCCTCCGGGCGAACTTTTCTCTGATTTCACGCTCTTCGAGGTTTCAAATCTGTTCACGTTTGTGGCCACGCTTCGCGAACTGATAGAGTGACAGTCTCTCTGTCATGATTTCCCGAATTCTGGTCAGCGGTGTTTCCGGGCCGATTGGGGCTGCCCTTCTTCCTTCCCTCGACACGCTTGGATACAAGGTGGTCCGTCTCGTGCGTGGTTCAGCTGAGAAAGATGGCCAAATCCATTGGGATCCGGCTCAAACCGTTTCTCCCGAGGCGGTTTCGGGCTTCGATGCCGTCATCCACCTCGCAGGCGAAAGCATCGTGGGGCGCTGGACCGCCGCCAAGAAGCAAGCGATTCATGACAGCCGCGTCAAGGGTACCAGTAATCTCGCCGCGGCTCTGGCGAAGGCTACCTACAAGCCGCAGGTTTTCCTGTGCGGTTCAGCCATCGGTTACTACGGCGACCGCGGCGACGAAGTGCTGAATGAGCAAAGCGCTCCGGGTAGCGGATTTCTTCCGGAAGTGTGCCGCGAGTGGGAAGCTGCAACCCGACCGGCAGTCGATGCCGGCATCCGCACAATCAGAATGCGAACCGGCGTGGTGCTTAGCCCGAAAGGCGGCGCATTGGGAAAAATGCTCACACCCTTCAAGATGGGCCTAGGCGGACGCATCGGCGACGGTCGCCAATGGATGAGCTGGATTGCGGTAGGAGACATGGTGGGAGCCATCCACCACATGCTGAAGACCGATCTTGTCCAAGGCCCAGTGAACATGGTCGCTCCCAAACCCGTGACCAATGCGGAATTCACTCGGGTCCTTGCCAGTGTGCTGTCCCGTCCTGCGATTTTTCCCGTCCCCGCCCTTGCCGTGAAGTTGGCCCTCGGCGAAATGGGAGAGACTGTCTTGCTGGGAAGCCAGCGGGTTGAGCCCGGCCAATTGATCACTAGTGGATACCCCTTCCGCTTCCCAACGCTGCGGTCAGCTCTCCAATCCCTAGGGTTCTAGATAAGGACCATGTAGGGACAGCCGCCCCGGCTGTCCGGCGGCCTAGGTGTATCGGGCCGCAGCGCTTTCGAAACTTCACAAGCAACAGCCTGAAACTTTTCTCCCATCAGCGGACTCCAATCCAGCAGCGAAAGAGCTGTGTACTGAAGATGGAGGGCCGAATGCAATCCACCCACCTCGCGCTTGTTATGCTGGGATCACTCTTGGGGGTCACAGCCTGCAACGCAAAAGCGAATCCGGCGCTTGCCGCCGTGCCCGCGCCGGCGGTCGATGCTCCACGTGCATCGGCGGCGGGTCAGCAGACGGCGGTTCTTT
The DNA here is from genome assembly GCA_020073385.1 of Terriglobia bacterium. Lineage (GTDB taxonomy): Bacteria > Acidobacteriota > Terriglobia > Terriglobales > Acidobacteriaceae > Sulfotelmatobacter. The sequence continues at coordinate 17,069 of JAIQFH010000007.1, read as the reverse complement.
CTGGCGGCTGTTTCTGGGGAGTGCAAGCGGTCTTCCAGCACGTCAGGGGAGTCATCACCGCGACCTCAGGCTACTCCGGTGGAAAGGCTAAGACTGCGGAATATGAACTTGTCAGCAGCGGCGACACCGGCCACGCCGAATCGGTCCAAGTCGTCTACGACCCCTCGCAGATTACCTATGGAGAATTGCTGCGCGTGTTCTTTTCGGTTGCGCACGATCCCACGCAACTGAACCGGCAAGGCCCAGATGAAGGTACTCAATACAGGTCGTCGATCTTTTATGCGAATGATGAACAGAAGCGCATCGCGCAGGCCTACATCGCGCAACTCGATCAGGCGAAGGTATTTTCCAGCGCGATCGTGACGCAGGTCGTACCGCTCGAAGGCTTCTATCCGGCAGAGGCCTATCACCAGAATTATGCGGCCCTGCATCCCAATCAGCCGTACATCGTTTTCAACGACGCTCCGAAAGTTGCCCACTTGCGCCAGTTGTTTCCTGATATCTACGTGGGCAAGTGAAAATTGGGAAGTGAAAGTCGGTAGGACGGATCATTGGTCGTGCCAGTGGAATAGCTTATGCGTGATCTTCCACTCGCCATCACACTTGAGTAGGGTGAAGACGTCAGAAGCTCGAGCATTTGCCCCCGCCAGCTTGCCTGACCAGTGTTGAACTTCCAGATGGACGACGGCTATGCTCTCAATGATCTCGATGCGCGCGAAGCGAGGATTGATATTAGGCGCGGGGCCGTTTGCGGTGACCCACTGGAACACATGTTCCACAGAGCCACTATATTCGGCCCCTTGACAGTAGCCGGATATGGTCGCCGAAGGATGAAAAGCAGGACGCATGAGTTCGCCGTCGCCTGCGCGGGCGCCTGCAATATAGCAATGCATGGTGCGGGTGATGGCGTCATGTTCGGCAAGGTAGGCGTTGGCGGCGGGTTTGAGTTGGGGGAGGCTTTCAGCTTCATCGCTCAAGGTGTCGCCCGGACACTTGGTGCGTAAGCACCTCCAAGCCTCTATCTCGTGCCGGTAGGCGAAGACAGTGTCCTGCTTCTCGTGTTCGCGACGATGAACTGGCAGTCCCTCACTCGTCTCCCAGCGCCGCACAGTACGTTCGCTGCGGTCCAGGTAAGCTGCGATCTGCTTCCAGGACTCCAAAGTTTTTGGTGGAGTGTTCCGCTCAGGCATCCCCAAGACCCCCCGCGGAAGATTATGCCGAAGACTATACACCAGAAACCGCTCCGCTAACTCGCGGTCCTAGGCGTGCCAGTGGAACGCCTTCTGGATGATTTTCCACCCACTCGGCATTTTGAGCAGTGTGAACAAATCGGACATACGGACGTCCGACCCCGCCAGGTTCCCGGACCAGCCAGCGACCTCAAGACGAACCACGGCAATCGAGTCGAGGATGTCGACACTGACCACGCGTGGCTCGATCTTGGGAGCAGGACCGTTCTTGTCGATCCAGTCAAAAAGGAACTTCGTTCCTGTGGCAAGTTGTTCCCCTGCGTAGCCCAAGAACGATGCGTCCGGGTGGAAGGCAGGCCGCATCAACTCGCTCTTGCCTTGTCTGCTTCCGTCAATGTACATCTGCATAGTCTTGACGATTCCGTCGTATTCGGTGAGATATTCACTCTTGGTCATGGGCGAGACAATAGGGGCGTGGAACGCCGGGCGTCAACAGCCAAACGCGGCCAAAGTCGGTCGCCGCCTGGAACCGGATCGAGACGGTCAACTTCTGATCCGTACTCAAGTGGTGTCCCTTAGAGTGTTGTGGAAGGCCAGTGAGTACTTATTTCGTGACGCGTGCGAGAACAGGCCCGGCTATTGCCATCAGCAACACATAAGCAGCCGAGAGTGGGCCGAGACGCGGTTCGATCGCCACGCCGAGCCCCGCAATGACAATGGAGAACTCACCGCGCGCAACCAGTGCGGCACCCGCCCGGATACGCCCTCGTGGGTCGATGCCCAAACTGCGGCCCGCTAAGTACCCGGTGAGCACCTTCGTGAAGGTCGTAATCACTCCTAATCCCAACGCAAACGGCAGTGACGGCAAGAGCGCCGCCGGATCAATCTCCAGACCAAAGAAGAAAAAGAACAGCGCGGCGAATAGGTCTCTTAGTGGACTGACGAGGCGCTGAGACCTCTCCGCGACGGAACCCGAGAGTGCGATGCCGACCAGAAATGCTCCGATTGCAGCTGAAACTTGGAACTGCTGCGCTACACCAGCCACCAAGAGCACGGCACCGATCGTGGTGAGAAGAATGATCTCGTCCGATTCGTGAGCGAAAAGTCGGCTTATCTGGGGCCCCCAGCGCAATGCCGCCAGAAGAGCAACCGAAACAACTGCAATCGCAACGCAAACTGAAAGAGCAATTCGTGCTGTCCCGCCGCCACTGAGCAACACAGCGACGAGCGGAAGGTAAACGGCCATCGCCAAGTCTTCCTGCACCAGGACAGACAGAACTAGTGGCGTTTCTGGCTTGTCCATGCGTTGGAGTTCGGTTAGTACTTTCGCGATAACGCCAGAGGAAGAAATATACGTGATGCCGCCCAGTAAGACGGCTGCAAGCGGTTGCCACCGAAATGCGAGCCCTGCGGCAACACCCGGGGTGAAGTTCAGCACAAAATCGATGACACCCGCCCCGATGCCGAGGCGCAGGCTTTTCTTCAACTCGTCCCCGGTGTACTCCAGGCCCAACATAAACAGAAGCAGGAGCACGCCAATCTCCGCCCCAATACGAACAAAACTTTCGCTGAGCTTAAGGGGAGCAAGACCTCCATTGCCGAAGGCAAGACCTGCCAAAAGATATAAAGGAATTGCCGAAAAGCCCCAGCGGCTACCGAGCCTCGCTAAGATCGCGAGACCGGCAACGACGAGGCCAAGCTCGATAAAAAGAAATGAGGCGCCGTGCGCGGCAGTCATTGCTTGCCAGTTTACTTCTCATTTTTCCGGTACGGGAACGCTAGCGCACGTTCACAGAATCGTGAGTCTCCGCTGGCACGTAGTTCACCGCCGCCGTCCGTTCCAACTTGTCCCAGGCGAACTTGCGCCCTTCCAGCGCGCGCTTCAACGTCTTGAACAGCACAATCGAAAACAACTGACGATAGGCGAAGCGCTGGAGCCAGACCTGGCTGAGGAGCCAAGGATCTTCTCTGTCATCGGGACGACGGCGCTCAAGTGCAAAAGCAATCGCCGAGGCAAAGAAGTCAATCACCAGGAAGGCAAAGAAGAACAGCACGAGCTTGTGAAAGCTGGCTGGATCGGTGGAATCCGGATGGAAGTGTTTCTGGATGAAATACCAGATCGTGCCGACTGCGAACATGATATCGATGAGCGGCGACACCAGCGGTAGAAGAATCTGGAAGATGACGATATTAGGCAACGCAACCCAACCCAGCGCCCCCTTGCGCGCGAAGACGCCGCGATGCTTGTACACAGCCTGCAGAATTCCAAACGACCAGCGGAACCGCTGCCGCATCAAGCCATTCGCATTCGTCGGCGCCTCGGTATAGGCGAGCGCCATGTCTTCATATTCCACGCGGTAACCTCGGCGCAGCAGCGCCATGGTCAGATCTGCATCTTCTGCGACTGTGTCAATGTGATAACCGCCAGCTTCGCGAACCGCCGACACACGCCATGCCCCGATCGCACCCGGTACGACGCTTACCGCGCCCAGAACATCGAGCGCCCGCCGTTCGAAGTTCTGGCTGGTGATGTATTCCAGAGCCTGCCATCGTGTCCAGAGGTTAACTCGGTTGCCCACCTTGGCATTTCCGGCGATGGCTCCAACTTTCGGATTGATGAAATGAGGAACCAGTCTAGAGATCGCGTCGGGAGCGATGATGGTGTCGGCGTCGATGCCGACAAATAGCTCTGCATCGCCGATGTGCTCGATGCCGTAATTCAGCGCTTCGGCTTTCCCGGAATTCCGCTTGCCGAGAATCAGCACTTTGCCTGATGCTGCTTCCTCTTTGAAAGCATTGCGTGCCACCTCCAAAGTCCGATCCTTCGACCCATCATCAATCACAATCACGCGCAGGTTCGGGTAATTCGAATTCAGAGCCGCGCGCACCGTGCGCTCAATGACCTTTTCTTCGTTATAAGCGGGAATCAGCACCGCGACCTTCGGCTTGTAAGACGCAACCTCAGCCGGCTTGCCGAATATCTTCTCGTGCACCCGGTCGTACACTGCCGCTGCTCCAATAAAGAGAAGCCGCCCGGTCATCAGCAGATCGCCGATCAGGAATATCCACGTGATACCGACCACGCCGACATCGAACAGCCAGAAGCCCAGCCGATCCAACCGCGCTGCCCAACGTTCCCCGGGCGGCAACGGTGCCATCACATCGGTCTTCTGCATTTTCAGTAATTCGTAAACCGGGGCGATCTCGTACCCTCGGGCGCGTACACCGTCGATAATCATCGGCAGGGCCCGCACCGTCTCGGATCGATCGCCCCCGCCATCGTGCAGCAGCACGATGTTGCCGCAACGCAGGTTCTCCACGCGGCAAGGCGGCAGGTGCGAGAGCACGTAGTCGGTGATCTGCTCGGCGGTGAGGCGCGGATTCCCGCTCCAGTCGTTGGGATCGATCCGGTTGCCCACCGTGATGTAGCCCATCTCCTGCGGAATCTCGAGCGGACGAACCTGGTCGGCCGTGTCCGGTTCTTCATCGATCGCGTACGGCGGCCGCATCAGTGTGGTTCGCACTCCTAACATACTGGCGAAGAGCCGCTCTGTGAGATTCAACTCCGCCTTGATGAGCGGGGTGGACATGTTAGTCACGTCAGGATGGGTGAATGTATGATTCCCGATCGTGCTGCCTTCGTCTCTAATCCGCTTCGCCAGCCCGGAGAATTTGTCCGCCTGAATACCAATCAGGAAGAACGTGGCAGTGGCGTGTTTTGCTTTAAGAACGTCAAGAATCTTCGGAGTCCACTCCGGATCAGGGCCGTCGTCAAATGTGATCACGACCTTGTTCGGGGAGTAGCCATAGCGCGCGACTCGATACGGCTCCGGCAGGGTCTGAAAGACTTCGTCGTCAATCATCTTGCTGTTCGCGTCCACGCTGATGTCGCGCACGCCGTGAACAGGCTTATCTTCAATGCGAAGGATCTCACCTTGCCCTTCCATGTCGACGTCGGCGCCCGGGGGGACGTCGCGCAGTTTGTCGGGCGCGCCGGTGTCTCCCGGTACATCCCACACGCGCCACAACGAACGGTCCTCACTGCCCAGTCGCCACAGTGCGAATGTTTTGATGCCCCTCGATTGCGCGGCACGCATCTGGTTCAACGCCGTCACCGCGTCGACAAACCAGATGTCGTGGCGCAGGTTGCGTTCGTCTAGATAGCTGAAGTGAGGATTCATCGCGTCGTCATCGAAGTTGACATCCTCATCAGAGTCCCGCGCCGCCAGCCACGCGTCCTGCACGCTGACTGTGCTGTCGTGAACCTCAGGCGGCAATTTCCCCTTCCTCGGCTTCTGCACCCAGTCGTACCCATAATTGGCAATGGCGCAGATCACTTTTTCCTTCGGGACGACTCCCAAGGCATATTTCAGGTTCTGTTCAAACCAGTCCTGCGACGCCACAGGCCCTGAAGCCGCTCCCGGATAATGTTCGTCGTAGTTCATCAGAACGACGCCGTCCGCTGCAGCGGCAATCGATTGATAGTCGAATTCCTCGTTGTGCGGCGGAACCGCTACGTACAGCTTCATCCCGCGCGCGTGCAGATCTCCCGACAGGTCTCGCAGCAAAGCGACATAGCCCGCCTGGCCGCTGGCAGGGAAGGCTTCGAAATCAATCATCAATCCCCGGAAGTGGCCGGACGATAGAAACTGTCCCGCTTGCTTCCGGAAAAGCGTCCGCGAATCAGGATTGTTCAGGAACTCCGACACATCCACCCAGTTCGCGCCGTCGGAATTGTTCACCATCGGGAAGACTTCCGCGCTCGCATTGTCCGTCTTCAAGAACGGCATGACCTGATCGTCAACCGGCAGTACCCTGTCGTCCTGCACTACATCGAAATATTTGTTGGTCTGCTCGTCGACTCCTTGCAGTTTCCCATCTGGGGTGAAGACATGCAGCCAGTCGGGAAACAGCATGTCGATCTGGTGAGCGTACGACCGGAGCGATGAAAAACTGGCCGCGTCCCACGGCACATAAAATGCGGCACGGATTCCTTCTTCCTGATTCAGTTTGACCTGCGAGGCGGCCAGTTTGGTTTTGCGGTGTGAGCGGGCAGCAGCCTTCTTGGCGCGCTCCCTGGCTTTCTCTTTCTCTGTTTCCTTGAGAGCCTTCAGTGGGCGCTTTTGCGGGAAAAACAGAAGTTCGGGCAGCGGTTCGTCGCGCAGGGCGCTATAGACGAAGAAAATGAGAAGCGCAGAAACCAGGACGGCCGTGGCGTCGAACATCCGCCGCAGCCACTTCCAGCGGGCGCGTCGCGGATCATAAAAAACCGGTTCAGACATGGGGGACGATGTTCATCGTATGCCGCTGCAGGCACACGGTCAATTCTCGGAAAGGCAGGGTGAGTAGCTGCTCTGAGTCATACGATGCCAGTTTCCGGCGCTGGGGTAGCCCTGACGCGCTATGATTCGCAGCGAGGCGGTGATGCCTGAAATGATCCCCAAGCACGCGCGGTTCTTCATCGGGATCACCCTGGCGGGCTTGGCTTTCCGCCTCGTCTTGGTCTACCGCGCCCCCGGGGTGGTCGATGACTCCCGCTTGTACGCTGATATCGCCAAGAACTGGCTGCAGCACGGCATTTACGGGATCACGAACTCGGGCGCGATCATGCCAACGCTCTCCCGTCTGCCGGGTTATCCCGCATTCCTGGCCGCGATCTTTCGGCTGTTCGGCAACGACAACTTCCGAGCGGTGCTGCTCGTACAGGTGCTGTTCGATTTGGCGACCTGTTTCCTGGTCGCCGGCATGGCTCGTCGTCTGTTTTCGGACCGTGCCGCGAAAGCCGCGTTCCTGCTCTGCGCCATCTGCCCCTTTCTTGCCAACTATGCTGCCGCCGCGCTGACCGAGACGCTTGAAATATTCTTCACCGCCCTTGCATTTGATCTCGCATTTCGTGGTCTGAATATTGGTGGCGCATCCGCCAGACCGCGCCTGGCCTGGCTTGGTTGCGGACTAGCCATCGGAGGTGCCATTCTGCTCAGGCCCGACGGCGGCATTTTGCTCGCATCCATCGGCGGATATCTCTTGTGGCTGCTGTTCAAGTCGCTGCGCCGAGCAACGGATTCGGCGAAGCTGGGACTCGCGCCGTCTGCACTCATTCTGGCCGGCGTCCTCGTGGCGACCGGCGCTCTCGCACCTCTGATTCCGTGGACACTGCGGAACCTCCACACGATCCACCGCTTTCAGCCTCTCGCTCCACGTTATGCCAACGACTCCGATGAATCCGTGATGCCGGGTTTCAACCGCTGGGTAAAAACATGGATGGCCGATTACGTCTCCGTGCAGGAAATCTACTGGCCGGTCCCCGGCTCTGATATCGAATTCAGCCGGCTTCCGAGTCGAGCCTTGGATTCTTCCCAGCAACGAAAGCAGACCGCCGACCTCTTCTCCGACTACAACGCGAGCCACGATGTGACTCCGGAAAACGACGCGCGCTTTGCTGCTCTGGCGGAGGAACGTATCCACGATGCTCGGCTGCGCTACTACGTGTGGCTCCCGGCGCTCCGCATCGCCGATATGTGGCTGCGCCCGCGGACAGAACTCTTTCCATCCGATCCCCGCTGGTGGGAATTCAATGATGATCACCGTTGGCTCGCACTGAGCCTCGCTTTCGGCGTAATCAACCTCGCCTACGTATTGATGGGAGTCGCGGGCTTCGTGCGCGGTCGCGCAACGTTTGGGATCGGAATGCTTCTCGTGTTTGTGCTGCTGCGCTCTCTCTTTCTCGGGAGCCTCGAAAATCCCGAGCCTCGCTACACCCTTGAGTGCTTCCCTGCCTTGATCGTTGCGGCGTCGGCGTTGTTTCATCGGACACGAATCGTTGAGAGGTCGAACATTGGCACATGAATGTCAGTCCGCTGATGTCTAACTTATTTTGTTATTAAGTTATGTATATGAAACAGCTAAAGTTATGACTCTTCGTATGTGAAAACCTGTATCTCGCGCATCCCGACGAATGTAACGCGCTGAAAATTCGATTGTGCGTCTTGGCCCTGTAGTTGCACTCCTCTGCACAACCACAATGCAAGGTTGTTCCTGCCCTCCCAGGGTGCGGGTAAACAAAATTTCAGTTGTTATGCCTTGTAGGTGAAGGAGGCCTCGATGCGCCGTCGCGTACGTGTAGTTGCATCTGTCGTCGGTATGTTGCTGGTATTCGCCAGCCTGGTGGCAAGCCAGACGGGATCAACGTCTTTGCGTGGAACAGTGAGTGACTCAAGCGGCGCCGCCGTTGCCCACGCCATGGTCACCTTGACGAGTTCCGATCGAGGTATCCAGCGCACTGCAACGAGCAATGACACCGGCAGTTACGAATTCCTGCAGCTTCAGCCCGGCACTTACGATTTGACCGTCGAAATGACCGGATTCAGCAAGTATCAGCAGAAACAACTTCAACTGCTCGTGGATACTCCAGCGACGGTTAACGTGAAGTTGGCTATCGGTACGTCCACAGAGACCGTCGAGGTAAGTGCCGAAGCCGCCGCGATTAACACCACCGATGCCTCTATCGGGAATGCTTTCAACGAAATTCAGGTCAAGCAGCTTCCCATGGAAGGACGCAACGTTCCCGACTTGCTCACGTTGCAGGCCGGCGTTACCTACTTCGGACACCGCGAAAGCTTGAACGCGCAGACCAACGACACTCGCAACGGCGCTGTTAACGGCGCTCATAGCGACCAGACAAACATTACCCTTGACGGCGTCGATGTGAACGACCAGGTCAACGGCTACGCCTTCTCGTCGGTACTTCCCGTCACTCTCGATTCGATGCAGGAATTCCGCGTGACGACGACCAATTATGGGGCCGACGCCGGACGTTCTTCGGGCGCCCAGGTTTCTCTGGTTACAAAGAGCGGCACGAACAACTTTCACGGTTCGCTCTACGAATATCTCCGCAATACCTACACCAGCGCCAACGACTATTTCGTGAAGTCGTCCCAGATCCAGAGTGGCGTCGAGAATCTGCCCCCTAAGTTGATACGCAACATCTTCGGCGGATCGGTCGGCGGGCCAATTCTCAAGAATCGCTTGTACTTCTTCGCCAATTATGAGGCCGCCCGCCAGCGCGAGGAGGAAAGTGATGTTCGGATTGTTCCCAGCGACGCCTTCCGCGATGGCATCGTTCAATACCAGTGCGACGACGCATCACAATGTCCAGGCGGGCAGGTCGCAGGTGTAAGCGGCGCGCTCTACAATGTTCCCGCCGGAGTTTTCGGCATGACCGCAGCCAACCTTGCGAGCCTGGATCCGCACGGCATCGGCCCTGACTCCGTAATATGCTGCGGCGCTTCAAGCTACTTGCAGTCCTTCCCGCACGCCAACGACAACTCGCAGGGCGACGCATTCAATTTCCTGGGTTATCGCTTCCGCGGGCCCATCCCGACAAACAAAAACTGGTACATCGCGCGTGTGGACTACAAGATCACGCAGAACGGCGATCACACCCTGTTCTGGCGCGGAGCACTCCGCAATGACGTACAGGCGGGAGCACCGTATCTTCCCGGCGGGGCTCCGCTGACCAGCCTGGCCGATTACAGCAAGGGATTTACCGTCGGCTACACGGCAACGATCCGGCCTACGCTGTTGAACAATTTTCACTGGGGATACACTCGCCAAAGTTGGGGTCAGCCCGGCAACAACGATTCGACCCCAGTGATCTTCTTCCGGGGACTGAACGACAACAGCACAACGAACGACTCCAGTCTGGCAGTTAGGCGCGGGCAAGATTTCCGCTCCACCGTTGAGAACTTCGTTGATGATATCTCTTGGGCCAAAGGCAAGCACACCCTGCAATTCGGAACCAATCTGCGCTTTATCCGCAGCCCGCGCAATAACTTCATAAACTCGTTTCCTAACGGAGTCACTAACGTGTCGGCTCTCGACACCGCCGGATTCGCCGGCAAGAAAACGAGCCCCTTTGATCCCCCGAACGGTGGACTCCCCGCGGTGAGTGGCGATTTCGCCAACCAGTACGACTACCCTACCGTCGCCCTGCTCGGCATGGTGACTGAGTACAATGCCTTCTTCAATTTCGACAAGACAGGTACCGCCATCCCCCAGGGTGCGCCCGTAGCGCGGCACTGGGGCGCCGACGAGTACGAGTTCTACATTCAGGACTCGTACAAAATGAAGCCCAATCTCACCGTTAACGTCGGACTGCGCTATTCGCTATTCTCCCCGCCGTGGGAGACAACCGGCACCGAAGTGACTCCCACCATCAGCATGGCGAAATGGTTCAACCTGAGACAGCAGGAAATGCGGAATGGAATCGGTTCAAACCAGGATCCGGTGGTGTCTTTCAATCTGGCTGGGCCGGCGAACGGGAAGATTGGCTACTATGGCTGGGACTACCACAACTTTGCTCCGAAGATTTCTTTCGCCTACACGCCGCGCCCGGATGGAGGTTGGTTGCGCCGCCTTGTCGGTGAAGGCGACAAGACCGTCATCCGTGGTGGGTTCGGAATGGCCTACGATCATATCGGGCCCGGATTGCTCTCATCCTTCGATCAGAACGGATCCTTTGGGCTTTCCACCAATCTCACCAACTCTGTACTGCCGACCGCCGGTAACGCTCCCAGACTCACCAGCCTCACGTCCATCCCGACGACTCTGTTCGATGGCGTGACTCCTTTTGCGCCGTCGACACCGCAAGGGGGCTTTCCTTATACTCCGCCCTCCTCGGGTACCGGTCTCGGAATCTTCTGGGGCTTGGATGACCACCTCAAGACGCCCTATTCGTACACGCTTAATCTGTCGGTCGGTCGTGAGTTGGCGAATGGCTTGAGTCTGGAAGTTTCCTACGTGGGACGCCTCTCGCACCGCTTGCTGGCTCAGGAAGACTTGGCCATGCCGATTGATCTCGTGGACCAAACATCAAAGGTCAACTATTTTTCGGCGGCTCGCCGCTTTTCCGAGTTGTCGGCGCAAGGTACTCCAACCAGTTCGATCACGCCCGCCTTGGTCGGGCCCACCGCCGCGTACTGGCAGAACATGATCGCGCCCCTGCAGCCCGGTGACCAGTACAACCTTTCCTGCTCAGGGAACGTGAGTGGGAACGGTCCTTACCAGTACACAACCGATCCCCTACAAGCAGCCTACGATTTGTACAACTGCTTCACCTTCAACGAGACCACTGCACTCTCCGCAATCGACTATGCCGGGTCCGATTTTAACCCGCTAGGCGTCGCGGGGATCGCTGGGATGATACAAGGGTTGCCGAACTGCAACTATTCCAATAGCAGCAACAGCCCCTGTTCGCTCAATCACTACGCGACAGTCCTTGGCCCGAACGCGTATTTCAACAGCCAGTTCCACTCCTTGTACGCATGGCGCTCGGTCGGAAATGCGAACTACAACGCTTTGCAGGTAACACTGCGCAAGCGGATGTCGCACGGAGTGCAATTCGACCTCAATTACACCTACGGGAAATCCATCGATCTTTCGTCCTCCGCCGAACGAGTCCAACCCTGGAACGGCGGAGCAGGGGGCATCAGCGGAAACATCATCAACTCCTGGGATCCGAACCAGCAGCGCGGCATCTCAGACTTCGACACAACGCATCAGCTGAACACCAACTTCATCATCGAGTTACCTCTCGGCAAGGGAAAGCTCCTGGCCCGGAATGCTAACGGCTTTACCAATGCCTTTATCGGCGGCTGGCAGCTTTCCGGTCTTGCCCGCTGGACCAGCGGATTCCCCTTGACCATCGGTAACGGCGGCACTTGGCCTACGAACTGGCAACTGGGTGGCGCGGCCACGCAAATTGGTCCCGCAAAGACCGGAGTGACAAAACAAAGCGGCGCCTTCCCGAATCAGGTGCCCAACTTGTTTCCCGATCCGAACGGTCCGACCGGGATCGACGCGTTTCGCCATGACTTCCCCGGCGAAGCTGGAGGACGGAGCCAGGTTCGCGGACCCGGCTACGCCGGTCTGGACGCCGCGCTGAGCAAGACCTGGCAGATGCCTTACTCCGAGCATCATCTCCTCAAGTTCCGTTGGGAAGTGTTTAACGTGCTAAATCATCCTGAATTCGATGTGAACTCCGTGACGAACAACATCGATCAGGCAGGTTCCTTCGGAACTTTCAGCGGACTGCTCACGAACCCGCGGGTCATGCAATTCGCCCTGCGGTACGAGTTCTAACCGAGGAAGGAGCGGTAGCACGCTCGATCGCCATTCGACGAGAAGCGCAATAAACCACTGGGGGGGCGGACAAAATCCGCCCCCCTCTTTTTTGTCAGAATTGAGCCGGGTTCGCAGCCTTGAAATTTTCCGCATCGGCGGATTTGTTCTTTTTCTGGCTCGAGCGCCGCACCACTAGCGGCCTTAACATTCCCCGGCAATTCCACTTCTAAGGTCTGTCCCGCGGTCATGTTGCGACCGTGCCGCGTTTTCGCCAGCATTGAATCGTTTTACACAACAAAATACAACTTGAACATTTCTGTACCGCAGGAGCACAATAGCGCCCCATCAGGGCTGTTGTGGTCCCGTGTCATTAATTGTCTGTGTTTGCCGAAGTCTAAACATCACCCACTCTCTATAGGCGAGGAGCCGATATGCGTCTAGTCAGGGCAGTACTGTTGATCAGCGCTGTGACCCTAGCAATTACGGCATGGAGTCAGACTGGAACTTCAACCATCCGTGGAGTCGTATCTGACCAGCAGGGTCGAGTCCTGCCCAACGCTACGGTCACGCTGACAAACACCGCCAACAATGGGGTGCGTACCGCGACCACGACTGAAAGTGGAGCATTCGTCTTCGACCTGATTACGCCAGGTGACTATCGCATTGAAGCAGAAGCCAAGGGATTCAAGAAGAAGGTAATCGGAAACGTGAAGGCCCTCATCGGCAAGCAGACCGAGAGCAATGTGGAGCTGGAAGTTGGCGCTTCTACAGAAGTGGTCGAGGTACAAGCCAGCGCCCAGGAAGCCGTGATCAACACCCAGGATGCCACGCTAGGCAATAATTTCGAGTCCCTTCAAATCACGCAATTGCCTCTTGAAGCGCGCAACATTGTAGATCTGCTGACACTACAACCCGGTTCGACTCGCGAGGGGTACGTAACCGGGGCGAGGGCCGACCAATCGAACATCACTCTCGACGGCGTCGACATTAATAACGCTCAAACCGGCAATACCGATATCCCTCGAAGTACGAACGGGCTGATCGTAGGATCATTAGGTAGCGACGTGGGTGACATCACTACAGGTCCAGCTCTCCGGTTGAACTCGGAAGCCTTGGAGGAATTTCGCGTAACCACCGCCAACGGAAACGCAAATCAAGGACGTTCCTCGGGCTCTCAGGTGAATCTGATTACCAAATCAGGCTCGAACAAATGGCACGGAGCGGCTTCCGAATTCTATCGGTCGCGAGGATTCACCGCTAACGATTGGTTCAATAACCACTCCGACCCAATTGTTCCCCGGACACCTCTGGTTCGGAACACGTTTGGTGGCAACTTTGGCGGTCCTATCGTGAAGGACAAGGCCTTCTTCTTCTACGCTTACGAGGGGCGTCATGATGCCAGCGGCCAGAGTGTCGTGCGAACCGTCCCACTGGCGAATCTAGGCCAAGGCACAATCAACTATCTGTATTGTGCAGATAGTTCCTGTAGTAGCGTTCAGCAAGATTCCCTCACTCTATCGCCTGCGAATCCGGGTCCCTTCCAGGATGCGGGTATCAATCAGGCCGCTTTGGACGCATTGGCTTCCGCAGCCTCGAAATATCCCGCCAACGACAGCACAGTGGGGGATCAGCTGAACACTGGCGGATTTCGCTTCAACGCCCCCACCCCGACTACACTGAACTCTCACGTGGCGAAGCTGGATTTTAATCTCACCAGCCGCCAGATAGCATTCGTTCGTCTGAATGTTCAATACGACCATCAACTGCTTCCTCAGTGGCTTCCCGATACTCCGTCTCCGGGAGTATGGAGCCATCCTTGGGGGTTGGCGGCCGGCCACACTTGGACCATCGGTAACAGTCTGGTAAACAGCTTCCGCTATGGTTTCACCCGACAGGCTTTCACCGAGGGTGGTGACAGCACCGGGAATGACACGGATTTCCGTTTCGTCTTCCAGCCGAACGGGGAAACCCATCCGCTCTCGCGGATTACACCGGTCCACAACATTACCGACGATCTCTCGTGGGTAAAGGGAAAACACAACTTTGAGTTCGGCGTGAACATCCGCAAGATCAATAACCAGCGCGTAAGTTACGCTTCCGCCTATGATTTCGCGGAAACCAACCCCTCGTTCTATCTGAATACGGGAGCCAACATTCCCGCGGCGTTCCAGGCGTATCTGGATGCACACCAACTCTCCGGTGACGAGAACCAGGGCCAGTCTTTACTATCGACGCTCGAAGTCAGAAACGCCGGCACAGCAGCCATAGGCCGCATTACCGAACTGACTGCCAACTTCACCTTCGATAAGACCGGAAATCTCCTGGCCCCCGGAACACCAACCTCGCGCAACTTCGCAACCCAGGCCTACGACGGCTACGCACAGGACACGTGGAAAGTCCGCCCGAATCTCACACTGACCATCGGCCTTCGTTACAGCCTGGAACGCCCCGTTTACGAAACGCAAGGATACGAGGTGCAGCCCGGAATTGACACGGGCAGCGGTTGCATACTCAATTCCTTGAGTAAGTACTTTCAATCGCGGCTGGCAGCGGCCGCCCAGGGCAACCAGTACACAACACCGATCTGTGTTAGCCGGTCCGGGCCTGCCAACGGCGGACCGCCTATGTACAACTGGGACAAGAACAACTTCCAGCCGAGATTTGCGGTTGCCTGGTCACCGGAAGGTGGTTCCGGATTTTTTGGCCGTCTGTTCGGAAATAAGTTGTCCGTGCTGCGTGGCGGATTCGCCATAACCAACGACTACTACGGTCAAGCCCTCGCAGTGGATTGGGATCTAAACAACTCTCTCGGATTCACGTCGAATTTCACCAATCACGCTAATACTTTTGACAGTTCGCTGGCGAACGGCAAGCCCCTGGGCCCGCTCTTTACAGGTTTTGGACAGGACGTTCGCTCCCTTGCTGCGGCTCTCGATCCTAACAATATACCGACCGGCCTGAATTTCCCGCTGGAAGCCAGTTCCTTAAATGGTGACACGACGTTCGGAGAGCGTATCGAATCATCCTTGGATGCGGGCCTGCACGCGCCCACGGAGTACGTCTGGAATTTCACCTTCGAACGCACTCTCCCCAAAGGCGCTGTGTTCTCGGCATCCTATATCGGACGCATGGGCCGCAGCCTGCTCGCTCATCGCGACGTGGCCGCCTTCAACAATCTTCGAGATCCTCAGTCCGGCATCGACTGGTACGGAGCAGCGACGGAATTGGAGAAGCTTCGTCAACAAGGTAAAGATATCAGCCAGGTGCCTTCTCTGCTTTCGTCCAAGGCCGCTCAGTATTTCGATACTGTCTTCCCGGCAGGAATGGCCTCCATCATTGGAGACTATGATGGGCTAACCTACGATCCCACGTGGACAAATGCCCAAGCCTACTATGGGGAATACCAACTCAATGACTTCTTTGAAGCCAATGACTGGACCGATGTACAAGCCGAAGCCGACTTGGCTTTAGCCTACAACGGTTTTACTCCCCGTTTCATGCAACCGCAGTACGGAACCCTTTCGGCCTGGAGCACGATCGGCAACTCCAACTATCATGCGCTCGCCCTGTCGTATCGCCAGCGCCTCAGTAGTTTGATCCTCGACTTCAACTACACGTGGTCGCATTCGCTCGATGACGCGTCTGGCTTGCAAGCCGAATTTGGCATCGGTGGAAACTTCCAAGGCAACGGTTCCTTCATCGTGAATCCCATCCGCCAGCGCGACAACTACGCGAGCTCGGACTTCGACACTCGTCACAACATCAACGCAGACGTGGTCTGGCAGTTGCCTTTTGGGAGAGGTCACGCCCTTCTAGGGAATGCCAACAAGGCCGTAGACGCAATCCTCGGCGGCTGGCAACTCTCAAGTATATTCCGCTGGAACACTGGATTGCCGGCGACTTCTGCCTTTGACGACGGACGGTGGGCAACGAACTGGGATTTTCAGTCGAACGTCACGCCACTCAAGCCGATCCATTCCTGCCCCAACAAGCCGGTGAATGGAACGCCGAATCTTTTTGGCAGCTGTAATATCACTCAGATTTACCAGAACTTCAGAAATGCCTATCCCGGTGAAACCGGTCCACGCAACTATCTGCGTTACCCTGGATATATTGATGTGGACTTGGGACTTGGGAAAGCCTGGAAAATGCCCTACAGCGACAACCATCAGTTACAGGTTCGCTGGGACGTTTTCAATGTCACCAACACCCAGCACCTGACCAGTTTTTCCAACGGAGAAGTGGCGGCCGACCCGGGCCTGCTCGGATTGACTCCGCCCAGCGACTTCTACAACCTAACCCAGATTCAAGGAAAGCCTCGGGTGATGCAGGTGGGCGTGCGGTATTCGTTCTAACGGCACCAGAAGTGCGAGGGGCGCAGAGATTCTGCGCCCCTCCTCGTTATCTTCCTTTTCTGATGAGCCTACCGAAACTCGGTTCCTACCCCAGCGGCGAATCGCTCATCCGGAACCTTGTCCGCACGTGTTCGGAGATCAACTCGATTGCCGACCGGTTTCGCACGGGGTCGGCCTGCGCCAGATATTTCATGGCCTCCACCAGCAGGCGTTGTCCGTCGACGTAACGAGGATCAGAAGTGCGTACGCGGCGCTTATTTCCCAGCTTAGGAGGGACAGTAATCGTAAAAACCTTGGCCATGAATAAATCCTACAGAGGTTCGGTCAGTATATCTTTCGCAGTGTAAATCCAGGAACTATTTCTTCCCCTTTGCATTCAACAACTTAACCGTGTGGCGAGATG
>JAIQFH010000006.1 GCA_020073385.1 Terriglobia bacterium | reverse complement strand
CTAGTGTCCTGTCCCGGAAATACGTTCACATAGTCGCTGGACTTTAGCGAAGATGGAATCTGCGGTCGCGGTCCAAACGAAGGGCCGCGCGTTCTGGTTATCGTTTTCGACGAATTGATCGATCTTGGTCACCAGTTCTTTCACGCTGCGAAAGGTTCCGCGCCGGATAGCTCGTTGCGTGATCCGGTTGAACCAGATCTCCACCTGATTGAGCCAAGAGGCGTAGGTGGGAGTGAAGTGCACATGAAAGCGCGGTCGCGTCGCCAGCCAGCGCTTCACCCGCGGATGCTTGTGGGTCGCGTAATTGTCCACGATCACATGCACGTCTAGGTCGGGCGGCACGTTGTTGTCGATCTGCCGCAGAAAGTCCAGATATTCTTGATGCCGATGTCGTTGCCGACAGCGCGTGAGCACCGTGCCCTTGGCCGTGTCCAGCGCGGCAAATAGGGTCGTGGTTCCATGACGCCGATAATCGTGGGTTACGCCTTCGACGTACCCCAGCCCGATGGGCAGCATGGGCTGGGTGCGTTCCAGCGCCTGAATTTGGCTCTTCTCGTCCACACACAGCACCACCGCGTTCTCCGGGGGATGCAAGTACAGTCCCACGATGTCGCGCACCTTCTCCACGAAAAACGGATCGGTCGAGAGCTTGAAGTGGCGCTGCCGGTGCGGCTCCAGCCCGAAGGCCCGCCAAATGCGGTGCACCGTGGATTTCGAAAGCCGGGTCTGGCCTGCGATTTGTCGCACACTCCAGTGGGTGCCGCCTTTGGGTTTCGTCTCCAGTGTTTTGCGCACCAACTGGGCCACTCGTTCATCGCTGATGGGCCGTGGACGGCCTGGGCGCAACTCGTCATGCAGTCCCGCCACTCCCTGCTCCACGAAGCGTCGCCGCCATTTGCCCACGGTGGCGTTGGTCAATCCCAATTGCCGGGCAATCTGTTGGTTCATCTTTCCCGCCGCACTCAGCAAAACAATTCGTACCCGAGTCACCAGTCCCGCCGGAAGCGAACGGGAACTGGCCATGCTTTCCAGTTGCGCACGCTGCTCCGGGCTCAACACCAACGCCGCCTTCGGTCGTCCCATCGCCATAGGCACCTCCATTGTGCATCAGAGACGCCTATTTTCCTTGCAATACTAATGCCACTTACTTATGGGACGATACACTAGCAGGCTGTTGAAAAAACTGTTTCTTATCGCACCAATTCACCTCAGCGGCTGATGCCGCGACTGATTGTGCGGCACTTACGGCGCGGCGCGAAGCCGCGCCTTTCAAAAAGGGGGGCGAAAACCGAGTTTTTCAGCAGCCTGCCAGTGTAGTGCGTCGGAAATAGTGAGCGTTAAATATTGCCCTCGATCCGCGTATTCGTGGTGTCCGGCGAGGAGGTCAAAGGCTTTAACCACAGAGGACACAGAGGGTCACAGGGGAAACCCGCGACTTATAAATGTCCTGAGTCGGTCAAAATCGAGCGTTTTTAAAAAGGTGCCACGATGAATGTATTTTCTCTCCGGGCCATGGGAGTGATGACGATTTCCTGTGTTTTCCTGACTCTTGGCGCGCGTGCCGAATCGTCTTCCCGTGCGGCCGCTGTTCTCGACTCGATGCCGCACGCCAAGTCGATTGCACAGGTCGCGATCTCCCCCGATGGAGCCCAGATCGTTTACATCTTGGGCGGTGAGATCTCCATCATTCCCACTGCTGGCGGCCCGACTCGCATGATTCCGGTAGAAGGTAAGCTCTCTGCCCGCGACGTGGCTTGGTCTCCAGATTCCAAACAGATCGTTTTTCTCGCAGATTTATCCGGAGATGTTCCTGCCGCACAGTTGTGGACCGCCGCTCTCGATGGCAGCGCGCCCGTGAAACGGGCCGACCTAAAGGGCTACGCGGCGACTCCCAGTTTCTCTCCTGACAATTCGAAACTCGCTCTGCTCTTCATCGAGGGCATTCCGCGGATTGCGGGCCCTCTTGAGCCGATGCTTCCGCTCGCGGGCGTCATCGACGATCAAGTTTATGAGCAGCGTCTGACAACGATCGATCTGTCCACCAATGCGCTGACCGTGATTACGCCTCCGGATATTTACGTCTATGAGTACGACTGGACACCCGACAGTCGCGGCTGGGCTGCTATCGCGGCTCATGGGTCGGGCGACGCCAACTGGTATGTCGCTCATCTCTATCACATCGACGCTGGATCGCATGATATGCATGAGATCTACAGACCCAAGCGGCAGATTGCCGAGCCCCACGTTTCACCCGACGGTAAACAGGTCGCGTTCATCGAAGGCCTGATGAGCGATGAAGGCTCGGTCGGCGGCGAAATCATGACCGTCGCTGTGTCGGGAGGCGGGGTCCGTAATCTCACTCCAAAGATCAACAGTTCGCCATCTACATTGGTCTGGACTTCCGCCGACCGCATCTTGTTTGGAGAAAACGTCGACGGCAAGTCGGGATTCGCAAGTGTTTCCACCTCGGGCGGCGCGGTCCAGAAGATCTGGGCAGGCGACGAATTTGTGAGCGCGCAGTTTTCTTTGAACGGCACGGTCTCTCGTGACGGATCGGTCAGTGCAGTAGTCCGGCAGTCTGCCAGCACTCCTGCGGAACTCTGGGCCGGACCAATCGGAAATTGGAAGCAACTGACTACGCTCAACGCTGGAGTCAAGCCCGCATGGGGCGAGATGGTGAATTTTCACTGGACGAATGGAAATATGCGGCTGCAAGGCTGGTTGATGCTGCCTGTCAACTACACTCCCGGCAAGAGGTATCCGCTCGTCGTCAACGTGCATGGCGGTCCGTCCGCGGCATGTCACGCCCGGTGGGACTCGCAGATCATGGGGCCCCAGTCCGCCATGGGCTACTTCGCTTTCTGCCCCAACCCGCGCGGCAGTTACGGGCAGGGTGAAGCTTTTACGCAGGGCAATGTCAAAGATTTCGGCGGCGGCGATTTTCGCGACATCATGGCCGGAGTCGACGCGATTTCGAAGCAGTATCCGATCGACCCACACCGCCTTGGCATCCGCGGTCACAGTTATGGCGGCTACATGACTATGTGGGCGGAAACGCAGACTCATCGCTTCGCCGCTGCCGTGGCCGGTGCCGGAGTCTCCGATTTGCTCAGCTACTATGGGGTGAACGAGATCGATGAATGGATGATTCCCTTCTTTGGCGCTTCCGTCTACGACGATCCCGCGGTTTATGCCAAGAGCGATCCCATGCACTTCGTGAAAAACGTCAAGACGCCGACGCTGATCCTGGTTGGCGATTGCGACGGGGAAGTTCCGGTTGAGCAGTCCGTCGAATGGTGGCACGCTTTGAAAGCTCTGCATGTCCCCGTAAAGTTCGTCGTGTATCCCAATGAGGGACACGTTTTCGTAAAGCCTGCCGATTGGCACGACTACTTCCAGCGCTCGCTGGAGTGGTTTGACGAATGGTTCGCGAAAGCATTAGCGCAGCCGTAGTGCCGTACCTTGCTCGTCTCGTTATAAGATTGTCCTATGGTTGACCGTCGTATTGCGTTCACGCTTTTCGCGGTGGCGATCTTATTTTCGATGGTGCGCGAGTGGCAAGCGCCTGTCGCGTGCGTACGCTCGTTACTTACTAGCTCAACCGAATCGGTTGCGCATTAGCGAGCGATCCGAATCCTCCGCCCGCTCTCCCCTTCCCGCTCAAGCGCAATCTCCACATCCCGCTCGTACACCAATCGCGGAAACTTCTCCCCCCACTCGATCAACAGAATGCTGTTTTCGCTGCGCAGGTCGTCCAGGGCAAGCGTGTCCAGCTCGCGCGGAGTGTCGATACGATATAGATCGATATGAAAGAGATTCGCCCGCGGGCCGCGATATTCGTGAATCAAGGTGAAAGTCGGGCTGGTGACGTCTTCTTCGGAAGCGGCATCGAATGCCGCGGCAATTCCCTTCACCAGCGTGGTTTTCCCGGCTCCCAGATCGCCGCGCAGTAGCACCAGTTTGGGCGGCGAGAGGAGCTCAGCCAGGGTACGACCGAACCCGATCGTCTCCTCCGCTGAATGAGTGGTGATCTCGCGCAGCAACTCGCTCGCTTTGCTTCCATGACTCACCGGATCAGTATAGAACCGCGTCCGCTGGCAGCGGGTATGCTGCGGGCAAGAAGCAGATTCCTCGCTTCGCTTCGGAATGACAATCTGGTTGGTTCAAGCGAAATGGGCCTTAGCCCTTGCCGGGCGGCTGCGTTTCGCCGGACAGCCGAAGGCGGCTGTCCCCACATCAACCTGCTCAGTAGGTCGAGAAGGCGCTCGACTTCATGCCCAAGGAACTCCGCTCCACCACATGATCGAGCGAGGTGCGCAGGCGGCGATGGTCGTCATCCTCGATCGCCACGAAGCGGAAGGGCTGCAGCACGCTGTCGTCCAGCTTTCGCGTCGGGCTGAGGACTTCGGCCATCCCGTGCACCGGGCCAGCCTGCGTCTGGAAGGCAACTTCGACGAAGTCGCCCTCGCCCAGCGATTGCGGCAGGCGCAACAGGCCTCCGGTTGCCGAGATGGTTTGGAGTTTGGCTTTCGTACGGCGGCCATCTTCAAGACGAATCGCAGCCAGAACTGAATCTCCGAGCTGGATCCGGGCGGCGCGCCGCGAGGGATGCGGTTGGGGGAAGTGGGTCATAGGTTGTTTGCACTATGGCACTAGGCGATATTGCGTAACAGATTACGGAGGCCCCTTGTCCGGATTCCACATGGGAAACGGGAATTCGGCGCATGAAATGTCAGACCTACGAACGATTTAGGTGGAGTTTACTTTTTAGTAAATGTCCTAAAGGACAATAGGGCTTTTCTCGCGTTGCTCAGGGGCTGAAGAGCCGCGTGAGAGCTTTCAGGCGTCCCTCCGGGACGCGCTCGGTGTTCGACTTTACCCGGCGCTGAAAGCGCCGGGCTATTATCAGACGCCCCTCCGGGGCGCACATCCTACCCGCTTGTCCCACAGCGCGGATTGGAATGCGATTCTCAACTTCACACTGAAGCCCGCGTCTTTTCCGGCCATGGACGGCGCGGCTTAAAGCCGCGCCCTTTCAAAACCAACGCGCTGCCATTGGCCGTCCGCCGGGTGAAGGCCGGCTTTATTTCCCGGAGTACCCGGAGCCCGCTCGATTCGACTATCTTGTAAGCGATCTCCCGGAGGAAGCATGTCGCGACTCTTTCAAATCTTCTTACTCGCTCCATTGTCACTCGCTACTCCCGCATTCGCCCAAACGCCCCAGTCTCGCCCGGCGCTTCGTGTCGCTATCGTTGGCCTGGTTCACGGGCACGTTCACGGATTCCTGGGTCAATACCAGCACCGCCCTGAGATCGAAATTGTCGCCGTTGTGGAGCCCGACGCAAAACTTCGGAGTGCGGCCGCCACCCGATACGGCTTCCAAACCGCGCAAATGTTCGTCGACCTCGACGAGATGATCGCCAAGGTGCACCCGCAGGCTGTACTCGTCTATACCAATACTTACGACCATCGCCGTGTCGTCGAAATCTGCTCCCGTCACGGCGTTCACGTCATGATGGAGAAGCCACTAGCCGTCAGCCTGGAAGACACACTGGCGATGCAGAAGGCCGCGCAGGCTGGCAAGATTCACGTACTGGTGAATTATGAGACGTCCTGGTACCGCAGCAATCGCGCGGCCTACGATCTCGTGCACGATGGAGGACTGGGCGAGGTTCGCAAGGTAGTCGTACACGACGGCCACAAAGGTCCCAAAGAGATTGGAGTCGAACCCGAGTTCCTTTCGTGGCTCACTGATCCCAAACTCAACGGCGGTGGCGCCCTGTTCGATTTCGGCTGCTACGGCGCCGACCTCATGACCTGGCTCATGGACGGCCAGCGCCCGCAAACCGTCACCGCCGTCACCCAACAGATCAAGCCAGAGATTTATCCGAGAGTCGATGACGAGGCCACGATTGTTCTGACGTATCCGAAAGCTCAGGCCATCATCCAGGCTTCGTGGAATTGGCCTATTGACCGCAAAGACATGGAGGTCTACGGACAAACGGGGCAGGTGATCACGATAAAGCGGGACCACATTCGAGTACACCGCACAGGAGAAGATCAGGAACAGCAACTATCCGCGAAACCGATCCCCGCGCCCTATGATGATGAACTAGCGTATCTGCGAGCGGTAATTCTCGACGGCGCGAAGGAAGATGCGCTGTCGTCGCTAGACACGAACGTGACGGTAACGGAGATTCTCGATGCCGCGCGGCGATCGGCGGCGGAAGAAAGGACTGTTCGGCTGTCGAAATCGCGATGATCTTTGGCGGGGTCATCCTGAGCGAAGAAGTTGTCTGCGCAAAGCGAAGGCAACGGCGTAGTCGAAGGGTTCCTATGACCACTACTGGAATCCTGTGGGAGTAGGGATCCTTCGACTCCGTGCGGTCTCCGCTGCGCTCCAACCGCACTCCGCTCAGGATGACACTTCTGAGAAGCACACACATGGGCTCGTCGCGCTTTGGCGCGCGCGTTCGAACGCATCGGGGAGTCCGCGGAGCAGATCGGTAGCCACAAGCGAATGCTCCCCCACGGTCTCGCGCATCACGTCTCCTGCTAGCCCGTGCAGATACACAGCCGCACAGACTGCGAGCAAAGCGCTCTGGGGATTCTGCGCCCTCTTCTCCTGCCCAAGCATCCCCGCAACCATTCCTGTCAGAATGTCGCCCGTGCCTCCGGTCGCCATCCCAGGATTTCCGGTGGTATTGACCCAAGCTTCGCCGTCCGGCTGAACTACTAACGTGCGATGTCCCTTGAGCACGACGATCAATTCGTGCTCACGGGCAAATTGTCGCGCAATCCCCAGCCGATCTTTCTGGACCTCAGCGACCGAACGTCCCACCAGCCGCGCCATCTCGCCGGGGTGCGGAGTGATCACCAGCATTCGATCTTTCCCGTTCAGTGCGTTGCTGTGTCCCTCAAACGCGTTGAGCCCGTCCGCATCCGCGACCATGGGAATCTTCTGATGCGTGACCAGCGAACGCACCAGCGTCGCCGTGTGCGGATCCCGTGAGATTCCCGGTCCAATGGCAACCACGGTCATGCTCTTGAGAAGCTCTTCGATACGCACACCGGCGCTGGTGGCGATCGTGCCGGCATCGGTTTCTGGCAGAGGCTCGGTCATCAGTTCCGGATAGAATCCCGCGACGGTCAGGAGCGCTGACTTGGTCGTGGCTACGGTCGACAACCCCGCGCCCGCACGCAACGCCGCCATGCCAGCCATGGCAACCGATCCTGCCTTGCCGACCGACCCGCCAACCACCAAAACGTGCCCGTAATTCCCCTTGTTCGACTCTGCCGGACGCGGCCCGATCAGCGCCGCAAAATCGCGCGGATGAATCACGTTCAGATGAAGGGATGAGACGATCGCCTCATCCGGCGACCCGATTCCCGCAACATACGTCGGACCCTGCGTCAGCATGCTGAACACATGCGCCGGACGCGGAGCCGTGAACGTCACCGTGACATCCGATCGCGCGATGAGTCCCTGCTGCGGACCCATCGCGTCCGCATCCGCACCGGAAGGGATGTCGACGGCAAACACCTTTCCCTGGCTTGCATTCAAAAATGAAATCGCTTCCGCATAGAGCCCACTGACCGGCGGTTTGAATCCGGTGCCGAGGATGGCGTCCACGTACAAATCTGCCGACAACGCCTGCTGCACGCGCTCACTCCGCCACTCTTCCAGCGACCGCACGACGGTTGGCGGCTCCGGCAGCTTGCCGTACATCACCGCTGCATCACCCTTCAATTCTGCCGGATCCGTGAGCAGGATAAGCTTCACGGGTTTCTTTTTTTCGGCCAACAGGCGCGCCACAACGAAGCCATCGCCGCCGTTGTTGCCCTTGCCGCAGATTACAAGGATTCTCAGCCCCGGCTGCCAGAAGCGCAGGACCTGCTCCGCAACTGCCGTCCCGGCGTTCTCCATCAGCGTGAGCGATGGCACTCCGTAGCGTTCGGTGGTGACGCGATCGATCTCGCGCATCTCCGCGGCACTCACGATTTTCATGGGAGTTCGACTTTCATGAAGAGGCTACGGACTGCTCCAATTGCCGTAATTGCGAAGGCTCGCCCATGGCGATGAGGCAATCATCGGGCTCGATACGCTCGTCGGGCGCGGGATTGAAGCGCATGGCATCGCGCCGCTTGATGGCCAGCACGATCACTCCGCGCTCCTGCCGGATGCGCGAAGTTTCCAGCGTCTTGCCAGCGAAGGCGGAGCCGGCGGTGATGTGGATCTCGCCGATCTCGAGGTCAATGCCGAGGTGCGTGGTAGCCGTATCGAGAAAGCTGACCACATTGGGCCGCAGCAGCGACTGCGCAATCCGCTGCCCGGCGAAGGAGTAGGGCGAGACCACCGAGTCCGCGCCGGCGGTCAGCAGATGCTTCTCGGCCGCATCTTCGCTGGCCCGCGCAATGATTTTCAAATGGGGATTGAGTCCGCGGGCGGTCAACACGATATAGAGATTGGTCGCGTCGGTGGTCGTGGCCGCGATCAGTCCACGCGCCCGTTCGATCTGTGCCTGCCGCAGGTTTTGCTCCAGGGTCGCGTCTCCTGCGATGGCGAGCCAATTCTCGTGGGCAAAACGCTGGCGCTTGCTGTCGGAATTATCGATGAATACGAACGGCACCGGCTTGCGGGCCAACTCCCGCGCCACGCTGCGGCCCACGCGTCCCATGCCGCAGATGATGAAGTGGTCTTCGAGACGTCCGATTTCGCGCTCCATGCGCCGCCTTCCGAAGAAGCTCTGCAGTTCGAATTCTAGCAAAGCCTGACTTAGCGCTCCGACTCCCAACAACAACAAGGACACGCCAGCCAGAATCACGAAGACGTTGAACACGCGCCCCGCGTGCGACAGGGGATGCACTTCCTGATATCCGATGGTGGTCAGCGTTGTCACCACCATGTAGAAACCGTCGAACCAGGGCCAGCCTTCGATGTAGTGATATCCGGCTGTACCGATCGCCATGACCGCTAACAGAAGAATGCCGATGGTTCGAAGGTGGCGAAGAGTCTTCATGACGAGAGGGTTCGAGTCGTTGGTCTTCGGCTATTAGCCTTAGCCGGCGGGTTTTCGACCACGCCGGGACAGCCGAAGGCGGTTGTCGCCACATGATGCCAACGACCCACGACTATAAAGCAAAACGGCCCTCCGCGCAGTGCGGAGGGCCACAGAATCCGATCCCAACTATGCTTCCGGCTCTTTCCCTGCAGCGATAGCCTGAACCCGGCTGTGTTTCTGTCCGTAGCTGAAGTACACGACCAGTCCGATCGCCAGCCAGATAAACAAACGAGCCCAGTTGACCCAGCCCAGCTTGTACATCATGTAGCCGTTCGAAATCACGCCGAGGATTGGGACCAGCGGCACCCAGGGCGTGCGGAACGGCCGTGGCTGATCAGGATTCGTGCGGCGCAAGACCATGACCGCAATCGAAACGATCACGAAGGCCAGCAGCGTACCGATGTTCACCATCTTGCCGATATCGTCGATCGGCGTCACGCTGCCCACGATCGCCGCCAGCAGGCCGACTAAAATCGTGTTCTTCCATGGAGTGCGGAATTTCGGATGTACGGCTGCGAAAAACTTCTTCGGCAACAGCCCATCATTGGCCATCGAGTACAGGACACGCGTCTGGCCGAGAAGCATCACCAGCATCACGCTGGTCAGTCCTGCCAGAGCGCCCAGGGTGATGATGTGCGAAGCTGTCGTCAGTCCTCGATCCAGAAACGCGCGCGCGACCGGCGCTTCGATGTTGATCTGTTGCCAGTGCACCATTCCGGTGAGCACGCCTGCAACGGCGATATACAGAACCGTACAAATGGCCAGGGAAGCGATCATCCCGATGGGCAAATCGCGTTGCGGATTCTTGGCCTCTTGCGCCGTAGTGGACACTGCGTCGAATCCAATGTAGGCGAAGAATATGTAGGCAGCTCCGGCCCCAATTCCTGCGAAACCGTGCGGCGCATACGAGTGCCAGTCCGAACCCCAATTGGCTGTGCTGATGTAGCGCGCCCCCAGCGCGATGACGAACAGAACCACCGCAACCTTGATCGTCACAATGGTCGCGTTGAATCGCGCGCTCTCTTTAATCCCGATAACCAGAACTGCCGTAATGATCAGCGCAATAATAAAGGCGGGAAGGTTGAACCCGATCTCCATCCCGAACAGGTGGGGCGCTCCCAACAACGCATGCGCCCGTTGCAACAATTCTGGCGACTGGGCGGCAACGATCGCAGTCACCTTGTCGAGGAAGGCCTGCGACCCCGCCACCAGCGATGGATCGGAAGCCTGCGCGATCTGTCGCGCAACAATGTTCTCCGCCGTCTTCAGCGCCGTCCAGTGATCGTAAGCCAGCCACAGCGGCATCTTGATGTGGAAGATATTCAGCAGCTCGATGAAATGGTTCGACCATCCTGAAGACACTGTGCTTGCGCCCATCGCGTATTCAAGGGTCAGATCCCATCCGATGATCCATGCCAGCAACTCGCCCAGCGTGGCGTAGGCATACGTATAAGCACTGCCGGCCAGCGGGATCATGGCAGCGAACTCGGCGTAACAGAGACCGGCAAACGCGCAGCCCAAGCCGGAGAGCACGAATGAGAGCGTGAGTCCCGGGCCGGCGTATTGAGCACCAAGCCCCACCATGACGAAAATGCCGGCGCCGATGATGGCGCCGACGCCCAAGGCAGTGAGCTGAAAAACCCCTAACGTCCGTTTAAGGCTGTGCTCGCCTGTCTCGCGAGCTTCTTCCATCAGCAGGTTCAACGGCTTGGTTGCCAGAAGGTTCGCCATTCGTTTGGGTTTCTCCTGAATTGGTGCGGTTGTGCTCATGCGGATATACTCCTCTGATTCTTGGCGCTCCGCGACCACGCAAAGTAGACCGGAATCCCCAGCAGCACCACGATCAGCCCCGGCCACGTGTACTGCGGCTTGTAGCGCAATAGTACGACATCGATAAATAAAGCCATCACAATATAAATGATGGGCAGCACCGGATACCCTACCGCCTTGTACGGCCGCACTGCGTCCGGATGCGTCCGGCGGAGTACGAATAGCCCCACAATCGTCAGAATGTAAAACACCAGCACCGCAAAGATGATGTAGTCCAGAAGCTGGCCGTAGCTGCCGGAGATGCACAGCACGCAGGTCCAGACCATCTGCACCATCAGCGAAACCGCAGGCGTCTTGTACCTAGGATGCAACTTTGCGACCTTGTGGAAGAACAGGCCATCCTTGGCCATGGCGTAATAGACCCGGGCGCCGGAGAGAATCAGCCCGTTCATGCAGCCAAAACTGGAAATCATGATGGCCGCCGCCATGAGGAATCCGCCTGTGCTTCCAAATCTCAGGGTCAGGATCGCTGTGGCCACGCGGTCTTCGGTGGCATGCGTGATCCCGCGGGCGAGAATTGTCGTCCCGTCTTTCAATCCATCCAGCGGCAGCGCGCTCAAATAAATGAAATTGCAGGCAATATAAAGGGCGATTACCACGCCGGTACCAAGAGCCAGCGAGAGCGGCAGGTTGCGGCTGGGATTCTTGACCTCGCCCGCGGTGAAGGTCACATTGTTCCAGGCATCGGCAGAGAAAAGAGATCCGACCTGCGCCACCGCCAGAACCGTAAGCGTGCTGACGAATACTCCTCCGCCAATGTCATGCAGCGACCATAGGCCCGCGTTATGCCAGAAGTGCCCGTTGAAATTCGCAAGGATCGCCTGCGGATTACGGCAAAAGGCGAAACCCAGCACGGCGAGTCCCAGTAGGGCCAGGACCTTTGCGGCGGTGAATACGTTCTGAATCGCCGCCCCTGTCTTCACTCCGAGCACGTTTATGAACGACAGGATGATCACCAGCAGAATCGCCATCAGATTCTGCGTATTGATGCCGACATCCATGTTGCCCAGCACCATAGGACCGAGATGGATGGGTGGAACCTTCCATAGATGCATGATCCAGTTTGTGGAAGAGATCGAAGGGTAAAACACACCCAGAAACTTGCCGAAAGCCACGCCCACGGCGGCAATCGTCCCGGTCTGTATGACGAGAAACAGAGTCCAGCCGTAGAGGAATCCCCAGAGCGGCCCCAGCGCCTCACGCAGGTAAACGTATTGCCCGCCGGCCCGCGGCATCATCGCCGCGAGTTCCCCATAGCTGAGCGCGGCCACAATGGTCATCAGCCCGGTGACGACCCAGGCGCCGATCAGCAGGGCCGGCGAGCCTACTTCGCGCCCGATCTCCGCCGAAACAATGAAGATGCCGGAGCCGATCATCGACCCCATCACCAGCATGGTGGCGCTGGTCAGGCCCAGTACCTGGACCAGCTCCTTATCCTGATGACTATGAATTTCCCAATCGCTGCCCGTGGAGGGCGGCGTAGTTGTCGGTGTGCTCAGAGGCTCGCTCCTGATTCGCTCGTTGGTCGCCAGTCGTTCGTCGTTGGTCGTGCGTCCATCAGCGTCGTCATCCTGAGCGGCGTCTTTTGCCGCGAAGGAACTGTGCAACCTGCTGGGATTGCATAGGTCCTTCGGCGGGCAAAAAGCGCCCGCCTCAGGATGACAGATCTTCAGCGGTCAGGCGTTTCCAAGGGCCCTGCAGCTTGCGAACGCCTATCTGCACGCCTGAGAACTTTACCTCAATATCCGGAAAAATTCCTCTGCTGATTTGCGAGGCTCTCGTAACAAATCGGATATCACAGCTACGGAATCCGCCCCAGCCTCAATCACCGAGGCCGCATTCGCCCGTGTAATCCCGCCGATAGCCACCAGGGGCTTGCGCGTTAGACTCCGCGCCCGACGCACCCCTTCGAGGCCAACAACAGGATCGGGCTTGTCTTTGCTGGTTGTGACAAACACTGGGCCGATCGCAAGGTAGTTCGCTGACGTCAGATCGGCCTCTCGAAGTTGCTCAGGATTGTGCGTCGAGACGCCGAGCCAGCGATCCGGCCCAATGATAGCCCGTACGGCCTCGGGCGATAAGTCATCCTGCCCCACATGCACGCCGTCGAAACCCGCAGCCAGGCACAAATCGGCCCGATCATTCATGATCAGCCGGACGGCGGAACCGAGATGTTTCTTCAATTCCCGCGCCTGCTCGAGCATAATCCGTGCATTCCCGGATTTGTTCCGGTACTGAAGCAGTGTGCAACCGGCAGCACGCAGTTCCTGACCAAATGCAACGAGGCAATCAACGTCGGCGTGAGCGGATGCGTCCAGGATGGCGTAGAGGCGTGGCAGTATCATGCGCGATTTATGTAGCCCCAGACGCCTTCGTCCGGGGTTGCGCGCAAAGCGCGCAATAAAGAGGGTCGGTATCGAGTCAGACGACGTGGCCCTCGATGCTCGCGAACGCGTCGCTTCGCTCCGCGGGGCGGACGAGTTGTCCGCGCCTACACTTTTCCGTTTTTAGCCAAAAACCGTTCGATAAACCCGGTATCGAAGTTCCCGGCCCGGAAATCCGGATCGGCCAGAATCTTCCGGTGCAGCGGGATCGTGGTGTACACGCCCTCCACGATAAACATCTCCAGCGCCCGCGCCATGCGTGAAACCGCTTCGTCGCGGTCTTTGGCGCGCACAATCAGCTTCGCAATCAGCGAATCGTAATACGGTGGAATCACCCCCTCTGCATAGGCCGCCGTATCCACGCGTACGCCAGTTCCTCCCGGGGGATGAAACGCAGTGATCTTCCCTGCCGACGGCGTGAACTTCTCCGGATGTTCCGCGTTGATGCGGCATTCGATCGAGTGTCCGCGATGCACGATCGGACCGTGCAAAACATCCTCCATCTTCGCGCCCGCCGCAATCATGATCTGGCTCTTGACCAGGTCGACATCCGTCACCATTTCCGTCACCGGATGTTCGACCTGGATGCGCGTGTTCATCTCGATGAAGTGGAGTTTGCGGTCCTGATCCATCAGGAACTCGATCGTTCCCGCGTTCCAATATCCGATCTCGGCCAGCGACTTGCACAGCACATCCCCAATCTCTTTCCGCAGCTCCGGAGTCACCTGGGTCGAAGGAGACTCTTCCAGCAGCTTCTGGTGCCGCCGCTGGATCGAGCACTCGCGTTCCCCCAAGCTCACCACATTCCCGTGCTCGTCGGCCAGCACCTGAAACTCGATGTGCCGCGGATGCTCGACGTACTTCTCCATGTAGAGATCGCCGTTGCCAAAGGCTCCGGCAGCCTCCGCCTGTGCCGCCTTGAAAAGACCGGGCAATTCCTCTTCATTGCGCACAATGCGCATGCCCCGTCCGCCGCCTCCGGCCGACGCCTTCACGATCACGGGGAAGCCGACTTGCTTCGCCCACTCCAGCGCTTCCCCATCGCTCGCGATGATCCCGTCCGATCCCGGCAGAATCGGCACGCCGGCCTTCTTCATCGCCGACCGGGCCTTTTCCTTCTCGCCCATCAGGCGGGTGACTTCCGGCCGCGGCCCAATGAACTTGATGCCGCTCATCTCGCAGACTTCGGCGAAGTTTGCATTCTCGGCCAGCAGACCATATCCCGGATGAATCGCCTCAACGTTGGCGATCTCGGCTGCGCTGATCACCCCGGGAATATTCAGATAACTGTGCGCCAGTTGCGGCGGACCAATACAGATGGCTTCGTCGGCAAAACGAACTGGCAAAGAATTGCGGTCGGCCTCGCTATAGATGGCGACCGTGCGGATGCCCAGCTCCTTGCACGCGCAAATCACGCGCAGCGCAATTTCCCCGCGATTGGCAATGAGGATCTTCTTGAACATGAAGTCTAGCTTTCAGCTTTCAGCTTTCAGCTTTCAGCCGTCAGCTCTCAGTTTCGCCTTCCCAACAAATAGCCGGGCTGCGCCCGGCGGACGGCCGAAGGCGGCCGTCCCCACAAGAGACTTTCCTGTGCAAACAACAAAGCGGCGCGCCACCAGCGCGCCGCAGGAATCCCCTTACTCTCACTTCTTCGGTCGGATCACAAACAATTCCTGGCCATATTCGATGGGCTGGCCGTTGGTCGCCAGCTTCTTGATGATCTCCCCGGCGACGTCGGACTCAATCTCGTTCAGCAGTTTCATCGCTTCGACGATACATAGCACCTGACCAACTTCCACTGAGTCTCCCGCCTTGACGAACGGCGGAGCTCCCGGCGAGGGCGCCTCATAGAACGTCCCCACGATGGGCGACTTGACCGTGTGCAGCCCTTCTTCGACAGCAGGCGGAGCCGGGGTCGCTGGCGCGGACGCAGCTACGGTTCCCGCCACCGGGACTGCCGCAAGATCGACCGCCGCGACTGGCGCCGGAGGCACCGCATAGAAGCGCGGCTCTCCATGCGAGTGCACCACCGCATGCTCGCCGGCGCGCTTGATCTTCACTTTGACATCGCCGCGTTCCAACTCGAACTCGGCAATATCCTTCTCGATGAGGAACTCGATGAGTTCTTTCAGCTCTTTTTGATTCATTCGTTTACGGTGGGACCGTTCGCCTGTCCCCGACTCGCGCCGGACGGGCGCGCAAACAAGCCGGGCGTGGATCGTGCCCGGCTGATGTTCCATGAACTCACTAAGAAGACTAGACCGCCAATAAATCTTTACTCGTCGGAGTCAATACCTCACAACCTCCGGCACTGACCGCTACCATATCCTCGATCCTCACGCCCCATTTGCCGGGGAAGTATACTCCCGGCTCGATCGTGATGACCATCCCCGGCATCAGGACTTCGCTTTGCCCTGCGGCTACCCTCGGACTCTCGTGGATCTCGAGCCCAACGCCGTGCCCGGTGGAATGGGTGAAGTAACGGCCTAACCCGGCTTTCTTCAAGACCTTGCGGGCTGCCGCGTCCACTTCGCCAACCGCAATCCCAGGCCGCACTGCTTCGATGGCTGCCTGTTGTGCCTCGCGCACAGCTTCATACGACCGGCGTGCGTCCTGCGGCACTGATCCGACCCATACAGTGCGGGTCTGATCCGAACAATAACCTGAAAGTATAACACCGAAGTCGCAGACCACGAATGCCCCCGAGGGGATCGACTGGGTGGAAGCACGGCCGTGAGGCAGAGCGGACCGGGATCCGGAAGCGATGATCGTGGGAAACGACATCTCTTCGGCCCCTCCACGGCGCGCGGCCAGCTCCATTTCGGCGGCCACCTCAACCTCTTTCACTCCCGAGCGCAAGACTTCGAGCCCGCGATCGAATATCTTCGCTCCCAGCGCGACCGCATCCTTGATCAGAGCGATTTCCCGCGCGTCCTTGACCATGCGAAAGCGTTCCACGATGGGGGGCGCGCCTTTCAGGCGGACTCGCAGGGGAACTAACTGGCTGAGGCGCTTTCTGTCGGCGATGGTGAAATGTTCGGACTCAAGTCCGATCGTCAGTCCGTGAGGCCGTTTGCGCCGCTTGGCCAGGAAGTCCCCAAGCGCCGCCAGCGGAGCCTTGCGCGCGATCACGACTTTGGCGCCTTTCACTTCCTGGTGCGCCTGAATGTCATAGCGTACATCCGTAAAGAACACACTGCCGCCCTGTTCGACCAGCAGCAGTCCCGCGCTGCCCGTAAAACCGCAAAGATATCGAATGTTAGGAAGATGGCTGACCAGCAACCCATCAAAGCGAGTGGTAGCCAGATGGTCCCGAAGGTTCTTCTGTCGTAGGCGGAAGTCCATTGCGGTGAGTGTAGCAGGAGAGCGGTGAGCGGTGAGCTGTGAGCTATGAGCGGTGAGCTATGAGTAATGAGCTATGAGTAATCAGGACGGATGGTTTTGCCTATCGCTCATCGCTAACCGCTCACCGCCAAAAACAACCGCCGGCCTGAAGTTTCTCCAGGCCGGCGTCTCACAACTCGTGCTAGCTATTTGCTACGTCTGAATGATTCTCGGAGTGATGAAGAAAATCAGCTCCTGGTTCTGGGTGTTGACTTTGGTGTGCTTGAACAGGTTGCCGAGGAACGGCAGATTGCCGAGCAGCGGAACCTGCGAAATGTCGATCGAGTTCTGGGTTTGAATGACGCCGCCGATCACCACCGTGCCGCCATCCGTCACCAGCACCTGCGTCGTAGCCTGCTGCGTGATCAGTTCGGGGTTGCCCTGTACTTCCTGTCCGAAGTTCGGCGTGGTGTTTTCCACGTCGACGTTCAGGAAGATGGTGTTCTCCGACGTGATCTGCGGAGTGACCGTCAACCGCAGGAACGCGTCAACGTAGGTTACGGTCGGAGGACCGCCCAACTGCGCCTGCGTCACGATCGGTACGCGCACGCCCTGCTTTACCAGGGCCTGGATGTTATTCTGCGTGACCACTCGCGGACGCGAGAGCACTTTCAGCAAGCCGCGCGACTCCGCCATGGAAAGCTGGAAGTCCAGCC
The DNA here is from genome assembly GCA_020073385.1 of Terriglobia bacterium. GTDB lineage: Bacteria > Acidobacteriota > Terriglobia > Terriglobales > Acidobacteriaceae > Sulfotelmatobacter. The sequence continues at coordinate 278,633 of JAIQFH010000006.1, read as the reverse complement.
GCACGGTGTTGCTGGCGTTGAGGAACGTCAAGCCGCTCGAAGGCTGCGTGACGCCCAGGTTCGAGAACAGCGGGATGGTATTTCCCGTGCCCGCTCCGTTCGCCGGACTCGTAATGTAACCCGGCGTCAGCCCGCCCACGTTGGTATTCGTGGTGCCAGCGCCTGAGTTTCCGCCGACTGCGCTGTGCCCGTTGCCCCAGCCAAAGCCGAACTGGGTGCCGATATCGCGTGCGAACGCACGGGTCGCGGCTACTACGCGAGCTTCGATTTCGACTTCCTGCGTCTTGCGATCGAGCTGCGTCAGGAGGCGGTCGATGACCGGAATCACCTTCGGAATGTCGTTGATGATCACGGCGTTGGTGCGGTCGTCCGCCACAACGTCGCCGCGCTGCGAGAGGAACTTCTTCACTGTGGTGATGGCGTCCTTCGCCTTGGCATAGCTCAGGAAACGCGTTACCGATACCTTTTCCACCGCCAGCGCTTCGGATTCGATCTGCGCCCGGCGGGCGTCGGCTTCCTTCTTCAGTGTATCGACCGTGGCGATGCGTAGGACGTTGCCTTCCAGCTCGCGGGCCAGGTCGTTATTCTTCAGAACGATGTCGAGCGCCTGATCCCACGGCACGTCGTCGAGCACGATCGTCAGCGTGCCATGCACGTTCGGATCGAGCACAACGTTCAGGCCGCTGATTTCATGGACCAGCCGGAAGAAGTCTTTCAGGTCGACGTCCTTCAGGTTCACCGAGATCGGCTCGCCCGTGTAGCGCGGTCCGGCCGCGACTCCCTGCTGGTTCATCTGAGCTTTCTGCTCGGCCGCCAGATTCACCGCGGGAGTGATTCCGGTCGAGCTCTGCGCAGGCCCTGAAGTGCTCTGTGCCTGCGGAGCAGCATGCATGCTCACCGGGAGAAGCTCGGCGGCAGTCTTGTCCGAGAAGCGCGCGGCAGCTTCCTGCGCCCGAACCACGGGCACATCCGCCGCGTCATTCTTGACGTCGTTCTTGACTTCGGTCTTTGCCTGGTAGGTAGGCTCGACGAATACAAAGTCAGAGGGCGAAGCCGAGCTCTTCTCAGCTGGCTTCGTCGCCGGCGAAATCGCCTTCGGCGCCGTGCGCAGATCCATCACGCGCGGCGAGAAGGGCGACATCGGGCGCGTCACCGGAGCGCTCGACTCGGCGGCCACGGTCTTCGGCTGCGCAGCGGCGTTGCCGTGCAGCGTCAGTACCAGCTTGCCCGCCGGACCCGGCGTCAACTCGTAGGCCAGCGCCTTCTCGAGGTCGACCACGACGCGGGTCGTGGGATGCGCCTGGCCATCCATGCCAATGCGCACGCCTTTGATCCCGGCCGTGCCCACCGCGATGTGGCTCTGTCCGGTCGCCATGACGGTCTCCGGCAGATCAATCACCACGCGCGCGGGTGAGTCCAGCTTGCTGAGCTTCGGCGTCACTGCGCCGCTGGCTGTCATCTCGACCCGGACATTGTCCGCGTCGCGGATTACGTTGACTCGATCGAGCTGGCTGGGTGTCTGGGCAGCCGCAGCCACCACTCCCATCAGCAGCAACGATACGAAGATGATTACTGGTTGCTTTCGCATTTCGCCTCTCCCCACCTGCGGGCCTGGCCCGCAATTCCTTCCTGCAACTTAATCTCGAGTTTCGGACTAAACCGCCGGAGTAAAGATTTTCTTCACCACTTCATGCGTCGATGTCTTGCCCAGCTTGTCCTGCACTGTTTCCTGGAACACAACTGAGTCTCCCGTGATCTTCACCACGTAGCCGTTGAACACAGGATCGTTTTCCCGCAGAAAGTACGCCTTGCCGATGTTGTTGGTGACCACCGCGATGAAACCGTTGTCCGATTTCACGACTCCGCGGAGGTTAATCGCGTTGATCTCCAGGCACTTTTTACCCGTCGAACAACCCGATCCCTCTTGATGCACCACCGGGCTGAAAAACGGATCCCGTTTGCCATTCATCGCCCACTTCTTGTCTTCGGGCTTGGGCTTGGCTGCTTCAGGCTTCGCCGCGGCCGGAGCGGGTTCTGCTGCCGCCGTGACAGTCTTAGCCGGGGCGGCCGCTTTCGCATCCTTCTTCGGTTCAGCCTTCGGAGCTACAGCCTTGGCAACCGCAACCTTTTCGGGAACCTTCGTGGCAGGAGCCTTTGTCTCAGGAGCAGCTTTGGCAACGGCCGCTTTGGCCGGAGCAGGCTTCGAAGGAGCCGGAGCGCTCTTGGCCACCGTCGGCGCACCTCCCTGCGTGTGCAGGATCAAAGTCACTTTGCCCGCCGGGCCAGGAGCCACGTCATAGGCCAGAGCTTTCTCGAGATCCACTACCACGCTGGTGGTCGGCGGATTCTTGCCGTCCATGCCGATGCGGACGCCCTTCACTCCGCCGCTGCCCACCGGAATCTTGTTCTGGGCGCTGGCCACCACCGTCTCCGGCAGCTCAAGCAATAAACGCGCCGGAGAACTCAGCTTGGTCACGCGCGGACTTACAGCCCGCGTGGAGCTGATCTCGATCTGGATATCGTCGCTGCCCGGGACGACGTTGACGTGCTGCAGCTGGTTGTTCGCGCTCGAGGCGGATTCCGCTTTCGGCGCTGCTGCCTTGGCTACGGGCTTGGGCGCTGGAGCTGGCGCGGTCGCAACTGGCTTCGGAGGCGCCAGCACAATCGGCTTCTGCTCTCCCGGAATCACCGCCGGCTTCACTGTTGGCGCCGGGGCACCGGGCGCGGGCTTGGAGGCCGTCGCCGGAACTCCAGCCGCGTTCAGAGCCGCGTCCGTATCGTTAGCCTGCTTTTGCTGCAGCGATTTTGCCACGCTGCGCGCGTTGTCGATGGCGTCCGGGTTCTGTGCCGCAGCCTTCGAAGAGAAAGCCGTGCCCAACGTCATCGTGAGTGCGATTGCCAGAGTGCCAGTTTTCAGCTTCATCGCCGTCATCATGGATATTCCCTATCTCGCCGCCGCTGTGGTCGCCGGTTTTGCTCCGGCAGCTGCCGCAGGAGGTTGCAAATCACGACTGAAATACGTGGTCGCTGTAAATGTGGCCACGATGCTCTCGTTCGGTGCGTACTGATACGTCCGCTTGGCCTTTGCCGCGTTCGGATTCTTGGTGGTCGAAACGATGAGCCCGCCGACGTTGACGATGCGCTCCAGCTTGCTCACCCGGTCGAAGAAATTCAGCACGGAGTAATACGGCCCGTCCAACTCCATCTCGAAGGGGACTTCGGTGTAGTACTGCTGCTGCTTCGAGTCCTTCGCCGTATAGCGCCGCACTTCCACTCCGGCCTTGAACGCTTCGCCGTCCATCATGGTCATGAACCCGTCGATCTGCTTCTCGTCGGGAACGATGCGCTGCTCGATTTCCAGCTGCTGCTTGAGCTCGGCCAGCTGCTGCTCCATCTGTTTCAGCTTCGGCCGGTACGACTCAAGCTCGTTGTTTTCCCGGATCTTGGCTTCCAGGGAATGCTGCGCAGCCACGTTCTTATCGTTCTGGCTCTTGAATACGGTGAAGTACAGAACCGCGGTAACGGCGACTCCACCCAGTATCACCAGCCCCCACTGCTTGATGCCCGACAGTTCGCTAAAGTTCGCCATAGTCTGCCCCTACGACCTTCCCTTCCCGGTCTGGTTTTCCCCTGCAGCCTTGTCGCAGGTCAGGGTGAACTGAAACGCCTGCATTTCCTTAATCTGCTCGTCCTGGTAGGTTTCCTTGATCTCGACGTTCCTGAAGAAACCCGTCTTCTGCAGATTGGCGATCAGGTTGGCCACCGCGTCGGTCGACAACGCCGTGCCTTCCAGATTCACGCTCGTGCCCTGATCGTCCATCTTGTTCAACCACACCGCCTCGGTGTTGTTGATGGTTTCGCCCATCATCGCCATCAGGTTGACCGGGCCGGTCTGCCCGTCGTGCAGCTGCTTGATCACGTCCACGCGCCGCTGATAGAGGTTGGCCTGGTTCTGGCGGTCGAGGAATTTCGCTTTGACATCGGCGAGTTCGCGGTTCTTCTGCTCCGCGATTTTCACCTTAGTGTCAATCGCCTTGCCCAGATTGTTCAGGTGATACCAGTACATCAAGTTTCCCAGGCCGACGATCACCACCATCGCGAGGACCTTGAGCTTGGGCGACCCCATATCGCCCATTTCCATCGTGGGCATCGACGGGCCACTGCTGCCGCGTTTGCCCTTTCCTTTGGCGTTTTCGAGAAGATTGATTTTGATCATAGGGATTCAAAGCTCCTCAGGGCCAAACCCACTGCAACTGCCATCTGGCCGGGATTCTGCTCTACCAGTTCCGCTCCCAATCCTTCCGTCGGCGGCACCACCCGCTGGAACGGATTCAGTAATTCCACCGGCATCGAGAACTCCTGCCGCAACGCTTCCACCAGGCCGGGCACCTTCGACGAACCGCCCGCCAGGTAGATTTTCTCGATGTGCTCTCCCGCCGCGCTGGCGCGGAAGAAGTCGAACGTCTTCTGAATTTCCAGCACGATGATTTCAGTGACCTGCTGCAGGATCGGCTGCTTCGCGTCCTCGCTCACCGTGCCCACCTTACGTCCCAGCTTCAGCGCTTCGGCGTCTTCGAAGCTCAGGTCCAGTTCCTTCTGCAGCGAGTCGGTGTACTGATGTCCGCCCACGCTGACGTCGCGCGGGAACAGCGGCGTCGTGCCCTTCACGATGTTGATGTTCATCACGCTGGCACCCAGGTTCAGCAACGCCACCACCTGGCCCGGCGCCGGCTGGTAGTTGTACTCGTAGCAGTTCTGCAGGGCCAGTGCGTCAATGTCGACGATAGCCGGGGTGCGGCCCGCCATCGAGAGCACATTGGTGTAGTTCAAAATCTTGTCCTTCTTGACGGCGACCAGCAGAACGTCCATCTGCGGGCTGCCGACTTCGTCGGACAGAATCTGATAGTCGAGGCTCACGTCGGCGAGATCGAAGGGAATGTGCTGCGCCGCTTCCTTCTCGATCGTCTCCGCCAGTTCCTGGTCGCTCATGGAAGGCAGCGAGATCTTCTTCACGATGACGGAGTGTCCGCTCACCGCGGTGGCCACGCCCTTGGTCTTGATCTGGTTGTCGAGGAACAGCTTCGAGATCGCGCTCGACACTGTGCCCGAATCCACGATCATCGAGTCAACCACGATGTCGGATGAAAGCGGTTCCAGACCGAGATGCGCGACTTCGATCTGCCCGCCCTTCTTCTTCAACTCGACTGCCTTGATGCTCGATGACCCTACGTCCAGACCAACAATCGATTTCGATCCGAGTCCAAACATGTGTCCACCCTTTATGTGTGGCGCGGGCATTCATGCCCGCGTCGGTTTTACTAAATCTGTCCGGCAGCCTTCATCGCCGCCTTCGGTTTCCGTTTCGCCTGCGGTTCCATCTCGCTCGACTTCTCTTCCATCCACTGATCCAACCGCGATTTCTTGAACCGCCAGCGGTTCCCCAGCTTGAACGCGGGAATTTTCTGTTCGCCAACGTACTTGTACAGCGTGTCCGGACTCACTCCCAGATACTGCGACGCCTGGCGAATGTTCATCACTTCTCGCGAGTCGGCCATAGTTCCTTTTTGCTCTCTCTCCGTTGCTCTTCTTCCCGTCCACTCTCACGGCCCCACGGGATTGCTTCCGGAGACTTCCTCACCCTGTCTATCGGCTCAGAGGGCTATCGGTGTCCCGAGCATATATCAGCCCTGAAAAACCCCGCCTCCAAGCGAATCTCCGCGTTTTACGGGCTTTTTTACCTGTTTTCTGGAATGGGAGAAGTAACGGGCAGGGGGGAATATCTATATATTGTGGTATGCGCCTTTTGGAGCGCTATTACTGGGAGTGAGGCCTGGGCCCATATGCGGTCATCCGCATACCGGTAACTGAAGTACTAGGCACGGTACGGAGGTACTACGCCGCTGGTCCAAGCTGTTGTTTCGGCAGTCTTTGCCGCGGACCGGTCTGCTGGAAATTCAGTTACTGGACATCTACTGCACATCGGCAACTTTGCCGTTTTGGAAGGTTTGTTTCTCCGACTATCAACTAAAAAGCGAGTGCCCCACTTCTCGGCAGCTTTTGCGAGAAGTGGAAGGTGCGAGAATCGACCGGAGAACTTAGCCTAGTGCCCGAGAAATTTATCGATTCTGGCGGCATCCCCTTCCGCTAGGTCCAGATATTTCTTGGCGCCAGCTGCGTCTTGATTCTGCAGCGCCGCCTGAGCTTTCGCCAGATGCGTCTTCATAAGCTCCTGAGCGGACGCTATGTCGGTGCGAAGGCCGTATCCCTTCGCGCTCTGTTGATTCCGCAAGTTGTCCAGGCTGTCATTGATTGAGTTAACCCGGCTAGAAATCTGGTCTGCCTGCTCTTCTAACGCTTCCAACTGAACCGCATCCGCACGGGCGGACCCAGCATCCTGACCGGCGCCTTGCTGTGCCCCACCGGCGGCAGGGACAACTTGCTTGTCTTGCCGGCCTTTACCGGGCGCAGCGGCAACTTTGGACTCGACATTGAGTGCGTGCTTTTTAGTCGGTCTTGCACCGTCGGCCGTGGAGATTCGCTGGTTTTGGTCAACTTGCTTAGGCGCCGTGCTATCCCCTGGGGGGATGGTCAGATCCGCGTTAGACGCGGACGGCTGAGTAGCATCGTGTGCCGACTGATCCGCACTCTCCTGTGCTTCGGTCTTGTTAGCATCCGCACTATCCCGTGCTTTCGTCTTGTCAGCATCGGGAACGCTGCTTGAACTTGCAGGTCCTGCTGACGAGTCGTTGGCCTTTTTTTGCGTCCCCTGCGCTTGGTCGTTGGCCTTCGTCGTGGCCGTACGCGGAACGTAGATGCCGGCTACTACAAGCACGACAAGCACAACCAGGGCTCCCAACGACATATACAAACCCCGGTGAGTTTTCTGGCGTGCCGAGAGTTGGAGCACGCTGGGAACAGCTTCCGATTGTGCCGGCGGTTCGAATGGCGCAGCGCTCGGTTCGGTTCGAGATATGGGGGCCCCGGCATCCTGCAGGATCGCTGTAGCGCCAGCTGCAACGGGGTTTGATGGCGCGACCGGCGAGAGGCTTTGATTCACGGCGAACGCAGCTGGCAATTGTCCTCGTAAACTGCTCAGGGCATTCCGAAAAGCATCAGCCGATTGAAAGCGCCGTCCCGGTTCCTTCGCGATGGCTGTCAAGATGATCTCGTTCAGTGCCGCCGGCAAATCCGACCGCAGTTCCACCGGTGGCTTCGGCAGTTCCTGAACATGAGCGGCCATGATGGAGTAGTCGCTGTCCGCGCGAAACGGACGCTGGCCCGTAACCATTTCGTACAGAGAAACACCCAGCGAGTACAAGTCAGAGCGGGCGTCTGTTGTTTCACCCTTCACCTGTTCCGGTGACATGTAGTAAAGCGAGCCAATGGTCGTGCCGGCCGAAGTCAGGCCGGTGTCACCGCTGGAACGCGCGATGCCGAAATCCATGAGTTTCACTGCACCCTCGGGCGTGAGCATCATGTTGGCAGGCTTGATATCGCGATGAATGATATTGCGGCGGTGCGCGTAACTCAACGCTCCGAGCACTTGTTCGGTGTAGTTCACGGCCTCGGTCGGCGGGATTGGACCCTGCTCCAAACGCTCACCCAGCGTCATCCCCTCGACGTATTCCATCACCATAACGAGCTGATTGTTCAGTGTGAGCGCGGTTTGCAGAGACGCAATATTGGGATGGTTGAGGCTGGCTAGTACCTTAATCTCGCGCAGGAAGCGATCGGCAAGGTCCTGGCGTCCTGCCAAGTCGGGCAGAAGAATCTTCATTGCCTCGATGCGATCGGAGATGACATTCCGCACCTTGAAGACCTTGCCCATGCCACCCCTGCCGAGAACCCCAAGAATCTCGTAGTCGCCAATTCTCCTAGTAGTTTCCTCGCTCATAACAACAACACTCCATTCGCTCGCGGGATATCGATTTGGCGGTCTTTGCGGTCTTTGATGTAGTGACCGGACGCCCTCGGCCGCCCCGGCGCAAAGCGCCAGTAGCGGGACTCGTTTTACTGCGCGCTCTGCACGGAGTCGCCCACCTTGGCGGGGGAACTGCCGCTGTAATTTGCCGTCGCGGAATTGGCATCGACTTCTGTGATCGTCGCCGTTCCCATCTTGTTGGTGATCGTCTTGATCACTTTGCCGGACGAGGGATCCTTCACCGTGCGAACGGCGCGGCTGATCTCAACGGAATCGCCGACTTGCACACCCGAATTGCGACCGATATTCAGGATCAGCGTGCTGCCGCTCACGTCCGCCACCAGGCCGGAAAACTCCGCCTTGCGCGCAGGCAGGGCGTCCGCCTTCTGATCGAGCTGCGTAGCCATCTGGGTCACAGCCTGATGAACGGCCTCCCCCAGGATCGTCTCGCCGAAATTCTTACTGGTCATGTCGTAGCCGCCGCCAGCTGCGTTGCCGCCACCCCCGCCGGCACCCACGAGGGAGGTCCCCTTTCGCGTCGATTCTCCGGTGCCGGTCACAGCCGCCAGAATCTCGCCGGTGGTGGTATCAACCATACGTGCCGTGATGCCCACCACTGCCTTGGCTTCGCGCTTTTGTAGCCCGCCGAGCCCAAATTTGCGAGCTACGACCGCGCCCCCGGCATAGGTCTTGTTCTGATCGTCGCGACCAAACTGGGTAATGCTGCCCATGATGACGGCGTCGACCCCGAGAATCTTCCCGATCTTCGCCGCGGTGGCCGTGTCAGCCCGGTCGCTGTTCGCGAAATTCTGCTCGTTCAGAATCTTGTCGAGGGCGTTGCGCTCGATCAAGGAGTATTTCGCGTCCGTCACCAGCTGTTGCACCAGCAGGTCGGAGATGCCTTTTCCTACGTCGACATTGGTTCCAAACACTGCCGCCACTTGCGTCTGTACGGTTCCGTATTCAAAGTTAAGGACAGCCACCCGCTTCTTCTTTTGTGCGGATGCGGTTGGAACCAGACTCGACACGAACACCAGCGCCACTACCAAGACAGGCCAGAACTTCTTACGCATGGGAAACTCCGTTTGTGAGGTTGCGAGGTGCCCCGCGCCCGAAGAGTATCGCCGGGAAGAGGCGTGGTCAAGCGGTTGCGACAAGTATCGCGATCCGAACTTGCCAACTTGAGAAACTATCCGCAAGTGGTACTTTTACCACTTTAGATTATAGGCTACTCTATCCGGCGGAGGATCCTTGCGCTACCTTGATCGCCTGCAACCGTTGGCACTTCTCGTCATGCGGCTGACGCTCGGCGCCATCATGAGCGTCCACGGATATCATAAAGTATTCGGCGGCCTGCACCAGTTCGCGCACACGGTCGGAAGCATGGGCCTTCCCTCGTGGCTGGGATACGTCTCGGCATTCACCGAACTGCTGGGCGGTCTGCTGATCCTTGTGGGATTCTTCACCCGCCCCGCGGCCTTTGCCATCTGCATCAACCTGTGCGTCGCCATCTGGAAGGTTCACTTGCACAACGGACTCATGGGGTCGCCCGATCGTCCCGGATTCGAATTCCCCCTTGCCGCCGCCACGCTGGCCTTCGCCCTGATTTTCTTCGGCGCCGGTGCGATTTCCATGGACCACGTCCTACGCGGCGGCAGCGGATCCCGATAACGGCGCTGTAACCAGCGATAGCATGTGTGGGGACAGCCGCCTTGGGCTGTCCGGTGACCCAGGTGTATCGGGCCGCCGCCTCCTACTCCATGCAACTTTCTCCCACCCGGCGGGTTTATGCCCACTTCCAACTTGAGCGGTAGGCCGTCACGTTCTTTGCCCTTGGATTTGAATGTTGCTCTCGATTCGAATTATGATGTGAGCACACCTAGGCGCTTGCATCCAAAAGCTTTGGCGGCCGCATCCTAACCGCCAGGCCCGTCAAATAGGAGGTTTCACTTGAGAAAGTTCGCCTTCCTCGCAACGCTAATTGCACTTTTTGTCCTTTGTAGCTTGGCCTCTGCCCAGCAAGGCGATGCCTATATCGGCGGCGGAACTATGCTCTCGTCGTCCGCTTCGTCCAGCACGCTAATCCCGGGCACTAACTGCGGCTTAAATTCGCAAGGCAATGCGGTCTGCCCCGAAAAAGGCGGCACCTACCTCAATCTTGGTGCCGATGTGATCTTCAAGGGTCGTCTGGGAGCGGCCTTCGACATCAACTGGAAGGCCAGTCAGGGAGCCTTCGGCGGGCCCGGAGGTCAGCCCTACCGTCCTCTGCTGTGGACCTTCAATGGTGTCTTTCAGCCTCGCCTGAGCAAGAAAGCAGGAGTAGATCTGTTCGGCGGCATCGGATGGCAGAGTACTCGCTTCTACGGCTATCAACCGACCAGCAACTGCGTCTATTTCGGCGCCTGCTACACCAGTTCCAACCACTTCCTAGTCGACATCGGCGGCGGCATCCGCTACTACGTTTGGGGACACATGTTCCTTCGCCCGGAAGTACGGTACTACCACATCATGAACAACGGTGACAATTTCACCTCCGACAACGTCATCCGCGTCGGAGCCTCGATCGGATACACCATTGGTCCAGACTAAACGACCCGGGCCGATGCTAAGAGTTCACAGTTCTCAGTTCCCAGTTCTCAGAAAAACAATCCTCGACCGGCTCTCGATAGCCACGGATCGCGGGCTGAGAATTCGTGCGCGATTCTCACTGGGAACTGAGAACTGGCAAGTGAGAACAGCTTTCCTGCGCCTCGCCTGCGTCCTCGCAGCCCTCGTCGGCTTTGCACCCGCCCAGCAGATCGACTTCGCCGTCGGCGGCAGCACGCTCTGGTCGACGAAGCCTCTGACCGCTTCGCAGGCCTTCCTTCCTCCCGCGGAGAAGGGTGGAACGTACGCCGGCGCCAGTCTGCAATACCTCACGGAGAAGCGGCTGGGGATCAACGTCGAGGGTGCATTCCGGGCGAAGCAAGGCCTCTACAACGGCTACCAGTATTTCCGCCCGGCTCTCTACGACGTCAACGCGGTGTATGCCCACCGCATGGCTCCAAAAATTCGCGCCGACTTCATGGCCGGAGTAGGCGGCGAGACTCTGCTGTTCTACCAGCAAACCAACTGCAACTACGGTGGCGGCTGCCGCACCTACGTCAACGACACGCATTTCCTGGTGCATGCCGGAGTAGGAGTGCGCTACTACGTCTGGAAGACTTTCTTCGTGCGCCCCGAGGCCCATTACTACTACATCCCCAACAATTTCGAGTTCCATTCCGATCACGTCCTCCGCATCGGAGCTTCGATCGGCCACACCTTCGGCTCGAAGTAAAAGCGTAGCCCACCTCGAGAGGGCCCCATCCTTGTCTTCGCGTCTTTTGCGGAGACAGGGTGGGGAGATTTTGACTTTCGAAGAGGCTTAGCAAAGAGTTTCGTCGGAGTGAAGTCGAAACGGTGGATCTCTCAGCGGCGGATTCGTTCAGAGCGGAGCCGAAGCAGCCTGAAGATTTTGACTTCGGCGACGAGGATTTGAGCCAGTGGAGGAAAAAACGCAGGCTCGCCCCGGCTTTGAAAATTGCGCGGGGCTTTCAGAGTGTGCGTGAGAACTTTCAGGCGTCCCTCCGGGACGCGCGCAGTGCTCCACTCTACCCGGCGCTGAAAGCGCCGGGCTATTCTCAGACGCCCCTCCGGGGCGCGAATCCTGCCCGCTCGCCCACACCTCGGATTGACAATGCGGTTCTCACGCACACTCTTTAGCCGCTGAGGAACGCCCTGGACGCGATAGACAAAAGAGGCAGCGTCCTGAGACGCTGCCTCTTGACATCTGTAGAATGTCGGCCAATTTACTTCATCTTCATGCAAATTTCCGCTTCGTGCATCGCCTGGTTGAGGTGCTCGATCGATTTCACCCGGTGTCCCTCGAAATCGTGCTCTGCCGACTCGAGTTCCTTCTTGGCGGCACGCATATGCTCCAAAGCCTCATCGATATGCGGATGCCGCTCTGGCGTCGCGACCGGAACCGAGGCGGCTGGCACCGCGGCTGCCGCAGGCACCGGGGCTGTCGGCGCTTTCGGCCCTGCTGCTGCCGCCGAAAACGCGAGGGTAAATAGAAGCGTCGCCGTAATGAGCAGAGTCATGAACCCCAACTTCTTCATAGCTTCCTCCTTGTCCGAATTGCGGCTCGGACGCAGCCGGTGATTTCCTGCGATGCCACGGAGATGCCCGCCCCAAGGTGATGAGACCCCGACCGCGACTTCGCCCAGTATAGCCACACAGGCAAGTGAAACACCTGTGCAAAAGGTTACTCGGAAGATGCCCCGGCGTTGGCGCGCCGGTTGCGCCACCAGAGGAAGATGGCGATGAACAACACCACGAGGGCGACGATGATATCAAAACGCTTCATCCCGCCTGCCAGCCGCTCCCAGTGCCGCCCGAAGAAATATCCCACGCTGGAGATGACGCTCACCCACAGAGCTGCCCCCATGAAATTGAAAAAAAGAAATCGCTTCCACGGCATGCGGAGAACGCCCGCCAGAGGCCCGGCAATGATGCGCATCCCGAATACGAATCGCGCAAAGAATATAGTCGTTGATCCGTAGCGCGCGAAAAGGCGCTCTCCCCGTTCGACCGTCGCCTTCTGGATGCGAAAGAACGATTGATACCGCTCCAGCAAACGGCGTCCGCCGTAATATCCGAGCGCGAATCCCAGGTTGTCGCCAAGCGTAGCGGCGATTGTTCCCACCACGATGATCCCAGACAGCCGCAGATCGTGTTCCGAATAAGCCAGGAAACTGGCCAGCAGCAGAATCGTTTCACCCGGAACGGGGATCCCAGTATTCTCCAGCAGCAATGCCCCGCCCACGGCCCAATACCCATACTGAACGATGACTCCGCGCAGAAAATCGAGAATGGATTGTGTCATCGTTGCGCCGTGTCACCCATCAAAATTCGCGAGGGCGCCCCACCCTTGTCGCGCAGTTTGCGACAGTGTGGGGATTTTGACTTCCTCTCTCCCGAAAGGGCAGACGTTTTCATTCCTCGCATCGGGCGCGAGACACTACGGCTTTATCTCTCCAGGAAACGAATCAACGCCCGATTAAACTCCTCCGCACACTCCTCATACGGCAAATGCCCCACTCCGCGAAACACAACCTTCTCGGCTCCAGGAAAATGTCGCGCCAACGGCTCCATGGACGAAAAGGTAACGGCTGGATCGTCCGTCCCCCACATGAGCATGGTTGGAATCGACGCCAGCGTCGGCAGCAAGGCCTCCAACTCCCGCAAATCCGCGCTCCAGGTCTTGACGATGCTAAGCGCGTGCTCGAACAATCCAGGCTTCGCCAGTGGAGCCTTGTACCCTTCCAGACTGTCGGATGGAATCTTCTTGGCATCCCCGAACATGCGCCCATGCCAATACGGGTAAAGCGACGGAACCCGCTCCATCACCGCGCGCACGATCACTGAGCCAACGGCAGTTCCAGCGAACGGCGCCAGCCAGCGCCCGTGCGCCGAATAAGGATTCACCGGTGCAACCAGGATCAGACTTCGAATGTGCGGCTTGCCTGTTTTCAGGCACTCCGCCGCAGCCGACATCGCTACCGCACCGCCGCGCGAGGTTCCCAGCAGATCGAACGAATCGAGTTTCAAGCCCTCCACGAATTTCAACAGCCGTAGAGCGGTCGCCCGCATCGAATGATCGATCTTCGGACGATCGGAAAATCCGGCGCCCAGCATGTCGGGCGCATAACAGGTTCGCAAGGGCGCGAGTGCGGGCATAACGTAGCGCCAGGAGAAGGAATACCCCATCAACCCATGCAGCAGGATTATTGGCGGCCCGGAGCCCGCGCGCAGATAGCGCATCCGCGCGCCATCGAAGTCGATCCAGCATTCGTCCACGCCTTCGCTCAAAGGCGGCGCGCCTGGGGTCGGAACCGCGCGAATCTCACTCACCGCCGCTGCCTGAACTCCAAATTCTTCTCGCGTCAAGGACAACTCTTTCCCCTTCCATGCCCTCTATCTAAGTGAAACAACGCCTCTGTCGCTTCACTTTGGGGAGCTTCGGCTCCCCAGTTTTTTCGCAGCTGTCATCCGAGAGGCAGGTACATTTTGCTCACAGAAGGACCTCAGCGGCCGCGCGTCCAAAGCCGCGCCGTAAGCGCCCGGGCCTTAGAGTGTGCTCTTTCGCCCCGCTGGGGCTTTATTATTTCTCACTTTTACCCACGGCTTGCGCCGTGGGCTGCATTCTTGCGCCGCTTCGCGGCTGGGGCGTTGCTGGTTTCGGTCCATCTTGTCGGCGCCAAAGTTCTCACGCATACTCTTTAGCCCCTAGGGTGTCCCGTTTATGCCGCCGCGGCCCGTTTCTTCCCCAGCAACTTCTTTAGTACACGAATCCCTTTGTCTACGTGCTTCTCCTCCAGCAGGAACGGCGGCAGGAATCGCACCACCGTATCGTGGGTGCTGTTGAATAAGACGCCTTCCGCCAATCCCTCATCCACAATCGGACGCGCCGGAATCTCCAACTGAATTCCCTGAATGAATCCGCGTCCCCGCACGCCAATCGCAGCGTTCCGCTTCGACACCAATTCTTTGAGCTTCTCCTGCAGGTAGGCGCCAACTTTGTTTACGTTCTCGAGCAGTTTCTCTTCCTCGACAATCGACAGAAATTCCAGCGCAATCCTGCACGCCAGCGGTCCACCACCGAACGTAGTGCCATGTTGCCCCGGCGAAATCGCGGTCGCAAATTCTTCCTTCGCAATAAACGCTCCGAGTGGAATCCCCGCCGCAATCGGCTTAGCTATGGCAACGATATCCGGAGTCACGCCGAAGCTCTGAAACGCAAAGACTGTCCCGGTTCGTCCCAGCCCGCATTGAATCTCGTCGAAGATCAACGCGGCGCGATGTTGATCGGCCGATGCCCTGCACTCGCGCAGAAATTCGACCGAGCACTCGTAAATTCCGCCTTCGCCAAAAATCGGTTCCAGCACGATCGCGCAAGTGTTATCGCTGACCGCTGCGCGCAATCCCTCCACATCGTTCTGCTTCACGAACGTCACCTCTTCGAGCAGTGGCTCGAAGCCTTTGCGATGCTTCTCCTGTCCCGTCAGCGACAGCGCGCCAAACGTTCGCCCGTGATACGAGCCCTCGAGCGCCACCAAACGGCACTTCGCCTCTCCGCCGGCGCGATGTCCCGCCAGCCGCGCCAGCTTGATCGATCCCTCGATCGCCTCAGTCCCGCTGTTCGAGAAAAACGCGCGGTTGAGTCCCGACAGCTTGCACAACTTCTCCGCCAGAGGCCCTTGATATTCGTGGTAGTAAAGATTCGACACGTGGATCAGCTTCGCCGCCTGATCGCGAATCGCCTTCACAATCCGCGGATGCGCGTGCCCCAGCGCATTGACGCCGATCCCGGAAACAAAATCGAGATACTTCTTGCCCTCGATGTCCCAGAGAAACACGCCCTTCCCGCGCGCCAGCACTACGGGATACCGGTTATAGGTCTGCAGCAGATACTGCCGCTCAAGTTCAGCGATCTGTTCGAAGGTATTCATAGGAAGGTTTGATTTTACCGGATGGAGCTGTGGAGCGGACGATCAGTTCCAGAAAGAGTGGTCAGCAAACCTCCGACTCGTGGACAGCCGCGCAAAAGGCGTTCGTCGTGGAGATGCGGCGGTCCTAAGGTCAACGCAACTCAAACACGGTATCGGCTATTTGCTTTTCTCCGCGCGCTCTGCGGACCTTCTGGGCGACCTGCGCGATGTAAGGGTCTGTTTCCCGACCAAAATCCCAAAACGCAGAGGCCGCCGAGAACCCCCGCCGAGTGCGCGGAGAAAAGCCATCTGACGACACAGTTCAACTTCTGCCTATAGCCCAACGGCTCGAGCCTGCTAACGAAATCTATGCGACAGGCCACTAGACATTCGTACCCGTTACATCCCTCGAATTCCTGTCAATACAACGGCGGCTCGCCCTCTGGCCGCGTCTTCCAGCGCCGGTGTACCCACAACCACTGATCCGGATACTTCCTCACATACTCCTCGATCACCTTGGTGAACTTCTGCGTATTGGCAACGATGTCGGCTTCCAGATTGCCGGTGCGCACCTGTTCAATCGCCGGGTCAAACCGCAAGCGGTACTTACCGAGCGATTCGTCCCAAATCGTGAAGCCGGGAACGACTGCCGCGTCCGTGCGCAGAGCAATTCGTGCCAGCCCACTGGCGGTACACGCGGGAATGCCAAAAAAGTCCACGAACACGCCCTGCGGTGGAGTCATATTCGTGTCCATCAATATTCCAACGGTCTCTCCAGCCTTCATCGCCGCCAGCAGCCCGCGCACGAAGTCGTCTTTCGGCACAACTTTGTTGCCGTGCATGGTGCGGTAACTCTGCAGCAGGCGATCAAGATAGGGATTGTCCATCGGACGCATGACTACATGCAGCCAATGGCCATGCAGGGAGTGTGCGAAGGCGGAGAGTTCCCAGCCTCCGAAGTGCGCGGTAAGAAATAGCACGCCTTTGCCGCGCGCGTAGGCGCGCTCGTAATTCTCCACGCCGTCGTAGACGACGACGTCATCTACATTTTGCGCGGTGTAACGGGGAAACTGGCACAATTCGGCGAGCTGCCGTCCAAGCGAGGTGAAAACGCCCTGCAAAATTCGCCGCCGCTCCGCCTCGCTCTTCTCCGGGAATACCATCGCCAGGTTGCGCATCCCAACCTGTCGCAGGCGGAAATGCAGCAGGTAGACAAGCTGCGCGACCCCAATGGCGAATGCGCGCGCCAGCGGTCGCGGCAGTACGCCCATGATTTTCAGAAACGGCCAGGCTGCCGCGTATTCCAGTTTCCGCCGCATCAGGGAAGGCTCACTTTATCACGCAGTGCCTTCACCATTCAGCATCGCGGTCTGTGCAATCGTGGTATTCCCGTTTACTACATCGAAGCTTTTGGCTGACGTACGGTCCCTCACGGCGGCTTTGCCGCCGTTCAGGATGACATCGCAAGCTGGAACAAATGTCTAGCTTTCGGTGACAAACCCTTCCGGGCTGAATGCCGAGTGCTGAGTGCGGTTTTACTTCGCCGCCACCTGCGCCCACTTGGCCAGCGTACTCAAGAACGGATTCGCCGGCGCCGGTGGCTCGACCGCGCCCGTCAAGGCCGCTTTGAAGGTCACCATGTGGCCGTAGAATTCGCGGGTGCTGTCCTTATCCTGCTTCATCACAGCGCCATTCAAGGTCGCTCCAGCAAATACGCCGCGAGCACGAGAATAAGTCAACACCTGAGCGCGCATCTTCCAGTCGGTATCGCCTTCCGCGTGCCGGCCTACGGGTCCTGCCGCCACCGAAGCATCGGCGCCCAGGGAGAACTGGCTCGACAAAAGGTGCTGCATCCCGTCGTTGTTCATGATCAGCATCACCAGGTCCACGGCCTGGCCGCCAATTTGGAATCCGAAACTTCCACCCGTGACCGTAAAGAACGCCGGGGTGCTCCAGCCCTTCGCCGTTCGGCAACTGGCAACCCCGCGACCGTATTTTGCGCCCACAATGAAGCCGCCTTTCAGCATCGACGGCACCACCGCCACGCATTCGGCTCGGCTTAAAATCTCTTCCGGAATGCCAGAATCCGGCGCTGACTGAATTTCATTCAGAACATCGGACGCCGCCTGCACGCGGTCCGTCGCCTTGGACTCTTTTGGTTCGTCCGCGGCAAACGTCAACGAAGAAAGGGACACCACAACCACCAACAGCCATAGTCTTTTCATATGCCTCACCACACGACTGGGATCTATTGCTTGGATTGTAAATGATGCTGCCGAAGTTGCACGGCGGTCAGGGAAGGGGGCTCTTGGAAATTACGCCCGAGGTAGGCAAAAAAATGCGGGGCTGAAAGCAGTGACCCTAATCGCCACTCTCAACCCCGTCTCCCAGGTTCTGTGGTAGGTGAAGCGAGTATGCGGCAGGAGACCGCGAGCGGCAAGATTACGAAGGTAAGTGCCCTACAGATTACGGAAGCTTCGGGCCAAAACGAGCAATGAGCAATGACCAATGAGCGAACTGGTTTGAACGCTCACGGCTCATTGCTCATCGCTCACTCTCTGTTATTTCGTTGTAACCAGAGAATGCGTAATCGCGTGTACCGACAGCGCGATGCGGTTCTGTACGCCCACTTTGCGCATCAACTTCGCCACGTGAGCCTTGACCGTGCGCTCTTCAATTCCGAGCTGTCCGCCAATTTCCTTGTTCGAGCGTCCCGCCACCAGCATCTCGAGAACTTCCTTCTCGCGATCGGTGAAGGTGACCCGTCCCGCGGGGAAAATTCGTCCCGGCGCCGACGACACACGCTCGATGAACATCGACAGCACCCGGCGCGGAGCCCAGACCGACCCTTGATGCACAATGCGGATCGCCTGCGCGAACTCCGATGGCGGAGCGGCTTCATCGACATAACCCTTCGCGCCGGAAGCAATCGCCTTCAGAATGGTTTCCTCATCGATGCCCGATCCGGTCACGATGATCTTGAGGTCCGGCCGAGTAGCCTTCAGGCTGGCCATCACGTCGAACAGGTTTTGCCCGGAACGGTTCCCGAGCAGGATGAGGTCGATGCCTTGCAGCAAGCTGATCTCGGGCAGCCCCGCGGAGACGAGTTCGAACTCCGGCTCGGAATCGAACAAGGCGCGGAACCCGACAAAGCGTAATGGATCGCTTTCCACCACCGCAATTCGGATGACTGGTTTTCTGGCGACTGCTGCTTTCATAGTTTTCCCTGTGGGCCTAAATTCTTATACTCAGCATAGTAATAATTCGTCACAATGCAAAGAGAAGGTGACCGAAGGGAAATTACGGGAGTAACATGAAATCGAGTGCTAAGAACCCGCCACGGAGGCACCGAGACACGGAGAATTGCCTTTCTTGATGTTCTCCGTGGCTCAGTGACTCCGTGGTGAAATCATCGGAGAACACCCGACGGAGCCAGAATGAAACGTCCCGCACTAATTCTTTCTGTTTTCATCCTCACATTCGCCGCCTCGGCCTTTGCGCAACAGTCAGAACCCGCGCCGCCGCTAACCGCGCCCGAATCTGCTTATACCCCGAAATACAAGGGCGATCCCGCCAAATCCGAGTCCGAATTCGTGGCCATCGCTTACATGCGCGGTGTCATCCGTGCCCAGAAGGCGTTCAACAAGCAATACGGACATTACGCCACTGAACTCACTGAGCTCGTCCACTCTGGAAACTTCACCAAGCGCATGGTTAACCCTAACCGCGGCGACTACACCGTGGGCTTCAAGGGTAAGAAGGACAGCTACATCCTCACCATGATGCCGAAAGTTCTCGACGCCACGCATCGATCTTTCTACGCCGAAGACGACGGCAAGATCCACGCCGACGACTCCAAGCCTGCAGATGCGGATTCTCCAGTCGTGAGGTGATTCAAACTCAGGAAGAAACGCGCCCCTTCCTGTCACGTTGTCATTCCGAACGGCGTCGTTTGCCGTGAGGAATGTACATTGGCGGCGTGCCAGTTGCCGGCAAAAAAGCAGATTCCTCCGCTTCGCGTTCGGAATGACAACACATTTCTGTGCGTTGGGGCATTTGACTCCCTGCTCGGGGCGGTGCGGATGAAATCCGTTCTCTTTCACAACATTGAAACGAAAACTCCTACTCGCTTGGGGCAGACTCCGGAATGGCTTCCAATTGCAGACTCTTCCGCTCCGCCTCGGAGACGTGCATCGCGCTTCCCCGCCCTTCGTAGAGTTTCAGGAAGTCGGGATTGTAGTACGCCTCGCCGTCCACGCTCTCCCAGGCAAAGACCGTATAGTCTCCCGGACGAAGTCCGCGGAGGCTGAAACGTCCGCTCTGATCGGCGACGGTCTTGCGATAGCGATCGGTGCGCGAGCGCATCCGCGCTTCCGGGACCGCGACGACCACGGCATTCGCAACCGGCTCGCCTTTGGAATCAACTGCGACCCCTTCGACGACTCCACCGTTTGCGCTGATCACCAAATCCAGCGTGACTGTGCCGCCATCGACGGTGATTCCCGACTCGTTGATGTCGCGGCCGCCGGCCGCCACGGATTTCACGAACCAGCCTTCGCTGGACGTTGTGTCGCCCATCACCTGCACGTAATAGGAGCCGGCTGGAACGTCCGTCCATTGGAAGCTTCCGTCTCGAGCGACGTGGGCCAGGTTGGAGAAGTTCTCGCGGCCGGCAAGCATGCCTTCATCCTGCTCGCTGTCGGCCGATTGCAGAGCCAGGAAAACTCGCTCCGGATCGAAGCGGCTCGCACCGTTGCGCGTTTCCAACCGCACGTGTCCCTGCACGGTGGTTCCCGGCTGCGGTGACAGGCGCAGGCCCTCGACATTCGTCGATCCGACCTGCAGCGATTGGCGGGCGGTCATCGGCACCGGCGATCCTTCGATCGAGGCCAGGATCGTGTAACTGCCGGGCGAGACGTCGTGAATGACGAAACTGCCGTCCTTGTGCATCTCGGCACCGTTCAGCACCAGGCTGAAATCACGCGACTGCAGCATGATCGTCGCGGATGCCCGCGGCGGCACATTCACCACCGAGCCACGGATGCTTAGACTCGGACTCGGGGTCAACGTGAAATTTGCGGGAAATTCGTCTCCGGGATGCAGCGGAATCGGCGTGGCCTGGCTGCGATCGGCAGTGCCGGGATAGTACGTCGTTTGATACGTCGTCGACGCCGTTGGATCTGCCTTGGCGTTGTGTGCATCCCCCGTTGGTCCAGCGTTTTCGATCAGGCTCTTGAAATCAGGCGGCGGGCTGACGGAAATGTACACATTCCCCGCGGGCAGATTCGCTATGCGGTATTCGCCAAGATCGTTGGTGCGCTCGGCTCCAGCCTGCTCCCAATGCTTATGTCCCGCGATGAAAGTCTGATGTAGCGCGGTGACTTCGGAGTTGGGTAGCGGATCGCCGTCTTCGTCGGTCACGCGCCCGCGGATGACGGCGGCGGCTTGCAGGCGGAGATGCAAATCGCTCAGTTGCTGTCCTGCCTTGAGGGTCAGAATCCGGCCATCGGTGCGGCCTCGTTGTTTGTCGGTGTCGAGCAATCCGCTGCGCTCGGCGAACAGGTGATAGCGTCCGGGCGTGATGTCCTCGATGCGGAACGCACCGTCGGGACCGGTGATGGTCGTGTAGTTCCCGCCTTGCGCCTGATTATCGGCGATCAGTTCGATCAGAGCTTTCTTCACGGGCTGGCTGTCGGGATCACGGGTGACGATGCCTTGGATGGTCGCAGGCGACTTCGTTGCATCTTGCGCGAGCACACCTCCGCTCAACAGCAAGCTCAACAGGAGTGTGGGCACCAGCTTCATGAGGTCGATCGGGGAGGCTGGGAGAGATTCGTCGATACCATTTTATCGTGCGTTGTTGCGGAACCCAAGCGTTAAGAGACGCGCCGGGCACGGTTTTTCGTCCCGTCGGGGGCCTGAAAACGGACTCACCACAGAGAGCACAGAGGGCCACAGAGGGGCGCTTCGCCGCGCTATTTGACCTCCCATGTGCTTAGGTGAGCGTCTGCCAGTTTGGCTTTGCCTTCTCCTTCGTCCATCGCCTCGATCTCGTTGCGGGCTTTCATCACGCCCATGCGAATGTGTTGCTGAACATAATTAGGTCTTGCCCGCCTCCACTTTCAGCGTCAGCACGCTATGATTCTCTGCCGCGGAGCAGAAATAGTGCTCACCGGGCTCCAAGGTGAAATAGAAATAGTTGTTCCCGCGGTTGACCCCTTTCCAATCGCCGTCGACCGCCAGCTTGGTCACTGTTACACCTGAGATTTGCGGCCGAAAGCGGGTCAGCCTGGGTCTGGGTGATTGCTCTTCCGGCTATTCCCTTCACCGTTGAGGTGCAAATCAGGTAACAAGCGTTGGGATGAGGCACCAGACTCACGAGGCCCGCGCTTGCCGCGGTGCTCAGGCTTCCTCGCGGCAAGACGTCAAGCAACGGTGAACTCGGCAACCCTCACTGAACCGTCAGTGCCCAGCGCCGCTGCGCAATGCCGCTTGGGGTCGCATCATCGATCGCCGTGACATCCACAGTGTAGGTGCCGGCGGAGGACGCAGAACCCTGAAGCACTCCAGTGCTAAGCAGTTCCATGCCGGGCGGTAAGCCAGAGGCGATCCAAAGATAGGGTGGCCGTCCCCCATGCGCCGACAACGTCTGCGTGTAAGGTGCCCCGACCGCCGCACTCGGTAGGACTGTCGCGTCAATGGATACGTCCGCCGCGGTGGTTGTTGCAGATTACGACCCAAAAATAATCCGTCGTGTATTGCACAGGGACTGATCCTCGCTAGGTTCCACCAACCCGGAGAAAGATTTTGTACATTTAGTCCCTCCTCGCCGCTCAGCGTGTAGAGGAATTTGCAAACCAATGGAATCGGAAGTACATCCCGAGGGAAAAATCCGACTCAGTTCACTGCGTTCCGACCCTTGCCGCTTCAGAGCGTGGCGTCTGCGCCCTTCGACGACTTTCCTTCGAAGATCCGGCTGAACAGGGGCCCAAGGATGGGCAATCGGCATCAGTGATACCCATCACCGACCCGCGGGCCGATTTAGGGCATATTGGCAGCCGCGTTCCTCTGGAGACTGCCATGAAGAATAAGATGTCGGACTGTACGCGCCGGGGATTTCTACGTCTGGGGTTGGGGCTGGCCGCCGGGGCGCCATTGGCGCTTTCGAGCGGATGTGGGAGTGACAGGCAGCAGCAGAATCCACCTCCTCCGCCACCTCGGTCTGATGCCAAGGTGGCGATCGTGTCATGCACAGCGTATGACTCCCAAGCCGTGCAGGATGCGCTGGGCCAAGCCTTCGCGCTTCTGGGAGGGATTGGAGGGCTGGTCAACGGAAAGGCCGTCACGGTGAAGGTGAATCTGACCAGCGACGGCACGTACCGGGATCAGTTCGGAAGGCCGGCGGGAGAGTCTTACATCACGCACGGGGCGACGGCGACGGCTCTGGCCACCTTGCTGCTAGCTGCCGGGGCGCAGAAAGTCCGGTTTGTGGATTCGACGCCCTTCCGGTTGCCGCTGGATCAGGTTCTGGCGATGGCGGGATGGGATGTCCCGACCCTGCTCGGGCTGGGCAACGTGGAGGTCGAGAACACGCGGAATCTGGGAAGCGGCAGCCAGTATGCGCGGCTGAATGTCTCCGGAGGCGGATATTTGTTTTCGTATTTTGAATTGAATCACTGCTATCAGGACACGGACGTTTTCTTCTCGCTGGCGAAATTGAAGCAGCATCTGACGGCGGGGATCACCTTGTCGATGAAGAACGTTTTCGGATCCACTCCCAATGCCCTCTATGGCCAGGATGCCGGCAGTGAAGACGCGGTGCTTTGGCGCGGTCCGCTGCATGGCAACGGAACAGCAGATTGGACGGGAATTCAGCCGCCGGGAGCGAAGACCAGCACACCTCCGGTGGACGCGGGCTCACGGATTCCGCGCATCGTGGCGGACATCAATGCGGCGCGTCCGGTTCACATCGGCATCATCGACGGGATTACGTCGATGAGCGGAGGCGAGGGGCCATGGGCTCCGAATGCGGCGCCGACTTCGCCGGGCATCCTGATCGCTGGGTTAAACGCGGTGTCGACTGATGCGGTTGGAGTGGCCGTGATGGGTTACGCCGATCCACGCGCCGTCCGTGGGACTCCACCCTTTGCCGGCTGCGACAATCACCTGCTGCTGGCCGAGCAGAACGGAATCGGGCTGGCTGATCTTTCGCAGATTGAAGTACGGGGATTAACTATTCAACAAGCGTTGTATCCGTATCCGCAGGCGGTGTTAAGGCCGATGCATGTGATGTCGGGGATGCACTGCTTGAGAGCAAATATCGGGTGACCCACATCGACCGCGCTTTTCGAAGCGTGGGATTTCGATACATCCTCCGCTGACTGTTTCCTTCAGGGGCCGATTTTCTTTCGCCCTTTCAGGGCTTCCTCATTGTTTATTCGTTGGCCCACGCCTTGCGGCGTGGGCTGTATTCTTGCGCCGCTCCGCGGCTGGACAGCCGAAGGCGGCTGTCCCCACATGGCTGTTTGGCAGGCTATCGAGTAAGTATGATTTAACATCTCCACAATTCGCGTGTAAGAAACCTCCATTTCCGTCAACTACCTAGATGTGAGTGCAATTGACGCGATTCCGGCGGCGGTATCAAGAATGACCTCGACGCAGGACGAGCTGTATCGGGAGACCGCGCAGACTTATGGCGCGGCGCTCGAGCGGTTGGCTCGGGCTTACGAGGCGGACGCGGATTTGCGGCGCGATCTGTTGCAGGAGATTCACGTCGCGCTGTGGCGCAGCTTCAATGGGTTTGACGGGCGCTGCTCGTTGCGGACCTGGATTTACCGCGTGGCTCACAACGTGGGCGCGTCGCATGTGCTGCGGCAGCGGCGCACGCGAGGGCAGGAACTGGTCGGGCTGGAAGAACTGGAAAATCTTCCGGACGCGAACAGCGGACAGAGCACGGCCGATCGCGGGCACGCGCTCGATCGACTGCTCAGGCTCATTCAACGTCTCAAGCCGCTCGACCGGCACGTAATCCTTTCTTATTTAGAGGGTTTGGATGCGGCCTCCATTGGAGAGATCACGGGACTGTCGGCGGGGAACGTGGCGACCAAAATTCACCGCATCAAGAACATGCTGGCGCGCCAGTTTCAGCAGGGAGGGAGCGAGTCATGATGGAAGTTGAAAATCCCGTGCAGAAAATCTGGCAGGACCAGCGCGTGGAGGGGATCAAAATGTCGGCTGAAATCATTCATAAGCGCGCCGCGAAGTTTGAGCGCAGAATCATGTGGAGGAATGTCCGGGAGTACGTGGCATCGCTGATTGCTACGGCTCTCTTTGGGTATTTTTTCGTCACGGTTCATGATGTGCTGTCTCGGGTAACGTTTGGGTTGTTTATCGGAGCCATGCTGTGGATCGTCGTGCAACTGCATCGCAAAGGCTCAGCGACGAGTTTGCCCCGCGGAGTAGACACACTGACCAGCCTGCGCCTCTATCGCGGGGAACTGGAGCGGCAGCGCGCGGTGGTGCGCAACGTGTGGTCCTGGTATCTGGCTCCGTTGGTTCCGGGGTTCGTGGTGTACACGATCGGGTATGCGATTAAGTTTCAGCGTCCGGCGGCATGGGCCGGACTGGTGCTGATGGACGCGATCGTCGCCGGAATGTTCTTTGTGATCTGGAAGATGAATATGCGGGCCGCGCGATGCTTGCAGCGCATGATCGACGAATTGAATGCGGTGGAGTGAAGGTGAGTTGCGTTGTGTCGGGATCGGTTGTAATTGGCGCATTGGAAGTCAAAATCCCCACCGTCTCGCAAAATGCGCGAGAAGGGCGGGGCACCCGGTAGATTTAACAAGTTTTCGCTTAGGAGGCTGTGCATGAAACGCGCATTCATTCTCTTCGTTCTGATCA
Organism: Terriglobia bacterium; assembly: GCA_020073385.1. Lineage (GTDB taxonomy): Bacteria > Acidobacteriota > Terriglobia > Terriglobales > Acidobacteriaceae > Sulfotelmatobacter. The sequence goes on along the minus strand of JAIQFH010000006.1, from coordinate 253,295 downwards.
TGGCCGCAACGTTTGCTCGCGCGCAGGACATTGCGGGCGACTGGCAGGGGACGCTTAACACGGGCATGGGAGAACTGCGGCTCGTGCTGCATATTACGAAAGCTAGCGCCGGAAGCCTGACGGCCACGCTCGACAGCGTCGACCAGGGCGCGAATGGCATTCCGGTCAAATCGGCGACTCTTAAAGGGTCCAAATTCGATCTCGACGTAACGGCCGTGCAGGGAACCTATGAGGGAACCGTGGCGGCGGATGGCAAGTCGATTTCGGGGACCTGGTCGCAAGGGAAACCTTTGCCTCTCGAGTTCAAGCGGGCGACGGCGCCGATCAAGACCGAACACAAGCCGGCAAAGGCCTCTGACATCGATGGGACTTGGACGGGCACGCTCGATACGGGGATGAGCAAGCTGCGGGTGGTGTTTCACATCGTGAACACCGAAGACGGGTTAATCGCGACGATGGACAGTCCGGATCAGGGGGCGAAAGGCATTCCGACCTCGTCGGTCACACGCAACGGGGCGACGCTGAAGATCGAAGCGAAAGGGATCGGTGGCGTGTTCGAAGGAAAAATCGCGGCTGACCTTTCTTCCATCGATGGAGCCTGGACGCAGGGCGGAGGAACTCTGGCGCTTGTTTTGAAACGTGCGAAGGAATAGGCGAAGGTTGAGCACTCGCCGGTCCCTGCTCGTTTAACCAGATTCCGGGAAATTGTTGGACGGATTGCGCGGGCGTACAGCATCGCGAGCCTTTTGCGCACTTACTCTCGCGATGCTGGTTTCCGCACGCGTGCAACAACTCAGACTATCGCGCCTCTTCGATCAGCACTGCTACCTGCTCGCCCGAATTCAGGTGAGCCGCAAGTTCCTTCTCCCTGCCGCTGCGAGGCACCGCATAGGAGTTTTCCTCCGAAAAGACAATCTTGCTGAGGAACGATTCCGTTCCGTAGCGGGTAAAGACGAGATAAGGTTGTCCGTCGTGCCGGCTGGCATCGCCGCCCTGGTACAGCATGGTATACGTGGTGTTTCCACCCGCCAGCGAGAATGCCACGAATGAGCCCTCTCTTGTGATTCGATAGCTACCCGCTTTCAAACTGGTTTTTCCCACCGCGAAATCGAACGGGACGCTTGCCGAAATGCTGGCACTCTGAGCATGCGCCGGCGCGATTGCGAGCGATGCAACAAATACAGCCATGAACGCGAACAACACATACTTCCTGAGATTCTGCATGACTTTCCTCTTTCAGAAACGGATTTCACGATGACTCGTGACGCACTCTTTTCGCACCGGCTTGATGACTAGACACAGGTGGATCCTCCGAATGGTCGGACTCAATCCGGATAAAAATTGTTTTAGCGCGTAGTGAATTGGATTCAGCGAAGTGATTTTGGATTGAGGAGAGATGTAACTAGAATGTCAAAACTTTGTTTACAGCGGCTCGTGCGGTTGGACCCCTTTCTTAGTCACCACAGACGGCACAGGGGAACACAGATAACGGATGTCAGCTGTCTTTGCGGTAGAGCAGGTTGCGCATGGCTTCGCGGCGAGCGGCGTTGGCGCCTTTGTCGGACTTCCATCCTTCGGGGGATTTCGGTCCGGCGTCGGCGGAGTCTTCTTCACTGCATTCGGGACAGCGGTTGGCGAAACCGGGCTTGCCGGGTTTCAGTTCGAATTCTTCGCCGCAAACTACGCAAGTCTTGATCGGAAATGACATTTTAAAAACCTCGGGCTAAAGCCCGTAAAAGTCATGGGAGCCTTAACGCGGCCCTAAAGGGCCGCTCTTCCACGGAACTGTCGACCGCCGTCACTCGCGAGGCTCTTACGGGAGCTTCTTACGGCGCAGAACCAACCGGCTCTTCCGCGTAGGTTCAGTCTGCCCGTTAGTTCAGGAAGTACTGACGGTACAGTGTGTCCCGCTGCGCGGGACGGAATCCGGCGTCGCGGATGATGCGGCGCAATTCTTCTTCGGTGGTGCAATTGGTCACGCCGGCGGCGCGGACCACATTTTCTTCGAGCATCACCGAACCGACGTCGTTGCCGCCGAAACGCAGACCCATCTGGCACACTTTCAATCCCTGCGTCACCCAACTGGATTGCACGTTGAGGAAATTCGAGAGATAGAGGCGCGAGATGGCAAGAACTTTCAAGTATTCCACAGCCGTGGCTTCGTCCCAGTGGCGTCCGCCCAGTGCCGTGTTCTGCGGCTGAAAGCTCCACGGGATGAAGGCAGTGAACCCGCCGGTTTCTTCCTGGAGTTCATAGAGCCGCTGGAAGTGATTGATGCGGTGCTCGTATTTTTCGCCGACACCGAACATCATGGTCGCCGTGGTGCGCATGCCGATTTGATGCGCGGTGCGGTGGACATTGATCCAGTCTTCGGTCAGGCACTTGAGGCGGGCGATCTTGTAGCGGACTTCGTCGTCGAGAATTTCTGCGCCGCCACCGGGGATGGAGTCGAGGCCGGCGTCGCGGAGGCGGAGGATCGTGTCGCGGATGGTCAGGTTGCTGTACTCGGCGATGGCGATGATCTCGGACGCCGAATAGCAATGGAGATGCACTTTGGGAAATCGTTCCTTGATGCCGCGGAGCATCTTCTCGTGCCAATCGATTTTGAGATCGGGGTGCAGGCCGCCCTGCATGAGCACGCCTGTTCCGCCGAGCTCTACGGTCTCGCGGATCTTTTCGTAGATGGTGTCGAAGTCGAGGATGTAGCCCTCCTTCGCGGCGGGACCCTTCAGCGGACGATAGAAGGCGCAGAAGGTGCAGTACTCGGTGCAAAAGTTCGTGTAATTGATGTTGCGGTCGATGATGTAAGTGACGACGCCCTCGGGGTGAAGGCGGCGGCGTACCGTGTCGGCTTCCATTCCGATGCCGATCAAGTCATCGGACTCGAACATCTCCAGGGCTTGCTGTTTGGTGAGTGACATAAGGCGTCCACAGAACTTTTCATTCTATCGAAGGCTGCGAAGAGCGTTCAAATCGCGCTTACCCGGGGCGCGGATCAAAAGCCTTCACCACAGAGGACACAGAGGTCCACAGAGGGCAGCCAGGCGGTTTCTTGCCTTGGCACAATGGATACCCGAACTACGGGAGTTCCCTCACCCAGATATTCCGGAAGCTCAGGGGTTCGCTCTTATCGCCATGGGCTTGCAGCTTGATGGGCGCACCGTCGAATTTCTTGTAGAAAGGCTGGCCGATGTAACGGGTTTCGCCTTTCAGTTCGAAGTGATTCTGCACCAGCACACCATTGAAGAATGCGGTCACGTACGCCGGAGTCTTCAGCGAGCCGTCGTCGTTGAAGGTGGGAGCGGTCCACACGACGTCGTACCTCTGCCATTCTCCGGGCTTACGGGCTGGATTCGCGAGCGGGATGCTCTGCTTGTAGACGCTCGCGGCCATCCCGTTGACGTAGGTTTTGTTGTTGTAGGAGTCGAGGACTTGCAGTTCGTATCCGGCGTCGCCGGTGCCGGTGGAGGCCAGGAAGAGTCCACTGTTCCCTCGCGCCTGTCCGGAGCCGGTGATGTTTTCGGGAACTTTCCATTCCATGTGAAACTGGTAATTGTGGAAGGTGCGCTTGGTTTCGATGTTGCCCGCGGTTTTACTCACGACGAGAATGCCGTCGGCGACGGTCCACTTCGCGGGTTGCGAACGATCGTTGGCGGAGACCCATTCGTCCAGATTCTTTCCGTCGAAGAGGATGATCGCGTCTGACGGGGGTTTGCCGGACTCTGCGGCCGGTGTGACGACTTTCGGTTCGGGTTGCCAGACTTCGGTGTCTTCCGGTTTGGCGGAGGATTGCTGTGCTTGAGTGAAGAAAGACATGGTTAGAAAGGACGCGATTGCGAAGTAACTCCAGATTTTGACTCGCATGGTCCAAGAGCATACACCGAAATGTTTGGCTTCGCAGCTAGGCCTAGCCCGGCAAGGAAACCATGGAAGCGACAACGACAAAGGCAATAACCGCAGAGAACGCAGAGAAAAGCGCGCAGAGGACGAGGCTAGTGGCTCGGGTTAGAAGCGAGGAAAAGGCTGGAACCATGGAGAACACGAAAGTGCACGAAGGATCTGGTTCCTTCGCTTTCCCTTGGGTATTGATGCGCAACGGCGGCTGGTCCGGCCAAGTTCCATGACCTTGCACCTGAGTTGAAACTTGATACCATCATTCGGCATATGGAGGCCGTTCATCATGATTACTCGGCGCAGCTTCATTATTGCGAGCGGAATGACGGCGCTCGCTTCCACCCGTGTGTTTGGGGCTAACGACAAAATTCGCATCGGAGTGATTGGGGCGGGACATCGCATGAAGGGGCTGCTCGATTCGGCCGACAGGGCCGGCTCGTACGAAATTGTGGCGGTGAGTGACGTGTACGGACCCAATCGCGATGCGGTCAAAGAGCGATCCAATGGGTTGGCTACGACGCATCTCGATTATCGGGAAGTGCTCGACAAGAACATCGATGCGGTGATCATCGCGTCTCCGGACCACTGGCATGTGCCGATGGCGGTGGACGCTCTGAAGGCGGGGAAAGACGTATTCCTCGAAAAGCCCGTTACCCACACGATCGAAGAGGGAGCCACACTGACGAAGGCGGTACGGTCAGGCAAGCAGATTTTGCAGTGCGGCATGCAGCAGCGGAGCTGGACGCACTTTCGCGACGCGGTCGATTTGATTCAGGCGGGAAGCCTGGGGCGCGTGGTGCAGGTGCGGACATATTGGTGGCAAAACTATCAGCGCAACTGGGTGGCAAAGCCGATCGATCAGCAGGCGCTCGACTGGAAGATGTGGCTGGGATCGGCGCCGGAACAGGCGTTCAGCGATGAGAAATTTGCGCATTGGCGGTGGTTCTGGAATTTTGGCGGCGGGGCGATGACCGATCTGTTCACGCACTGGATTGACGTGGTGCATTGGGCGATGAAGGCCGATACGCCGAAGCAGGCTTGCATGGTCGCCGACAAGTACGTCTTCGATCAGTGGGATTGTCCGGACACGATTCAGGCGGCGTTCCGATATCCCGGGTTTGATGTGGTGTATGAGGGGATGATGTGTTCGTCAATCGATGACGGCGGGCTGGAATTTCGCGGGACGGATGCGACCTTGAAGATCGATCGTGGAGGATTCACCGTGTATCGCGAGGGCGTGCAGAGGGACCAGAATCCGGTGCTCACCGCGCACAGCTTCCGAGACGGGACGATCACACATATGGAGAACTTTTTCGAGTGCATCAAGACCCGCAAGGAACCGAATGCGCCGGTTGAGGCCGGGGTTGCGGCGGCACGGGCGGGGCACATTGGGAATCTAGCTTACAACAAGGGTGGGCAGGTTAACTGGCCGGCTCGGACATAAGAGCTCGGCAAAAAACAATTCACCACAGGGGACACAGGGGTACACAGAGTAGGACGCTGGATGCGTCCGCGCGTTTCCCGGAATAACCGACAGTGTGGGCGACATCGTAGTATCGCGTTGCCAAGTTACTGGGAAAGCAGATAGTTGAACACGTTCAATTTTTCTATTGACAGGCCATTGGCGCGGGCCTACAGTGATTTTGAACACGTTCAATATCCCTTTGGGGGAGGGAGATTATGAATACAGCCAACAACATCATCGTGGTCACGTACCTGACGTACCTGTTGATCAGCGTCGCGCTGACGATCTGGGTGGCACGCACACTGTACAAGCGCGGGGCAATCTTCCTGGTGGACGCTTTTCATGGCGATCGGGAACTGGCCGACTCGGTGAATCATTTGCTGGTGGTGGGGTTCTATCTGATCAATATCGGATTCGTGTCGCTGGCACTGAAGACGGCGGAGGTGATCAATAATTCACGGTCCGCGATCGAGTTGCTGAGCGACAAGATGGGGATGGTGCTGCTGATTCTCGGCGGGATGCACTTCTTCAATCTCTACGTCTTCTCGCGCATCCGGCGGAGCGCGCGGGTGCCGCGGCCGCCGGTGATGCCGCCACCGCCCGTGGCGCCGGATGCCAGGTTGAACGTCGCGATCCCGCGGTGAAAATGGGTCATCTCTTCCCGCCGCAGGAGTCGTTAGTAATCCGCGCTTCGTAAAGCTTGACCACAGAGAACGCAGAGGAACGCGCGGAGGACGCAGAGGAAGCGAAAGGAGGTCGCATCATGGAAAAACTTTATGTGCTTTACGATCCGAGGTGCGAACTTTGTTGCCGGTTGAAGAACTGGATCCTGGCGCAACGGTCGTGGATCGGGCTGGCGGTGGTGGAGCAAGGGTCGGAGAAAGCCAAGCGGCTGTTTCCGGAACTGGATCGCATCGCGACAAACGAGGATCTCGCGGTGATCAGCGATGAAGGGGCTGTGTATTTGAACGACCGGGCATGGATCATGGTGATGTATGCCATGGTGGAATATCGCGAGTGGGCGGCGCGGCTGACGCATCCGTTGCTGATGCCGCTGGCGCGGCAGGCCTTTGCGGCGCTCTCGAAGAACCGGCACTGGCTTTCGAAGATGCTGAGCGCGGAGGATCCGGAAGCGATTGCCGGCGAACTGCGACGGGTTGAACTTGAGCCTTGTGCCCTGCCAGCGGGCAACGCGCCGGTGTCGACTGTTCGGGAATACTTACTATGACCAACACAACGATCAAGCCCAGAGTTACGTCGCGCGCCGAAGATACGCGCCGCAAGATTTACGAAGCCGCGATGCAGATGTTTCGCGAAAAGGGATTCGAAGAGACGACCATGCGCGACATCGCGGCCAAGGCCGGCGTGGCTCTGGGCGGAGCTTATTACTACTACTCTTCCAAAGACGCCATCGTGCTGGCGTTCTATCGTGAGATGCAGGAGACCAGCACGCCGCTGGTGGGCGGAGCGCTCGCGGAGAAGAAGAAGCTGAAAGAGCGGATTCGGGCGGTGCTCGATCAACGGCTGACGCTGCTGGCGCCGAATCGCAAGTTCTGCGCTGCCCTGTTCCGGCACGCGCCGGATGGGGCCGATCCGCTTTCGCCGTTCAGCGAAGAGTCGCGGCTCATTCGCGATGCCGCGGTGGAACAGATGAGGGTGGCGATCGAAGGCGGCGACGTGAAGATTCCGGCTGATCTGAAGCCTCGGTTGCCTTATCTGCTCTGGCTGTACCAGATGGCGCTGATCATGTTCTGGCTTTACGACCACTCGCCGGATCAGGAGCGGACGCAGCGGTTGATGGAGAAGAGTCTGAGCTTGTTGGTGAATCTGCTTAGGATTTCGTCGTTACCGCTGATGAAGCCTCTGCGGAAAACGGCACTGGAATTGGTGGAGGCGGCGAGCGGGTAGACCTGACGGCGCGGCTGAAGCCGCGCCCTTTCAAAACAGGATCAGAACTCTCAAGCTAACCTCTTCGAAGATGGTAGGGATGCTTCGACTGCGCGGGAACGATCGCGTTGCTCTCGTTCCCGCTTCGCTCAGCATGACAAGACATCGCGTGAGACGTACGGCATAGGAGTTTACCGATGCACGACGAGAAGGCCGGGCGGGGGACAGTCACGATAACCGGCGCGTTCAGTTACACCGGGAAGTACGTTGCGCAACTTCTGCTGGACCGGGGATATCGGGTACGTACTCTCACGGGGCATCCTGGGCGCGAGAATCCTTTCGGTCAGGCTGTGGGGGTTTTTCCCTATGACTTCGATCGTCCTGACCAACTCAGAAAGACGCTTCTCGGCACATCTACGCTGATCAATACCTATTGGGTTCGATTTCCCCGCGGAGAGTTGACGTTCGAGACGGCGGTGCGGAATACGCGGACGTTGATTGAAGCGGCGAAGGATGCGGGAGTCGGGCGCATTGTGCATGTAAGCATCGCGAATCCGTCGGCGGAGTCTCCGCTCGCTTATTACCGCGGGAAGGCGGAACTGGAGCAGGCCGTGATCGACTCCGGGCTTTCGTACACGATTGTGCGGCCGACGGTGATATTTGGAGAGGAAGACATACTCATTAATAACATCGCGTGGTTCGTACGGCGATTTCCGGTGTTCGGAATACCGGGAGATGGCCGGTATCGGATTCGACCGATTTATGTGGAAGACATGGCGCGGATCATGGCTGAAGCTGTGGACGCGACTGGCAATGCGGTGATTGATGCGGTGGGTCCGGAAACGTATACGTTCGACGAGTTAGTCAGGCTGATCGCGCGCTCGATTGGACGGTCGGTGCGCTTCGTCCATGTGCCGGCCGGTTTGGCCTATCTTGCGACTCTGGTGGCGGGATGGTTGGTGGGTGACGTGGTGCTTACGTGGGAGGAGTATCGCGGGCTGATGGGCAACCTGCTGGCGCCGGAAGGGCCGACTGCGGGATCGACTCGATTGAGCGAATGGTTGTCGGCCCACCAGGCGGTTGGAATGCGATATGCGTCGGAGGTGGCGCGACACTACACTCCGGCAGGCATAGAGTCGCGGCCCCTTTTGGCAAAGCCATTCGGAAGCGTCCCTAAACATCTTTAACAGGCGTTGGATCGTATCCGGTCCAGGGTATTCTTCTGCCCAGGCCGCAGCACAAGCGAGCACGAAGAAACTGTTTTGCTGCCCGTGATGAGTGATATGGCGATTTTTCGCCAACTATCGTCGATGATACGATCCCAACGGGAGTTTCAAGTGCCACGATTCTTTGTTCAACCAGAAGGCCCCCGTCCCGACTTTCGCCTCGTAATCACGTTTCTGTGGGGAGACTCTCATAACGTAGATACGGACGGCAATTCGCACAATCCCGCGAGTCGAGATTGGACGTGCCTCTATGCCCAGAATCGGGAGTGCGAGCATGAAATTGTCGAAGTCGGACCGTTCTCGGAACACCCTCTCATTCTCCAAGTTGATTCTCCAATACCGGAATTGGCCGCTCGGGTGGCGTGGTTCTTGGCGAAAGAGACGAACTCGAAGGTCGCTCCTGAGCCAGCAGGAGCGTGGCACGATGTGTCATGGCTTAAGACCCAGGTTGGTTCATTTGATCTCACCGAGGCCGAGCAACGGGCTTCGCTCAGTTGCTGGCGTCGAGCAACGTTAGATGATCCCTATCCCAATCTTCGTAATTCGAGTTGATCGCGCAAGTCCTGCGACGCCGGACGGTGAGTGTAATGGCGATTTTTCGCCAGTCGTGGATCACCGCTTCTGACCACCCTTCCTATCCCGCATGAGAAAATCAATAACAGGAGGTCGAAATCATGTTGGCAAGAGTACTCGTGGCGAGCTTGATGATAATTGTCGCTTGTTCATCCGGTTCCTCGGGCCAACAACAGCCTAGGATGGCGGCGCCAGTCAGCGGAGCGCAAGAGTTCCCCGTGGTCTTCCAGAGGAGCGTGACAGCGGGGAAGACGCCCGTCGGAACGACAGTTCAAGCCAAACTGTCGATGGCTACCCTACTCAATGGAATCGTTGTGCCACAAAATGCAAAGTTCTCGGGGGAAATTGTAGTGTCTCAAGCTAGGACGAAGAATCAGGCATCGAGACTGAGCCTGCGGATGGATTCAGTGAGTTGGGAAAACGGATCAGCACGGGTCAAGGTCTTCCTGAGTGACAGGTTTTCCCCCCGCATCCCGGAACCTCAGTACTTGCAGCCGGGGAAGAGTTCCGCTCCGGAGGTGTCGCATCTCGCGACCGCGGAACCTTGGGAAAAGATGAAGGACGTAGACAGCGAGCGTACAAGCGATGGAGTGGTTACATTGGTCTGCAAGCAGCACACGGTGAAGATATATCGCTACATAATGTATGTGTTGACCACGGGTGATCTGGCTCAGACCGTGAAATAGAGTCCTAAATCAGCTTCTTCACTTCAAGACGGCTGACGTTATCAGGCGTTAGCGCTCATTGAGGGGCTTGGAGGGTTGCCGCGATACGTCAAGCAAGTTACGAAATAACCATGCTTGGAGAATACGTGGGCGCAACCAGGCGCATTTCAGTCCGTGCGTGGGGTCGCGCTGGCGAGGGCGAGAATCGCTCCGGCGAACAGCAGCGTGTCAAAGAAGTAGTTGATCCCCTCGATCTTGACCGCGGTGCTCGGGTCTAACATCGACGCGATCAGGATCGGGCCGTAGACGAACACGACCAGCAGCACAATCCAGGTACCGAGATACGTTGCCGCCATTCGCGTTTTCTTGGCCAACAGAATACTTATCCCGGCAACGAGAAGAATTGCGCCCGTCAGATAGCCGATGAGCAGGCGGGCCGGAATCCACGTGGGCATCAGTTTTTCGAGCGGGACTCCGGGCGCGCTCGCTGGGTGCAGAAAATGCTCAATGCCATAAAATATGGCGGCGATCGCGATTATCACGCGGCCCACGAGAATGAGCTTGCTTCTGCCTTGCCCGCGGCCTTGCTCGCGCAGGGCGTTTCCGGCAAGAATCCAGCCGCCAGCCGCGAACGAACTTTCGCGGAGGACAAACGTCCATACAAATCTATCTCTGGGGTGGGCGATAGCTCCCCGGATGTCCAACATCCCCACGAAAAGAAACATCATGATCCCGAGCAGCAGGCCGGACCAGCGCACTTGAATTTTTGTGGCAATGCTCAAGGACGCGGCCAGCAGCGCAAATCCGACGAAATACCCCCAGAACAATCGCCACGGCATATACGAGGGCACGATGGGCATGACGAAGTCTACGTCCGAGAGATGCAGGGCACCGAAGACTGCCAAGGGGGCGGCGAAACACAAATTGCTTAAGGCTACGACCTTGTCGAGGCCGCGGGCCCGCGCGATGTCAGTTTTCGCAGCCCACAGCGCAACCAGGAACAGCAGGATGCCGGCGGCGCACATCGAAACGACCGTGCGAGAGATCTCAAGAAATATGGCGAGAAGTGTTGTGTGCATGCGGATGCCAAGAAACCAAGGACGAGCCAACTGCTCAGGATGTGCTCTTGTGGCGGTCCTGCGATTTCCAGTCGTTCAGATACCGAGACGCGTCAAAGGACAAGGGATCCCTGGGCTTGCCTACAGGACGAATCTCAGCCGAGGTTCCGTAGCCCCGCTCAAAGGCTGCGTTCGAGACTCTGCAAGCCATTTCTTCGTTCGCCCTCCAGCGGCTGACCCCACCCGCCCGACTGCAGGAACAGTAGAGAATATACTCATCCCAATGCCCACTCACCACGGGCCGCAAGTACGCGCCGTTGCGGTATGGGCTGAACGAAATCACATATCGCGTGAAGCATTTGGGACACTCCACGCAATGGCGGATCCGCGACATAGAACTCTCCCCGATGGCGTGGTTTCTTGCTTAAGGGGAGAGTGCCATCATAAGTGGTCGCGTTCAATACCCACTTGACACGTTTTTGGCATGACCACTATGATCCGCGAAAATGAAGCGCGTGGCCTCCGGCTTGTTGCCCATGATCGCTGTGGATCGCAGAGCCTCCCAGCCTCTGCACCGGCAAATCTATAATTCGTTCCGCGCGGCCATTCTGGATGGCCGGCTCCGTCCGGGGCAGCGAATTCCCTCCACTCGCGTCTTCGCCTTCGAGATGGGGGTTTCCCGGTTTCCCGTGCTCAACGCGTATGCGCAATTGCTGGCTGAAGGCTATCTGCAGAGCCGGGTCGGAGCTGGGACTGTGGTTTCCGGCTCCCTTCCCGAGCAATTGACGTCGAGCGGACCGATGGGTGCAAGGGGCACAACAACCCGCGTCGGTCCCCGTCTGGTTTCGAATCGCTGTTCGCTCCTTCCACGCAAGGAAGACTTGCCGTGGATGGCCCTGCCTGGGCCGTTCCGCGTGGGACAGGTGGCTTTTGATCAATTCCCGTTGCACACCTGGTCGGCGTTGATCGCGCGCCGGTCGCGAAACGCCAACGGCGAATGTTTTCGTTACGGCGACCTGATGGGCCACAAAGCGCTGCGGCAGGCGATTGCGAATTATGTGGGAACTGCGCGTGCGCTGCGCTGCGAACCTGAGCAGGTCCTGATCGTCAACGGTTCGCAGCAGGCACTCGAGATCACGACGCGTGTTCTCCTCAGTCCGGGCGATCGGGTGTGGATCGAAGATCCCGCTTATCGCCTGGCCCGGGACATTTTCACGTTGAACGGATGCCGTCCGGAGGCGATCGCGGTGGACGCCGAGGGTCTCGATGTTCCGGCCGGCATCAGGAAGTGTCGAAAAGCGCGGGCTGCGTTTGTCACGCCATCGCACCAATTCCCCTTGGGAGTCACGATGAGCGCCTCGCGCCGCCTGCAGTTGGTGGAGTGGGCGCAAAACTCGGGCGCATGGATTATCGAGGATGACTACGACAGCGAATACCGTTACGAGAGCCTGCCGATCCCGTCTCTGCACGGACTCGACAGCAATTCCCGAGTCATCTACATCGGAACCTTCAGCAAAGTTCTTTTTCCTTCGTTGCGGCTGGGATACATCGTGGTTCCGCCCGATTTGATCGACCGCTTTGTCACCATGCGTCGAGTAATGGACCTGGGCCCGCCAACTTTTTATCAGCAGGTACTCGCCGACTTCATCGACGAAGGGCACTTTGCCCGCCACTTGCGAAGGATGCGGGTTCACTATGGCGGGTTGAGGCAAGTCCTGGTCGAGAGCCTTACCAACAGCCTCGGCGACATGGCCGAAGTCGTCGGAGACGCAGCCGGCATGCATCTCACCGTGATGTTGCAAGACAAATTCCGCGACGAGGAAATTGCCTGGGATGGCGCACGTCAGAAACTGGCCCTGTGGCCTCTCTCCCGCGCGTATATGGGACAGCCGCGTCAGGGCCTGATTCTAGGCTTTGGCGGCATCACCGCCCGGGAAACCCCCTCCGCCGTGCGCAGGTTGCGCAATCTGCTTGTTGGGAAATTGAAGGTGGCCTCGTCAAGGCGGGTCCTGGGTGGGGCAGCAGCGGAGAGGATGCAGGCCCTCAGCGGCTAAAGCCGAGAAAATCTGCAGCTGGCAGCCGCACGGCTGAAGCCGTGCCCTTCCCGATTCGATTCACTCCTGACGGCTTTGTCGATCTCTGGCTGTGGCGGCGAGACGCCGCCACCACAGCCGCCGGGACGGCGGCGCTACGTCATGCGAAAACGCTCTTTTACGAACCAAGAATCCGATTTGCGCCTGCCAAAACATTTTTTCAACCTCAAAGGCGGGCAGAGCATCTTTAAGAACCACCCTGTTCTCGCCTTCGAAAGTGGGAAGGAATGACTCCAGCACAAACGACTCACAATGCGCCGACCGTGAATCCCTGGTTGATTGCGCTTGCGGTGATGCTGGCGACATTTATGGAGGTGCTCGACACTTCCATTGCGGCGGTCGCGCTGCCCTATATCGCTGGAAGTTTGTCGGCATCGAATGACGAAGCGACATGGGTACTGACCAGTTACCTGGTGGCCAATGCAGTGGTACTGCCGGCGAGTTCGTGGTTTTCGCTGCGGTTTGGACGCAAGCGGTTCCTGCTGTTCTGCATCTTCTTGTTCACCGCGTCGTCGTTTGCCTGCGGAGCGGCGACGAGCCTGGGAATGATCCTGCTCGCACGGGCTCTGCAGGGTGCGGGCGGCGGGGCGTTACAGCCGCTGTCGCAATCCATTCTGCTGGAGACTTTTCCTCCGCAAAAGCGCGGCATGGCGATGGCTGTGTTTGCGCTGGGCGTGGTGGTCGCACCGGTGCTGGGCCCGACGTTGGGCGGATGGCTTACAGACACCTATTCGTGGCGATGGGCGTTTTACATCAACATTCCGGTGGGTGCGTTCGCAGTGTTCATGATCTCGCGGTATGTGGAGGATCCCCCGTATATCAAGAACGCACATCCGGGAAAGTTCGACGGCTGGGGACTGGGACTGCTGGCGGTGTGGCTGGGGTGCCTGCAGATCATCCTCGACAAGGGGCAGGAGGATGACTGGTTCGGGGCGACCTGGATTCGGTGGGCGGCGGCGGTCCTGGTGGTCAGCTTCGTTGCGTTTCTGATTCGAGAATTCCGGCATGACAAACCGTTGGTGGATCTGCGTGTGTTCCGCCACCGCAACTTCGCGATGGGATGTCTGCTGATCGGATTGTTCGGCGCTGCGATCTACGGATTAATCACACTGCTGCCGCTGTTTTATCAGGAACTGATGGGGTATACGGCGCTGGCGGCGGGATGGGCAGTGAGTCCGCGGGGCATTGGGGCCATTCTGGCGATGCCAATGATCGGATACCTGACGGCGAAGATCGATAACCGGTTGCTGATTGCGTTTGGATTTTGCCTGTTTGCCGCGACGAGCATCGGGTTCAGCCATGTCAATCTTTCCATCGGGCAGTGGAGTCTTCTGTGGCCGGTTGTGCTCAGCGGGTTTGGGTCGGGGTGCGTGTTCGTGCCGCTCTCGACGACCACCATGGCGTTCCTGAAGAACGAAGAGATCGGGAATGCCAGCGGGCTGTATAACCTGATGCGCAATATTGGAGGCAGCATTGGGATTTCGATTGTGAATACCATCGTGGCGCGGCATGAGCAGTTGCATCGCAATGAATTAGCCGCCTCGTTAGCGCCGGGGCGGCCGGAGGTGAGAGGTGCAGTCGCGGGAATACAGCAATATCTGGGGGCGCAGGGGTCGTCTCCTGCGACCGCGACGCAGCAGGCTTACGGGTTGCTGGATCATGCGCTCAACGCGCAGTCGCGGTTGTGGTCGTACGTGGATGATTTTCGGTATATGGCGCTGGTGTGTTTTGCGTGCGTTCCGATTGTGTTTGCGTTGAAGAAGTCGGTGGGAAGAGGGCCGGCGGGTGGGGCGCATTGAAGGTTCCTCATCGTGCGCGAGAAATGTCGTTCGCCCCTTTGGGGCTGAGATTGGCATCGCGATTCCGTGCCGTTTCCCGCGCGTCGTAATTCTCACCGGGGCTAAAGCCCGCTTTTTGTCGTGGCTTCTGACGCGGCGCTAAAGCGCCGCTCTTCCGCCAAAATCCTCTTCGCTTGAGTGAATCAAGCAGAGGGCACCCGCACAAACGAGTCACACATTGGTGACTCGCGTCGTTGTGAAGCGCGAAGGGCGGGGCGTATACTTCGCTCGTTTTCATCTCTGATCAAAGCCTGACTCGGCATCAGAGTTTCCATCTTCAAGGCTCTTATCCGGAGGAACCATGCCTACCCGCCGCGATGTGCTTAAGGCCGGACTGCTGGCACCTGCAGCGGTTGCCGCCGCTAAACAAATTCCGTTTGATCTCGCGAGCAAGGCTGCGCGGCCTGAGTCCAACGCTCTCGTTGATGACAATGCCGCCTCTTCAATCCCGGGCGCGGGGCGCGAGCGATTGCTGCTCGACTTTGGCTGGCGCTTTCACTTTGGGCACGCCGATGATCTGAGCAAGGACTTCGGATTCGGCGGCCCGGCGGTGGGCAATTTCCAGAAGACGGGAAATTTCATGCCAGCCTGCTCCATCGCCTATGACGATAGCGAGTGGAAAGCACTCGACCTGCCGCACGACTGGGCCGTAGAGTTGCCTTTCCAGAACGACCCGGACTTGTTGAACAAAGGCTTTTACCCGCTGGGCAGGAACTATCCCGCGACAAGCGTCGGGTGGTACCGGCGTGTCTTCGATATTCCGGCGGAGGACGCGGGCAAACGGATCACTATCGAGTTCGACGGCGCATACCGCGAGACCATGGTTGTGTTGAACGGCTTCTACATTGGGCGGCATAGCGGCGGCTACGATCCGTTCAGCTTCGATGTGACGGATTTCGCGTATATCGGACAGCGCAACGTATTGCTGGTGCGCGTGGATGCTACCGAGAGCGATGGCTGGTTCTATGAGGGTGCGGGCATTTACCGGCATGTGTGGCTGGTGAAGACCAACCCGTTGCACGTGAAGAAGTGGGGCACGTTCGTGAGGTCGCAGGTGCGGTCAGGCGAAGCTTCCCTTTCCATTCTGACCGAGGTAAGTAACGACGGAACTTCGAGCCGCAGTGCGCGCGTGACCTCGACCATTCTCGATCCTTCGGGGCAAGCGGTGGGCAAGGACACTGCGCCCGCGGCATCGATTTCCGCCGGAGACAATCTGAGTTATCGACAGGAGATCGTGGTGAAGCGGCCGCTGTTGTGGTCGCTCGAGGAGAGACATCTGTACAAACTGGTCACCGAGATTCAAGCGGACGGGCAAGTGGTGGATCGCTGTGAGACTCCATTCGGTATTCGGACGGCGGAATTTGACGCCGAGAAGGGGCTGCTGCTGAACGGCAAGTCAGTCAAGCTGAAGGGCACGTGCAACCACCAGGACCATGCGGGTCTGGGGGCTGCGCTGCCTGATGCTGTGCAGTACTACCGCGTCGCCAAGCTGCAGGAGATGGGCTGCAACTCGATTCGGACATCGCACAATCCGCCGACCTCGGAGTTACTGGACGCATGCGATCAGATGGGCATGCTGATTTTTGACGAGACGCGCATGATGTCGTCGAATCCGGAAGGGCTCAGCCAGTTTGAGAACCTTGTGCGGCGGGATCGCAATCATCCCAGCGTCTTTATGTGGTCGATGGGAAACGAAGAAGGCCAGGCGAACACTGCACGGGGCGGACTCATCCTGAGCGCGATGAAGGCGGTGGCGAAGCAGCACGATGGATCACGGCCGGTTTCCATCGCTCCCGCGGGGGCCATTGGGACGGGCGGGCTGGAGGTGTGCGATGTGGCGGGGTACAACTACATGGATCCGCCGGCAGAGGAGTTTCACAAGAAGCATCCGGACAGGCCGGTGATGGGAACGGAAACCGTGAGCGCTGTGGGGACGCGTGGCATATACATCACGGATCGCGCGAAGGGCTTCGTGAGTTCGTACGATCCCTACACGACTACCGGGCGAGCTTCGGCTGAAGGGTGGTGGCGTTTCTGCAACGCGAGGCCGTGGCTCTCGGGCGGATTCGTGTGGACGGGTTTCGATTATCGTGGCGAGCCGTCGCCGTACACGTGGCCCAACATCAGTTCGCAGTACGGCATCATCGACACATGCGGATTTCCCAAGGATTCGTTTTACTACTACCAGTCATGGTGGACCGCGAAACCCGTGCTGCACATCTTTCCGCACTGGAACTGGCCGGGGATGGAGGGCAAGGAGATCGCAGTCTGGGCCTACTCGAACCTGGATCGCGTGGAGTTGTTGGTGAACGGCAAGAGCCTGGGCGCGAAAGATATAAAACAGGATTCGCACGCGGCATGGGTTGTGAAGTACGCGCCGGGGTCGATCGAGGCCCGGGGATGGAAAGACGGGAAGCAGGTGATGACGGCCAAGCGCGAGACGACCGGCGCGGCCGCCAAACTGGTTCTGCGCGCGGATCGCGAGGGAGTCTCGGCCGACGGCGAGGATGTAGCGATGTTCGCGGTTGAGGTGCAGGACGCGCAGGGGCGCACGATTCCCATCACCGACAATGAGGTGACATTCCGAATTTCCGGCGCTGGAAAATTGATTGGCGTGGGCAATGGCGATCCGACGGACCATGCTTCAGATAAAGGGACGTCGCGAAAGGCATTCTCCGGTTTCTGCATGGCACTGGTGCAGTCGTCGAAGACAGTAGGAAATATTACGGTAGAGGCGACTTCGCCTGGTCTTGCGTCGGCTTCTGCGACGATTGCCGCCAAGGCGGTGAGGCTGCGACCGCAGGTGGCGGTGTGGGAGCGCGAGGTACCATCCGGTGCCGGAATTACTGGCTTGTGGAGACCGGTGCTGCCGACCGGTGGGCCCGCGAACGACTTCATTTCCATGCTGATCGGTGTCAACGCTGTGTTCACGCTGCGGCAGGATGGCGGCAAGCTGACTGGAACGGTCGAAGGGGCCGCCGGATTTTTCGGAGGGGACGATGTCCCCGCGCCGATTGTGGAAGGGACCGTCGACGGCGATCGGGTGGCCTTCAAATCCGGGAGCAGCGACTTCAAGGGCGCGGTCAAGGGAGATCGCATCGAATTGCAGCGCTCGGTCAATTTGCCGTGGGAGTCGCCGAAGCCTCCGAAAGAGGAACCGGGGCGGCCGGCAATCGGGCCGGCGCCGGACGGGTCGGATCCGTCGATTGATGTGACTTGGGAGGTGCCGTCGGGTATTCCGGTTGTGCTGCGACGGGTGGAACGGTAGAGACGAGCAGGGACGGCGGCGCATTAACCTGAGAAACGCTTCCGGTTTTCCCGTCAACTGGGCAGAACCGGCATTTGCCGACGCGGCAGCATTGGATTAGTGCATTGCCTCTAGAACGATTTTCTGCGCACGCCAGTTTAAGAGCTCCGCTACGTACAACTCATTCTCGGAAGGGCAAGCAATTTCGTGAATCCAGCCGAACTGACCTAACTGTTTTCCTGTCTTTCCGAACATACCAAGAAGCTTTCCATCCAGGCTGAGCTTGTAAATCCTTCCGGGAAACGCATCTGAGCTAAACAACACTTGATGGGGCGGCGGAGTGATGCAAATGGCCCAAGGAGAACCTGGCGTTCTCGATCCAGAGGGATGGTCTGTTTTGTTGCCTATCGCGGGTCTTGCATCTGGCGGAGCGGGTACATCGATGACGATCTGACGGAGGAATTTGCCAGTTGGGTCGAATACTTGTATGCGATGGTTCCCGCGGTCTGCCACATAAATATTGTCTTGCGCGTCAATCGCAATACTGTGCGGAGTGTCGAATTGACCGGGTTTGTTCCCTGGTTCGCCCCATGACTTCAGCCAATTGCCTTCCTTATCGACCTTGGCGATTCTTGAATTGATGTAGCCGTCACTAATATAGGTATTGCCCGCGGAGTCCCAAGCCACATCCGTCACCTGTCGGAATAGGCCATCTTCTGGCGGCAAAGGAGGTTGGACTTCTTTCAGCGGCCCAGTCCCATCGTCTGACGCCTCCTGCTTGCGACCGAAAACCATGGAGACTCGACCGTCAGGAGTGAACTTGACGACAACATCCGAACCCTTGTCGGTGACCCAGATGTTGTCCTGCGGATCAATTTTGACCGTGTGTGCGTAGGACCATGCATACAGGTTGTGGCCGATCTCCCGCAGAAATTTCCCATCCGGGCCGAATTCCAGTAGCTGCGCCGCGGCCGCACCATAGGCGGGGCCAGTCGTGTTGCCGCGAGAGAATACGAAGATGTGACCTTTCGAATTCACGGCGACACCAGTAACCTCACCGAAATAGAGGTCGGCTGGAAGGTGGAAGAAATCAGGCACCGAGCGATACTGAATTTCGGGCACCGCAGACGTTTGTGCAGAAAGCGAACAGGTCTTGTACGCAATTGCCAGCAAAAGGAGAATTGTCGAGCGATTCATTTCCACTCCAATCTTCGTGACCCGGTTCAGGAATCGGATTTTGAAATGCCTTGCAGAACCCACCAGAGGAATCGGCGTCCAATATAGCGCACGTTAGGCCAATATCGGAGATTCGGCGAACCAGTCAAGAGAAGCCCCCTTCTTGGCTGTCTTGCTAAGATTGGCTATGTATTGGGCAGCGCATCGAGAGGACCGTTCCGGAAAGGAGCGTGGGATCAACGTTGACAGCGCTTCCCCGCCTTCCCTATTCTGCCTGTGTACGCGACTGCGAGGGTTCTGCATGAGCGGGTGGCTGCAAAACAAGTTTGAGAAGAATTTTCTGATTTCTACGGTGGACTACGTCTTCAACTGGGCGCGGAAATCAGCGGTTTGGCCGATGACGTTTGGGTTGGCCTGCTGCGCGATTGAGATGATCGCGTCGTCGACGGCGCGGTTTGATATTGCGCGCTTTGGGTCGGAGGTGTTTCGTCCCAGCCCGCGGCAGAGCGATCTGATGATCGTGGCCGGGACGGTCACGCTGAAGATGGCGCCGGTGGTCAAACGGATTTACGATCAGATGCCGGACCCGAAGTGGGTGATCTCGATGGGCGCCTGCTCGTCGGTGGGTGGTCCGTTTAATACTTACGCGGTGCTGCAGGGCGTGGATAAGATCGTGCCGGTAGACGTTTATGTGACCGGGTGCCCGCCGCGTCCGGAGAATTTGTTTTACGCGCTGTTGAAACTGCAGGACAAGATCGACACGATGACGCTGGCCAAGAAGCCCACCGAGGTGCGGCTCGATCCGAACATGGTGGAGAATTTCAAGCGCCAGATCATGATTGCGCAGACGTTGCAGCCGAAATAGCTGGGGGCTCTCAGCTATCAGCTGTCAGCTCTCAGAAAAATCCTGAACTATGGCCTTCACCCGGATCATTTCCCAGGCTCATCTACCCACCACCAACGAAGTGCGGGACTTTCCCTGCAACGGAAAAATGATCTGCATCGCTAACGTCTGGGGCAAGCTTAGCGCCATGGACAACGAGTGCCTGCACCAGGGTGGCTCGCTGGGACAGGGCATGGTGGAAGACGGAAAGATCGTTTGCCCGTGGCATGCATGGAAATGGGATCCAAAGACGGGCGTGGCAGTGGATCATCCTGATCAGAAGTTGAAGACGTATCCGATCAAGGTTGAGGACGGGGAAGTGTTCATCGATATCTAGCTTGCGCCTGCCACAATCCTGGAACGCGAAGGCTGCCGTCCGCTGAAGTGGATTTGCTCTCTCTCTGCTCCATCTTCCCGGGCAGTTCCGGGCCGGGCTGTCACATTCCGCCGCTGCGCGGCTCAATCCACGTGTTAATCACGTTCTGTGATCTCCAAGATTTATTGCTCTCCAAGATTGAGAACGGTCGACGGTTCGCTATTCGTCGGTAAGACGGCCCCCGCCACAGGTGGCACGATTTCGGCGCTACGTCACGCTAGAAGCTTGAGGAATCTTGTGGGCTGGTTGTCGTAGGCGGGGAAGACCTGCGCGAGATTTCTGTTGCCTAAATGCATGGCGATGGCTTCGCCGATTACCTGGCGGAAGTCGGTGGTCAGCGCGAGGTCGCGGCCTTCATAGAGTTGGGATTGGTCTAAACCGGGCCAGCGGCCGTAGACTTTGCCTCCCTTGACCGGGCCACCCAAGATAAACATCACGTTGGCGTGACCGTGGTCGGTGCCGCGGTTGCCGTTCTCACGGGCGGTGCGGCCGAACTCCGACATGGTGACAATCACCGTGTCTTCGCCGAGATCGCCGAGATCGGTCCAGAACGCGGCCAGCGATTGCGAGAAATCTGAGAGCACGTTGGCGAGTTGGCCTTCGGTTGCGCCCTCGTTGACGTGATGGTCCCAGCCGCTGATGTCGGCGAAAGCGATCTGCACACCAAGATTCGCTTTGATCAGCTGGGCGAGTTGACGGAGGCTGTCGCCGAAGCGTCCCTTGGGATAATTGGCCCCGGGCGCGGGTGAGTATTTGCCGGGATCGGCGGCCTTCAACATCTTGACGGCGTCGAAAGTCTCCTCGCCGGTGGTGTGCAGCACGCTGTCGGAGGAGTGGTCGTACATGGCCTCAAATGCGGTAGCCGCGCGCGAGGGCTTGGGATTTTTTCCGCCGAGAGAAAAATCGTCGATGTTATTCATCGCGACCGCGGGCTCGGCACCGCTCAGGATGCGGGGAAGCGACGGACCGAGAGCGATGGCGCGAAAAGGAGAATTCTTCGGAGCAGCGGGCAGGCTATGCAGGGAACGGTTGAGCCATCCGTCTTCGGTGATTTTTACACCGGGCGTGCCGGACTCCATAAAGTCCTGGGCATCGAAATGCGAGCGGGTGGAGTCGGGCGATCCCGCGGCATGAACGATTGCGAGGTGACGCTGCTGCCACAGCGGGTGAAAGGGCGCGAGAGACGGATGAAGTCCGAAAAATCCGTTGAGATCGAGGACCGACTTCTTAGGAATGTTGATGCTGGGACGCATGGCGTAGTACTGCGGCTCGCCATGAGGGACGACGATATTGAGTCCATCGGCCGCGCCGCGTTGGAAGATCACGACCAGGCGCTTGGGACGAGCGGCGTTCTCGGTGACTCCGAAAGCGGCGCGGGTCAGGAAGCTTGGGACCGCGGCCGTGCCGACGACGGCGAGAGCGCTGTTGCGGAGGAAGATGCGGCGAGTTGGCATAAGAAGCTCCTAGCTCCTAGCTGCTAGCTCCTAGCTCCCAGCTAGAAGCTTGCACGGGGGCTAAAGCCCCTGAAATCTTTGCGGCACTAACGCGGCCTAAAGGGCCGGTCTTCCACCTCACTCCACATTCCATCCCATTCCTCACTGCGATCATTCCCCACCCTCATTCACGTCATCTCTGTGAAGCACAGAGGAACACAAGGCTGTTATCCGTTCAGCTAGCTAGGAGCTCGTAGCTATCTTCTCTGAAATTCTGGTGAACCTAACAATAATCCCGCCATCGTGTTTACGTCTGGCGGCTTGGGCTGCGGGGGCTTGTCTTTCTTATCGCCGTTTTTCGTGGGCGTGTCCAGCTGCTCGAGGATCGAGTCGTGGGTTTGCTTCGAGACATCGGATGCCAGAAGCTTGGCTTCCATTGTGGAAAGCGTGGCGACCGCATCCGGTGGCAGAGTCGGGCTGGCCACCAATTGCACGGCATCGACTTTTACGCCTCGGACCTTGCCTGAGGTCAGAGCCAGGGCAAAATTCATGCGGTTGAGCAAAGCTGCCGAACTGACCCATGTATCGGCCTTCATCGAGTATCCAGTGGGCGGCTGCGCTCCGTAGAGAGGCATGCCCATATTATTCAGCTGGCGGACGAGGGGCAACGCATCGTCGACGCTCGCTCCGGTCGCGCGAACGGCTGAGGCGACGAACTCCAGCGGAGTTTTCACCTTAGCGCGATAGGTTCCGTCAGCCCAGAATTCGGGAGAATGGAAAAGCGTCGACAGCACTTCGCGAATGTCGCCTTTTTTCTTCTGAAATGTCTTGGCAATGCGATCGACCAGCGCGGGCGGCGGATCGTCGGATACGAAACGCTGCGCCAACTTCAGCGAAATGAAGTGCGCGGTCTGCGGGCTGGTCGCGAGCATGTGCAGCACTTCCCTGCCCTCATCTTCGCCCTTGGGCTTGATGCGGTGTCCCAGGACAAACTTCGGTCCCGGCTCGTGCATGTGCGGATCGTAGCGGAAGGTCATTCCCTCGAAAGGCTTGTCAATGGTCCAACCGGTGAAGACCTTGGCGACCTCTGTGACATCTCGCTGGGAGTAGCCGCCGTTCACACTAAGCGTGTGCAGTTCGAGCAACTCGCGGCCGTAGTTTTCGTTCAGGCCACTGTTCTGCTTGCGCTTTGAGTTGAGATTGGGTCCGCGAGGCACGCGCGGACGGCCGTAGCGACCGAACCGGACAGCAGGCCGCCGCGGTAGGCCCTCAGTCTGCGGAGAGTTCGGGCCGACGCTCAGCCAGTTATCGAGATAGAACTGCATGGCCGGACTCTTCGCGGTGGCCACGAGCAAGTCTTCAAATTTGCCGAGCGCATGGGGGCGGATCACAACCTGCTCATAGTTCGTGATCAGCAACCGCTCTGGGCCCTTGCCGATGAAAACATTGAAGTGGTTGAACCAGAAGTCGGTCATCACTTCTTCGAGTTGGCGTTCGCTGTAGACGGCGCGCAGCAGTTTGGCCTGCGAGAGTTCATCAACTACCACTGCGGGCGGATTGTTCATGGCCTGCAGGACTTCTTTTTGCCGGGGATCGAGGCCCTCGAGAAACTCCTGCCCCTTGCCCTTCCTGAGCGAGTCGGCGAATGCGACCTGCTCATCGGCTGACATGGCGAGCACCTTCTTGTAGCGCTCGTTGGGCGGGAGGTCGATGAGTGCCTGGATTTTTAAGTCGGTATAGAGGCGAACTTCGCGGCGACGCGCTTGGGCTGCATCGGCGGGAGTTGGCTGGGGCGTGAGTGCGGCATGCGTCGCTCCGCTCCGCAGGGCGGACGCGGCGTCCGCCCCTACACGAACCTCAGCCGCGGCGTTTTTGGTTGTCATGGCATTCATCGCGTTGGCATCGGGCGACGCGGAATCTGCTGAGGCGGCCGCTGCAGCAGCGAGTTCTTCGGCGGGAACGGGAGGCTGGGCGGCTGCTTTCTTCTCTTTTCTTTCCTGCTTTTCATCGAAGCGCGCCACCTGCACCTGATACACCGCACGGCGCGCCGGATCGGAAGGCATGGCGTGCTTGCCGTCCGCGACTTGCTTCACCATCTGACCGTCAGGAAAGTCCTCGAGGATTTCTTTCGTGCTCATGCGCACTGTGCGGAGGGGTTCGAGGCGGGCTTCCACGTCTTTATCGGCGATTTTTTCAGGATGCAGTTGGAGGTCGATCCAGCGGTCGACACCCATCGCCATTACCTGCTGCACGTCGCCGGGACGAGCGCCGAAGGTGAGGCGATTCAGGGCGTGTACCGCGCGCTTCTGTTCGTTCGGAGTGTCGGCGGGCTGGTCTTTCTTCCTGGCGAGTAATTGCGGGACAGCGCAGGCAAGGCTGAGACACAGAAGTAACAGCGCTACGCGGGTCGGGCTGGGTCGCATTGGGACTCCCCGGAAAGACGAATCTTTTGATTATGAACCCGGACCGCCGGAAAAGTTGCTGGCATGCGAGATCCGCCCGAGGGCGGAAGTCGTTGTGGGACAGGGATTTCAGAGCAGGACTAGAGCTTGCCTCGGTATGCGCGGCTCATGGCGCACTAAAGCGCCGCTTCCACGGCGGTGCACAGGATCTCTTAGTTGGGGCAAACAGTTCGTGGCGGCTCGCAGTGCGCTCGCTTCGCTCGCTGGACAGCCGAAGACGGCTGTCCCCACATAACCGTTCGACATAACCATTCGACACATTGCCATTCCACATAGGCTGCTGGGAAAAACCGAGGCTAAATGGAGATGATCTTGCCGCGGGACACTTTGTGCTGCAGGGTCGCGGCCAGATGATCGATGTCAGCGGCGGCGATGTTGACGGACGTGCCTTCAAGCAGCGGTGTCCTGCTGCTGCCAACCGCGTCGCGACGGACCTGGATCAGCAGCGCCTGGACGACATTGGGATCGAACTTCTCTGGCGCCAGACGCACGAGGTCGCTGAGCGCACTTCCGATCGACAACGGGGCGCGGTAGGGACGCACGGTGGTCATGGCGTCGAATGAATCAGCGACGCCGATGATGCGCACAGACAGTGGCACTTCTTCTTGCATGAGCTTGTCGGGATAGCCGGAGCCATCACTGCGTTCGTGATGCCAGCGCACGGTCTCAGGAATCCTGGGCCAGGGAAACGTCACGCTGCGGACAATCTGGTGGCCGACCGTGGTGTGATCGGCCATCTCGCGGAATTCATCCGGATCGAGCGCACTGGTTTTGCCGAAGAGGCGGCGGTCGACGGCGACTTTGCCGATATCGTGCAGATAGCCAGCGCTGCGCAGGGAGGCGACTTCGTTGGGATCCATGCCCATGGCGTCTCCGATGGCGGCGGCGTAGCGGCCAACGCGCAAGGAGTGGCCGTGAATGTTGACATGCTTGACGTCAATGGCGCTGGCGAAGGCTTCGAGCGCATTGTCGTAGAAGCCGTGCAGCGAAGCCATGAGACGCAAGTTCTCGGAGACACGCTGCGCGATGGTCTGTGTCAGGGCGTGATTCTGAACCGCAAGCGCGACGTAGCTGCAAAGCAGTTCGAGGGCGTCGAGTTCGCTGTCTTCGTAGAGCGCCTCGCCGGGACGGCGGCCAAGGCCGATGACGCCGGCAAGACGGCCTCCGGCTTTCAGGGGAGCAAGACACTTGAAGAGTTCGGGAGCGACGTTGCCATTCGAACTCAGGAAGACCGAGTAAGTCGAGGAATTGAGAACGATGGGTCCGCGCGCTGCAGTCAGCGCGTGCACGTGTTTGGGAAGGAGAGGAATGAAGGCGGGATCCGGCATGAGGGCGAATCCCAAGGCGGTGGTGGAAGTCAGGACAGCAGGTTTCTCACTAAACAAAAACAGCGCGCCTTCGCGCGCGCCCGCTGCTTCCATGACGGCAGACAGCATAAGTCGCGAGGTTTCCGAGAACTCGCGCTCAGCCGTCAGCGCGGGCCCGAGTTCGGAAAGCGCCTCGACCGTGTGCAGCAACCGCCTTAAATTGTTGGTCTGAATCGCCACCGACGAAGTGGGAGCCAGATCGCAGAGCAGAAAAAGGGTAGCATGCGGAGAATAGCGAGCGCGAGAGGAGCGGTGTTGGTTAGTTTGATGCGATAGTAACTGAAATGAGAGTAACGGAGATGATTCCTGCTGTCTGATGGAGACGCCTGATTCCAATTCGGTGCTGGTAACCGGGACGCGCGGATTCATCGGGCGCGCCGTGCGAAAACTTTTACAGCGTTCAGGTTATCCGGTCCTGGCATTGGATCAGCCTGAGTCGGCTGCGGCTGGCCCCGCGCACTTCGCGGTGGGCCGGGAGATCGGCATTGACATTACCGACCGGAAGCAGCTGCGATCGTTGTTTCAGGCACGGCCGATTGCTGCGATCGTGCATCTCGCGGCGATTCTGCCGACCATGGCACAGCACGAGCCTGCGCGGGCTACGCGAGTCAACGTTGAAGGCAGCCTCAATCTGCTGGAGATGGCGAGACAGTTCGGAGCGCGGCGATTCATCTTCGGAAGTTCTCTCAGCGTTTATGGGACTTGTCCGGCGGAGCAGGTCGTAACGGAAAGGGATCGGGCGGCGCCGGAGGATTTGTATGGTGCAGCGAAGTTGTATGTTGAGCAGTTGGGAGAAGCATACCGGCAGGCGCACGGTTTGGAATTCGTCAGCCTTCGGATGGGACGGGTGGTGGGTCCGGAGGCGCGGTCGGCGACGTCGGCTTGGAGGAGCGAGATCTTCGAGCGCCTTGGGACAACGGGGGCGGGGGACATCGAAATCCCTTATGCGGAATCGGAGAGGATCCTGCTGGTTCACGTGGAGGATATCGCTACGATGCTTGTGCAGTTGTTGCAGGCTCCGACTCCGGCGCACTGCGTCTATAACGCTGCTTGCGAGTCGGTGGTTGTGGGCGAGTTGAAGCGGGAGTTGGAGCGATTGAATCCTCGGCTACGTGTGAGGTTGGGAGGAAGGGCGGTTGTGGGGAATCCTCGGCAGGTTGAGTGGTCGCGTCTTGCTGGGGAGTTTGGGGTTGCGATTGTGCCGATCTTTGAGCAGTTAGACAAGGCCGCGGGGCACCGGGAGTAGATCGCTGCAGGCTTTGGGGAAAATGCCGCTTGGCTTCGCCTTCGCGGGACAGCCGAGGCGGCTGTCGCTACATGGGTATCAAAAGTGTTCGCGGAGTTCGGCGAAGCGGCCTACTATCAGGAGCTTTTGGCCGGGCGGGGCGGGGTTTACTTCCTCGTGCTCGAGGATCCAGGTGTCGCCGTGGGGGACGAAGATCGCGTGAAGGCCTGCGGCCAGGGCTGGATTGATGTCGGACTTCGGGCTGTTGCCGATCATCCAGGTGGAATTGTGATTGCAGTCGTACTTCTCGGCTATGTGGCCGTAGATCACGGAATTCTTCTCGGCCACGATTTCTGTCGCCGCGAAATACTTCTTCACTCCCGAACGCTCTACCTTTCCTGATTGCTCGGCTTGGGCCCCTTTCGTCACGAGGATCAGGCGATGTCCTTGCGAGAGATACTCCAAGGTCTCGGGGACTTCGGGGAGGAACTCGATGTCGTGGTTCTCGATGATGCGCGTGAAGCCGAGGACTTGCTCGTGAAGCTCTGGAGTGACCGGTACGGGGCTCAGGCGCTCGAAGGTATCGACCAGCGCGTGGGCGAAACTGTGGAGGCCGTATCCGTGCTTGACGATGCATTCGCGTTCGACATCGTTGAGCACCTCGCGCACTTGCTCAGGGGTGAACTCATGATGGTTCAGAAATGAAATGAAACGAGCGATGGCGCGCTCGAAATAGACGTTGTTCTCCCAGAGTGTGTCGTCGGCGTCGATGAGGAGAGTTTGGGGGGACAAGCTTCTAGCTCCTAGCTTCCAGCTAAACACAAATCGGCAAATGCGTCTCTGGTGTCCTCATCGCGTGGCACGGAAAAGGGCTGCTCGAGGGACTGAGGTTTGCTGGAAGCCAGAAGCCAGGAGCTAGAAGCTAGAGGCTTCTTCACACCCAATCCACGCGCGCTTCGGGGCCGATGATGCCGGCTTTGTGGCCCATGTCGAGCAGTCGTTGGATGGCTTCGCGGCCGTCCGCCCCATAGTCGAGCGTGCGCTCGTTCACATACATGCCGACGAACGCGTCGGCGGATTGCGGATCGAGGTCGCGGGCGAACTGCATGGCATATGCGAGCGCTTCTTCACGGTGATCGAGGGCGTACTGGATGCTTTCGCGGAGGGCCACGGTCACGGCGGACATCAACTGCGGACCGAGCGCGCGGCGGATGGCATTGCCTCCGAGAGGAAGCGGCAATCCGGTAACCTTCTGCCACCACTTGCCGAGATCGACGATGCGGTGCAGGCCGGACTTGTCGTAGGTCAACTGGCCCTCGTGAATGATGAGGCCGGCCTCGTACTTCCCCTCCAAGAGCTGCGGAATGATCTGGTCGAAAGGAACAACTTCAGTCTCCACGCCGGGCGCGAACAGGTGCAGCGCGAGGTAGGCGGTAGTCAGAGTACCTGGAACCGCGATCCGCTTGGACTTGACTTCGTTTTGCGAGAAGGGGCGCGGCGAGACGATCATGGGACCGTAGCCCTCGCCAACGCTGCCGCCGCAGGCCATCAACGCGTATTTGTCCTGCACGTAGGGATAGGCGTGGAAGGAAATCGCGCTGACGTCGTAGACGCCCTCCTGGGCCTTCTGATTCAGCGTCTGGATGTCACACAAGGTGTGCGTAAAACGCAGGCCCGGCGTGCGGATTTTGTGCGTGGCCAGAGCGTAGAACATGAACGCGTCATCGGAGTCGGGGCTGTGAGCCACGGTGATCTCGCGGACGGCGGCGGCGGAGCTGGTTGTTCTTTCAGTATCGGATACGGCGGTCATCGGTTGTTGTGGACTCCTGCGTCACGCGAAGAAAAGCTTTGTCGTCCCTTCGGGACCTATGATTTATCGATCTGCAACGGCACTCCCGTGCCGTATTTTCACATACCGCCGCTTCGCGGCTGATCGGCGAAGTCTCTGGCGCTCTCTCCCAATATCTTAGTCACAGCCGCGATCCTTCTTCAGTGAACAGAATCACTGTGTGCGACGCCAGCGGGCTGCAATTCCGGCAGCCAACATCACCTTAATCACTTCTGCGGCGAGAAACCAGTACAGGCCGAGGTAGGCGGCCTTCGCCAGGGAATGCGTGAAAACGTATAACCAGCTTAGCCCTCCGGCGAAGAGCACGGCCTCGGCGGCGATACCTGCGAGGGCAGCGCGCGCGAACGTCCTGGAGCCGCGTTCGAAGATGTAGCCGGCGACGAATGCGACCAGAGGATATGCCAACAAGAATCCGCCGGTAACTCCTCCGAATAACTGAGCAACTCCACCTGCGCCTGCGGGATTGAAGACGGGCAATCCCGCCATGCCTTCGACCAGATAGAGCGTGAGAGCGGCGAAACCCCGCCGGCTTCCAAGAAGCAGACCAACCAGCAAGACGGCAAAATTCTGCACTGTCAGGGGCACTGGGGTCAGAGGCATCAGTGAGAGGGAGCCCCAGTGGGCACACACTGCCACGAACAAACTTCCACCCACGATGAGTGCGACCTGCCGTAAGGTATCGATTGCGCGCTCTTGCGGAGTGCGCAGAGCTTCAACAGCCGACCTTGTCATAAATGAATCTCTCCAATGCAGAATCAGTGGTCTGTGCGGGTACCGTGGTCTGTTTTACTCAGGGTTCCGTCGTGGGCGTCGTGCGTCTTCTGCAAATGTCGTCTGAGATGAACGTATAAAGCAATCGCGACACACACTACGACCAGCGTACTGACACCCAGGATCAGGAACCACCAGATCATCCGCACAGCCGATTAGGATAACAGATGGGACAGCGGCGGGCCTTGGGAAGAACTGGGGGGCGGTGGTGTCACCCCGTCTTGCGGGCGGCAGCCATGATGGACGCCATGGCTGGATTGGGAGGCGCGGCGAGACGTTCCACTTTTAGTGCATACAAGTTCTTTTGCTCCAAATCAGCGGCGCTTTTCAGGAGCTCATCGAGATCGTCGTAGATCGAAAGGAACCTTCCGGAAAGGCTGTCGGCGCGGCCGGAAGCGAGCTCCAGCACGAGTGCAGCAGGGCGCTCGGCGGGGACTGCCAAGCCTTCGTCGAAGATTCGCTTGAACCACGGGAGCCATTTCTTGCCGTCAGGTGAATTCAAGGAATACTCGCTCATCGCAGTTCTCACGGTGCCGGGGGCGATCGAGAACACGGCGATCCCGTATGGTTTGGTTTCGAGGGCCAGGCATTCGGTGAAGCGAATCACGGCTGTCTTGCCGCATACATAGCTGCTGAAGAACGGAATCGCATTGGCTCCGCCGCCGCTGGAGACGTTGATGATTCTTCCGCAACGGCGGGAGACCATCCCGGGCAATACTAGCCGCGTACACAAGAGGGGGCCGAGGAGGTTGACTTCCATGGCGCGCCACCAGTCGGCGACCTCGGTTTCCAACAAAGGCCTCAGAGGGCCGGGCGATCCGGCGTTGTTCACCAGCACGTCGATGGGACCGAGTGATGCTTCGATCGCGGTGACTGCGGATTGGATCTGGGCGGCGTCGGTTACGTCGGCGGGATAGGCTGCGGCGCGGCCACCGTCTTTCTCGATCACACGAACCGTCTCGTTCAGTTCATCCGGGGAACGCGAGGTGATGGCCACTGCCGCTCCGGCCCCGGCAAGCGATTCGGCAATCGCGCGGCCAATGCCACGGCCGCCGCCGGTCACGAGGGCAACTTGATTCCTGAGGCGCGGAGTTTGTGATAGTTGAGTCATCGAACCGACCTTCGGTAGATTCCCGTTAACGGGCTTGCTGCTCGGCCCGCTTCTGGCGCATGGTTTCGACGCGCTTGATCATGAACTGAAGACGGTCGCGACCCCATTTTGTATGGGTGACGGCGGTCTCGACGTCTTTGAAGGCGTTGGGGTCGTTGAGTTTCTGACGCAGATCTTTCATAAAAGGATGGATTTTCGCATAGATCAGAAACAGCTCGCCGCTGAATCCCGGAGCTAGAAATAACTGTTCATTCAGGACGCCGTTGTTCACGAACGATGAGACCATGCCCCAGTACCCGCCCACTTGGCGAAGCCAGGCATTTTCCTGGGCGCCCATGGCCCAGGCAACTTTCAGGAAGTCGTCGGCGCTTTGCGGGAAGAACTCTCCCGCCCACCAGCTGCGAGCTTTGCGCATTTCGGCCTCGCGCCGAAGGTCATAGAGTTGAACGATGAGCTGAGCGTCGGCTACGGTTGGTTTCTTGGGCATGCATTCCTCCGGGAATCGTTGGATTGTAATGGAGCAATGAGCAATGAGCAATGAGCGGTGAGCAATGCGATAACCACTAAGGGCACGAAGATGCACGAAGGAATCTACTTCGTGTGCCTTCGTGTCCTTTGTGGTTTCCGATTCTCAGGGGAGGCCTTGAGCAAAGAGCTACGAGCAATGAGTCACAAGCCAGGGCATTTACTCATCGCTCACTGCCCATCGCCCATTGCTCACCGCTATTACGCGCTCGTTGATGCTGACGCCTCTGGTTTCGGAGGAGGCGGCGGAACGGCGCGCTCGTAGTCGCACTCCTTGTTCGGACACGCGATCACAGGGCCGGCTTTCAGATTCTTCTCGACCAGGTACTCGCTGCCGCAACTGGGGCATTTCTCGGCGAGCGGCTTATGAGCCGAAGTGAACTTACACTTCGGGTAATTCGAGCATCCGTAGAAGGTGTTGCCCTTGCGCGCCCTCTTCTCGACGAGATCGCCTTCTTTGCAGTCGGGACACTTCACGCCGATGTAGTTCTGCTTGACGTACTTGCAGTCGGGATATCCGCTGCAGGTGGTGAACTCGCCGTAACGGCCGTGGCGGATCATCATGTTGCGGCCGCACTTTGGGCAGAGCTCGTCGAGCGGGATATCGGGAACTTTCTTGCCCTGATCGAGACGGCGCGTGGTCTTGCAGTCGGGATATCCGGTGCAGGCCATGAACTGGCCGAAGCGTCCGCGCTTCAGAACCATTACGCGGCCACAGTTTTCGCAATATTCCTCTGCGGCCCCGGTTTCCTGCATATCAGCCGAATCGAGGTCGGGCAGGTTAATCGGATTTTCTTTGGTGAAGGTGCAAGTGTTCGGATCGTCCTTATCGTAGGTGCTGCAGGCGTAGAAGGACCCGTGCTTGCCCCACTTGATCACCAGCGGCGCGCCACACTTTTCGCACTTCTCGTCGGTGGGCTTCTCCATCCGCTTGATATTCTCCATATGCTTTTCGGCATATTTGAGATCCTTCTGGAATTTCTTGTAGAAGTCTGACATCGCGTCTTGCCACTTCTCTTTGCCTTCTTCGATCTCGTCGAGTTCCTCTTCCAGGCGGGCGGTGTACTGCAGATCGAAAATGTCGCGGAAATTTTCGACCAGGAGATCGGTGACGACTAATCCGATCTCGGTGGGAACAAACTTGCCGCCGATTTTTTGCACGTACTGCCGCTCTTGAATGGTGGTAAGAATCGCCGCGTACGTAGACGGGCGTCCGATGCCGCGTTCTTCGAGTTCTTTGACCAGTGAAGCTTCGTTGAAGCGCGGAGGAGGCTCGGTGAAGTGCTGCTCGGGCTTCAGTTCGCGGAGTGTCAACTTCTGTCCGGCTTCGAGCGCTGGCAGTTTGTGCTTCAGTTCCTCGTCCTCTTCGTCTTTGCCCTCTTTGGATTCTTCGTAGACTTTGAGGAAACCGTCGAACTTCAGGACTGAGCCGGTCACGCGGAACCAGAAGGCCTCGTTGCCGCTCTTCGCGTCGATATCGACAGTCGTCTGGTCGAATACGGCAGGGTTGATTTGCGAGGCAACGAAGCGCTGCCAAATCAACTTGTAGACTTTGAACTCATCTTCCTTTAAGTACTGCTTGATCTGGTCGGGATGGCGCATCGCCGAAGTCGGACGGATGGCTTCGTGAGCGCCTTGCGAATCTTTCTTCTCTTTAAACGTGTTCGGTGTCTCAGGCAGATAGGTCGGACCGTATTCCTTGCCAACATACTCGCGTACTTCCGCGATGGCTTCGGGCGCGACACGAGTCGAGTCAGTACGCATGTACGTGATGAGGCCGACCGAGCCTTCTTCGCCGAGTTCCACACCTTCATAGAGGCGCTGCGCAATCATCATGGTGCGCTTCACGCTGAAACGGAGCTTGCGGGAGGAATCCTGTTGCAGCTTGCTGGTTGTGAACGGAGGCGCGGCGTTGCGGCGGCGCTCTTTCTTATCGACGGAGCGGACGATCCAGTCTGCTTTCTCAAGAGCGGCACGGATCTTTTCCGCATCTTCGCCATTGGTGACTTCAACCTTCTCCTCACCCTTACCCACAAAGCGGGCGTCAAACGCCGGCGGCTTGCTGGCGGCGAGATGAGCGTCGATCGTCCAATATTCTTTCTTCTCGAACGCCTTGATTTCGCGTTCGCGTTCGACGATCAGGCGAAGCGCGACGGTTTGTACACGTCCGGCGGAAAGACCGCGGCGGACTTTGTCCCATAAAAGAGGAGAAACCTGATAACCCACAAGCCGGTCAAGCACACGTCGGGCCTGCTGCGCGTCCACCAGATTCTGGTCGATGGCGCGCGGATGTTCGAAGGCGGCCTGCACGGCTCGCTTGGTAATTTCATTGAAGGTCACGCGCTGAATGCGCGGAGGAGCTTCGGGCTCACCTTTTTTTGCCTTCTTTGCGGCTTTCTTCTTTTTTCCGCCGTCCTCATCGAGTTCGAACGCCAGGTGAGCAGCGATGGCTTCGCCTTCGCGGTCCGGGTCAGGCGCGAGATAGATGGAGTCCGCCGAGGCCGCCAGCTTCTTCAGCTTAGCGACAACTTTTTCTTTGCCGGGAATGACGATGTAGTCGGTCTCGAAATCATTATTAATGTCGACACCGAGAGTGCTCTTGGGCAGATCCTTGACGTGCCCGAGCGAGGCTTCGACGGAGAACCCCTTACCCAGATATTTCTGGATGGTTTTCGCCTTGGCCGGCGATTCGACGATGACTAAACCTTTTGACAATGGAACCTCTGTTTCAGTTTGGTGCGTTTTTTGAAGCTAGCACGAATGGGCGGACGGCAACAAGTTACTCGCTGAAAGCTTCTAGCTGCTAGCTCCTAGCTTGTAGCTAAAACCGGACGCTGTAATCGTTGGGACAGCGCTGCTAGCATTCGTTGGATTTCCAATATTCTCACTTCCAATTCGCTATATTCGTCGGGTGTCAGGAACTGGAGATCTTTCGCTAAAAGTAAGTGATACTCCAACTCATTCGCTGATCCGCGAGCGATCTGAACGAACCGCCTCATCTCCGGATCGGACCTGCGACCGCAACCTTCAGCAATGTTGGCTCCGATCGAAGCAGCCGCCCGCCGCATCTGACTTGTCAATCCGTACATTTCATCTTTCGGAAAACTGCGCGTGCACTGGTAGATGTCCAATGTCAACTCGTGAGCCTTGCTCCAAACCTTTAAATTCTTGAAGTTTTCCATCATTCCTCCTTGCCTAGCTAGAAGCTAGCAGCTAGAAGCTCTTCACAAAATTCTTCCCCGGCATCTGTCGTACTTTGCCCGTGAGCTCGAGTTCGAACAGGGCGGCGAAGATTTCGGAGGAAGACATTTGCGATTCCAGCTTTTCGACGAGTTCGTCGATGTGCGTGGCCTCGTCAGCTTTCAGCAGGCTCAGGAGGAGCTTTTCGTGTGGAGGAAGCCCGTCGTCCGGAAATAGAGATGCGGCGGACGAGGCTTGGGATTCAGAGGAGGCGGGCGGGGTCAATGCAAGTCGTACTTCTGTCGGGAGATCCTCCCACACGTCTTCCCAGGTTGCTACCAGTTTGGCACCCTGTTTGATGAGTGTGTTCGGTCCCCAGGAATTTTTGTTGGTCACGTTGCCAGGTACGGCAAAGACGTCACGATTCTGCTCAAGCGCGAGGCGGGCGGTGATGCGCGTGCCGGAATATTCGGCGGCTTCCACCACCAGCACGCCGACCGACATGCCGCTCAGGATGCGGTTGCGAATCGGAAAATTTTGCGGCGCGGCAAAGGTCCCTAGAGGAAATTCGGAAATGAGCGCTCCGCCGAGCGCGAGAATCTGTTCTGAGAGACGCGAGTTCTCCTTGGGGTAAATGACATCGACGCCGGTGCCGAATACGGCGACGGTTTTCCCTTTGGCCGCAATTGCGCCGCGATGGCTGGCCGTATCGACACCACGGGCCATGCCACTAATAATGACCAAGCCCTGCGAGGCGAGATCGCAGGCCAGGCGCTCTGCCATCCCCGAACCATAGGGCGTCGGATGACGAGTTCCCACCACGGCAATGCCGGGTTTGGTCAGCAACTCGGCGTCACCACGCACATAAAGGATAGCCGGGGGATCGTAGATTTCTTTCAGGCGCGTTGGATAGGATGCATCTGCGACGGACACTACGGTGACGCCAGCGTCGGCTGCGCCCGCCATTTCCTCGCGAGCCAATTCCATCGACTTCCCTGTCGCGATCGATTGGGCCGAAACCGCTTGGATGCCGGTGCTCTCCAGCTCGGTCAGCGAGGCGCGGAATATGGCTTCAGACGATCCGAAATGTTCGGCGAGCTTTCGGGCTTTCGTCGGGCCAAGGCCGGGCGTAAGCGATAGGGCGAGCCATTCCAGGGTGTGGGTAGTTGCGGGGGAGACGGCCGTTTCAGACACAAATAGGGCTCCGAGCGGACTATAGCGTTTCGCGGGAGAAGGCTGTCAAGGTCAGACGTCACAATCGTTTGTTAATATTGTGGAAAGAGTCCCGATTCGAAACTTCCGAATGAGACGTTTGCGCATTTCCGCCATTTCTTACCTGAATACCGCTCCTTTGATGTGGGACTTCGAAACTCACCCTTTCGCCAAACACGCGAAAGGATGGAGCACCAACCCGGACGCGGGCCAACACTTCGAGATTTCCTACACCTTGCCTTCCTCATGCGCTCGCGCGCTCGCCGAGGGCACGGCCGATATCGGGATCATTCCGGCGGCGGCATACACACAAATTCCCGGGCTGCAGATTCTTCCCGACGTCGCCATCGCCTCGCGCCGGGCGGTGCGATCGATCTTGTTGGTCAGTCAGATTCCGGTAGAACTCGTGCGGACGGTGGCGCTGGATACGTCTTCGATGACGTCGGTGGCACTAACGAAGATTCTGTTCGAAAAGTGGCTGGGCGGCGGCAGAACATTCACGCCGATGGAGCCCGATGTCGAGAAGATGCTCGAGACGTGCGATGCCGGATTGGTCATTGGAGATCCGGCGCTTAAGGTCGACCGCAGGCGCTATCACACGCTGGATCTGGCCGAGGAATGGATCCGATACACGGGCAAGCCGTTTGTGTTCGCATTCTGGGCGGTGCGGGGGGAGGCGTTGCCCGAAGCCGATCCTGCGCTCGATCTGGCGGCGGTGTTTCGCGATTCACGCGATCACGGGTTGATGCCGGAGAATGTTGACCAGCTTTCCCGTGAATGGGCGTCGCGGGTAGGATTGGACGAGTCAGAGGTCCGCGGTTATTTGACCGAAAATATCCACTACCAGCTCGATGCGGGTTGCCTTGCAGGGCTGCAGCTGTTTTATCGCTACGCTGCGGACCTCGGAGTGCTTCCGGCGGCGCCCGAACTGCGGTTCGTGCAGGGGTCGCGGGTGTTTGCCGACTAAAAGATAAACCAATAACCACGAAGGACACGAGCGTTCACGAAGGAAATCTCTGTCCCTGATGCGTTAAGCTGAGGGGTAGAGATTCCATGAGCCTGTTTCAGCCCATGCCGAATGCCGGGGCGGCCGACACTACTCGGCCGCTGGCGGACCGCATGCGTCCGCGCACTCTCGATGAATATGCTGGTCAGGAGCATCTGATTGGGCCGGGGAAACCGTTGCGGGTTTCGATTGAGCGCGATGATGCTGGGTCCATCCTCTTCTGGGGGCCGCCGGGAACAGGCAAGACCACGCTCGCCAAGATCATCGCCAACATGACCAAGGCGGAGTTCATTGAATTCTCCGCGGTGCTGGCCGGGATCAAAGAGATCAAGCAGGTCATGGCCGATGCGGAGCGCGCGCGACAGTACGGTACGCGCACGATCGTGTTCATTGACGAGATTCATCGCTTCAACAAGGCGCAGCAGGATGCGTTCCTTCCGCACGTGGAGAAGGGGAACATCCGGCTGATTGGAGCGACCACCGAAAATCCCTCGTTCGA
Organism: Terriglobia bacterium; assembly: GCA_020073385.1. Lineage (GTDB taxonomy): Bacteria > Acidobacteriota > Terriglobia > Terriglobales > Acidobacteriaceae > Sulfotelmatobacter. Next base: position 216,274 of record JAIQFH010000006.1, on the reverse strand, counting down.
GATCAACTCCGCGCTGCTCTCGCGTTGCCGAGTCTACGTGCTGCAACCGCTCACAGAGGAGCAGATTGTTGTGTTGCTGCGACGAGCGCTTACCGACCGTGAACGCGGGCTTGGCGAGATGGATCTAAAGGCTTCCGACGACGTGCTCAAGAAGATTGCTAGCTACACGAGCGGCGACGCGCGGAGTGCCTATAACGTTTTGGAAGTTGCTGCCGGGTTGGCGAAATCTCCACTTCTGCCAACATCGGGCAGAAGTGGGGCACCCACAGTTGAACTGGAACCGAAAGAGTCTCGCGAGATTACCGACGAGATCGTCCACGACGCCCTGCAGAAGCGCATTTTGCTTTACGACAAGACCGGCGAAGAACATTACAACCTGATTTCGGCGCTGCATAAGTCGGTGCGCAACAGCGATCCGGACGCGGCGTTGTACTGGCTGGGACGCATGCTCGAAGCGGGGGAAGATCCTCTTTACGTTGCGCGGCGGGTGGTGCGGATGGCGGTGGAAGACATCGGGCTGGCTGATCCGAATGCGCTCTCGTTATGCATGGCAGCTCGAGACGCGGTGGATTTCATCGGCATGCCGGAGGGCAATCTGGCGCTAGCACAGGCGGTTGTATATCTGTCGGTGGCTCCGAAATCGAATGCACTTTACACTGCGTACGGGAGCGTGCAGGAGGATGTCGAGGCTACCGCAGCGGAGCCGGTACCATTGCATTTGCGAAATGCGCCGACCCGATTGATGAAAGGTCTCGGATACGGGAAGGGCTACCAGTACGCCCACGATCTCGAATCAAAAGTGGCCGACATGGAATGCCTGCCCGATAATCTGCGTGGACGCGTCTACTATCAGCCGACGAATGAAGGCATTGAAAAGCGCATCCGCAACCGCATGGAGGAGATCAAACGCCAGCGTTGGCAGGCCAATCCGAGCGTTTCTGGCGGGCAAAAGAAAGAATCGTAGCCCCTGCCTCGGTCATCTCCTAAGGTGTTATTTGTGTGTTCAATCTCCCCAAAAGGACAGGTCGCTATGGCTGCGATACCCAGTCTCGCCGGCAACGAATTAGTAATTCGGCCTGTGCCGGAAGATCTTGTCGAAGAGTTGCAGCGGGTGCAGAAGATTGCACAGACCATCACTTCGATTCTCGACCTTGATCAACTCATCGACAGAATTGTGAACGATGTCGCCATCTCATTCGGATGCGTGGAGGCCAGTGTCTTCCTGCATGACGAAGAGCGGCATGAGATGGTCATGGCTTCGGTGCGCGGGTGCACGCTGCATGGTAAGGGACACCGTCTTAAGATCGGCCAGGAAGGCATTGTGGGACATGTCGCCGCCGCGGGGCGCATGCACTACGCTCCCGATGTTCGCAAGGACAAATACTACATCGGTTGCGAAAACGATACTCTCTCGGAAGTTGGCATTCCTCTTTGCGTGGGCGACCGGCTGGTAGGAGTCTTCACGGCGTCACATCCGGAACTGGATGCGTTCCCGCGTCCGAAACTCAGAATTCTCCAGGCGCTCTGCGATCACGTTGCGATTGCCATTCACAACGCGCGACGATTTCAACTGGAACGCGCCGAGCGGGCGGCGATGGATCGCGATGCGCAGGAAGCACGGGCGATTCAGCAAGCGCTGTTGCCGAAGAGTTCGCCATACATTCCCGGGTTCGCAATCTCCGGACTCAGCGTGCCGGCTCGTGCTGTGGGCGGCGACTGGTACGACTTTATTCCATTTCCTGATGGGCGCTGGGGCATCGTTCTCGCGGATGTATCGGGCAAAGGAACTGCGGCGGCGCTGCTGATGTCGGCGACACGGGGAATGCTGCGGTCACTGGCGGAAGCCTGCTGCTCGCCGGGTGAAGTGCTGACCCGGCTGAACGAACTGCTGGTCGATGACTTCCCTGCCGGAAAATTTGTGACCATGGTTTACGCCGTCCTCGACCCGGCCGCGCGCACGGTGGTGTTCGCCAGCGCTGGGCATCTGCGGCCGCTCTTCATTGATGAGCGTGGCGAGAAATTTCTCGATGTGGAGCGCGGCTTGCCACTGGGCCTTGGTTGCGGAGACTACTCGGAAACGGAAATCAAGTTATCGCAGGGATCGAAGTTGATTTTCTACAGTGATGGAATCACCGAAGCGGTAAACGGGAAAGACGAAGAATTTGGCGCATCCCGGCTCGCGGAACACGCGGTTAAGCCCGGTGCGTCTGCGGTGAGTCTCGTGGATGAGGTCCGCTCCTTCGCCAACGGCGCTGGTGTGCGGGACGACGCGAGCGCGGTGTTTCTCAGCACAGCGGCTCTAGCGGCCAATTCCGTAGCAGCCTAAGCCTCGGGGAACTCTGGGTGGGCTGACCGGGGAATCAGAAGAAGTACTCTCATGTCCGTCAGGGCGTGGATCGCGATCGGCAAGAGCAAATTTCCAGTCGCAAGAAAGAACAGGAAAAACAAGACGGCCAGCACGCCTGTGCCGAGGGCGGGCAGCGATCCTTGGTACAAGTGACCGAGGGCGAATACTGCGCAAGCTACTCCGATTGCGGTTGCGATGCCAAAGCGCCAGGGCGCGCCTTGAAGATACCAGAAGAGGAAACTGCGGAAGATGCATTCCTCGCAAATGCCCGCGGTGAGCGATAGCATGACCCACCACAATCGCTCGCGCTGATTCTGCGGAAGAAGGTAACTGAGTTTCCCCAGCGCCTGCGCGATGCCTTGCGGTCTTGCCGGTATCCGTACCAGCAGCGCCGGCAGGGCCATCGCACACACCGAAATAAGCACGAAGATTGCGAGGATGGGGGATGGCGGAAGCATCTTTGCCACGCCCGAAGTGAGAGAGACCCGGCAGAGAGCCCGTGGTCCCATGATGCCGGCAGCCCACGCAGTGGCCAGCCAAAGACCGGCCATGATCTGCGTGTAAACGCGAGTCCGAGGACGAGGCTCCGCCGTTTTTTTGAGGCGACCGAGAGCGAGTTGGTCCGTTACGAGCAGGAGCGCGACGAAGGCAGCCAGAAGGTGAGCCGATTTCATGGGACTCTGCGAGCGAGTCTAGCGCCTGCGATCACGATGCTCTTTGAGTATGCATCGGTCCATCACCACAAAGATTCCAGCCTGGCGCGCCTTGGCGGCCGCCCTTTCGTGAATGACCTCTTCTTGCATCCAGATCGCCGGCACTTTTAACTGGATGGCCTGATCGACGACTTCCTCCACGAATTCCGGGCGGCGAAAGATGTCCACGATGTCGATCTTCTCGGGGACATCGAGCAGCGAGGTGTAGGCTTTCTCGCCCAGGCATTCCTCAATGTTCGGATTCACTGGAATGATGTGGTACCCGTGGCTTTGCATGTAGGCGGAAACGCCGTGGCTGGGGCGCAGAGGATTCGAGGAGAGTCCCACAACTGCGATCGTCTTCGACCGCCGGAGAAGATCAGTGATCGGATCGGATTGGGGAGATGTGGCCAAAAGTCCTCCAACGTTACTTCTTGTTTGCTTCTTCGACCTTCTGCTTGAACATCTTGAACGCCAGTTTCCGAATCGTTTCTGAAACCTCTTTATTCGCCGAAATGTTTTTCAAATCCTGCACTAACAGATTCTTCATCAGTTTCAGGCCGATGTCGAGCGGGGTCCGGGGGTTGGCGCACAGGTTCCGCACTACTATGTAGTTCTTCACGAATCGCCTTTTGAGCGGGATCTGCCGCAACACGGCTTCGAGAACGTTTTTCTGGCTGGCGAATTTTTCCACTTCGCCATCGGCAAGCTTGGGCGCCTCAAGCACCGCAAGCGCCACCACCTTGGTGCCGTCGCGGATCAGGATGGAGCGCTCTTCTTTGTTGCCTTTGAGCGCAAGTTGGATGCGGCCCTTGACATCGAGACGGTTGATTTTCTGCAGAGTATTCTCGCGCTTGGGTTCGACGGGCAGTTTCCCCTGAGTGGCGGCGGGTTTCGCCGCCGGCTTTGCGGCTGCAGTGCTTGCCGACGCGGCAGGTACCGGCGGCTTGGTAATTTCCGCTGAGTCCACAACCGGGAAATAGTCATGTCCCAGCAACTCAACGACCCCGCCGATCGCCTGGAAGGGCTTTTCGCCTTCCGCCGCGATGTCAGCGGCATGATCTTTGATGTAGCCGGTAACGACCTCGTCATGATCATCACTCGGTGGCGCGGCATGATCACCCTCTGCAACAGCAACTGGGGCGCTTCCGGCTTGGACCGCAGAAGCCTCTGGTCTTGTCTGTGCATCGGATGCACCTCCCACCGCTGGCGACTGCGCCGGTACCGGAGCATCCGGCTGAGCAATTGGTGCAGAGGGTTTAGGCTGAAGTAGCTCGACTTCCTCTTTTTTAAGATACGGATTCGACTTCAGCACATTTACCACTGCCGGCAGCGATAACGCGCGCTTGCTCTTCAGGATGATTTCGACTATGTCACGCATGGCCGACGTCGCAAGCTTTACGATTTGCGCCTCGGGAACTGACGAATTCTCGAGCAACGCGGGCAGCAGTTTGGGACGAAGGTTGTCCGGCGAAATGAAATAGTCCAGAACTTCGCGATTCGTCTGTGGATCGGAGGCGGCCGCCAGGCATGCCTTTTCATCCCATCCGGCAAGAGTCATCCGCGCCAGTTCGCCGAAGACCTTGTTGTGGAGGGCGAGGTAAACGAGAATTTCGATGTTTTCCGCCGGGGCAACCTGGAGAGCGCCACGGGCGGCGAACTGCATCATGTTTGAAGGCAGCTTGGAAGCGCGGATTTGATCAATCGTGCGCGCCATGATTCATTCCTCGGGTGATGGACGCGCAACTGGGACGCATCCTGTGAGCGACTCCAATTCGCGCACCGCAAGATCGAAGTCGCGCGTGATACGGTTTCTGTTGCGGCGCAGAAATTCGTCCCGCAACGTCCGATAGTACCAAAGAGTGCCTTCGCGCCGGCCATTGAACCGTGACCACACCGATTCGCCGACGGCGCGGTAATCGCTCAGAATGGAGCGTACGTTGTTCAGTTTATCGGCGGCGGATACCAGGCGCGTGTCGGCGCTTTCCTTCTTCAGCCGGCGGATGTAGCTCTCCTTGCGTTCGCGCCAGGGCGGCTTGGGGACTTCGTAAGCGTCGGTGCAGCCATCGACTATTTCGGCGACTCGCTTGCCAAAGCGACGGCGGACTTCTTTGAGCACGCGAGCGCCGCCGCAATCCTCCACAACGTCGTGCAGCAGCGCGGCGATGGCGAGATCTTCGTCGCCTCCGGCTTCGAGCACGAGGGATGCGACGCCCACCAGATGGGCGATGTAAGGGATAGTGGAAGCCTTGCGCGACTGGCCGTGGTGCTTCTCGGAAGCGAACTGAAATGCCCGCAAGAAACGTGGACCGAGCTTTATGGCGCGCTTTCGAGGCTGAGATTTCGGCATGGTGCTAGTTCTTTCGGTGCAACTCAAGCCTTGTCATCCTGAGGGCCGCAGTTTTTGCGGCCCGAAGGACCTATGTACTTTGCGTCAGTATCGGCGCTGCACGCGCATCGCAAGGTCCCTCGGCCCCCTAAAAGCGCGGGCCTCAGGATGACAAAGCCGTGGGCACAACGAGTCACTGTTTCTCTCCGCGTCGTGCCAATAAATACGCGCGGATGAATGGCTGTAGGTCTCCGTCGAGAACGCGATCGACATCGCCAACTTCCGCTTTTGTCCGGTGGTCTTTGATCATGCGGTACGGCTGCAGCACGTAGGAACGGATCTGCGATCCGAACTCGATGTCGAGTTTCGAGTCTTCGATCTTCTTCGTAGCCGCTCGCTTCTTTTCCATTTCGAATTCGTAAAGCTTCGAGCGCAGCATACTCATGGCACGCTCTTTGTTCTTGTGCTGCGAGCGTTCGTTCTGGCAATTGGCCACCAGACCGGTGGCAATATGCGTGATGCGCACGGCAGAGTCTGTGGTGTTCACGTGCTGCCCACCCTTGCCACTTGAGCGGTAAGTATCGATGCGGATGTCTTCCGGCTTGACTACGATTTCGATGCTGTCGTCGATTTCGGGGGAGACGAACACGCTGGCAAACGAGGTATGCCGGCGCTTGGCCTGATCGAACGGGGAGATGCGGACCAGGCGATGCACGCCGATCTCGCCCTGCAGCAGGCCGAAGGCGTAATCGCCGTTCACAGCAAAGGTCGCTGACTTCAATCCGGCTTCGTCCCCGGGCTGATAGTCGTAAAGCACGGTTTCGAAACCCTGGCGCTCGGCCCATCTCAGGTACATGCGCAGCAGCATGTCGGCCCAGTCCTGCGACTCGGTGCCTCCGGCACCGGGATGAATGGTCACGATGGCGTTGCGGGCGTCATTTTCGCCCGAAAGCAGCGTCTCGGTTTCGAGTTGGTCGATCAGGTCGCGGAGAGAAGTGATTTCGCGCTGCAGGTCGGCGTCGACGTTTTCGCCTTCCTTTCCGAGATCCAAGTACGCGTTGATGTCGTCGGCCCGGCGTGCCAGGTCGGCGTCGGTGGCAAGCACGTGCTCCAGACGCTTCTTCTCTCGCATGACCTGCTGCGAGCGCTGTGGATTCGACCACAACTTGGGGTCGGAAGCCTGCTTTTCGATTTCGGCTAGCTGCGGACGGACCTTCTCCGCGTCAAAGATACTCCCGGAGATCGTGGGCTTTCTTGCTCAGCTTTTCGTATTCCTGTTCTAACTCTTGATTCATGAGGACGTATCAGCCTTCTTGCGGTTTGCGAATGTGAAGCGCTCAATGAATGCTGCAATTAAAATTATCGCACACACAAAAGCGAACCAGTCGCCGTGGCGGGTATAAAACGTGGTGATCGGATTGAGGGCATACGGTGCGACGAGCGTGGTCCGCTCCTTGCGGGCGATGCGGGCGGCGATGCGTCCCCAGGGATCGATCGCGGCGGTGACGCCGGTGTCGGTCGCGCTGAGCAGCCAGCGGTCGTTCTCAATGGCGCGCATGCGGGTCTGATTCAGGTGCTGGGCGTAGGCGCCGCTGTCGCCGTACCAGCCGTCGTTCGAGATGTTCACGAACACTTGCGCGCCAAGATCGGCGGACTGGCGGACTTCATTGGGAAAGATCGACTCGTAGCAGATGAAGAGGCCTAGTTGCTCGCCGCCGGCATTTAAGGACTGGCGCGACTTGCCGCGCTCGAACCGGCCGACTTCCTTGGTCAATCCTCCTGCGAACGAGAACAGGCTCGGGAACGGAAGATATTCGCCGAAGGGGACGAGATGAACTTTGTCGTAGCGCGCCGTCCAGTCGCCCTGCGGGCTGATGAGTGCGGCAGAGTTGAATAACGGACGCTCGTCGTTGGGATGCGGGGCGTTGCTGCCGATGGCACCGACAACGATCCAGGCGCCCGTCTGGCGCGCCATATCGCTCGCGATCGCTCGGAAGTTTGCGTCATTTGTGAAAAAGGGTGCGGGGGATTCAGGCCAGACGATGAGATCGATTTTCGTCCCCGCATTGCTCGTAGCGGCGTTGATGGTGAGTTCAGTCAGTTCGTGCAGCGTCTGCTCGAGTTGGGCAGGAGTCCAATCGGCTGCAACCGGGATGTTCTGCTGCACCAGTAACGCGGCGTGGTCGGCCTTGGCGGGCGGGGCTTCGATGAGCCTGCCTGATTGCAACACTGCGGCGGCAGCGAGAGCAGCGGCAAACATCATGCCACGCTTCGCCCGCGGGATCAGAAATGCGGCAGCAATCGCGACGTTGACCAGCACGATTTCGAAAGAAATTCCGTACACGCCTGTGAAGCCGGCAATGCGGCAGAGTGCGACATTATCGATCTGCGCGATGCCGAGCAGGTTCCAGGGATATCCGCTGATGCGGGTTCGCGCCAATTCGATGGCGACCCACAGGAATGGAGCCAGCACCAGGGCCCGACGATGGTCGTGCGGACGGGCGAGCAAGCTCACGACTAGTCCGAAGACTCCGTGATACAGGCCGAGATAACAGCAAAAGAGAACCAGGGCCAGCAGCGCCATGGGCGCGCTTAGGCCACCGTACTGGCGCATCGTGTCGTAAATCCAGTAGCAGGTTCCCGCGTACCAGACGATGCCGCAGATGTAGCCGAGCAGAAATCCCTGCCACGGCGTGGCCGGATGCAGGCGGACCGAGCCGGCGAACTCCAACTCTCCGGCGCGGCGTGCGCCCAGCAGGGCAATCAGCAACGGTGCGATTGCAAACCAGGAAAGGACGTAGACGCCCGGCAGCGGGAAGATTACGACCTGCAAGATCGCCGAGACAGCGGCGAGAAGCCAGGCGCTGGGGTGGATTTGGCGCACGTGGGAAGAATAGCAAAGAGCGGGAAGCAGTTCTCAGTTCTCAGTTCTCAGTTCTCAGTTCTCAGTTGGTAGTTGTTAGTTTGTTAGTCGCCCGTTTACAGTGCCATCGCCCCCCCTGTCATCCTGAGCGAAGCGAAGGACCCGTGCAATCGCGGCAGCATCTGTGCTGTCGGCAGATTACATAGGTCCTTCGGCCCGCAACGAACGCGTGCATCAGGATGACAAGTCCCGGCTCACGCATGTGTGTGCGCTAGGGATAACCTCTAGCGATTGTTTGGGACTGCGCCGATGCCCAACTTCGCGCGCACAAATTCTATGATTTGTGGAGTCACGTACTCTGGGGGTTTGATCTGGAAGACCGGGCAGTCTGCAACCGGTTTCAGGGAAACCGACTGCCACGACGGGTCGGTGGGCGATTGGTGCAGGATCACCGCATCGGCGCGGTCTAGAAATTCTTGTGCGGATTTCTTGAAGTCGGGCGTGCCGGGATCGAGGATTGTGAGATAGAGATCTGGGCGCAGGAACTTCAAGATGCTGTTGGATTCGATGATTACATTGCGTGCGCCTTCCAGCCGCTTGCGCAGCATGGGCATCGCCTCGGCCAGTCTTCCCTGCTCGGTTCGCACCCAGAATACCCGCGCGGCTCCGGCCACCAAAAAGCGCGACGTGTCGGACTCTCCCGTCCGGTCGCGCTCTTCTGTGATCGCCCATGAATGGTCGCCTGTGGCGCAGTCGCAGGCTTCGCCGTTGGCAGAGCAAATTCCGTGGCCGTATTGCGTGATCTTCGCCGCGGTCCATTCGAATTCGGCGAGGGCGGAGATCAGGCCCGCGACGACGCTGGTTTTGCCAACGCTGCGTGAATGTCCGCCGATGATCACCAACGACATCAGAGACTCCGATGCATTGTCACTCAAAGTCAAAACCCCCACCCTGTCGCAAAAACCACGACAAGGGTGGGGCACCCCATTTCCGGCGCTACTCAATCTTTCTTAGCCAGCCGCGCTAGCGTTGCCAACTGCTTCAAGTATTGTCGCAGGGGCTGCGCAGGGGTTCCCCAGAACGCGACGCCCTTGCCGCGGAGAACTTTGTTGGGCAGAACTCCGCCCTGGCCACCTAGCATGACTCCCTCTCCAATGGTTGCGTGTTCGCCGATGCCCACCTGTCCACCAAGCACCGCGCCGTTCTCGATTATGATGCTGCCGGAGAGGCCGGTCTGCGCGGCGATCACTACGTCTTCGCCGATATCGCAGTTGTGGCCGACGTGCACCAGGTTGTCGATCTTCGTGCCTCGCCGGATGCGGGTTTCCTCGAGCGCGCCGCGGTCGACCGTCGCATTCGCTCCGATCTCGACATCGTCTTCAATCACCAGTCGTCCAACCTGGGGAAACTTTTCGTAGTGTCCCGTTTTTCCGTCGCGCACGTAGCCGAAGCCGTCGCTGCCGAGCACCGCCCCGGCATGAATCAGTACGCGGTCACCTACGCTGGTGCCCGGATAAATGGTGACGTTCGGGTAAATCTCGCAGCTACTGCCAATCGTGACACCGGCACCAATCACGGCCCCCGCGCCGATCCGGGTGCCATTCCTAATTTGTGCGCCTTCGCCGACTACTGCTCGCGCTTCGACCCGCACGCCCGCCCCGACCGTGGCGGACGGATCAATCACGGCGCTGGCGTGAATACTCCCCTGCTGCCGCCCGTCATCGGCCAACATGCGCGCAGCGCGGGCAAAGGCCAGCTTGGGATGATCGCTGATGAGCACAGGACGATCGGCATTCACAGCGGCGGCAAACTCTCCTGCAATGATCGCGCCCGCTCGGGATTGCAGCGCCCCGGCGAGATGTTTCGCATCGTCGACGAAGACAAGATGATCCGGCAACGCCGATTCGAGGCTCGACACGCCGGCGACTTCAATCTCGCCGTCGCCAATCAGGCGCGCCTGGAGGCTTTCCGCGATCTCACGAAGCGAACGCTTCATGGCTCTCACTGTATAGCAGAGATGTGGGACGAAGGAAGGGTCAGCTATTCGGGCTTCTTGATCGCAGCCGACGCGGTCGTCGGAGTACAGGTAGCTTTGCCCTGACACATGATGAAATTCCCGCTAGCCGCATTGCAGCCAGTAGCGCTGCTCCCGGGCGACAGGGACCACTGACCCACAACCACTCCGTTGCTGAGCGTACCGGTCGTGGTGGTCGTTCCGTTGGAGGTTCCGGTCAGAGTCGCAGGGGCTGGTGTGCCTAATGTCAATACACTGCCGTTCGTGGTCGATGTCACAGTCAAAGTGAGCGTACCCGTGACCGTGTTCGTTGAACTGGTGGTGAAGCTGGCGTTACCACTGACGGTTTCAGCAGTCGTGCCGGTCGCAAAACACGATCCCGCATTGAAGAAACCAAAACCGGTCACATCGAGGGGGCCGCTATTGGTCACATTGAAGGTGGTCACGAAGTTCAGCAGGCTGGCCTGGTCCGTACCTCCGGTAAGCTGCGCCTCCCAGTTTCCCGTAGCTTCAGTGTTGGTCGTCGTCGGTGGCGCACCGCTCGTGCCGCATCCCGAGACCGCGAGTTCGAGCGCTAGCAGGGCCACCAGGGCAAGCTTCTTCATGAACCGTCCTTCGAATGGAGTCACTACGAGAATAGAGAGATGCGGGCAGGGCCGTCAATGGATGTAAGGACCAGCTAGGAGCTTTGAGCTTTCAGGCTTTGGGCGTCAGCTTCTGGGCCTACGGCTTCGGCTGGCCTCCGGCCTCCGGAAGTTGGGCCGGAAGCCGGAGCTTGGACGGCACCTAAACCTTTGTCATCGTGAAGGTGCCGTTCCCCGTGCAACCGCTGCTTCCCGTCAAACTCCACGTTCCCGAGATCGTGTTGCCGTTGGCTGTACCGGAGAGCGTGAGCGTATTGCCGACGGGTGATCCCGACTGCACTGTGAAATCGAACTTACCGTTTACAGTTCCATTGAAGTTTCCGCTCAGCGTAAAGGAACCACTCTCGGTTTCGCCGGAGACGAAACACGGTGAGTTGGTGCTGAAGCTGAAATTGGAAACGCTCAGCGAACCGTCGCCGTTTACCGTCAGCGAAGTACCGAAGGTGAAGACGGTCGCATTGCCACCGCTGACCAATGTCGCATTCCACGTCCCGTTAATGTTTGAAGGATTCGAGCTGTTCGAACCGCAACCGATCAGTGCCAGCGTTATTAGTAAAACAATCCCCGCTGCAAACCGCCTCATGAGAAATTCCCCTCGCGTTAGAGTTCGAAGCGGCGCGTGAAGCTAGATGCGGAAATCAGCGGCGCGGTGGCTTCGGGCCGCAGGGTACATCGCTGACTGTAGAAACCCTGGGCGGTGGATTTTGTTGTGCGCTCAGGTAAGTGATTGAAGATGCTGGCCGTGGCGGAAGCCACGCTGGACGCGCCGCGGCGTGGTTTCTTCAAATCAATAATCTTGCCTGTCTAGTTCCTGCATCTCGAGGGGGACTACGATTGCACCGCGGCCTTCTTGTCGCATAAACGGTCGAACGCGGCTTTCAAGTCGGCAGCAATGGCGGGAGCTTCGCGAGATTCGATGTCACGGCGCGGCAGCATGTATACAAGTTGGCCGTCGCGCAAAATCGCAATCGATGGGGAGGACGGCGGATATCCGGTAAAGTAACTGCGGGCGCGTTCCGTCGCTTCGGTTTCTTGTCCGGCAAACACCGAGTACGCGTGGTCTGGACGCACTGAATTCTGCATTGCCAGCCGAACCGCAGGACGCATGCGCCCCGCCGCGCAACCACAAATAGAATTCACGACGACCATCGTCGTTCCGGGAGCGTGCACCGCCTTATCGACTTCTTCTGCCGTATGCAATTCCTGGATACCCAGGCGTGTCAGCTCCTCGCGCATGGGAACACACATGATTTCGGGGTACATCGGCATTGGCTCGCTCTCCTGTTTGAGTCTCTTTTCATTGTAACCGGATTCTGACTGGGAAAGTCCGCGACGCTCTTGCACTCTGCCCGGAATATCACGAGAAAATCATATAAATCGCTGTGTATAGTGGATCATCGATGCAGGTGCAGGAAAATGTTCCGCTCGCGCCGCTGACCACCTTCCGGATGGGGGGGCCTGCCCGCTTCTTCGTTGAGGCCAAGTCGATCGCGGACGTAGAAGAGTCCGTCCGTTTTGCACGAACCAGGGATGTCCCGCTTTTCGTTCTCGGAGGCGGCAGCAATCTTGTGGTTGCCGACTCGGGCTGGCCTGGACTGGTGCTGAAGATCGGCATCACGGGCATCGAGCGGCGCGCGGTGGCCGCAGATGATGGTAGAGCCCTGTTTGATGTGGGCGCCGGGGAATCCTGGGATCGCTTCGTGTCGCATGCAGTCATGGCGCATTGTGCCGGAGTCGAATGCATGAGCGGAATCCCTGGAAGCGTTGGTGGCACGCCGGTGCAGAATGTCGGAGCCTATGGACAGGAAGTTTCGAACACGATCGAATCGGTCGAGGTGTTCGATCTCAAGGACAATCAGATACGCGAGCTTTGCAATGAGGCGTGCGGGTTCTCGTATCGATCGAGCATCTTCAACACCACGGAGCGAGGGCGCTTCATCATTCTCCGGGTCACTTATGCGCTCGCGCCAGACGCCGAACCACACTTGGAATACGCCGACCTCAAGCGTCACTTCGAAGGACGAGAAACGACACCCAATCTCGCTGAGACGCGAGAAGCTGTGCGGCATATCCGCGCCGGCAAAGGCATGTTGATTGTGGAGGGCGACCCCAACTGTCGGAGTGCGGGATCGTTCTTCAAGAATCCGGTGCTGTCGGAAGAGCAGCACGAAGAAATGAAAAGACGCGCAGCCGCCAAGAAACTCACGATCCCGAGTTATCCCGCACTCGAGAAGAGCCGGAAAGTTTCCGCAGCGTGGCTGGTCGAGCACTCGGGATTTGCCCGCGGGTATGGATTCGGCCATGCGGGAATCTCCAGCAAACACGCATTAGCCCTTGTGAACCGCGGCGGAGCCACCGCTGCCGAAATTCTCGCCTTGAAAGATCAAATCCAGCAGCGTGTCGAGGAAATCTGGGGCGTGCGGCTGGAGACGGAACCGGTGATGGTCGGTTTCTAACTGGCACGCCCCGCATGTCGCATCTTTAAATCTTGTCATTCCGACCTGAGGGCAGCGAACGCGGAGGAATCCGTTTCTTGCCGGCAACAGCAGATTCTTCGCGCCCAAACCTGGCGCGTCGGAATGACAACTTGCGCTGAGCATCGCAAGTATCCGCCAAACCGGCGTTCTCCCTCCAGAAATTCCTGAACAGAATCCTCCCGAAAGCGGTCTTCATGAGTGAGGGAAGACGGGTGCTGGCAACAGAGGCGATCCTGAGCGGAGCGGCGACCGCCGAGCGCAGTCGAGATGAAGCTCTCGAGGCGCTCGTCCGCGAACACTCGCGGCTCGTTTACCGCATTGCGTACGCGGTGCTGCGCCGGCATCACGAAGCGGAAGATGCCACGCAAGAGACGTTCCTGCGCGTGGTGCGCTACAGCTCAAAGCTGGCGGAGGTGGAAGAGCCGAAGACCTGGTTGGCGCGCATTACATGGCGGGTCGCGATCGAGGTCGGCAGACGAAACGCGAGAAAGCAAGAGATTCCGCTGGAGGATCCGGAGAAACCGGTGCAGGAAGTTGTTTCACAGGATGCGTCGGCCGATCAGACGATCCAAGGAGCTCAAATTGGCGCAGTTCTCGAAAAACTGATTGCCGCCTTGCCCGAGAAGTTGCGTGCTCCACTGATCCTGTCGGCAATCCAGGAGATGACGCCGCGGGAAATCGCGGCCACGCTGAACATCAACGAAGCCGCCGTGCGGTCGCGTGTGTTCCGGGCGCGGCAGATCTTGAAGGAAAAGTTGGCAGAACGAGGCCGGAGGTGAACTGATGGCGAATCACGACAACATCCGAAATAAGCGCGATGACCTGGACCGCACTCTCGACGCGGCACTCGCGAAATACGCGTCGGTTGAGCCGCGGCCGGGCATGGAAGAACGAATTCTCGCCAACTTGCGTTCGGCCGATGCGACCCCGGCATACCACACATGGTGGAGATGGGGCCTCGCGGCAGCAGCGGCGATGCTTCTCATACTGATCACGTTCGCATGGAGATCGCGCACGCCATCGCATCCAGCAATCGCGAACCGCCCTGCTCCGACCGAGCATCGCAACGCGGGGCCGGAGATGCACGTGGCTCGTCGTGATCCCACTGCGATTCCGCCGCGTCCCCGTCCGGCCCATAAGACTGATGTGCTGGGTTCTGCGCCGGTCGTGGCAGGCACTCCCAAGCTCGATCAGTTCCCATCGCCGCATCCGCTCAGCGAGCAGGAGAAGATCCTAGCGAGCTACATTGCGCAATTCCACGATGAGGCCGTGATGGTAGCCCGGGCCAGAACGGAGGCATTGAGAAAAGATCGAGAGCAGGAGATGCGAGAAGCGGGACCGGACGGAAATGAAGATTCACAAGTTCGATAGAGACAAAGGAGAACAAATTCCATGTTGAAGAAAACGGTTTTGGCATTAACGCTCACGGTGGCAATACTTGCCGCGGGGCCCGCATGGCTGTGGGCGCAGAAAGCAGATTCGCCCAAGGCGCCGGATGAAGAGAAAATGGCCAGCGCTTACCGCCTCGACTTTTCACTGAATGAAATGGACGACGGCAAGAAGGTCAACACGCGACAGTACTCCATGCACTCGCGTTCGGGCGACTGGAACGAGATCAGGATTGGAACGAAGGTACCCGTCGAGTCGAAGCAAGGAGAGTTTCAATACCTGGATGTCGGCATGAATATCCGCTGCCGTTTGACGGATCGGTCAGACGCGGCATCGCTCGGAGAAAACGTATCGCTAAAAGTGAGTGCCGACCTGACCAACTTCGCTATCCCTGAACAGCAGCAGCAGACGATGCATCCAGCCATTCGTCAAATGAGGATGGAGGCCAGCACGGTCGCACTGTTGGGCAAAACCATGGTCGTGGGAGTCGTAGACGACCCGAACTCAAAGCATCAGTATCAACTGGAAGTCACGGTGACAAAGCTGAAGTAGGGAGGAGTGAATTGACCACGGAAGGCACGGAGAGATTCCGTGTTGCGCAGGCAGTACGGCAAGAAAAAGCGCCGCCCGGACCGCAACCCGCTTTGTCGGCTGTGACCCCGTCGAGGGGAAGGTTCCACGGTCCGGCGCGCGACGCTTCCCCTTATCTATCGGCAAGTTTTGCCGCCTGCTTGAATATCTTCACAAACATTTCCCGCGTCAGCTTGCCCGTCGCCGTGTTCTGGTTCGACGGATGGTATGACGCAAGTAACACGTTACCGTCGGGCATCTGGTAATGGGCGCCGTGTTTGAAGAGGTACGGTTGGCGGCTGGGAAGCAGGCCGCGGCGCTTCAGGTAATTCAAATAAGCGTCGAAACCGATCTTGCCCAGCGCCACCACGACTTTCACTTCTTTTAGGCCGGCAAGCTCCCGATCGAGAAAGATGGAACACTCCGCCAGTTCCTGCGGCAGGGGCTTATTGTCGGGTGGCGCGCATCGGACGGCAGCGGTAATGTAGAGATCTTTGAGTTTCAGGCCGTCGTCGCGATCCGTTGCGGTGGGCTGGTTGGCAAATCCAGTTTCATACAGCACGGGGTACATGAAGTTGCCGGAGGCGTCGCCGGTGAACGGACGGCCGGTGCGGTTCGAACCGTGCGCGCCGGGAGCGAGACCCATGATCAGAACGCGCGCGCGGGGATCGCCGAATCCAGGCACAGGCTTGCCCCAGTACTCCCAGTCGCGATACGCGCGGCGTTTTTCGCGCGCGACTCCCTCGCGGAAAGCGACCAGGCGCGGACAGCGAGTGCAACCGACAATTTCGCGATTCAGAATCGTGAGCCAGGACACTTGGCCATTACATCACAGAGGAGTGGGCAAGATGCACGGCCGGCCAGGGATGCAGGCCTCTACGTCGCCAGCGCCAGATTCAAGATGTACATGGGCATGACCCAATTGTGCATGTAATTGAAGACCCAGGGATCGGGTAGCTTCATCCGGTCGGGATAACGGAACTCATTGACCCAACTGTCGAGCCCCAGATACTCGAATCCCGCCGACGGTCCGCCCGTCTGCCCGCTCAGGTACTGCTTGCGCAAGCAGCCACCCGGGCGCGCCAGGGGCATAGCCTGCGCGGGATCGATCCCGTACACCGCCTGGATATTCAGAAGTGAGGAGATCGAGTTGATAAACACATTGAAATCCGAAACGCCGCTGCTGAACGTGAACGCTTCGACCTGGTCGAAAGAAAACGAGTCGCCGGTGAGCGAAGCCAATTGAGTCAACACTTCCAGCACGAACGGCCCATCGTTCGCGAAAGGTCCCAATTCGTCTCCTCGCGCTCGTACGATGTACAGGAACGCCATGTCGTCGGTGGCAGCCAGAGTCTGTGCGCCCCAGCGGTTGATGACGTGTTTCAGAAGGCAGAAATTCACAAACGGACGCGACAACGGATTGCTCCAGCCCAACGGTTCGAGATCGCGGGCCGCCTGACCGAATCCCTGCGTGATGCAGATCAGCAGCCGGCTGGGCGTCCCGCTCGAGGGCAGCAGCAAAATCATGGCCCGCTGCTGGGCACCCTTCTGTGCCGCGAAAATCCCGAGCCGCCCTGTTGTCGAGCCCACACTTGAAAACGTCAGCCGATTGTTCATGGCGTGCAACCGGAAGGAACCTGGGTTGATGACCCCAATCGACGGAATGATCTGGCTGACCAGGTGATTCGGTCCGTCCATCCCAATGATTTCCTGGTTGATCGACCGCACAGAGACATCGCCGCTTGACGGACCTGTCATCCCCATCCCCCTTTGAAACAAACGCTGGACTTTAGCGTGTTGGTCGTTACTCGTTGGTCGTTAGCAAACCCGTTGGCGACAGGCGCTACCGCGGAAACACCGCCTGATTCCAGGCACAGAACGTCTGGCCGCTGCATTTCGGATCGTCGCAGCGGGCCTGCTCACCCAACCATCCCTGCCGCAAAAGCTTGGCCCGCAGTTCTCCGACCGAGGCCGTCTCTTCGATCTCGATGTAGCTGAGAAAGCAGAAGCGTTTACAGATGGGACAGGTGGTGCCGAATTTGCGGGTAGATAGCGCCATGCCGACTCTTAAAAGAAATCAAATTCTGTTGTGGAAAGACGATCGGGAAGATTGCGCCGCCGAGGCCCGCCGTCCACTACTGCGAAAGCGCGGAAGGACAGGTACCCCGATTGCTCAACTATATAAAGCATAGCAAGTATGGCGAATTAAACACAGACTGTTTTTCGAAACTTTTCTTGGTAGCGTTGGGAAACTGAACCAACTTCCGCAAGGAGGATTTCATGATTCCAGAGGCCAAGACTGCCGCCGTGGGGCGTGCCCTGCAGGAAGCATTCGGAGTGAATGAGCTCGAAGACATACGGATGCTTACCGCGGGCCTTAGCACCGCCCTCGTCTTTCGCATCGTGGTGCGGGGATGCCCTTACCTGTTGCGCGTCATCACGCACACCGATGCGATGAATGATCCTACGCGCCAGTTCGCGTGCATGAGGAGTGCCGCCGCAGCAGGGCTGGCTCCGCGCATCTGGTACACCAGCACGGAAGACCGGATCTCGATTACAGATTTTGTGGAAGCACGGCCGTTTCCGACCCCGGAGGCTCTTGTCCTTTTGCCCGCGGCTCTTAAAACGCTGCACGCGCTGGCGCCGTTCCCAAAAATGATCGTGTACCGCGACTACTTCGATGCCCTGGATGCATACATTCGAAAATTCCAGGATGCGAGGATCCTACCGGCAAGCGAGACTGACGAACTCTTCCAACTCTACGCCCGCGTGCAGAGCGTTTACCCGCGTCACGATACGGAGATGGTATCCAGTCACAACGATCTCAAGCCGGAAAACATTCTTTTCGATGGCACCCGCGTCTGGCTGGTCGATTGGGAAGCTGCCTTTCTGAATGACCGCTACACCGATCTAGCAGTGGCCGCGAATTTTGTGGTCACCAATGATGTGGAAGAAGAGGTTTACCTTCGTACTTATTTTGGAGAAGCGGTTTCGGAATACGGGCTCGCGCGGTTTTACCTGATGCGGCAGGCGCTTCACATGTTCTATGCCATGATCTTCCTGCTGCTCGGCGCTTCCGGCAAGCCGATTGAGCCCCATGCAGAGGCGCTCCACTTCAGAGACTTTCATAACGGCATCTGGGCCGGTGAGATTAGTTTAGCCAGCGCGGAGACGAAGCTGCAGTACGGGCGGATCCATATGAACCAGGTCTTGCGGAATATGCGTACTGCCCGGTATCAGGAGGCGCTCAGAATCGTCTCGGAGCGCCACGCGAGCGCATAGCTTCAGTACCTGCGAGCTTTGAATGGAAGACGGCGGAACCTTGAACGTTCCGTCTGTGTCGTCTTCCGTTCGGTCCACCGACTCGTCGACGCCATCAATCTGACTTTCCGCGGCTGGCAGGGGGGACGATTCCATTCATCCTCAGATACTCGACCATTTGTCCGTAGTGGTTGAAGGCGTGGGCTACGCCGAATTCGGCCAGGTGCAGGCGGGACGATTTGCTGCTGCCCGGAGGTTGCAACATGTTCTCCGTTGTCAACGTGGCCGCCGCCTTATGACCGAGCGCAAAGGAATCCTTCAAAAATTTCAGGATGTCGGCTTTGGTCTTCAAGTTCTCAGGGCCGTTCCCGTCTTTCAGACCCTCGGGGAGTTTTTCGCCGGTCAGTGGCGACCATATGAAATAGTTGGAGGCGGCGATGTGCTTGACCTGCACCGCAAAGCTGCGCACGCCTCTGTAGTCGTCGCCGGGAATGTGCAGGCTCTCGGGCGAGAAGTTGAACTTGTCTTCCGGCATGGCCTCGGCAGCTTCCACGACCTGCTTCTCGATGGCGCTGACCTCGGGGTCCACGTTAGAGGCCAGGGTTGGCGGCTGTTGCGCTTGCGGTACGGACCCCGCTGCGGCGCTGTTTGTGCCCTGTCTCAAGGCGGTGGCGGTGAAGATGAGGATTACAAGCGGCAACAGGATTGGTGGTCGTTTCATAAGAGGAGCCTCCTCGATTGGATTGAAGCCAAGGGGCATGGTCACCACCGCGAGTCGGGCGGGATCCGGCACTCACGCGGTCGAAGATCACAGGCTGTCCCGTATGCTCGCAGCCTTTGGTCGATAGCCTACACCCCACGCGAGGTTAGACGGAGTGGTAGTGGAGAAGTTTGGGGATATTTGGGGCGAAGCGGGAAATCCATACGCGGGGAAAAGCAGCGTACGATTGAAAACTGTTCCGGAACTATTGATCCCTATGGCGAAGCTGTAAGGTGTCATCGCATCGCTTTGCTGTCCAATTCATCTAATGCGAAGATGAGCAGCAGATTAGCGATTTCTGCACTGGATTTGGTTGGCATGCGCGCCGGGGAGTCCGCGGGCAGCGCGATTGCCCGCTCGGTCGACCTGGCGCGACACGTTGAGCAATTGGGGTACACACGCTACTGGTTGGCAGAACACCACTCAATCTCCGGATTGGCTTGTTCGGCCACACCGGTCCTCATTGGACACATTGCTTCAGCCACGAAGACCATTCGTGTGGGCAGCGGCGGAGTGATGCTGCCGAACCATGCACCGCTGGTGGTGGCGGAACAGTTTGGGACGTTGGAGGCGCTCTATCCCGGACGAATTGATCTGGGGCTGGGCCGTGCTCCGGGTGGCGACTTTGCGACCATGCGCGCTCTGCGTCGAGACCTCCGACAAAGCGGCGACGACTTTCCGGCGTTGCTGGAAGAACTCCGGAGCTACCTGGGTCCCGAGCGGCCGGGGCAGTCAGTGAAAGCAATTCCCGGCCAGGGAAGTAATTTGCCGATTACCTTGCTGGGATCGAGCGGCTTCAGTGCGCAATTGGCCGCAATGTTGGGATTGCCGTTTGCATTCGCAGCACACTTTGCTCCGGAGTATCTGTATGCGGCGGCGCGGCTGTATCGGGAGCAGTTCCGTCCAAGCGAGGCCTTGCGGAGTCCGCATCTGATGATCGGTGTGCAGGTGATTGCCGCGGAGACCGATGCGGCGGCCAGACGGTTATTCACCACTCCACAACAACGCTTTCTGCGACTGATCCGAAACGAGCCGGTTGAACTGCTACCTCCGGTCGATTCCATGGAGCCGCTGTGGCAGGAACTGGAGCGGGCAGCGGTCGAGAACAGACTGGGCGCGGCGATTGTGGGATCGGATGCGACCGTGAAAGCGGGACTGGAGAGGCTGGTGAGCGACACTGCCGCAGACGAGGTGATCGTTGTGACCGACACCTATGAACATGCGGACAGGCTCGAGTCGTATCGGCGGGTGGCCGGTATTGCCGAGGCGATTCAGATGAAACCCATCGCAGTGGGCATGTAGAGTTTTCAGCGAACGCCGACGTCGGCAATGTCCGTCGATTCTTGGAAAAGCGACTACCCGCATTCGCCGGACCCTTAGCGACGCCAAGGTTTGGACCAGCCCATCACCGGCAGCAGCATACTCGACGCGGCGGCAAGGACACCGAGGAGCAGAACTGCGATTCTCAGAGTTCCTGAAGCTATCGCTGGGTGTTCATGCAGGGTCGAGTAGGCGATCCCTCGATAGAAGTGACCATGCAGCGCGGACAGGAACATGGTGGACTGGATGTGGCCTACAATGTCAGGCCATAAAAGGGAGTCTGCCCATGAAGTGGTCGCGAACGGTTCTTGCGTTGGTCCTGGCATTTAGCTCCACAGCCTGCGTCCTGCTCAAAACGGATGAGCGAATCGACGTTGTGGTTGCCGCGACTGACCTTGGCGCGGGAAGGAAAATAACGGATAAGGACATTACGATTACCAGCATGCCAGTGAGCGGGCTGACACGGGATATGCCACGAAAGAGTTCCCAAGTGGTTGGATGCACAACCAAGATACCCATTTCCAAGGGAGAAATGATTCTGCTCTCGAAGGTGAAATGAACCCGCCACGAAGAAACCTGAGGACGGCCCCACTTCTCGCGTCGCCAAGTCTCCGAAAAACCGGTGAACGTTCCCTCTAGTCCCCGCATTTTTCGGCCGGTGGCTTTTGCTCGTGTTGATTCTGGATCAAACCGTTGAGTTCACTAACCAGCGGGAGTTCTAGTCAGCAGATTTCGCTGCGTACCCACTACTTTGCCTTGTTCCATACATACAGGAAGGTCGCGTCGCTGGCCGTAGCGACATCTCTCCGGCCCTTGTGAATGGCGCGATTCAGTGCAGACCGCACCTTCTCCTTGCTCTGCGCCAAGTCCGCCAAAGGTACTTTGATCGCAGTTCCCGCCGGAACCTGACCGAGGTCGGAGAGGATTCGGGTAACGATCTCCTTGTGCTTTCCATTTCGACCTTGGGGAACGTCCACTTGCGCCATGGTGGTGAAATTTAAGGAAGCTTTGCTGGTCCGAGGGCTCATCCGGAATCTCCTGTCGGGAGCAGACGTTAAACAAACGTAGCGCAATCGTACTTTCATCGTGACGAGGCAGTCAAGTACAAAATTCGAGGAAGTGAGGTATGAGAGTTAGCTCACTAAACGCCGATGCGCTAAACGCAGGCTGTATTTCCGCTAACCGGACAACTGCTGATCTACAACAGACGGGCAGACAACTACCTGATAATCGAGCGTTTTAGCGCGGACAAACAGCGCGAGCCGGTTCCCAAAGGATATGACCCGTACGCTTTCCCGTCTGCTAGGGTTCTTGCTGGCCGGAAGGAGGAATTCAAATGCGAAAATCTTTAACGCACTTCGAAACGATTCCGGTGGCGGTGGTGAGGAAGATTGCCAAACCATTGCCTCGCAGAAGTGGAAGCCCACTCGTCGCATCGCCACGGTTATCCCTTGCCGTCAAGGCCCGCGTGCAGCGCCCACTCATTTCCAGAAAGGGCAACTGAAATGGGAGACGCAAAAGAAAACGCCGGCGCACCGACCAATGAAGACTGGCGCGAACTGGCGCTCCGAGTCCAACAGGAAACAGACCCTAATAAGATGATCGAATTGGCCGTGCAGCTTGTAGCCAAGCTTGACGAAAAAAAGGCCGCAAAGAATCTGCCGCCGAAACCGCAAACAGAACCGCCCGAGAGACCGCGAGAATGACTCCTGAAGAACGAGAGCACTTGGATTCTCTCTGTAAGCGTATCGCGATAGAGAACGACCCTCAAAGGTTTGACAGTCTAGTCAGGCAATTAGAGGCTCTGCTAGAGGCGAAACACGTGCGACTCCAATCGATGATGGCTTTATGCTCTCTCCCAGCGACTGCCCAACTTGACCGCCGACACCGGAGTCTTAAGGGCGCGTGATTGTACTGTTGATACTTACCCGCTCCTCAACCACCCACTCCACATCATTTGTGTGAAGGCTGCGGAAAAATCATCCCTCGCACCAGCACGCATTGCTCTGTCTGTGCCGTAGAAGGCTTGCGCATCCGCATGGTGGATGTGGCTCGCAAAGGGAGAATCGCGTCAAGGTCTCCGCTGTCGCGAGCGCGATTGTCGGAAACTCAGCGAAAACAAGCCACGGCTTGTCACCGGTGGAGCCCTGCTGATCATCCGAAATGGCTGACGGAGGAGGTTTACACCAATCGAATTCAACCGCGATTGGCGAACTACACGCTCACGCAAATCGCTTCCGCAATGGGAGTGTCGATTCCGTACGCGTCTGACATCCGCAGAGGTGGACGCCGGCCGCATCCGAGACATTGGCAGGCTCTAGCGGACTTGGTCGGGATGAACCCTCTTTGACCATTGCGCAGCCGCATGTTCTTTCGGGAAAAGACGAGCGCAGATTCGTTCTGAAATACGAAGCCATTCACTGGAAAGCCGGTCGTTCGGATGTCCCTGAAGTTGCGGTATAGAGTGAGCGGCGAGTGACGAGATCAAATTGGGATCCTTCGACATCCAGTAGTCAAGAATTGAGACAAGGCCCATCGTTGGAAAGCAAGCGGCTACTTCCTCAAAACTCTGCACGTCTGTGCACATTAGGGGCATGATCTGAACGTCCGAAAAGTGAGCGTCGACGATGGACCGCGAGAAATAGTGCTTAAGCAGCCGACTGAGAAGTAGGCTTGCCCCGATTGCATCCAGCGTAACGAGCAGAGGGTACACTCGTTTCACACCGCTGAGATCCAGCCCCGCAATGGTCGCTTTTTTCGATTCGCCAAATAATTGAAGAACAGCATCGGCAAGTTGTTCAACACCCTTCTTCTTGCTCTTGCCGCGTTCAGATGTGCCCCGTACCAGCTTCTTCTCGATCTCTGCAGCCAAAGCTGTAAAATTCCCGCTGTACTTGGTTTCTGCCGTAAACATGTTCGCTTTGTATTCGAGAAGTACGAGTGAACTACCCTGCAACATAAGCCCGTCGCAGATTTGGATGGCTTTGTCGTCCGCCCTTCTTGGATCGGGAATGAAGAGGCTATTGGTACCAACCAGAGACCCGCTAACAAGGCTGTTCATATAGGCTTCGAACACAGCGCCCCAGAATCGTCGCAGTCGGGTGCCCTTCTCCGCGCTGATATCGTTTACAACCCAGTAAGGCCCTGTTTCAAATTTCTCAATTGCGAAGAGAACGTCGAGAGGTAGATAACCATTCGAAATGGAGCAAAGGGGGTGCTTTCGAGCTTCGGTGAAGTCATTCGTCCCGTAGTCGCGCTGTAGTATCTCGGTGCGCGAAATCGACGGTGGTGCAGCCATATCTTTGAGGAAGAGTCGGATGCTCTCATGCGCCATGGCCGTTGCGTGAAAATTTTCCTCTATAAACGTAAACGCCGATGGTCCTCGATCGAGATCTGCGAGAGATAAGGTTGCGCACTTGGCGAAGAGGCCGAAACAGAGAGCCTCGTAATCTTCAAGGGACATGCCGGTCCTGTTCAGAAACTCTGCTGGGATGTCAATGAACTCTGGGTGATGCCTCATCTTGTTGGCTTGCTCCAGCATCAGACGAGCTCGCACAATCCGGTATTCTGGCCGAGAGCCGGCCCCTTCGGCGACAGGTATGAATTCTGCGAACAGACGCTTAACATTCTCGAACTCATCCTTCCCCATTTCAGGTGTTAGTCCGTAATGGAAGTGATCATTGGCCATTAGCAAAATCGTGCCAAACGGACCCGGCGGAATTCGCCAAACATCGAGTCCTTCATCATCGCAGTGGAGGATCGCTAATTTGCTGATCAGGAGGAGTTGTCGGCGGTGGAAAACGAACTCTGGCTCTGGTAGACGTGCTGCCAACTTGTACCAGTCTCCTCGTAGCCAATCGAATGAACACGCGACTAGATGATCGTATCGATCCAAGTCGGGTGCAGTGGAATCCCAGAGCTTGAGGAGGATGCTGATGAACGCGCACAGCGTTAGGACGGAATCGCGTGAAAACGGGCGGAGGCGTTCGATTAGTTCTGATATGGAACTCTTTCGACCATGCATCTGTTCAAAGGTCGAGTAGATAGCCAAAATCATTCTTTACATTTTAAGCGGACACACCCTTCGAGTTCAGCCCACCCCCGTTCCCAGTCCCAACATGATCTCAGGGGGGGGGCGCTCTGGGACCATGTCTTTCCCTTCTCCCCTTCGCCGTTTGACGCCTTCCCCCGGTCTCTTTACACTCAAGATTACCGGCGTGTGAATGGGCCCAGCGCGGCCGCGAAGGATCGCAGAAGAGCGCGGATCCGGGCCTGCAGATTTCAGATGTAGAGCGCGCGCCGAGAAGGAAATTGTGAGTCCTACGGAAACTACCGAAACCAAACAAAACGGCGTGAAACGCGAGATTTCGGTCGAAATCCCCGCTGAAGAAGTCACCCGCGAAACTGAAACTCTGATCCAGAAGTATCAGAAGGTGGCGCGCCTGCCCGGGTTCCGCGCCGGGCACGTGCCGGCGTCAATCATCCGGCAGCGCTTTAAAGAAGACCTGAAGAGCGATGTCGTCGAGGCACTCGTTCCGCGCTATTTCCGCAAAGAGGCCGAGAAACTCGGCATGGTTCCCGTCTCGCAGCCCCGCGTCACCGACTTGCACATTCACGATGGCGAGCCGCTGCGCTTCAAGGCCAGCTTCGAGATCATGCCCGAGATCAAGGTCGAGGGCTATCAGGAGCTGCGCGCCGACCATCCGCAGATCGACGTTAAGGACGAGGAAGTCGAAGAGGCGCTGCACAATGTCCGCGAGCAGCATGCGACGTTCACCACGATCGAAGGCAGCCCGCTCGGCGACGGCGACTTCGCCCAGGCTTCGATGAACGGGAGGCCGAAAGATGCCGGCGACAAGACTCAGCCGGTGCACATGGACGAAGTGCTGATCGAGATCGGCGGTAAGAATACGGTGCCTGAGTTCTCGACGAACCTGCGCGGCGCCAATGCCGGAGACACGCGCGAGTTTGAAGTGGTGTATCCCGAAGACACTAACGACAAGCGGCTTGCGGGAAAGACCTTCATCTATACCGTGAAGGTGCATGCGGTGAAGCAGAAGAGCTTGCCTGAACTGAACGATGATTTCGCCAAAGAACTGGGCGACTTCACCGAGCTCGATCAGGTGCGCAAACAGATTCGCGAGAACATGATCGCCGAGCGCAAGCACACTGCCGAGCGCGAAGCCAAAGACAAGCTAATCGCCGAACTGGTCAAGCGCAACGATTTCGAAGTGCCCGAGTCTCTGGTCGACCGGCAGATCGATCTGCGTCTCGAGCGTGGCCTGCGTGCCCTCGCTGCGCAGGGCATGAAGATGGAAGACATGAAGAAGATGGACCTTCCGCGGCTGCGCGCCGGGCAAAGAGATCAGGCGGTGCAGGATGTGAAGTCGTCGTTGTTACTGGAACGTATTGCGGAGCTGGAGAGAATTGAGGTCAGCGATGACGAGGTGAATCACGAACTCGAAGCGCTCGCCGCACAGTCAAAACAGACTCCGGAAGCGGTCCGCACTCGTTTGACACAAGATGGGGGCCTCGATAGAATCCGGAACAGAATCCGCAGCGAAAAGACCCTCGAATTTCTTTATCACCAGTCCGCATAATACAAGCGGACCTTTCGAATCCTCTCCAACCAGGCGAACGCTGAGTTGGGGCGGAGTGTGGCAGGTGAACGTGAAACCTAACGATCCTCACATGATGCTGGTACCGATGGTCATCGAGCAGACCGGGCGGGGCGAACGCGCCTACGACATCTATTCCCGACTGCTCCGCGACAACATCATCTTCATCGGCACGCCGATTGACGACAACATCGCCAACCTGGTGATCGCCCAGATGTTGTTTCTGGCTCAGGAAGATCCGGAGAAAGACATACAGCTTTACATCAACTCTCCGGGCGGCTCGATCACGGCCGGTATGGCGATTTACGACACCATGCAGTACGTGAAAAACGATGTCATGACGCTGTGCGTTGGCCAGGCGGCATCTATGGCTGCGTTACTTTTGGCATCGGGCGAACCCAAAAAGAGGTTGGCATTGCCCAATTCGCGAATTCTAATACATCAACCCTCCATGGGAGGTTTGTCGGGCCAAGCTACTGATATAGATATCCATGCGCGCGAGATTCTGCGTATGCGTGAGATCACAAACCAGTTGCTTTCCAAGCACAGCGGGCAAAAACTCGACAAGGTAGAAAAGGATGTGGAGCGCGATTTCATTATGAACGCGCAACAGGCTAAGGAATACGGAATCATAGACGATATCATCTATAAGACGGCAAAAGCGGTATGATCGGCCTTCGCGCCTCGAAGTTGCGCCGAAACCAGCGGCGGACGGGTCGAAAGGAGCTGGGATTTCGATCACGCCGCGGGAACCGCTGAAGGAGTGAAGCCGAGTGAAAAATAAGTCGGGAACCGAAGAGATACTACGTTGTTCGTTCTGCCACAAATCGCAGGACGCTGTAGCGAAACTGATCTCCTCTCCCAGCGATTATCCCCGCGCCTACATTTGCGACGAGTGTGTCGCGGTTTGCAACTCGATCCTCGAAGACGACCGCAGCGCCACCCCACCCAGCAGTACGCCGAATCAACTGCCCAAGCCCCAGGAAGTGAAAACCTTCCTGGACGAATACGTCATCGGGCAGGAGCAGACTAAGAAGAAGCTGGCGGTCGCCGTCTATAACCACTACAAGCGGATCTTCATGAATCGCCAGAAGACCGGCGATGGGATCGAGCTTTCAAAGTCGAACATCATGCTGATCGGTCCGACGGGCACGGGCAAGACGCTCCTCGCCCAGACGCTGGCGCGCATGCTGGATGTGCCGTTCGCCATTGTCGACGCCACTACTCTGACCGAAGCAGGCTATGTCGGCGAAGACGTCGAGAACATCATCCTGAAGCTGCTGCAGGCGGCCGATGGCGATGTAAGCCGCACGCAAACCGGCATCATCTACATTGATGAGGTCGACAAGATCGGCCGCAAGGACGAGAATCCCTCGATCACGCGGGACGTTTCCGGCGAGGGCGTGCAACAGGCACTGCTGAAAATTCTGGAAGGGACGATCGCCAACGTTCCTCCGCAGGGCGGACGTAAGCATCCGCACCAGGAGTTCACCCCGGTCGACACGACGAACATTCTTTTCATCTGCGGTGGGGCCTTTGTCGGACTCGACAAGATCATCTCCCGCAGGATCGGCAAGAAATCTCTCGGATTCCGCAGCGGCGAGGATGCCGAAAAGGAAGACACCTTCACTTCGAAGAAGAAGACTCAGGAACTCTTGCAGGAAGTTCAGCCGGAAGACCTCATCAAGTTCGGGCTTATTCCTGAATTTGTGGGGCGCCTGCCGGTTGTGGGCATGCTGGAAGACCTCGACGAATTCGCGCTGATTGAGATTCTGACCCGGCCCAAGAACGCCATCGTCAAGCAGTACCAGCGGCTGTTTGAGTTCGAGAATGTTCGCCTTAAATTCGCCGACGAAGCTCTGCGAGCGATCGCCCGCCAGGCCATGGCCCGCAAAGTCGGAGCCCGCGGCTTGCGCATGATCCTCGAAGAACTCATGCTCGACTTGATGTTTAACCTCCCAAGCCAGAAGAAGTTAAAGGAATTCGAAGTGACCCGAGAGATGGTGGAGAAGCGTTCCGCCTCGTTCGCGACCGTGATGGAAAAAGCAGGATAGGTTTGCCAGACCCCTTTCACCACAAAGGACACGAAGGCATTCCTTTGTGAACTTTAGTGTCCTTCGTGGTTGTTGCTTTTGAGGCACCTGTCTAGTCTGAGAACCTTACATTTAATTGCCATTTCCCACGACCCTAAGCTCAGGGTAAAATCCAATAAGGTGTTCGTTTGGCCGGCGCCCCAGGAGAATCAGTGACGACATCCAAGGAAAAGTACGAATCCAAAAAACTGCCCATGATGCCCATTCGGGACGTGGTCATTTTTCCGTTCATGATGACCCCGTTCGTGGTGGGCCGCGAATCGAGCGTGCGCGCTCTCGAAGAGGCACTGGCAGCGGATAAGAAGATTTTCCTGGCGACGCAGCACGACGCCTCCATCGACGAACCCAAAGCCAACGAGATCTTCCAGGTCGGCACCATCGTCAACATCGTGCAGAGCCTGAAACTGCCTGACGGCAACATCAAAGTGTTGGTCGAGGGCATCGAGCGCGGCAAGATTCTGCAGGTCGCTGATACCGATGGTTACATGCAGGCCACGGTGCGCGTCGCGCGGTTCGCCACTGAGACCAATCAGGCGATCGAAGCCAGCATGCAACGCGTGACGTCGCTCTTCGAGCAGTACGTGAAGCTTTGTCAGGCGCTCAATTACGAGACCATGATTTCGGCCGTGCGCATGGAAGATCCGGCCAAGCTGACCGATGTCATCTCCGCCAACCTGCAGCTCTCGATTGAAGAGAAGCAGGAACTGCTGGAGATCTTCGATCCCGCCGAGCGACTCACCCGCATCGCCGACGTGCTCGACATCGAAATCGAAAAGCTCAACGTCGATCGCACCATCCAGTCGCGCGTGAAGCGCCAGATGGAGAAGGCGCAAAAAGAGTATTACCTCAACGAAAAGATCAAGGCCATCCAGAAGGAACTGGGCCGCGGCGAGAAGAGCGAATTCGACGAACTGAAGAAGAAGATCGAATCCGCCGGCATGCCGAAGGATGTCAAGGACAAGGCGCTGCAGGAACTCAAGAAGCTCGAAGCCATGCCGCCGATGTCCGCCGAGTCCACCGTCTCCCGCAACTATCTGGACTGGCTGCTCGCGGTACCGTGGAAGAAGCGGTCGAAGGAAATCCGCAACATCGCCCGCGCGGAGAAAGTTCTCAACGAAGATCACTATGGGCTGGAGAAGATCAAGGAACGCATCCTCGAATTTCTCGCCGTCCGCCAGCTCGTGAAGAATCCCAAAGGTTCGATTCTCTGCTTCGTCGGACCTCCGGGCGTCGGCAAGACTTCTCTGGGAATGTCGATTGCCAAGGCCACCGGCCGCAAGTTTGTTCGCATGTCGCTGGGCGGCGTGCGCGATGAAGCTGAAATCCGCGGCCACCGCCGCACCTACATCGGGGCCCTGCCCGGCCAGATTATCCAGATGATGAAGAAGGCCGGCACCAAGAATCCGGTCTTCATGCTCGACGAAGTCGACAAGATGTCGATGGACTTCCGCGGCGATCCGTCGGCCGCGCTGCTCGAAGTGCTCGACCCTGAGCAGAACTTCATGTTCGTCGACCACTATCTCGATGTGGAATACGACTTGTCGCAAGTCTTCTTTGTGGCCACAGCGAACGTGATGCACACCATTCCTCCAGCACTGCAGGACCGCATGGAAGTGTTGCGGCTCCACGGTTACACCGAGCAGGAAAAGGTGGAGATCGCCAAGCAATTCCTGGTCAAGAAGCAGATGCTAGCTGCGGGCTTGTCGGAAAAGAACATCAAGTTCACCGACGATGCGATTACCGCGCTGATCCGCTCGTACACGCGCGAAGCCGGCGTTCGCAATCTTGAGCGCGAGATTGGCAACGTGTGCCGCAAGGTCGCGCGCAAGGTCGTGAAGGAAGGCGAGAATTACTCGATCACGATTACTGGTGCGAACGTTAACGACTTCCTGGGCGTGATCAAGTTCCGCGATACGCTGGCGCACGAAAAATCCGAAGTTGGCTTGGTCACCGGTCTCGCATGGACCGAAGTTGGCGGATCGATCCTGAGCACCGAGGCCACGGTCGTCGACGGCAAGGGCAAGCTGACTCTCACCGGCAAACTCGGCGACGTCATGCAGGAATCGGCGCAGGCCGCCATGTCGTACGTGCGCTCGCGCGCGAGCCGGCTTGGGCTCAGCCGTGATTTCTATCGCAACCTCGACTTGCACGTGCACGTGCCGGAAGGTGCGATTCCGAAAGACGGCCCCTCGGCGGGCATCACCATCGCGACGGCCATCTCCAGCGCTTTAAGCAAGATTCCCGTACGCCGCGACCTCGCCATGACGGGTGAAATCACGCTGCGCGGAAAAGTGCTTCCTATCGGCGGCCTCAAGGAGAAACTGCTGGCTGCTCACCGAGCGGGATTGTTCGAGGTCATCTTGCCCAAGGACAACGAGAAAGACTTGGCCGAGGTTCCTGAGAATCTGCGCACCGCGATGAAACTGCACTTTGTCGATACCATGGACCAGGTGCTGCAAATCGCTCTGGAAGGACCGCTGCCGAAGATCGAGGAAGAAGTCACGCAGCCGATCGCACCCCCGTTGACTGCGACCACTCCCGACAGTCCCACTGCCCATCAGTAAGAAAGTTGGAGGAGATGAAAAGGCCCGCCGGAGGCGGGCTTTTTTGTTTTCCTCTGTGTCCCTCTGTGCCCTCTGTAGTGAGGCTTCTCTAAGCGCAGGCTTCCCGGATCCGCTCGCACACCCGCGAAATCGACCGCTCGACGCATTCCGTGAGCCATTGCTGCAGCACGGCCTTCTGGGAGTCCGGGATGTAACGAAACCGAACTCCACAAGTATCTGCTGTCGCCCACACGACCGTGCCGGCGATGTTGAGCATCTCCTCGGTCCCCGACAGGGCGAACCTCAAATCCACGTCATCGCCTGCGCTCAATGAAACCCCGGCAACAAAATCCTGCACGCTGGTGCGCAGCTTCGCGCCGCCCTCGCTCAGGTTCACCACCGTCGCCTCCCCGAACGGCTCGGTGCGAGAGCTGACGGAAGCCAGAATCGCCACCGGCTCCCGGTGATGCTTGCGCCGCCGGGCCACTGTTGCGGAGTACGCCGCCCGCAGGCAGCGCTCGATCTGGACGGCAGACGCCGGTTTGTGAATCAGCAGGTGCACCCCTGCCGCGAAGGCCTGCTTCAGATCGAGCAGGTCGCGCACAATCGCCACCAGCACGCAATCCTGGTTCAGCTTGGAGTGCCGCACCGCGCTCAGAAATTCCGCCAGATTGTCGATCTCGCGCCAGTCCACAATGATCACGTCAAACTCATGCGTCTGGATCATGGCCAGGGCCGCCGCCGAGGTATTGATCAGTTTGGGCGTGACTTGCAACTGGTTGAGAACATTGCGCGTAATCCCCAGGAACGGTACGTCGGTACACAGCAGCAGCGTGTGCATCTCTATTTTGGATTTCGGCACGTTCTCCATTGCGCTCTCCCTCTAACTTGCTACTGATTCCATCGGCGGACATGTCCTGAAGTTCAATCGTGCCGTGACACGAGAGAGAATGGGGTGGTTACTATTGTTCGCGAAGGTAATAAAGTTGTCGGAGAGACGTTGCGCGCAGCCCACCGGAGCGAGACAACCGTCGGGCGCGGCGGCTCTACCAAATCTCTATGACAATTCCTATTCGAGGCACGGCTGCTCTGGTGGTTGCGGCGGCGATGGTAGCCGCAACCGCGATCTGGCTACCGGCATACCGCTGGTTTCTGTTGATCAGCATCGGCATCGGCGCTGCGGTTGCCGGAGGCCTGTATCTCTGGCACAAGCTGCGCCCGGTTAAAGATAATGACGTGGAAAACAAGCGGCCGCTGGGATTGAGCTAGACCCTGACCGACGTCAACCTGTTCTTGAGGATGAGTGTAATTGGAGATTCTGCGACAGTTGGGGGCTAGAATGATCGTCGTGGAGAGGAATCCGTGACACGAATTGCAGCTTTGGCACTGATGATCGGTACCCTATGCGGCACCGCGATATCGCAGCAGGCTGCTGAGTTCAGCAGCTATTACTCCGGCAGTCGTTACGACTTCCGTCTCACGCACAAGCAACTGTTGAACACTCCGGCGTGGCTTGAAGATGAACCGAGTCCTCCCCTGTCCCCTCGAAGCGCACAGAGGGCGGCCCTGAGTTACTTGAGAACCCTGTTCGACAATGCGACAGCATGGAGACTTGAGGAAATCAAGCTGGTTCCACAGGTTGAGCGATGGGTTTACGTGGTTTCTTTCACCCCGGCGCCCCAAAACTGCCAAGATTGTATGACTACGCCCTTCAGCATCGTTGTCACGATGGACGGCAATGCAGTAACGGCGACTGTATCGAGATGGAAACTCCCAACGCCCTCTGCCCATGAGTGAAATTGGGATTTTACGACAGGTACGCTCTTAGACAAGCAACCTACCGGACTCCATCACTCACGTAGTACCCTTTTGGTGCACGCAGTTTCATCTTCGTGTCCGATGGATCCCTCAATTCAATTGAATGGTATCGCCTAGGCTTCCCACCATCCGCAGGGACAAATGTCACGGTGTACATGTTCTGAATCTGTTCTCTTATGGAGGGAAAAACCTTGGGGAGGTTCGGGTAAAGAAACGCATATCCGCCCGTCTTATCGGCAAACCAACTTAGCGCGACGCTGTCCGCTCTGTTGGAATTCTCGCTGGTATTGACAGCAAAAATTACAGTTCTGGCCTCCAGTGCAGCAGCAACAGCTTCGTCGCGTGTCACGTGGCTCATGTTGTCTCGGCCGTCACTCAGGATTACAAGCACCCGGCGAGAAGGTTCCGTAGGGTCAGCTTGCATCCGTTTCTTACACGCAACGTAAACAGCATCAAACAAAGCGGTCCCCCCGCCGGGCGCTAGATCAGTCTTTGACTTCAGAAACTCATCTCGGCTCATGAACCCCGAAACGTCCGGGGTCTCTCCGAAATTCACGACAAACACCTTGTCTTCAGGTGCCTTCAGTAATTGACTCACAAGCTCTGCGGTCGCCTGAACTCCGGGTTTGTACAGGCCATTGCGAGCTTCCGAGTTGCTGGTATCAATGAGAATCCCTAGTCGTAGAGGTAGGCTCTTGGCGGCTTGGATAGCAACAACTGAGTGTAGTGGGATTTTGCCGTCCAAAACTGAAAGGTCGATTTTCGTAGGTGCACTGGTTGGCTTTCCATGGCCGTCAACGACAAAGAAAGGCAGAGTGACGGTTTTGCTTTTGGGTGCCACCTCCTGTTGAGGTCCTTGTGCGAGGGCAATACGCGGCGCTACAACCAACAGTGCACAGATCCAACGTGTGCAGCTTTTGTTCATGTGCGACTCCTTAATGCAGGAGTTGTCACGACCAGCACTCTACGACCAGCGGCCTCCCACTTTCAGTGATGACGGTCACCAGACGCTATCAGGCCATTAAACACAAAACCTATCTTCGGGATGTAAACTCGGCTGTGTCTCCTGGCTCGGTGCCTCTGAGCCAGTGGCGGGCGACTTTATGTGTTTGAACGAATCCATTAGGCAACTTGAACTCCCACCGCTTATAGACATCCCAGTCGAGCCATTCACATCGCTTCACATTTTCGTCGGGTGGCACCGACTGATCTGTGAGCAATACGTCCACTCCCAGCGCGTTCAATCGTTCAGTGACGTCCCTGAAGTCAGAACCACCCATTGAACTTTGAACGAGCAAGTGCTCATCCTCGCGCCAGCGCCCAGGTCGTGTGACCCAGTCCGAACGGAACTGAGCTAATCCACCGGGATACTTGGCACCGATCTCACTCTTGCGGGCCACCATTACGTTATAAGCAAATACGATAGCCACGGGTTGTCTACTCGACTCTTTCAGTCTACGCCCACTCCAGAACTGCAGTTGATTGTCGTAATCAGGCGTGGCTGTTGAAAAACTCCTGCGCGCGAAATTGGCAAAAACAAAATTGCGCCAGGATGCGCTACAAACAACTTTCTCAATTTTCTAGGCATTTTGTATCCCCCAGATTTTGGCTGTTTTGGAGGAACTTGGACTTTTTCAACAGCCCCAGGCGATAGCACAAGTGAGCACGAGGAAAACTTGTCCTGCCTCAGTTGGAAATGGAGAAAGCGTTCATCCGTTAAGATAGCGGAGCGAACGTATGAGAAAAGAGCGCAAGAACTACACAGCTGAGGAGAAGGTGGCCATCCTACGACGTCATCTTTTAGACAAGGTCCCGGTTTCCGATTTATGTGAAGAGCTGGGGCTGCAGCCGACGGTCTTGTACCGCTGGCAAAAAGAGTTCTTCGAGAACGGAGCGGCCGCCTTCCAAACGACAGAACGTCCTCGCCGCCAGGCAGAGGAGAAACAGAAGCGGATTGAGTTCTTGGAGAAGAAGGTGCAGACCAAGGACGAGGTCCTGGCCGAGTTGATGGCGGAGCACATCGCATTAAAAAAAAGCCTTGGGGAAGTCTAACCGCGACCTGGGTGCCGCACGATGTGCGGGATCAGGTGGTCGATTTTGTCCGGCGCTGGTCGGAGAAAGCCGAGATCAGCGTCGGCCGATTCATTCGTTGGTTGGGCGTCAGTGCCAGCAAGTTCTACAACTGGCGGCAACGCTATGGGCGAGTGAATGAGCACAACGGTTGGGTACCCCGGGATTTCTGGTTGGAGCCGTGGGAGAAAGAAGCCATCATCAGCTTCCACCTGAAGAATCCGTTGGAAGGCTATCGGCGACTGACGTTCATGATGTTAGATCACGATGTGGTGGCGGTGAGTCCGGCAAGCGTATGGCGCGTGCTGAAACAAGCGGGACTGTTGTCGCGCTGGAAAGCGAAACCGTCGCGCAAGGGCACCGGCTTCGAACAGCCGCTCAAGCCGCACCAGCACTGGCATGTCGATGTTTCCTATATCAACCTGTCGGGCACGTTCTACTACTTATGCAGTGTGCTGGATGGCTGCAGTCGTTTCTTGCTGCATTGGGATCTGCGGGAGTCGATGAAGGAAGCGGACATTGAGATGATTCTGGAACGAGCCAAGGAGAAGTACCCGGACGCCAGGCCGCGGATCATCTCCGACAACGGACCGCAGTTCATCGCGCGGGACTTCAAGGAGTTCATTCGCATCTCGGGAATGACGCATGTGCGCACGTCCCCGTTTTACCCGCAGTCGAACGGAAAAATCGAACGCTGGCACAAGTCGCTCAAACGGGAGTGCATCCGGCCCCTGACCCCGTTGACGCTGGAAGATGCGCGCCGCTTAATTCAAATCTACGTGGATCACTACAACGCGGTGCGACTGCACAGCGCCATCGGTTAGCCAATCACCGCCATCAATCACTCCGGAGATCGTTGTGGTTCCGAGTGGAAATCTGCGGCTCAAAGGCTACCTCTGGAGACCTGCTGGATCGGCTCCATCTCCGGCTGTCCTTTTTGTTCACGGCTCTGGCAGCACCGATGCCTCGCATACTGGCGGCTTTGCGATTACCGAAGCAGCCGAAAGACTCGCGCCGACCTTCATCAAACATGGCTACGCTTTCCTGTATCTGTTCCGGCGAGGACAGGGACTTTCCGCCGACCAAGGACCCTTTATGCAGGACGTGTTGCAGCGCGAAAAGGATACCAAGGGAGAGGAGGCTCGTAAGCATTTGCAGTTCGTTTTACTGACGACGGATCATCTCGACGATGTCGCCGCAGGCTTGTCGTTTTTGAAAAATCTACCCGGAGTCGATTCCCGCCGCATTGCGGTCGTAGGACACTCGTTCGGTGCTCAACTAACCCTCCTCGCAGCAGAGCGCGATACCAGCTTGCGAGCAGCCGTTGCTTTCTCCGCTGCTGCTAGTTCTTGGGAGAGTTCATCCGAGGTACGAGAGCGCATGCTGGCGGCAGTGCGGAAGACAACCGTCCCCATTATGCTGCTTCATGCGGAGAACGACTACTCTACCGCACCCGGCAAGGCGATGGCTGACGAACTGGCGAGGCTCGGCAAGCCGCACGTTCTGAAGATTTATCCTCCGGTCGGTAGGACGGCGGATGACGGGCACAATTTCGTGTACACGGCTGTCGCTGAATGGGAGGCCGATGTTTTCGGATTCCTTGACCAATACGTCCGACGTTGAGAAAAGTATCGTCCCGCATGCGTAGTCTAACTTTTTGTGGTCGTGGATGCTCAGATCAGTGACAACCGCAGGTCTTCCCGCGCATGGCTTCCCGACCTTCCCAAGCGATGAGCGGCAAAATAACTAAAGCCGCAATCGGGTCTGCCCACTTTACGTGCCAGATCGCGTTGATCGCCAGTCCCGCCAATGCGATCAGCGAAAGGTGAGCACACAGCGCCGACTGTGCGGCGTCCGCCTTCAGCGCAGCACTGCCCGTAGCTCCAGACAGCCGCCGCTTCTCTTTGGCAAGCCAAGGCATGACGGCAACGGCTGCGACTAAAATGGCTGTCCCTAAAAGTGTGGGCTTGGGTTCCATATAGCCCAGCAAACTCGCGACCGAAGCGACCGCGACATAAGCAGCCAGTACGAACAGCAAGGCTCCAGCAACACGGGCAGCCCGTCTTTCTGCGTCCTCGCGTGCGGCACTTGTACGAAATCTCCACAGAACTACTACCGCCGAAAAGAGTTCGATGGCGCTGTCTCCACCGAAGGCGAGCAGCGCGGGGCTACGCGCCCGCCAAGCTGCGAAGAGCGACACCACAACCTCCACACTCATCCAGACAACCGTTCCTGCCTGAATTCGCTGGACACGGCGGATAGTGTCCTGAGTCGGAATGTGCGGAATTGAAACCACGCAGGAGCATTATGCTTTGGGCGGGCGTTCTTGTACCACTGTGTGTCGGCTCTTAGCCGCGTACCCACCTGTATCCTTTTTTCTCCCGTTCTCGTCCTTCAGATGGGAACAGGAATTCGTTCCAGTCGAGGAGGTAAGGGATATGCAGGGTCTAGCTTCAATCGCTCCGTCAGATACGTCGCCTAGAGAGGCGACAACGACGCCTAACGCTCCGGTCGAAATGCGACCATCCGAGTCCGAAGCCAGACTTCAGGACTTGATCCCCATCGCCATGGTCATTGTGGGCGGCTGTGAGCCGTGTGCCGAAAAGATGGTCACACGGGCGGTGGAGCAGGGCAGTTCGTTGCAGGACATAGACAAAACCTTGCGGATCGTCGCAAATATGCAGAGACAGGATTGTTTTGCCAAGGCAGTTGGAACCGATGTTGTCGCCCGCATGGACAAACCGCTGGCCGCTGGACGAAGGACTTTGCAGGAGGCGATGACCAGCGCGGGAAAGTAATGCCCACCAGATGTGGCTTGTATCCTTTTCGGCGCAAGATTCGTCCTGCACTGAGGAAGAAACCTGTGGTCGAGCGGCATTTACGGAATTGAGACGCAGGTCTTACCCGGAGGTAACTATGAATACGGAACACAAAGGTGCGGGTGATGAGAGTACGAGAAGGGTCGCCTTGAGCAAGCGTCTGGAGGATTTCGGCTGGGCTGTACTTCTGATCGTCATCGGCACCATCTGGCTGATGCCGGTAAATCTGATGCCAAAAGGCAGTTGGCTGATCGCCGCTGGGATCATCATGCTGGGGCTTAATGCGATTCGCTACTTCAATGGAATCAAAATGGTCGGCTTCAGCCTAGTCGCGGGTATTCTGGCGCTGCTCGCCGGGTTCGGTGAGTACTTCGGCCTGACGCTCCCGCTCTTTGCCATCGCTCTGATAGTCATCGGACTGGTTATGCTTATTAAGCCGTTCCTTGAGAAGAACTCCATCTCCACTGTCGGTCAGGATTGGTGTTGTTGTGGGACGGGGGAACACGGGAGCAATCAAGACGCTGCGCGAGGACAAGCTGCTGGGCACTGAGCCGCTCGACTTTGACAATCACTTGTCATCCGGCTTCGGCTCACAGACGAACACACCGCGCTCGTCGCGTTCGAACGCGCAAGCGTTGTTCAGGGCAGCCTGTAGCTGTCGCCGAGCACGATGCAGGCGCATCTTGACGGTGGTCAGGGGAAGTTGGAGCAGGCGGGAAATCTCATCAGCAGTGAGCCCATCAACATCGTGAAACAGCAGCACTGCCTTGTACGGATCGGACAAATTGGCAACGTACCGCTGCACGCACTCACTCATCTCGTTTTGCTGGATGATGGTGAGCGGCGATGGCCGATCTCGGTCAGCAATCGGTAACTCTTCGACGGGCGTGTCAACCTGCCGCTGAATAGTCCGCGCCCGCTGCCGCAAGCGGTCGATGCTGACATGGGTCGCAATCTGGTAGAGCCAGCTTGCCAGTGCTGCTGGGTCACGCAGTGTGGTTCGCTGACGGTACGCACGCAGGAGTGTTTCTTGGGCGAGGTCTTCAGCCTCGGCGGCATCCCTAACCAGATAGCGGATGTATCGCGTCACAGCGGCGCGGTGCCGCTCCATTTCGTCCACTGTGGGTGAGGTCGTTGACATAGGTAGGGCTCTCACGACCCAATCTAGACTGTATACCTATGCCTAATACCCGTTCTGTGATACCGGACACAGGGCTGAAGCCCGTCTAGCTATACATCCTTCAGTTGCTCCTCATCCATCCCGAAGTAGTGACCCAATTCGTGGATGAGAGTCTGGCGAATTTGATGACGCACTTCGGCCTCATTGGAGCAGACCGCCTCAATGTTTTTCTGATAGAGCACGATGTGGGCAGGACCGACTGATAAGTCAAAGACGCTCTTCTTGGTGGCGGGCACGCCGTGAAAGATGCCTAGAAGCAATCGCCTGTGCTGTCCCAACTTAGATGGTCGCTGGTTCGGCGGAAAATCCTCAACAAGAATCGCGACGTTCTGGATACGGCTGCGGAATTCTTTCGGTAGCGAATCCAATGTTTCTTCAGCAACGTTGATGAAGTCTTCGCGCTTCATCCTTCACCACTGACACAAATAAGGGCACTCTTACTCCGAGTAGCCGTCGTCTGTGTCTTCATGCTCGTCATCTTCTTTGCGGTCGCCCTCGTCTTCCTCTTCATCTTCTTCCTCGTCGGGCGCTTCTCGTAGGAGGACATCGGCAGGCAACCGATCAGAAGGGCGCAAGTCGGGGCATTCAGGATGTGTTCTGCTCATGCTCAATGGTACGCTGTTAACGCCGGCGAAGAAGTGATCCGTTTTAGCCGGTCTCGGCCGGAGCCAGTGATCCAGAGAGAGCCCCGGTCGACGGGGACGCGGTAGGAACTCTACAGCAGTTTCTAAATTGGTTTTCCCCGCAGGCTTGCGTACCACTCGAGGTTTCGATTCTCCTCAGGGATTCATCCCAATGATCCTCTGAGGAGTTCGGCTTGAGCCAGTCCCGCCGTTGTCCTTACTGTAATAGTTCGTTTCTACCCTCCGCTTATCGTCCTCAACAAAGCGTGTGCGGTCGGGCGGAGTGCCAACGTCAGCGCCGCAGCGATTATCACCGGAAGAAGCTGGCGACTGACCCAGAGTATTTCCAGGTGGTGCGCGACAGCCAGAAGCAGTGGTGGGACGAACATCCCGACTACCAGAAACAGCACCGCCAGCGGAATCCGAAACTGGTCGAGAGCAACCGTCTGCGCCAACGACAGCGTGATCAGAAGCGTCGCGTGGAACTTCTTGTCAGGAACAACTTAGCTTTGGACTTAAAGCATTCAGCATCCGAGGTTTGGCTAATGGGACCCAAGGTGCGCGATCTTGACAGGAACAACTTAGCTTCCGCGCAAGTCCTGATTTTGCCGTCACTTGGCCATTCGTCGGAGGACCGCGGTCCGTCTTGATAGGAACATCTCTATGGCTTGCGGACGCGGCTGGTTTTATACGGGTGCAGCAGAGTCATGCTGACCGGGGAACAAATCAACTCGATTCATCGCCTGCACTGGGCTGAGCACTGGTCGGTGCGCAAGATCGCCCGTCATCTCCACCTGGCACGCAGAACCATCTCCCAATACCTGGTCACACCGGCACGCAGCGCGGCTCGCCGGCAACGTGCCAGCAAACTGGATCCGTTCAAGTCGACCATCGCCGAGTGGCTGGAGCAGGACGCGAACGCCAGTGCCGTCGTCGTTGCACAACGGCTGCGCCCGCTCGGCTACACAGGTGGTCTGAGCATCTTGAAAGATTACTTACATGGGGTGCGAGCGCAGACCACGGTCAAGCGAGCTTATGTGCGCATGGAGCCAGGACCGGGAGAGCGCTTCGAGATCGACTGGGGCCACTTCGGTGCACTTCTCTACCAGGGTCACGCGCGCAAGCTCTATGCCTTCTGTCTGGTCGAATGTCACAGCCGCAAACTGTTTGTGGAGTTCACCCACAGCCAGAGCTTCGAGACTTTCGTACGTTGTCACATCCACGCTTTCCAGTTCCTGGGTGGGGTTGCACGGGAACTGTGGTACGACAATCTGGCCACTGCGGTTGCCGAGCACGATGGCAACTTAGTCCGTTTTCATCCGCGCTTTCTGTCCTTCGCCCGCGAATACAGTTTCCTGCCCCGAGCTTGTCATGTGCGGGCGGCCTGGGAAAAAGGAAAAATCGAGAGAGCCGTCGGTTATGTACGCCAAAATTTTTGGCCGCTGCGTACCTTCACCGACTTAGCCGATGTCAACCTGCAGACGCACCACTGGCTGGAACAGGTCGCCAATCAACGTCGCCATCGCGAAACCGGAGAGACTCCTGCTGCCCGCTTTCAGCCTGAGGCTCTACGAGCTCTGCCCGTGATCGTGCCCGATTATCGGGATACCACAGAGGCTCTGGTCCACAAAGATCTCCGGTTGTCATTCGATGGCAACCGCTACTGCGTGCCGCCGCGTTATGTCGGCCGGCGCCTCACCATCAAAGCCGATGCTTCTTCAGTCACCTTCTACGACCAGTATCAGGAGATCGCTTCTTATGCCCGTTGCTGGCAACGCGGAGAGACCTTGGGTGCTGAGCGTTTTCAAAAGGAACTGTTATCGCAGTTGGCCGCCGCGCAGCGCTCGGCCGAACAACAGCGGCTGGTCAGCTGGCTCGGTCCGGCCTCGGAATCTTATCTGCGTCGCCTGGCCGATACCGACCGCTCACTGACCCGGCAAGTCCGCGAACTACTCCTCTTGGTTCGTGAATATGGACCCGATGCCGTGGCGGCCGCGGTCACCCAGGCTCATGCTGCCGGCGCCTTCGGCGCCGATTACATTGCAAACCTTCTCCGCCAGCAACGCATGCGACGCCACGTGCAGCCGCCCCTTCGTTTCCAAAACCCACAACTCAATGAACTGGCCACCGATCCACTGTCGCTGGCCGACTACGACTCTTTCATCCTTCGCTCTAAAAAGGACTCCGATGACCCCACTGCAACAGAAACTGAATCAACTGAACCTAGTGACCATGAGCCTCCATCTGGATCAGATGCTGACTGACGCCACTGCCAAAAACCTCAGTCTCGCCCATGCCCTGGAAGCACTCCTCGATCGTGAACTCGAAGCCCGTCACCAGCGTTCCATCGAACGCCGCTTCAAACTCTCCCGCTTGCAGAGCAAGCCTTCCATCGACAGCTTCCACTTTAACCATCACAAGTCTCGCTTCCAGCTCAAGACTCGCATCCTTCGCCTGCTCGATCTCGACTTCCTGCGCAACGGCACCAGCGTGTGTCTCATTGGCAATCCCGGCGTGGGCAAAACCTACTTGGCCAAGATCGTCGGCTGGCGCGCCTGTCAGGCTAATCAACGGGTCCTGTTCACTACCGCCATGGACATGCTCAACCATCTCCTGGCTTCGCAGGTCGATCATTCCCTGATTCGCAAACTCAAGATCTATACCGAACCCTCCTTATTAGTGGTGGACGAGCTAGGTTACCTTTCGCTCGACCAACAGACTTCCAACCTCTTCTATCAGGTCATCTCCACCCGCCACAGCCATAAGCGCAGCACGCTCATCACCACCAACACTGCGTTTTCCGACTGGGGCAACATCCTCTACAACACCACCATTGCTACCGCCATTGCCGATCGCCTGGTGGAAAACTCCGAAATCTTCCTCCTCGGAGGCGAGAGCCTCCGCAAAGGTAATAAGAGCCAGCCTCCGACTGAATAATCGGCTCGGTTGGCTCAGATCAGGCGCCGCTCTGTGACGATATCCCGCACGGAGGAGTCCGTCGGGTAACCCCTCAACGGCGCTGTCGGCCGGGGCGGGAGCAACCGCAAACGCTCCCGCTCTCGGGTTCTCCCCTCCTTAATCCGTATGTTCAACTTCAGCGCCAATCATCTGCTCTTGCTCTCGCGTATGGAATACCGCACCTGTGTCGTGTTCCTCATGAAGGACGACTCCACCCGCCGGGTCTACCGCCTCTACGACTTCACCAAATCCCAAACCATCACGTCAGACCACTATTACTGCGTGTCGGGAAAGGTCAACAGCGCGGACAAACTCTACCTGGTTATCGAGTCGGTCAAGAGGGACACCAAACACAGCCCGGATCCGCAGTTACGCCTCGACTGGACGGCGCGGGAGAAGCGCATATGAACTAGGAATCATCGGCAGGGAACAAACTCGGAATCGTGACTGCTGGTTTCTGACGGCGGCCGCCGCATTCGTCTGCTCCGCGACTACCGGCAAGCTCTCTGGTTCACATCTAAACCGGCCACACTGGCTCCCTTTTAAATCGGCGCTAACAGTACGCCTCGTACCCGTCTGCAAACGCAGGCAAGGCAACTCTCGGAACCTCTCAAAGTCCTACTTTTCGGCATGCAACTGCTGCGCGAGGTAGTTGGCAATGCCCAGTTCCTTGATGGAATGAAGCTGAGCGTCCAAGAAGTCCGCGTGCCCTTCTTCGTCCTTGAGCATGCGCTGAAACAAGTCGCCTGATCCGTTGTCCCCAGCGTCGGCGCAGATTTTCATCGCAGAGTTGTACTGGTGTACGGCGTCTTCCTCGTCCTTGAAGTCG
Source organism: Terriglobia bacterium (assembly GCA_020073385.1). Classification (GTDB taxonomy): domain Bacteria; phylum Acidobacteriota; class Terriglobia; order Terriglobales; family Acidobacteriaceae; genus Sulfotelmatobacter. The sequence goes on along the minus strand of JAIQFH010000006.1, from coordinate 173,057 downwards.
CCTTCGAGTTGCTGTTGCACGTTAGCGCCGATCTTGGGAGTCAGCGCGACATCCACCTTTGGCGCGGCATCCAAGAACACGATGCGTTCGATGAGACCTTCGGCGTGACCCATTTCCTCGATTGCACGCCTCTTCAGGAAGTCGCCTATCCGCACATAGCCCCAGTTTTGGCAGGTCTCTGATTGAACCATATACTGGACAATTGCGGTCAACTCAGAAGCGAGAGCCGCGTTCAACTGCTCGATTACCTTCTTGTCGCCCTGCATAGTTTTGCCTCCGTCCTCTATTGTGCGATCTGGGAAACAGGGAGGCTGTGATGCAGAGCACAGGGGCTTAGGGGTCGCCTGATGCGTCGGACGACATCCTTACTACCTCGCGGAGGCTACAAGAACTTCCGAACTGATGCCCCAACTTGTCACCTTGTTCTGGTGGTTAGGTTTCCACGCCCCGGACGGAAGATAATCCGAGAGTTCGATAGGATGGCAGCCGCCCACGATGCCCGGACTGAACCGCCACAAGCGTTGCCAGCCCCAACAGAGGGCACGCGAAAGGGGAGACATCCCGAACGTCATGCTTACCAGACAGAGCTTTCCTCCGGGGACGAGCACGCGGTGAGCTTCTGACAGGAGTCGCTCGATGAAGTCGGGTGCAAGCAGATCGAGCACGTAAGTGGACACGAAGCGGTCGAAGCTGCCATCTGGCTCAGGTATACGCGGGCAACCGTCACTCTGATATACGCGTGCGCGATCTGACCACGGCTTCAAACGCTCCCGCGCAAGCGAGACCCTTGTGCCGCTAATGTCGAGACCAACATAGCGTGCGTCAGCGGGCAGACGGCGGTGCACCAGACGTGCGGCAAATGCCCCCGTGCCACAGCCGAACTCGAACACGGATTGTGCTGAGTTGAAAGCAGCGTGCGCGATCAGTTCGTCGATGGCTGGATTTTCGTAAAAGCCTTGCCAGTCCTGCGCTGAGCCGAGGCGGTCATAGAAACGCTTTGCCTGTTCGGGCGATAGGTAACGATCCATTGGCTCGCACGCTCACAAGCGAATCTTAGCTCAGTCCGCTTTCAGCAAACACTCCGTTACTAGACGCTGGGCTTAGCAAACTGATTGTAGAGCCAAGCGAAGACAGCGCCAGCGATGAGACCATCCACCGCCCCGTAGAGAGTCCCGACGATGACCTCTGCCACGCTGCGTGTGGCATGGTAGCCGGGATAGACCGACGCCATCGTTTGGAGGAATTCCTGACCATAGCTGCCCCAGATCAGGTTCGCCAGTCCCATGACCAGCATCGCCACTCCCCACAGGATTCCCGATGCCACTGCCAGACCTTTTACGCTGATTTTCATGGCTCGCTCCTCTACTCAGATTCTACGACCACTAGCCGAACGCCAGCCGTGCGGGCGGACAGGCAGTCCTGCCTCGCGCATACAATGGCGGCATGAAAGACCTGAAGAGTCGAGTTGCTCTAGTGACTGGAGGCAGTCGCGGGATCGGAGCCGCAGTCGCCATCGCGTTGGCTGGGGCTGGCTGCGATGTCGCCGTGAATTACCGTGAGCGAGCCGACGCTGCGGATGGAGTGTGTCGCGAAATCACTGGGATGAGACGGAAGGCAATCGCGATTCAAGCCGATGTGTCAGTGGCCGCCGACGTGAAGCGCATGATCGGCGAGGTTGAAAGGCAACTCGGCGGGATCGACATCCTCGTCAACAACGCTGCCATCGCCCATCCTCGCAAATTGGAGGAGATCACGGAAACGGAATGGGATGAAGTGCTCACCGTCAATCTCAAGTCTGTGTTCTTGGTGACGCAGGCGGTGATCGGCGGAATGCGGCAAAGAAAATGGGGACGGATCATCAACTTGTCCTCGGTGGCTGCACAGACGGGAGGGGCTGTCGGGGCGCACTACGCCGCGTCCAAAGCGGGGATCATTGGGCTGACTCACTCCTGTGCCGCAGCCTTCGTAAAGGACGGAATAACCGTAAACGCCATTGCTCCGGCGCTGATTGAGACAGACATGGTGACCAGCAATCCAAACGCGACCCCGGCTCTGATTCCGATGGGGCATTTCGGTTCGGTTGACGACGTAGCTTCGGTAGCGGTGATGCTGGCGATGAATGACTACATGACCGGACAGACACTTTCGGTGAATGGCGGCTGGTATATGAGCTAGTTCACAACTCTGCCGAATGGTCGCCGTCCCGTTTGACCGTTGCCGTCGTTATGTTGGATATTGTGACGCATGGACGTTGAACGCATCATTGACGAGATTGAGCAGCTACAGGAGATGTTCGAAGCGCCGGATATTAGGCCACTCAGCGCAAGCGACATCTCTGCTGCCAATCGAAGGCATGACGAAATGTTCGCACACAGCCCATGGTTTAGGCTTTGGCAGCATTTTGGCGTCTGTTGCCGACCTGATTCTCCCGTTCTCCATCTTGGCGAAACTGAAGGCTAACACTCGAAGAACTTCGGGCAGCAAGACGGTTAGCCCCGTCTGGGCGGAATTTGGCTGCCCATCTTTTCTTCTCGATATTCAATACTGCGTTTTTGTGTCCTTCGGCTCACCAAAGTGCGTTTTGAGGAAGGGCAGACAGTCGATTAACGTGTCGCAGTCTTAGCCAGCAGTTCGTCTCTTAGCTGCCCGGAAACGATTCTGACGTAGTTCACAATCGCGTTATCCAAGGCTTTCGGGGCAGCAACATCGTGCAGGCGAAGTTCTCCTCCGAAAAACAAGGCTTCGATACAGTCCGCCAACCGCTTCATGTTCACACAAGTCTTGTGGAACAAATGGAACTGAGCATCGATTCCATCGGGAAGTGAGATCATTCGAAACTTCCCCTTCTGGTCGAGCCAATGTTCCGGCAGCTTGCCGAAAAACCGGATCGTATATTGCCGATCGATGGGCGGAATGAAATCGGGGAAAAGATGGTGAAACGCCTTCGAGTTGACAACTATCGTGGCGTTTGAAACAGACAACCTTAAACCTTCGTAATACGGTCGGAGTTGGAGCACGGCACTGGAGTAATCGTCCACTGACAGCTTCAGCATCTTTAAGGGGCGGAACCTCTGTAGCTCATCGGCTTTGGCGACGAGAGACCCGTGGAACTCATCCCAGTCGGTCAGTCTCGTCTTTGTGGTTTCAGTGTCTCCCATCCGATGCATGCCCCATGAAGCAAGCGTGGCGTACAGCATTTCGACATGGCGCTTTGAGAGGAAAGCCTCGCGTGATGCGCGTATGCATTCGACATGAAAGTACGTGGAAGGCCCGCCGAACAGTGCGAACTGGTCATACGCTCCTGCAAAGTACACGCTCGGATCGACCATAAAACGCGGAGTGTTCATGTCTCCCCTCTTGTGGATTATAGGAGTCAAGTGCTGAACCATGAAAGCAGAGTGCGGTATGCGTCGAGGACAAAGAGGAAGAGCGATGCAGCGCCAATACTTCAAACAACCGCATACCACTCCGAATGCAACGACCATCGACTGCACGAGAGGCACTGGGTTTCAGTCCACTGATGCAGGCAGGCTGGGCACACGCCGCCGTGTCGAATGAGTTCCATTCATAGTCGCAGGTGCAGAACCACAGATCGCCTTTCCGGGGCGACCAGCCGCAGAGCGGGCAGCGAATGCGAGGGGTTTGAACAGTTCTTCCCGTTGCCGCTTCCTTCAAATTCGATATCTTTGGAGGTATCGACGATGGGCGACTAACGAAGATCACTTCACCACGAAGCCCGCTTTCTTCGGCGGGCTTTTGCTGTGCAACGAGGCGGGTGCTTCTCTTGTGGAGAGTGCGAACCAAGTGGGGTCGGACTCTAGAGTGCGACTTCGTGCTTTTTCGAAGCACCCGCACTCGCACCCGCTCGGACACACGTCTACCACGTATTTTCAAGCACTTGGCAGTCCCCGCAAGCCTGTTAAGTTGTTGAAAGTATTAGATATGGGAGAATTGGCAAGGTCGCACTCTACCACTGAGTTACTCCCGCTCAGCCTTACTATTGTAAAGCGGGGGTGGGGTTCGCGCAATTGGCCCATCATTACGTAAGGTGCAACTCCTTCCAATGCGCGATTTTGCCGCTATCGGCACCTCACTGCTAGGAGTTAGCCGCGTCCGGTTGACTCATGCGGCGCAGCGTGAATACCATCGCCGCAAAAAATATCGCGGGAAGCCAAATCCATACAAATTCGCTTTGAATGATGGCGAACCCTCGTGGCGTGAAAAAACGCAAGGCAGCGATTGGTGAAACGTGAACCGGTCTCCATGGCAGGAAATAGCGGTTGTTGTTGAAGGGTGAGAAGAACGCGACCCCCAGCCCACCATTCGTTATGGAGTCGAGCAGGCCGTGGCTAGCTGTGGCTAGAAATAAATACCCGAATAACGCAAATCGCCCGATCCCGGATGTTCCACGCCAAGACATAACGACGGCGATTGCGCTGGCTAGGAGAACGGCGAAGAACAGCGAGTGCGTGAATCCACGATGGCCCCAGAAGTCGCCGTACTGAATACCGAAATGAAAGCCAATGACATCGAGATCAGGAATCACCGAACACGCCACTCCAGCTACCCAGACACTTTTGGGGATTTGGGGTCGGTAGAAGCACGATCCAATACTGAGCGCAGCGACCGCGTGTGAGAATGCGGATGCCATTGGTCGTTACTTCAGCTTATTCCATCTTGTTTTGTCCGCACGGTAGGGAGTGTTTGTACTCCAGATTCCCTATGCTCAGGCCAATTGCAACTCCTTCAACTGCGCGATTTTACGCGCGATCTGAACGGTGTTCCGGCAGTGCGCCTGGCAGGAATGGCAGGCACGGCAAGCATCAAGGCCTTTTCCAACCTCTGACTTAGCCAACAGGTGCCGGGCCATGCTGACGTTGCGGTATTGCACGGCGTACATATGCGATCGCATGAGCGCCGGGATGTCGACACGCTTGGGGCAATCTTCGCGGCACTGGCCGCATTGCTGGCAGAATTCAGCTTGAGCGGTGAAGGTCTTGTCGGCGAGGAATTTCTTCTCCGCGTCGGTGTATGCCAGGTTGCGAACCACGATGAAGTCCTGCTCCAGGTGCTCATAAGTGCTGAAGCCGGGAATGGCGGTTGTGATGAAATCGTGATTGAGCACCCATTTGAGGAGCGCGGTTTGGCTTTCGGGCGGCAGTTCTTTGGGGAGTTTGGCATCGGGGCGAACCGTGCCGCCGGCCTGGGTTTTCATGGCTACGATTCCGATACCGCTCTTGGCTGCTTTTTCGATGGTGGCGAGCTTTTCGGCGTCGTGAGCCATGGTGTAGTTCAGCGTTACCAAGGCGACGTCAAACACGTTCAGCGGGACAACGGCATTCAGAACTTCTGTCGCGTTGTGGGTTGAGATGCCGATGAAACGGGTCTTGCCTTGTTTCTTCAGAGTTTGCAGCGCTTCGATGGGTCCTTCCGCCTTGGCAACGTCGGCGGAATCCACTCCGTGGTGGTAAAGGATGTCGACATGATCCATCTGCAGGCGCTTGAGGCTGGCCTCAAAGCCGTCGGTGAAACGCATCTTCGCATCGACCGGATTTCGCGTACTAGCGCGGATTCCCTCCTTGGTGGAAATCACGACCTTGTCGCGGATGCCCATTTCCTTGATGACGTTTCCCACCATCTCTTCGTTGCGGCCATTCTGGTAGACCGCGGCGGTGTCGAAGTGGCGAATGCCTAATTCGTAGGAGCGGCGCAGGATTCCGGGCACGTCAGCATTCATTACGCCCATGCTGACGATCGGCAACTTGAGGCCGGTGCGTCCCAGGGTGCGCTCGAGCAATGCGCCTTTAGCTGTGTCAGCGGTTTCGGCCAGCAGATTGGTTCCGGCCAACATGCGTGCGGCGCCTGCCCACACGATCGGTTTTACGATGAAGTCTCTACGATTCCATTCCTTGCTCATGGCTCACTCCTATGAATGGATCTATGAATTCACAGGAAGGCAGGGGAAGTCTGTGCGTGGACGCACACTGGGACTGGTCTGATAGATGGTCTCGGCGCGTTCACCCCAGGGGCTGAAGCCCCATCACTACTGGATCTGACGCGGCGCTAAAGCGCCGCTCTTCCACCAAAACTTTTCCAGTGAGCCCTCTTTCGCGCGGAAATGGGCCGGCGCACTCTCGAAACGAACACGAGTGCACACATCCATTGGAGAATCTTTCTAGCGGAGCGCCAAGGCGGTGGACTTCAAGAGCGTGGCGCCATCCGGGGGCGGATTCAGCAGAACGATCACGTAACGGCCCTGGGTGCGGGCGATGATGTTGCCTTCGAAACTGTTCTTGGCGCGAATTCCGCCCTCGCCTAATTCGGCTGCGGGAGAGCACTCTCCGGTCTGCTTGAAGTGTTTCGCGAGTTGGTCCAAGCGCCCCTTAGCTGCAGCAGCGTCGTTGGCGACAGAGACGAGCAGTTTGCTTTCTTTGGGAGTGGATGCATAGGTCACCACATACGCGGGAGCCAGGAACGCGTGTCCCAGAGGATCCTTCCGGACGTACTGCTCGGAATGCTTCACGCGGTGTAACAGTGGGAGTTTCAGGAGCAATGGCGGAGAGGTTCGGCTTCCGCCGATTCGACTCGACAGCGTGCGGGAAAGCTGATCGAGCTGTGTATCGATGCTTGCGCCGGATCCGGACAGCTTCACGTAGTAGTGATCCTGAAAGAAATTCAGCACTCCTTTGCTGCGGTAGCCTTCTGCGCCGACTGGGATGTAGTTGTACTTGGGAGACCGTTCGGCGGAGTAGATGCCGAAGGCGTCCTCAGGCTTGCCCATGTCGTAAACATCAGCAGTGACGTCCGCAGTCCCGGCCTTGAAATCCTGATGCAGCAGGACCTGGAAGTCGTAGAGCAGGTACACGTCGGCTCCGCCGTCGATGTATTGATAGAGCGTGTCAGGCTTGTAGAAGGACGGTTCGGCTTGAGGCTTGGGATGGCCGGGCAGAGGGTCGGCCAGCAGTTTTGCGAATTGAGGATGAGCCGATGCAGCGGTTTGAGCGCGAGCAGCAGTTCCGAGTCCCGCTTGCAGGCTGAGTAGGGTGACGAGGAACACCATGAAGGAAACAGTGCGAACGAAATGGACCGACAGTGTCATTTCATATTGCCCCGCTCCCACCTGCGCAGAAGTACCGAGGGGAGGAATCGGGCCTCCGGTGCAACTGACTTTTATAGTCCTTGGGAGCTTGAGGGCTAAGTGATTCCTGTCACAGCCGTGCGAGCATTCGGCGACCAGTGTCTGGGCATGGGAAGCGCTGTGCCGAGAGTTGAGACGCCCCCTTGGGCGGGGCTTCGCCCCTCAAAACCAGAGGCCAGAGGACGAGTGAAGTTGCGATTCCAGTTGACGACGTGGGCCTTTCGCAATTGAAAGGACAGCCCCAAGCCTCCCAAGCTGTTTCTGCTTCATCAGACGTTCAAGAGCGGAGATACTTTTTTGGATTGCCGCCAGTTCAGCCGGTGTTCCGGGATGGGTTCCCCATTGAGAATACCGTCTCTCGAGCGCATTCAGGGCGTATTCAATCCGCCCGATTAATTTGTTGGGATCAGACTCTATCAAAGCTAATTCGTAGGCTTCTCGCCAGGAATGAGGTACGCGTCGCATCGGGGCCCCCTTGCGTTATCAGACGAATGGTGGACGCTGGCTGGGCGCACCCTCAGGGCGCGAACTGAGGGCAAATTGCAATGAAATAGTTAACTAAATACTATGCCATTCGCTTGCGGTCACAAAGCGGATTTTGTTGCGGACTCTTCTTTCGTAATGTACTTCCTACTCAGTCGACGGGGAGGAACGCGGAGGCGTCCCAGGAATGCAGACGAACGTGTCAGGCTCAGGCCAATTCGACTTCCATCTTCTTCGTGGCGCGATCGAGTTTCACAATCCGGAAGCTGCGGACTTGTCCGGCGCGCGCAGGTTCGGCTTTGACGGGCGCTCCGGCGCCGGTCTTCCAGCGAGCTTGCAGCATGGAACTCAACGAGGAGAGATCGGCAGTCGCGGGAACGGGGGCATCACTCTTCGCCGGCGCTGCGGTGCCGGCTCTACAGGCAGCGTGAATCCCTTCGCCTAGTTCGACGCGTGTGCCGGACTGGTCCACCAGTCTACCGGTGACCACGTCTCCTTCTTTATGCTCCGCAAGGTACTCATCGAGGCCGGTCGGGACCAGTTGCTTCATGCTGAGTTTCATCTGGCGTTTCTCGGGATCGACGCCGATGACGAGAACTTTCACGAACTGGCCGACGCGCAGGACTTCAGCGGGCATTCCGATGCGCTTCTCTGCACTGATCTCGCTCACGTGGATCATGCCTTCAACGCCTTCTGAAAGCTGCACGAAGGCGCCGAATTTCGTAAGGCTGGTGACCGGACCTTCCGCTTCCGAGCCGAGCGGGAAACGTTGCGGCACATCGGCCCACGGATCTCCCAGAGCCTGCTTCAGTCCAAGGGAGATGCGATGTTCGCCGGCGTTGATGCCGAGGATCACCGCTTCAACGGTCTCTCCGGGTTTCACCACGTCGCTGGGCTTTCTAACTTTGCCTTTGGACCAGGACATTTCCGAGATGTGAATCAGGCCTTCGATGCCGGGCTCGAGTTCGACGAATGCGCCGAAGTCCATCAACTTTGAGACGGTGCCGCGCACGCGGTCTCCGAGTTTGTAGTTCTGGGCCCCGGCGTCCCAGGGGTGCGGCTGGAGCTGCTTCATACTGACCGAGATGCGGCGCTTGTCACCTTCATTGGCCAGCTTCAGGACTTTGACTTCGATTTGTTGGCCGACGGAGAGTACATCGGCTGGTTTGTTGACCCGTCCCCAGGAGATTTCGCCCACGTGCAGCAGCGCATCGATTCCGCCGAGGTCGACGAAAGCGCCGTATTCCATGAGGCTGCGGACTGTTCCGGTTACGGTGTCTCCTTCTTTGATCTGGCCGTAGATTTTTTCGCGAGCGGCGCGTTCTTCCTCTTCCGCGACGACGCGGCGATCGACGACGACGTCTTCGTCCGCAACGTCAAGCTTGATGATGCGGCAGCGTACTTCTTGGCCGACTAGATTTTCCATCTCGCCGGCTTCGCGCACACCGCTACGCGAGGCGGGCATGAAGGCGCGTACGCCGACATCGACGCTGAAGCCGCCTTTCACGACCGCTGTCACTGTTCCGAGGATTGCGGCTTTGTCGGCAAACGCTTTTTCCAGAGCGGACCAGTCCATGGGACGCTCGACTTTGAAGCGGGAAAGTTCGTAGTAGCCGTCGAGATCGCGTCCCTTGACCGTGACTAGCGCTTTGTCGCCGGGTTTGAGCGTTTCGCCCTGAAGGGCGGTGAGCGGGAGGATTCCTTCGGACTTGTATCCGATGTCGAAGAAGACGGCTTCGGCAGTCACGGCGATCACCGTGCCTTCGAGCTGCTTGCCGCCCTCGGCACGGCGCACGTGGCTCTTCTGGAATTGAGACAGGATGTCGCCGAAGGACTCGGTGGTCTCGGTGACGGGTTGGGCTTGTGGATTCTGTGAATTGGGAGTTTCGGGATCAGACATTAGAGAAGACAACCCTTTTCGCGGGATAGGAATTTACTAGCATAACATTGGCTGGATCGGAGCGCTTTGGTTGGTCGGCTGACGGTGAGAAAAACTTTAGACGTAGAGGACGCTGAGACAATCCGCTGAGGACGCAGAAGAAACCTGCGGAGGGGCCTGAGGAGGCTCCTCGAATGATTCTAGTGGCGTACCCACTGCGGGTCGTCTTCGGGATTGACGATCTGGCCGTCGCGCATGTGGATGATGCGGTCACCGTACTCGGCGGCCTGCGGGTTGTGAGTAATCATCATCACGGTCTGGCCGAGTTCCTTATTGGAAAGGCGCAACATCTTGAGCACGATGTCGGAGTTCTTGGAATCCAAGTTCCCTGTAGGTTCGTCGGCTAAGACCACCGTAGGCTTGTTGATCAGGGCTCGAGCTAGGGCGACGCGCTGCTGCTCGCCTCCAGAAAGCTCGGAAGGACGATGTTTGAGCCGCTTGGTCAATCCGAGCAGGTCGGTGATGCGATTGAAATGAGAAGGATCGCGATCGCCGTTTCCTGAGATTTCCTTGGCCATCAAGATGTTCGACTGCGCATCGAGTGTGGGCAGCAAGTTGAACTTCTGGAAGACGAATCCAATCTTGCGCTTGCGCATGCGGGTGCGCTCGGCGTCGGATAATGTAGCCAGATTGTCGCCATCGAGAACGACACTGCCGCCATCGGCGCGCGTCAGGCCGCCCAGGAGATAGAAAAGCGTGGACTTCCCGCTCCCCGAGGGGCCGACTACGCTGACGAATTCGCCTTTTTGTACGGAGAAAGAGATGCCGCGGAGGGCCTCCACTTCGATCTTGCCTACGTGGTAGGTCTTGCGCAGGTCTTTTGCTTCGATGAATGCTCCGGCCATGCCTGCAAGAATCTTACACGAACCACTCACGTGCGGGCTCGGCAGTGGGCACGGTTGAAAGACAAGAGCTTCAACCACAAAGGGCACAAGGGTGCACGAAGGAAAACCTGCAGAGACCTTTAGGGTGATTTCTTGATCAGGCTGCGCCGATGTGGCCCGCCATGGCAGGCTGCTGGCGCTGTTGAAGACGCTTGGGGCCACGCTTGCGAATCAACAAGAGGCGCACGCGTTCCAGGAGATCTGCCGGGGAATACATTCCCTTGGTGAGGAAGACATCTGCCCGGGAGTCGTGATCGTAGATGCGGACTTTGCTAGAAATCAGAATGGCGGGAGTGTGGGGCGACGCGTCCTTGATTCGGGAGATCAGTTGAGGGCCGTCGAGACCGGGCATGGCCATGTCGGCGATGACAAGGTCGACTCCGCCCAGCAGGAAACGCGCCAAGGCATCTTCTCCGCGGGTAAAGCTGGTCACGCGGTAGCCGCGCGTCTCAAGCACGATTTTGCGATGGGACAGAGACTGTTCGTTGTCGTCGACACACAGAATGGTGCGCTTCGGTTTCATCAGCCTTCCGCAACCCATTGGCGGCACGGCCGCACATGCCAATGGAGGCTTTTCTCAATATGAAGAATGTACAGAGCGAGATGGATGCTAAAAGGAAATCGCCTCGCTGTAAAGTGCCGTCGATGCTAATGGAGCCTTTTAGCCATTGATTTTTTTCGCGGTGAGTGTGGGTCAATGTTTATCGCGTCTTGCACCACGAGAGCTAGAGAAAAACTTCGCCGCGCAAAACTTCGATCGAGTTGCCTCCGACGCGAACGTTAACTATCCGGTTATCGTGCTTCGACGCGCGGACAAAAATCCGACTGGGGCGTTGCATCTCGACACCCTGTTCGATGAGCACACGCTGGTCGGGAGCGGCGACTCCGTGGGCGACCATCCAGGCCGCCGTGCAGCCTGCGGCAGAGCCAGTGGCGGGATCCTCGCCGTTGTAGAAAAACATGCGGGCGTGCAAAGCGGCCGCCGGATCGACGGTTTCGCGGGTCACGAAGTAGAGAAACTTCCCTCCTGTAGTCTGGAGATATTCTGTGGCGCGTTGAACGTCGACGCAAATCTTCTGAATTACAGCCAAGGATTTCAGTGGCGTCACTGTGAACGAAAGCCCAGTGGATACCGTCTGAATCGGCAAGGAAGGATCGAAGTCGTCCGGATTCAATCCGGTGGCGCGCGCCATGGCTTCGCGCTCGTGCACCACGCCGAAGACAGGATCGACCTGCTTCATCTCTCCGAAAATCGGCTGTCCCTGGGATTGTTCAAAGCGCACTGGAACCTTTCCTACGTTCAATTCAAGTACAACTTCGCTCGCTACGCTACCGTTTCGGAGTGCGAAAGCCGTGCCAAGAGTGGGATGTCCGGCGAATGGCAACTCCTCTTCTACCGTGAAGATGCGGACGCGGACGCCGCGTTCACTTTCGGTGGCTGGGTCGCGCGGAAAGATAAACGTGGTCTCGGAAAGATTCATCTCCTTGGCGATGGCCTGCATTTCGGCGTCGGTGAGTCCGCGCGCGTCGGAGAACACAGCCAGAGAGTTGCCCTCGAGCGGATTGGAAGTGAATACGTCCCACTGCGACATCGACAGACGTCGCTGTTGCCTGCCCATAATTGTCCCGTGAAGCCAAGATTGAGGTTGTCATCAAGAACGATGAGGGGCGTCGTGTTTACGATGCAGAAAAGATGCAATCTGTCGCGGTTTGAGCCGGCGGCCGCGATTGACAGGGATAGCAGGCGCCGCCTATCCTAACGCATATGATTTGCTCATTCGCCACCGGGGTTATGTGTTGTTGTTGCCCGATGCCGGCGTGTGGGTAGGAACCCGTCGAAATTCTTCCCACCCACCCGGCGAAAGCGGGTGGGTTTTGTTTTTATCCGCTTGTAAAAGCTGAGTGTTGGGCGGGTTGGCTTTTGGAATCTTCAGGGATTAAATCAGAGAAGGAGAAAACCTATGACTACCGCGACCGCAAACGAGACCTATAGCGTTCCCAGAATCAACGACACGGCGCCAGATTTCACCGCCGAAACCACGCAAGGGACCATTCAATTCCATAACTGGATCGGCGACGGATGGGCAGTTCTATTTTCGCATCCGAAGGACTTCACGCCGGTTTGCACGACGGAGCTCGGCTACATGGCGAAGTTGCAGCCGGAGTTCGCCAAGCGCAACGTGAAGATCATCGGGCTGAGCGTCGACCCGGTTTCGAGCCATCAGAAGTGGGAGGGCGACATCGAAGAAACGCAGGGCGCGAAGGTCAACTACCCGATGATTGGCGACCCCCAATTGAAAGTAGCCAAGCTGTACGGGATGCTGCCTGGCGATTCCGGGGAATCGTGCGAAGGCCGCACTCCCGCCGATAATGCCACGGTGCGCACCGTGTTTGTGATTGGTCCGGACAAAAAGATCAAGCTGCAGATCAGCTATCCCATGACCACGGGGCGGAACTTCGACGAGATCCTGCGCGTGATCGATTCGATGCAGCTCACGGCGAAGCACAAAGTGGCGACTCCGGTGAACTGGAAGCCCGGCGAGGATGTGATCCTCACGGCGGCGGTTTCGAACGACGAGGCGCAGCAGAAATTCCCCGGCTTCAGAACGATCAAGCCGTATCTCAGAGTAGCAAAGCAGCCGAAGTAGTTGGCTGGCGACTCAGAGTAGAATGTGCCACGGATTGGCACGGATCTTCACGGATAGACCTCGATGGGGATGTGAAGCTCCGGCTTGTCCGTGGCGTTTGTTTGTGAGGCTTGCGGAAGCGCATGCGGTCCGGTGATCGTCCCGGTCTTCAAAGGCGTCAGGGTCACCCGTTTATTGTGGTTTTCGTTGGGTTTTAGGGGTGTTTTACCGTGTATTCCGGTGGGAGACGGTCTGAGAACGGTCTGAGATTGACGATTGCGGTCTGAAAGTAAAACGGCTCCGGTGGGAGTCCCGGAGCCGTGTTTCATCGCCATGCTATTTGATCCACCGCCCGTCATCCACCTCGACTGGTGGTGAGATGTACTTCTCCACGTGGAACCTGCGGAGCAAGTACAAACCTATGCGCGTGGCGACGAAGGACGGGAGAGGCTTCAGGCCTTTGACGGTTGCGATGTCAAGGTCGCGGAACAATCGGCCTGAGACATCGGGATATGCCTTGCGGAAGTTGTCAAACAGTTGACGATCACGGATACTTTCAACAGCCAACGGGCACCTCCATATGTGCCTTGCGGTTAGGCTCGCGCTCCGGTTCCAGCCGGGACGCGAGCCGGTTAACGAACGGTGATCCAGCCACCGTCCACGAGGAACTTCTTCTTGAGACTAAGAAGGTAATTCGAATCCTGCCGAGACACGCGAGCCTTCGCGACCAGCCCAGCCAGCTTCGAGCGCTTCATGCGCTTGCCCGGAGCCTTCGCCAACACCCTGCATATCGCGAGACGCGCTCCACCGCAGCCGTCGCCGTCCTTGGGTTGCTTCACCAGCGTCCAGATTGAGTCTTGCGTGTCTTGAATTTGCTTTGCCATTGTCTCCTCCGTTATTGATCAGTTGATCAACAGGAGGATCATAGACGGAACGTTTGCAGGGTCAAAGAGCGCAAAGGTAACGTAGGGTTAACCGACAGCAAAGGTGGGTAAAACGGGGAGGGCGGTGGACTGGCTGGAGCCCACCGCGTCCCGTTCATTGCTGGCGTGGCGTCCAGCAAACCTAAATGCCGGGAGTTGGTTCTGGCCACCCTTCAAATGGCTCAGCCAACTCCCGACTTCGCTGGCTGGTCAGGTCAGCGAATCTTCGAACCGGCTCCGCCAAGGATAACGGAGCCGGTGTACCCAGCCTTCACGGACGCGCTTGGGGGCAGGTTCGCCGCCAGCGTCCGTGAATCTCAATGGATCAAATCGGAACAGCATGGCATGTCCCGGAGCCGTTGACGCTCGTCCGACTTCTTGACCATCAGCTTGGCTGCCATCTCCTTGAATTGCTCGCGTTGTTCTCGGAGTTCCAGATTCAAGTTGTTCAGATACCTAATCTCCGCGTCCTTCGCGTCCAATAGCGTGAGCGCTCGCTGGAGCGAGTCCACGGCTTCCTTCAGCGTCATTACTGCAATTTGTTTGCTCATAGTTAAAAGTGGGAGCCGCGAACCCAGAGGAAAGTCCCGGCTCCCAAGTGGATGCTTCCATGAAGGTCGGTGCATCCAAGACCGCCACGCGAATCCCGGCTCCCCGGCTCCTCGCGTTGGAGTGAAGTACAACTGTCCCGAGACTAGGACAGCTGCGCTACATCTCTAAAGACCAGCTTGCTGCAATACTTTCTCCTGCGCTTCGAGTTGCTTCAGCCGTTTGTGATCAAAGGCTTTGATCTTCTTCGCCAAATCATCCGCGATGTTGGAGTGGCGCTTGACGAATGCTTCCCCGTCTTTGATCTCCTCCGTTAGACCTTCGATTGCGCGTTCCAAGTCCCGAATGTCACCACGCAACCGTGGCTGGACCTTCACCATGTCCCTGGCCACGTTCAAGGCATTGGTCTTGGCGGCGAATCGGTCACGCAACTCCTTGAGCTGTTCTTCGCCGTTGTCACGCAACTCCTCGTGACTCTCCATGCGGTCAGTCAAACCACGGAGTTCAATCTTCAAGTCCTCCGCAGTTCGGTTGTCAATCTTGGGCTGGGCGTCAAACTGCGCTTTCATTTGCTTCGCCAGCTTGTTGGTGTCTACTGCGTTGCAGGGTGTCAAGATGCTATCGGCCATTGCGGTTGCTCCTATCGAAGATGTTGGACCAATCTTGGTTCGTCATGGTCGCTGGGTTGGTGTTGCCCGTCTCCTGGTTGGCAATCTTGGCTTCTTCCGGCTTCAGGCCGAGCAGACCGAAGTCCGGCCTGAACTCCTCCGGCTTGCCGGAAGTCTCGTTGATGGTGACGCGACGTTTCTCCGGCTTGATGGTCTCCCGGACCACTTCATCCACAGTGGCGACCTTGGACAAGAACTTCTCAGCATCAACCACGCTGATGGTCTTGTTGTTCACCTTCTTCTGGTATGACTGATACGCCGTCACACCTTCCTGCCATTGCTTGCGCGTTACTTTCCTCATTGTGCTTTCTCCTTCGATTTTGAATTTGGTCGCCTACCAACTACGTTTCTTGCTGAAGTCCAGTTCATCTTCTTCGCCGGATAGCGTGCGAGCGTATCCGCCACCGCTCGCAGCGCTCATGACTCTCCGTCCTATCAACTGCACGAATCGCCGGAAGCCTTGTTTGGTGTTGGGGTCAATCTTGTGCTCGCGCAGCACGTCGCTGATTTCGTCCACGATGACGTGAGCTTCCGCTTGCTGCGCCTTCGCTTCTTTACGAGCGCGAGCCGCAGACAGTGCATCCCGGTACTCGTCCTGCCGGAGCTGCTGCAAATCTTCCTCTACAAGTTGCGATACTGACTTTTTAGCCACGGTCCACCTCGTCTAGTTCTGAGTCAATAACACTGATTCCGAATGCCACGCCGTCCAGATACTCCTGCTCCATCTCTCGCCGCAGTGCTCGCTCCTGTTCCTCCGCGCTCAGCAACCGTCCCGGAGTCCGCTGCCAGTTGTCTACGCGGTGGAACTCATCCTTGGTCAGCAACGCCTTGCAAGCATGAGTGAAGGCGTCGCAAACGTCATCGTTCCGTCCGACCGGGAACTGAGCCATATGGCTGATGAACGATTGACGCCACGGAGCATTCTTCGGTACTCCCACGCGACCGGAGCGCGTCAGCGGAGTTACACCTTGAGCGCGTATGACTTTGGACTTGACGGCTTTGGCTACATAGACCGGAACGTCCGGTGCTTGCGTCTGTAGAAGTTGCAGCGCTTGCGTACCGCTGGAACTATCTTCAATCACCAACAGCGGAACGTGATGGTAGCGCTGGCTGATCATGCTGTATCGGTGCATGATGATGCCCATTAGGTCGGCGAATTGTGGCTTGCCGGTCCACACGTCATCGACTCGGACGCTACCATCATTCATCACCAAGATGGTGACGTTGGCGCTGTAGTCGGAACTCTTGCCGGTACTGGTATCCCAGCTGGTGATGACGAAGGCTATGTCATCCGTGTTGAAGCCTTCCTCCAACATGGTCCAACCGTCCGCTGGGAACAAGGCGTCCAGCTGCGAAGTCGGATTGCCCTGATACAGCGTCTCGAATAGTGCGTTGCCCAGGTCCGCTCGCTTACCGTCATAATCGGCTCGCGTGAACGAGTACGGCTGGCCGGGAATTTTCGCCAAAGCTTTGTACGGTTCGAAGTACTGATGCTCGTTCGTCCGGCTGTCATATAGCCAAGAGGCTTCGCCGGAGTCGTTCGTGGCCGCTAGGTTCAGGAAGATGAATGGGCGCCCTCCGTTGCGCGCTCGCTGCAACAGCTGCTCGTGAACGTCCTTCAGGCTCCAGCGAGTACCGATGCCGACAATCTTTCCTCCGG
This sequence comes from Terriglobia bacterium, assembly GCA_020073385.1. Lineage (GTDB taxonomy): Bacteria > Acidobacteriota > Terriglobia > Terriglobales > Acidobacteriaceae > Sulfotelmatobacter. The sequence continues at coordinate 156,186 of JAIQFH010000006.1, read as the reverse complement.
GCAGTATGCGCGTCTCCGCCACCGCAGAGAACTCCGCGTTGATGCTGGACAGCTGTACTTCGCTCAACGCAACTTCGAGACTCTTGACCAAGTCGTCATAGATCAGGATTCGAGCGCGAGCACCGGTGACGGAGCCTCCAAGTGGAACTGCATACATCGCCGGTCTGCCATCGCTCCCCACGATGGTGAACTCCGTCTGGGTGCATTTATCGAACTCCAGCGGGAAGTGCTCCGCCACTTGCGGCTGGAGGAGAATCCGCTGCACGTTGGTGCACGCCATCTGAGACAGGTTGGCTGCATTGCTCAGTGAGATGATCTTCTCCTTGAGTGGATCGTGCGCTATGCACCAAGCCGGGAAGATGATCGCCACCGTCTCCGTCTTAGCGCTTCCGGGAGGCATGGACACCAGCACGCTGGGAAAGTCCGGCTCCAGCGCGCAACGTTCTAGTAAGTCGAACGTCAGCCGATGGTGCCAATCGAACTTCCATCCCGGTCGTGCTAGTGTTGCGAAGTCTATCAGTCTCACGTTCCCACCTCTCAATTACTCTCAGGTTGTACTGCCGTTGACGTTCGTCTATGTGAGGACTCTTCAGCCACTCACGCAGGTTGTTTACGTGTCCTTCGGTCACGCGCTCCTTCTGTTCTGGGAGAACGTTTGATCTCAGCCCAATTGTTCTTGGCCTCGCATAACACTCGCATAGCCTTGTTCAAATCCTTCACCTTCGCCTTCGCTCGCTCGATTTCATGGATTGACCTTCCATCCTTGACCTTCGCTTCTCTTCGGGAGACTAGAATCATGAGTCGAAGGTGGTAACCAGCTAAGTCACGTACAGCATCGAATGTTTTGCTTGTGACAATCTCATGCGGTTGTATGACGTCAAACCAGAAGGTCTGATTTCGATCAGCCCAGTATGGAGGCACTACACTGTTCCAGTATTTGGGAGGACGGTATTCAAACACCTGATTCTCTTCATCCCATACAATGTAGGGAGCCAACGGCGTATCCTTGGCTTCCATAACAGAACCAACCCAGACGTGATCGCCGTCCACATACCCATACTTCACATACGCCACGCGAAGTTGCCCGCGAGTTTGTTTGACCTCGTTGTTGAGTTCGTTAACTACATCTTGGAACGTTCTGCTCATTGCAATTCTCCTTTGAGAGATATGGGAGCCGGAGCCGGTCTCAGCGAGCGAGCGTACTGATAGACGGCTTCGAGTTGTTCCCTAGATAGCAACTGCGTTTCGACTACAAACTTGCGATAACCTTGCAGCTTCTCCGGGTCCACGGTGGCGTCAATCTTGGCGCTGATGGTCTTGTTGGGTGCGTCAAGTCCTAAGAGTCTGCTCAGCCGGTCATGCGTCTCCAGCAGCAGCTTGATCGCTTCGCCGGTCCGGAGGTCATCGGACGAAGTGATCATCTGTTTGAGCGCTTTCAACTCCTCGTATGCAGCCTGTCTTTCCTGCGGTACGATCTCAGCGAAGTCAGCTTGCAACGAGCGAAGGTCACAACTGACGGTGGACTGGGAAGCCTTCGGGAAGCCTTCGGACTTCAGAATCTTCGAAGCTTCGCGTGTGCTCTTGCCCTGTTTGAACAGCTGCAAGGCACGCGCTCGTCGCGATTGCATACGAAGCTTGGTTTGTGGTTTGTCCTGTGGTCTCCGGCTCACTTGGTGTTCTCCTCGTTCCAGATTGCGGCAGCGCTCTTCTTGTTCAACGTCCGCTCCGGTCCTCCGTACTGCGGCTGGATAGCCCAAAGGTTCAGCTTCATCTCCTTGAGCGTGAACTCGCCGTTGGTCCCAACCTTTTCTGTACGGACCTTGCAACCATCAACCGGATACGTCAAAGGCTTATAGAAACGATCTACAAGAGCGTTGGTGAATGCCTTATCCGTCATTCCATGCTTCTGCTTTTTGTCTACATCGAACTGATTGAACAAATCCTCCGAGCGGAACAAGGTCCGGACCTTGTTGGTGAATGTATTGCGGCGTTTGTCCTCATCCTCTGTGAATTCTTTCAGCCAGCGTTGCGCTGCATTCATACTCGTCAGCATCATGTGAGCCTTGGCTTCGGTTCGCGGAGGATCAATCCCGGCAGGTTTGTACACCTTTGGATCAATTTTGTAGTGGAGTAAGTAATGCATGAGAGCGTTGAGGCAGCGCTGATCCCGTCGCCATGTCTCGTCTAGATACTTGACTTTCTCCAGCCCCAACGCGGAGACCAATTGTACTTCCGGAGTACGACTGATGAAGAACCTGCGGTCAGTATCGTTCAGGAAGAAGGCGTCATAATCGTTCGTTGTGAAAGCGTAGTTGGCATAATTGGGAAGTTTGTACTCCGGGACGTACTTGGTGTTGATGATCACATTCTTGCCCGTGATCATGGTCTTCAACTTGTTGGCATACTGCCGGTTGTTTTTCTCGCCAGTAATCTCCTCTCCGAGAATGAACAGACGGTTGGCAACCCAACTGTTGAAATTCGATTGCAGCTGGTCCTCTCCCACAACTAGGAATGATGCGCCGTATAACTGACCGTAGAGGCTGAACGGGAGAGTCTTGCCGGAGCCTTGTACGCCAACGAAGGCAAGCGCTTGCTCTAGAATGGCTCCCGGATGCTGGATGGGATACGCCATCCAGCTGAGCGTGAACTCTAGTAACAATTCCTGTCTAACCTTATCTGTCTCCCGGCTGAATGAGTGGAGCAGCAACGCTAGGAATGGCTTCACGAGTTCATCATCACGAACCGGCTCCGCGTTCCAGCCGGACCACAGATTGAGCTTGCGCTCGCCGTTCTCGGTTATGTAACGCTCCGGCTCCAATCCCACCGGACCGGGACGGAACGTCATGCAGTTCACGAGATTGCGACCGGCGTAATCCTTAACCCAGTGTTCGGAAGCTCGCACAGTTTTGTGCTTGATCGTTCCGTCCTTATTGACTCCATCCTCGATCCTCACCTTACCGGCAGCCGATTCAACGAAGTTGAAGAACCGCTCCGGCGACCACTGACGCAGGTTCTCCGGCTCCACGGTCTGCTTCGGTATGCGAATCACGGATGCGGGAGACTCACATTGGACGTATCGCCTGTTGAATTCCAACATGCGCTTGGCGAGTTCAAAATCCTCTTTGTCCAGCTCATCGAAGGCTCGTGCGCCTTCAATACGAAGGAAGGTGTCCACGCCGGTTTTGTCCTTGTCATACTCGTCCCCATCGATGAACGGTATGCGGATTAGCATCGGAGTACCACCGGCATCAGTGATCTCCACTTGCAACTTCGCGGCTGCAACGGCGACGTTGGGATTATTCTCCGCGTCCGAATCGAATACTACATAGACAACACGATCTTTGAAGAACTTGACCAGCTCAGGATGAATGACCCCATGCTGGACGAAGCTGTTGACTCCACCTATCCCAATCGCAGCGAAGCCGTTCAGGCAGAGCGCGAGCGCTTTCAGCTCGCCTTCCACGATGTAGATAGGACGGTCGCTGGCTAATACCTTCTCCCAATCGAGAAGCTTGACCTTCGGGAAGAACAACAACGAGCCGGAGCCTTTGGGTTGTAGGTACTTGGGCTTGCGGTCCCAGTTGCAGCGATATCGGCATGCGCTAGCGGAATACCGGATCAGCATGCCAAGGTCCGTGATGATCTCCGGTAGTTTGGGGAACGTCTTGCGCGCTTCGTCCTTCGTGGCTGGAACAACGCCACTGAGACGCGCCTGTTCCTCCGTCACGCCGGACGCGGCGAGCCGGGACAGGAAGAAGTCTTGGGCTGGGTGACGTTTGGCCATAGTTCTCCCTTTGAGTGGTGAACTACCGGCGACGGAGCACGTCACGCGTTTTGTTTACTAGACTCTTGCGTACGTTGAACAGGCGAAGCGCGTGGGAGTTCTGGAACTCCATCTCTAGACGCGGACCTTTGCCTTCGGGATCAGCAAAGCGGAACTCAACGCGCCTACCGTCTAGGGATGGGTCCCAACCGGCGAGCGTGAGAGTGCCTTCCATGATCATCGTGGCAGCGAAGTCTAGATCACAGGTGGAATACGAGCGGGAAGAACTGCTCAGGGTAGGGTCAACAACTTCTTCAGTTTGCATCTGCGATGCCTTTCTGGTTCAGAGTTCCACCGTTACGTGGCGTCCCGATACTCCGGAACTTCTCTGCCAGACCTTCTGACTTCCGAAGGAGCGTAGGCTTCGCTAAGAGAATCGCCCGTTTCCGAACGCTTCAATCTATCAATTCGATTATGCCAAATTACAGCCGTGCAAGTCTACGATTATTTTCGCCTGTAATTGCCATGCTGCGGTGGTCATTAGTCGAGTATGTGAGACAGGAAATGGTTGCAAGGTGCGCTTTGCGTGGTTGGTAGGCTCGACTCTGGGCAGGAGACGGGTGCGCGCTAAGTGACTGATAGCTTGGAAGGCTTGGATGGATATTTTACCCAAGCTCATTTTCGTGCTGTAGACATCATATTGAGCTTGGAGAGCTTGGAGAGCTTGGATAGATTAGTAATAAAAGGAGGGAGAAAAAAGGTCTTATTATAAACATAATATTCCTAGCCCGTCAGTGTCGGCTTTTACCCAAGCTACCCAAGCTACCAAGCCGGGTGACTCGCGTTAGAATGAGTCGCTTTGTACCGCAAAGCTTGGGTGAGCTTGGAGCGCTCCCCGAAAATGAGCCGCACGCCTCACCACGCACCCGTCCGAACGAACCTACTTTGCCCTACAAAGCGCAATCCGCACCACTCGACTCCTGCCCGCACGCACGCACCTCCCACCTATGATCCGGGACAACGAGAACCGGCGACTGCCAATCCCAACCTGCAGAATGCACCTCCCAGCATTGAGTTCGAACTCGTGGACAACCCGCAATCGCTTGCGTTTTGCTCCCCGGCTATAGCCGCGACCAAATCACCCCAACATTCACACAGTTCGTTAGCTATGGGATCATCACATGGGCTGGCAATCGGTCTGGGATTCACGTCCTTCCACACGTTGCGTGCTGAACTCGCCGGTTCCTGAGACCGGCGTTCATACGGCTTCTCCGGATCATAGACAAAGCCGTCCATTCTCTTCGGCACGGAGCGGAATGTGTCTCAGCCTACAGGAATGTCACTGAGACCAGTTCTCTGTGAGCGTTGGGTGTCCTAATACTGGGCGAGTCAACGGACTTTCTGGACAAAGGCGACCGTTCGCGCAGTGCGTTGTTGCAGAACGGCAAGTTTGACGTGGATCAAGCGCAACTACGGTCAGCAGGAGATTCGCATTCTGGCTGGTGGCGGCGCTCGTCTCCGCGAGCGAAGATGAGTTCAGCGACGAACGGTACAAGCTGCTCAACTCTCGGATTCAAGACCTTGACGTTGGATACCTTGCGACCGTTGCGATGCGCAGCGTGTCCTTCGTCTCCGCGCCTTCTATCTGGAAGACACTGACCGCAAGTCTAAATAAGCCGTTCATCGCCACCCACCTCAACTCGCAGACGAACGCAACAGTGCGTGCTTGGGCCTTCCTCGTGGGCAGGTCAAGATTCTGAACTTTGGCGCCTTCTATCTGGAAGACACTGACCGCAGGTTCTTCAACGCATCGTGCACGATGAGATCAACGCAATGATTCAGCCGGTCGGAACGCGCTTGTATCCACCCCATTGGGAAGGTAACTGTTACGAACGTGGTATTGCGCTGCTCCATGTTGCGTGGCATGATGTTCAGGACCGGTCTGTGGAATCGCCGTACCGGTGATCGTTCCCAACGCACACGGCGGAGCGCAACAGCGCGTTAACCAGCTGGATGGTCGGCAGCGACCTACAACGTTGCCAAATCCCAAATCAAATTGAAGGCGCACGCTCGCGCTCCGAACTCCCCATCGTCGCGACGGCGCAGAGGAACCGATGACCATTGAACAGGAAGACAAGCTCAAAGCTGCGCTTGCATATGCACGCAAAGCGAAACGTGACAGGAAGAAAGTCAAAGTCATAGAGCTGACGTGGGGTGAATACAAGAGGATGATGAAAGGTACGCCAAACAATTACAAGATGATGATCACTGAACATCTGCCTGATGAGGACTTCCGGCGCTTGATCCAGACCTTCCGTAAGGCATGTGCGTAGTTCGGTCTGACGCTCCAGTCTGCAATCCGCACTCTCCCACAGCTCTCCTCTGAACTTTGACGGTTGACGGAACCGGCGTATGATTCTCGCCGTTGTGTACGTACAATTCGGTATTGACAGGACAACGCAATGAGAACACACGGTTCGGGATCATTCTGGGAATCCGGCAACTCGCTGTACTACAAAATATGGGTGGATGGAGTCCGCCACGGCTTCCGGCTCGGCAAGCTCACCGACTTCCCCACGCAGAAGTCGAGAGATGCAGCCGCACGAGAAGTCCTCGCCAAGCTTCCCACCACCAGTCCACGCGACGTTCGCAACGTCACGCTGGCGGAGTTCACTGAGCGCACATACCTCCCATGGGCGCGGGAAGCCGTGCGCCGGTCCGTCTACAACGAGTACAAAGGCATGTACGAGCGCCACGTCAAGGCTTTGGCGGCCAAGCCGTTGAGACACTACGGCACACCTCAGGCGCAAGACCTTCTCGACTCCATTGCGGAGGACAATGCTGGCCGGATGAGCAAGGCAACGATGAAGCATATCCGTGCGCTATGCTCCGGCATATTCAAGCACGCCAAGAAGCGCGGCCTGTATTACGGCGAGAATCCGATGCACGATTGCACGCTGCCTTCTGGGCTGAAGCCTCCACGCTCCACGAGCGCGTACACGCTCCCGGTCGTCAACGCGGTGCTGGATGAATTGAAAGACAATCTGGAGGCTCGCGCCATCGTTGCCGTCTGCGCCTTCGCCGGTCTGAGACGAAGTGAAGTGCAAGGACTGCGATGGTGCGACTGGGAAGGCGACCAGCTCCACGTCCGGCAGTCAGTGTTCAACTACGTTGTCAACGAACCCAAAAGTGCAGCATCGAAGAACTGGGTGCCGGTCATTCCGCAATTGAAGGAAGCGCTCGAAGCGCACCGGGCAGAACTCGTGAAGCAGGATGAGTTCGGGATTCGCACTGGGTCCGATTGCCGGATGTTCTTGTACACGCTGGAGCACATCGGGAAGAAGAAGATTGCCGCAGCGTTCCGGCGAGCTGGCTATCGCTTTGAGGGATACCACGGATTCCGCAGAGGCATCGCCAGCAATCTATTCGAGCTGGGTGCTTCGGACCTTCTGGTGATGCGCATCCTCCGCCACGCCTCAGTACAGGTGACGCGTGCAAGCTACATCAAGGTCCGTGATAATCTCTTGGAGTCCGCCATGGCGGAACTCTCGGACGCGGCGAAACGGTCCGAAAACGGTCCGAAAAACGGTCTGCAAAGTGGCTAAGTCATTGAGGAAGCGCACGTTGTCCGGTGACAACCACGGTCTTCAAAACCGGCGATCGTTATCTCGCGATAGCGATGATGGGTTCGACTCCCATTCGCTTCCGCCATCTACTTCAACGGGCTGCGCGGATTGCCATCGCGTCTCAGACTGAGCCCTTCGGCGCTTCACGAAGATGTGACCGATAGTGTTTAAGCCTTGCCAAGGGAGCCAGGTTGCCGTTTGGCTCCTCCTTCGCGTGGGCTGTTTTGTGCCAGCGTCCGCTGGCCGACCCCGTCGAGTTCCGGATGCAGGGGGAAGAGGAAGAGCATGGTGCCTTTTTCTGATTTCCCTTTTTCGGGTTTCTCCTGTTTGACGTCCGACTTAGGAATGGGTCGATACGCCCTGACGGTGCCGGTCACGGTGATGATTTGTTTTTCTACGCTGCTCTTGAACCTCGTCTCCTCTCCAGCGGCAAGGCCCGCAATAACACTGCGCCTAACCTTCTTGGGATCAGGCCTTACGTTCTGCTCGACCACGACCACACTGCCGTCCTTTTGAACTTCGACGACCACTGCCGTGTGATGAGGACGTCTGGCAGGGCCCTCGATGGATGCCTCTTCCCACTTGACCTCCCCTAGCTTCAGGGTGCGGATCGTCACAAAGTGGTCGCGAAACTGGAGAATGTCCCCAGGCTTGATCTTGTCTAGTTCGACGGGATCACCCCACACGTAGTCAGCGGTGGGCGTGACTTCTCCAAAATCTTTTGGCCTTTTGGCCCCGGCGGACTTCATCAACTCATCGACCAACGCGAAGCAATCGATGCCGCCCTTGTCCTTGCCACCGTCGACTGCCTTGCCGCCCACCTTTTTTTCGGCGGAACTCTTTATGCTGTCAGCCAAATCTTCCGCAGGAGAAGCCATACAAGCCTCCTAATATCAATTTACACAGTCGCAATCGACGACGATGGCAGGAATAAGAACGTGGAGTGCAGAACCTAAGTCTACTCAGATAGGCTTACATTACCAATGAAAATTGAACCTTGACTCCTAGGCGCACCTTTGTTCAAATCTGTGACTGCCTTAGTCCCCGGTTATGGTTGACTCACGAGATCGATCCTCAGGATTATTATGGTTTTCCGGCTTGGGAGAGACGAATGGTGGCTCTGTCAGGAGCAAGACTGCACCGAACCTGATCGGGCGTCACCTCTTGAGACCCAAGCCTGGGTTCGTTGGCGGCTGCAGGATCTCAGAACCGAAACCGGTAAGATGCGCCTTCTGCAAGACCTAGCTCGACATAACATCTCCAGTATTCCCCTTCACCTTCCCCACGATGCCCTTATTCGGAAGATCGAGCAACTGTTCGCATCCGATCGACTGCATGTTCACAAAAAGCGAATGGAGGCTGGGGGAGGCGCCGGCGTTGAAGAACGAAATGTGCCTTTCCCTTTGCAGGATCGTCAACCTCGCATTGCATCGGGGCCTGCTCCTATCGTAGATCTGCCGGTCTTTTCACCGCATATGAATATGTCGGCGCAAGCTGCGGCGTTGGTAGCCGCGGCAGCCAGCGGGACGCCTTTTTGTCAGGAGTGAACGAACAAATAAGGCGGCGGTCGCCGCCTCAGGTGGTTATGACGGAGCAGTGGATCGGGCGCATCGAAGAGATCCTGTGGCCGGAGGGTCCAAGACAGAACATTTGGATGATTCTGGATGGCGCGCGCTCGATCGAAATCTTCCGGATGCTCCTTGCGTGTCATCTGGAATATGCGTGCTTGTACAGCGGACCGCTGACGCCTGAGTTAGAAATCGCCGCGCCGTATTTAGTGCAACTCGACCACGGCTACCGGGACACTCACCAGCTCATCCAACGAGCCTGGGGCAACAGTTGGGGAGTCTTCCTCAGGAGTGACACTTCGCTCAAGAAGCTTAGGCGCCATCTTCGGGAGCTCCTGATCGTGCGCGATGAACGGGGTAATCGTCTGGCGTTCCGTTACTATGATCCGCGCGTGCTGCGGGTGTATCTGCCGACTTGCGTTACGGCGGAGTTGCGGACTGTGTTTGGACCGATTGAATGTTTCTGGACGGTGGGGGAGAATCCGGAAACAATGCTGGAGTTCCGCTTCCGGGAACGTCAACTGGAACCACGGACGATTTCTTTGGATAGTCGAGTCCTCACTTTTGATCAAAAGCAGTCTTGAGCCATAGTCCACGAGGTGCGTTTGGAGGCGCCAGCTACGCGTCTACATCGTGGCGCAGAGTCGAGCATACGGAGATTAGATCGTGCTTGTTATACGTGCCGAACAGATGAAGGTATTGCAGCAGTTTCGACTCCGGCAGTTTGAAGACAGCTTGGCCGCACAATTGACGAAGCGCTTCCCCGAAAGTTCTCTCACGGCGGATCGGAACCTGCTCTATGCGACGATCCGCGAGGGTCTGCGCGTGGCAAAAACATTTGGAATCGTGGACCGAGTTGATCTGCGCCGCTTCTTGGAATTCAGCGCGGAGTACGGACCTGACCTTGGGGCTCAAGATTTTGCCCCTAAACTGCTGAGTCCCAAGATTTTGCCTGCGATTTTCCCCTAACTCGATGATTCCAATAGACCGGTAGGGAGGGGGGGCCCCCCTCAAAACCCATCGGTTTCCCAAATTAAGGACGCCCCAGATCAAACGAAAGACGACTTCGATGAAGTAGACACGGATCGCTCCAACGCTTTTTCAATAACCGTGAGCGGTTTCCTCCCCGAAGGCTTTTTTGAAACGAGCTCAACTCAGCGCGACTTCTTCTTTTTCCTTTGAGCCGACAATTCTTCCAGGAGATATTTCAGCGACGCGCATTCGCGGATGACGGCTTCCAGTTTCGGAATCGTGGTCTGCAATTCCTTGTCTTCCACCACACCATCGGCCAAAGTTTCTCCAACGCTTTCCAGCGCTTCGCCTACTTCTCGAATCAGGTTCGAGACCGCGATTAATTCTTTGCCGAGGTTTACATCGAGTTTGGGCAGCTTGAAGGCGACGCGTCCGGCCTGACTCTCCAGAAAATCCAGGGCTTCGTAATTGTTGAGCAGGACGCACATCTGCGGCAGAAGATGCGCGGGGATGTGGCGCTCTCCGCGCATCCAGTACATGAGCGAGCGGTAATTGGTTCCGAGTTGTTGGGCCAGCAGGCGAACATCGTATTCTGCCTTGGCTTCCACGACGCGGCTTATCAGAGATGCAAGATCGTCAGCAGGCACGTCAGGCCTCAAGGTGAAGGTATCGTTCAAAAACCGCGGTCAATTTGAACGGTAAAGACGCCCATTCTAGCTGAATTGATTAGGCTTCCGGCATGGAATAGAGTGGTGATCGTTCGAGTGGCGTGAGCAGCCGAAAGAAGGCAGCGCTCGAGCAAGAGTCCGGCTCCCAAGCGTTCCGAAGTCTATGAAAACAATTGACAACCTGAAAGTCGAGAATTACCTTTCAGGGTCGCAAAAAATTGACGATCCGCGCAGTCATTGGCTGATCCGGTGAACCCACCGAGAGGAGGCCCAATGTCGAAGAAGTGGTACAACTACATCGTTTCCGTTGACGAGGACGCTGCTCAGCAAGCCCAGAACGCTTCGAGCGCCCCTGCAAGTTCGAAGTCGGCAGCACAGAGCGTTGCTGAAATCGCATCGACGATCGCCCCCGAGCCGCAGTTCACCACGCCCATTTCCGATCCGACGTCGTTTGATGAGATCTATAAGGCGGCTGAGATTCCGCCAGCGGCAAAGGGATATTCGATTCTCAAGGTGTCGCAGATGCTGGAGAGTGAGCACATCCGCAATCTGCCTTCCGATGTTCGGAAGTCCTCAATCCTGGTTGCGCTGGATGCCGCGGGCGTGGAGATCAAGGACGTTGTTCAGGATGCCATCCGCCGGGATCGCGCGCTCGACACTTACGAACGTGTGCAGCAGCGCGCCGCCGAGGAACTGGAAGCCCGCAAGACTAAGGAGAACAGCGATATTCAGGCGCAGATCGACAAGTATGTGACCGAACAGCGAGCGAAAATTCAATCCAACAATGACGCGATCTCACGCGAGAAAGAGCGCTTTACCGGCTGGCGATTGAAGAAGCAGCAGGAAGAGAAGAAGATCGCGGAGGCAGTTGGATATTTTGTCACCGAAAACCCCATCACTACGGGAGACGTGAATGCAGTTCCGTCCCCGACTCCATCCAAAGCAACCCAGCGTTCGTGAGGCAGGAGGCCTTTTATGTTCCAACGATTGAGCAGAATGATCCGGTCGTTTATCGGTTTCTTCATCTCGGTGGCGGAAGATCCGGAGCTGATTCTGCAGCAGAACATCCGCGACATGAATGACCAGGTGCCTCGCATGAACGAGAGCATTGCCATGGTGAAAGCCAATGTGACTCTGCTCGAGAGAGAAGAGGCGAAGTACAAGACCGACATGGCGAACTTAACGGCCAAGATCAAGGCTGCGATCCAAGCTAATCGTGACGACATCGCCGGCCAATATGCCGCGCAGTTGGAGCAGTTGAAGGGCGCTTTCGCCAGAAATCAGGGACAGCTCACGACCGCGCGCGCCGCCTTCGACAAGGCCATGGCCGTGAAGCAGGCCTTTATGCGCGAGAAGGACCGGAAGACGCAGGAGGCGCTCAATGCGATCGCCGACTACCGCCGGTCGCAGTGGCAGAAGAAGGTCGCCGATGCGATGGAACAATTCGAGGTTGCCGGTATCAGCCAGACGCATGACGAGATGGTACGCAAGATTGAGGAGACGACCGCCGTCAACGAAGCTCGCATGGATATGGCGATGAGCAACGTCGATCAGCAGAAGGTCAAGATCGACGATGAGGCAGAAAAACTCCAGGCCAGCGAACTGGTGAAGCAGTTCAAGATCGAAATGGGGCTGGCCGCACCCGAAGCGACTGCGGGCGCGGAAAAGACGATTGCGGCAAAAGAGCCGCAGAAGACGGCATAGGATTTTGGCGAAATGATTCTCTCGAAGGCGCTGCGGACCGGAAAGTTCAGATGATCCGCGCGAAGGAGGAGGGAGGAAGATTATGGCGGTCAAAATTGAAAGAGGCGGATGGGTTCTTATATTCCTGATCGGCGCGGCCATCGTGGGCTACAGCCTGAATCGTTATGGCTTGATCGATGTCAGCAAGTTCGTGCCTGGCAGCAAGGGCGAATCCAGTGGCGAGACGATCGACGCTTCCAAGCCCCTGCTTATACCGGCTTCTTCGTCGAGCAGTGACGCAGAAGTCCGGGTACGCGTTAATGTATGGGTCGGATGCGTTGGCGGGCTGGTCGCCAATGGCGGTCTCGATACGCAGCCGGACTCGATCTTTGGCAAGAAGGGGCTTAAGGTGAGTTTCAAGATCATCGACGATTGGACCGAAGGTGCGGCGGCGCTCGCCACCAATAATGTCGACGTCATGCTGACCACGGCCGACGTATACGCCAAGGATTATGCCCAGTTCAAGGAGAAGGGATTCGGCTCGCATGCCTTCCTGATGGTGGATTGGTCGCGCGGCGCCGACGGCGTGATCGGCAAGCAGGGCATCAACAGCATTGAAGACCTCGCGGGCAAAACCGTCGCCTTTGCCCCTTACACTCCGTCGCATTTCCTGCTCTATAACGGGCTCAAGACTTCAGGGCTGAGCACGGAACAGCGCCAGGAAATCTTCAATAAAGCGGTTCATACCAAGGATGGCATCGAGCCGGCAACTTTGTTTGCGCAGGAAAAAGTTGACGCGGCGGTCGCCTGGGATCCGGATATGAGCGATGCGGTTTCGAAGCGTGCGGGATCGAAGAAGATCTATGACACGAAGATCGCGAACCGGCTGATTGCCGACATCCTGGTGGTCAGTGACAGCTTCTCGGCGAAGCACCCGGACACTGTGCTGAAATTTGCGCAAGGCTGGCTGGAGGGCGTTGAGTTTATCAAGTCGCAGCCGGAGCGGGCGTACAACCTGATCGGCACGGTAAAAGACTTCAACATTCCTTCCGACCTGGCCAAGACCATGCTTGGCGGCGTGAAGCTGGCTGATTACGCCGACAACCGTTCGTTCATGGGATCGGCGGGCTCCAATCCTGATTACGACAACATTCTGAGCATGGCGCAGGATATGTATCGCGAACTCAGAATCATCAAGCACACATTCAATCCGGAAGACAGCCTGGACCGGCGGTATGTCGAGAAGATGGCAAACAACTTCTCCATGGCGTCTACCGAGGCACCGATTGAATACAAGGAACCGTCGAAAGGCGCGACGCCGATTGCGACCCAACACCGGTCGATTTACTTCGATCCGAATTCCTCCAAGATGAGCATGGATTCGCGGGCGATCGTGGATGAACTCGCGGGAACTATGCGGGCTTATGAGAACACGGTCGTTGACATCGAAGGCAATACGGACTCTACCGGCTCGCGGCCCTATAACATCCAGTTGTCGCATGCTCGCGCCGACGAGGTGAGGAACTATCTGGTCCAGAAGTATGGATTCCCCGCCGCACGCCTGCGTACGGCGGGGAATGGCCCGGACAAGCCGATCGACAGCAATGCAACGCCAGACGGCCGCGAGAAGAATCGCCGCACGGATATCAAGGTCTATGCCAACCCGTCGAGCTAGCGAAAGGGCGATGAGGAGGCACGATGAGTGAGACAAACCGCTGGTTCACGATTCGCAAGGACGTCGCCCCTTGGGTCCGATGGGCTTTTCCATTTGTCAGCTGGGGCACAATCGTGTTGCTCTGGATCCTTGTGCCGTATTGGCAAGGACCGCATGTTTCCTTGCTGCCCCGTCCCCTCGGTGTGATTCGCGCTTTTGGAATGCTCTGGTCCGAGTACGACCTGCTCGGAAACGTTTTCATGAGCTGGTTGCGGATTGCCCAGGCGTTTCTCTGGTGCGCGGTCGTTGCTATCCCGCTGGGCATTCTGATGTCCAGCTACCGCTGGCTGTTCGAACTCATCAACCCCGTCGCCGCGCCCATGCGCGCCATGCCACTTACCGCATTTCTTCCCGCCTTCATCGCTCTGTTTGGCATCGAAGAAAAAGAGAAAATCGCCTTCCTGTGGTTCGGAATGTTTTTCTACCTGTTGGCAGTGGTCGTTGAGGAAGTCAATCGCGTAGACAACGCTCTGCTGGAAACCGCTTACACCCTGGGGGCAAAGCAGCGGCATGCATTGTGGCTCGTGTTTCGGGCATCGTTTCCGGCAATTTTCTCCTCATTCCGGATTCTCTATGACATTGGCTGGACCTACGTGATTCTGGCGGAGATGCTGAATGCCCGTAAGGGCGTCGGGTACATGGTCGAGGCCGCTCGCAAAGTCCTGGATTTCGACCGAGTCTACGCCGGCATCATCGCGATCGGCGTCGCCGCATTCTTGTTCCGTTTCTTGCTGACGTTTCTCGAGCGCCAGTTGTTCCCGTGGCGCAGGGCAAGCGCAGCTTTGTCAGGTACGGGAGCGGCCGTGCCAAGTGCTACGGCGCACCTGAAGGCGGCAAAACATGGAGCCTAGGAAATCGAAGATCTCGGTGCGGAACGTGAGCCGCACGTTCCCGGCGGCTGACGGGAAATGCGTCAACGCCCTCGAGAACATCAATTTCGAGATCGAGGACGCTTTTTCTTCTGCCGGTCGCGATATCGGAGAGTTCCGGGTTCTGCTCGGACCTTCCGGATGCGGAAAGTCCACCCTGTTGCGGCTGATCGCCGGCCTCGACCAGGCGGATTCAGGCGAGGTGCTGGTGAACGAGGAGTCCGTGAAGGGCCCAGGCAAGGACCGCGGCATGGTCTTTCAGAAATACACCTCGTTTCCATGGCTAACCGTGGCTGGTAACATAGCTTACGGTCTGAAAATCAACGGCGTCTCGGGCGATAAAGCCAAGGAAACCGTGGCGCAGTTGATCGAGGCAATTGGGCTCAGCGGGTTTGAGAATGCCTATCCGGAGACGCTTTCCGGGGGCATGCAACAGAGGGTTGCGATCGCGCGCACGCTGGCGCTGCGTCCGTCGGTGATTTTGATGGATGAACCCTTCGGGGCGCTGGATGCGCAGACTCGCAGCGAGATGCAGCAACTTCTGCTGAAGGTTTGGGACGAAACCGCGAGCACAATCCTGTTCGTCACGCATGATGTGGAGGAAGCGATTTATCTGGCGGACCGGATTTTTATCATGAGCGCGCATCCGGGAACGATCGTCGAAGACGTGCAGGTGCCGTTTGATCGCCCGCGTGATTTGGGTCTGAAGCAACGCAATGAATTTCATGATCTGCAAAATTACGTTCTCGGCCGATTGCGGAAAGCTCCCGGGAACGGGCAGGTGCGGGTGAGTGTCTAAATGCCTCTCGGCGATCCCCAGGATCAGCAGCCGGTCGACTCGACCAACTACGTCAAGGCTGCATTTCATTGGCAATACAATTGGATCACGCTGGTCGGGGCGGGCGCGTTTGCGCTGATCAGTGGCACGGCTTTGCCCATCCTGCTAGCCGCCGGACTTGAGCTGATGTACCTCGCGATCGTGCCCCAGAGTTCGCGGTTTCGCCGACTGGTGCGCTCCTGGCAACTTGCAGACGAGCAGTTGAAACATCAGCAGAAGCTCAACGACATGCTGCGGAATCTGTCGCCGGAGATGCAGAGCCGGTACGTTCACTGCGCGCAGATTTGCGGATCGATCCGGACGAACTTCGCGCAACTCTCCTCGCAATCACAGATTTTCCTGCAGCAGATCGATACCAGTTTGCAGGGCTTGCTGAGCGGATACGCGCGCCTGCTGGTTGCGGCGGCGCAACAGCAGCAGTATATGAGGAGCACCGCGAGGGATGAGATCAAGCGCGAGATCACGGCGTTGCAGAAGAACATGAGCAGCGAACCGCAACGGGTGCAGGAGATCAATCAGAAGCGCATCGAGATTTTGAACAAGCGTTTGGAGAAGTTCGACAAGATTGCTGAGAACTGCAAGGTGGTTGATGCGCAGATTGCGGCGGTTGAAGATGTTCTGTTGCTGGTCAGAGATCAGTCGGTGACGATGCGCGATCCACAGCAAGTCAGCGACAGACTCGACAGTCTGGTTCATGATGTCGAGCAGACGGAGCAGACAGTTCAACAGGTGGAAACGATTTTTAGCGATATGTCGCCAGATTTGAACGGGCTGATGTCGCTCGATGACACATCGACATCTTCCGGACCAAATCGCGTGCGAATTCAGAACTAAATGCCGGACAGCCCTACCAAAACCGGGAAGTATCTGGACGCGCTCCCTGCGTGGGCGCGTGAACTCTCTGAGAAGTACTATTCCCGCTCGTTTGCGGTGTTTGTGCTTTACGGCAACGTGCGCGATCTGGTGCCCTTGCGAACCCAGGAGGGCGCCTCGAGCTTCGCCTCACTCGAAGATTTTTTGTCGCGTGCTTTGTTCGGCCAGCGCGACCTGATCCTGCACTACGATCGCGGCGGATTGAGTTTTGGAAATCCAGCTACACAGCCGGATTTCCGGCGAGCGCTGGAAGGGTACGACAGCTTTCATGGCACAAGCTTCTCCCAGGGCGGACTGCCACGCAATCCGGACGCGGTGTTGAACCTGCTCGACAACTATCTACGGCTGCGCATTGCCGACGGAAAGAAGATCGGGCTAGTGATTGATTTTGCGGAGACGATTGCGCCGGCCGGCGACGTTTCCTCGATGTCGGCGGAGGATCGCAACTCGCTGGTCATTCTGAAGCGCTGGGCCCGCAACGCCGCATTTCTCGACGCCGATGTGACAATCTGTCTTATCTCAGAGAATCAAATCGAGTTGAATCAAGGCATCGTGCAAAATCCGGGCGTGGCTTCCATCGCCATACCGCTGCCCGATGATGCAGAGCGATTGGAGTTCATTCGCGCACAATTGAAGTCTCGTGAACTGCCGGCTGGATCTGAGGTCAACGATGAGTCGCTGGCCAAACTGGGCGCTGGGCTGAAGAGGGTTCAGCTACAAGGATTGATTTCGCATGCCGTGGAGAACAAGCAGCCGCTTACGCTGAAGTTTTTGTCGCAGAAGAAAAAAGATTTGATCGAAGCCGAATCGGGCGGGCTGCTTGAATTTGTACAAAGCCGGTTTGATCTATCTTTTGTCGCAGGGAACGATCAGGCCAAGCGCAAGCTGCAGGATGCCGCCACCGCCATACGGGCCGGCAATACCGAAGTGTTGCCTATGGGATACGTCATCTGCGGGCCGGTCGGAACGGGCAAGACCTTCATCACTACCTGCTTCGCCGGCGAGGTAGGCATTCCCGCGGTGACGCTCAAGAATTTCCGCAGCATGTGGCAAGGCGTGACCGAGGGAAATCTGGAGCGGGTCTTGACCTTGCTGAAGGCCATGAGCCCGATTGCCGTGATCGTCGACGAAGCCGACGCGCAACTCGGGGATCGTTCCAGTTCCGGCGACAGCGGCGTGGGGAACCGCGTCTTTGCGCAGATTGCACAGTTCATGGGCAACACGGAATATCGCGGGAAGGTGATCTGGTTCCTGTTGACCTGCCGGCCTGACCTGTTACCCGTCGACCTGAAACGGCAAGGGCGCGCCGAAGAGCACATTGCTCTCTTCTATCCGGACACTCCGGAGGAGCGGCTTGCGCTACTGCGCGCGATGCAGCGGAAGATCGGGATGAAGGCATTTCCCGAGGACATCGAGAAGTTCTTTCTCAATCGCGCCGGAGGATTGTCGGGAGCGGATATCGAAGCGGTATTAGTGCGGAGTCACATGCGCAGCAGTCTGCAGAACAAAACCGTAGTCGATGCGCAGGATCTCGAGGCGGCGCTCGAAGATTTCATCCCACCCTACTATCCAACAGAGATCGATCTGCAAAATATGGTTGCCGTGCTGGAATGCACGAGCAAGAGTCTGCTTCCCAAGCAATACCGCGATCTCGAACGCGCCGAGTTGATTCGGCGGACCAACGAGCTGTTGGCAGCTTCCCGCAGGATATCCGAGAACTAGAGCGAGTCTTCCCTCAGGAGCTAAAGTGTGTGCGAGAGAACTTTCAGGCGTCCCTCCGGGACGCGCTCAGTGTTCCACTTTACCCGGCGCTGAAGCGCCGGGCTATTCTCAGACGCCCCTCCGGGGCGCAAATCCTACCCGCTTTTCCACAGCGCGGATTGAAATGCGATTCTCATGCACACTCTAAAGCCCGCGTCTTTTCTGGCGCCGGATAGCGCGGCCAGAGGCCGCGCCCTTTCAATGCTATTTACGAAGTGAGTTCCAATCGCTGGCTTGTCACGGATGGGGGAGGGAGGGCAGGCAGCAGGCGATGCCATCACCGCCCTCCTTCGCACCGCCAGTTCCGTACGGACTTTCAATGGCGGGCTTGCGAAACATTGGCCACGGCGATCGCCCAAGGGCAATCGTCCTGGTGTTCCAGGAGATCGCTTTGCGCACGCTGCATGTCAACGTGGGTTCGAACCGCGATCGTGGAGCTGACAAGGACGAATGCGGAAGAGCGGGCTTCGTTGTAGCGAGCGACCCGTCGTTTGAAAGCACGGTAAAGATCGTGACATTCGGTGCAATGCATAACCTGTGCCCGTCAGCATCCAGCAACAGAGTAACGAACTGGTGGCGCTGAGTGTCTAGCGTGGGGTGGCTTCTCTCGGGGTGCGAGCCTTGCCAGGGGAGGACTGTATATCCCCGTTACCCCACGCGTTTGGATTGATTCATCTTTAGCGAAATGACACGGGGCGACAATAGGCAATAGTACATATTTGGGGTGGAAGGAAATGCCGTGGGCGGCGGCGATGACCGCTCAGGCAGAGCATTCCCTCAGGGGCTAAAAAACCGCGTCCTTTCTGGCTTTAGGCGGCGCAGCTGAAAAGCCGCGCCCTTTCAAAACAAATGCACGAGATCGCATTAAGCCGCGCGATTTCCGGCGGGAATCAGGGCAGCGACAGTAGTTCCGTGTTCGTCGCTCTCAATGCGCACCTCTCCTCCGACATAGCCGATGCGCTCACGCATGCCGGGTAATCCAACACCGCCGGCCTGTCCATCGGATTGCCGAATGGCCTCGAGCACGCCAGGAGGAATTCCGCTACCGGCGTCCCGTACTACGGCTTCAATGCATCCCGATTCGAAGTGAACATCGATGCTGGCGGAATCGCTGCCAGAGTGCCGATGCACGTTAGCGAGAGCTTCCTGGATGAAGCGGAAAAGTGCGATTTCCTGATCGGCGGTGAGTTTGATGTTCTCCACCTCCGGCGAAATCTCTAGGCCGACGAGCACTCCGCTTCTTTCACTGAACTCTTCGACGAACATGCGGAGGGCGTTCCAGAGTCCGAACTCGGTCAACATGGGAGGATGCAGGAGGTAGGCGAATGTGCGAATCTCGCGGGCCACGCGCTTGGTCAGGGCCAGCGACTCTGCGATCAGCTTGCTGGCTTTCTCGGGCAGAGCATCGTGGAAGATCCGCAGTGCTCCAAGGTTGAGTGTCAGCGCGGTGATTTCCTGCGAGGTGGAATCGTGGATCTCGCGCGCGATGCGCCGCTGTTCCTCTTCCTGAATCCGCAGCAAGCGGTTGGAAATTTGCAGAAGTTTGCGCTCGGCCGTCTCCTGCGATGTGACGTCCTCAACCATGGCAACAGAGTACTGCAATTCCTGCTTATCAGTTCTGAGCGCGGAAACGGTCAGACGAGCCGATCGTATCTCGCCATCCTTTCGGATGTAGCGCTTCTTGACCTGATATTGCTTCACATGGCCTTCGACGACATTCTGGAATAATGTGCGATCGAGTGCGACATCTTCGGGATGCGTCAGGTCTGCAAGGGTAAGCCCGGCCAACTCGCTCTCACGATATCCCAGCATGCTGAGGAACGCGGGATTACTGCGCAGGGGATAACCGGCTGCATCGATGAGAACCATACCGATGGCGGCATGATCGAAGATAGTGTGGAATTCCTGTTCGCTGCGCCGCAGGGCCTCTTCGGCGCGACGTCGTTCGCTGATATCAGTAAAAGTAGTGACCACGCCGTACGGCTTGCCGTCGCTGCCATCGCGGAACAGGGGCTGTGCGTTAATCGAAAGCCAGCATAATTCGCCTGAAAGCTTCCTCACGCCCATGCACACATTGGACTGGGATTGCCCTGTGAGGAGCGCCTTCATCGACGGGCGGTCATTGGGGAGAAAGGGAGAACCGTCTTCATGAACGGTTGGGGTTTCATTGTCGAGCGCGGTGCGACGGAGCAATTGCTCCTCGGACATGCCCAGAATCTGCTCTGCGCTCCTGTTGCAGGCGACGATCCTGTGGTCGCTCGCTATCAGGAGTACTCCCTCAGCCATCGCCGTAATGACGGAACGGTCGAACTTGTCGGCGATTGTGGATCCCTCGCCGCGGCTTGTCAGATACCCAGTCGGCCAATTCCGCATGAAGGCCGCGTTTCCCGCACGCCAGATGTTCAGGGCGTCCCATTCACGGTAAGCAATCACTCCGGGCGGAGAAATTGTTCCTACCCAGCGCGCGGCTCTTTCCCAAGTGCGGAGAGCTTTCGGATTGTTGACGCTGATGGTGCGGTCTTTCTCGATGATGTTGCCGCCTCCGTCCGCGAGCTGCCATTCCAGAGCATTGCAGGTAAGACCCTCAGACGCTGATCCCTGCCATACGAATCCCCAGAAATCCTTGTTGCCCTTGGAGCGCTCACCTTTCTGAATGAGAGTGGCCATGGTCTCCAGTTCTGTCCAAGTCGCGGGTGGGGCTCGGTATCCATATTGCTTGAGCAGATCGGAGCGATAGAACAAGAGGCCGGCATCGATGTGGTATGGCATGGCAACGACATTTCCATCCACCGTATTGTTGGCAAGCAGATAGGGGAATGCGCCGGAGGCATCGTTGGTGAGGGATGAGTCGAGCGTGAGTACTGGGCAATCAGCGGGCGCCAGATAACGTCATTGGCAAACACGTCGGGGGCATCCGAAGTGCTTACGAAGAGCTTGCGCAAAAGAGTGAGTTGGTCGACGGCCGTTTCGGGAGCAGGCAGCAGCTTCACGGAAATTCCGGTTTCCTGCTTGAACTGTTCCATTTCGTGGTTGCGCCAGTCCAGAAATCCGCGGTCCAGCCAGCCGGGATCAAGCAGGGTGATGGTTGCGGAAGCAGGCTCTTCCGGCGAGGGCTTGCAGCCCTGGAAACCGGAAACAAAGCACAGGGCGCACAACAGCAATCGCCGCAGTCTCCTTGCTCCGGATACACTGCGGGGAGTTTGGCGTGAGATCCCGATCTTGAGAGGCCGTTGAAAAAGCCGGCGCTTCATGTGGCGCCCCCGAGCCGGCCAAAAGATAGGCAGATTCTACCACTGGGAATCAGCCAGAGAACCGACTGAAATGCTTGAATATCGGCCCCCTTTCGGGGGTAGAATGACTGCAAAATTGCCGAGGGCCAGCTGCTCTTCAGGCTCAACGTTGGATGGCGTAACGGGAGTTGAGCCGAGGAAAGCGGGATCGGGGACGGCATGCCAACAGTATCCATTCTGATCGCCGACGACCATGCTGTCGTTCGTCGAGGATTGTGCGCGCTGCTCGAAACCCAACCGAAATGGAAAGTGGTCGCCGAGGCCTCGAACGGCCAGGAAGCGGTGGAAAAGGCCACCGCTCTAACTCCCAACATCGCCATCCTCGATATCGGGATGCCCAAGCTGAATGGTCTGGACGCTGCAGCGCTCATCTTCAAGGCGAGCCCAAAGACTCGCATTCTGATGTTGACCATGCATTCGGCGGAATCGCTCATTCAGCGGACCCTCGCGGCGGGAGCATGCGGGTATGTACTGAAATCCGACGCGGAGCGCGATCTGATCACGGCCGTCGAGGCTTTGCTGCACAAGAAGACTTTCTTCACTTCGGCGGCATCGAACTTGGTTCTTGAGCACCTTCGTGGCAAGAAGAAGAACGGCGAACGGGAACCCGCGGGCGAGCGGCTCAGCCTGCGGGAGCGCCAGGTCGTCCAACTGCTGGCCGAAGGCAAGAGCAACAAGGAGATCGGCGGAATCCTGTACATCAGCAAACGCACCGTGGACCACCATCGTGCCAAGATCATGGAGAAGCTCAGAGTGCAGTCTCTAGGGGAACTGGTGCGCTACGCAGTGCGCAACAATATCGTTGAGCCCTAGCCGTGCTGAAAAAATCTCGCGTGAACCTGTTGTTTCCCTCGGCGGCTAAAGCCGACAATGATTTCGCACGACTTCGGCGCGGCTGGAAGCCGCGCCTTTCAAAACTCCCAGCGGAATTTTTCAGCAGCCTTCTAATCTGGATTCAGGGCCGCGCGAACCTTCGACAGGATCCCATGGCGCGTGAAGGGCTTCTCGATGAGATTAATTTGGGACTCCGTCGACCGATGTGGCGCGATGAGATTGCCGGTATAGCCGGACATCAGCAGCACTTTCATCTCGGTTCTCATCTTCTGCAGTTCTATGGACAATTCCACACCGCTCATTTTGGGCATCAGGATATCGGTGAGCAATAGATCGATATGGACATTGAGGTCACTCGCCAACGTCAGCGCCGTTTCCGCGTCTGGAGCTTCCAGGACTTTGTACCCCATGCTCCCCAGGACCGAAGTTGTGAGCTCTCGCAGTGAGGTGTCGTCTTCAACAAGCAGGATCGTTTCGCATTCGCCTTGCGATTCAGCGGCGGGAACAGCCTCTTCAGTTTTGTCGAAATCCGGGCCAGATTGAGGAAAATAGATCTTGAAGGTCGTGCCTTTGCCGGGTTCGCTGTAAACCCATATGTATCCGTCGCTTTGTTTGACGATGCCATAGACGGTTGAAAGACCGAGGCCGGTTCCCTGCCCAGGCATCTTGGTGGTGAAGAAGGGCTCAAAGATATGGGACACAGTCTTCTCGTCCATGCCGCAGCCCGTATCGCTGACCGACAGCATAACGTACTGGCCGGGGCGGACCGACCAATGCGAATCCAGATATCCCTCATCCAAGGTCACGCTCGAGGTTTCAATGGCAATCGTTCCGCCGTTGGGCATGGCATCGCGAGCGTTCACAACCAGGTTCATCAATATCTGTTCAATCTGTCCGGGGTCGGCCTTGATGTGACCGAGAGGGACCGACGGTTTGAAAGTTAGGGAGATGTCTTCGCCGATCACGCGCAGCAACATTTGCGTCAGATTATTCAGAACCGCGTTCAGATCGAGGACTCTTGGGTAAAGCACTTGCTGGCGGCTGAAAGCCAGCAACTGGCGAGTCAGAGCAGTAGCGCGTTCTCCAGCGCGCTTGATCTCAAGCAGATACTTGGAAACGTCGTGTACGGTTCCGATGCGATGCGCGGCGAGTTCGCTATAGCCAATGATCACGGTCAAAATATTGTTGAAGTCGTGCGCGACGCCGCCAGCCATGCGGCCAACCGCACTCATCCGCTGTGCGTGTCGCAACTGATTCTCCATCCGTTTCGCGTCGGTGATGTCTTGTGTAATGGCCAGGACGCAGGCGGTTCCGTCGAGCTCAATGCGCTCGGCCGAGACTCTGATCTCGCGCACCTCCCCGATACTGGTTTTGAACTTTGTCTCGAAGGTGGGGACGGTTGTCGAGTGTTGCAGCGTGTGGAAGAGCCGCAAGCGGTCCTCCTTGGCTGCCCAAATGTTAAGTTCCGCCGCCGTCCTGCCGATCACGTCTTTGCGGGTGTAGCCGAGCATCTGGACGAACGCGTCATTCACGTTGAGCAAGTGACCATCCTCGAGGGTACTGATTGTGATGGGAAGCGGGCTGGAACGAAACGCCTTGGCGAAGAGGCTTTGCGTGTCACGCCGGTGACGCCGGGCCACCAGGAAGATGAGAACGATAAGAATCAGTTGCAGGAGACTTATAAGAACTGGGCCGGAGGAAAGATGTCCTTGAA
The DNA here is from genome assembly GCA_020073385.1 of Terriglobia bacterium. Taxonomy (GTDB): domain Bacteria; phylum Acidobacteriota; class Terriglobia; order Terriglobales; family Acidobacteriaceae; genus Sulfotelmatobacter. The sequence continues at coordinate 132,013 of JAIQFH010000006.1, read as the reverse complement.
CGCAGGAACGCAACTCCGGGATCTTGCCAGGGAGGTTAGCGGTTAAACGGGAAGGGCTCCGGGAAGATAGAAGGAGTCTTGCCAGCTGGGCGGAATTCGACAGGCACTTTGTGAAGGGCGCTACGACGACGGAAACGACCAACAGCGCCAACAGACTGCACAACCGTCTTCCGGTGGATACCGACTTCAACACTCCTCCAAATGCTCTGGAAAGCAGACGCTAGAAGGTCGTTTGGATTGTTCTGGTTGATACGAGAGTCGCTAAAACAGGTGTGTTCTGTAATCTGCATAAATACCTAATGAGGATTGCAATGAATACTCAAGAATCTGGCTGAACTACGTTGGTTCGACCAGAATTGTGATCGAGTTCACAGCCAGATGTGATCGTTTACCAATAGATTTCCTCATGGTCAGATCGTCTATTGGCTCCCCTTGCAGAGGAAAGCGGTAGTGGAAAGTTCATTCAGCTGGCGAGAGCAGGCGGGTTCGGACACCTCTGAATCCGCCCTAACTCGTTTGCAATCAATCAACTGTGACTGATCTTGCCCCAGTCGACGCACTCAGACACGCGCGGTCAGCCGTCGCAGGCGCGACGTAGGCTCGTTCAGGGCATTCGGCGCCGATTGCTCAGATTTGTGATTCAAATCACATTCGACTGTGATCGACTATCCGGCAGAGTTTCCACCTGTGACTCTAGTATTCCACCCATCCTTAGGTACTGACTAGAGGCCAACACACCTCTCGCAAATTAATGACTAGGAGGCAATTTGTATGAAGAAGCTGGGAATCTTTTTGCTTGGAGTGGTACCGGTCCTGATGCTGCTGTCATTCAGTGTAGTGAATCCGCCGCAAGTGAAAGCGGTGCCAAGTTATGCGAGGCAGACGGGGTTAGCTTGCAGCGGATGTCACTACACCCCTCCGGAACTGAATCCCGCGGGACGGAGATTTAAACTGCTCGGTTACGTAGACAAGGCGGATGAGAGCAAAGTGGTGAAGGCGGATGGCGGGAAGAAGCGGGCGGCGCTCGATCTTCTTGCTTCCCTGCCGCTCTCCGCAATGCTGGAAACCTCATTTACGTCGACAAAGTCCCCGGTGCCGGGAACTCAAAATGGCAGCGTTGAATTGCCGCAAGACATCTCTCTGTTTCTATCGGGAGCCTGGACAACCCATGTCGGCAGTTTCATGCAGGTGACCTATGACACGCAAGACGACCATTTCGGTATCGATAACACCGATGTCCGCTATGCGAACAAGACCACGCTCGGTGGTAAGGAATTGGTGTACGGACTGAACGTTAACAACAACCCTACGGTTGAGGACCTGTGGAACAGCACGCCAGCGTGGGGCTATTCGTGGGTCTCGGATGACTGGGCACCTACGCCGACGGCTGCTCCAATCCTCACCAGTCTGGGCCAAGATGTCGCGGGTTTCGGCGGATATGCCATGTGGAATAGCCACCTGTACTTCGACGCGACGCTTTATCGGTCAGAACACGTTGGGGCTTCGCAACCGAATTCGGGCACTGATTTCGGATTTAACGTTCGCGGCCTTGCACCGTACTGGCGTGTGGCATATCAGCAACTGACGGGCAAAACGCAATACGAGTTCGGCGCTTACGGCATGCACATGCGGTCCAGTCCTGGCGCGATCACCGGTCTGGAGGACAACTTTACGGACTACGCTGTAGACGCGCAGATCGATCGGACACTATTCAGAACTGACGTGCTTTCATTGCGTGGCACCTACATTCGCGAGAATTCGAATCTGGCGGCCATGGCAGCTCTGGAAGCGGCTTCCCCGGGCAATCACCATCTGAATACCTTCATGGCCAATGCCGAATACCATATCGGCAACAAATACTCGGCCACATTCGGTTGGTTCGACACAAACGGGACGGTCGATCCGTTGCTCTATCCACAAAGCGACATAAGTGGAAGCGCGAATGGCGACCCCAAGAGCTCAGGTTACATCGCGAATTTTGGATTCTGGCCGTGGCAGAATCTGCAACTCTCCGCGCAATACACGGGGTACACTCGTTTCAATGGCGGGAATACGAACTATGATGCGGCGGGCCGCAACGCGAGTGGTAACAACACAGTCTATCTGGTTGCGAGATTCCTTTTCTAACTAACTGAATATCTATCGATGGGAGTGCAAAGGAGAACGAACAATGAAATTCAGAGCATGCGTATTGATGACAGTGGTAGCCGCGTTGAGCATGGCGGCGTGGGCAGGTGACATTGAAGGTAAAGTCACCGGCATGAAGGGGAAGTCAGTGGTTTACGTCGATACCGTTGCGGGCAAGACGTTTCCTGCTCCGAAGGATCATCCGGTCATGGACCAGAAGGGGCTGATGTTTTCCCCGCACATCATGGTGGTCCAGCAAGGCACGACCGTGGATTTTCTGAACAGCGACACGGTACAGCACAACGTTTTTTGGACAGCAATTGGCGGCGACAAGAAGTTGGGACACAACCTGGGGACGTGGCCGAAGGGAGAGAAGCGTTCCTTTACGTTCGATAAGCCGGGCGCCGTGCCGGTGCTCTGCAACGTACATCCGGAGATGGCGGGATACGTTGTGGTCAGTCCCACGCCCTATTTCGCCGAGACCGACGACAGTGGCGCCTACAAGATAAAAGATGTTCCAGATGGCAGCTACACCGTTACGGTCTGGCATGAAGGAGCCAAGAATCAATCCAAGCCAGTCACCGTAGCCGGCGGCGGCAAAGCGGATTTCACTCTGACGAAATGAGGAGCAGCCGATGCGGGGAAGTGGGAAATACCTGCTCCCCGCATTACTTTTCCCAGTGCGAAAGAGTTGGCGTACGGCCTGGAAGAGGATAGCGTGCCGCGATGCTGAAGCGATTCAAAAACAAGAAGGTCGACGCGGATTGGCTGCACACGAATTTCCCCTGCATGATGGCTTGTCCGGCACATACGAATGCCGGACGCTACGTCGGCCTGATTGCGGAGGGACGATTCGAAGAGGCCTATCGGCTGGCGCGCGATCCGAATCCGCTGGCGAGTATCTGCGGGCGCGTCTGCGCACATCCTTGCGAGACGGCGTGCCGGCGCGGTGAAATTGATCGGCCGATTTCCATTCGAGCGTTGAAGCGGTTCCTCACCGAGCAGTACGGGCCTGAGTCAAAGCACCCCATCAACGTCAACGAAGGGCGTGGACAAAATAAACTCCCTTTCAAAGTTGCGGTGGTAGGCGGAGGACCGGTGGGACTCTCGGCGGCTCACGATCTCGCGCTCATGGGTTACGCAGTCACCATCTTTGAAGCCGCACCGGTCGCGGGAGGAATGCTGTATCTGGGAATTCCGGAATACCGACTGCCGCGAGGCGTCGTGGAGGCGCAGGTCCGGGAGATTCTAGAGACCGGCGACATCACGCTGAAACTGAATCACGCTGCCGGGCGCGACTTTACGATTTCCGAACTGCGACGGCAGGGCTTCGATGCCGTGCTGATCGCCGTGGGAGCGCACCGCAGCCGCGATCTCAGCATCCCAGGCGTCGATCTCGACGGAGTTCACAAAGGAATTGACTTCCTGCTGAACGTGAATCTGGGATACAAGTTCACGATCGGAAAGAAAGTCATCGTCATCGGCGGAGGGAATGTGGCGATGGACGTGGCACGCTCGGCAGCGCGCGAAGTTGTCAAGCAGCACGCGGGTGGAGTGGAAGATGCGGAGCCTTCCGCGGAGAACGTGTCGGCAGTCGCGACCAAGGAGATGGTGGACATTTCGCTTTCCGCGTTGCGCATGGGCGCGCGTGAGGTAGACCTGGTGTGTCTGGAACGCCGCGAAGAAATGCCGGCTGCTCTGGAAGAAATTGTTGAGGCCGAAGAGGAAGGGATCATCATGTATCCCGGCCTTGGCCCTAAGCGGATTGTAGGGAGAGACGGCAAGGTCGCTGCGCTCGAAACACTCAAGACCAAGTGGGTATTTGATCAGAACAAACGCTTCAACCCGGCGTTTTACGAGAACAGCGAGAGTCAGATCGAGTGCGACACTGTCATCATGGCGATCGGGCAGGCGCCTCGGCTTGACTTCTTCACTCCTGAAGACAAAGTTGACATCTCTCCGCGCGGGCTGATCGCGGTCAACCCGCAGACGCTGATGACGTCGGCTGCGGGCATCTTTGCTGGTGGCGATTGCGTGTTTGGCCCACGGCTGATCATTGACAGCGTCGGAGACGGCAAGCGTGCGGCGGTCGGCATCGACGAATATCTGCGAGGCGGAAAACATCCGGACCCGGTGATCGAGGTGGAGTTGCTGAAGCGCCATGCAATGCCACTGGGATATCTGGATATCGATCGGCAACCGGTGCCGATGTTGCCTCTGGAGCGCCGCACCGGCGTTACTGAGGTTGAAGTTGGCTACGACGCCGCGAGTGCAATGGCGGAGGCCCAACGCTGCCTGCACTGCTGGGTCAATACGATTTTCGAGGGAACTCCGGAAGATGGCAGCATGTGCATTTTGTGCGGCGGGTGCGTGGATGTTTGTCCGGAGAAATGCCTGGAACTGGTTTCGCTCGATCGCATCTCGTTTGAACCGGAGGCCGTAGATCACATTCGCGACAACCAGGAGTGTTTCGGCGTGGAATTCGACGAAGTGGCAGCCGACGAACTGGGCGTTGTTACCGGCGCGGCCATGCTGAAAGACGAGACGCGCTGCATACGGTGCGGACTGTGCGCGATGAGATGTCCGGTGGGCACCATCACGATGGAATCGTACAACCTGCTTCCTGCAGAGCCGACGGGGCTCATCTCGATTGCGGCAATCGGGGCGGGGCTGCAGAAGTAGGCAAGGGGCACTTATGGCGGAAGAAAAAAAGGGCGAACTGGGAAGTGAACTGAGCCGGCGCCAGTTCTTCACCAAACTCGGGCTGGGGTCGTTGAGCATCGCGGCTGTCGGGACCGCGGCTTTTTCCTATCAGTATCTGGAGCCGAACGTACTCTACGAGCCTTCTCCGGTGGTCAACGCGGGAAAGCCGGACCGATACCCGCTGGACTCGGTGACGCTCGATGTCAATAACGGGATCTACATCATCCATTCACAGGAAGGCTACTTCTCACTGAGCGCGGTCTGCACGCATCTGGGATGTATGACGGCATGGAAGCAGGAGTTGGGAATCATCGCCTGCCCGTGCCACGGCAGCAAGTTCGAGCAGAACGGGAAGAAGATCGAAGGTCCGGCTCCCAAGCCGCTGCCTTGGAAACGCGTATGGCTCAACGATGACGGCGACTTGCTGGTTGATCGCTCCACCGACGTTCCGCCACTGGCGCGGGATTCCTTCGTGAGGGTCTAGTTCGAGGAAATCAGAATGGCAAAAACCGTAGACCAATATTTCGATGACTTGCAGCAAACACGAGTCTGGCGGTCGATCTTCCGCAGCGGAACCGGATCGAGCACGCTGAAGCGCGCCCTGGCCATTCAGCAGAACGTGTTCCTGCACCTGTTCTCGACCAAGGTGCGCACGCGCATGCTGAGCTTTAGCGCGACCTGGTATCTGGGAACTCTCACCTTGGGAACATTCCTGATCCTGGTGGCGACCGGCATTCCCCTGATGCTGTACTACCATCCCTCGGTGCCGCAGGCCTATGCCGACACCAAGGACCTGCAATTCGTGGTGTCGTCGGGAATGTTTTTGCGCAACCTGCATCGCTGGTCAGCGCACGCGATGGTGTTTCTGGTATTCGCGCACATGTTCAAAGTGTTTTACCGGGGAGCCTATCGCACGCCGAGAGAATTTAACTGGGTAATCGGCGTCGTCCTTCTTCTGATCACACTGCTTCTCAGCTATACCGGTTACCTGCTTCCCTGGGATCAACTGGCTTACTGGGCCATTACGGTGGGATCAAACATCGCATCCGCTGTGCCGCTCGTTGGGGAGAAGATCCATTTCCTTCTGCTGGGCGGAAATGCGGTAAATGCCAATGCGCTCCTTCGGTTCTATGTGCTGCACTGCATGATTCTTCCCCTGGCGGCGATTTTCTTTGTGGCAATTCACTTCTGGCGAATCCGCAAGGACGGCGGACTCTATTCCCATGCGAGTGAACCGGCGACCTTGCGAGCTGCCTCCAAGGATGCAGCGGCCGCTACGGAGGCGCAATAGTCATGACGGATTCCAAAGACTTCATCGCAGGCGTCGACTCGAATGCCAAGAAGTCTCCGCGGCGGATCGTGTTTATCACGCGCCGCACCTCGGCGCAGGTCAAAGCGGAAACCGAAGATCAGCTCCAGACTTTCCCGGAAGTGTTGCTCCGAGCTGCAGTAGCGATCATGACGCTGGCAGTCGTGCTGATTTGGATCGCACTGCTGTTCAATGCCCCGCTTGAGGGACTGGCCGATCCGTCGCACACGCCGAATCCGGCAAAAGCGCCCTGGTATTTCCTCGGTCTGCAGGAATTGCTGCATTACTTTCCGCCAGTTGTGGCAGGCGTGCTGATTCCCGGCTTGGTGGTGATGGCGCTGATCGTCATTCCTTACTTCAAGGTCAACATCGAAGCCGAGGGACTTTTTCAAAAGGACCGTGAAAAGCGACTCCAAATTTTCTATAGCGTGGCGGGCGGACTGTCTCTGTTTCTGCTTCTGTTCAAGTCGCGGTTGTACAACGCCGTGCTTGGGATCAAGGGAGAGGCAGAACCGCTCTATGCAGCTCTTGTCCCGACTCTGATCATTTCCGGGCTGATGATTCTGGCGTCGAAGAGTTCGCCGCAATCGCCTTCGCCGTTCCGGCGCTATCTCGCGGGCAGGCCGCTTTCGTTCTGGGTGATGACTTGGTTCTTATTCGAACTGGTGGTGCTTACCGCCATCGGAACATTTTTCCGCGGGCCGGGTTGGGCATGGGTCTGGCCGTGGCAGGGTTCATAGAAATGATCGTAACTATCAAAATCGGGATGCAGCGATCATGAAAGAGAAACTTAGGTCGCTCTGGCAGAAATTGTTCGGAGATAGTATGCGGGCGTTCGGCGTGGTCAGCCTGGTATTCCTGGCATCGATGGCGATTGCGCCGGCAAAGAATTTCTTCAGCGAATGGCGGCATTATCAGCACGGCTATCTCAGCATGATTCGCAACCGGAGCGAGGCGAACACACTGCGGCGGCATTTTCAGGGAGGCATTCAGCAGATCTGGCTGCCCGACCTGGGTGTAGTGGACCGTTGCACGAGCTGCCACGTGGGACTGAAGGAACCCACGTTGACCGATGTGGCTCAGCAACCTTACCGGAAGCATCCGGTCATTCCACACAATCTCGATCAGTTCGGATGCACGGTTTGCCATCGCGGACAAGGCGCAGCCACGACGGTTGCTGAGGCACATAGCAGTACCTTGGCGTGGGAGCAGCCGATACTTCCGGCAAAGTTCGTCGAATCGTCGTGCGGGCAGTGTCATCGCGGCTCCTTGCCGGGGACGCCACAACTGAATCTGGGACGCAACCTGCTTTCGCGATCGGGATGCGTACATTGCCATGCGGTGAAGTTGCCCGACGGCAGCACGGTGAAGGCTACGGATGATCCGCCGTCGCTTTCTCACATCGGGGATAAGACCACGCGCCAGTGGATTTACGCTTGGTTGAAAGATCCGCAGGCGTATGCGGTGACGGCGACGATGCCGAATTTCAAGCTGAGTGACGCGGATGCCCGCGACATATCGGCGTTTCTCATCGCAAACAGCGCACCGGTTGCGGGAGACAGCGTTACGCTCTCGGCGAAGCCGTCGAACGATCCGACTGCCGGAGCCAGCCTCTACGGAGAATCCTTTTGCGCATCGTGCCATGCCGTGCAGAATGCCGCAGGAAATGTCGTAGGCGGAGACGTTGGCCCGGAACTCACGCGTATAGGTAGCAAGGTGAAGCCGGAGTGGCTGCAGGCTTGGGTACGCAATCCGCGCGTGTATGATCCGCCGACGGGGATGCCTCATTACAGGTTCAATGATGCCCAGGTCGCCACGTTAACGGGATTCCTGCTAGCCAAAACAGATTCTGACCTGCTCGCTAATGTGCACCTGGATGCAGCGACTCCCGAGCAGATAGCCCATGGAAAACGGCTGGTCTCAGATTATGGCTGCGCTTCGTGCCACGAGATCGCAGGAATTAAGAAGCCGGAAAACTTTGCTCCTGAGCTGAGCCGGATCGGCAGCAAGCCTATTACGCAACTGATCTTCCTCCAGGGAATGCAACACACGCTACCGGACTACATTGCGGGCAAGATCAAGCAGCCACGCGCATTCGCTCCGGGGCTGAAGATGCCGCAGTACACCTTCACGCCGGCGCAGATCGATGCCCTGACCACGGCTCTGCTGTCGTTGAACGATCGATCCTATTCACTGCCTCCGTCGCTGGCGGTGTCCGCGCCACCGGAATCGGATTATCAACCGGCGGGTAAGGCCGGCAAGCTGATGACCGATCTTGCCTGCTTCAGTTGCCATCGCATCAACGGGCACGGCGGCGACATGGCTCCCGACCTGACATGGGAGGGTAGCTCGGTGCAGCGGGAATGGCTGGTGCAGTTCTTCAGAAATCCGGGAACGCTGCGTCCCGCGCTGATCCGGCGCATGCCTAAGTTCAACCTGACAGATGGCGAGATCAATGAACTGACGGACTACATTATGACCGTGTATCAGAGTCCATCGGTTGATCGTGACTCGATGCCCGTGAGCGGCTACGCGCAGGGACAGATCGAACTGGGAAAACAGCTGTACTACGGAAAATATTCCTGCCAAGGATGTCACATCGTCGATACCAAGACCGACAAGGGTTACATCGGCCCGACCCTTACGCATGTTGGATCCCGTCTCACGGCGGCATGGATTTATCAGTGGATGAAGAACCCGGAGGCCTTGCGGCCAGGAACCATTGAGCCCAACCGTGCGATGAGCGATGAGGACGCCCGGGCACTGACCGCGTTCCTTATATCGCAGAAGGGCGGCGGACAACAGGAGGCCGCAAAGAAATGAATCGCCTCGCCTCAGGAATCACTCTTTTGAGCGCTGCCTTGCTGGCCGCATCCTGTTCACGGAAGTCCGACTCCGTGGCGTTGAAGCCGACTGCATTCGGCGCCGCCATCGTGGAGTCGAGCGGAGGGAAGCAGTTCGGGCAGACAGGAACTTCTCTGCCTCAGCCGGTCGTAGTTCAGGTAAATGATCCGCAGGGAGGGGCGGTTACAGGAGCGCTGGTCGAGTTTGCGGCTGCGCCAGGAGTAACTTTTGATCCTGCGAGCGCTTTGACCGACTCCAGCGGACAGGTTTCAACCAACGTCGCCCTGGGCGGAATGGCCGGACGATATCAGATCACGGCTTCAACGCTCGACAAAGCGCGCAAGAAAGTGGAACTCAAGATCGAAGAGATCGCGCTGGGATATCAACAGACGCTCGGACGGCGTTTGAACGAGCAGTACTGCGATCGCTGCCACAATGCCGAATCTACGGCTGAGCGGGTTTCGAATTACGACAACCTCGAGGTGAAGCCACATCCTTTCACCGAAGGAGACACGCTCAACAAGCTCAGCGACGCGGATCTTACCGCGATCATCACCTATGGAGGCCCAGCGCTTAACAAATCAGCGCTGATGCCTGCTTGGGGGAACACGCTCAAGAAGGCTGACGTACAGGCGTTGATCGCATACATCCGCGCGGTGTCCGATCCGCCATCCCGGAGCGCGGGTCCGGTGTACGCGAAGAATTAGTGGCCGGGGCTCGGTGCGTGTGGACCGCAGGGGCTGAAAGCCCTTCAATCTTGGCCCGCTAGCGCGGCCCTGATGGACCGCTCTTCCACTGAAATCGCTTTACGGTGCGGCTCAAGGCGCGCCCTTTCAAAACTATTTGGTTAGGCGAACTCCCGCGCCAGACTGCGGGCGGATTAACGCCCTGCATGAGGAGAAGATCGGCACAACGATTCCTAGTCCGCCGCCATGCCTTGGGCTTCCGGCTCCAGTTGGCCGATCTGAGAAGGTAGCAATTCCGATCCGCCTTTCTCGCTGCGTAGTCGCGCTTCCAGCGCCGCCAGTTGTGCCTCGATGTCTTGTTCGGCTTTACGTTTCCGGATCACTTCTTCGCGGTAGCGCCGCAGGAAGTAGTCGATGGTCTCGACGCGAATCCTGATCGACCCGGTAGGCTTGTTCTCATCGAGGTCTTTGAAGCAGAAATACGGCGTGCCCGACTGCTCGATAATGCCTTCGATTACGCCGTAGATCGGCGCATCGTGTCCGCACTTGAAGCTGGAAATCTCCAGCGCGACCAGATTGGGATGCCGCGCCGTGAACTTCGCAGCCCAGACCTTGTGATTCGTGCTGCAGGAGTAGGAATTCTTCCAAGCGTCGGTGATGTCGAGCGGGCTGGTGATCATGCCGGCGCGGACTTCCTCGCCAAACAATCGCTCGAGGAGATCTTCATCCAGCGGCAGAGTGTTCTGGGAGAAGATGGGATAGCCCAGCTTCTGGAATTCATCGAGGATCTCGTGATTCAAGCCGGGATCGTGATGATAAGGGCGCCCGAGCATGACGATACCAATGCGATCTTCGCGCTCGAGTTGATCAATTACCTGACGCGCGCGACGCCGAATGCCCGTTTCGTATTCCTTGAGCGCGACGAATCCCGACTCGACTGCGCGATCGCTTTCTTCCAGCGAGAGACCGAGAACGGGCTGCAAGGCCTGCAGCATCTGGTGAGCAAATAACTTTCGGTCGGAGAAGTTGAGCACCGGGTCGATGTACTTCACGTTGTGCTCGGCGAAGACATCGTTCTCCTTGGTGAATGCGGCCTTCACCGTTTCAGGAGTAGCAGTTACCGTCGGGCAGGCATTAGCCCCAACGATCTTCACCAGCGGCGAGTGCAGCACGTCGTACATCGGGAAGAAGATCGCATCCAGCGGCTTCTTGCGGTGCTTCTCCTGAATCAGGTTGTAGACGTGAGAGATGCCGATCTTGGCGGGGAAGCATGGATCGATCGCACCACGGCTAGCCCCCGCGCGATAGAGTTCGGAACTGGTGTAGTCGGAGTAAATAATGTTCTCGGGTTGCACGCCGAGGCTTTCGAAATAGGCGTTAAACAAGGGGGCGTAGGTGTAAATGTTAAGGACACGCGGGATGCCGATACGCAGCTTCTTGCGATTCTCCATCAGGGCACGTCGCTCCTTGTCGCCCTTTTTCCAACCCGCCCAACCCTTGGTCGGCAAGGGATCCGCCACGCTCTTCGCATTCGTCGGCCGGAAGACTTCCTTTGACGCGTAGTCCACGAAGTTGGGGTGCTGGGCGCGGATGGAGTCAAGACCGGCCTTGATGTCCTTCATGTCGTTGACATCTTCCACCGTGCCCTTCTCGCAGGTGGCGATGATCAGGCGCTGCTCGCCGTGCATGAGCGGAACCTTGGTGACTTTTTGAATGGGTACAAAGCTGAGATCGTTCTTGGGCTGGGTGCGGATATCGATGAAGGTTCTCAGGCAGTCGTTTTTGCAGAAATGGCAACGTGTATCTTCGTTACGAGTCGTGCGGTACTCGATCTTGCGAACCGCGTCGAGCCCGACGAACGTAGTCTGCTGACCGTTGCGCCACAGGCGTAGTGATTCCTGGGCGGCGCCGATGGCACCAGACTCGCCGCAATGCTCGTGAACGATGATTTCTGGCTGCTTCCCCGTCGCACGGAAGCTATTGCGGATGAAATCGACTTCAGCCTTCACGACGGCAAGATTGTTTTGCGTCCCGCCCTGCAGGACGAAGCGTGAGCCGAGCGCCGCGAGATTGGGAATGCTGGCAACATAGAGGAAAACGTTCTTAGGCAATACGGCCGCGAGTCCCGCGAGAATTTCTTCGGCGCGCCAGCCTTGACGCTGGAAGTTCACGATATCCGATTGCATGAATACGGCGCAGCCATAGCCGAACACCGGCATCGCCTGCGCAGAGAAGGCGAGATCAGCGTACTGATTGACGCTGAGTCCGAAGCCTTCGGCGGTGGATTGCAGGAAATATCCATTGCCGGCTGAACACTGCGTATTCAACTTGAAATCCTTTACGCGCCCGTTGTGCAGGACGATGATCTTGATGTCCTGCCCGCCCACGTCAACAATCACGTGCGGGTCTTCGTAGAACTTCAGAGCCGACTCGGTATGGGCGACTGTCTCCACCAGCGCCACGTCTGCTTTGAGAACATCTTTCAGGATGTCCTTCGCATACCCGGTGGTCGCAACGCCCAGCACTTCCACTTTTGCGTTCTGACTCTCCACCTGGGAGCGCAGGTTTTCGAACATCTCGATCGTGTCCTGGATGGGATTGCCATTTGAGAGCTGGTACGATTTGCAGAGAATGTCGCCGTTCTCGTCCAGCAACACAGCTTTTGTTGAAGTTGACCCGCCGTCAATTCCGATGAATCCCGCAACGGTGCTGTTCTTTGCGAACGCGGCGGGCGTGAACTTCTTGCGCCGGTAGGCTTCCTTGAAGACATCGAGGTCTTCGGGCTTTTCGACCAGACCCTTTCCGCCGGACTTGGCCTTTTCTTCCTGCCGGCCGTAGTCGATGTAGTGGATCAGCTTCTCGTAACCGCAATAGCAACCGATACAATCGTCCTCGCTCCGCCCAAACTCAACTGCACCCAGAGCGGCGAAGTACTGCGCGTTCTGCGGAACCTTGATTAAATCTTCGGGCTTTGCACCATCAGGAATCTGAACCTTGCGCTCCTGCCACATGCGCGGGATGTTGGCCTGCCACGCTTCCCGCATGCCGCGAATGAAGCTATTGGGGCCACCCAGAAGCAACACGTGTGGCCGCAGAGTATGCCCGCGCGTGAGCACGCTCAGGTTCTGCAGCACAATCGCCTCGAACAGCGAAGCCATCAACTCGTCCGGAGGCGTACCGACCTTCTGCAAGCCATTGATATCGGTTTCGGCAAATACACCGCACTTTCCGGCGACCTTGTGCAGCTTGATTCCGTGATATTTCTGCTCAGCCAGCAGTTCGGTGGGGATCTTCAGCTTCGCGTTAATTTTGTCGATGACTGCGCCCGTGCCGCCAGCGCACTTGTCATTCATGGATGGAATCTTCTTCTTGCGGCCGGTCTCGTCGTCATCTTTGAACACGATGATCTTGGCGTCCTGCCCGCCCAGTTCGATTACCGAGTAAACCTCGGGATGAAGCTTCTCGACCGCCAGCGATACCGCCGTGACTTCCTGCACGAATTTCGCGCCGATCTGATCCGCGATGCCCGTTCCACCTGACCCGGTCATGAAGATGCGCGTGTTGTGCCGGTTGATGCCGGCCTCGGCCTCCATCCGCTTCAGGAACTCGAGGGTCTTTTCTGGCTGCTTGGTCTCGTGGCGCTGATAGTCTTGCCAGAGAACCTTGTCGGTGGCCGCTTCGACGACAACGGCCTTTACCGTGGTAGAGCCCACATCGAGCCCAACGAGAAACGTGGTCTTTTCGTCATGAGCATGATGCCCACGGCGGACTTGCTGGATGGATGGCGGCACCTCGAGCGGTGCAATCTGGATCAGTTGCGGGCCCTTATGATCGTGCATGAATTCCTCATTCTTTCAAGAAGATCAAGCGCCTCAACCACCGAGATCGCAGAGTTCGCCGAGAAAAACAGGAGAAGAATTCTCCGCGACCTCGGCGGTGAATCTCCTTTAGTCTCCGGACATCGCAGGCGCGGCTTCCACGCGCACTCGCGAACGCTTCCGGAAGCGCGTGTCTTTATCGATCCGCTCGCTCACGTGCAGAATGAATTGCGCCGCGGTTCCGGCAACTCCCTCGCGATGCGGCACGTGATAGAACGGCCGCTTCAGTTCGGGATGCTCGTCGATGTATTCGCGAATCTGGCTCATGGTCTTGCCAGTCGACTTGAGGCACTCTTCAAACTCCGTCTTGGCCTTGACCTTCGCTTCACCGAGCGCCATCTGCACGCGGCTGTGGGCATTGACCTCGCCTTCTCCGGAGGTTTCGATCGGAAGGAAGATCATGTCCTTGAACTTGTTGATCACGGCCGACTGCACACCGTCGGACTGCGACGACGGCATGCATCCGAAGGGCTTCAGCGCCAGCACCATGTGACAGAGTTTGTGGACGGTGTAGTAAACGTTCTTGCCAACTTCGAGATGTCCCTCGCCGCCGCGCGCGAACTGGTTGTAGAAGGGATGCGCCAGTTCGGCCAATTCCGTCTGCGGCGCCAGATGATGGGTGATTCCGCCCATGTTCTTCGCGGTGCGGTGATAGAAGAAACCCCACATCCGCTCGCCCGCGCCGATCCCCCAGAGCTTCTTGCGCAGGCCGATATAGTTCGCGAAATTCTTTTTCAATTCGTACCACTTCGGGTCACGATGCGGACGATTGACTGGCCACTTCGCGATCGCATGCGCTTTGGCCTGATACATCAGATAGGCGACCCAGGTCGCGATGGGCTCAACCAGAACCTGAGCGCCTTCGCGCTCGAGGAATTCGAACATGTGGAAGTTGCCATCGCCCTCGGTGGTCTGAGCCCAGAATTCGCCAGTGATCTTCACCAGCGGCTTCACGCGGGTGCGGTCCACCTCGATGGAATCCATTTTTTCGCGCGCGGTCTTGAGGGCATTGAGATAGTCCTTGCCCCACATGTGCTCGTGCCATTTGCCGAACACATTAAAGGTATTGCGGAGAATCTTGTTGCTCTTGAATTTCGGCTTCGCCCAGTCAGGAGCGCTCTTCTCGATCTCAAACGCCTTGCGATTCTTCAGGTCTTCGCAGAGCCCGTCGACCATCTCGCGGAAGACGCGATCGGTCTCGCCCTTGTTGGCTTCGTACGGACGAATCTGGTAGATGAGATCGTTGATGACATCGCCGAGGTGCATCGCATTGAGCATGCCGAATCCGAAATCGACAGAGAACTTCAGGCCCGGCTCGCCCGATGCGGCCTTGATCCCGTCGCTATCCTTGAAGAGCAGCACGCGGAACCCGTCAAACCCGGCATTCTTCAACGCGAAGCGGTATTCGGCCTCGTACATGCCAAAGCGGCAAGGCCCGCAAGACCCGGCGGTGAAGAAGACGTAGTTGTCGAGGATCTGCTGGCGTGGGAGGCCTTCTTTCTCAAGGAATTGCAGATACTGCACCAGATTACCCACGGTGAAGTAGGTTGGATTGCACTGCCCGTTGTTGCCAAATTCCTTACCAGTCTGGAAAGCCGGGACGTCCGGCACAGGAAGCTTCTCGCAGCGGTATCCACAGCCTTGAAAGACGGCGCGGATCAGATCTTCATGTTTCCAGGTGAAGCCGCCGAACAGGATCGTGGTGTGAGGGCGCTGCTCGGCCGTGAAGGCACGCTCGACGGGGCGGTGAAAGTGTTCGGGTCGGTCGAGTCCGGCAATCTTGCGCAGACGCGCGCGCTCCGCTTCGAGGCGTTGCTTGATTTCGGCATCATTCTCAATCTGGACGAAATTCGTCGTCGCCATATCTTCCTCCGGCGGTAAAAACTAACATGTCAAGATTTTGGTTGGTGAGGGGTGAGGGACAGTTTCGGAAGCGTACGGGTCGGACGCACACCAAGGCGGTCGAGACTCTCAGAAGAGCAGTTCTCCCGCTAACATCAGATCTGCTGCCGTACCGCATGCAAGCTCCAAACAAAATGACTAGCGGCCCGGAGTCGTGCAATCTAAGAATGCAGACTCGATTGAGGTTGATTTAAAGTGTCCGCGTTTAGAAAACGGACAGCTGGGAGGCGGTTGCCTCGTTTCTTTCCCCAAGCAGAATTGCGAGGACGAAGAAGCTTGATTAGGTTTCTTGTAGCAGAAACCCGGCTCCGGCGGCAAGTCGGGAAAAGTGATTAGAAGGATAAAAATATCTGAATCCCGCCTGACACAGCGCAGGTGTGGCTGATCAAATTTCGCCGGCTCTCCGTGCAAATCATTTAGAATCACTGCGATTTGCGGTGTAGGTTCGGGCGGCAGATCGACTTGGCCGTAAGGGAATGAACCGATGTGTAGCTGCAGGCGCTATTCATGTCAAAACTGAACGTCAAAACAAAACAGCAGTGCAAGTGGGATCTTGTCAGCCTCGGAGAAGTAATGTTGCGGCTCGATCCTGGCGACGAGCGCATCGCCACTACGCGGCATTTTCGCGTTTGGGAGGGCGGCGGTGAATACAACGTGGCGCGAGGACTGCGCCGCTGCTTTGGACTGGAAACCGCCACCGTCACTGCGCTCGCCGATAATCCTGTTGGACGCCTCGTCGAAGACCTCATGCTGCAAGGGGGAGTTTCACAAAAGTACGTTCGCTGGGTACCGCATGACGGAGTCGGTCGCACGGTCCGTAACGGGTTGAATTTCACGGAGCGCGGATTCGGCGTGCGCGCCGCGCTCGGCTGCTCCGACCGTGGACATACGGCCGCCTCGCAGTTGAAGCCCGGCGACATCGACTGGCAGCAGATTTTTTCCAAAGATGGGGCGCGGTGGTTTCACACCGGAGGAATCTTCTGCGCGTTGTCTGAAACCACGCCACAGGTTGCGCTGGAAGCCATGCAAGCGGCCAAGCAGAGCGGCGCAATCGTTTCCTATGATTTGAACTATCGCGCCTCGCTCTGGAAATCGATCGGTGGAAAATCAAAGGCCCAGGAAGTAAACCGTCGACTCGCGCCTTATGTCGATGTCATGCTCGGCAACGAGGAGGACTTCACAGCTGCTCTCGGTTTCTCGGTGTCGGGCCTTGACGAGCAGCATTCGAAGATCGAGACTGGCGGCTTCAAGAAGATGATCGAAGCCGTGGTGAAGGAGTATCCGTCGATGGCCGTGATTGCCACGACGCTTCGTAATGCGAAGACGGCTACCCGCAATGATTGGGGAGCGTTGTGCTATCACGATGGCAAGTTCTACGAGGCTCCGATGCGGGAAGATCTGGAGATTTACGACCGCGTTGGCGGAGGCGACTCTTTTGCATCTGGACTCATTTATGGATTCATGTCTGGCAAAGATCCGCAGTGGTCGGTCGAATGCGGCGCCGCGCATGGAGCGCTGGCCATGACCACGCCCGGTGACACGACCATGGCAACACTTTCCGAAGTTTTACAGGCGATGTCTTCGCGGACGGCTAGAATCGAGCGTTAAAGCGAAAGCGAGGCTGAATGCCAATTACAGAACTCAGCATTGAAGACGTCATCCGCAAGGTTGGCGAGATTGGAATCATACCGGTGGTGCGCGCGGCCACCGTCGAAGAGGCGAACCGTGCTGTGGAAGCCATCTGCGCTGGTGGCATTCCGGTTGTGGAGATCACCATGACTGTTCCCAACGCGATTACGGTCATTCGCGAACTCGTGCAGCGACGCGGCGGAGAGGTTTTGATCGGCGCCGGGACGGTCACCAATGCTGAACAGGCGGAGTCCTGCGTGCGCGCTGGAGCGCAATTCCTGGTGAGTCCCGGACTCTCCACTTCGGTCTTGTCGGTCGCGCGAGTGAACAACCGGCTGGCGATTCCTGGGGCGTTGACTCCAACTGAGTTGATGAATGCGCAAGAGCTCGGCGCTCGACTGATCAAAATCTTTCCCTGCGGGAACCTGGGCGGGCCCAAATATCTGAAATCGCTGAAAGCGCCTTTCCCTCACGCCCAACTGATTCCGACCGGAGGAGTGAATGCAGCCAACGCCGCGGAGTTCATGGCGGCCGGGGCGTATGCACTTGGAGTCGGAGCGGACCTGGTCGATGCCGCGGCGTTGCGGGAAGGAAACCTAGAGAAGATCACGTCAGCGGCGAAGGAACTGGTGCAGGCCGTTGCCTCGGCGCGGCCGACAAAGGCTGAGAAGAGGGCTGGCTAGAGACCGGCCACTCTCACTGATTTACGGCGCTTGCCAGCACTCCGCCATCTACGGGCAAAATATGGCCAGTCACGAAGCTCGCGGCGTCGGATGCCAGAAAGATCGCAGCGCCTACCAATTCCTCCAGTTCTCCGAAACGATTCATCGGCGTGCGCATGATGACCTCGCGGCCTCGTCCAGTGTGGCCCACTCGATCGCAAGCGATTTCGTCAAAGAGGCTACGCCCGATTTGCTGGCGCTGTAAGCGGCGACCTCGAAGAGGCCGAGGAACGATCCCATGGATGCGATGCTGATGATCCGGCCGTAGCGCCGTTCGATCATGTGTTTTCCGAAAACCTGACAAGTGCGGAGCATGCCGGTCAGGTTCGTGTCCATGATGCGGTTCCAATCTTCTTCGGCATAGTCCACCGTCGGCGCCCGCTTGGTAATTCCGGCGGCATTGACGAGGATGTCTACCTTACCGAACGCAGCCAGACATTGTTGCAGCAGTTTTTCGAGAGAACTACGATCCGCCACATCACACGTGACCCGCAAAGATCTGCGCCCGAGTTTCTCGATCTCATCGGCCAGTGTGTTTACCAGATCCATCCGGCGCGCACTCGAGACGACGTCCGCGCCGCCTTCAGCGAGTCCGAGAGCAACCGTCCGGCCAATTCCCGAGCTGCCTCCCACAACGACCGCGACTTTCCCAGCCAAGTCGAGCTTCGCGTACATAGTTCCTCAGATCTTCTAGGGCAAGTTGCAGGCTCACCAGTTGAACATTGTTCCGTCCAGCTTGCGGTTTACCGGCAAATACGCTCTTTCGTACGGACATTTCTCGCCCAATTTATCGTCATAGTCGACGCCGAGTCCGGGCGCGTCACCTGGATACAGGTACCCGGCGTTGAATGAATACGAGTGTGGAAAGACTTCATCGGTCTCGGCCGTGTGGCGCATATACTCCTGGATTCCGAAATTGTTGATGGAAATATCGAAGTGCAGCGCTGCCGCCATTGCTACAGGAGAGAGGTCGGTGGCTCCGTGGCTGCCCGTGCGCACATGGTAAATCTCCGCCAGTGCGGCGATCTTCTTCAGGTGAGTCAGTCCACCGCCATGAACGACCGTCATACGCAGGTAGTCGATGAGCTGTTTGTGCTTGCGGATGAGCCTGAATCCCTCCTGCAACTCCGCCGTCACTGCATCTTCGAGCCAGAACAGATGATATGGTTCCAGGCTTTTGCCCAGACGCGCAGCCTCAATGGGAGTGAGCCGGTGATGAACGTCGTGCAGCAGATGCAGGTCGTCACCAAACTTGAGACGCAGTGCCTCAAACAATTTCGGCACATGCAGCAGATATTTTTCGGTGGACCACACGTTCTCTGGCGGCAAGCCTTTCTCCGCTGGCTCGTAGAACATCTTGTCTTTGGCGACACCGTAAGTCGACGGCAGCCCGGGAATGCCTGACTGAGCGCGGATCGCAAGGTATCCCTGCTGTTTGTACTTCGCCACCTCGTCGAGGGTCTCTTCGATGTCGCGACCGTTGGCGTGGCCATAGACCAAGACTCCTGTGCGGCTCTTCCCACCGAGCAAGTTGTATACCGGAGTGTTCAGCGCCTTGCCTTTGATGTCCCAGAGCGCCATATCGACGGCAGCGATGGCGGTCATTGTCACCGGACCACGCCGCCAGTAAGCGCCGCGGTAGAGGTACTGCCAAATGTCTTCGATCTGAGAGGGATCACGCCCGATAAGGCACGGAATCAGGTGATCCGCGAGGTAGGAAGCTACCGCCAACTCACGCCCGTTTAGAGTCGCATCGCCTAGTCCGTAGATTCCTTCGTCAGTAACAATCTTTAGAGTGACGAAGTTCCGTCCCGGAGAGCAGACGAACACCTTTGCATCTGTGATCTTCAAAGCGTCTCCTTGACCGACCCACGAGTGTACCGAAACCTCAGATTCGGCGCACGAGTCCCCGCTCGGTGGCCTCGTTGTTCCGGAGCAACAGTAGCGTCAGGATCATTCCGATGAAAGGCACGATCCCTGCGATGATTACAATCGGATCGAAAGAGTGCGTCCCCATAGCCTGGCGCGCGTCAGAAACGCGGCCGACCAGCAGGAAGGCCACGATTGTTCCAAATCCCGTGCCGGTTCCTCCCAGCCCGCTTACCGATGCCACCGACCCACTTTCAAACAAGTCCGCGGGCAGCGTATTCGCCATAATCGTGAAACCCGCATACGTAAAGGTCACGATGGAAAACAGGAGCGTGATGAGGTATTTGTTTGTCGTGAAGATCGTGGGAATGAGCAGCGTCATCCCGATCCCGCCGTAGATGATCGGGAGCTTGCGCGCGAAGCTCAACGACCTTCCTCCCCGGACCAAATATCCAGAAAGCCAGCCCGCAAAGAAGCTTCCTGCATCGGCGACGACAAACGGAATCCCGACCGTGATCAGATTGCTCTTCAATTCGATCCCCTTAGCGACGAGGTAGATCGGAAACCACTCCGTAATGAAGAAAAAGACCGGGTCGGTCGATGTCTTGGCGATGATCGTTGCCCAAGTCTGCGGCAGCTTCAACAGATCACGCCATCTCGGACGCACCGCCCCAGTTCGAGATTCCAATTCTTGCCGGTCAGCCACGATCATTTCACGCTCCTGCGGGCTGACCCTGCTATGCGACTCTGGCGGATGGTAGAGCCATCGCCACGCGATCAGCCAGAGAAAACCCAGCACGCCGGGAATCGCAACGGCAGGACGCCATCCCCATCGAAAATAGATCCCGAGAACAATCAAGGGAGCGACTGCCGCGCCAATGGACGACCCGCTGTCGAACAGGGCCGTAGCCAGAGCCCGCTCGCGTTTCGGAAACCATTCCGACACTGCTTTTGTCGCAGCCGGCCAATTCGCCGACTCCCCCGCTCCCAGCAGGAAACGGAACGTCATGAGGCTGTAGAAGCCTCTGGCCAGCGAAGTCGCCATCGAGATGATGGAATAACAGATCACCGTCACGGTGAGCCCACGCCGTGTGCCGATGCGGTCCATCATCTTGCCAAACACACTTTGGCCCAACGAGTATGCGAGGCGAAACGCGATCGCGAGTTTCGCGTAGTCCGAATTCGTCCAGTGATATTCGAGCTTTAAGTACGGAGCGAGAACGGAAAGTGTCTGGCGGTCGATGTAGTTGATGACTGTGGAAGCGAACAGGAGGCCACCGATCCACCAGCGCAGCGACGGAATCGGATTCGGTGCGTTCGCCATTCAATGTTCGGTTAACTTCAGCTCTCACTGCCAACAACACGCTCGCTGCGCTCGCGGGGCGGACCCTTCGACTTCGCTCAGGGCAGGCTGCGCCCGCCTACACAATCAATTCACGTCTCCGTAGTTTCAGCGAACTAACTCCGCTCGACTCAATCGCGGCACCAATACTTGCACGAATCCCAGCGCGATCAGATACGCGGTCCCCGCAATTACAAAAATGAGGAGATAGGAACCTCTGCGCTGCAAAATGTCTCCCACTCCATACGACATGATCATTCCGCCGATCGATCCCAGCAGCGTTCCAAAGCCCACGACCGAAGCCACCGCTCCGCGCGGAAACATGTCGGAGGCGAGCGTGTAGATATTCGCCGACCACCCTTGATGCGCGCCGGCTGCGAGCGCGACAAGCAACACAGCCACCCATGCGTGCGTAGCCTGCGCCGCCAGCATGACCGGTGTCACGGCTAGAGCGCACGCCAGCATCGCAGTCTTGCGGCTCGCATTCACGCTCCATCCGCGCTTCAGCAGCGACGACGACAGCCATCCGCCGCCCACGCTTCCTACGGACGCTCCGGTGTAAATCACAAACAGCGGCAATGCCAATCCTTTCAGGTCGAGCTTAAAATTCTTGCTCAGAAAATCAGGCATCCAAAATAAGTAAACCCACCAGATCGGATCGGTAAAAAACTTTCCCAACGCCACGGCCCACGCCTGTCGAAGTCTGAGCATCGTACGCCATGGCACCGCCGTTGCGGTCCCGGTCTCGGGATCGCTCTGGATCAAAGCCAACTCTTTAGCCGAAACCATTCGACTCTCTTCGGGTTTGCGATAGACCGCCAGCCAGGCCACGATCCAGACAATGCCCAGCGCGCCCGTTCCGACAAACGCCATGCGCCACCCATATCGACTTGTCAGCCACGGTACGATCAGCGGCGTCAGAATCGCGCCAACGTTTGCTCCCGAGTTAAACAGCCCTGTGGCCAGCGCACGCTCTCGCTTGGGAAACCACTCGGCTACCGCCTTGATCGACGCCGGAAAGCTTCCGGCTTCTCCAATGCCCAGGCTGAACCGCGCCGCGCCGAACTGAAATACCGAGGTCGCGGCCGCATGTGCCATCGCCGAGATGCTCCAGAAAAGAACCGCCAGCGTAAATCCGATACGTGTTCCAAGGCGGTCAATCCACTTGCCGATGAAAACCAGACTCAGTCCATAGGCCACCTGAAAGGCGATGATGATTCGGCTGTAGCCGATTTCGGTCCATCCGAGTTGAACCTGCAGAGTCGGCTTGAGCAGGCCGATCACCTGCCGATCCATGTAGTTCACGCTGGCTGCAAAGAACAGCAGGGCGCAGATGAGCCAGCGCACTCGCCCAGCGCTCGGCGCAGTGATGTCCTGAACAGCGTCAGGAGTCGATGTTGGAAATTGCGAGTTCAATGGATTCCGAAGATTTCGATACCGTCCGCCGATGCTCAGCGCGAAGTGAAACTGATATAGTCATCGCTTGAAAGACGCGGCCATGAAGGCTTTCCTCGACGATAACTTCCTGCTTTCCAACGACGTCTCGCAGAAACTCTATCACCATTACGCCGCGCCGCAGCCGATTCTTGACTACCACTGCCACCTGCCGGTCAAAGACATCGCGGAAAACCGGCGCTTCGCCAATCTTTTTGAGATATGGCTCGACGGTGACCACTATAAATGGCGGGCGATGCGGGCCAACGGTGTCGCCGAACGATACATCACCGGCGATGCGACTGCTTACGAGAAATTTCTGGCCTGGGCGCGAACGGTTCCATATACGCTACGCAATCCGCTGTACCACTGGACTCACCTCGAACTTCAACGGTACTTCGGAATCACTGACCTGCTGGATGAAGCTTCCGCCCCTTCGATTTGGGCGCGCGCCAATGCGGCACTCGCGCAGGAACTGACAGCACACGGAATTCTGCGGAAGTTTCGGGTAGAGGTTGTCTGCACGACTGACGATCCGACCGACGACCTTTGCCATCACCGGGCGATCGCCAACTCAAATCTAAGTACCCGGGTGTTTCCGGCATTCCGTCCCGACAAAGCGCTGACGATCGGCGCTCCCGAATTCTTGGTTTGGACAGACAAGCTCTCGAAGGCCGCGAACGTCGACGTCCGCGACCTGAATGGATTCCTCGATGCAATTCGCAAGCGCCATGACGATTTCCATTCCGCCGGCTGTCGGCTGTCCGACCACGGGCTGGATCTCTGCTACGCCACACCCTCTCCCGAAAAAGCCGCTGCCGCCACTTTCGAAAACGCTCTCAATGGTAAGCCGATCAGTGGAGGAGAGGCCGCGCAGTTTGCCTCGTTCATGATGTTGTTCTTCGCCCGTCTCGATGCTGAGAAAGGATGGACCAAGCAACTCCATCTGGGTGCCCTGCGCAATGTGAACTCGGCCGCCCGCGTAGCAATTGGACCCGATACCGGATACGACACGGTTGGAGACTTCCCACAGATTCGCCCCTTGGCCTCTTACCTGGATCTGCTTGCGCGTGAAAACGCCCTGCCGCGCATGATCCTCTACAACAACAACCCTGCCGACACATTCGCGTTCGCGACCTTAGCCGGCTGTTTCCAGGACGGTCCAGAGCCGGGAAAGATCCAGTACGGCAGCGCCTGGTGGTTTCTCGATCAGAAAGAAGGAATCACGGCGCAATTGAACGCGCTCTCGAATGTGGGACTGCTGTCACGATTCGTCGGCATGGTCACCGACTCGCGTTCGTTCATGTCGTATCCGCGCCACGAATATTTCCGGCGCGTTCTCTGCGATTTAATTGGCCAGGAAGTCATCGCGGGCGAGCTACCCAATAATGAAGCGCTTCTCGGACGCCTGATCCAGGGCGTGTGCTATCGAAATGCACGGAATTACCTGAACCTTCCAGACTCAAATTCCGCGACCGATCAGTTAAAATAATCGCGAGCCGATTGTTGCGCTTTCCTGAAATTTCAGCTGTGAGAGGGTCGTAGTGCGCTTCGCGGGACTCATACCTCTGTGTTTCAATTTCCGATTCAATGCTACCCTGATCCGTTTTCTACTGATTTCGCTGGCACTTGCGGGTGCGGCCAGAGCAGAAAATGCTGCGTTCGATCTCATCGGGCCCAAAGTTGAGGTCCGGGTTCAGCGCGCGGGCACGACGTTGCCCATCGCAGAGGTTCCTAACCTTCAGCCTGGAGACCGCCTGTGGCTGCATCCCGACCTGCCTGACAGCCAGTCCGTGCGCTACCTGATGATCATCGCGTTTCTGCGCGGCGCGACCAATCCTCCGCCGGATTCCTGGTTTACCCGCGTCGAAACTTGGACTCGCGCCGTTCACGAAGAAGGAGTTTTCGTCACTGTTCCCCAGGAGGCTGAAGAAGCCTTGATTTTCCTGGCTCCGGAGACCGGAGGCGCGTTCAGCACTCTGCGCGCGGCGGTTCGAGGCAAGCCCGGCGCTTTTGTCCGCGCGGCGCAGGACCTGCAGCAGGCGAGTCTCGATCGCCAGCGGCTGGAAAAGTACATGGACGCGGTTCGCGAAATCTATACCGCCGATCCGGAGCAACTCAAGTCTCGCACGACAATGCTGGCTCGCAGCCTGAATATCCGGCTCGATCAGCAATGTTTCGACAAGCCGAGTTCGCAGCAGGTTCCCTGCCTGACGCAGAATACGGATCAACTCGTGCTGGACGACGCGCACAGCCAGACGATGGTGGCAACACTGACATCGGGTCCTTCATCGGATCTTCTCGCCCAGATCAGCGCCACGCCCACCGCCCGCGGCGGATACTACAGTCCTTACATCGGAGCAGTGGTCGACGTGGTCAGGATTCTCGGCACCACGCACACGGCGCAGTATCAATATATTCCGGCGCTGGCGTTGCCCAAGCAGAATGAACTCAATCTGCGGCTGAACAATCCACCCTCGTTCCGCAATCCGAAGTCAGTTATCGTGATCGGCTTGCCGCCGGTTCGAACTTCGCCGCCTCCGCCGCTTCGTGCGGTCGATGCAGCGCAGGTGCTGTGCGCGGGAAAGCCCTCGCTCCTGCTCGCGGCCGATGGCGCTCCACTGGCTTTCGCGACGGAACTCGCCCACGATATGGTCCTTCACGTAGAAGCGAAATCCGGCCCCCCAATCGATCTCGAAGCCAAGCCGGATCCCGTGCTCGGAGGTTTTACCGTCGACACGCATCCCCTGGAAGTGTCTGATCTCGATGGCGAAGTCGTCGGCACCCTGCGCGGCCAATGGGGCTTTCACAGCTTCGACGGACCACACTACCGGCTGCGCACCTCGCGCCCGGCACAGTGGATCGTGGCGTCGAAAGATGCCAGTGCCCTCATCATCGGCCGCGAGGATACGCTCCATCTCCAGTCACAAGCTGCCTGCTGCGTCAGCGAAGTGACGCTCAAGGATGAACAGGGAAAAATCCTTTCGACCGACTGGAAGAACTCCAAAGCCGATGAACTCGAAGTGAAGGTCCCGCTGCAGAAAGCCAGCGCGGGATGGCTGACCATGCAGATCAGGAAGTTCGGGCTGCATGAGGTCGACGAGATTCCTCTCCACACCTATGCGGAAGCAGCCCGGCTCGACACGTTCGGCATTCATGCGGGGGATACGGATGGCCTGCTGAAGGGCACTCGGCTGGATCAAGTCGCGAGTCTTGAATTCAGCGGAATTCAGTTCAAGCCCGACTCACTGACGCGTGCCAACCAGCAGGACGAACTCAGGGTCACAACTGCGGACGTCGCAGCAAAAACCAAGCTTCACCCCGGCGACCCCATTGTCGCGCACGTCTCGCTCAAGGACGGACGAATTCTCGACCTGAAGAGCGAGGTCGATGCCCAGCGACCTGCGGTCAACCTTCTTACTAAAAGCATCCAACTTGATCCGTCCGCCGCGCCGGCTGTGCGGCTCGGCAGCCAGGAAGAACTCCCGCAGGATGGCCGCCTGAACTTCTTTCTAAAGACTCAGGTCCCGGAGGCGTTTCCGGCCAGTGAGAAAATCGAAGTTGCCACGGCCGATGAGTCGTTCCGCGTCCTGCTCAGTTTCAAGGACGGGAATCTCACCATGCAGGACGCGAGAACGGTGCTGGCGGTTCTGGATCCTATGAAGCTGCTTGGGCCCTCGGCTTTCGGCCCCTTGAAGATTCGCCCCGTCAGCGGCGATGGCATCAACGGCGATTGGCAGGCACTCGTGAACCTGGTGCGCATTCCGATGCTGAAGGCGGTTCATTGCGCTCCGGACAAGCAGTGCACACTGAGTGGAGACAAGCTCTTTCTGCTGGACTCGGTCAGTGCCGACGCCGATTTCGCCAATTCGGTCACTGTTCCGGAAGGCTTTGTGGAGGACGCGTTGGCGATTCCCCCACCCAAAGGCAAGACGCTCTACATCAAGCTCCGGGATGATCCCGCAACGATCGATACCGTTGCCCTGCCCGTGCCGCAACCCGAGCAGTAAGCCACCGCGAGTCGTGTGGGGACGGCCGCCTTCGGCCGTCCAGCGAAGCGCAGCGAGCCGCAAGGGGCACAGTTCCGGCCAGCGCGCTATACTCCCCTCTCGATGGCCAACATCCTCTATGGAGTCAACGGAGAAGGCGCCGGCCACTCTACCCGCGCCAAAGAAGTCCTCACCCATCTGGTCAGCCAGGGCCACAATGTTCACGTCGCTTCGTTTGATCGAGGTATGCAGAACCTGAGAGACAGTTTCAATGTTACCGAAATCTACGGCTTCCGTTTCGCCTACGTCAACAATCGCGTCCGCTACAAGCGCACGATTGCGAAGAATCTGATGACGGTGTCGCACGCGGCGAAGAGTCTTTCGCTGCTCAACGCTCTGGTGGAGGACGAGAGGATCGATCTCGTCATCACTGATTTCGAGCCTCTCACCTGCCACGTCGGTCATAAGCGAGGCCTACCGGTAGTCTCCATCGACAACCAGCATTGCCTCACGAATGCCGTGGTCTCGTATCCGAAGCAGTACCGGCGCGATGCGGCCGCGGCAAAAATCGTGACCAAGCTGATGACGCCGCACGCCAACGCCTACATGGTGATCTCTTTCTTCAAAGCTCCCATTCGTAAGCGCAACACGTTCCTCTTCCCGCCTTTATTGCGGCAGCAAATTCTCGACGCGATCCCTAGCGAGGGCGACCACGTTCTGCTCTACGTGACCTCGCCCGCGCCGGCCTTGGCGAAGTTGCTGGGATCGATTCGCTGCCGTTTTGTCGCCTATGGGTTCGGGCGCGAGGGCAGCGATGGAAACATCATCTTCAAGAAGCCTTCGCTCGACGGCTTCTTCTCTGATCTCACCAGCGCTCGCGCTGTCATCGCAAACTCCGGTTTCTCACTCGTGACCGAAGCCCTGCATCTGGGCAAGCCCTATCTGGCGGTTCCAGTGAGCCATCAGTTCGAGCAGACATTCAACGCTTACTGGCTCGAGAAATCCGGATACGGCGCCTACTGGGAGGATTTGAACAAGGAGCGGGTGGAGTCGTTCCTATTTAACTTGCCCCACTATCGCGAATCCCTGGCCAGCTATCCACGACAGGGGAATCAGGCTCTGTTGCTGAAGCTGGACGGACTAATCCGAGACTTCACAAAGGCTTAGCGGAGTTCTGCGCGAGTACGAAGGTAACTCGAATCGTCGCAGGCTCTTCGATACGATCTGCTGAGTACTCCGTGTCCCCAGACGGATCTGGGAGGCCTTTTTCGATGCGAAGATTTTTCGTCGGATTAGCGGCGGGCGTTTTTCTGTGCTCGATGTCCTATGCCCAGGACCAGCCTGCGCAGGATCAGCCATCCGCTGCCCAGGACCCACCGCCCCCTGCTCCTACGCTCTCCCTCGGCGAAATCGCGCGCCAGGTGAAATTGAAGAAGCAGCAGAGAGAAGCTCAACTGAAAGCGAAAGAGGCCGTGACTCATGATGCGCAGGCCTCGGGTGCTACTCCAGCGCCGCCGGCCAAGACGGCGCATCTCGTCACGAATGACGATGCGCCCGAGCGCGCCAGTGTGACTCCGGTTTCGACGCATGCGGCCAGTCCCGCCCCGGCAGAGCCTCAGTCTGACACCGGAGACCATCAGGCAAAGGCAGAGAACTGGAAGTCCCAGATCCTGGCCCAGAAGAACGCCGTTGCTCAACTGCAGCAGGACATGAAGAGCCTCAGCGACTCCATCCATTACGCCGGCGGAAATTGCATCGCGAACTGCGCTCAGTGGAATGAACGCCAGCAGCAGAAACAACAGGAAGTCGATACCATGAAGGCGCAGCTCGAGGAACAGCAGAAGGCGCTGGAAGAGATGCAGGAAGCCGCTCGTAAAGAGGGCTTCGGCAGTTCCGTGTACGATCCGTAGAAACCGGGCGTCAGGCGTCGGACCTCAGACCCCAGGGCGTGATCCAAGGCGTGATCCCCGTCTTCGGGGCCGTTCCTAACCCAAATTCTTGTCATTCCGACGCGCGAGCGTAGCGAACCAGGAGGAATCTGCTCTGCTCTCCATCAGCCCAATCTTTTCGATTTTTTCCACTCCCCAAAACCCCCGCGCCGTGCGAAATTAGTGCATGCCTCTAGTTGTTCGCCCATCACCCATTCACGCTGTCGGCGTCTACACGACCACTGCGATCAGGAAGGGAACTCGCGTCGTCGAGTATGACGGTGAGCGGATTACTCCCGAAGAAGCCGACCGCCGCTACGATGGCGCGCCGCGTACCTACCTTTATGGCCTCGAAGACGGCAAGACCGTCATCGATGGAGAAGGCCTTGGCGCGTACCTGAACCATTCCTGCGATCCCAATTGCGAAGTGGACGAGATCAAGGGACGAGTATGGATTTTTGCGCTCCGTGACATCGGCCCCGGCGAAGAGTTGGTTTGGGATTACAACCTCTACGATGATGCAGATCCCGCCCCATGCTACTGCGGGTCGCCAAAATGCCGCGGCACCATGTACTCGCGAGAATGGATGGCCAAGATGCGCCGGCGCGAAGCCCGCAAGAAGAAACGGGCTCTGGCAGCATCTTTGGATGGCAAGAAGAAACCTTCGGACTATACGGTTCCGGTCGCCCGGCAAGGAAATGAGAAAGATCAAACCGAAAGCGCCGGATAGCTAACGACTACCTGTGTTCGGGCGCCTTCCCGTGTTCCCTCCAGCCCTCGATAATCAGATACAGCACAGGAATGAAGAACAGATTCAACACGGTCGACATGATCATCCCACCGAAGACCGTGGTTCCGACCGAATGCCGACCATTCTCTCCAGCGCCTGTCGCCACGACGAGCGGTACAACGCCGAGAATGAAGGCCAAGGATGTCATCAGGATGGGCCGCAAACGGATCGTCGCCGCCTGTACCGTCGCTTCGACGAGCGGCAATCCGCGCTCGCGTAGCTGCTCCGCGAACTCCACGATCAGAATTGCGTTCTTGCTGGAGAGTCCCACCAGCATGACCAGCCCTACCTGGCAGAAGACGTCGTTTTGCAGTCCGCGAATCCATTGCGCACCCAGGGCGCCCAGCAGAGCCATTGGAACCGCCAGCAGCACAATGAACGGCAGGACGAAGCTCTCATACTGCGCCGAAAGTGTCAGATAGATGACGAGAGTTCCCAGTGCAAACAAAATCAGCGACGTACCGCCGGCCTGCAACTCTTCGAGCGACAAGCCGGTCCAGCTATAGGAGAATCCCTGCGGCAGTCTCTTAGCCAATTCCTCCATCGCAGCGATGGCTTGTCCGGAACTGAATCCCCGCGCCGCCGAGCCGTCGATTTCTGCCGACCGGAACAGGTTGTAATGGCTGATCACCTGCGGGGTCGTTGTCTGCGTAATGGTGAGCAGGTTGTCGAGTGGCACCATGGCCCCGCTATCAGAGCGCACATAGAACTGCTTCATGTCCTTGGCAGTTGCGCGAAACTGCTTGTCTGCCTGCACATAGACTCGATACGAGCGGTTGTTAAAATCGAAATCGTTCACGTATGCCGAGCCCATGTATACGCCGAGCGTGTCGGTTATCTGCGAGAGCGGCACATGCAGGCTCTTCGCCTTCTCGCGGTCGATCGTCACCATAAACTGCGGATCATTCGCCGTGAATGGCGTGTACAGTCTGACCACATCTTTTCGTTGCGACGCCTCCCTGATCAGGCCCTGCGTAGCTGCGGCCAATTCATCCAGCCGGTGCGCTGCCTGATCCTGCACGACGAACTGGAATCCGCCGAACGCCCCCTGTCCTTGAATCGCAGGCGGCAGCGTCGGAAACACGATCGCCCCGGAAACCGCGAACAATTGCGGCCGGACCCGATTCAGCACAGCGGGGGCGGTATGTTCCGCACCCTTTCTTTGTGAATAGGGCTTCAAGGAAACAAACATGAGCCCCTGGTTTGCAGCCGCTCCCGAGAAGCTGAACCCGGCTACGAAAAAAACGTTCTCAACTTCCGGCTGCCTGGTCATGACCTGCGTGACCTGCTCACCGATGGACTTCGTGTATTCGAGCGAGGCCCCCGACGGAGCCTGCATCACAACGATGAGAAATCCCTGGTCCTCGTCGGGCACGAATCCGGTTGGCACGCGAGTAAACACGAGATACGTAAGCCCCAGCCCCACAAAGAAAAGCACAGCTGCGGGCAATTTGTAATTCAGGATGAATCGCAGCGAGCGCCGGTAGCCATTCGTCGTCGCGGCCACGATTTTGTCGACTTCGCGGAAAAGCCAAATCTTGCCGCCGTGCTCGCGACCTAGAAGGAGTGCCGACAATGCTGGAGATAATGTCAGCGCGTTAAATGCTGAAATCGTGATCGAGAAGGCAATCGTCAATGCGAACTGCCGGAACAAAATGCCGGTGGTCCCCGGGAAGAACGCTACCGGGACAAAGACTGCGACCAGCACCAGTGAAGTCGCGATCACCGCCCCTGTGACCTCACCCATGGCTTCCGATGCGGCTTTGCGTGGATCACGCTGCCCTTCTGTGATATGCCGCTCAATGTTCTCAATCACCACAATCGCATCGTCCACCACCAGCCCGGTTGCCAGCGTAATTCCGAACAATGTCAGCGTGTTAATCGAGAACCCGAGCAGCTTGACGAATGCGAAGGTTCCGATGAGTGACACCGGGATGGTCACTGCCGGAATGAAGGTGCTGCGCCAGTCTTCCAGGAAGATGAAGATCACGAGAATGACCAGCACAATCGCTGTTCCCAGTGTGCTCAGCACGTCGCGAATCGATTCGCCCACAGCGTCGGTAGTGTCGAAGGCGAGCTTGTAGTGCATTCCGGGCGGAAAGGTTTTCGACAAGCGTTCGAGTTCGGCGATTGCCCGTCGATCTACCTCCAACGCATTGGCCGTTGAGAGCTGCAAGACGCCAATTCCAACCGCATCCTGTCCGTTGAACTTCAAATCCGACCCGTAGTTCTCCGCTCCGAGTTCGGCGTGTCCAACGTCTTTTAGGCGGACCAGCGTGCCGTCGTTATTGGTCTTGAGAATGATGTTCTCGAATTGTGCGGGCTCGCTAAGGCGGCCGACGGCGCGCACGCTGACCTGGTACTGCTGTCCAGGGATAGCCGGCTCCTGTCCGACCTGTCCCGCCGCGACCTCAACGTTCTGTTCCGAGAGCGCATTCACGACGTCAGGAGCAGTCAGCCCGCGTCCGGCCATCCGCACCGGATCAAGCCAAAGGCGCATCGAGTACTTGCGCTCGCCGAAAATCAATACGTCGGCGACGCCCGGTATGCGTTTCAGCGCGTCTCGCACATACACGTCGAGGTAGTTGCTCATGAATAGCGTGTTGTACTGGTTGTTGTCGGAGATGACTGCCGCGCCGAACACGAAATTTTCTGAGCTCTTTTGTGTCGTGATGCCAACGGACTTCACAGCTCCCGGCAAGCGTCCGAGCGCCGTATTGACCCGGTTCTGGATGTCGACCGTCGCCAAGTCGGGATCGCGCGAGACGTCAAAAGTAACCAGAATGCCGCTTGACCCATCATTACCGCTGGTGGAGCTGATGTACCTCATCCCCTCGGCGCCATTGATCTGCTGCTCGAGCGGGATTGTCACCGCGCTTTCCACGGTCTGGGCACTCGCGCCGATGTAGAAGCTGGAAACGCCAACTTGTGGCGGGGCCAGGTTCGGGAACTGGGCTATCGGTAACGAAGGGATAACAGCAGCTCCCGCCAAAATGATCAGCAGGGCACAGACCGTCGCAAATACGGGACGGTGTATGAAGAAATCAACGAACATGAGAACGGGTCCTTAGACTATGTTCCTTACCGAACTGCGGACTGACTCGAACAGCTCAATGCGTCGACTTAGCTCATCGGAATCACCGGCGCGCCATCCAACAGAAACTGCGTGCCCGAGACAATTATCTTGTCTCCGGGCTTGATGCCGTCGCGCACCTCGTAGTTATTGCCGACGGTCTCACCGATCGTGAGCGGCTTCTGCTTCGCCACGAATCCCCCGCCGTTCTGAGGCTCGGCAACGAACGCAAAATACTGTCCCGCCAACCGCGTGACCGCCAGGATGGGGACTTCGGGACTCTGGCGCGTGCCCCACACCAGCCGTGCGCGAATGAACTGCGATTGCCGAAGAGCGTCATTGGCATTAGCAATGCGCGCCTTGACCAGAACCGTCTGGGTTGTGCTGTCCACCTGCGGAGAGATGAAGCTCACCCTCGTATCGGACAAGACCTTGCCGGTGCTGTCCAGAATCTGCGCCGGGAGGTTCATCTTCAGTTGCGCCGACCGCTCGACGGGGACGTACACGTAGGCTTCAAGGCTTCCCGGTTGATCGACCGTGGTCAACTGCGTCTGACTCGTAACCCGATCGCCGACCCGCACCGGAATGTCTCCGACGATCCCGCCTCGCGGAGCCACCACCTTGTAGTAATGAAGCTGGACTTCCTGCTCGCGGACTTGCGCATCGAGCGCATCCATCTGGGCGTGGGCGGCGTCCATCGCGGCTTTGGCCTGATCCAGATCCTGCTTGCTCACGACACCGGCTGCCGCCAGTCCTTGGGCCCGCTCGTACTGTTGCTTGGTCCAACTGAGAGTCGCCTGCTGGGCCGTCCGGGCGCTCTCCAGGCTCTTAACTGTCGCCTGCTGTTTGAGCGGATCGATTTCCATCAATGCAGTCCCGGCCGAAACGTTCTCGCCCGAGTGGACGAAGATTTGCGTAATCTGCCCGTCGACCTGGGGCATAATCACCGCCGAATCGCGCGACTTCAGTGTCGCCACATATTCGGAGGCGTCGTTGACGGGCATAGCTTTGGCTTCCATGACTTTCACAGGCATGGCTTGCATCCCGGCCGCCTGCGGATTCTGCGATTGCTTCCCGGAGCACGCCACCGTCGCTGCTAAAGCAAGGCAAAGCAGACTGTTCATCACGATTTGCTGAATCTTGTTCTCCATAGCTGATACCGTTTCTGCATCTCTCGCGATATGCGAGCCTAATCTCCCTCAGGGCTTCAAGGTCAGAATGCCGACCGAATACCCGTTCAGGTCTATCGTCATCTTCGCCGCCGGTGTCACCGTCGTTTCCGCGGGGCCATTCGCCTCGCTGGTGTCTTTGTCCATCACCAACAGACCTGCGCTGGAAAAGCTGCCGAGGGCTGACACATCGACTGTCACACTGAATGGAACGCCGGGTCCGTTGTTGTCGGTCGCTGGAGTGTTTACCGCATGGTTTGCGACCATCACCACCACGCTGCCGTCACTGTTCACTACCGGTAAGGTTTCCAATTCCGCATTGTCAGACGCCGTGAACTGGAGGACCTGTGATCCCGCCGATGGGGGAAATGCTTGCCCAAGCCAGTAGTCGACCCAGTAGCTTAGTTGCAGCGCGCCGGTGTTGTAGTCGACTTCGCCGTACTGCTTGTCAGCGCCAAAATCCCAGTGGTAGAGAGCCTGCGCCCCTGCTTTCCCCAGTTGCGAAAAAGCATATGGCCGCCACGCCGCGAAAAACGGGCTCGAGCCTCGCAAGTCATCAACAAAAACCTGGTTAGGATTGCAGTTGCTCATCCCGTTGTTGGAATAGTCGGCGTTGACGTTATTCTCGGTCACCCACACCGGGACGTTGACTAGCGCTGGATTGGCGGCCATCTGTCCGGAGATCGCCTGCACATCGGTCACGAATCCCGGAATCGTGGCCAACACGGTTGCGTCCGTGTCCTTCTGATTGCAGCTGGAATAGAAATGCGTGGCTAGCACATCGACTTGCGCTGTCACGCCGCTGACGAAAGTTGGAATCCAGGCCTGTTCTTGCCCATAAAAGTCCGCCAACTCTACGGCCGCAAACTTGATCGTCGGATCGATCACCTGCATTGCCGGAACTGCGGTGTTGTACATGTCCGTGTATTGTTGCGGCGTCAGGCCGTTATTGATGTCCGGCTCGTTATAGACGCCCCACCACGTGATCTTGTCATTGGGCCAGGAGGGTGACACGTAAGCAGTGCTTCCGTCTACGAATCCGCCCGTGTTGTAGTACCGCACCAGGTTCTGCGTGTACCCGGCAAACTGCGCGAAGGTCAGATCCGTAAATGCGTTGCCGCTGTTGTCACTCTCATACATGAACGCCGGAGCTTTCGCGATCTGAAACTCCGGACTGTGATCGCCCACGCCGAGTACCGGCTGCGTGATCGCGTCCAGCGTGGAGAAGTCCCAAGTGGTTGAGGGAGTTCCCTCAGAGCCTTGAGGCACGCCATGGACAATTCCCTGGAGCCGCACGTGATGTGGACCCAACTGTCCGAGCGTCATGGTCGCGGTCGGGTTTAGAGTGAAGAACTGGTAGTCCCAATCGGCGGGCTGAAACGATGTTGACATCGCCACGCTGAACGCACCGGTCTTCGCGGCAGAGATAGTGACTGAGGCCGGCATGGGGTTCGTGTCTCCACCGCCCCCTCCCCCGTTGGGCCCCATCCCTCCTCCGCCGCATCCTGCTGCCAGCGCGGCAGACGCGCACACCGTCGCCAGTTTCAGGAATTTCATGACGGGGCATTGTACTCCCGAAAATCGATTTTCTCCGTGATCTGAAACCCTTGCCGAGGCTCGCGTGGATAGCCCAAAAGTCGACCATCTCGAGGCTCTTCTTGGCACACGGTTCGAGCTTCGCTCGACGGACAGCCGATGCGGCTGTCCACAAAAGCCATAGCTTTACTTCGTAATCATCTCCCCCAGAATTTCCTTTACGATCTTCGCCGCCACCGTCGCGGTGACCCCGTCCAGATCGCGAGCTGGATTGTACTCGACGACATCGGCGCCGACGATTTCTCCCTCAATCGCGTGCACGTGAGCAATCGCCTCGCGCACCGACATTCCGCCGGGCTCGCGATGCGATACCCCCGGCGCAAACGCCGGATCCAGCGCGTCTATATCGAACGAGATGTAGATCGGCCCGGCGGCCTTCAATTTCTCGCAAGCCGGAAGCCCTCGCATCTCGACGACCTCGACTCCGAATCTCTTAGCCTGCTCCCGCTGATGACCATTCATGGCGCGAATCCCAACCTGCACCAGCCGTTTTGCCAGCTCCGACTCCATGATCCGCGCAAACGGGCAAGCATGAGACAGCCGGTTCCCTTCGAACTCGTCATACAAGTCCGGATGGGCGTCAAAGTGGAAAATGGTCAGATCCGGATACTTCCGCGCGAATGCCTTCACGATGGGATAAGTAATCGAATGATCGCCACCCAGTGAGACGGGCCTGCGCCCCTCAGCGAGCAACTTGCCGATGCCTGACTCGATGACCTCGAATGCGTCTTCCTCCGAGAATGCAAGATCGCCCGCGTCGTCAAAAGTGTCCGCCGCCCCAAGGTCTACGCCCAGTTCAGTCCACTCATTGGAGGCATCGCAGCGCATCGCCTCGCGAATTTTGGGCGGAGCATCTCCCGCACCTCGCAGATACGAGGACTGCCCGTCAAACGGGATGCCCACCAGGGCCGGGATACCAATTCTCTTTTCGGTTACTTTTTCGGTCATTCCAGTTCCCTGACCCCGAGCCTAGTTTCGACCGGCTTCTTGTGGAAGTTGTTTAATCGTGTTTCTCGCGGATTTTGCGCGCGAGGATTGGGGCCTTTGACTTTACTCTCTGCACGTTCTCCGCATTGAAGCTTTTGGGTTTCGCCCGCATCCTTTATCCTAGAACCGGCACTCTTATGACCCCGAAATCCAAGACTTCCGGCGCGGTCGTTGATCGCGCCGCGACCAATGGCTCCGACCCCGAACGCGAACGCGTTTTCAATGCCTATCGCCAGTGGGGATACCTCGAAGGCGACCTGGATCCTCTCGGCTTTCTCCGCCCACGCCCCACGCCTGAACTCGAGCGCGAAGGCGAGTACGCCCGCGAGGCACGCGCTATCTATTCCAGCACCATCGGGGTTGAAATCAACCATATCTACTCTCCCGAGCGACGGCAATGGATTTACGAGCGCATGGAATCCGAACCGCCCGCTGAGGATCAAGCCCGCATTCTCGATTTGCTCATCCGCGCCGACATCTTCGAGCAGGTGATGCAGCAGCGCTATCTTGGCAGCAAGCGCTTCTCGCTCGAAGGAACCACGGCCCTCATTCCGTTAGTCGATGAAGTTCTGGATTCTGCCTCAGGCCTGGGCGCGGTCGAGTTGGTCATGGGTATGAGCCACCGCGGCCGGCTCAACGTGATTGCGCACGTTGCCAAGCGTCCGCCGCAAGAAATCTTCGCTGGATTTGAGGATGTCGACCCGCGTAGTGTCCTCGGCTCCGGAGATGTGAAGTACCACATGGGAGCCACGGGCGAATACGTCACCCGAAGCGGCGGCAAGGTTCACATTCATCTGGTATCCAATCCGAGCCACCTGGAAGCCGTCGACCCCGTGACGGTTGGCCGCACGCGCGCCAAGCAGGATCGCACTGGGGAAGGCGGACGCGAGAAATACCTTCCGCTGCTGGTTCACGGCGACGCCGCCTTTGCCGGCCAGGGAGTTCTCGCCGAGACCATGAACTATGCCGACCTTCCGGGATACACCGTGGGCGGCACGATTCACGTCGTGGTCAACAATCTTCTCGGCTTCACCACCAGTTACACCGAAGAGCACTCCACGCGCTTCGCCGCTTGCATCGCGCGGCGCCAGTCGATCCCGATCTTCCATGTCAACGCCGAGGATGTCGATGCCGTCGTCCGCGTCGCCCGCATGGCGACCGAATACCGCTATCAATTCGGCACCGACGTTGTGATTGATCTCATCGGCTACCGCCGGCATGGTCACAGTGAGGTGGACGATCCCACCATCACCCAACCCTTGCTTTACAAAAAGATCAAAGATCACCCGCCACTCTGGCAGATTTACGCGGATGATATCGGCGAGACCGAGGCGCAGGTGAAAGCCGACGCCATCCGCGCCGAGTTTGAGGCAGCGCAGAAGAAAGCCGGCAGCATCAAGCACAAGCCGCTTCTGCGCGAACTCCCGAAGTATTGGGGGAAGTACTTTGGGGGTCTCCATCGCGACGAGTTCGAAGTCGAGACTGGACTCCCGTCCGAAGAATTGGCGGAACTGACCACTCGCCTTACTACGCATCCAGAAAGCTTTCACATTCACCCGAAGGTGAAGAAGTTGCTCGAGCAGCGCGCCGAGATGGGAGTGGGCAAGCGCCCGGTCGACTACGGCATGGCCGAAGCTCTGGCTTTCGCGAGCCTGGTAAAAACCGGCACCCACGTGCGCATGTCAGGACAGGATTCCCGCCGCGGCACCTTCAACCAGCGTCACTCGGTGCTGATCGACATCGAAAACGAAAACGAGTACGTTCCTTTGGAAAACATCGCTGCCGATCAGGCTCGCTGCGAAATTTACAACTCGACGCTTTCCGAGGCAGGCGTTCTCGGCTTCGAATACGGATACAGCCGCGACTATCCTGAGTCTCTGGTTCTTTGGGAAGCCCAGTTCGGAGACTTCGTCAACGTCGCGCAAGCGATCATTGATCAGTTCATCAGCGCTGGAGAAGCGAAGTGGAATCTCTTGTCTGGCCTGGTGATGCTGCTGCCGCACGGCTACGAAGGCCAGGGGCCTGAGCACTCAAGCGCACGAATCGAGCGCTTCATCCAGTTGGCGGCGAAGCATAACATCCAGATCGCCCAGCCCTCGAACGCGGCGCAGTATTTCCATCTCTTGCGCCGGCAGGCGCTGCGTCACTGGCGCAAACCGCTCATCGTGTTCACGCCAAAGAGCATGCTGCGGCACCCCGACGCAAGTTCTCCGATTGAGGATTTCACGCACAAGAATTTTCTGAACGTCATTCCCGACTCGACCATTGGAGAAGCTGAACGCATCCTGCTCTGCACCGGCAAGATCGGCCACGAACTTCAGGCCGAACGGAAAAAAAGAAAGGACACGAGTACGGCGATCGTTTTTCTCGAACAGCTTTACCCATTCCCCGAACAGGAAGTGGTTGCGGAGTTCGACCGCCACGGCAAGAACGCCGACATCGTCTGGGTGC
Organism: Terriglobia bacterium; assembly: GCA_020073385.1. Classification (GTDB taxonomy): domain Bacteria; phylum Acidobacteriota; class Terriglobia; order Terriglobales; family Acidobacteriaceae; genus Sulfotelmatobacter. The sequence goes on along the minus strand of JAIQFH010000006.1, from coordinate 93,585 downwards.
AGGAAGAGCCGGCGAACATGGGAGCCATGTTTAACATGCTGCCGCGCCTGAAACGCATCTGCGGCGAGCGTGCAGTCCTGACAGTAAAGCGCAGTTCCGGTGCGAGCCCGGCAACTGGCAGCGCGAAGGCGCACGAAGTAGAACAAAAGACGCTGCTCACGCTGGCCTTCACGATCAAATAGTAAGAGCCAAGTCCATGCGGGGACAGCCGCCATCGGCTGTCCCGCCAAGCGCAGCGAGGCGAGGCTTTATGCGGCGACGGCGCCGCCCACGATGGACACGCTCAAACAACCGTCCCTTCATCGCCCCGGCCGCTCCGTCACCGCCTTCCCACCACCACCCGGTAACTTCGCCGCAGGACCGCCATTCAACAACTCCTCCAAGCTTCCGTACGCATAAATCGTCGGCGCATGATTAGCCATCAACCCGCCGGTATCCGCGGTGGGACCATAGTTGCTATGAATCTCGCGGCCCAGCATACGTAGCATCGCCATCAACTGTCCGCGATGGTGAGATGTATGCGCAACCCTCCGCACCATGACCCAGGCTCGCGAGCGCCCCACGTCAAAAAACTTGACCTCGTCTTCCCACCATCGTTCATCTTTCTCTTGCAGCGCCGCCAGCCGTTTCCCGCTGTCGTCGACATATCGCTCGATGAAATCCGTCCGCGTCTCCTGCTTCGGCAATGGAGGCGCGCCCACATCAATCCCCAGCATGTTCCGAAACCACAAATCTTCACTCACGCACTGATGCACCATTTGCTCTAACACGCTGCGTCCCCGCGGGTCGCCACTTCTCGGCCGGACAACAAGATCCTGATCCGTGAACTCGCTCCACACACTTACAACTTTGATCCGTTCGGTTGCGTATGTCTCAACCAGAAATTCATATCTCATAGGGGATCGCCTCGCGCTTTCCTCAGCAAAGCAGAGAACAAGGTTACGCACTCGCGCACGATTTACAAGAGGGGAAACGGTATCGTCAGTTGAGAAAACTGCGGAAGAAACTATCCCTTGTGCTCGCGTCGTCTTAAATAGTCAATGAACATCTGCTCGACGGGCTTGTCGTATGCAATCAGCACGTGGCGGACTGGCCGGCCGCTGACGAAGTGGCAGACTTCTTCGGCGAGGTTCTTAGCGTGGTCTCCAGCGCGCTCCAGCGACTGTGTCATAAAAATCACCTGCAGACTCGCTTGCCGGTGGACATTCTCCGGATTCTCGATGTGGCGCAGGAAAATGAGGTTCCGCAGACGGTCCATCTCCGCGTCGGCGCGCAGCACTTCCACCGCCTTATTGACATCGCGCTGGGAGAACGCGTCACCGCAATCGGTCAGCATCTTCTCGAGCACGGTCGCCATCTGCGTCAGATCGCGGGTATCTTCCGGGTCAATCCGCCCGCTCACCGACTGAGCGCTGTTGGCGAAACTAAGCAGAAGATCGCCAATGCGTTCCAGACCGATCATGAACTTCATGCAGGCGAGAAGCTCCCGCGCTTCGGCGGGTCCCACTTCCGTGATGGCGCTGGTCACCCCGTTGTCGATCTCCAGATCGAGCGTGTCGAGTTCGCGCTCGCGCTGGCGCAGAGAATTGAGCAGCGCACTCGATCCGGTAGCGATGCCTTCAGCCGCCGCGCCCGCCGCTTCTTTGGCCATGTTGCAGGCTTCGATGGTGCGGCGCACGATGTAATGATGCGCCGGTTCAGGATTCGGGCTCTTGACTGCTGTACTCATGGATATATCCGCCGGGCGAGAACGCGGGCGACGCGGTGCTCGTGTGGGACCATCGCCGTTACTCTGCCAATTCTGGGATCGGATCGCCAACGGCTAAGCATAAACGGTTTGATCCAGCCTGCGGTTAACAGGCTGTGAATTTTGCACCATTTTTGGGAATGACGCTAGCCGCCCCCGCCTGAAATCACACTCGCATAAGCACTGCCGTGCTATCCTGCGCGGTTACATTTGCGTAAACGTTTACGGCGATTTTAGCCAGTTTGGGAGATGAACTCGAATGAAGCGCGCCCTGCAATTTTTCTTCTCGTTCGCGATTGGCATCAGCTTTCTGGCAGCGACCCGCGCCGACGCCCAGTGGACGCCGATGAATCCGGTCCGCAAGGTTCAGCAGGAAGCCGATGGCATTGTCTTCACTCTGGGAACTGGGACGTTGAAGCTGCAAGTCTGTTCGGACTCGATCATCCGGGTTCTGTATTCGCCAACCGCAACGTTTCCCAAGCGAACTGACTTCGTGGTAATCAAAGACAGCTGGCCCACGCCGAAGTGGAGCATGCAGTCGGGAGATGACGCCGTCACTATCTCGACTTCTCTGCTGAAGGTCACGGTCACGCGTAAAGACGGCGCGATTGCATATGCCGAAGCGAACGGGAGTCCTCTGGTGCAAGAAGCCTCCCGCAGCATGCGAGCAGAAAAGGTGAACGGCGAAGACACCTACCGCGCCGAATCGTTCATCAATGTGTACGGTTCGCACGAGGGACTCTATGGCCTGGGACAACACCAGTCGGGCGTATGGAACTATCGCGGCGAGTCGGTCGATATCGTGCAGGACAACAGCAACATCTCCGTCCCGCTGATGGTCTCCAGCAAAGGCTACGGGATCTTCTGGAACAACATGTCGCGCAGCCGGTTCAACAACCGCTTCGCCAATTATCTGTACATCAGCTCCGAAGTTGCCGACGTTATCGACTACTACTTTCTGTACGGGCCTGAGCTCGACAAGATCATCGCCGGCTACCGCGAGCTGACCGGGCAGGCTCCCCTGTTCGGCAAGTGGGCCTACGGATTCTGGCAATGCAAGAACCGCTATAAATCGCAGGACGAGATCCTGGGAGTTGCGAAGAAGTATCGCGACCTGCACATTCCCGTCGACAACATCGTGCAGGACTGGTTCTGGTGGAATCGCAAGGGAGAGTTCGTCTTCAACAAGAACTATCCCGATCCGAAAGGGATGATCGATCAACTCCACAGCGAGAACTTCCACCTGATGATTTCCATTTGGCCGTTCTTCGAGCCCGGCTCGACGAACTACGATTACATGAACAGCAAGGGATGGTTCGTCGACAAGTTCAAGTATGCCAAGCCCCCCTATCACACCGATGCCATGGCCGTGTATGACGCGACCAGTCCCGACGCGCGCAAATATTACTGGGATCTTGTCAATAAGGGATTGTTCAGTATCGGCGCTGACTCCTGGTGGATGGATACCACCGAACCGGAAACGGAAGGGCAGGAAGAAAATATTCTGCTGCACCACAAACTGGCCGCCGGAAGTGGCGATCGTTACGTGAACGCTTACCCATTGCTGGATACAGGAACAGTTTATGAGGGGCAGCGCAGCGCGTCGGACAAGAAGCGCGTTTACATCTTGTCTCGGTCCGCGTTCGCCGGTTCGCAGCGCAATGCCGTGACCGCATGGTCGGGCGATATCAACTCCGACTGGTTCAGCTACCGCCGCCAGATCCCGGCCGGATTGAACTTCGCGGTTTCTGGAATTCCATACTGGACCACCGACATCGGCGGATTCGTATTCGGCAGCCCGGCTGATCCTGGGTTCCGCGAATTGTTCGTACGCTGGTTCCAGTACGCGACCTTCAATCCGATTCTGCGCGTTCATGGCACGCGCAATCCCGACGAGAACGAGCTTTGGTCGTACGGCCCGGATGCGCAAAGCATTCTCGTGAACTTCGACCGCCTGCGCTATCGCATGCTGCCTTATATCTATTCGCTGGCGTGGAAGACGACCAGTGAGAGCTATACGCCGATGCGGCCGCTGGTAATGGATTTCCGCACTGATCCCCGCGTTGACAATATCGGCGATCAATTCATGTATGGGCCGGCATTTCTGGTGAATCCGGTGACTGAGCCCGCGTCCACAACTCGACCTGTCTATCTGCCCCAAGCCAAGTGGTACGACTTCTGGACGGGCGCCACCATCGAGGGCGGCCGGATGATCAATGCGATCACTCCCCTCGAGCGCTTGCCCTTGTACGTGCGCGCCGGGTCGATCGTGCCGCTTGGACCGGATGAAGAGTGGTCCACAGAAAAACCTGCCGATCCGATTGAGCTGCGGATTTATCCGGGCGCCGACGGCGACTTCACCCTCTACGAAGACGAGAATGACACCTACAACTACGAGAAGGGCGCCTATGCCACCATTCCGCTTCATTGGAATGATGCCGCACACACCCTGACGATTGGCGACCGAAAGGGACAGTTCCCGGGGATGCTGGAAAATCGCACCTTCCACGTGGTTTTCGTTCGAGAAAATCATGGCGTCGGCGTAAACCCCGCCGACCAGACAGACAAGTTTCTTCAGTACTCCGGCAAGCAGCTAACTGCAGCCCAGTGAGCCGGTAGCACAAACGGACCGTGTAGGGACGGACGCCTTCGTCCGTCCAGCGAAGCGAAGCGAGCGCCCCCGAGCACGAACCTGTTAGCAGGAATCAGTAATTTGCTCTTGACAGGATTCGCTCTCGGTGCCAATATGGCGTCATACGACATGTCGTCAAAAGCAATAATGGAAAGCCTGCCCCTGTCCGAACCCGTCCTGCTGATTCTGCTGAGCCTGGCGGGACAGCCACAGCACGGTTACTCCATCCTGAAAGACGTCGAACGCATGAGTGACGGACGTGTTGTCCTCAGCACCGGCACGTTGTACGGCGCTCTCCGACGATTGCTCGACGATGACTGGATCGAACGCTTCGAAGAGGAAGAGACTTCCAGGGGACGTCAAGCCTATCGCCTGACGCCACAGGGACGCCGCAACCTGCAGACAGAGATCGACCGGATGAAGAACCTCACGCGTCTGGCGACTCTGCGAGTTGCGACGAAAGAGAGTTGATGATGCTCACTGTCTACCGGAAGCTGCTGCGTCTGTATCCCGCCGAACATCGGGAATTGTTTGGCGAAGAGATGATGGCGGTTTTGCGCGACGAGAGCGAGGCTCACGCAACGAAGAAATGGCTCACGCGGGGCCGGTTCTTCGCCCGGGAAATTACGGGTCTCGTGAATGGCGCGCTCCGCGAGCATTTTCACGTGTGGCTCGAAATTCAAGATGGTCTATCCCTTGCAACGGGGAGGTTTAGTATGCGCAACGGATTCCGTTTTCCAAAGACAACGATTGTATTCATGACCCTTATTCTTGCCTGTGTGGTGACGGCCATCAAGAAAGGCGAAGACATCGCTGCCTCCGTGCCCAACATTGATCCGCCGCTCCCCATTCACATTCAGCCCGTGCACTCGATTCTGTTAGGGGGACTCCCGCTATTCTTCGCGTTCTTCTATGCTGCCGGACTGATCGGGTGGGCGATTATGTTTGCCCTGCGGCGCTCCGGTATGCACCGCCTGGACAACATGTCCGCCGGACAAAAATAGCTGTATCCAGACTGCAATTCCTCCCATTCGCTGGTCACTCCAGCCGCCAGCCTGCGCTTTCACTTGCCTGAGGGCACCATTCTCTCTAGACTCGTTCTCTCAATAGTCGAAGCAGCAAATTCATTCTGCAGCGGGCTTCTGATAGTCGAGGGCGCGCCGTGACTTGGTATTTTATCTTTTTCTTCTTGTCGGGTTTCTGCAGCATTCTCTACGAGCTGATTTGGTTGCGCCTGTCCATGGCGCAATTCGGCGTTACCACCGCTATGGTGTCAATCGTTCTTTCGATCTTCATGGCGGGTCTGGGTCTGGGCTCCTGGATCAGCGGCAGGTGGCTGAGCGGTAATCGCTTACCTGCGCTTCGACTCTATGCGCTGATTGAATTGGTGATTGGTGGGTTGGGCCTCGCTGTCCCTTACGCGCTGTTCTGGAGCGGTCATACCCTGCAGAACACCGCGCTAAATTCTTCTTCCAGCTACTATTGGCTGGCCGGTTTTCTGGTTGCTCTCACTCTGTTGCCGGGTTGCTGTTTGATGGGGACAACCCTTCCCGTCGGGATGCGCTCCATCGGGCAAACGCTGCCCAGTGAATCGCGCCGCTCGTTTAGCTATCTCTACATGGCAAACGTTGCGGGCGCCGTGGCTGGAACCGCTTTGCCGCTGCTTCTGATCGAATGGCTTGGATTTCGTGGAACGCTCAAGATTGGCGCTGCCTGTAACGGGTTGATTGCCATTTCTGCCCTGGCACTCTCTCGAGGGCCGCTGACACAGCGGGCGTCTCAGGAAACGTCACCCGTTGCGCTCAGCTCTCCACTAATTTCGAATGCCGGTGGCGGCGGCATCCTTGCGCTTCTTTTTTTGAGCGGTCTGACTTCTATGGCAATGGAAGTCATTTGGGTTCGTCAATACACGCCGTTTATGGGCACCGTGGTTTATTCGTTTGCTTCGATTCTTTCGGTGTACCTGCTGGCAACGTTTGTTGGTTCCCTGGTCTATCGGCGATGGACTTCGCTGGAGTGGCGGGAAAATCCGGCAATATGGAGTATTCTGGCAGCCGCAGCATTGCTTCCCCTGCTCCTCACTAATCCGGACATTCACTTGTCGAGACTTCTTCGTTTAGTGCTGGGGCTCTCTCCGTTTACAGGACTGCTGGGCTTTGTCACACCCATGCTGCTGGATCGTTTTTCAGAGGGTAACTCCCGAAAGGCCGGGATTGCATATGCCGTCAATATTGCAGGCTGTATTCTCGGACCTCTGCTCGCGGGATTCATGTTGCTCCCCTTTATGGCGGGGCGCTGGGCGCTGATCGGACTCACTGCGCCATGGCTTGTCTTCGGCCTCGCCCAATTATTCCCGCCTCGCAACAAGGCGGCAAGCATCCGTGGGCCGATCTTCGTCTCTATAGCTCTGGCATTTTTGTTGCTCACGGCAGGAAGGGGGCTCGACGAAGAGACCAGCGACCAGAAAGTGCTTCGGGACTCAACTGCGACTGTCATTGCGTCCGGCACCGGCATGGACAAGAAACTCCTGATTAACGGTTACGGGATTACTTCCCTCACTCCTATTACCAAGATCATGGCCCACCTTCCCATGGCGTTCCTCAGCCGGCCGCCGGAGAAGGCACTCGTGATTTGTTTTGGCATGGGAACGACGTTCCGTTCCATGCGCTCCTGGAATGTTCCCGTTACGGTGGTCGAACTCGTACCCAGTGTTCCGCGATTATTTGGCTTTTACCACAGCAATGCGGAACAGATCATGAACTCGCCGATGTCGCACGTCGTAATCGACGACGGCCGCCGGTATCTGGAACGGACACGCGACCAGTATGACGTCATCACCATTGATCCTCCACCGCCGCTCAGCGCCGCGTCATCGAGTTTGCTTTACTCGGAGGAGTTTTACCGGGCAGCGCGACGACGCTTAAAGCCTGGAGGAATCTTGCAGCAATGGCTTCCGGCTACTGCTGACGATGATCCCGTGGACACCGCCGCTGTCACACGATCCTTACGCAATTCTTTCCCGTTTGTGCGCGCTTTTGCGAATGAGTTCGGCGTTCATTTCTTGTGCAGCGAGCGGCCCATCCCCGTGTTGACGACGGAGCAAATCGTGACGCGTATGCCCACAAGCGCGTTGGCCGACTTGACGGAGTGGACGCCTGCCGATTCTGCAGGACTGAGCGCACGGGCTTCCGCGCAATTGGATGATCTGCTCCAGGGAGAGTTGACTCTGGACTCGCTGATCGCTGCCTCTCCCGACACGCCAGCGCTCACCGACGATCGCCCCATCAACGAGTACTATCTGGTCCGCAAACTGACCCACGGCCGGCACCCAGACACCGATTGAGTCTCGTGAGTTCTTGTGGGCAACCGTGCTTTGTCTGTAGACTCAGGACCGCGTTGCCAACTTATTCCATGACTCTGCGCCGACTCTTCTACCTTCCCATCTCGTGGTTTCTCTTTGCTTCCGCGATTGCGTCTGCCCAGTCGCTCGATACTCCATCGGCAGTCGCCGACTACGTGAAAGCCGAGATGCAGCGGCAGCACATTCCCGGCTTGTCCCTCCTCGTTGCCAAGGGCGGAAAGATTGTCCTCGCTGAGGGATTCGGATTGGCCAATGTGGAATTGCAGGTACCGGCCAAACCCGAGACCATCTTTCAGTCTGGCTCTGTCGGCAAGCAATTCACCGCCACGGCTGTGATGATGCTCGTGGAAGAGGGAAAAATCGGCCTCGAGGATCCGCTCAACAAGTATTTCAAAGACGCCCCAAAGGCATGGAACAACGTCACCGTACGCGAGTTGCTGAGCCACACCGCGGGCCTTGGCGACTATCCAAAGAATTTCGATTTCCGGAAAGACTGGTCCGAGGACGAACTTCTGAAGCTCGTCGAGAGCGTTCCGCTTTCCTATGAACCCGGAACAAAATGGGCCTACAGCAATCTTGGCTATCTCACGCTGGGAATTCTGATTCACCGGGTCACTGGAAAGTTCTACGGAGACGTTCTACAGGAACGAATTTTCCATCTGCTGGAGATGAACTCGACCCGCATCATCAGTGAATCCGATATCGTTCCCAACCGCTCTGCCGGATACCGGCTGGTGAAAAGCGAATTGAAGAATCAGGAGTGGGTATCGCCCGTGATGAATACCACCGCTGATGGCAGCCTGTACTTCTCTGTTCTCGATCTGGCCAAGTGGGACGCGGCACTTTACACGGACAAGTTGCTGAAGAAGTCGAGTCTGGACCAGATGTGGACCGTGGCAAAACTCAAAGACGGCCAGCCCAACAAGGGCCACTACGGTTTCGGGTGGTTCATCGACGCCCGGCACGGACATCGCTGTATTCATCACGACGGCGCGTGGCAGGGATTTCAAACCGCGATTGATCGCTATGTAGACGATCAACTAACCGTGGTTGCGCTTTCGAACCTGTCAGGGGCGGAACCGGGCAAGATTACTCAGCATGTCGCAGAGATGTACCTCGCAGCCAAGTGATCAGGCTCGGGCTTCGAGGTGCATCCGCATCCCATGCTTGGGACGCAACGTGATCAGAGGCTCTGGATCAACAGGGTGATTCGAAAGAAGCTTAAGTCTCCACTTCTGCCCCAACGTCGCCAGTAGCAGCACTCCTTCCATCCAGGCAAAAGACTCGCCGATACACTGGCGGAATCCCGCTCCGAAGGGAAAGTAAGTGAACTTTGCGCGCCGGGCCTTGGCCTCGGGCGTGAAACGTTCGGGATCGAAACGCAGCGGATCAGGAAAGAAACGCGGATCCCGATGGGCAATGAACTGGCTCATCAGAATCGTGGTCTTGGCCGGCAGAAAGAATTCGCCCAATTGAAAATCATTGAGTGCGTATCGTCCCATGGCCCACGCCGGCGGATAGAGCCGCATCGATTCCGCTATCACCATCTCCACATAGCGAAGCCGGGGAACATCCTCATAAGCCGGCAAGCGCCCTTGCAACTCCCGGTCGATCTCTTCGTGGAAGTGGCGCTCGCAGTCAGGATTCCGCGAGAGCAGAAACCAGGTCCAGGCCAGCGCATTGGCCACGGTCTCATATCCAGCAAGGAAGATGGTGATGACCTGATCGCGAAGCGACTTCTCCGACGCGGGGCTACGGTCAGGCGAGGCAACCAGCATTAAGTCCAGAAGACTGCCCCGGTCCGCATGTTGATTGCGATGAGCTTCAATCATCCGGTGGACAACAGCGTCGATCCGCTTGCGGGCACGCACAAACGCAGCCAGTCCGGGAGGGCGCACGTGCACCAGCCACTCCGCCGCCGGAAGCATTACGAGGAAGTTGTACAGGCCCATGATGCGGTTGATGGCATCGGCAAGCTCGTGAACTTCGTCACGCAGATCTGTCGCGAATAAGGTCTCTGCCACAACGTTCAGCGTCAAATGCATCATGTCGGTGGCGATGTTCCGCTCTTCACCGTGACGCCACTGATCCCGCATCCGCGCCGCTTCCCGCACCATCGTGTCCGCGTACTCCGGTATGCGCTGCCGATGAAACGCCGGTTGCGCCACTTGCCGCTGCGCGCGATGCTGAGCGCCCTCGCTGGTGATCATGCCCTCGCCCAGCAGCATCTTGCTGCGGCGCACCGTCCGCTCCTTCACAAAGTTGTCGTTCTGCACCACCAGCACTTCCCGGATGTAGTCGGGGTGATTCAGGAACACAATGTGATTCCACCCGATCTTGTAGTGCGCGATGTCGCCGTATTCCTGAACCAGATGTTGGAACAGGAGAATCGGATTGGCAGGTCGAAACCGGCGCCAAGCGAACCACAGCAGATTGCGCTCAAAGCCGGGCGGAAAGCGGTATCCCGCCTGCCTCGCGGCGGGGTCGCGGACGTCATTCCGTGCTGCAGTCGCCATTCAGATAGGGTATCAGTCGGGAAGGAGTCCCGGAGGGAGTCTTGACAGTAGCCCGCCAGTTCCACTGGCGGGTGGGGCCGAGGTCGGTGAGTTCGCGCCGTAGGCACGACTGAAACATAGCCTGTCAGATGTCCCTATCGGGACATCCCGTTATGTGCCGGGCCTTACACCAGACTAAGGCTTCACCACCGCCGATTTCTGCAGCGCATCCAGTTCCGCCAACACTTCGGCGCTATGGCTATTTGGATTGACGCCAGTGTACGTTTTGGCAATTTTTCCCGCGGGGTCAATCAGAAACGTATTTCTCGCCGCGAACTTCACGACTCCAAAGTTGGTCAGCGATCCGTAGGCAGCCGTTACTTTGTCGTCTGTATCGGCCAGCAACTTGAAATTGAGCCCTTCCTTGGTACAGAACTTTTTGTGGGACTCGACGCTGTCGAGGCTCACTCCCAGCACCACGGCATCTCGTTCCGCATATTTGGGCTGATCGACCTGAAAGTTGTGCGCCTCGCGCGAGCATCCAGGGGTTTGGTCCTTAGGATAGAAATATAGGACGACCCACTTGCCGCGATAGTCCTTCAAACTGACCGGCGTCCCCTCTTGCGACGGCAAGGTAAAATCTGGAGCGCTGGCGCCTTCGGCGGGTTTCACCGACCGCGACAAAAGCCGTGGAACCAAAAGCACAGCAACTATTACGACCAGCACTAACAACAGAATCCGCAGCATAGAGGCCTCCCGCGCGGGACGATACCGATTCTAAACCAGCGCCGCAGCATCCCCCAGCAAAGGCATAAACCACTAAGGGCACGAAGTTACACGAAGGAAATCGGTAGCTTGGGCTCCCTTGGTGAACCTTCGTGCCCTTAGTGGTGAAAGCCCTTCTCCAGCAAGAATCCACGCGATTGAATTATGATGGATTATTCGCTAATCCCTGGGGGAGAAATCAGACGTGGCTCAGACCGAAACTGACGGCCTAGAAGTGTTGGAAACGCGAGAGTGGGTAGACTCTCTCGACTATGTTCTGTCGCACGGAGGTCCCAATCGGGCCGGCCGTTTGCTGCAACAACTGGCGTTGCACGCCCGGCGCGAAGCCGGCATCAACCTGCCTTTCACGGCAACGACGCCCTACCAGAACACGATTCCGGTGCGCCAGCAACCCCCGTTCCCCGGCAGCCAGGAGATGGAACGCCGCATCAAGAGCCTGGTCCGCTGGAACGCGCTGGCCATGGTGGTGCGCGCCAACAAGATCCAGGAAGGCATCGGCGGACATATCTCAACTTTCGCCTCAGCGGCCACGTTATATGAAGTCGCGTTCAACCACTTCTTCCAGGCACAGACCGAAACCGGCGACCGTGACATCGTCTACTTCCAAGGCCACGCTGCTCCCGGGATCTATTCCCGCGCATATCTCGAAGGCCGCATTTCCAAAGAGAAACTGCAGAACTTTCGCCGCGAGTTGAAGTCCGGCGGCGGACTTTCCTCTTATCCGCACCCGTGGCTCATGCCTGATTTTTGGGAGTTCCCCACGGTCTCGATGGGCTTGGGCCCGATTCAGGCGATCTACCACGCCCGCTTCATCAAATACCTCGAGAACCGTGGCCTGAAGCAATCGACCGGCGGAAAAGTCTGGGCGTTCCTCGGCGACGGCGAAATGGATGAACCGGAGTCCCTCGGTTCGATCACGCTAGCTTCGCGCGAAAAGCTCGACAACCTCATCTTCGTGGTGAACTGCAACCTGCAGCGGCTTGATGGCCCTGTGCGCGGCAACGGCAAGATCATCCAGGAACTGGAAGCGATCTTCCGCGGCGCCGGCTGGAACGTGATCAAGTGCATCTGGGGCTCGGATTGGGACAGCCTCATCATGAACGATCGCGACGGCCTTCTGGTCAAGCGCCTCGGCGAGGTCAGCGACGGACAGTATCAGAAGTATTTCGTCGAGAGCGGCGCTTATTTCCGGCAGAACTTATTCGGCACCGACCCGCGCCTGCTAAAAATGGTCGAGCATCTCTCAGACGATCAACTGGCCCGCATGCGTTTGGGCGGACACGATCCCATCAAGGTGCACGCCGCCTACCGCGCGGCGGTCGATCACACCGGGGCGCCAACGATCATTCTCGCCAAGACTATCAAGGGCTACGGCCTGGGTGAAGCGGGTGAAGGCAAGAACATTACGCACCAGCAAAAGAAGTTGAATGACGAAGAGTTGGAAATGTTCCGCTCGCGCTTCGGGATTCCCATTCCCGACGACGAACTGCACGGAGCGCCCTTCTACCGGCCTTCCGACGACAGCGCCGAAATCAAATACATGCAGGCGCGCCGCCAGCAGCTTGGCGGATACATGCCACAGCGGAAGGTGCGGGCGACACCGCTGAAGCCGTTCCCTGATTCGCACTTCGAAGAATTCCACAAAGGCACCGAGGGACGCGAAGTTTCCACCACGATGGTGTTCGTGCGGCTGCTCTCGAAGTTGCTGCGCGACCCGGAACAGGGCAAGTACATCGTTCCGATCGTTCCCGACGAGGCGCGTACCTTCGGCATGGAAGCGCTTTTCCGCCAAGTCGGAATTTATTCCAGCGTCGGCCAGAACTATGAGCCGGTCGACATGGACACGCTGCTTTACTACAAAGAGGCTAAGAACGGACAGATTCTCGAAGAAGGCATCACCGAATCCGGTTCCATGTGCTCGCTCATCGCCGCGGGCTGCGCGTACGCGAATCACGGGATCAACACGATCCCCTTCTTCATTTATTACTCGATGTTCGGATTCCAGCGCATCGGTGACCTGATCTGGGCCGCCGCCGACATGCGTTGCCGCGGATTCCTGGTGGGAGGCACCGCCGGCCGCACCACGCTGGCCGGCGAAGGCCTGCAGCATCAGGACGGCCACAGTCACGTGCTCGCGCTCCCCGTGCCGAATCTGCTGGCGTACGATCCGGCATTCGCCTACGAAATCGCCGTCATCATTCAGGATGGCATCAAGCGGATGTATGTCGATCAGGAATCGATCTTCTACTATCTGACCGTCACCAACGAGCCGCTTCCCATGCCCGAGATGCCCGCGGGCGATCATGTTCGCCAAGGTATCCTGAAAGGTCTGTACCGCTTCAAGACCTCCACGACGCCAGAAGCAAAGCTGCGGGCGCAACTGCTGGGCAGCGGCACAATCATGTTCGAGGTGCTGAAAGCGCAGCAGATTCTGGAAGAAAAATTTGGAGTCGGGGCCGACGTGTGGAGCGTCACAAGCTACAAGGAGCTTTATCGCGACGCCAACGATTGCGAGCGCTGGAACATGCTGCATCCTGGAGAGCCTGCTAAAGTTCCTTACGTGACGCAGACCTTGAAGGACGCGCAGGGACCGTTCATTGCCGCATCCGATTACATGAAGGTGTTGCCCGAGAGCATCGGCAAGTGGGTGCCGGGCCAGCTTCTGTCACTGGGTACCGACGGCTTCGGACGCAGCGAGAGCCGCGCGGCATTACGCGATTTCTTCGAAGTCGATGCGAAGCACATCGTGCTGGCGACCTTGGTGGCGTTGGCGCGCGAAAAGAAAGTCGGCACGGACGTCGTGAAGCGGGCGATCGGCGAACTGGGGATTAATCCCGAAAAGTTGAATCCGGCGATCAGCTAAGCCGGTCATCCGCAGTGACGTTGCACGCAACGTCTCTACGATGCGATGAGTAGTGTAATCAACAATTGCGCCGTGAGGCGCCGTGACACGATTCTTATAAGAGGAACCATACGCGGTGATTGAATTCAAACTTCCGGAGTTGGGAGAAAACATCGAGCAAGGCGACTTGGTGCGCCTCATGGTCGAGCCGGGTGCGGCGGTAAGCGCCGGTCAGTCGGTCATGGAACTCGAAACCGACAAGGCAGTTGTGGAAGTGCCTTCGTCCGTCAGCGGAACCGTGCAAGAGATTTGCGTCAAGGAAGGCGATAAGATTAAGGTCGGCCAGGTGATTTTCACGGTCGACGGGGCGGAAGCCAAGGGTTCCGGAGTGCCTTCCCAGGCTGCCGCTCCCGCTCCCGCGCCTGCTCCAAGAGAAAAGCCAGCGGCCCCAGCCTCGAAAGAAGTCGCCGCAGCAACGTCGCAAGCCGCCGCATCCAGCGCACCTTCAAGTACTCCAGGGGCGAGTGAATTCAAGCTGCCCGAACTCGGAGAGAATATTTCCCAGGGGGATCTAGTGCGCCTGATGATCGCTCCCGGCGCCAGGGTTTCCGAAGGTCAGCCGATCATGGAATTGGAGACGGACAAAGCCGTCGTGGAAGTTCCGTCATCGGTCAGCGGCGTAGTGAAAGAGCTCAAGGTTAAGGAAGGCGAGAAGATCAAAGTTGGACAGGTGATCTTCACGCTGGAAGGCGGCGCAGCAGCGGCTCAGCCGGCACGGCCGCGGAGTGCTCCGGTCGAGCACGTTTCCGGACAGCACGGAGCGCGTCTGGCATTTCAAGCAGCCATTCGCGCAGAGGGAAAGACTGAAGAACAAGCCCTGCCCCCGGACCAGCCCCAGCAAACTGTCCCGTCATTCAGCATGCCGGCGCAACTCGGCAAAGTCGCTGGAACGGAACACCGGCAGCCCGTTCCGGCAGCTCCGCACGTTCGTCGTCTCGCGCGTGAGGTCGGCGTTGACATCTATGACGTAAAGGGTACTGGCCCGGGTGGGCGCATCAGTGAAGATGCCGTTAAGGCTCACGCCAAGGCGCTGCTCTCCGCTGCGGCGACAGCGGCGGCGACACCGCGTGCCGGTCACTTCGCCCAGCCGCAGCTTCCCGATTTCGCCAAGTGGGGAAAGATTGAACGTGTTTCCATGCGCGGCGTTCGGCGAAAGACTGCCGAGCATCTGGCAGAGGCGTGGAACACTATTCCGCATGTCACCCAGCACGATCGCGCCGACATCACGGAGCTCGAGCAGTTGCGGGCGCGGTTTGCTCCCAAGGCCGAGGAAGCTGGCGGCAAGATGACCGTGACTGCGATCGCGCTCAAAGTTTGTGCGGCCGCTCTTAAAGTCTTCCCGCAGTTCAACGCCAGCATCGACATCGAAAAGGAAGAGATTGTTTACAAGCAGTACATCAATATCGGCGTCGCGGCAGACACCGATCGTGGGCTCCTGGTACCTGTGATTCGCGACGTGGAGAAGAAGAACATCGTGGAACTCGCAGTCGAATTGTCGCAGTTATCGAAGAAGGCGCGCGAGAAGAAGCTCTCGCCCGCGGATATGGAAGGCGGTACGTTCACCATCACCAATCTGGGCGGAATTGGCGGCGTCGGCTTTACGCCGATTGTCAATTTTCCGGAGGTGGCGATCCTCGGTCTTTCCCGTTCGCGTATGGAACCCGAGTGGCTCAACGGGAAATTTGAGCCACGGTTGATTTTGCCGCTGTCGCTTTCCTACGATCACCGTCTGATCGATGGCGCGGATGCTGCGCGATTCCTGCGCTGGATCTCCGAAGCGTTTGAACAGCCTTTCCTGCTGTCGGTCCAGGGGTAAAATCCAAAATCTTGAACCACGAAGGACACGAAGGAACACGAAGGAAGCCCATAGCCATGAGATTTTCCTTCGTGTACCTTCGTGTCCTTCGTGGTTGAAAGCCCTTTCATGTCCGAAACATCGAACCTGAATCTTGCAGTGGTCGGCGGCGGTCCCGGCGGATATGCCGCCGCCTTCCTCGCCGCCGATCTTGGCATGAGCGTCACACTCATCGACCCCGAACTGAATCCCGGCGGAGTGTGCCTTTACCGCGGATGCATTCCCTCGAAGGCGCTGCTGCACGTGGCTAAGCTGCTGGAGGAGGCGCATCAGGCCAAAGACTGGGGAATTGAGTTCAGTGCGCCGAAAATCGATCTGAAGCGTCTTCGCTCCTTCAAAGAGAATGTCGTCAAGAAACTGACCGGCGGCCTGGGCGTGCTCTCGAAGCAGCGCAAAGTGCGCTACGTGCAGGGCCGCGCTGCGTTTGAGAACTCAAACACCCTGAGCGTCACTAAGACCGATGGCGCGCAGGAATCTCTGACTTTTGATCGCATCATCATCGCCACAGGCTCACGCCCGGCTGTCGTTTCCACGTTGAAGCTCGACACGCCGCGAATGATGGATTCTACCGGCGCGCTCAATCTCGAAGACGTTCCTGGAACCTTGCTGGTCGTCGGCGGCGGTTACATCGGCCTGGAACTTGGCTCTGTCTATGCCGCTCTGGGCACGCGCGTGACTGTCGTTGAAATGCTTCCGGGCCTCTTGCCCGGCGCGGATCGGGACCTGGTGCTGCCGCTGCACAAGCGACTGGAAAAGATGTTCGAAGCGATTCTTCTGAACACAACTGTCGCTTCCGTAAAAGATGAGGGCAACGGCATTCGTGCCACCCTGAAGGCACAAGACGGCAACTCTCAGGAAAAAGTATTCGATCGCGTGCTGGTATCAGTAGGACGCAAGCCGAACTCCGAGATTCCTGGCCTCGACAAGACGCGCGTCCAAGTCGGGCAGCGCGGGTTCATTCAGGTCAACAAGCAACTCCAGACCGATGATCCCTCGATTTACGCGATCGGCGACGTAGTCGGCGAGCCGATGCTCGCGCACAAGGCCTCGCATGAAGGCCGCGTCGCGGTCGAAGCAATCGCGGGACATAAAGTCGCGTTCGAGCCAAACGCAATCCCGGCGGTCGTATTCACTGATCCGGAAGTTGCCTGGTGCGGGCTCACCGAGACGCAGGCGCAAAAGGAAAATCGCGAAGTAAAGGTCGCGAAGTTCCCCTGGGCCGCATCCGGTCGCGCCATCACCCTGGATCGTCCGGAGGGCATGACCAAGCTACTCATTGATCCGCAGACGGAGCGAGTTCTCGGAGTTGGAATCGTGGGTGTTGGCGCCGGTGAAATGATCGCCGAGGGTGTGCTCGCCATCGAGATGGCTGCTCTGGCCAGTGATGTCGCGCTGAGCATCCATCCCCATCCGACTCTATCGGAAACGGTGATGGAGTCTGCCGAGGTTTTCTACGGCACCAGCACGCATATCTATCGCCCGAAGCGGGGATGAACTCCGCCGCTCGACTGTTTCGCCGCTCCACTTCGATACAATGAGTGCCTGCCGCGTTCATGCGTTGGGTGACCCGCAAAGAGATTGGCGGGAGAGGACCATGCTTTCTTTCCGCAAAGTTTTATTCGTATGCATCCTGTGCATTGCCGCTTGCGTCGTTTCAGTGGCACAGTCGACGTTGACTCAGGTCTTGCAACCTGCGCCGGCCAGCGGGACGAATGCGCCCACCGATCCACTGGGACGCAACACCCCTTCCAACTCGGTACTGGGATTCTTGAAGGCAGCCACGGCTGGAGACTACAACATCGCTGCCCAGTATCTGCAGATGAGCGCGGCGCGACGCCAGTCTGAAGGCGAGCAGACCGCGACCAAGCTTAAATTCGTATTGGACAACGCTTTTGTCGGCAACTACAGCCGGTTCAACCAGCCCGAGGGAACTCCGCAGGAAGGAGTCGCGCTCGGCCACCAGAAGCTCGGGACCATGACGGCGGGTGACGTGGAAACGGATCTCGACCTCGTTCGTGTATCCGATCCCAGCGCCGGTAAGATCTGGCTGATCTCGACCGACACGCTCGCCAAACTGCCGGAATTATATGACCAAGTAAAAGCGCGACAGGTAGAAGGCAAACTCCCCGCTGTGCTAGTCAGGCATCAGCTTGGCGGGATGCCTCTCTGGCAATGGCTGGCTCTGTTGGTGGCGACGCCATTCGCAGCGGGTCTGGGCTGGCTCATTCTTTTCGTGATGGAAATTCCCTTGCGCTGGTGGGCTCGGCGCCGCGGACGGATGGACGTTGCCAGTTGGCGATCGGTCTCCGGACCGGCATGGCTGCTGGCGGGCACACTCATTCATCAGGTATTCGTGGTCTATCTGCGCATGCCGCTGTTGCTCCGGCATTACTACTTCCAGATCACATCTACCGCGCTGATTCTGAGCGCCGTCTGGATCGTCTGGCGAGTGGTGCGTTGGTCGCTGTACCGCGTTCGCATTCGCGCCTTGGCCCGTGGACACGCCGGGACGGGATCGCTCATGCTTCTGGGCGAACGAATTCTGAAAGCTGTGATCTTCGTGCTCGGCATTCTGGCTGTGCTTGGCAATCTGGGCTTCAACATGAGCACAGCGCTTGCCGGGTTGGGTATCGGCGGCCTGGCCATCGGCTTCGGGGCGCAGAAGACGATCGAAAATCTCTTTGGTGGCGTATCCGTGCTGGCCGACGAAGTCTTCCGCGTCGGTGATGTCTGCCGGTTTGGCGATCGCACCGGCGTCGTGGAGGATATTGGCCTGCGTTCAACCCGCATCCGTACCGACGAGCGCACGCTGGTCGCAATTCCCAACGGCACGGTGGCGACCATCAATTTGGAGAACCTGAGTCGACGCGACAAGATTCTGTTCAAGACCACTCTTAACCTGCGCTCGGAGACGAAGGCCGATCACTTGCGCTTCATCCTCTCCGAAGTGCGGCGCCTGCTATACAGCCATCCGAAGGTCGAGAGCACCACGGTTCGCGTGCGCCTCACCGATGTTGCTGGCGCCGCGCCGACCGTTGAGATTGTGGCCTACGTCCTCACGCAGGACTTCAACGAGTTCGCTGCGGTTCGCGAAGATGTCCTGCTGCGCATCATGGATATTGTTGACAGCTCCGGCAGCGGCCTCGCCCTTCCCGCGCAGACTCTCTATCTCGGGCGCGACTCGGGGCTGGCGAAAGACAAAGCTGATAGCGCGGTGCAGAAGATCGCAGAACTGCGTGATGACAAGAAGTTACCCTTCCCTGATTTTCACAAGGAAGAGATCTCGTCGTTTAAGGGATCGATCGACTATCCTCCGAGAGAATCGACGCTGCGGAAGAGTGAGGATGGGTCAGGCAAGACTCGCTAGCCTTCAGCTGCGAGCTCGAGACGCGCTCGTCACAGCCGGCGGGATGCCGGCGCTACCCGATTTCCAACGAGCACTGAGCCAGCTAAGAAACAGGTGCGTCGGCAGATAGATGCATAGCGGCACAACGACTAAGTATCCGAGCAGGTACGCCCATCCCGGCATTGCGTGTTGCTCGTGGAAGAATGGTCCTCGCGCCCAGTTCACATCTTGCTCGGGACGCCAGAAGTAGTTGACTGGCACGACAATCCACGCGGTCAGCGTCTGTACCTTCCATCCGCGACTGTCGTATCCCAGCTTCCAGATCGCCCATAACAGCAGCGGTGGAGTTACAGCGTGGAACAGGCTGAGCAGGCGTACAAAAAGAGATAAGTGCGGATCAAACATGTACTCGGTGCCGCCGATCAGATGGTGTCCAGTCAGCAGCGCGCCTGCAAGATCGATCGTGTAAAGCGACTGAAGCAATAACAATCCGCACGCAGCCCAGGAAAAGATCAGCGGACTCTCCATCCAGAGGCCGATTCCGATCAGGACATTTCCGATGTCGCAGAAGAAGAGAAAATTCTGCGCGCCATACTGCCGCCAATAAGCGGGGATCCAGACGATCAGCCAGAGTGTCCAGCCGATCTTGAGCCAAAGCGCCAATCGCATGGTCGCCATTTTATGCGAATTACCAGCGTAACTTGATGGCGCTTACGGCTGTACCTACGATTATTCCATGGGTTACCAAGCTCTTCTCTTCTGTCCCGATGACAAGACGGCTCGCACGGTGACGCAGGTTCTCAGCGAGCTGGAGTTCAATGTCGAGGCCTGCATCGAGCCTTTCGCTGCAGTTAAGAAGCTGATGGGCCAACACTTCGACGCGGTCGTGGTGGACTGCGATAACGAGCAGAATGCCACCCTGTTGTTCAAGAGCGCACGCAATTCGACGTCGAACCAGACCTCACTTGCGGTAGCCGTCGTGGAGGGTCAGGCAGGGGTCGCCAAGGCGTTTCGCATTGGCGCAAACCTTGTCCTGACCAAACCCATTAACATCGAACAGGCAAAAGGAACGCTGCGCGTGGCGCGCGGACTTTTGCGCAAAAGCGACCCGACCAAGCCAGGATCAGCAACGGCGACCGGGAGTTTCGCAGTGCCAACACCGCCTCCGGCCGCGCCGACACCGGCGCCTTCGACTACGCCGACTCCCGCAGCTGCTAAGACTGCTGTACCGAGGCCGCCTCTCGGGGCGAAACCCGCGGTGCCAGTTGCACCAAAACCGGTTGCACCGGCCGCAACGCTCACACCCAAGCCCCAGCCTTCAGTTTCGAAGCCAGCCGCGCCGCCTGCATGGCCCGCAGCGGCTGCCGTGGCTGCAGCGAAGCCAGCTCCAGCAGCGGCGAACGATATTCCCGCGGCTCCCGCAGCCGAGAAGCCGGTTGCGCCCGCTCCGGTTGCTCCTCCAGCGTTGTATAGCGCTGCTGTGGCGAGCCCGGCGGCGCCAAGAGTGGCTCCTCCACCCCCGCCGACGATCGAATTTCAACCACCCGTCTCGATCGCGCCCCTGAGCGGCGCGGCAAGCGCACCTGCTCCGGCTCGTGAACCGGCGCTGCCGACGCAAAAGCCGGCGTCCGCCGCTGAGGATCTGTTCGAGAAGCCAGCGGCACCGGCGGCCAGCGAGCCTGCTGCGTACGTCGGATCTGCCCCATCGTTCACCTTTGGCGGCTCGACGACCGAGGCTGAGTCCAGCGGTGGCAGCAAGAAAGCTGTGATCGGAATCGCCGCGGCATTGCTCATCGTAGCCGGCGGCTATTTCGGATGGTCCCATTTCAAAGGGACGAGCAGTTCGACCCCACAGCCCGTTGTCTCCTCGGCGCCTGTGTCCGCGCCGATCCCGACTCCGACAGCACCGAAGCCGACAGCGGCTCAGCCGGCTCCGGCAACCGCAGCTGTCACAACACCCGCTCCCGTTTCGCAGCCCGACATGACTCCGGGCTCATCGCCGAGTCCTTCTGAGGACGAGAACGAATCCAGCACCGCAAGCAGCAACTCGCGAGCCTCCACTAAACCCGCGAGTACTTCTTCTGCACCCGCCAAGGCCGTTGTTGAAGAAAAGCCCGAGGCTCCGGCGCTCGTCGTTAAGGGCGGCAAAGTTCCAGCGGTTGAATCGAAGTCGGCTGCCACGCCAGACGCGCCGGCGCCGAGCGTGATTGGAATGGGCACACCCACTGCCGCTCCGCTTCCAAACCTGGGTACGACGGACACCGGGCTCAGACCAATGCTCCAGACCCTTAGCGTTTCCCAGGGCGTGTCGCAAGGTCTCCTCTACAAGAAGGTCGCACCTTCCTATCCGCAGAGTGCGCTTCGCATGCACATCGAAGGTGCGGTGGAACTGCAGGCCACGATCTCTAAAGAAGGAAATATTTCGCATATCAAGGTACTGAGCGGGGACGCGCAACTCGCCAGAGCCGCCAGTGATGCGGTCAAGCAGTGGAAGTACAAGCCGTATCTGTTAAACGGCGAACCGGTAGAGATTCAGACGCAAGTCACAGTCAACTTCAAGCTACCTCGGTAAGTTTTCGGGAGACCTGGCCGGGCATGCGATCTCCAGCGTACCCGGTTTTTGTTTGCGTCCAAACGTTTGGGGGCCGGTCCTCTCGACCTTTCTCAATTTTCGGATCAATCCCGCCAAAATATTGATTTATCGACAGTTACTCACAGCGGATGTACGCAGCGCTGGCAAAATATTGAAAATGAATAGCTTACACGCTGGAATCGGTTTTTCTAGACTTATCTAGATATTACTTGATTTGGCGAGAGATAGTTCTAAACTAGGTGGCAGATAGGGAACGTGGCATGCCAGCCAAAATGACAAAGAAGATTGCTCCTGAAATCGATGCTGAACTGTGGGATGAGTTTGTTGCCGTCGCGAAACAGAACGGCCAGTCGCAGCGGTACGTCCTCGAGCAGGCACTGACGCATTATCTGCGCAACGTGGTCCCCTCCCAACATCTGGTCCGCCCCGACGTAATGGCAGCATTTGGGCGGGTCGTGGACCGGAACCGCGATCTGCTCGATCGTCTAGCCAAGTAGATGGCAGACATTTATCTGACGGTCGCGGAAATCTACCAGATGCAGCATTTTCTCATCGATAGTTTCGGCGGCCTTCACGGTGTTCGCGATCAGAATGCGGTGGAGGCCGCCGTTTTTCGTCCCCAAACCGGCTACTACAATTCCATCGAGGAAGAAGCGGCTGCACTCATGGAGTCGCTCGCGAACAACCACGGTTTCGTCGACGGCAACAAGCGGATCGCATTCGCGGCGGCGGCAACCTTCCTGGAGATTAACGGATTCCTGTTGGAAGTCGATCCGGTCGATGGGTATGAATTCATCCACGGCTCACTCGATCGCCACGAATTTCGCTTCCCCAAAATCGTGGACTGGATGCGGCAGCACACTAAACCGCTTCGCTAATCTGCCGACGATTAGTACTTCAAGACTTACGGCGATCCTTGAACGTAGCCGCCCTCTTGCCCAGACTCTCAGCGGCCATTTTTCGCAGGCGGTCGGTGTGCCCTCGGAGTGCAGCCTTCAGCTCCGAAAGGGAGGGCTCGTAGTCGTCGCCCTTCGAAGTGGCGACTTTCGCGCACAGATCGCGGATGCGGTCATCGAGACGACGGGATGGCACAGGCTGAAAGAGTGCTACGGGATTTTAGTCGGAGACCATACGGAGTTCTGTGTAGAAACACCTGGAGGATCTTGGTGAGATTGGGGCCGCTGGTCGATCCCGACCGCTGCACTCCTTTCGCAAGAAAAACAGGAGGAGGCGAGCACCCGAATGTGGGCTCAGTGCGAAAAGCTGAGCCTCACGGATCAAAACCGTCGTCCTAAGCCGCTCAGCTTCGCCGTCGTGGCAAAACCGAAGGTGGCTGTCGCCACATGAGCGGTGCGGCCGACGAGGAACGGCAGAAAGGGTTAATGCAGTGGTAGTCTCTCTAAAAGTAGTTGTGTCCAGGTAACATCCTGGTTTGAGGAGGCGAATGAGCACACCTCTGCGATTTGTTTTCTATGTTGCGGTGAGGCCTGAAAAGCTTTGGGAGGGTCTGGTTTCACCGGAGTCGAACCGCATCATTTTTATGGGCGCCGACTTCGAGGCGGACTTGAGACCCGGCGGTTCGATGAAGTGGATCGGGCCGGGACCCGATGGCAAGCCCGCTACCTTGGTGAAGGGCGAGATCCTGCGGTCGGAACCGCCCAAGTTTCTTCAGTACACTTTTCAACTCGGGCAAAGTCCATTGAGGTCTCGAGTGACTGCCGAACTTGTGCCAGAGACGGAAGCCACAAAGCTCACGATCACCCACGATCAGTGGGATGAAGCGGATCCCGGCTATGCATTTTGCTCCGACGGATGGCCGCGTATTCTCTCGCGACTGAAAACGCTTCTGGAGACTGGCAAGACCTTCAAGCCGCACTAAGCGAGTTTTCACAGTCGCAGTTGTTCAACGGTTGAGGCATTGCCAATCCTGCCTACCCCCTCGCCCTCGGTGCTGCAACCGAGTAATGAGACTGCGCATTGACCATCATCCTGCAGCCAACTGCACCAAGGGATGAATCCTTCTGCAGCTTTTCGTGCTACCGTCACAGCACAGATTGACGGAAAAAGGCTTCAAAAGGCAGTCATGGCGAATAAATTCCTTAAGCGAATCCTGGAAACATTTTGTCGTCATCAATTCTCCTGGCCCCATAGCGGTGTTTGCGGGCAGGACTATCAGGTCTGCTTGCTTTGTGGGGCTGTCTACGAGTATGACTGGGGCACAATGCGTCGTACGCGCCGGCGGGCGTCCGCACTACAAGGACATGCAGAATTCAACAGCCAACATCGGCACGTCGACTAACGGGAATTGGAACCAGCGTAGGGTTCGGACATTTCACCTTCTGCGCTGCCAGGCCTCACCTGTCACTCACTCTGCCTTCTTTCGCCGCTGGCTCCGCCTTCCAGCCGAAATTACTCATTGAGGCTCTTGGCCAAAGCATTCAAACCTACTTCCAGCTTGAGCCGCCAACGTTCGAGGGAAAGTCTCGCCAGATGCTCCGTGGAGTTCTCGAAAGCCTGCAAAGCATTCGCTGTCTGGCCTTTCAGTGACTCGGAAGCCGAGGCGACGATTCCATTCCGGACAACCTTCATGTTCTCGGTGGCTTCATCCAGCTGATCGCTGAGCGCCTTGATGCTGCGCGCTGTCAATTCCTCGAGAATCTCGTTCGCCAGATTCTGGAATTGGCTGCGCGTGTCCTTGACGATCTCGCTGGACAGCCGGCTCAGGCGATGGTCCAGGCCTGACTCCAGGCAGCGCGTAGATTCATCCAGCTTCGCAATGCGAGTGTCCAGATATTCAACCTGTTCCTGTAAGCGCGATGATTCTGACGCAACCGATGATCGAAGTTGTTCCAAGTCTCCACGGCGCGCCTCGTGCTCTGCATTCAAGTTATGTTGGAGGAACTCGAGAAGCTCTTCGCTCAGGCGTTTAAGCGAGTCGCCTCCCTGCAATAATTTCTGGCGATAATCTTCCAAGCCACGCTGCAGATGCTCGCGGGTGTTCTCTGAGATGTGCGCGGAAATCTCTTGTGCACGTTTCTCGACGACTCCGAGTTCTTCCCCGACCCTGTGCCGAAAACTGTTGTAGCTTTCGGCAATTCGCTGGTCAATCGTTGCCTTGGCTGATTCCAGCAAATGCACGGACTGATGGCGCGCCTCGTCCAGGACTTTGGGTTCGAGATCCTTGCGCAGACGTGACTCGATCTGTTGCTCGAGCTCAGGAGGAATGTTCGAGAGCGAGACTTCAAAGCGGCTAGGATTCGCTTCTCGTTGCGCCACCCGCTCCTTGAGCGCCATGACCTCAGCCTGGAGCGGTCGTAACGAATCTGCAATTGCCCTCTTCACCTGTGCTTCCAATTGCCGCGCGAGGCGATCCAGCACGGTTTCCGAGGGCTGGTTTCCCTGGCCGGACAATTGGTGGGAGGCCGAAGTGTTGGTGGACTTGAGAATCTGGGGAGGCCTCGCCGGCACCACCGGCGCTGGAACTATCCAATCTTTCGGGCAATCTCTCAAGCCCCAGAAATTATCGGGCCGGTCGAGTTTCGCCCCCAGTCTCCAGCTCCGCTGATCTGAGTCGACCGGCTGGCAGGTGACCACATGAGCCGTAGTCTCGCGCCCGTCCCTGCTGTGAAGGTTCAGAGGAACACCTGTGTCGAGCTTGACGCGTGTCAGAATTGCGCAACCGTGTGCGTTGACTACCAGGGTTTCACACACCTCTGAGAAGTGTGTTCCTTCCAGACTGGTAACCAGGATCTGGACTGCGGTCGGCACTCTCGAACTGCGCCGAAGTGTGGTGGGAGCTGCTCCGTTGTGCATGTCACTGTTCCTTGCTGTTCCGAAGGATTAGGTGCCAGTCGGCCAGTGCAAGCACCACGCAGTTCCCACCTTAACTCCAAATGGGTCCGTAACTGAAAAGTCGGAAGGATCGTGGCCGGAGTGTCCGCTGGGACAGTGTTTGCACGACCTTTGGTAACGACCCGCAGGGAGGATCGAAGAATCCGGCTCAGAGTTCGCAATGAGTGTGTCGTCATTGCCTTTTAAGACTTGCCTCGTTTGACAGTGCTCCACGCTCTTGTCCCGATGTCAGTTTTCTGGAACGCTGATCTGTCTGATTGTTGCAGTGATACGCTATTGGGCGGGTTCGAATCGACGATGCAGACAGAAATCGGACATGTGGAGGCGATCTTCCGGTATCCGGTGAAGTCCATGGGCGGCGAACGACTCGAGGTCGCCGACCTGGGCTGGCACGGGATCGATGGTGACAGACGCCTGGCATTCCGGCGGATGGATGACCGCAGCGGGTTCCCGTGGCTCTCCGCAAGCAAGGTTCCCGACCTGGTGCGGTATGCTCCGCTCCGGCGTGACGATGATCAGGACGACCTTCCTACCCACATTCGCACGCCGGATGGCAAGGAAATGCCAGTCTTCGGCGAGGAACTGGCGGCGGAAGTCGGACGGCGGTACGGGGCTCCCGTGCAGATGATGCAGTTGAAGCATGGCATCTTCGATGAGGCCAGCATCTCCGTGATCGCCTCCGAAACGGTGCACGAGATTGGACGACTCGCAGGGCGGAGCCTCGACGTGCGACGATTTCGCCCGAATGTTGTGGTTCGTTTGCTGCAACCGGCGCCGTTTCAGGAGGACGAGTGGGTGGGCGGCGCGCTCTCATTCGGAGAGGGGGACGATGGCCCCGCGATCAGCGTCACGATGCGCGACGTCCGGTGCTCGATGGTGAACCTTGATCCAGACTCAGCCAGTCCGGCGCCAGAGGTGCTGAAGGCGATTGTTCGGGTGAACCAGAACAAGGCAGGAGTCTACGGGACGGTCACTCGCATCGGTCTAGTGGCGGTCGGACAGACTGTATTCTTGCGCGCGGCGGACGAGAAAAAGGACCTCGAGTAATAGAAGTACGAAGTGCGGGAACGTAGAAGAAAGGCTATTCCATGCCGATATCCCTCAGTCCCTAAAGGCGCGGCTTAGGTCGCATTCATACGGCGCGGTTAAGACCGCGCACTCTCAAAACGGAAAACGAAGAGCGAAGACGAGCGGGAGCGCTACTGGAATCGACAATCAGGTAACGCCTCCACCGTCGCTACTGCGGTTGCAGGGCTTCGTCGATTACGACCTTGCCGCTCTTGGTGGCGGTGACGACTTTGTGCACCGTAGCGTAGCCGCTGAGGGTGATGTCTACGACATAGTTGCCGGGATCGAGCATCACGTCGACGGGAGCGGTCCTATCCAGCATGCGCTGGTTGACTGCGACCTGAGCGCCCTTGGGCTGGGTGCGAATGGAAAGCGTGGCCTGGCCGGGCTGGCCTTTGCCACCGAACAGACGCGACATCTTGCCGCCGACGGTCTTCATGCTGTCGACGTTGCCCAGGGGCTGCAGGGTCGGGGAAAAGTTGAGGGTCTGGCCCAGCGTGAACTGGCCATTCATGGTTTCGTCGAGATAGCCGGATAGGCGGACCAGCACCAGGTGCTGACCCTTGTCAACGCTAACCTGCGCGGGCGTTTTCGCGTTCATGTCGCGGCCGTCGACGTAAACGCTGGCTCCTGGCGGATTGCTCTTCACTACCAGCGTTGCCACCAGCTGCGCAAGATGGATTTGCGCGCTCGCGCGGTTGCCGGAGGTGATACTGACCGTCCGCGTATCAGTGGAGTAACCCGACTTGCTGACGGTGATCGAGTGCTGGCCCGGTTGAATATTGGTCAGAGCGAAGGGCGTGACCCAACTGGGATCGGTGGCGCCGTCAATCTGAACTTGAGCACCTTGCGGCGTGGAATCAATAGCGAGTTGTCCGGGAATGATGACGGGCGCTGTGGTGGACTTTTTTTTTGCGCTTCTTGATTTCGATGGGCTTGCAGTTTGCGCTACCGGCGTCTCGGGTTCCTGGACTTCTTCGGGCTGAGCGGGAGTAGGAGCGGGCGCAGGCTCACTCTTCGGAGCGGGCGTTACGGGCGTGGGCTGGGCTGGAGATTCGGAGACTGCTGTGGAACGGGGTGCACCAGCATCATCGTCGCCCTGACTGCGAACGTAGAACGTCACCGCGATTCCAATGATCAAGATCAGGGCGAGTGCGCCGCCTAATGCGTAGAGATAGAGCTTGGGCGGAACGCCTTTGATCTCTTTGATCGCCTTTTGCGCGACTTCGCGCGTCTGGACTTTGGGCTTTTCATCGGCCTTACGTCCGCCCCGAAAGGGCGCGACAGCTGCCATTTCCGATGGCACAGGAGCAGTCTCCGCTGGCGGCGGAGGCGGGGGCGCGATGTAGATTTCCTTGAGCGGAGGGAGTTCGGAAATTTCGGAGAAGCTCGTGCCTCCCCCTCCTCCGGCGGCGCCGCCCTCCGCCATCATGGGATCGACGGCGATTTTCGGGGCGACGTGGTCGGCTTGAGGCTCGAACGTTTCTACTTGTGGCTCATCTGCAACAGCGGCCGACATGTAGGAAGCGGGCTGCTCGGGCTCCACGTTGATCGGCGCACTGGCTACAAACTGGTCCGAGAGATCAAGTTCCTGAATCTCAGCGGGAGCAACGTTTGCTTCGGGAACCGAGATAGCCGACTCGCTGGATCCTACGCCGGCAGCGGCAGCCGCTGCTTTCGGCATGGCTAGCTTTGACGGCTTGGCCAGCATTGAGGGCCGAGTCTCGGAAACCGGTGTCGCTGCTGATGGCTTTGGTTGCGAGAGCGGTGGCGGCACGGAAGGACGCGCCAGGCCAGAAGGCGCAGACACGGGTTTCGGGGGCGCCACCGGCGCTGGCGGCTTCGGCGGAGTCGCGGCTGCAAACTTCGATTGTGCGGCGGTTTTCGCTTTATCCGGAACTACGATTCCCTTAGGCGCTTCTGCCTTTTTCGCCGCTACGGGTTTCGACTCCTTGCATTTCTCGAGATCATCGAGCATCTCCCTGCCGCTCTGGTAGCGCATGGCCGGATCTTTTTCCAGCGCCTTCATGATGAGATTGCTGAGCAGGGGGTGGATCTTGGGATTCACATGCAGCGGTGCGACCGGAGTACTTTCGAGAATGCTTTGCCGGAGCGATTCGATATCTTCGCGGTCGAAGGCTTTGCGTTCGGTCACCATTTCATAGAACATGGCGCCGAGACTATAGAGATTGGAGCGGCCATCGGTGGCCTCGCCGCGTACCTGTTCGGGCGACATGTAGTGCAGGAAGGAAGGCAGGCCTTGGCTGACGTGCTGGCCAAAGTTCCCTACGCTGGAGACGCCGAAGCTGAGGATCTTGACGGTGCCGTCCCATCCGCACATGATCTTGGCGGGCTCGAGGCTGTAGTGCACCAGCTTGTGCGAGGTCGCGTGATCGAGGCCGCTAGTTAACTGGCGTCCGATGTCGAGCAGATCCCAGATGGAGAATCCCTCTTTGCGGGCCAGCATGGTGGCGATACTGTTGCCCTGCACGTATTCCATGGCGGCGCAGAACTGGCCTTCCATTTCGCCGGCGCCGAAAATCTTGCTGATATTGGGACTGCTGAGAACGTTGGTGCTCTCGGCCTCGGCCAGCAGCGCGTGCTCCAGCGCGTCTGCGCTGTCTCCAAATGCATCCAACTGGATCGCCTTGAGCGCGATGGTCTGATTGCTCTCGGGATCGTTGGCTTTATACACCGTGCCAGTCGGCGATTTCGCCAACTCGCTGAGGATTTCGAAGTGGCCGATTTTCGTAGACATTGCTTTGTTGCTCCAAGCCGTCACACGCGCTGTTTCTGCCTCGCACGCAGATACTAGTGGCGGCGAACATCCGAGAACCGAGTACCGCTAGGATATCGCCGCAGATGCGGCGCTTCGAGTTACCAAAGTAAGCCGAAATTGGCAAAGGCGAAGCCGAGCCGCGTGTGTAGGGACGGACGCCTTCGTCCGTCCCGCGGGCAAAGCCCGCGTCGTCAGCCGATGGCGGTTATCCCTACGTCAGCTTTGGCGGGGCTGCGCTCGAGGACTTCACCACGGCAGAGATGCGTTCGGAGAGGCTGGCGAGGTAGGCGATCAGTTCTGGAGGTTCTTGGACTTCGAAATCAACCCCGAGCCACAGTAGATGGATGGCGATGGATTCCCAGGAATGCGATCCGGTCTTGAGGAGGCAGGAACTGGGGCCAGTCGCTTCCAGGGTTCCGGCCGCCGCCGGTACTCGCTTGGCGATCACTTCGACTGGCGCGTGCAGAGCTACCCGCGCCCGGCAGGGATAGGGCACCTGCGAGAGCGATTTCGAGACGAAGGCTACGAAATCTCCCTCGGGAGGCTTGCGCGGTTTGAACTGTGTCGAGGTCTTGATCTTACCCTCGATGCGATCGACCCGAAAGGTGCGCCAATCTTCCCGGCCAACGTCCCAAGCCACCAGGTACCAGCGATAACCGGTATGGACGACTTTGTGCGGCTCGACGAGGCGTGCGCTCGAACTGCCGGCACGGTCGTTGTAGCGAAACCTGATCTTTTCACGATCGCGGCTAGCCCCCGCGATCGCGGACAACCGGTCAGCATCGACTGCTGTCCCCCGGCTGCCCAACTGGACGATCGAACCGTGCAGCGCTGCCACACGATTTCGTAACCGCGGCGGCAGCACTTGTTCGAGCTTTAATAGAGCGCGAACCGAGGACTCTTCCATTCCGCTGACGGTGCCGCTCGCGGCAGTGCGCAATCCCAGAGCAACCGCGACCGCTTCGTCATCGTCGAGCAGCAATGGCGGCAGGTTCGCGCCGGCGCCAAGCTGGTATCCGCCGGCGACTCCCGCGGTCGAATGTACGGGATAACCTAGGCTGCGCAAGCGATCGACGTCGCGCCTCAAGGTTCTCCCGGTTACGTCCAATCGGCGCGAGAGTTCGGCCCCCGACCAGTAGCGCTGTGCCTGGAAGAGGGAAAGCAGCCGAAGCAGGCGGGCCGAGGTCTGCAGCATGAAAATGATTGTGCCACGAATCGAGGACCGAAACTGTCCTCAATCGCTGATAGTGTTTCCGGCATCGATTACGCCAACACGATTATGCGGAATCGACTCAGAACGGAGATGACTATGAAGCTTACAGATTTCTTTCTTGCCGAACTGGAACGGGAAGCAGCCAGCAGCCGGCAGGCGCTGCAACGCGTACCAGAGGATCACAACGACTGGAAACCGCATCCGAAATCGATGCCACTCGGCTATCTGGCTTCCCTGGTAGCCACCATGCCGGCGTGGATTGTCAGCATGGTGCAGCAGGACGAGCTCGATCTGAAATCCCCAGCCGCCGCGAAGTTCAAGCCTCTGGAGTGGCGCAAGCGCGAAGAACTGATTGCGGCACTAGATGCCGCTGTGGCAGAGGCGCGCGAAGCTCTGCAGAACACTACGGACGATCATTTGCTGACGTCCTGGAGATTTGTAGTGGGCGGTCAGGTCGTGAACGAGAGCCCCCGTCAATTGATGATTGCCGATTCGGTTTTCAGCCATCTCGCCCATCATCGCGGACAACTCACTGTCTATTTGCGGCTGAACGATTCCTCGGTTCCGGCCCTCTACGGCCCATCGGCCGATGAGGGCCGGATGAATTAAGGGCTTTAACCACGAAGGGCACTAAGGTTCACGAAGGAAATCGTATTAACAACTGTGCTGGAACTCCGGCGTAACTTCATGGTGGTCTCAGCGGTTTTGCTTGTGATGTGTGGCTTGGGTGACATTTGTCACCCAGCTGCGGTGACGATATCCACTTGTGGGCGGAGCGGAGCCCGAGGAAGTATAGAGTCATCACGGGATTGGCGGAAAGGGACCGCTTCCAGGCCTTAGATACGTAGTCCGATGCGGTTGTCGATATGAAACGCAATCGTCTATTCTGTTGTGGGTTGGTAGTGCCCACCTTTTGCGGTCAGTCTCCTTGCCTCGGAGTTTACCCATGACCCTAACCCGATTCGTGACCAAGAACGCATTCCGGAACAAGCGGCGCAGCGCTCTAACGGTGCTGAGCATTGCGTTCTCATTGCTGTTGCTGACGTTGATGATGACGATCTGGCATGCGTTCTATCTGAGTAACGGTAGCGCCGAATCCGCGCAGCGACTGGTAGTGAGACACCGCGTTTCTCTTACGTTTTCGCTTCCCGGTTATTACCGGGAGAAGATCCGGGCGATTCCGGCGGTGGTTTCGGTCGTGCCAATTTCGTGGTTTGGCGGGATCTATAAGGATCAGAAACCGGAGAACTTTTTCGCGCAGTTCGGCACCGATCCCGATGAATTCTTCAAAACCTTCCGGGACTTGTCGATGCCGGAGGACGAAGTCAAGGCGTGGCAGCGGGATCGACAGGGCGTAATCGTCGACGACTTTCTGGCGAACAAGTACGGATGGAAGCTCGGCGACCGCATCGTTTTGCAGGGTACCATTTATCCGGTCAATCTGGAGTTGAACATTCGCGGGATCTTCCACTCGAACCCGGACAATAAGTCGGTCTACTTCAACACCAAATATGTGGAAGAGGCGGTACCGTTCTTTAAGGGACAGGCTGGCACATTCTTTATCCTGTCTGCTTCGCCTTCGGACGTGAGCACCATTGCGAGCACTGTCGATAACATGTTCCGCAACTCTCCGCAGCCCACCAAATCTGAGAGCGAGAAGGCGTTTGGCCTGGAGTTTGTGGCCATGATGGGCAACGTGAAAGCGTTTATTCTGAGCATCTGTTCCGCCGTAGTGTTCGCCACGCTGCTGGTAGCCGCCAATACGATGGCGATGTCGATTCGGGAGCGGACTCGCGAAGTGGCCGTGCTCAAGACTCTGGGATTCACGCGCCGTGGCGTCCTGGGGCTGTTTGTCAGCGAGGCGGTCGCCTTGGCACTCGCCGGTGGTCTGATCGGCGCGAGCTTTGGATGGATGATGGTATACGGGCTGACGCATTCCAAGCGGTTCATCAGCTTCTTTCCGATGAAGGTGACGCCAGAAATCTGGATGGCGGCGCTGATTACATCCGGCATCGTTGGACTGTTGAGTGCCGCAGTGCCTTCCTACCACGCCTCGAAAGTAAACATTGTGGACGGACTCCGCCACATTGGATGATTTATGACGCTCGGCAGTTTCGTGGTGCGCAATACGTTCCGCAATAAGCGCCGCAGTTTCCTGACCATGGTCAGCATCAGCTTCTCGCTTTTATTGCTGACTTTGATGATCTGCATCTGGCGGTCGTTCTATGTAGATCAGGTGGCACCCGAGGCGTCGAGGAGGTTGATCATCCGTGATCGCGTCTCGCTGGCGTTCTTCCTGCCGGAGTACTACCGGGAGAAGATACGTGCCGTGAAGGGCATCAATGCGGTTGTGCCCCTCACCTGGTATGGAGGGCGCTATATCGACGACCGGCCGGAGCACTTTTTCCCCCAGATGGCGACCGATCCGGAAGAATACCTGAAGGTAGCGTCGGACAAGATCATTCCTGAGGAGCAGGTCAAGGCGTGGCAGCATGACCGCACTGGATGCATTGTCGACGTGACGATGGCGAATAAGTACGGATGGAAGATTGGGGATCGGGTTACGCTGCAGGCCAATATCTTCCCCGCGAATCTGGATCTCACGATTCGCGGCATCTATCACCGCGACCCGCCGCAGAATGCGTTGTACTTCAACGCAAAGTATCTGGAAGAGTCTGTGTCGTGGTTTAAGGGACAAGCCGGATGGTACGCCGCGCAGGTGGATTCAGCCGAGAATGTTGCGCGGGCTTCGAAAGAAATCGATGACATGTTCCACAACTCGCCACTGCAAACCAAGACCGAGAGCGAGAAGGCGTTTCAGCTTGGGTTTGTGGCGTCTCTGGGGAATGTGAAGGCATTCATCCTCAGCATTTGCGGAGCGGTCGTGTTTGCGATCATGCTGGTTTCGGCCAACACGATGGCCATGTCCGTGCGCAGCCGTACGCGGGAAGTAGCGGTGCTGAAGACGCTTGGCTTCACGCGGCAGCGGGTACTATCGATCTTCATCAGTGAGTCCGTGGCTCTGGCCTTGAGTGGTGGAGTGTTGGGCGTACTGGTTGCAGTTCCTGTCATCACATGGCTGACGCATCGCTTCATCGGACTCGGCGTTCCGCTATATATGAGGGTGGGAGCCCCGACGGCGGGATTGTCTTTATTAATCGCTTTGATCCTTGGGGTTGTCAGCGGATACGTGCCGGCGTACCGGGTATCCCGCTTAAACATCGTGGACGCGCTGCGGCACATCGGGTGAGTGGAGACTTCGACTTATGGCGATACCAATCAGCTACAACATCCGCAACCTGAGACTCCGGAAGGGTCTCACCGTCATGACCGCGCTCGGCATCGCGCTCACGGTGACCACGGCGATCTTTCTGATGGCGCTGGTCGCCGGCCTGAACCGTGCTTTTGTCAGCAGCGGCAGTTCGAAGAACGTGCTCGTGCTGCGCAAGGGTTCGGAGGCGGAACTTTCCGGCGGGTTCGATGCTTCGCTGTTCCCGACGCTGAAGACTCTGCCCGGCATCGCGAAAGACAGCAAAGGTGAGCCGATGGTTTCGGGCGAGTGGGTGGTGGTCATCGTGCTTCCGCGGAAAGACGGCACCGGTGAAGTGAACGTGACCGTACGCGGCATGATGCCCGATGGCCTTGAGATGCGGCAGACGCCGGACGCCCCGGGAAAGCAGCCGCCCGTGAAATTGATCGAAGGGAGCTGGTTTCAAACTGGGCAGCGCGAAGTGGTAGTCAGCAAGTCGATTCGCGACCGATTCACTCATGCCAACATTGGCGACACGATGGAGTTCGGTAAAGGATCGTGGAAGGTCGTTGGGGTGTTTGATGCCGGTGGTTCCGCCTACGAGTCGGAAGTCTGGGGCGACGTGAACCAGATGGCTTCCGACTTCGACCGGCAGGGAGGCTTCGCGTCTGCGTATTTGCGGGCGACGGATCCGATCGCGGCCGAAGCGCTGAAGAACCGGGTGAGTGACGATCAGCGTCTCAAACTCGAAGGCATGCTCGAGAGCGACTACTACGCCAAGCAGACCAGTTCCGGAACGCCAATCAAATGGATTGGATGGGTGGTGGGCGTAATCATGGCGATCGGCTCGATCTTTGCCGCCATGAATACCATGTACGCGGCAGTGGCTTATCGTGGACGGGAGATTGCGACCCTACGGGTCATCGGCTTTTCGCGGCCGGCTATCCTGACGTCATTCGTACTCGAGTCTCTGTTGATCGCCCTTCTGGGAGCGCTCGCAGGTATTGTCCTGATGCTTCCGTTTAATGGAATGCAGACCGGGACCTCTAACGCAGTGACGTTCAGTGAGGTTGTTTTCGCCCTCCGGATCACAGTACCGGTGGCGTGCTACGCCATCCTATTCGCGCTCATCATGGGGTTTGTCGGCGGACTGGCGCCGGCCTGGCATGCAGCAAGACAGAATATTCTGAACGCGCTGAGAAGCTAAGCGAACCTATGGGCAACTCGAAGCGTAACGATTCTTATGGCGATTGACACGAAACACAAAGATCTGCAGAGCCTGCGCATCGACCGGTCGCAACGAGGTGATAATGGCGGAGAGCCTCCAGCCTGGGCGCGACGCTACATCATTATCGGGATTGCGATCGTGGTGCTGCTAGGGATTGTGACTCTGGCGTATCGCGCTTTTTCGGCCGACATCCCGGAGGTGGAAGTGGTTCGGGCCTCGGCGCAAACCAGCAATGACACGGCGGGCAGCACAGTCCTATCCGCTACCGGATACATCGTGGCACACCACAAGATTGAGGCGAATTCCAAGGTGACGGGACGGGTCGCATGGATCGGCGTGGAAAAAGGCGATCAGGTGAAAGAGGGGCAGGTCCTGGTTCGCCTCGAAGACCAGGAATTCCGTGCCCAATATGAGCAGGCGGTCGGCGCGGCCGAGAGCGCGCGAGCACAGCTCCTGCAATTGGAGCATGGTTCGCGGCCGGAAGAGATTCAGCAGACCGAGCACAACCTCAGCGAAGCAAGGGCCACAGCTGCCAACGACAAGATCTCTTTAGAGCGCATCAAGAAGCTCTTTGACGAAGGAGTTATGTCTAAGCAGGCGTTGGATGATGCAACGGCGAAGTATGAGGCAAGCCAACAACGCGTGCATTCTCTGGAGCAGAACTATCAACTGGCGAAGATAGGGCCTCGTGTGGAGGAAATCGCGCGCGCCAAGGGCGCGGTCATGCAGGCCGACGGGCAAGCTGCGTACGCCAAATCGCAGCTTGACGCGACCGTGATTCGAGCCCCCATTTCGGGAACTATTCTCGAGCGCAGCGTGGAAAAAGGCGAGTTGCTTACCGGGCAATTTGCTTCAGCCGCCCGGCCGGTCTTTTCCATGGCGGATCTGAAAGATCTGCAAGTAGAACTTGATATCGCGCAGGCCGACTTTGCGCGGCTCGGGCCGAAGCAAAAGGGCATCGTTACCGTCGACGCCTTTCCCGACCGCAAGTACCAGGGGGTGATCGCCGAGATTTCTCCCGAAGCCAATCGTCAGAAAGCCACGGTGCAGGTTAAGGTGCAAATTCAGGATCCGGATGAGTATCTGCGTCCGGAGATGAACGCCACGGTGCGCTTCCTGGCCAATGACAAACCGAAGGACACGAAGGATCCGGCGGGAGTATTTGTGCCCTCCACGGCGATGCACGATCGCGATGGCAAGAAAGTCGTGTACATCGCATACAACGGAAGGGCGGTAGCGCGAGAGATTCACATCCTGAGCCAGCGGGCAGATGGTGCGCTGATCGATGGGTTGGTCGGTGGTGAGAATGTGATCACCACTGCGCCGGCCACCTTGAAAGACGGAGACAAAATCAAAGTTAAGGGGCAATCATGAGCACAGTTGCACAACCGAACGTTGCCACCACCACGAAAGTTGTCCAGGTTCGCGGCGTCAGTAAGATCTTCAAGCGAGATGCGTTCCAGGTGACGGCGCTCGACGACGTGTCGATTGACATCGCGAAGGGCGAGTTCCTCGCGCTCATGGGCCCGTCGGGATCGGGCAAGACAACGCTGCTGAACATGATCGCGGCGATCGACCGGCCGACCGCCGGCGAACTGCTGGTACAGGGGCAGGACATCTTCCGCTTCGGCGACTCCGAGATTGCCCGTTGGCGCAACGAACACATCGGCTACGTGTTTCAGACCTTCAATCTGATTCCGGTATTGACGGCGTTTGAAAACGTGGAACTGCCGCTGCTGCTCACCAAGCTCAATGCGCAGCAGCGCCGCGATCATGTCATGACGGCCTTGAAACTTGTCGGGCTCGAGGATCGCGTTCATCACCTGCCCAAGCAGCTCTCCGGCGGACAGGAACAACGCGTAGCGATTGCCCGCGCCATCGTGAGTGATCCGACACTTTTGCTGGCCGACGAGCCGACCGGCGATCTCGACAGCCATTCGGCTACCGAAGTATTGGAGATTTTGAAGCGGCTGAACGAGGACTTCCACAAGACGATTGTGATGGTGACGCACGATCCGCACGCGGCTTCTTACGCGCACGTGATCCGGCACCTGGAAAAGGGTATGTTGTTGCCACCCGAAGACGGGCCGAATCGTTAAGGATTGAAGCGCAGGGGTATTCTTGCAGGGACTGGGACGGTGATCGGCCGATCTGCTGGTACGACGTAGCTAGGAAACGAGGCCGACCTGGCCGACCTCGGCGGAGGGCGACGAGGGCACGTCGGCCACCCACCGCCATGCCCTTCTGCCATTGGAGAGTACCGCTTCTGCTTCGCCATATTCCACGAGCCGGTTTAAGACCGTAGTCACTGACGCCATCGGATCTTTGTGGCGAGCCAGCAAGTCCGGCAGTTTTTCCTGGAAGTAATCGCAGATATCGCGCGAATTCATGGGGCGGCCGGATTCCATCAGAATCATTCGACAAGCTTTCGTGAAACCTGGCTGACGCCCATTACTCTTTCGATCGACCAACTCCATCAACTCTTCGTTCAGAACCCCATCGCCGAAGAGGTTTGCCAAACCCGAAATTGTCTGTTTCACGGTGCCGATCCGTTTCATGATCTCGGCACGCTGTTGCATTAACTGCCGCAGTTCATCGTGAGCCTGACGGATCACTTCCTGCACATGACCGATGTCGTATCTGTCGATCGGCCGCATAGAGCCATTGGTACGTTCCACATTCTCCATACTTCCCCCAGAAACGTTGGACGCCTTCATAGCGCTGTCCTCGAGCACTATGGACTCGTTTGCCGCGGAAGCAGACGTCAATAGAGCGATGCAACTTCACACGGGCAAACGCCCGCTTATAGCTCTATACGCACGATGCTGCTATGGCGTTCCGTCGATCTCCGCAAGAATCGAGGTCCACCGGATTTAGATTGTTAGACGATGAGATGGTGAAAGGGTTAACAAGGAGTCATTCTTTTTGAACGGAATCTCGGGTTCGGATCCCTTTCACTGGAGGAAGATGACCAGCAGCCGGCCATCCGAGTGATAGCCGTCTCCGGTTGCGTTTTTCGCCTCTTGCACCGGGTTTGGCGGCAAGTAATAACTAAACGTCTTGACCTTGTTAGATTTTTGTAAACTGGCGCCGATGTTGTCGCGCTCACCGTCTACGGCGGGATCAATCTTGTGCGTGACATTGTCGTTGCGCTTGTCCTTGGCGAACCCAATGTCGTGGGTTCCTGCGCCGCACCAAACTTCCTGACCATTCCATGTAAAGGGCGCCTTCCAAATGCGGAAGTGATGGCGGCTGGCAACCATGGCGATGGGCTCAGCCATCTCATAGCCGTAATCCTGCTTTCGCCCGAACAGGAAGAGCGTGCTCATCGGCATGGCGAGATAGTCCTTGCTATCGTAGGTTTGCAATACCGCGTTGAGCACCGCTCTTGTGTTGTTGGTGTCAGCCACATGCCAGTCAGCGGCCGCGAGCGCAGACTGCACGTCCTGCTGCGGTCCGATTAGGACGAAGTTCACCATGTCGCCCAGGTTGCTGAACTGGTCGTTGACTCTCCGGGGAAGGCTATCCAGATGCTTTCGAAGGCCGGCATCCAGCGGAACCTCGGAAATGTGAAGCGTTGGAGCTGCGGATGCGTCGGTGGCGGTGGAACCGGTCGCGGATGTCGCGGTCTCGGAATTTGCCGCCGGTTTGCTGATGCCAAACTGTCCGGACATGAACACCTGCGCGGCAGTCGCGAGTTGCGACTTCAGTTGGGCACCGCGGGTGGTCTGCTGCGTACTCGAGGGATTCGCTGCTTCGGACGCAGGACTGGGAGTCTGAGCTTTGACCTCGTATCCACCCTGGCAGGCTGGCGTGCCCGACAGATTCATTCCAAGGAACAAATGTGACGGCTTGTCGACATGGAGTTCACGCCGGGCACCTACCAGAATTGGAGACGCATCCGACTGCAGTTTCGCGATGAGTGCACCCGGACCCGCCTCAGGAACCGGCAGGCCTGAGGTGTTGGTGGAACCGTCGCTTAGCCCCGCGGGATCGCACCGTTTTGCGACGCTATCTGACGAAGCTGAGGGCGCCGGGACGGCCGCGATGGTTACGGTGTCCCCCGGCTGAAGGTTCAATCCGGTGTCGGTCCACGCCGGGGAAGCAGATACCTGAAATGTGAGTTCGCGAGAGTTCGATCCCGATTGTGCCTGCACTGGAACAACAACCGCCAAGCCGAGGAGAAAGAGGACAGACGGATGCATCTTGAACTTCCTTGGATGGCTTCAATTATGTTCTAACTCTACCCCCTCTTGGCAAGTCTCGACGCCGTTCGACGCATGAATACCGGTGAGTGCGTTCCGAGGATCTTCGCGGAGCGCAGCCTGATCGGGACTTCTGCCACGGTTGAGAGGCTAAAATTCCTCTCCCAGATTCCGGCTTCCGATCGGGTGGAAGAGCGGCCCTTCAGAGCCGCACCAGTCCAGCAAAGTTAGGGGCTTTAGTGTGTGCGTGAGAACCGCATTTCAATCCGCGCTGTGGGGCAAGCGGTTTGCGCCCCGGAGGGGCGCCTGAGAATAGCCCGGCGCTTTTAGCGCCGGGGTAAAGTGGAACACTGAGCGCGTCCCGCAGGGACGCCTGAAAGTTGTCACGCACACACTCTAACCCCGGTCTACTTCTTCTTCGGCAGATACTTCTTCTCAATCGACGCCACGACCACGTAATTCGGGTCGACCATCTCGTTGAAGTGGATCTTCGCCACTTTCGACAGCAATTCGTAGGCGTCCATCTCCGACAAGCCGTAATCGCGATGAATCCAATACACCAGTTCGGTCAGCGCGATCCTCACCGCGTCGTCCGCCGGACGATACGCACCCACGGTCATGATCGCGTCATCGTTCTCAAACTGCGGCCAGTCGATCTTGCGCCCCTTGATCACGCTCACCTGCACGCGCGCCTTCAGCGGCACTTCGATCGCCGATCCCGCCGCTTCGCCGTCGCCCATCGCCGCGTGCCCGTCGCCCAGGTACAGCAGCCCGCCCTTCACGTTCACGGGGAAGTACACGGTGTTGCCCACGCTCGCCTCCGGAGAATCCATGTTCCCCCCAAACTCCGCCGGCACAATCGAACTCCGTGCCTCCCCATTCGCCGGAGCCACACCGATGCACCCGAAGAACGGATGCATCGGAATCTTCACCGCGAAATCCGAATCGAGCGCCTTGAACGTCGCCGTGTTGTCCGCATGATTGATCGGATAAAACCACACCCGCTCCTGCCAAGGAGATTTCTCCAGCACCGGCGTGTACTTCGACGAGTTGATCGATCCGAAGCCAGGCGAAAACGCGCCCACGCCGTACTCGCCATCCACTTGCAGGTCGAGAATCTTCACCGCCAGCGTGTCTCCGGGTTCCGCGCCCTCGATGAAAAACGGCCCGGCCAGCGGATTGTCTCCCTTCGCCATGTCAAGGGTGTCCCCCGGCTTCTTCAGCCCATTGCCGAAACAGTCGAGCGTGTTGGTATCGAGAATGTCCCCCGCCTTCAAATGCAACACGGGCTCCGCCGTCGCAAAAAGATATTTCACGTTCGCATTCGTGGTCGTGTAATGCACCACGTTCTGCGCTGCGATGGAACCACCAAGAGTGAGAACGGCCAATACACTTTTCCGAAGTCGCACGCGTCCCCCATTTGTGAACTGGAATCCAGAGATTGTCGCACACAAAGACGGCCACGCTAGACATCGAGAAATACCTCGTGGTCGCCTTCCCCGCCTTCTGCTCCACACCTATAATTGCCAGTCATCCTATCCTGTCCCAGGAGTTGTTCCTTGAAACCACGTGCATGGTTTTTTCTTTCTCTTCTCTCCTACTTCTTCACATCCACTCTCGCTCAAACTCAACAAACTGCACCTTTCAAAACGGTCGTCTACATTCCCGTGCAAATTACTCTGAAGATGAAAGACCGCCAATGGCTCGAATCGTCATGGGCGAAAATCCGCAGCCAGCTCCAGGTCGACAAGGTTTATCTCGAAACCTACCGCAGCCGCATTCTTGCTGATGAATCTCTCGTCGCCGACCTCAAGAAGTTCTTCCGGGATCAAGGCGTCGAAGTCTCCGGCGCCATCTGCTTCTCCGACGATGACAACGGACAGTTCGCCTCCTTCACCTACACCAAGCCGGAAGATCGCGCCTACGTCAAGCACGTGTCCGAGATGACAGCCAAACTTTTCGACGAAATCATTCTCGACGATTTCTTCTTTGCCAACACGAAGAAACCTTCCGACATCGCCGCCAAAGGGGATCTGAGTTGGACCGATTTCCGTCTCAAGACCATGAACGAAGTCTCGCGCGACCTGGTGGTCAACGCCGCGAAGACGGTCAATCCGAAAGTGAAGATGATCATCAAGTATCCCAACTGGTACGAGCACTTCCAGGGCAACGGATACGATCTTGCCGAGCAACCCAAATTCTTCGACGCTATCTACACCGGAACGGAGACCCGCGATCCCGTCGCCACCGATCAGAACCTGCAGCAATACGAGAGCTACGAGATCATGCGCTACTTTGACGAGATCGCTCCCGGACGCAACGGCGGCGGATGGGTTGACACCTTCGACATCAAGTACGTCGACCGCTACTCCGAACAGCTTTGGCTCACCGTTTTCGGCAAAGCCCGTGAGATGACGCTGTTCAACTTCGGCCCGCTGTTGGAGGAAGCCACCCAGGGCAATCGTCCCTGGCAGAACTCTGCGACGAGCATCAATTGGAGCAAGATCAGCACGCGTGCCAAGGGCCGGCCCATCTTCGCCAGCGTCGCCGGAGACGCCCTCGATCAGATCAAGCCCTTCGTCGGCAAGCTCGGTAATCCCATCGGTATCGCCAGCTATCGTCCTGTGCATGCGACCGGTGAGGACTTCCTGCACAACTTCCTGGGGATGGTCGGAATCCCAATCGAACTCTATCCGACGTTCCCGACTCGCGCAGACGTAGTCCTGCTCACCGAAGGAGCCGCGTCAGATGCGAATCTAATCAACGAAATCAAAGAGCGTCTCAATGCCGGAAAGACCGTCGTCATGACCTCGGGTCTCTGGCACGCCCTCGAGGGAAAAGGCGCGGAAAGTCTGGACGAAATTCGCTACACCGATCACAAAGTCGCCGTCACCAGCTTCATCGGCGCATTCGGCGCCGGGGCCGGCACCGACATCGGCAAGAGCTCATCGCCGATTCTGATTCCCCATCTTCGCTTTCTCACCAACGACGCCTGGCCCGTCGTCCGTGGCATCGCCGACAACAACGGCTTCCCCATGCTGCTCATGAATCAGTATGGCAAGGGCACGCTCTACGTGATTACGATCCCTGAGAACTTCACGGATCTTTATCTGATTCCCGAAGCAGCGCTGAATGCCATCCGCAGCTTCGTCATGGGAAACTTCCCGGTGAGAATCGAAGCGCCGTCGAAGGTCAGCCTCTTCGCTTATGACAATGGAACGTTCATCGTCGAATCCTTCCGCGACGAGCCGACTAATGTAACCGTGCTGGCCGCGAACACAGCGTCACTTACAGACTTAGTAAGCACACAACAACTCAGCGGGACGCCACACAAACCACGTCATCCTGGCGAGCCCGCAACCACCGCTTTCAGCATGACCATAGCTCCGCATAGCTATCGGGTATTCCAGACGGGAAATTAGGCCCCGGATGCTTGTCGTAATGAGAGTATTTGGCCGATGCCTCACTGCGTCGTGGCCTTGACGACGCCTGAAGGCTGCTCCTGAGTCGAATTCAAGTCCAGCACATACGCCGTCTGATCCCTCGTCAGGACGAAGAGCCGTTTTCCATCCGGCGAGAATTTCTTGTAGGCAATCGAAACCGGGAACTGATAGGTGCGCCGCAACTGCGAGTTGGCGATCCCGTACACATTCACCCCGCCCTCGCCGGTCGATACCGCATAGACTCCCCCGGCGCTCGAGATCGCGGGGGAATGTCCAAAGACATGCCCCAGTTCCTTGCCCGACGCCAATGAATACGTGAG
Source organism: Terriglobia bacterium (assembly GCA_020073385.1). Taxonomy (GTDB): domain Bacteria; phylum Acidobacteriota; class Terriglobia; order Terriglobales; family Acidobacteriaceae; genus Sulfotelmatobacter. The sequence continues at coordinate 50,510 of JAIQFH010000006.1, read as the reverse complement.
CACCCGATCGCCGCTCACCTGCACCGCCATCCAAACGCCATCCACTTTTACGCTTCGGACCGAGAACGAGTACTTGTTGGTCTTCACCAGCAGTTTGCCCACAACTGAGTTACTGCTGACGTCTACGAACTCATACAGCATGTCTTCCTTTTCGGCCGCGCTCTTCAATTCCGGGAACTGCTTCAGTTCCTCGTGGGCCGCCCCGCTCGATACCGGCCAGCCCATCAGGACCTCTTTGTAGTCCGGCGTCCAGGCCAAAGAAGGAGGTTCCTGCGGAAAATGACGCGTCCAGAGTGTCGTCTTGGTGCGGAAGTTCCGCAGCTCATACGTCCAGTTTTTCCGCTGATAGGGGTTATCTTTCGAGGGTGTGCGCACCAGCAGATACGGCCCCTCCTGGCTGGCCAGCAGGTCGCCAATCGAAAACACCGGAGAGGCCGCGCCCTGTTTGCTCAGCTCAACCACGGCGCGTTCCTGCTTGTCCTTCTCCGGAAAATCAGCGTAAAACGAATCGTCATCGGCAAACCAGCCCTCGGTAAACGCGCGCACGTGCTGCACCCGCGCATTGTGCGGGATGTCCCAGACCGCAGCCCGGCTTCCGGTGGACGCGGCAAGCCAGTTGAAATCCGGCGACACCGCGATCGTGCGGTTATCTCCCAGGTGCGATTGCATGAGCTGAGCCCGCGCCAGGATTTTTGCGGATGGCACCTCGATCAGCAGAATCCGCCCATCGAGTTCTTCGAACAGCACCGTATTGTCGTAAATGTCTCCCGCATCTTCCTTGATGATTCCGTTCAGTTTTCCCGTGGTGGGATCGATGAATCCACGCTTCCCCGTTTTCAGCGGGCCGATGGCTACATATTTCCCGAGCGCGGTGGGCTCCAGATTCAGAGCGTAGGCGAGTCCAAGATCCTGCAAATGCTCGCCTGTTGGAAACTTCAAGAGCGGAGACTTCGCGGGATTGAACGAGTTGAGGCCCAGCACGCGCTCACTGTCCACGAACGTGAACTCACCGTGCATCACGTTCCGGATCGAGGACGGCAACTTGAGCTCGCGGCTTGCCGGCAGATCGTAGGCCAACTCCGCCGTCATCGTTCCCGCAAGAAAATAGCGGCCATCGGGCGAGAAAGTCATCTTCGCCAGATGCAGGTTCGAGTTCACCTCCAGCTCGAAGATGAACAATAGTAGAAGATTCAGGGAACGAACCTGAAAGAAATCTTTTCTGGAGGCCAGCTCTTTCCCGCTCGCCACTTCCAGCAATTGCAGCGCGAATTCCTTATCGAGGCATGCGAGGTACCGTCCGTCGGGCGAGAGTGTGCTCTGCAGGCAGCCCTCTCGAAGCACGACCTCGTGAACGGAAGTGCGTTTCTGGCTGTCGATCTCCCACGTCTCTACGCGCAGTGACGGCGTTTTGAATACCACCGCCTTCGAGTCAGGGCTGAACAACGCCTTATCCGCGTCGGGAGCTTCAATGAAGAACAGCAACTGGAATGGATCACGCGAGAGCACGTGAATGCCGCCCTCGTCCTGCGCCAGCACGTACTTCCCATCGGGACTGAAGCGCAGGTTGTTGATATCCGGGCGCAACGGCAACGCCAACTTTTGCTTCACCAGCAAGCCGGGAAGTGACGCCGTATGCATCCCCGTGTTCGAGGCGATCACCAGCGACCGCCACGCCTCGAACTCCGCGGTCGATGACGGCGTGATCTTGGCGCACTCAGCCGGCATCAGCGAAACCGAGCGCAACAATTCCCGCAGGCGCTTCTGCTCCGAGGTGGTATGCCCCAGCAAATCGGTAAACCAGCTTCCCGTCTTGCCGTGAGTGACGTTGAAGCGATCCCACAAATCGACATAGGCCTGCGGCGCAAATCCCGCGCGCGCCATGGCAAACAGCGCCACCTGGTCGGCAATGTACTGGTCTCCTTCGCCTTCGCCGCTGATATGCGTCGGTTTACGCTGCTCATTTTCGAGCAGGCGCTGGAACTTGTCGTAGATGTCAGCCCGGTCGCCGACCTGCGTCACTCCAAGCACCCGCCTCAGCAGTTGCGTCATGAGAATGGAATGCTGATGCGTCACGATGTGGCCCATCTCGTGCGCGAGCACTCCGGCGAGCTCATCGTCGCTGCGGGTGAGCGCTACCATCTTCCGCGCCACGTAGATGCGGCCTCCCGAGAGACTGAATGCGTTCACTTCGGGCAAGTCGATGAGAAAGAAACGGAATCGCAGATTGTTGGGCGGAAGGTAGCGGGCCAACCTGGCCCCAAGTTCCTCCAGATGCGCGGTGAGGGCGGGATCGTCGATGAGAACGAATTCGCGAGCCAGGCTGTCGCCCATGGCGTCGCCTAAATCGATCTCCTGCTGGTCGGTGAAGATGGTCTTCCCCGCCACTCGTTCGAGCACCGGAGGCTGAGGGCAAGTCTGCTGGGCCCCAAGAATCCCCGTAGCCGGCAAGGAGAATGCGAGCAGTGACGCCGCACGCAAAAGCAACGTCATAGGCAGCACAAGCTTAATCGCGACCGCCCCGCCAGCGCCACCGGAAACCGACGCGGCCCCGGGCTGGTCGGCCCGTCTAGCCGGTCATCGGAGATTCCGACTTTCGAGTGATAATCATCCGCGCGAACGCACGACCTTCTGTGACCACGGTCCTTGACGTCCATGAACCAAGTACCGGATCATACGGTTGTCGGTCGGTAGCGGGGGAGCAACCTAAGTCCTTCTTTTCGAAGATTTTGCCTGCAAGTGATTGAGCGCCAATATTTTCGCTGACACTTTCTGCTAAGTCGCTGATTTCAATAGATCGGCAGGGGGAGGGGTCCCCCCGCATCCCAGAAAATTCTCAGAAACGGGCCGGATGCATCTCGCCCCTGTACCCAACATCCAATGGAATAGCACGACAAACCTATGGGAAACACTTTTAAGACCGCGTTTCTTCTGACCGCGCTAACGCTGCTGCTGATGTTCTTTGGACGCGTCTTCGGCGGCCAGAACGGGATGTTCCTGGCGCTGGCGTTCGCCGCTGTCATGAACTTCGTCTCGTACTTCTACTCAGACAAGATCGCCCTGGCGATGTATCGCGCCCAGCCGGTGACGCGCGAGCAACTTCCGCGCGCTTTCGCCGCGGTTGAGCGCCTCACGCAGAAGATTGGCATTCCGATGCCGAAGATGTACGTGATCCCGACCGACTCGCCCAACGCGTTTGCCACGGGACGCAATCCGCAGCACGCATCGGTCGCGGTCACGCACGGAATTCTGCAACTGTTGAACGACGAGGAACTGGAAGGCGTCCTGGCGCACGAACTCGGACACGTGAACAACCGCGACATCCTGATCAGCTCAGTCGCCGCCACGATTGCCGGCGCGATCACCATGCTCGCCAGCATGGGACGCTGGGCTATGATCTTCGGCGGATACGGCAACGACCGCGACCGCCGCGATGGCGGAGGCCTGACCGCGCTCCTCATGCTGATCGTCGCACCGATTGCGGCAAGTCTGATTCAGCTTGCGGTCTCGCGCTCGCGCGAGTATCAGGCCGATGCCACAGGAGCCCACTTCACCGGGAATCCCTACGCACTGGCGAGCGCACTGCGGAAGATCGATGCCTACTCGCGCCGTCTACCGATGCAAGCCAGTCCCTCGACCGCGCACCTGTTCATCATCCAGCCATTCTTGGGGATGAATGCGGGGATGTTCGCGGGGCTTTTCTCGACGCATCCGCCGATCGAGAAGCGCATCGAACGGCTGACCGGAAGGCCGGCTGACAACAGCTTCTAGCTTCTAGCTCCTAGCTTCTAGCTAAACCTCAGAGCCGCCGAAGATTACGGTTAGGCGCAAGTTTTCGGGGAATTCCCGTTCATACATCGAAGCTGCGACTGCGTTAGCTAGAAGCTAGGAGCTAGAAGCTGTTACCGTGACGTCCGTAACTCCTACGTCGTCTGCAGCCGATAGTAGAATCCAAGGAATGTCGCCCGAGACCGCCATCGCTGTGTCCAACAAGGCTGCCGAACTGGAGAAAGCGCTGCGCCGCGTGATTCGCGGCAAAGATGACGTGGTCCGGCTCGCGCTGGTCAGCATCTTCGCCCGCGGACACTTGCTCATCGAAGGCGTTCCCGGAGTCGGCAAGACTACGCTTGGTCAGGCCCTCGCCCGCGCCATCGATTGCACCTTCCAGCGCGTGCAGTTCACCAGCGACATGCTGCCTTCTGACGTTCTTGGCATCTCGGTGTATTCCGCCGCCGATCAGAAGTTCGAATTCAAGCGCGGCCCGGTCTTCACCAACGTTCTGCTGGCGGATGAGATCAACCGCACGACGCCGAAAACGCAATCCTCGCTGCTCGAGGCCATGAACGAAGGTCAGGTCACCGTAGATGCGCGCTCCTACGAGTTGCCGCAACCGTTCCTGGTGATCGCGACGCAGAATCCGGTCGAGCATCACGGAACGTATCCGCTGCCCGAGTCACAACTCGACCGTTTCCTGATGCGCGTGCGCATGGGATATCCCGACGCACAGGCGGAACGCCAGATCCTGCGCTCGGAAGCGGGCGTTGCACACCTGGATTCTCTTCACCCTGTGTTGACCGGAGCCGATGTGCTCGAGATGCAGCAGGCGGTCAAGAACATCCGCGTCGACGATTCCCTGGTGAACTACGCGCTGGAAATCGTGCGCCGCACGCGTGAGTCGGAGTTCCTGTCGCTCGGAGTTTCCCCGCGCGGATCGCAAGCCCTCTACCGCGCCGCTCAGGCGATGGCGTTTCTCGAAGGCCGTACATTCTGCACGCCGGAAGATTTCAAGCCGCTAGTCGTTCCCGTTTTCGCACACCGCGTGGTGGTCAATAATCTCTACGCTTCGACGCTGAAGAAGTCCGAGCAGTCGGACCAGGTGTTGAAAGAGATCGTTGAGAACGTGGCCGTGCCAGTCTAGCCCTGTCATTCCGAGCGGCGAAGCCGCGAGGAATCTGCTGTCGCACGCAGCGCAACCGATGCCGGCAGGAAGCAGATTCCTCCCTTCGGTCGGAATGACAAATCTTTTCTGCTTTCACAAATTCCTTCCGCTTTCACAAATCCTTCCTGATTACCAAATCCTCCTGCTTCTAAATGCTGTTGCTAAGCACCGAATGTCACGGGTGGCTATAATTCTTCCGTCATGTCCTTCCTCCGCTTCCTGATGGTTCTCTCGCTCGTGGTATGGATCGGCGGTCTCGTCTTCTTCGCGTTCGTGCTCGCGCCGACAGCTTTTCAGGTACTCCCCGACACGCATCTCGCCGGCAACGTCGTCGGACGCGCGCTCGGCAAGTTGCACTGGATCGCTATCATCTCCGGCGTCGTCTTCCTGATCACTTCGCTGCTCTACAGCTATCTCACGCAGGGAACCGCGCACATCTTCGCGATGCGGCACATCCTGATTTGCCTGATGCTGGCCCTTACGCTGTTCTCGCAGTTCTGGATCATCCCGCGCATGGACACTCTGCGCGCCTCGGTCGGTGATTTCGCCACGGTTCCGCTGAACAATCCGCAGCGCGTGCAGTTCGATGCGCTGCACGTCTGGTCCACGCGCGTGGAGAGCGCGGTGCTATTGTTCGGATTGGTGGTGATCTATCTCACCGCGAGCGCTCTTTATAACCCACGTTGATTGTGTAGCCCGGACGCCTCGTCCGGGGTTACGCCCAAAGCGCAATACAAACTGCTGGTCGCGAGAAGAAACGCCTGTCACCGATGAAGCTTTAGTCGGGCGGACGCGTCGCTTCGCTCCGCGCGGCGGACCCTTCGACTGCGCCCAGGGCAGGCTGCGTCCGCCGCTACACAAGCTTGTAGCGGAAGCAATCCACCACGTGATCGCTCACCATTCCTACGGCCTGCATGAAGGCGTAGCAGATGGTTGAACCGACGAACTTGAAACCGCGGCGCTGAAGATCTTTGCTCATCGCATCGGACTCAGGGGTTCGCGCCGGAACCTGTCGCAGGGATTTCCGTTTGTTGACGCGCGGCTTGCCTCCAACGAACTGCCAGATGTAGCGATCGAAGCTGCCGAACTCTTCCTGCACCCGCAAAAACGCCTTGGCGTTCCCGACTGCCGAAGCGATCTTCAGCTTGTTGCGAACGATGCCCGGGTCAGTGAGCAGCGCCTTGATCTTCGCAGGCTGGTATCGCGCGACGCGCCGGGGATCGAATCCGTCGAAAGCTTGACGGTAGTTCTCGCGCTTGTTGAGGATCGTGCTCCAGCTCAGGCCCGCTTGCGCGCCCTCGAGGATGAGAAATTCAAAGAGCGTGCGGTCGTCGTGCGCCGGCACGCCCCATTCTTCATCGTGATAGCGGATATAGCGCTCGCCTTTGGCCCAACCGCACCGGATGAGCTCATGGCTGGCGACCTTCTTCGTTCTCGACATTCAGCCTTTCAAAAGCTTAACCACATAGGACACCGAGGTTCACAGAGGAACTACTCCAGAGACTTCGGGTCTGACTTATTTACCGGAGACTTCTTGTCCAAGATGCTGACAAGTTCGTGAGCGCAGGCGGGAGTGCCGACCTTGCCTCCGCGAATGATTTCTTTCGCCGTCAGCTTCTTTCCGTACAAATTCTCGTTTGCACTGCCATCGGAGCGCAGCGTGGAGCCTTCCAACGACACGCCGGCAAACAGACCTTTGTTGCGCGAGTAGGAGAGGATCTCGGCTTTCATTACGATGTCAGTCGCACCCTCTGCTGTGCGGCCTTTAGGACCAGCAGCGGCGGAAGCGTCAGCGCCGAGTTTCACCTTGCTGTACAACAGCGATTCGGCGCCTTTGGGATTCATCACCAGCAGAACGAAGTCGGTCGCCTGTCCTCCCAGCTGGAATCCGATGCTTACGCCTTCCAGCGCGTAGAGCGCGGGCGCGCCCCATGTTCCTTTGTAGTGCTCCCCACCGCGACAGATCATCACGCCGCGTCCATAGCTGCCGCCGATGCCGAAGGCTCCCTTCTTCACCGAGGGCAGAACGACCACGCATTCAGCCTTGTCGAGAAGGTCCTGCGGAATGTCGTCCGGGATATTCAAAATTTCTTTCAGCACTTCGCCCGCATCCTTGACCCGGTCTTCTTCGCGTTCGTCGTTGGCGGCAAACGAGGCCAGCGACGAGATGAGCACCACTATGAAACACACGACAAGTTTCTTCATGAACGCCTCCGCAAAACAAGATTTTATGGAAAAACCCGACGACTGTGCGACTATGTTAGCTCCCGCATTGGAAACAGCACGGCGGCGGGAACCGAATCGCGCAAGTCATTTGGATTGCATGTTTTGTGCCATGACCAAACGTGTGCTCCTTTTGTAACTTGGCACTTTGCCGGAGCCCACCTAAATTCAATCAGAAGGCAGTCCAGCAAGATCCCGATTTCGGCCCCTGGCGTGCATCCTATAGCTTGGGAGTGTGTTGGGACGCGTTTTACAGTGAAAAATTTGGATTCCCCGGGCATGAAGTACACGAATCGGATTTCGACTTTTTTGACGCTTTTCCTGGCAACCCTCGGGGGAACAGCCCTTTTACGCGCCCAATCTGCCTTCATCGCCGGCGTACCCACGCTGAACGCGTCGAACGCCACGGCTGGCACGACAACCGACGAACCGCAGGCCTCGATGATCACGCTGCACGCTCGCGTGAACGAGGTCAACGTGCTGTTTATCGCGACCGACAAGCACGGGAAGTTTGTCCGCAATCTCGGTCAGAATGATTTCAGCATTCTTGATGATCACAAACCGCCGCAAGCCATCCTGAATTTCCGCCACGAAACCGACCTGCCGCTTCACATGGGTCTTCTGGTGGACGTCAGCGGATCGGTAGACAGCCGTTTCGATTTTGAGCAGAGCGCGGCCACCAGCTTTCTCGAGCACACTGTGCGCAAAGGCTTCGATCGCGTATTTGTAATGGGCTTCAACAGCCACACCCAACTGGCGCAGGATTTCACCGACAACACCGCCCTGCTGTCGAAGGGCATTCGCAACATGCATGATGGCGGAGGCACGGCGCTCTACGATGCCGTGTACCGCGCTTGCAAAGACAAATTGCTGAAAGACCATCCGGAACGGCCGGTGAGAAAAGCCATCATCATCGTCAGTGACGGCGAAGACAATCAGAGCGAGGTCACCAAAGCGCAGGCCATCGAGATGGCGCAACGGGCCGAGGTCATCATTTACGCGATCTCGACTGATGACAGCGGTCTGGTAATGCGCGGCGACAAAGTTCTTCAGCAACTGGCGGAAGCCACCGGCGGGCGGGCATTCTTCCCCTTCAAGATGAAGGACATCACGCACTCGTACGCGGCCATCGAAGACGAGTTGCGCAGCCAGTACATCGTGTCATACAAGCCGGCCGATTTCGACGCCGACGGGCGTTACCGCACCATCGAAATTTCCTCGCTGAAGAAAGACCTGCAAGTGCGGGCACGCAAGGGATACTTCGCACCGGCAGCGGCCCAGCAGCAATAAGGGCTTCCGGGCCTCCGGTCTTCAGTCTGGCCCCCCACTTCACCGTTTCTTCAATGTGCGCGAGCCACCACCATCGTCAAATCGTCTTGCGGATACTCGCCTGACCTGAAATCCTCCACCGCCTGCTCGATTTTATGCAGGATCTTGTCGGTCTCGAGTTCCCGCGTCTGCTGCAGTACAGAGAGAAGGCCTGATTCGCCGAACTCGTCGCCGCTAGAAGCTGTAGCTTCAGTAACGCCGTCGGTGAAGATACTGAGCACATCCCCGGTTTGCAGGTGAGTTTCCCGAAGCGAACAATCCCAGTTTCCAAACAAGCCGAGAACCGTTGCCGTCGCTTCCAACCGCTCAACCTTTCCGCCCTCGCGAAGCAGCAGAGCAGGGCTGTGCCCGCAGTTCACATACCTGAGGCGGCGAGTATGGTCGTCGTAGCATCCGAAGAAAACCGTGGCATAGCGATTGGCTTCTGTGTGTTCGTAAAGATGACGGTTTACGCCCGCCAGGATTCTAGGTAGATCGCTGCCGCAAACTTCAGCTCGGTTGTGAAGGCTGCCCTGGAGGTTGGCCATCAGCAGCGCGGCCGCCACGCCTTTCCCGGCCACATCGGCCAGAACGAAGCCCATGCGGCCCGACCCCAGGTCGAGAAAGTCATAATAGTCCCCCCCACGGTGCGCGCCTGAACACACTTGCCGGAATAATCGAGCGTCTGCAGTTGCGGCTTCTGGCGGGGAAACAGCTGGCGCTGAACGCTGTGTGCGACCACGATCTCCTGCATGAGAGGCTCGTCGTCGGTCCGTGCGGAAAGATCCAAATCCCAGATATTGGTCTCGGGACTCAGACATTCGAGCCCGACATTGCCGACGGTCGGCGTGCCGGGCGGGCCGATCCACACGACGCGGAAGATGGCCTCGCGCAGTCCGTAACGGAGGTCGAGGAATTCTCCGAGTTTCACCCTGTCACTAGAGTCGGCGAGACGTGCGCCCCGACTGGAGATATCCACCGTATGCGCATCCCAGGCGACATCCGGACGGGCAAGTGGGGAAACACGCACGCCCAGTCTGATCTTTATCCGTTTCTCCCGTAGCCGAATTGTCTTTCGCACTTCGAGCGCGCTGTCGCGGAATGTGGGGACGGCCTTCAGGCTCTCCAAGACTGTGCGACACTCCTGTTCGGTAGCAAAGGGCCCCATGCGCAGCGACGGATGAGGGTTGGGACCGGTCAGCGGGCGGGGATTTTCAAAGATGTGCCATTCGAATCGATCAGCGGGAATTTGCTTCATGAAGAGATCGTTCCCCGAGCCGGAGATCAAAAAGCTCGCAAGAGGAGCCGCAAGTCTGACCTTACGCCGCCGCCCGAGCGGGTGCCACGCGAAACGGCCCATCAGGATTACGGCTGCTTTGGCTGTTCGTCCGTTTTGGGAGAAGTTCCGTTGTGGGACACCGGGAGTGTCGCGTCACCCTGCGGAAATCGTCGAGAGGAATTCGCAGTTGCGCTTCATGTTGCGAAAAAGAAGAAGGGCCGCGAGGTGATCGCGGCCCCAGTTATGCGGGTAGCTGGATGTTATTGTTCGCCGCCGGTAGCATTGCTGCCCCAGAGCACATTGCTGCCCCAAAGTACGTTCGATCCCCAGAGCACGTTGCTGCCCCACAGCACGTTCGATCCCCAGAGAACATTGGAGCCCCAGACCTCGTTGCTACTGCCCCACAGTGGATTGCCCGACATGGCCGTGGCGGGCGCACCGACCAGGAACTGCGAATTTCCCCACACTGCGGAATTCGACCATGCGGACGAAGTGTTCCAGACCGCCGTCGCGCTGTCCTTGAGGTATACGTATCCGTTGTTCGCGTTGAAGGAAGCGACCGGCGACATCGCCGTTCCCTTGGCTACGTCCGTATTGTTGAGCGCAGCCTCGAGATCCACGTATCCAGCGCCTACGGTGAAGATGTCGTACTGATCGGTGTAGGTGATGCCAGTGGTTGGATCGGTGGTGCTGCTGTAGGCCGGCAGCGACTTCCAGGCCGTCTTCATGAGCCGCGCCTTCACCTGATCGGGCGTAAGGCTTGGTGACTTTTGCAGCAGATCGGCAACGACGCCGCTCACTACGCCTGTCGCCATGCTGGTGCCGCTTAATGTGAAGTAGGCAGATGACGAAGCAGTGCTGCCGCCATTCACATAGAAGTTATTTGGCACGCGATTGCCAGGATAGTTGTTGTAGAGCGTCGAGCCCGGCGCTTCAAGAGAAACCAGCAGGTTGCCCGGCGCAACGATGTCTGGCTTGGCCACGGCATCGATGGCAGTCGGGCCCTTCGAGCTGTAGCTGGCAATCAGATCGTCGACACGAGTGGGCGTGCCCATGGTCTTCATGGCTCCCACGGTGATCACGTAAGGATCATTGCCCGGCGAGGTTACGGTCGCGTAGCCATTCGTCTGCTGAACGCGGCCGTTGTTGCCCGCCGCGACTACCACGACAATGCCATTCTTCCACGCGGCTTCGACGGCCTGGCAGAGCGGATCGAGCTTATAACTCTCATAGACCGGACGCCCCAATGAGAGGTTAAGCACACGGATGTTGAAGACCGGCTTGAGCGCGATTGCGGTGCTGATCGCCGAAATCACCGCACTGTCGGAACCCGCGCCGTTCTGATCAAGAACCCGCAAATTGATGATGTTGGCTTTGGGCGCGATTCCTTCAAACGTTTTGGAATATTTGGAACCCGTGGAACTGGCGCCGTTTCCTGCGATTAATCCGGCAACGTGGGTTCCGTGTCCAAACTGGTCGTTCCCGCTCAGATTGCCTGGAACAAAGCTTTGGTTCCAGACGACGCGTGACGCACCAAGAAATCCGCCGTTCAGATCCGGGTGGCTGCTGACTCCGCTGTCGACGAGCGCGACTCCGACTCCTGCACCGGTATAGCCCGATTGCCAAGCTGCAAACGCGTTTACCGCGGGCGCAGCATTGCTGAGAGTGGGGGTCAGCGGGCGATCGGTGCTGATATAGACAACGTTGGCGTTCTTCGAGAGGTTCAGAATCCCAGGACCATCCAGCAGCGCCACAACGCCGTTTACCAACGGCAGAGGCGCCAGGATCGTCCCGCCAAGCTTCACAATGTCATTCACCAGGCAATCGACGAGGCCGAGCAACCCGTTGCAATTGACCTGCGTTCCGGGAGCGTACTGCACGATGACCCGGACCTGCTGGGACGATTGCTTGCCCCGCAATTCTGGTGACAGTTTTGAATCATCGGCGTAGGCCAGAGTGACGCCGACGATCAAAAACAGAAGCACAAGTTTTTTCATGAAATCCCCCACTCAGTCGCCCCATGGTGCGAGTAACCGCACCCCAAGTGACCTGTCTATGTGCAGGCGACGGTCCAAAGGCGAAGCACGCGGGCTTTAGGAATCAGCAACTTGGAAAGTGATGTTGCGAAATGCTACGGGCGATTTGTCCCAGTGCTTGGGCGCGGGACAAATTGTCGCAGTTTGAACAGCTAATGGAAGCCGGGACTATGGTCTAAGTGGAAGCTAAATCATTGCTTTCACTGTTCTAAACCTTGGTAATCAGGAAAGTGTCTTTTGGGCGGACTTACGCCCCTAATTCGTTGAAAATTTAAGCACTTCGTATGTCTGGGGTTCGGTCCATCGGTGCCCGTGTGTTTATCGCCGGTCTTGCTTTGGCCGGATGGGCATTTCTGTTCCTCGGATTCGCGCACTGGCAAACCGGTGATCCCCTGAAGTTCGTGTGCTACCTGATCGCTGCACTTCTGGCTTCGTCCCTCAAGGTAGGGCTGCCCGGCATCGAAGGGACGCTATCAGTCAACTTCCTGTTCACGCTTCTCGGCATCCTGGAATTAAGTCTGCCGGAAACTCTGGCGATCGGAGTGGCGAGCACGCTGGTGCAGTTCTACTGGAGGCCGGCGCGGCAGATCAAACTCGTTCAGTTGGTGTTTAATTTATCGCAGGTCACGGTATCGATCGCGATTGCGTACCTCGCCTACCAATTTGTGGTCCATCGAGTTCTCCATGGGCCGGGCCCGCTGGCTCTTTTGGTAGCCGCGATTGTTCACTTCGGATGCAATACTGCGGCCACGTCGACCATCATTGGCCTCACTGAAGAGAAGTCGATCGCAAAAGTCTGGGGCGAGAGTCACTTGTGGCTGTTCCCCTACTACATGGTGGGGGCTGCGGTTGCAGGACTGGTCCACTTCCTCAATAGTCATATCGGGTGGCAATCTTCGCTGCTGGTTTTGCCGCCGATTTACCTGATGTACCGGTCCTATCGCCTGTATCTTGGCAAACTCGAAACCGAGAAGGTTCACGCCCAGCAAGTCTCACAACTTCACCTGCGCACAATTGAAGCCCTGGCACTGGCCATTGAAGCCAAAGACGAAACTACTGGCGAACACCTGCAGCGGGTACGCGTTTATGCCATGGAACTGGCCAACGAGCTGGGGCTGAGCGATGACGAGAAGGAAGCGCTGCAGGCTGCGTCCGTGCTGCACGACATTGGAAAGCTCGCTGTACCGGAGCACATCATCTCCAAGCCGGGAAAGCTTACGCCGGACGAATTCGAGAAGATGAAAATTCACCCCATCGTCGGCGCAGAGATTCTGGAGCAGGTTCGCTTTCCGTATCCGGTGGTGCCGATCGTGCGCGCGCATCATGAGAAATGGGATGGCAGCGGCTATCCGCATGGGCTTGAGGGCGAAGCCATTCCGATCGGGGCGCGAATTCTGGCTGCCGTCGATTGCCTGGACGCTCTCGCTTCCGACCGGCAGTATCGCAAAGCGCTGCCGCTCGACGAGGCCATGGCAAAGGTCGCTTCTGAAGCGGGAACAAGTTTCGATCCGCAGATCGTCGCAATTCTGCAGCGCCGATACAAAGAACTGGAGAAACTAGCAAACGAGCAGCCTCTGCAGGCGCCTCCTAAGTTATCGACTGACATCAAGGTGGAACGGGGATCGGCGCCCGCGGCAGGATTTGCCGAAGCACCGGAGGCGGCTGCGAACTTTGTGTCGTCCTCCGATTTCAATGAGCGCATCCCGCAGGCGCGGAAGCAGTCCCAGGAAATTGTTGAACTCATCCGCAAGGCCGGCCCCTCATTGTATTTGGAAGACATCTTCTCGATGCTCTCAGTTCGACTGAAGCATTTTGTCCCGCACAACTCGATGGCGGTGTACTGTCCCAGCGGCGACGACTTGATCGCGAAATTCGTGAGCGGAGAAAATTTCCGGCTGTTCTCTTCTTTGCGGATTCCTCTGGGAGAAGGATTGTCGGGCTGGGTGGCGGAGAATCATAAAGCGATTCTGAACGGCAATCCGTCAGTTGAACCCGGATACCTGAACGATCCCACAAAGTACAGCCCGCTGCGCTCGGCTTTGGCCGTGCCGATCGAGGCCGACGGCAAAGTCGTATCCGTTTTAGCCTTGTATCGCGCGGGCCAGGATGCGTTCACACGGGATGATCTTCGGCTGCTGGAAGCTGCTGTGGCAGGATTGGGCGCGGCCATCGAGATCGCCAGCAAACCCAAGGCCTCTGTAGCCGCCGCAAATTAGCTGCTATCGTTTCGGCGACCAGCACTCGGCCGTCATAGTTGCGCGGATCAAAGATTTTGTTGGTTCGAGATGTTGGTTTACGATGTCATCCTGAGGAGGGCGGTAGCCCACCGAGGGACCTTGCGAAGCGCCGAATGCGGCAATGCAGCATCCCAGACCTCAAACGCTGCATGCAGCGTGAGCATTCCCGTCCACCCCATCAAAACTTCTCACCATCGTACGGTCCCTCGCGCCGGCTTCGCTGCCGTTCAGGATGACATGGAATCTCGAGGCCAATTCATGACGCACCCTCATTCCATCTCAAAGCTGACAAACATCAATTCTCCGTCGCGCTCAATCTGCAGCACCGCCGGATCGCCGGACTTGAGCTTATCGACGGCGGCGCGCAGCGTCTGCGTGGAGTCGATTGGAACGGTATTCAGTTGATGAATCACATCTCCGGCCTGTAAACCGGTTTCGGGCGTGATGAGTTCTACGGCCCTGCCCACCACGATCACGCCGGACGGAATCCGCAGCAACGAACTCAACTTGGTGCCCAGTTCGCCTGTGATATCGATCGCGAGGATGCCCAGCCGGGGAATCAGGCTGTTCTCAGGGTTCACCGTATCGAGAAGCTGATCCATCTGATCGTGATGCTCAATCGCGGGAACGTTGATCGTCATTCGTTCCTTGCCCCGCAAGACTTCGAGTTTCACCACCTGGTCCAGACGGTGCAGATAGAGAGCCGCCGATAATGACGGCAGGGTCTCAACCCGGCGATCGTCGGCCGAGAGAATGATGTCCTGAACCTGCAGTCCCGCCGCCTGCGCGGGACCACCCGGTTTTACGTCCGCCACCACGACTCCCCAATGCTGAGGAAGTTGCAAGCCCTCTGCCAGGGCCGGCGTGATTTCCTGCGCTACGGCGCCGATCTCCACGCGATGAACATGTCCATATTTGCGCAGGCTGCGATACACAAAATCGACTACACGCGCGGGAATGGCGAATCCCAGACCTTCGCTGCCACCACCTTGCGACAGGATGAAAGTATTGATGCCCACCACCGAGCCGTTCATGTCGACCAGCGGTCCGCCGCTATTTCCCGGATTGATGGGAGCGTCGGTCTGTATGTAGGTGAGGGCTTTGGTCGGATCAGCTTGCCGGGCGAGCGCGCTGACGACTCCCATGGTCACTGAATTCTGGAGTCCCTCAGGGCTGCCGATCGCAAACACCAACTGTCCGACATGAGGACGCTGCTGGCTGACCAGCGGCAAGGTCGGCAGATCCGTCTGATCGATCTTGAGCAACGCGAGATCACTTTCTTTGTGCTGACCTAGCAGCTTGGCCTCGACGATACGACGCTTGCCGAGTGGAACTAGTCCTGACGAGTCCCCCATCGGCAACGGCAATGCAACGCGAATGCGCTGTGCGCCCTCGACCACGTGCGCGTTGGTCATTATGTACCCGTTCGGATCTACGATCACGCCCGACCCGACCGCGTGCTGGCGCACGATGAATGCGGTTTGCGATCGATTCTCCTCGCGGGCCGTACCGTAACCGGTAACCAGAATCTGTACCACTGCGGGAGAGACTCGTGCCGCCAGGTTCTCCAAAGCGCTGTTGAGCTGAACCAGAACCGCGGTCGACTCCGTTCTCGCGTCAGACGGGTTAGGCTTCGCCACCTGTGCGTTCGGAGACTGCTTTTGCTCCACAGGCTTCTGCGCCGTTTGCCCCGCAACGGCCACACTAGCCGCAAAGAAAACGCAGACTGCCGCAAGACGCGGATTCCGCCAGCGTCCCAAGATTCGGAATGAATATGTCATAGGATTTCGGTTTCCTTGCCAGAACAAGCATTCCAAAACACTACCACGTGCACGCGTATGGTCGGACGGGGGCATCTACAGGTTTCACGATACTGTGACCGAACCGGACAGACCCGATCCTCACGCGCAAGCAGAGCAGCAAGCACTCGTTCGATTCATTCCTCGAGTTAACCATCATGTACCGTTTCCAGCGGGATGGGTGCCGCGAAACGGCCTTCGCGGTTGTCTGCTAGTATTTTCTCGCCGATCGTTCTGAATCAGACTCTGTGGACCCCAACGCCTTCATCGCAGAAGTGTACCGCCGCATGGCCGCCCGGCACGCTGCGGGGAAGGCGCAGCCAACATGGCAGGAGACGGAAAACCAGGCGATGGTGCTAAACGCGGCCCAGCAGTACGCGCCCTATCTGCCAAAAGATCGGAGTGCGCCGATCCTCGATCTTGGTTTCGGCGGGGGATGGTTTGTGGCTGCCTGTCTGAAGCTGGGTTACGAGAAAATTTACGGCGCGGATTTCGGCATAGCTCATAAACAGCACGTGCGCGAGTGGGCGCCGGATCGTGTCACTCTGTTTGATATCCCGAACGACATCGGGGAATTTCTGAGCGACAAGCAGGAACAGTTCGAGTTCATCCACCTGTCGCACGTCATTGAACATGTGCCGAAGTACTCATTGCTATGGGTGGTGGACTCCCTTTATTGGGCTTTGAGGCGAGGCGGTTCCGTGCTGTTACGCACGCCGAACATGGAAGGTCCGTGCGCGAATTCGTCATTGTATGTCACCTTGTCGCACGAGTACGGATTCGCCGGATCCAATCTCATGTCCTTGCTCGATATATGCGGCTTCGACGATGTCAGGCTGCTCACTTTTCGTGAGCAAAGCCCGCGCCTGAAGCAACGTGCAGGCGACCTGTTGCGTTGGCCGATTCTGAAGGTGAGCCAGATCCGGCATCGTTTGTTTGGAGTAAATCAGGGCGGTCAATTTGGCTCGGAATTGATCGTGATCGGTAAGCGCGGCGTATGGCCTGCTTATTTTGACCGGCGGTTCAAATAAGCAATGAGCATTGAGCGTTGAGCAAAACCGAGGCCAGTTGGTTCGCTCACCGCTCATCGCTCCCCTGGGCTCGACTCGACTGGCCTGGGGGAATCGCGCCTACCGTTAACTAACGGGTTATCAGGCTTTTACATGAGTAACTTTCCGTGATATAACCGCCCGTGAGCACAAAAGTGGGCCCCCGCCCGCCAGGAGCTTGCTTTGACGACGTTGGCCTCATTCACAGACAGTACACAGACAGGTCAACCTAGAGGAGGTACCGTGGGGGAAGAAGCACGGACCGGAAAAAGGTTTCCGCTGGAATTGCCGATCAAGATTCACAAGGGCGAAACCGACGCCAAGGGAGTTACCGGGAATCTCAGCGCGGCCGGGGTTTACATCCGCGCCGACGCCTCCATGGAGATTGGTTCGCCCGTGGAATTTGAAATCACGCTACCCCCGGAAATGACGGGTGGTCAGGAGAATGTGACCATCCAGTGCAAGGGGCGAGTAGTGCGCGCCGATGAAACGGGAGAAGGCGGCGAAGGCCGCGGCGTGGCTTGCGTGATCGATTCATACGAGTTCGTCAGGAACTCATAAACCGGACTTTCTTGGAGCGCTGACAACATGCTCAAACTGATTTTGGCCGATAACCAGGCAATCTTCCGAGCGGGCATCGCCAAAGTGCTCGCCGTCGAAGACGAGATGCGCATTGTGGCCCAGGCACAGACGCCGGAACAGATGTTCATGGCGCTAGACAAGTTCCGCGCCGCTATTCTGGTAGTCGCGGCAGGATTTCATAACGACTTCTCTGCCATCGTGCAGGCCGCCAACAAAGCCAAGACGCACGTCATTGTGCTTGCTGACACCGGTGAGAGCGCGCAGAAGCACATGTCGAACGGGGCGCATGGAGTTGTATACCGCAACGTGACCAGCGCGGCGCTGGTGGATTGCGTTCGCAAGGTCGCTCGTGGCGAAACCTGGGTGCAGGATGTCGCGGTGCCCAGCGAGCTGACCGAGAACGATATGGTCGGATTACGGGTGCGCGACCGTCTGACTGCGAAGGAACTGCGCATCGTCGCGCTGATCGTGCAGGGATACAAGAACAAAGAAATCGCGTCGCAGCTTGGCACCACCGAACAGGTGATCAAGAACTATCTGCGCAACGTGTATGACAAGATCGGCGTGTCGGACCGGCTGGAACTGGCGCTGTTCACCATCCATCACCGCATCCTGAACGAGGCAGCCGCCGCAACTACGGCGGGAGCCGCTCCACAGCCACCTGCAGGCGTTTCACCGTAGTCTCAGTCACAATCAGCAGATTCAAGAGGCCTCCAGTAATCGCGGCCTTTGTTTTGGGCGGCCTATGACTACTCGGTCCCCAAAGGGATCGATCGAAGCTGCGCGGCGTGACGCATCGAGAGATGAGTGTCCTGCAACGGGTTCAATCGTCCGGAAGCGGACGATCGCGCTATCGCAAAGAACCTCACCCAGACGGAGCACCGGCCGGCCTACTCTCCTGTGTTGTTCGCGTTATGTCTTGGGCCGAAGGTTGTCCCGAAGAAGTCGCCTTTGTTCCACGCCGGAATCCCATCTTGCTGGGCCACCTGATATCCGATGAGGAAGTTCATCACCGCACCCTTCGCCGCTGAGTCAAAGTCGATCGGCTGATCAATGTTGTCGAGCGGCGTGTGGTAACGCGTGACCAGCCACTTCTTGATCACTTCAAGGCCGTTGATCTTTGGGTCCGTGGAGTTCACGCCGTCGGTTATGTCAACGGCGGGCACGCCCTGCAAAACGAACGAGTACTGATCGCTGCGGATGAATGAAACCTCTTCGGGCATAGGATCGGGACTGACCTGGTAGCCCAGGGATTTCGCCGCAGAGTCGACGACTCCGCCGAGCGTCGAGTGTTCCGCACCCAGCGCTACGACGTCCTTCATCGGGAAGTAACTGCCGGGCGCGCCGTCAATGTTGACGTTGGCGACGATCGACTTTAGAGGCACGGTAGGAAAATGGGCGAAATAGTCGGAGCCGAGCAGACCCATTTCTTCGCCAGTCACAAAGACGAAGAGGACCGAGCGGCGAGGAAGCTTTGGCAGACTCGCATAGGCGCGCGCGATTTCGAGCAGAGTCGAGGTTCCGGAAGCGTTGTCGAGTGCTCCGTGGCAGACGTTGTCGCCTTCCACGGCAGGACAGATTCCGAGGTGATCGACGTGGGCGGTGTAGACGACGTACTGATCGCGCAGCGCGGGATCGGAGCCTTTCAGCTCGGCAACAATGTTGGAGCTCTGAATCACGGACTGAGCGGCAACAGTGTGGATGTGCGCGCTCGCCGGTAGAACGAACGCCTGTGGTTTGCCGGCCTTCGCAGTGGCGAACACCTGCTCCAAAGTTTTGGGTGCGGCCGCAAACAAAGTCTCCGCGCCCTTCTGACTGAGCAGGGCGTTTCCGCGAAGCTCCGGGAAGAAATCATGCGGCACACCGGCTGTGTCAAGCCAGTGCATCTCTCCGACCTGAATCTGGGGAACCAGCCATTCCCATGGATAGCGTTTCCAATCCTCCGGAAGCATGAGCGAGATAACGCCAATCGCCCCGTGGGCCACGGCATTCTTCGCCTTCACGGTGCCGTCGGAATAGTAGGCGCGCTCCGTCGAGGGAAATGAAGAGGGCGCTCCGTAGATTCCTACGACGATTTTTCCGTGCGCATCGACACCCGTATAGTCATCGTACTTCTGATCGGGGGCAGTCACGCCAAATCCCACAAACACCAGTGGCGCGTTGACGTCGCTCTCGGCCCGTGCTTCGCCCTTGGCGAGGGGAGTCGCGAACCATGTCGAGAAAACGTAATCCTTCGCATCGGCCAGCTTCTGCTCTTGGCCGTTGAGGATCAATGTGAGAGAACTGGAGGCCGCGTTTGTCACTGCCTTTTCGAGCGGCACGGATTGAAACCATCCCCCGGAGACCGCGGGATGCAAGCCCATGCCTTCCAGTTCCGTCGCCACGTAACGCGCAGCGATGTCATAGCCGGGAGTGCCCGGGGCGCGGCCCTGCAGCAAGCTATCGGCAAGAAAGCGGATGTGGGCACGGATCTGCTGGGGGCGAATCACTTGGGTGGCGGCGTCGACCACTGCCCGGTCGGGGGCATTTTGCCCCAGGAAATTGCATGACAGAAGAACGACGCATAGCGACATCCTCAATGGAAATTTCATTGTGTTGTCCCCAATTCCCGAATGATGAGAAGCTAAAGCGCACGGCAACCGAATCATTGTACGATCAGGTGCATCTATGGGAGCTATGGAATATAGAACGCTTGGCAAATCAGGATTGAAAGTTCCGGTCCTGAGTTTTGGGACGGGGACTTTTGGCGGTGGAACGGAGTTTTTCAAAGCGTGGGGGGCGAGCGATGTTGCCGAGGCAACACGGCTGGTCGATATCTGTTTGGAGGCTGGAGTCAATCTCTTTGACACCGCCGACATCTATTCGAACGGTCTGTCGGAAACGATCCTGGGAAAAGCCGTCGCGGGGCGGCGCGATAAGGTTCTGATCTCGACCAAGGCAACGTTTCGCATGGGAGAAGGGCCCAATGATCTGGGATCGTCGCGGCATCACCTGATTGTGGCGTGTGAGGCGAGCCTGCGAAGGCTGGGCACAGACTACATCGACATCTATCATCTGCATGGATTCGACGCGCTCACACCGGTCGAAGAAGTGTTGAGCACGCTCGACAATTTCATCCAAAGCGGCAAGGTGCGATACATCGCGTGCTCGAATTTTTCCGGATGGCATCTGATGAAGTCGCTCGACGTCGCCGATCGCTATGGCTGGGCGCGATATGCGGGGCACCAGGTCTACTACTCGCTGATCAACCGGGAATACGAATGGGAATTGATGCCGCTGGGGCTTGACCAAGGTGTCGGGGCGCTGGTGTGGAGTCCACTGGGCTGGGGACGGCTTACAGGGAAGATTCGGCGCGGGCAGCCTTTGCCGAAGGAAAGCCGATTGCCTCAGACGGCCGACATGGGACCGCCGGTTGAGGACGAGCATCTGTTTCATGTAGTCGATACGATCGAGGCTGTTGCGAAAGAAACGGGCAAGAGTGTGCCGCAGGTCGCGCTGAACTGGCTGTTGCAGAGACCGACGGTTTCGACGGTCATCATCGGCGCGCGGAACGAACAACAATTGCGGCAGAATCTTGATGCCGTGGGATGGAATTTATCGGCCGAGCAGATGGCCAAGCTTGATCGGGCCAGCGATGTGACACCGGTGTATCCGTACTGGCATCAACGGCAGTTTGTGGAGCGGAATCCGTGGGCGGCGCCACCGAAGAGCACTCCTTATGCGGAGTGAAGACGCGGGGGCGAGACGCCCCCGCCACAACCGGCGGGACGCCGGCGCTACGCGATCTTCTCGCCTACGGCTTTGGCTTGCGTGAACAGGTAGAGATAATCCGGGCCGCCAGATTTGGAATCTGTGCCTGACATGTTGAAGCCGCCGAAGGGATGGGCTCCGACCATCGCACCCGTACATTTTCGGTTTATGTACAAGTTGCCGACGTGGAATTCGCGGATGGCGCGATCGATCTTATCCCGCGAACTGGTGTAAACGGCTCCGGTCAGGCCGAATTCGGTGTCATTCGCGATTTCCAGCGCGTGGTCGAAGCCACGGGCCTTGATCACAGCGAGCACCGGGCCGAAAATTTCTTCCTGCTCGAGCTTTGATCTAGGTTGGATGTCGGCAATAACCGTCGGCTGAATGAAATAACCTTCGCCAGCGTTGGTGGCGCGCTCGCCGCCGGTGATGAGGCGTCCGTCTTTCTTGCCCTGCTCGATGTAGCCGAGGATCGTCTTCATCGAACCTTCGTTGATGACCGCGCCCATGTTCGCGTTCTCGGCGGGATCACCCACTTTGATCTGCTCGACGCGGGCTTTCAGTTGCTGCAGGAACTTATCGTAGACGCGCTCGTCAACGATGGCGCGCGAGCAGGCGGAGCACTTCTGGCCCTGGAATCCGAAGGCGGCTTGGGCCACGCCTTCGACGGCTGAATCGATGTCGGCATCGGCGTCAACGATAATGGCGTCTTTGCCGCCCATCTCGAGAATCGTGCGCTTGACCCAGATCTGGCCCGGGGCTTGGGTTGCAGCCGTTTTGTTGATTTGCAGACCGACTTCGCGCGATCCGGTGAAGGCGATGTAGCGCGTCTTCGGGTGGCCGACGACGGCGTCTCCGAAGCTGGCTCCGGCGCCGGGGCAGAAGTTCACAACGCCCTCGGGCATGCCGCATTCTTCGAGCAACTCAACGAACTTGGCGGCGATCGTGGGCGAATCGCTTGACGGTTTCAGGATGACCGTATTGCCGCTGACGATCGAGGCCAGCGTCATTCCCGCCATGATTGCGCAAGGGAAATTCCACGGTGGAATCACAGCGCCGACGCCGAGCGGAATGTAGTGCAGGGTGTCGTGCTCGCCGGGCAACTGGATGGGAGTCTGAGCTTTGGCGAAGCGCAACGCTTCGCGCGCGTAGAACTCGCAGAAGTCGATGGTCTCGGAGATATCGGCGTCCGCCTCGGCCCAGTTCTTGCTGACTTCGAAAACTAACCAGGCCATGTATTCCATCTTGCGCTGGCGCATGGCGTCGCCCACGCGGAACAACAACGCGGCGCGTTCTTCGATCGAGGTGCGACTCCAGGATTCGAAGGCTTTGAGTGCCGCTTGCATTGCGGGTTCGACGTGCTCCTTGCCGGCCTTCTGGTGGATGCCTACGATCTCCGAGGGCTTTGACGGATTCAGCGATTTGATCTTGTCGGTGGTCTTGACGCGCTTGCCGCCGATGATGAGGTCGTATTCGCGACCAAGCTGGCCGCGGACTTTGGCAATCGCCGAGCGCATGCGGCGGGCGTTTTCTTCGTTGCGGAAATCAAAAAAGGGCTCGGTCACAAACGGTCCGGAGTGCAGGCTCGCGCGCGCTGGCCGAACGGGGGCTTCCAGTGTTGCCATCGGAGAAATCCTTTCGAAGCTCGGGAGATTAGAAAAAGTAGGTTAACCTCGACATTTTACACCCGTGTTCGCATGTGAGGGACGGACGTGAGGGAAGAGGGCGACGCGTGTTCTCACGGCTATCCGGCGGGCACCGCAGGGCAGCTCAAGGGACGGCGATGATGCGCAATTTCCCCAATGCTCTAGTGTCAAGGTGATGATTTAATGGGAGTTATCGACCGGGAAGGATCGAAGCAGGACGGATGGTGGTAACTTTTTCTGTCGCTCCTACGGAGCTTGCACCACTTTGTGGGGAGCGTACACATGGCTTGCGCCATGAGCTGCATTCTTGCCCCGCTTCGCGGTTGGAACTCGTGAAAAGCTCTCCCCTTTACTGCCTGATCAGGACATGCATCCACCGAGCTCTGAAGTCAAAATCCCCGCCTTGTCGTACAAAAAGCAACAAGGACGGGCACCCGGCACATCTACACGGACGGGTTGGGGGTTAATGGCTTCGGGGGTGGACTTTGACGAGCTTTACTTCTGTGTCGCGGTCGCGCAGTCTGGTTATCACTTCCCCTGCACCTGAGATCGCTACGCTTGCGCCACCGTAGGTGTATCCCTTCCAGGGGCCGGCGCTCATCACACCGACGAGGTCTGTGCCGACTACATCGCAACCTAATTCTTTCGCCCGCTTGCCGACGATCTTCTCGAGTTCTTTGGCGTGTTCCGGCCACTCCTGCGACTTTGCGGCCCAGCCGTAGGGGACGATCATGAAATCGGGTTTGAGTTGCTTGATGCGGTCGAAGTGGGCGTCGCTAAAGGTGTCGGCGCAGATCAGGAAAGCGATTCGGCCGAATTCCGTGTCGATGACACTGATGTCGTCAGGCCTGCCTTGCGCGTAGGGCGGGCTCATGAGTTCGGGGAGGACGTTGATCTTGCGGTGCTTCCACAAGAGCTTGCCGGTGCGGTCGACCAGGATGGCGGAGTCATAGAGGCGATCGCCATCTTTTTCGTCAAGGCCGATGGCGATCATGAGATCAAACTTCTTAGCGAGGTTTTGGATGCGTTGGCTGTCGTCGCCGGGGATGGGATGGGCGAGGCGGTGTGCCTCGGGATTCTCCCATCCAAGAATCGCGGACTCGGGAAAAGTGGCGATTTGCGCACCCTGCTCTTTCGCGTCGACTAGGGCGTACTCGATGCGGCGGAAGTTACCTTCGCGGTCACTGTCGATAACGAGGATCTGGCAGATGGCGACTTTCACCGAGGCAGACTCACCGGCGTTAGAGGCGTAGGACAAAAGCGATGAGGAGACAAAGATCAGACCAAGAATTCTGCGGAGTGCCATGCAAACCTCGAAAAGCCAATGCGAGATTGTAAATGCTGACCAGACAGCAAGAAAGAAGGCGCGTGCACTTTGAGGAACTCACAACCGCCGATCACAGGAGGCGAGGGGCGGCAGGGTACATCGGTCCTTCGGTGCCAAAAGACGGCGCCTCAGGATGACAAGGCTTGAGGATGGTGTCGACCCTGTGTTCGGTGCTTTGCGTCACTTTTCGATGGCGCCGACGTCGCCCAGCCCGCCTTTCGGACGAGCATTGCCTCGCTGGTCGGTTCCAGCAAGCTTTGCGGAATATGTGGCGGTATTCACGGTTATGGCAACGTTGTCGCTGATGGGGCCCGTCGTGTAAGTGGCCCAGAAGTTGTCACCTAGCGTGGCGGTACCCATGCGTCCGTTGATCTCTGTGTCGAGGTTGTGCCAGAAAGCGATCCACGGGGTGTTGACCGGGTCTGACGGCCAGGTCTGGGCGGGGCCGTACCATGTGGTGCCGGTCAGGTCTCCGAAGTCCGATCCGAAGTCGCTTCCCAATTCGTCAGCGTGATCGGTTCGGAGTTTGTCGAGAAGGTGATTCAGGAAATCGTCGGTGGGCTGACCGTAGCCGTTGTATCCAGCGCTGATGAAGTCGAAACTGTATTGCGCGGTGGGAATCTGGTTGGTAGCAGCCGTGCCGGGGGAATACCAGAGAACGATTGGCTGGCCGGAGTCGGTGCCGGCCGAAAGAATAGTGGCGTGAAGTTGCGTATTCGTGAGATCAAGAACGTCGGCGACGGCTAGAGCATCCAGGTCGCCGGTTTCAGGATAGTGTCGGCGGCTGAGATCGAGCCATTCCGGACAGGGCACGAGGATCTGGCTGAAGTCGATGCTGCCGATGCGGTTGTATCCGTAACTGTAGAAGTTAATCAGCGAGCCGGTGAACCAGTCGGCAGGGGCTCCATTCATGGTGTTGCCGATGACGATGGAATGCTGCAAGTGGACGTCTTCGATCACGTGAGCATTTCCGATGGTGGCGGCGACCCCGCCTCCGCCGATGTTGGGCTTGCCGCTGAAGATGGCGACCGGTCCGTTGACCTGATTCTCAGCGATGGTCGAACTGATTACCGTCAGCGAGCCGCCGCCCATATAGATGCCACCGCCGCGATGGTAGTACTGGCCGACTTCGGGAAGGTCAGGATTATCCTCAGCGAGATTCCTAGCGACGGTCGAGTTGGTGACGGTCATGCGGGCGAGATTAGTCGGTCCACCGGAGAGAGTGAAAATTCCGCCACCGTAGCTGTGCTGGGCGGTGACGCGGTTTCCACTGATCACACATTGCGAGATAGTAGTGTCGTTTCCGGCGCCGCTGATGTGATCGGCACCGCCGACGGAGTAGATGCCGCCGCCGGCCGCGCCGTATCCTTTGGCGGAATTGCCGGCGACGATGCAATTGGTGAGATTGAGACCGTTGGCATAAATGCCGCCGCCGTAAGTGCCGCGATCACGGCTGGATTCGGTGTCGCCAACGATCTTGTTGCCGTAGATGGCGGAGTGATCGAGCGTCAGAGTTCCCCAAACGGCGACTCCGCCCCCGCGAGCAAGCGTGTAGGGTTGGGCGGTTGCGTTGCTGATGGCTTCGGCCAGTGAGTATCCGCCGGTGATGTTCACGTTACGCAGGGTGAGGTCGCCATACACAGCGAGGACGCGGGCGGGGTTGGTGTCTCCGCCTGCCCACTTGATGGTGATTCCGTTGGACAGACTGGTGGCGTCGAGTTCGATATCTTTCTTCTCATAGATCGCGGACTTGCCGTAGTCGCGCTCTGCGTATCCCTGGAACGTCATGCCGTTGTAGGTCTCACCCAGAAGGATCGAGTGATTCTCTCCGATTATGTTGAGCTCGATGGTGGCGCCGTTCAGGCTGGAGTCGAAGTTGATCGTGTCGCCGGATGCGGCCTGATCGAGGGCGCTGCGTAGAGTCAGAGTACCGGAGGGCGGCTGGGCGACGTCGTCGGTGGAACTGACGACCCATTTGGGAGCGGCCGGAGGCGGCGTCGAAGAATTGCCGCATCCGGAGGCGGCCAAAAGAAGGATCAACGAGCAAATTGCGCAGAATGCCTGGGTAAGACTTATGGCGCGAAAAGTCGGTGAATTCGAGTTGGCGACAGGTTGGGAGGAAAAACGTGTCAAGGGAGTGGCCTCCGGACGGGGATATCTTTCCGCGGGACTGAACTTGATAGCACCGAGAGGCCAAACGAACAGTGACGGGGATCATAGCGGGACGTGATCGGAAAAGGCTATCGTCTCAGCCGAGAGCGGTGCGTTTGCGGCGGGGGAGACGATGGCCAGGATGATATCCGCGTGTGGAGTATTGTGCAGCAGTTGTCCGGCTTTCGGTGGCAAAGCGAAAGGCATTGAGCATCAGAAACGGACCGCGGCGGCGTGGAAGAGGATTTACCGGCTAAAAGAAACGGCCACGAGCATCGATTGCGGAGGCTGCCAGGGTCCGGAGGATCAGCTGTTCCATACCTGCAGCAGATGCAAGGCACAGCGGTGCTGCCGAACGAAGGGACTGCGTTCGTGCGCGGAGTGTGGGGTCGAGTCGTGTGAGCTTCTTGAGAAGGCACAGGCTGTGTGGGACGGTGTGCCGAAGCTTGTAAAGACCTTGTCTCGCGAGGATTTCAGAATCTACGCCCAGCCCTATTGCGATCACCGACGACGTCTGGAACGGGCAAGACGAGCCGTCCGTCAAAGCCTTACGTAAGCAGTGATTTCTTCTCGATTGAAAGCCAAAATTCCTATGTCGCAAAGTGCACGAGCAGGTGGGTCTCACCTGTCTCCCGCAGACTTGTCAAACCGCCTATAATCTTCGGGGCTTAAGGGGTGACATGGTCAGAGGAAGAATCATCGCGACAATTCTGGTGATCCTCACTACTGTGGCTTTGGGTGGCGAGGCGCAGGAACATCAGCATGGGAGTGGCGAGAAGCTGGGAACGGTGCGTTTTGTCACGTCGTGCAACGACGCGGCGCAGAAGGAACTCAACCGGGCGGTAGCCTTGTTGCACTCATTCCAGTTCAGCCGTGCGATTGACGGATTCCATACAGCGCTGGGGAAGGACGCGACGTGCGGGATTGCGTACTGGGGAATCGCGCTGAGTGATTGGAGTAATCCTTTCGCTCCGGGAATGAAAGACAAGAGCCAGCTCCAGGCAGGGCGGGAGAACGCGGAGCGCGGCAAGACGGTGGGCGCCAAGACCGAGCGTGAACGGGCGTATGTCGCGGCGGTCGGCACGTTGTATAGCGACTATGAGAAGACGCCGCAGCGAGCCCGGCTGATCGCCTATCGTGACGCCATGCAGGAAGTAGCGGCAAAATATCCGGAAGACCATGAGGCGCAGATCTTCTATGCGCTCTCGATCACGGCGTCGGAAGATCCAGCGGACAAGACCTACGCCGGGCGACTGAAGGCGGGAGGGATTCTCGAGAAGTTGTTCGAGGAGGAGCCGGAGCATCCCGGGCTGGCACATTACATAATCCATACCTACGACGTGCCCGCGCTGGCGGGGCGAGCGCTGGTGGCGGCACGACGTTACTCGGAAATTGCGCCCGATGCGCCGCATGCGCTGCATATGCCATCGCATACTTTTACACGCACGGGCTACTGGCAAGAGTCCATCGACAGCAATGTAGCAGCGGCAGTGGCGGCGCGGCGCGAGGGTCAGACCGCAGAAGAACTGCATTCGAGCGACTACGAAATTTACGCGTACCTGCAAACTGGGCAGGACGAGGCGGCACGGCGGATTGTGGATTCACTGCCGGAGATCGCATCACGATTCGACCCGAAGGCGGTGATAGGCGGCGCCGGTGGGCCTTCGGTGGGATATTTTGCGATGGCTGCGATTCCGGCTCGGTACGCTCTGGAACGTCGAGACTGGAAGCAAGCCGCGCAACTCGCCGTACGCGAGACACCGTTTCCCCATACGGATGCAATGACGTGGTTCGCCCGCGGATTGGGCGGTGCACGGCTGAAGCAGGCAGCGACAGCGCAAGAATCGGCGGCAGCGTTGCAGCAGATCCGAGAGCGACTTCTGAAGGCCGCCGAAAATTACTGGGCGCTTCAGGTAGAGATCCAGGAGCTTACGGTACGGGCGTGGGCTGCGCTTGCTGAGGGCAATAAGGCGGAAGCGCTACGCCAGATGAAGTCGGCTGCGGAGTTGGAAGATGGGACGGAGAAAAGTGCGGTGACTCCTGGTCCGCTGGCCCCGGCGCGCGAGCTACTAGGCGAGATGCTGCTGGAAATGAATGAACCTGCGCAGGCGCTGGAGCAATTCGAAGCGACTCTGAAGAAGGAGCCGGGGCGCTTGCACGCACTGTATGGAGCGGCGCACTCGGCGCAACTCAGCGGAAGTCGAGAGACGAGTCAGAAGTACTTTCGCGAGATGTTGAAGGTTTGTGATCGCGCCGACAAACCTGGGAGACCTGAGTTGCTGGAGGCGAAGCAGGCAATTTTGCAGAAGTAGGCTGACGATGTATCGCTGTTTTTGCTGAACTCAAAACTCCTGTCGGAGAGGTGGTTTCGGCAGGGATGTCTCGACCGCTCCTTGACCATGATGAGAAAGCGCATCCGTGCGGCTGCTATGATGCTGTCCATGAAAGCCGCACCTTCGCTACTCCGATCCGCCCCGCCGTGCAGTGTGCCGAAATGGCCGAGGCTGACTGCGATTCTCATTCTGGGTTTCGTCGCGTTCTCTTCGGCCCATGCTCAGAGGCCGTCCGCGCCGAGCTCCCAGCGGCGCTTGGCCCGGGCCGTAAACAAGACTCTGGAGCAAGGGCACGACGCTTTCTTGCCGCCTCATATTTCTCACCTCCTTGGGATTTCTCCCGATGAGCAGAAGGTTCCCATAAAGCAGTTCGCCGAGATGGGCCAGACCATCAGGGGCTTTGAGGTCTCTGCAGAGAAGCACAATGATATTGTGATTTTCGTCGAGAACCCATCTCAGGGCGAAAGTACGTTTTATCTAATTTCTGCCCGAGGCAGCGCACGCAAAGTGGTACAGGTCAAGGCTGGAGTTGGTTACGACCGGGTCCCAACCGCGGCCGACCGCGCGGCGTTGGCAACGGAAAAGCAGTACTGGCTCGACCGTCTGGTTCCCGCTACCCCGTTGCAAGATGGCAAGCACTGAGACGTCCGCACAGAGGGACGGAGCGCGGCTTAGCGACTCTCAGAGAGTCGTAGTCCCGCCTCCGCGAGCCTTCTGCCACCGATAGAAGAACGGGATCCCCAACAGAATCACCGCCAGACCCAGCGTCGATCGCACCGGACGCACCATCCACAAGTTCACCGTTAAAGCGATCGCGGCCAACACAAAAATCAGCGGCGTAAATGGATAGCCCCACGCCCGGTAAGGCCGAACCAGATTCGGTTCAACGCGGCGGAGCCGTAGCAATGCCACGCCGGTCAATGCAAAGAATATCCAGACCGCGAACACGAACAGCGAATAGAGCTCTTCAAATGTTCCGGTCAGCGCGAGCAAGGTTGCTACCACTCCCAGGAAAAGCAGCGCCCCGCTTGGCGTTCGGAACGAAGGATGCACCCTTTCCGCAAACTGAAAAAAGACTCCATCGCGGGCCATCGCATACGGAATTCTTGCCCCCGTCAGCACCACAACGTGCAACGCCCCAAACGCGGAGACAGCCATCGCCACCGTGAGCCATGCCGCACCGCGGCTGCCCGCAAACCCCTGCACCACATCTGACGCCACGTGCGGCGATCGAGCCACTTCCGCAAACGGCAGCACGTGAAAGTAAGCAACATTCACCGCGAGATAGAGTCCGCCGACGATCAACAGGCCTAGCAGGATGGCTCTTGGAATATTTTTTTCAGGACGCTTGATCTCTTCCCCGAGATCGCCGAGATCGTTGAATCCGTTGAACGCCCACATCGCCGGAACAAGAGCCGTTAGCAGCGCACGGATCACGCCCCAGCCAATGGGCGTCGCGTGCGGCACTGCTGCTATAGCTTGATGGCCGAGCGACAGTCCCCCGAACGCAATTACCACAATCGTGCCTATTTTCAACGAAGTCAGCAACACCTGGATCGCGCCGCTCATCTTCACGCTGAAATAGTTGATCCCCGTCACCATCACGACCACAAACGCCGCCAGCGGTTGCGCTGCTGTGAACGTGAATTCCTGGTGCCAAATCCGGCCCGTGAAAAGCGGCGTGTCTACCGCTGGGAAAAAGAATCCCATGAATCGGATGAAGCCAGCCCCCAGCCCGGCCATGGCGACGGGCCGGTCCAGAAACGAACTCATCCACCCGAACAGGAAGCCCCAGAGAGGTCCCAGCCCGCGGCCCAGGTAGACATAAGGGCCGCCCGCCTTCGGAAAAGCTGCCCCCAACTCGGCGTAACAGAAGGCGCCCAGCAGAACAACAAGCCCGCCGAGAATCCACGCCACAAGCACCAAGCCGCTTGATCCCACAGAGCGAGCCATGTCGCTCGACACCAGAAACACGCCTGTACCGATGGTGTCACCGATAACAATCGCGATCGCGGCCCATAGTCCGAGACCGCGGACCAAATGAGTGTGAGGCGGTTCAGATTTTTCAAATTGCACAGGAGGATTGGTCGCCATTGAGGATTCAGAGAGCCTACTATCGGCGTCCGGCAAGGTCAACGCACGAAGCCCCGATGTTGTACCGTCGCCAGGCGACTGGCAGTAGCTAGTTCCTTTTTGCTACGCCGCGCTATCATCATTTCGCTATGGCAGCCGTCAAGTTCCTGTTGCAGGAGTTCCCCTGGCACGAACGGTATCGTGTCTCCGATCCCGAACGCGTGCTTACGCCGGCGCTCGCGCTTTATCCCGACGTGATCGCCTCCAACATTCGTTGTACCCTCGACCTGCTCGGCGGACATGCCGTCCGGTGGCGCGCGCATATCAAGACTGCCAAGCTGAACTACACGCTACGCATGCTGATCGATCGCGGCGTGCGCTACTTCAAATGCGCCACCAGCCTTGAGCTTCTGCAAGCCTGTCAGACAGGAGCGACCGACGTGCTAGTCGCTTACCCCTTAATGGGCGCCAACGCGCATCGTGTGCGTGAGATCAAGAATCAATGCCCGCGCGTCGGGATTTCCGTGCTTGCCGAAAATGAAGCGCAAGTGCGTCAATGGCGGGGCGCGGATATCGGCGTCTTTCTCGACATTAACCCGGGGATGAACCGAACCGGGATCGAGCAGAGTTCCAGACGACGCGTCATTGAACTCGCGCAGGCCGTTACACAATCGGGCCTGAAATTTTGTGGATTGCATTACTACGACGGCCAGTTCGGCGCCGTCGCCGAGCCCGAGCGAACGAAAGCTGCGCATGCCGGATACGATCAGCTATTGGGTCTTGTCCGCGACCTCGAGGCAGGGGGTGTACACGTGCCTGAGGTCGTCACGGCGGGAACGCCCACCCTCCCATGCTCGCTCGCGTATCCCGGATTCGAAAACGCCAGTTTCCTTCACCGATTGTCGCCCGGCACGGTGGTCTATCAGGACGCCACCAGCCTAGCCCAGCTTCCAGCGCAGTGCGGTTACGCACCCGCCGCTCTCGTCATGACGCGTGTGGTCAGCAGCCCTCATCATGGCATCATCACCTGCGACGCAGGACACAAGGCAGTCTCGGCGGATGCCGGGGTTCCCACGTGCGTTGTAGTCGGCCATGGGGAACTTGCGCCGCTATCGCCGAGCGAGGAGCATCTGCCGCTTGCAGTGACCGAAGGCGCCAAATCGCCGCGGGTGGGGGAAATTCTCTATCTGCTTCCCCGGCATGTCTGTCCCACGGTGAACAATTTTGATGCGGCGCTGATCGTGCGCAACGGCCGGGTCGAGTCCGTCGAAGGAGTCTCCGCTCGCGGACACGAAGGACCGCTTCTGGACCACGTCGCTGTCGGCGCAGCGACTGTGGAATCGATCGCTGGAAGAATAGAAAAATAGTTCGACGCGCGAGTGAGCCATGCCGCTCGCGCCGCCGGATGCTATTTGCGCCGGCTAGCTTTCTTCTTCGACTTGCGCGCAGCCCCTCGCTCAGGCTTCTCCGTTTTCAGATAGGCGATGCAGTCGATCTCGATCAGCATCCCCGGGGTATGTCCCAGGTCGCTCCCCACTGTAGTGCGCACCGGATAAGGCCTGGTGAAGCGCTTCGCGTACACGGCGTTATAGCGCGCAAACAGGCTGGTATCGCTGAGGTGAATGTTCACCTTGACTACTTCGTGAAGCGTAGCCCCGTCAGCCGCGAGGATGGCGGCGATATTATCGATGGTCCGCTCCGTCTGCTGCTCAATATCACTCCCGACGAGTTCTCCAGATGCCGGATCAATCGGTCCCGTCCCAGTCACAAAGATGAAATCTCCGGCCCGCCATCCCTGCGAATAGGCGCCTAGCGGCGCCGGCGCCTGCTTGGTCTGAATCAGATGCTTGCTCATAGTATTTAGCGCGAGTGCAAACGCTCGCTGGCTAAGCATCCTAGCACGCAAGGGACCCAGGGGCCCCACCGGGGGCGGCGAACCTTCCATGAATATTTCGCGAAAAAGCTCTTGACATCTACTATATATGTAGTAATACTGCACACAGCAATAGGAGATCAGATGGCTGACCCTAAACTCACCAAACTGGAACTCCAGATCATGGAAACTCTGTGGACCCGCGGCAGCGCTTCAATCCGTGAGATTCAGGAGAGTTTCCCCGAGAAAAAGAGACCAGCTTATACCACGATCCAGACCACGGTTTACCGCCTGGAAAGTAAGAAGGCCGTCCGCCGCGTAAAGAAGGTCGGTAACTTCCATATCTTCGAAGCCGCCGTCAGCCGCGACATCGCCCAGAGAAAGCTGATCGACGACCTGCTCGCGTTATTTGGTGGGCGAACCCAGCCGGTGATGGCCCATCTCATCGAGTCCGGACGGCTCACCTTGGCCGACGTAAAAGAAGCCGAAAAGACTCTCCGCAAGCTTGAGAAGAAGGAGCACTCCTCATGACTGGCGAGTACTTTTCTTTCCTGTGGGCCGCAATCGCTCCCGGCGTTGCCAATCATCTCTGGCAGTCAACGATTTTCGCGATTGCCGCCGGTTTGCTGACCCTGCTTCTGCGCAAGCACAACGCGCGCGCGCGACACTGGCTCTGGCTGGCAGCTTCGCTCAAGTTTCTGGTTCCATTTTCTTTGTTGGTCAGCATGGGAAGCCGGCTGTCACCCGAGCCCGCAGCCGCACCCTCTGTCCGTCCTCAGGTCTATTTCGCCATGGAGGAAATCAGTCAACCGTTCAGCCAACTTGGTCTGCGCGTTACGCCGGCCCATGCTCCTTCCATTGCTCTGTCAATTCTGCCGCAGCTGACGCAGGCGATGGGCGCTCTCTGGCTGGCCGGATTCCTCGCAGTCCTCGTTCTTTGGTGTGCCCGTTGGCGCCGGGTTTCGGCTGCCACAAAACATGCAGTGCCCTTGCAGGACGGGCGAGAGGTTGAAATGTTGCGCCGCATGGAGCACATAGGAGGAATCCGGCGCCCGCTTGCGATGTTGCTCTCGCGAACCTCGTTGGAGCCGGGAATCTTCGGCATTGCCCGCCCAGTGTTGGTTTGGCCTGAAGGAATTTCCCAACACCTGGATGACCAACATCTCGAAGCCATCCTCGCCCATGAGGTATGGCATGTAAGACGCCGCGACAATCTCTTTGCCGCGTTGCACATGCTGGTTGAAGCCGTCTTCTGGTTCTATCCGCTGGTCTGGTGGCTTGGAGCGCGCCTCATTGACGAGCGCGAGCGCGCCTGTGACGAAGAGGTGGTCGCTCTCGGAAAGGACCGCCAAATCTACGCCGAAAGTATTTTGAAAGTCTGTGAGTTTTGTCTGGGGTCGCCGCTGCCCTGTGTGTCGGGTGTCACCGGCGCTGATCTTAAAAGAAGGATGGTTCACATCATGAACGACAGCATTTCGCTCAAGTTGGACTTTGCTCGGAAAGCCTTGCTGACTCTAGCCGCAATTCTGGCTATAGCCGTTCCCGTCACCTTTGGCCTGTTGCATCCATCGCCTGGTTGGGCGCAGTCACAGCTCACCACTGCGACAGCGACCTCGCCGGTGTATTCATCGGTTTCCATTAAGCCCTCTCAATCCTCGGGCGACACATTGATTCGATCCAAAATGAAGCTCTCGTTGAAAGACGGAAGCTTTGTGGCAGAAGGCGTCAGCTTGCAGAGATTGATACAGATGGCCTACCACGTTCAGGACAGCCAGATTTCCGGAGGTCCGGACTGGTTGAACTCAGCCAAGTTCGATATCGAAGCCAAGCTCGACGATTCCGTCGTGGCCGCAATGCACCAGCAGACTGCGGATCATAAGAAGTTCGACGATCAGGCCATGCTCAAAGCTCTGTTGTCCGAGCGCTTCAAACTGGCCATGCATCCCCAAACCCAAACCGTTCCCGCCTACGATCTGGTAGTCGACGAGGGCGGACCCAAGCTCCAGAAAGCCGATGGAATGCACATGATGCACATGGAGCGAGGCGAGTTGACGGCTTCGGGAACTCCCATCGAATTCCTCGTCGAGCAACTGTCGCTACATCTCGGGCAGGCCGTCGTCGACAAGACGGGCCTCAAGGGCACCTATGCGTTTGACTTGCACTGGACGCCAGACGCAGCGGAAGACCAGCGGCTTGAGCAAGGCGGGGAAGGAGTTCGGCAGTTCGTCACATTACGCACGACGGATCCTGGCGAGGGTCAACGCGTGAAGCTGCACGCCGAGCAAGCCGCCAGAACGCAATCGCCGGGTCCCAACGCGCCACCGCTGCTGGTAGCTCTTCAGGAACAGCTCGGGTTGAAACTCGAATCACAGACCGAGCCCATCCAGATTCTCGTCGTCGACCACGCCGAAACGCCGTCGGCGGAGTAGCAGCCTTTCAAGACCCCGTTTCTGAGATGAGCCATCCTAACGTCACGATTCGTCCGACTTAGGGTTCTACTTTGCAGCCGCTTCGACCTTTACAGGTTCCAAGTGAGCTGTGAAATGTCTCAGGAACGGGGCTTCGTACGTCAGGTGCATGCCGGAGATTCGGTCTCGGTGGTTCCAGACTTCCAGAATGATTTCGACGACGTAATCCATGTGGCTTTGGGTGTAGACACGGCGGGGAATCGCGAGGCGGACCAGATCCATTTTTGCCGCACTCGCGAACATCAGAGTGCCGATTTCTACGCTGCGGATTCCGCCTTCCAGATAAAGTTCCGCGGCTAGTGCTACTCCCGGGAATTGATCAGGCGGAATGTGCGGGAGGAAGGCGCGGGCATCGAGATAGATTGCGTGGCCACCGGGAGGCTGGACTATGGGGACGCCCTGGCTCGCAATGTGATTGCCGAGATAGGCGGTCGAGGCGATGCGGTAGCGCAGGTAATCTTCTTCTAACGCTTCCTGGACGCCGACGGCAATGGCTGCGAGATCACGTCCAGCGAGACCGCCATAGGTGGGGTAACCCTCGGTGAGGATCAGGAGATCTTTTTCCTGCTGGGCCAGCAGATCGTTGTTGGTGCAGAGGAAGCCGCCGATGTTGGCCATTCCGTCTTTCTTGGCCGACATGGTGCACCCATCGCCGTAGCGGAACATTTCCTGCGCGATTTCCTTCGGCGTTTTGCTCTCGTATCCTTTCTCACGCAGCTTGATGAACCAGGAGTTCTCGGCGAAGCGGCAGGCGTCGAAGTAAAGCGGAAGGTTGTAGCGCTTGCAGACGGCGCTCACCTGCCGGATGTTTTCCATGGAGACGGGTTGGCCTCCACCGGAGTTGTTGGTCACGGTGAGCATCACCAGCGGGATACGCTGGCGCCCTACGCGTCCGATCAGAGCTTCGAGGGCAGCGACGTCCATGTTGCCTTTGAAGGGGTGCGTGGAGGCGGGGTGCTTGCCTTCTTCGATCACCAGATCGACGGCTTCGGCGCCGACGAATTCGACATTGGCGCGGGTGGTGTCAAAGTGTGTGTTATTGGGGACAACGTCGTCCTTTTTGCAGGCGACACCAAAGAGGATGCGCTCGGCGGCGCGTCCCTGATGCGTGGGGATGACGTGGCGATAGCCGAAGATTTCCTGGACGGAGCTCTTGAAGTGCTCGAAACTGCGGCTGCCGGCGTAGCTTTCGTCGCCTTCCATGATGGCGGCCCACTGGTGGGTGGACATTGCTCCGGTGCCGGAGTCGGTGAGCAGGTCGATCAGGACATCGTCAGCGGGAAGAAGAAACAGGTTGTAATGGGCAGCTTCGAGGAGTTGCTCGCGTTCCTTGCGACTCGTCCAACGGATCGGCTCAACGCTCTTGATGCGGAAGGGTTCGATGATGGTTTTGACGGGCATGGCGGTTCCCCCCGTGCTGAAAATCGGGAACGCTTTATGCTATGCCGACTTGAGGAACGGCCTTGTGATTCGTCGCACGTTAGGGCGTGCGTTGGGTCGCAGCGGACGAGGAAGCCTCCAAAAAATCGAAATCCCCACTCTGGAACCTGAAAGCGGCCGGAAGGATCCGGCCGCCTTCGCTCGACACTATCTCCAGTCATCACGGTCGCGATAGCGATCGTCACGGTCGCGGCGGTAGCCGTAGGAACTGTAGCCCTGGCGGTATCCGCGCTCGTAGCCTTCGCGATACTCGTGTTTGTAGCGGCCCTTGTCGCCCATCCAGTGCTGGTAGCCGCGGGAGTCTTCCCAGTCATCGTTCTTGAATTTGAAGCGGCGGCCGCGCTCGGCGTCGGACTGACCGACTCGAAGGCCGTCGCGATAACCGTTCCGGTAACCTTGATCGCTGGCGTCGTCGCGGCGATCGTAGCGATCGTTGCCGTCACGCCCCCAGGACTGGCCCCAGGCCACGCTGCCGAATAACAGAGAAACAGTGGCGGCCAGCAGAGCAATTCTTAGTCCACGCCAAATTCTGTCGCGCATCATAATCACCTCCGTGACGAAGCCAGGCACTTCGGGTGCATGTAGGATCGGATGCTCGGTGGCAGAGGGGTGATGCCTGTGCGGGAGTATGCGAATGGCCAGTGATCTTATGGGTTTACGGGGATTGCACCGGGCGCAACTTTTATCGGTAATGTGGGTTCGTGGGCGGATTTCGGCGGGAAACTGCAAAGCTCACCACAGAGGACACAGAGGGCACTGAGGACTTCGCGGTGTTAGACTCAAACGTTTTGATTGAGGCGGACATCAATGAACATTCGAACTGTAGGCGTGGTCGGCGCGGGGACGATGGGAAACGGGATCGCACACGTGTTCGCGCGCGGCGGATACAACGTGATTCTGTGCGATGTGGAGCAGCGATTCCTTGATCGGGCGCTAGGGACGATTGCGAAGAATCTGGAGCGCGAAGTTGCGAAGAACAAGATCACGGCTGCGGACAAAGATTCCGCGCTGGGACGCATTCAGGCGGTCACGGATCGAGGCAAGCTGGCGGGGTGCGATTTCGTGGTTGAAGCTGCCACGGAGAAATTCGAGATCAAGACGGAGATCTTTCGTGATCTCGACCGGCTGACGCGGCCGGAAATCATTCTGGCGTCGAATACTTCGTCGATTTCGATCACCAAGCTCGCCGCGTTGACCAAGCGGCCGGAGAGAGTTATCGGGATGCATTTCTTTAATCCTGTGCCGGTGATGAAGCTGGTGGAGGTCATTCGCGGGTTGGCGACTTCGCAGGAGACATTTGAGACAGTGCGGGATTTATCGGTGAAATTGGAAAAGACGCCCGTCGAGGTGAATGACGCGCCGGGATTTGTTTCGAACCGGGTGCTGATGCCGCTGCTGAATGAAGCGATGTATGCGGTGATGGAGGGCGTGGCTACTGCGGAGGCCGTCGATGATGTGTTCAAGCTGGGGATGGCGCATCCGATGGGGCCGCTAACGCTCGCGGATTTCATCGGGCTCGATGTTTGCCTGGACATTATGCGGGTGCTGCATGGTGGGCTGGGCGATCCGAAGTATCGGCCTTGTCCGCTGCTTATCAAGATGGTGGATGCGGGTTGGATGGGGCGGAAGAGCGGGCGAGGGTTTTACAAATATTGATGATTGTTGATTATTGATTGTCGAATGAACACCTCAAACGCGACGCGTTCTTTTATCTGCTGGCAGCGGCCTGTGGAATTGGTACCGGGTGGGCTGACGTTGTTGTCGATGATCTGCTGTTCACGGCTTTATTGGTTGTGTCGTCCTGCATCCTGCTGGGGATATTGCGGCCGCGATGGCCTTGGCGATGGGTAGTGACGGTCGGGGTCTTCATTCCTTTGACCGAGCTTGCTGCCTATCTGATCCGTACGGTGAAGCCTTCGCGGGCACAGATTTATGGATCGTTTCTCGCGTTTCTGCCGGGGATTGCCGGGGCGTATGGGGGATCGGTGATGCGCAGGGTTATGGATAACCTGCGGCAGGGGAAGTAGGGTTGTCGCGCGGCGCGGTTTCTTTCGCCCCTTCCGGGTTGGCTCCGAGTTCCGTTTGTGTACCCACGGCTTGCGGGGTGGGCTGTATTCTTTCGCTGCTTCGCGGTTGGGGGCAATGCATCTTGGACTAACTCGCGACCAGGGCAGGTAATCCAGTTTTCTGTCATCAGCGGCTATGATGCTTTCATTTCTGGAGATTTCCATGCGTACGTTTCTTATTCTTCTATTCACACTCACGCTGTCAGTCAGCTTGCTCGCGCAAAAGCCTGTATGGGAATCTGGCCCGGGGCACATCACTCTTCCGTTATGGCCGCATCCTCAGGCAGGAGCTTCGCCGGAGGTCGACGCAACGACCGCCAAAGACAACCTGGTCGCGGGGAGGCCGGTAATCCGGCTGGCTAATGTTTCGAATCCGACGATCACGCTGTACGCGCCGAAGGGGAAGAACAGTGGCGCGGCGGTGGTCGTTTTTCCGGGCGGCGCGTACCGCATCCTGGCCATCGATCTGGAGGGAACCGAGGTGTGCGAGTGGCTGAACTCCATTGGGGTGACGTGCGTGTTGCTGAAATACCGCGTCCCGAACTCGGGACCATATCCCAAGTCGCCGGCGGCGCTGGAAGATGCGCAACGCGCGCTGGGCATGGTTCGCGCGCACGCGGCGGAGTGGCACATCGATCCGCAGCGGGTGGGCGTTCTTGGATTCTCAGCGGGCGCGCATCTGGCTGCAGCGTCGAGCACACACTTCGACAATCGGCTCTACGATGCGGTGGATGCAGCCGATCAATTGAGTTGCAGGCCGGATTTCGCGGTCATCATTTATCCAGGCTATCTGGCCCTCGCGGAACAGAATTTTGCGCCGAATCCGGAGATCCATGTGACGGAGAAGACTCCCTCGTCGTTTATCGTGCAGGCGGAGGATGATCCGGTGCACGTGGAGAATTCGACTGTCTACTTTCTGGCCCTGAAAAACGCCGGCGTGCCGGTTGAGATGCACCTCTACGCTCAGGGAGGGCACGGATACGGGCTGCGGCGAACGGAGCTGCCAGTAACCGCGTGGCCGCAGACTGTGGAGAGTTGGCTGCGCACGATCCGAGTACTTCCAGGCAGTACGCACTGATTGATGGCACCTAGGTATCGGCTAACCAAAAAGTAACTACCGAATTCACAGGAATCGCTAGTATGCTGGCGAGCATGGGAGTAAGTGTCTCCATGCTGGCTTCGGGGAGCCGCGGGAACTGCGCGCTCGTCTCGAGCTCCAGCACGAAGATTCTGGTCGATGCCGGCATCTCCTGCCGCGAGACCTTCAAGCGCATGAAGTCGTTGGACGAAGATCCCCACTCGCTCTCAGCCATTCTCATCACGCACGAGCACTGCGATCACATTTACGGACTGGCAACGCTGGCGAAAAAACTGCGCATCCCAGTGTTCATGACCGGAGCTACATATCAGACGTGGCAGCGCGCCCTGCGCGACGAGAACGGCGTGAAGCCGAAGCTGGAGAAATTTGAACGCTTCGAATCGGGGCACAGCTTCCAGGTGGGTGACATTGCGGTGAAGCCGTTCACCATTCCGCATGACGCGGCCGATCCGGTGGGCTTCACCTTCCGCGCGGAAGGGATCAAGGTCGGATTGGCCACCGACCTGGGCTATATTCCGCTGAGCGTACGCGATCATCTGCGCGGCTGCGATGTGCTGATTATGGAATCGAATCACGACCTGGAGATGTTGCGAGTGGGACCGTATCCGTGGTCGGTGAAGCAGCGGGTGATGAGTCGCGTAGGGCATCTGTCGAACCTCGCCCTCGCGGATTTCTTTACCAGCGACTATGATAATAGTGCAACGTTTGTAGTACTGGCGCATCTCTCAGAGCAGAATAATCATCCGGAAATAGCCCGGAGAGAGGCGGAAAGGGCACTGTCGGCGCGAGGTGGGCTTTTTTGCAACCGCCTGCTGTTGGCGTCGCAGACCGAAGCGTTGCAGCCCATTCGTCTGTAGCTGGGCTTTTGTAGCTGATTTACACTCCCTCATGAGTCAGCAGTGCATTGATCCAATCGTGGGCAAGATTCTGGCGGGCTGGAGGTACGATATTTCCGGCCTGGCACCGGAGATGCGCGGCGACTATGAGAATCATTTCGCATCCTGCGAACATTGCCGCAGCCGGCAGCAGATTCACCGCATCATCGACGTTGGGCTGATCGTGCTGGCTTCGGTTTCTGCTGGAGTTTTCCTGCTGGCGTTCGGAGTCATCCGATACCTTGGGCCGCGTCACGCGCTGCTGCTGGAGATTGCGGCACTGGCGGGATTCGCCCTTTCTGCACTGATCTGGCTGGGCGTAGCAGTGGCCACGCCAGCGCCGGTGACCATGCTCGACGCCGCGAAGCAGGGCGCACGGCGGGTGCATGATAAGTTGCCGGAGGAAATACGCCAGCGGCTTCCTGAAGAACTCCGCATCAAGATCACCGGGACATAGAGCAATGCTGCAAAGGTCGAAAGTGCTCGCAGGAGTGCTGGTTGCGGTGTTCGCGATCGCGACGCTTCCCATTGCCGGTTGGGCGGATTCTCCTGGTCAGGTGCAGCCGACGGCGGGGTGTCACAGCCATATGCCTGCGACGCCAGCTCCTGCGCGACCCGGCCATCAGTGTTGTGCGACCGGGCATCAATGGGCATTTCCAGCCTCGCCCGTGATCTTGCATCCCGTAATTGCTCAGGCGGGAATCCGCCAGGACGCGCACGATCTTCAGCCTCACGGGTTCAGCAGTCGTACACACACAGTGATCTTCGACAGTCCTCCAGTCACCACCTCGTTGAGAATTTAGACGCACGAACGCTTTTCGTGACCTGTGCGCCTCGGCGGCGCACGCCTCGGTTTCTACATACTCAGCTACGAGGTTCCTGTGAAAGGTATTGTGTTTGCACTAAGTCTGGCGCTTTCGGCGACGGGAAGCGCTCAAGAAGCCGGCACGGCGCCGCATGACCACGACATGGGCCAAAGTTCACCCCAGCACAACATGCAGGGGATGAATATGGATGAGCACGCGTCCATCGAATTGCCATCTCCGCACGAGGGCTCTGGAACATCGTGGCAGCCGGCCTCGGTCACCGGACATGAATGGATGTGGATGCGCGGCGGATGGGAACTGATGGCTCATGGTGTTATTTCCATCGACTACAACCAGCAAGGTGGGCCGCGGGGCGCGGGCAAGGCGGAGTCGGTGAACTACGGCATGCTGATGGAGCAGCACCGGTTGGGTACCGGCACAATTCTCTTCCGGGAGATGTTTTCTGCCGAATCGCTGACGTCGCCGCATCCTGGATTTCCGGAAATTTTTCAGACGGGGGAGACGTATCACGGAGAACCGCTGGTGGATCATCAGCATCCCCATAACGTGTTTGCGGAACTGGCGGCGCTCTACACGCTGCCACTCACAAAGACAATCTCATGGGAGTTGTACGGCGGGCCTTCGGCGGAGCCGGCGCTAGGACCGGTGACCTACATTCACCGGGCTTCGGCGGCAGAGTTGCCGATGGCGCCGCTCAGCCATCATTTGCAGGATTCGACGCACACGAGCTTCGGAGTGGTGACGACGGGATTCGTGATCGATCGGGTGAAGCTGGAGGCTTCGGCGTTCAACGGGCGCGAGCCGAACGAGCAACGCTGGAGCATCCAGTTGGCGGCGCTTGACTCGTGGTCGGGTCGGGCCAGCATCGCCCCAGGGCGCAACTGGACCGCGCAGTACAGCATCGGACGGCTGGAGCACCCGGAGGCGCTGGAACCGGGCAGCCAGTGGCGGCAGACCGCGTCGGTGGAGTACAACCGGCCCTGGCATGACGGCGGTTGGGCGACCTCGATGATCTGGGGGCGCGTACACAAGATTGCGACCGGGGCGAATCTCAACAGCTATTTGCTCGAGTCGACCCTGAATTTTCGCCAGCGCAACTACGCGTTTTCGCGGCTGGAACTGGTCGACAAGGACGAATTGTTCCCTCAGGCCACGGTTCTCTCAACTTATCGTATTGGGGCATATACCTTTGGAGGGGTTCGAGATCTTATTGCGAATAAGGCATGGCAGATGGGGCTGGGCGCGGATGTGACTTTCTATTCGAAGCCATCGGCGCTGAATGCGGCATACGGCGACCAGCCAGTCTCGTTCCAGATTTTTCTGCGGTTTAGGCCGGCGAGGTTGTCGGGACACTCGCATTGAACTTCATTTTTACATTCAGATTACATTGACCTCAAAGAAAAGAACGGAGTTACTAACGATTCCGCCGTAGAATGTTATGTGTAACGCGTCTCCCCCGGTTCGCGCGAGAATGTCACTTCGATGACGCGGTCACTCAAGACACTGAGAACGGTGCAGTGGTCGATGCTGCTGAGCATTCTGCTGTACGTTGCCGTGGGGGAAGTTCTGGGACCAAGCGTCCGCAGGATTGATCCGGCGCTGAGCTACGTTTTCAGCACGCTGGCCGTGGGGATCGTAGGAACCATCTTCGTTGTGCGCCGCACCTTGGTGTTGCGCGCAGCGTCAACCCTGGCGACGCAACCTGAGGACAATATCAGCCTTAACCAGTGGAAGACTGGTTACATCACGACCTACGCCCTCTGTGAAGCGCTGGCTCTGTTTGGCCTAGTGCTTCGCTTCC
The DNA here is from genome assembly GCA_020073385.1 of Terriglobia bacterium. Lineage (GTDB taxonomy): Bacteria > Acidobacteriota > Terriglobia > Terriglobales > Acidobacteriaceae > Sulfotelmatobacter. Next base: position 7,332 of record JAIQFH010000006.1, on the reverse strand, counting down.
GCGGCTCCGAGCTGCAGCAGAGTTTGCTGTTCTACGTCGGCGGATTCGTTCTTCTGTTTTTCTTCCGGCCGCGACAGCCCGCAGCACAAGCGTCGTAGGCGGTCAGCAGATCTGAAGAATTTTGTGGAGACAGCAAGACTGGAAGAATTTTGTGGAGACAGCCGCCCTCGGCTGTCCGGCCGCGCAAGCGGCCGTTCCTCCCCCTTGCAGCGCCAATTCAGCTGAGATGAAGGATAGATCGAGCGGGGCCGAACTGCTTTCAGCAGTAGCACAGCCAATAGTCGCCCTTCGGGCGACGGACAGCCGAAGGCGGCTGTCCCCACAAAGTCTAGCGATCAGCCAATGTGGCAACTGGCTAGGCCGCGCTTCTCCAGATACTGCTGGTGATACTCTTCGGCCGGATAGAACGTCACGGCAGGAACGATCTGCGTGGCAATCGGCTTGGAGTAGTGATGCGCCTTCTCGAGCGCGTCTTTCGATGCCAGCGCCTGGGCTTGCTGCTCCGGAGAATGGAAGAAGATTGCGGTTCGGTACTGCGTTCCCCAGTCGGGGCCCTGACGGTTGACCTGGGTAGGATCGTGGTTCTCCCAGAAAACCTTCAGCAGGTCAGTATAAGCGATCTTGGCGGGATCGAACTCAACCTCTACTGCCTCGGCGTGGCCAGTGCGATCGGTGCAGACTTCTTTATAGGACGGATTCTCGGTATGGCCGCCGATATAGCCCACACGGGTCGAGCTTACGCCGGGTAACTGGCGGAAGGTGGCTTCTACTCCCCAGAAACATCCTGCTGCGAATGTCGCTTTCTCCATTTCGAGTAACTCCTGTCAAAATCTTGCACCACAGAGGGCACGGAGGATCACGGAGGAACCCCCGTTGAACTATCTGTATTCTCGCTTATTGGATTCAGAAAGGCTATGAAAGTCACAGGTTTGTAAAAGGATGGTGAATACCTTGCCGGGCAATTGACGGCATCGGGGAATCCGGGTAAAGTCCGGTCAGGTCGCTCCAGTAGGATACCTCCGGTGCCAACCAGCCGATTCCATCTCAGCTCCCGGACAGTGCCGCACACTGCACTGTTACTGGTGCTTTTTTGTGCTCAAGCGGCGTTGGCGGTTTCGGCATTCTCGCCCCAGCTTCGATTGGGATATCGTACCGGGGACCAGTGGGAACCTGCGATTGCCGCCGACGGCCATGGGCACGTTTACGTGCTTTATCCGCAATATGGAGCCGTGCCAGGATGTCCGACTTGCACCGCTCCTTCGATGAACCTGCTGATCAGCGACGACAACGGCGCCTCTTGGCGTGGGTCCAGGCCGGTGCTTCCTTTCCCGACCGGGCAGTTTGATCCGCAAGTAGTGGTCGATCCTGTGGACCGGCAGACGGTCTATGCCTCATGGCTGCAGAACAATAAACGGGATATCGTGGTGGCTCGCTCGCTCGATTACGGACGCAACTGGTCGTTTTCATGGGCGGAGCGCGGGCGGGAAGAGACGGATAAGCCGGTGTTGACGGTCCGCGGCGCGGATGTGTACGTCGGGTTCAACCGCGAAGAGAAGTTCCTGGTTGCGGCTTCGCACGATGCGGGGCAGACGTTCAGGGTGGCCTTGGTCAATCCGAATGCTGAGCGGGGATCGTCGCTCGCTGGGGGAGCCACTATTGATCCCTGGGGCAACGTCTTTTTCGGGTGGACAGCATACGCAAGGCAGGAGATGCGGACTCGCGCTGTGAGTGTCTTTATCAGCCGTTCGGCAGACGGCGGCAGGACCTGGAACACGTTGCTTCTTGACCAGTCCAGCGCGCCTCCGGAGTGTGAGGCTGAGGGCTGCGGGAACGGTTTCCTGGGAGCGCAGATCGCGCTGGCATCAGACACAGCGGGCGCACTATACGCTTTGTGGAATGCCGGCGCAGTGAATGGCGGGCCGGAGCGGATCTACTTCTCATCTTCCACGTCAGGTGGAGCAACGTGGTCGGCGCGCAGCAGCGTTTCGGCAGCGGGCCGGGAAGTGGAGCATGGGTTCCCGGCGATCGTGGCCGGGGCGCCGGGCGATGTTCGCATTGCATGGATGGATGCGCGATTGAGCGAGGCGGGGCATCCTGAGCATCCGCTGTGGAATACGTTCTATCGCTCATCGACGAACGGCGGCGCAACATGGTCGGATGAGGCGAGACTCTCCGGACCGGTGCGAAATTACGATTACATTCTTTCCACCGGATTCCGCTTTCCCTTCGGAGATTACTTCGGTCTGGCCATCGATAGCGAGGGCAATACCCACGCCGTCTGGGGTGAAGGACAGGACTATAAATCTCCCGGTTCGATCTGGTACACTCGCGGCCGATAATCAGTTCAATCCAAACAGTGATCTGACGGAGGTTCCATGCACTTCCTGGGAGTGAACCTTTTTGCCGTCTTAGTCTCTGCTGTTGCCACTATGGTCGTGGGCTTCCTGTGGTATTCACCGGCGCTGTTCGCCAATCCCTGGATGAAGTTGATGGGCTACGATCCGAACGACAAAGCGAAAATTGCCGAGATGCAGAAGAGCGCCGGACCTTCGTATTTCATGTCGCTGATCGCGAGCATCCTGGCGGCGTTTGTGCTGGGGAAATTGATCGCGGTCGCCGGGTTCTCGACGGCGATTGATGGACTGAAAATTGGGTTGGTCGTGTGGCTGGGTTTTGTGACTACCGTGCAGTTCACGAATGCCCTGTTTAGCCGGCAACCGTTCCGGCTGTACATGATCAACACGGGATATCAGTTCGTGTGTTACGCGGCGATGGGGGCGATACTCGGGGCTTGGCGCTGAGACGCTGGCGGCAGAGACGTAGCAAGCTACGTCTCTACGACACAATTATTCCAGCTGCATGCCGCCGATCAGGTCGGCGATGCGGGTGAGGTGACGTTCTTTGCACCATTGCTCCACGCCATCTACGATCTTCTCGGTGGCGCACGGGTCCCAGTAGCTGGCGGTGCCGATCTGCACGGCTGTCGCGCCGGCGAGCATGAATTCAATGACATCTTCCGCGGTAGAGATTCCTCCCATGCCAATGACGGGGATCTTTACGGCGTGGGCAGCGTCGTAGACCATGCGGACGGCGATGGGCTTGATGGCCGGTCCTGACAGGCCAGCGGTCACATTCGCGATGCGGGGCTTGCGGGTTTCCGGGTCAATGGCCATCGCCACGAATGTGTTCACCAGGGACAAGGCATCCGCGCCGGATTCCTGCGCAACGTAGGCCATCTGCGCGATGCTGGTCACATTTGGAGAGAGCTTGACGATCAGCGGGCGTCGCGCGACTCGCTTGACCGTCGTTACAACTTCATCGAGCGAACGAGGATCGCTGCCGAACTGGATGCCACCATGCGCGGTATTGGGGCAGGAGACGTTCAACTCATACGCGGCAATTCCTTCACCTTCGTTCAGAATCTCAATGGTACGCTCGTAATCTTCGCGCGCGTAGCCAAAGACGTTGGCCATCACGACGATATTCTTGAGCTGACGCAGGTGCGGTAGTTTCTCTTCGAGGAATGCCTGCGCGCCGATGTTCTGCAGGCCTATGGCATTCAGCATTCCAGCGGCTGTCTCCCAGAGGCGCGGCGGAGGATTGCCGATCATCGGCTCCACCGACAGGCCTTTCACCACGAATCCGCCAAGCTTGCTGAGTTCGACGACGTCCTCGAATTCGACTCCGTAGCCGAAGGTGCCGCTGGCGGCGATGATGGGATTCTTCAGGTGAATCCCGGCAACATTGACGCTGAGATCGAGAGCCGGGCTCATGGCTGCTTTCCTTCAGTCGCTCCCCGGTGCGGCGGCGCGAGCGCTTCAGTGAGGACACGTCCGACGGCATGTGTGGGAGCATTGATGCCCAATAGCGACGCCAGTGTCGGTGCGAGGTCGATGGTTTCGACGTTGGTGCGATAGGTTCCTGCCTGGAACGGCAGCCCGTAGAAGGCGAGTGGAACGTGCGTGTCGTAGTTGTACGGCGACGTGTGATCCGTGCCCCCGCCAGGGCCGACCGTGTAGATGTCGGGAACACCCATGACGAACCAGCTTCCATGCGGAGAATAGCTGTTCAGGTACTTGCGACCGAGCGGAGTGTTGGGAGCTTCGCCTGCGGCCAGTTGTGACTTGGTGTAGTAGTCGCGCAGGCCCCTCTGTTTCATGGCCTCTCCGACAGCAACCTCCGCGTCCCGCTCATGGACGTGAGCGGCGATAAAGGCGTCCTGGTCAAGCCATGCGAGTGGGTAGTCCAGCTTCACGTATGGCGCGGGATGTCCGGGGAAGAACTTGGCAGTGATGGCAGCGTTGATCTGCTCTTCGATCTTGGATGCGCCGACATTCTCGGCAGGAATGTGCAGTTTCTTCACCGCATCGGGCAAGGACGAGACACCATGATCGGCGGAGAGAGCAATCCAGACGTCGGCCAAGCCGACTTGATGTCCGAGGAAATTGAAGAAGTCGGCCAGTTCGTGATCGAGGTCGAGCGCCATTTGCGCCATCTCGGGCGAATCGGGTCCGACGCGGTGGCCGAGAATATCATTGGGCGAAAGGCTGATGGCGAGCAGGTCGGTCGCCGGACCGCGGCCGACATTTTCGTACACGACTAATTCCTTGGCAAACTCGAGCTCGTATTCGTTGCCGAAGGTGCTGCCGCCGATGACTTCGTAGAAGCTGGCTTCGGAACCGTCTTTGGCCTTGCGGTGGGCAGTCGAGGCAAGAAGCTCGCCTCGCGAATTCTTCCATTCCCGGTCCCAATATTTGGCGGGACGGCTGGAATTGAAATCCTGCACCCACCTCGGGAGATCGTTGCGGTAGTAGGTGGAGGTGATCCAGACGCCGCTCTTTGGATCGATCCAATAGGCAGCATCTCCGGCAAATCCTGCGGGAAGGATGGCGCTGCGGTCTTTGAGAGAAACGCCAAACACTCGGGCTCTCCCTTGGGTGGCAAGTTTCAGTTCGTCGCCCAGCGTGTCCGCCATCAGATTGTGAGGGGAGGCGCCAGCTTTGGAGTCCGGCAGGCCCACGGATTTGGTGTCGTCATCTTCGACGGACGTGACCATCTTCTTCTTTTTGGGATCCCACCATTCGTTGGCGGCGATGCCGTGCCCGTTGCTGTAGGCGCCGGTGAACAGGGTCGAGTGGCCGGGAGCGGTCCGCGTGTTGGCGTAGTTGTAATTGCAGTTGGGGAAGTAAGCGCCATGATCGAGCAGAAGACGAAATCCGGCGTCGCCGAACTGGTCGTGGTATCGCTCGAGATAGTCGCCGCGGAACTGATCGATGACAATCACGACAACGAGCTTGGGATGACCGTTGTAGGCGGAACTCAAACTCGGGACGGGTAGCCCGAAGAAGACTGCAATAGCGACCAGCGCGAACAGGGAGCGCAGTCCGATTGACCTGGGGAACGATCTCATCGCGACCGTAGTTTACACAGGCGTGGGGAATAAGCGAAAGGAGGAATCAAGGCATCCGCGCCGGAGTCACGCGGAAGTCAACCCGGGCGTAATCTTGAAGGATTTGCGCCAGCGCACACGTTCGCCACGTTTGCGATTTTCGCTCGCTTCACAGACGGAAAGAATCGAGAGTGGCTTGTTTCGTTCGGACCGGCCTTTACTCACGATTCTCAGCAGCACGGCTACCCCAATTCCCAAGGCGAATGCGAGGGCGACGAAATACCACAGGGTCGGGAATCCGAGAACAAAAATCAGCGCACTGCCCGCGGCGAATAGAAGCCCCATAAACCCGCCGCCGAACGAGATCTTGTGCATGGTGATGCCGGGATGGCGATTCTCTGCCGTGGAAATACCTCTACTTGAAATCATTTCACTGATTGGCCGATCAAGCAAGAGTTGTTGGGCCAGGTGGAAAGAGGCATAAACCACGAAGGACACGAAGGAGCACGAAGGAAAAATAGCACCGGTTTGACTTCGTGGACCTTCGTGTCCTTTGTGATTTCATGACGAGATCGGCTCCCGCAGCCGAGTTACAGTTGTTTTTGCAGAAACGACCAAGACTCGGGAGAAGGAGCCGACATGTGGATACAAGGTTGTGATTATCACCCGAGGTTTCAGCAAATCGCGTTTGTGAACACGGAAGGAGGAGAATGCGGCGGGCGGCGGTTGGAGCATCGCGAACCAGCCGAACAGTTCTACCGTGGTCTTCAGGGCCAGAGGGTACGAGTGGGCATGGAGGCCAGCGGGCATGCGCGCTGGTTCGAGCGGCTACTGGCCGAGTTGGGATTCGAGTTGTGGGTGGGGGATCCGGCGAAGATTCGGGCGGCCGAACCGCGCAAGCAGAAGACCGACGCGCGGGACGCGGCGCTGCTGCTGCGCTTGCTGGACGAGGGGCGGTTCGAGCGGATACGGATCCGGGTACCGACGGCCGAGGAGCGGGACCTGCGGCAGTTGGTGCTGCATCGGCATCGGCTGGTGCAGTTGCGCACGCGGGTCAAGAATCAACTGCGGGCGGTGGCGCTGAACGAAGGTCTGGGGCCGCGGCCGGGACTGTGGAGCCGCAAAGGGCAGCAGCAGTTTCGCGCTCTCGAGTTGCCGCCTTGGAGCCAGCGACGGCGAACCGACAATCTGGAGCTGTTGTCGGAGTTGCAGCAGCGCACGACGCCCTTGGATGTGGCGGTGGAGCAGGAAGCGCAGCAACGGCCCGAGGTGGTGCGCTTGATGAGCCATCCCGGAGTCGGTCCGATCACCGCACTGACGTTCGTGCTCACTATCGGAGAACCGACGCGTTTCGAATGCAGCAAGCAGGTGGCCAGCTATCTGGGACTGATCCCGTCGGAAGACAGTTCCGGGGGCAAGCAGCGCCTGGGACACATCAGCAAGCAAGGCAGCGCGCTGTTGCGAGGCCTGCTGGTGGAGGCGGCGCACAGTGCGGCCCGGTTGGAGCCCGAGTTGGGACGGTGCTATCGCCGGCTGGCGATGAGAAAGAACCGATCCATCGCCGCGGTCGCGGTGGCGCGCAAATTAGCAGTGCGGTTGTGGTGGATGTGGAAGCGCGGACTCACCTATGCCCAGTTTCACGCTTCCGGTTCGCATGCAGGGAGTGCTCGATCAACCACTGGGGAGATGTAAATCCTCGTCTTTGTGAATGGGCGCCCTGCCTCCCACCCCAGGGTGGGAGTTTGAATACTTAATCATGGTCCCGTCCTACGCGGGATTGAATACATGGCTGGTGGGACCGTTCCCACCCTACGATTGGAAACGAGCCTTGGTCGGCAAAGCAACGGCAACACCAAAATCAAAAACGCTGGGGAAGAGAAAATCAAAACCCTCACCCCCACGCCGACGTGTCCTTGACAACGCCGATTTCGTCATACATGGTT
>JAIQFH010000053.1 GCA_020073385.1 Terriglobia bacterium | reverse complement strand
CTTCTTGGCCCAGCGATTCATGCGCACATAGATACTGTGCCAGTTGCCAAACCGCTTGGGCAATCCGCGCCACTTACATCCGTGCTCGGCCACGTAGAGGATCGCATTCAGTAACACCAAGTTCTCATGACGCACGTTGCCGCGCTGCACCGGCAAGCAATTCTGAATTCGTTCGTACTGCTCGGCAGTAAGTTCCATGCCTTGCATCTTACTCGAAGATTGTTGACGTAGTGTGAACAGGCCCTAGTCAAAAACTCAGGGATAAAGAGTCTGGCCGCAGTAAATGAAAAAGCGGGAAGTCCTGGGCATGCTATCACTTGGAGACGGAGGCGGAAGCGCGCGGCGCTGGGGGATCCGGGGGTTTGAGAAATACCTCTGAGGCCCAATCTCATGCAAAGTGATTGGAATCACTGACCGGGAGGGGCTCACAATGGAGAATCTGACAGGAATCTTATTTTTGATTCCGCAGTCATTTCAGACGTGATACTCGAATCAGAACTGCGACGCTGCTGCGGTCTCCGAACCGGCAGCATCGCTGCCCTCGGGTATCGGGTAATGGTCTACCAACACATATAACTGGAGCGTGCAATGAAAAAGCACCCAGGACTTGTCCAAGATTTTCTTATTCATATTTCCCAGCAACAATCGAATGCGCACTGGAAACAACTCGTCACCAATCTCGGTGGATCGTTTCTCGGGTTCTATCAGCGTGTTGTCGCGCCGCCTCGGCATTCGAGCGACACACCGCGCCTGGATCGTGGATGGATCATCGCCAACCACAAATTGGTCTCCTTCCATGCCGCCTTTCTGACGTCATTGCTTAGCATTCCTCTGCATGTCGGGTCGAAATTCGCCGTCATGCGGGAAATGTTTTTAAGTGTTGAAGTCGTAATCTCGTCTTTGATCTGGTATGCGGCGTGGCACATTAACATCGCAATCCACGAAATGGGCCACTACCTTAGCGCTGTCAAGACCAATAACCTGCGGCCCGAGCTTGCGGGCCCGGCCCAGGAAAAGCTAGAACAAGGCACATTTGGGAAATGGCTCTGGTATCTGGAGATGTTCGTGAAGATACCGTACGGCACATTCCAAGGCGTCCATAAGGAATCGGGGAGCTTTCATCCGGCCGTGAAGACGCAGAATCTGGCGGTCTCCGCGGCAGGCCCAAAGGCGAGCAAGATTCTCAGCCAGATCACGTTCGCGCCTGGCATTATTCTGATTCTGCTGGGTTTGTATTTTGCTGCTCCAGCGGCGGTCTACGTTGGCAGAGCGCTATTCACGATCGGTGCAGTTGCTCTCCTCGATTTCCTGTTGTCGGACGCCGGAAAATACAAGGCGTTCAAGTTGAGACAGCAGGAAGCAGCTGCCAAGACCGCCGAGGTCAGGGCCGCAGAACCTGTCCAGGGGGTGGAAGCTCGTGCCGGAAAACCTTCCGAACTGCGGCGCAAACTCCGTCTGCACAGACTCCAGGAACTGGAACTTCCCGATGGTCGAATTGTTTTCGCTCCATGGGAGTTCAGAAACTCCATTCAGGGAGGCCGTCACACCGAAGAGATGGGCGGCAACCTCAGCTTCCAGGAGCTCATGTTCCTTCCACTCACGGCGAAGGATTACATCGAAGCCCAACGCGTCATCAACATGCTTCAGAGCAGGGCGATTCAGATCATCCAGGATACGGAAGGGCTCAATTTCGTCGGCATCGGTCTGGAGGGTGGCATCGTCGCTTCCTACGCCAAGGAAGAATGCGACTTCCTTCCCGAAGAAAGAGCACTGCGGGTGGCGGTACAAGCGATTGAGGAATGCGGCTTCGTCCCGGATCGGGATGTTTGCCTCGCGCTCGATCCCGCTGCCAGTGAACTCAGCAATGCCTATCGGGAGAAAACCGGCGAGAAAGAGTCGATTGGCCAGTACCTCTTCTGGCGAGCTGAAGATCCAAAAACCCTCAGCACCGATGAGATGGTCGATCTGTACGTTCGCTGGGTGAAGAAATATCCGATTGTCTCACTCGAAGATCCATTCGCTGAGGATGACTTCGAAGGATGGAAGAAACTGATGAAAGCTCTCGATCAGGAAATCCTGATCATCGGCGACGATCTGGTTACGACCAAGGACTCGACGATTCAACGATGCGCGGAGCAAGGCCTCATTAACACAGCTCTGATTAAGGCTAACCAGATCGGCTCACTCAGTGAGACCCTCCTTGCCACTCGAATGGCAAAGCAGAAGGGACTCGCTCTGGTGGTGTCGCACAGATCAAAATCTCCCAATGAGGTCATGGAAGCCGACATCAGTTTCGCCGTGGGTGCTCTTGGCCTGAAATGTGGCGGCGGAGCTAACACGGAGAGGTTGGTCAAATATGGGAGAGTGGTCGAACTGATGGAAATGGCGAAGAAGGGCATCAAGATCACGCGGAAACTCGATCCCGATCTCATCATCTCCGACATCTCTGCGCACGAGGAACCAACCAACGCGGGCATCCCCACAGTGGGCGTGGTGCTGATGCTCGATAACGGAATGAAATTCTCCGCTGCAACCCCGTTGGGTGTTTCAGCTGGGACTGACGAAGCAATTCACCTGGTCGACAGCATTATTGAAGAGTGTCCGCTCACGCGGAAATTCCCCAACTACTTCGCCTACAAAGAAAAGGACAAAACCTACCGCTTCGCTCCTGACGTGAAGGCCGAAGCGATCACCAAGGAGAATCGCGAACTGGCAGACCTCTGGATTCGATCCAAGAGATACGGCGGCAAGGGTTGCCTGAACGCTGTGGCAAACGTAACCCAAGTCGTCGCTCCACGTTTCCTGGGACAGAAGATCTCATCCCTGGGCACCCTGGCTGACATCGATCGCGAGCTTCTGTTGATGGAACTGGACCTGGCCACCAAGCGAGGCAAGATCAGCTCCACCGCCTCAGCCGAAGAGAGAATCCAAATCATGCAGCGAAAGGCTAATCTCGGCATGAATGCGATCCTCTCGTTGTCTCTGGCGCTCGGGCGGTTGATTGCCGCGCGCGACGGCGTGGAACTACCTGAGGTGCTTCGCGAGATGGAATCCACCATCGACCGCGACTATCTGTATGGAATCAAGGCGGCACCGTCCCCTGTGGTCCACGAGGAGGAGCACGCGTTGGTCTAGTAGGTCTGGCTTCTGATGGATGCTTGAAGAGGTGATATCCGGAAGGTACGATATCACCTCTTTTTCTTGTCACACGTCATCGGGTTGCGGGACGGCCAGATTCTCTTCCTGGCAGATTTTCTCCAACTGGTTCAAAGACCAGACGGCCTGGAAATTGTAGAAAGCGCGGTACGGCTGCTGCAACAGCTCGAGCACCTTCGCGCATTGCGGATCGGTCCATTCGGGCAAGTTTTCTCGGACCTCCTGAAGCGGCACTCCGCTGAGTTTCAAAGTAATCAGCGATTGTACATTTCCCGGGTGGAGTGACAGTTGCTCGAGCCCGCCCTTGAGTATCTGTTTTCGTGCCATCAGGACTTTTCTTTCGCCTACGCTGTGTAGAACCTGCATGTACTTCTCGAACAGCACCCATTCATTCACCAGCAGGCCGATTTCGACCGGACGAAACGCCCTCCAGAATGCGACCGGATAACGCATGCACAGAAAGCGGCCGAGCATAAAAGCCCCGGCCTCGTAGCCGGAGATCCGCTCACGGGAGCACTTCGCCAGCGCGAGTTCAAAAAAACTGATTTTCCGATCCAGGGTGAGCATCTCGAAGACGTTGCTCTGGCCCAGATGGTCGCCGATATCGCTTTTAAGAACTTCCTCCATGTACATTGTTTCGCGCTCGTCAAACCAGCCATTGACCAGTCTGCTGGCCTCTTCAGATTCACGCCGCAGTTCGAAGTTCACCAGGCGACTGACTTCACTCAGAGTGGACGTCTGGTCCGCTGCCAAGTCTTTCGTGAGCTGCTGGTAATAACGATAAGCGTATGCAATCGAAGCGAATGTCTTCTGCTCCTCCTGCTCCAACTCGACCCTTTCGCCTTTCATATAGCGGAGCAGCCTTCCCGGTGCGAACTTTCCTTCTCCCAAGTACAGAGTGTGACGTCTCGAGGAAAGCGTGACCCAATCCCCCTCACGGATCTCCATGCCTTGGGAATTCACCAGCCGTCTGTCTCCCTGCAACTCAACTCCGTTTCTCTCCAGGCTCAACAAGGCCGGTATCCCGAGGCTATGGCAGATTGTGACTACATGGATGGCCGCTGACGTCAGGCTGATGATCGCGTCCATTTCACGCATTACGACCGTATCGGTGGGAACAAAGGTTGTCTTGCAAAGGCACGCCTTTTCACCATTACTCTTGGCCTTCAACGCATCTTCCCCTGTGAAGTACACGCGTGCCGATACTGCAGATCGAGGCAGGACGGACACGCCGGAGCAGAAGGGCCTGAGCTTGTCGAAGACTTCCTGGTCGATCGTGTCACTGGTGAGCTGCTTGATGTGATAGGGACGGATCAGTTCCGTGACGCGCCGCCGCGATATCGCCCCCGCCTTGTGCATGTCCACAACTGCAGTGAGCGCAGCTCTTCCAGCCATCGCCGTTTCATTGAGTTGTAAGAGGGCGAACCACTGGGATCTTCTCGTCGCTTCCACGGCAAACTCAATTGTCACAGGGGACTCAAATTCTCTTTCAAGCTCCTGCAATTGGGGAACGAAGTGGTACACCGCGGGAAACCGTTCTTTAATGGCCTCGCGGTCATCAAATGCGGTGAATTCAATCTCCGCTTCTCCCGTCATCATCTCCTCTCCGAAGATGTTGTGGGCAGTCTGGAGCTCAATGCCGACGCCCGTCTGGGTGTGCCGGCTACAGATGACACCGGCATATGCACTTTCATGCCGGACGGTGCAAATCATCTTCTGGAGGATAAGACTGGGGTAATGTTCTGTTCCCCGGCAAAGCGTCACCACAAGCTCCTGATTCTCCTCAAAATGCTTGTAAGCCTGTCTGGCGACAAACTCCGCTTGCGCGTACGGATCTTCGAGCAGCTTGCGATCGGCTTTTCTGACGATGTCGGACAACTGCTCTACCAGTCGGTCCGTCTCGTCAGCTGGAAGGTCGGCCCTCACGGCACTGACAACAGCTGCGTGCACCTCCGGATTGAGCAGGCGGCAAAGGTTTCGCAAGTTGTTGAGGAACATCTTGCGCGCTGGAAAACAACCATACGTCGCCTCCAGGCTTGGCAGCGTTCCCTCGGTCACTCCGACGTTGAGGTAAGTGTCCATGACTCCGGGGATGTAGTGACCCGTCGCGCAGCGGATTGCGAATACAAGAGGATTCTTGCCCGCCCTCAACTCCTGAGCCGTGAGAATCTCGAGCGCCGTGATTGCATCTGCTAGATGCTTCTCAAGATGCTGATCGCGATCTTCGTAGGCCTGTGCGGTCAACACCACGAATTCCGGAACTGGGTAGCCGCGTTGACTCAGTCTCAGGAGTGTGAAGGCTTTCTGGCTGATCGCTTCCTCAGAGTGGGACTGACGGCTGGTGCAAGGGACCACGAAACAGCTCTCGGACGGCTGGGTTTCGTTCGCTGCTTCCGATGCATACTCTTGCAGAGCGGAGCGCAGCACCATGGCAGCTTGGGTGTCGCCTTGGCGGGCATCATGGATAAGGCAAAGATATCGTTTCCCCTTGTCGGTGTCACCGTTGTACAAGAGCGGAATATCAGATTCGCTGATGACGATGCTCCCCGTTCCGCCACCTTGCAGCTCGAAATCGACGACAGGAGGACAATATCCAGGGCAGTACCGAGCGAAGTTTTCTCGTTTGGAACCATGCAAATCCCAAGAGGACAAATGACCGCGGCGGCGGCTGTAGTTTCCGCGGATACTGAAATCAACGATGTCCGTCTCTGTGATGGTTTGCATAGCGAGTTATCCCGGCAGAATAATGGCCGATTTCTCAGCCGCGCTTGCATTGGTAGGCCAGCATTTAGGCTATTTGCCTTCCTCCTTAGCTGTCAGTGATGCTACGCACGACCCGCAATTCGTTCCTCGTCCAGCGAAAGAAGTCATGAATTCGAGCTCCAGCTTTCGACCTTATTGAGGTACACGAGATCCAACTGATTGCGAGAAGCTACACTCCGAACCTGGCGCGACGATGGTTCCCTTAAACATGGCTTGCTTGCCAGCTTCGTTGCAGGCCGGGCGGCGTTCCAACACTGAACCCACTCTTGAACAACAGAAATCAGAGTAATCGTGGCCGGTCCATTCGCTGACCGGGATCCGACATCAGCGCTACCGCGTGCTTGAAGCCGGAAAGACACCCACGCATGATCGAAAGAGCACTGTAGTAATCGTTGTATCGAAAAAAACCCGTCTGCCCTCGCCACATGGGATAAAAATCACATGCCTGAAGCCACTTCTCATAGACGGCTTCGATATCCAGGTACGTATCAGGTACAAAATTGCTGGCATCCTCCCAGTTCTCGGCGTAATAAATTTTGGACACTGAATGTGCCGGACTGCTGCGCGCGAGTGTTTCCAATGCGGCGTAGAAGACAGCATCACGAACGATCAGGTGGCAATTCTGATGATCCTTGTGCCAGCTTCCGCTCCAGTGAGTAACAACGACATCCGGCTTGTATTGCCGGATTGCGTCACAAACTGCGAGCGCACTTTCCTCGTTAAACGGGATCTGGGCGTCAGGATACGCAAGAAATACGGCCTCTGCTCCAAGCAGCTGAGTCGCTTTCTGAGTGGCTGTACGTTGCATTTCACCGTAATGCTCAACCTGGATATCTTTCGGTGCTCCCTTTTCTCCAAGCGAGAGACTCAGCAGAACACCGGATCCTCTGCGTTCGATTTGATGCGCCAAGACGGCTCCCATGGTGAAGAGGCCGTCGCCGGGATGTGCCGCAATCGCCATGATCCTGCCTGGAGTACCGTCGGACGACGACTCCTTCGAGAAAGATGATCTGCCCAATGCTGACACGGCTACCGCACCACCCAGGGATTGTGCGAAGGAACGACGGTTCATTATGTCTCCTGCTGAGTTCGAGAGTGTTTCCTGCGGGAACTCGGTGAACTTCGTATTTTCTTCTGTGCGCTTAAGGATGATTCCCAGGCCAAGCGTGCACAGCCGAGCAAGTTGACGGTATCCGGCAATTTGCTCACGATCACTCTCACCTTGGCGGCGGCCAGCGGTTGTGCACGCTCAAACATCGCCTTTTGCAAGGGTCCAAGGTAGAGGTCAGCAACTGCTGCCATTCCTCCTCCCAGAATGATGACCTCTGGGTCGAGGATGCTGATGAGGTTAGCGACCGCAAACCCGAGAAGCCGGCCCGTGCGGTTGAAGATGTCCATCGCCAGCTCGTCACCCTGGCGAGCAGCAGCTGCAACGTCGTGCGCACTAATCTTCGACATATCCAATTGCGCGAGGCTGCTCGATTCCCCGTCTCCCAGGCGTTGCTGCGCGGCCTGCGCTATGGCCGGTCCGGCGACTAGAGATTCCAACTCCCCTCTGCCGTGAGCCGAATGGACGTCTTCGCGTGTAACCGTGAGCCATCCAGCGCATCCGGAAAGTTCGTGGGCGCCTCGAACGATGCGCCCGCCACTTAGGATCCCAGCTCCAATCCCAGTGCCGATCATCAACACAACAGCGTCGGACTTGCCTCGCGCCGCGCCGAGCCAGCACTCTCCCAATACCGCCGCATTGCGATCGCTCTCGACTCGCACTGGGATACCAAGTGAGTGCGTCAAATGCTTTTCCAGAGGCATCCGTTCCCACCCCGGCAGGTTCGGCGCCCAAACTGTACCGTTACGACGAACTAGCCCGGGCACGGCTACCGCGGCCGCGACGTATACATTTTTCGGCTTCTTGCCGCCAGCAAGATCCTTTGCGAGTTCGACAATCTGGGATACGGGCGCTGATTTTGAACTGACGTCTACCGGCACGGTGCGGCGCGAAAAAATCTTTCCCTTGCGGTCAACGACTGCAGCGGAACATTTCGTGCCACCGAGGTCAACCGCCAGAACGCGCGCCACTCTACCTCCTCTTTCGTCAAGATGCCAGCCGGAGCTCTAGCCAGCATCTAGCTGCGTGATCGACTTGCGCCTGAAGAAAGCTGCAACTGAGAGGGCAATAATGCCGACTGCTCCCAGCCCCGGCACGATCATGCCGGCGCGAACACTCACTCGTTGCGAAACCTGCCCGACGGACCAGGGAAACAGCATTCCCCCAATCAGAGCAATCGAAAATAGCAGTCCGAACACCGTTCCTGCTCGTTGAGAGTAGCGATCTCCCGCAATCGCCAGTGTCGTCGGAAAGATCGGCCCATAAGACAATCCGATCAACGCCGTCCCCGCAACCAACAGTATCAGTGATTGTGCGGAGAGCAAAAGCGCGCACCCTGCCAGTGCCAGAAGTGCCGCACTTAGCACGAGCTGCAACTTTCCAACTCTTCGCAGCACTCTCGTCGCCAGCAAACGGCTCAGCATGAGAGCCGCCCAGTAAGTTGCCAGCACCAGGGTGGCAGTTCGCGGGGCGTATCCTGTGACGTCCACATACGTGGAGGTCCATCCTGCAATACATGCTTCATTGCCGGATTCAGCAAACAAAATAAAAGCGAGCAGCAGTACACCGTCATATTTCGCAACTTCTAGAAGTTCACGCCAGGCAAACGCGTGCTTTGTCTTGGCAGGCGGAAAAGAGATCGCTGCGTACCAGAGGGCACAAAGAGTTGCCAGAACGGCACAGAAGAAGAACAATTGCTTGATCGTGAAGTGCCCCTCGATGCTGGCCGCCAGCAGGGGAACACCAAGCGCACCGATGCCAAAGAAAATGCCCAGCAGATTGAGCATTGGTCCCCGTTGCTCAGCAAAAAGATCGGACACCAGCACGTTCGTGCAAGTATTTAATCCACCTCCGCCCAGTCCCAGAAGGATCGCGGCGGTGCCCGCCGTCGCCAACCCGTGTGCCCCCGCAAATAGGACCATCGCTAACGAAACGATCAGGCAGGATGCCAGCAGGTTCGCTTTGTTTCCCACGTGATCGATCAGCGGCCCGACTAGCAAGGAAGCAACGAAGATGCCCAGATACAGCAACAGGAATAAAGTTCCTTGCTGTGCCAGACTGATCTGCAAGCGTGAGCGCATTGCGGGCAGGCCGAAGATAGTCCCCAGGATGGCGAGCACAATCCCAAAGACGAGGATCCCGGCGCATGCGCTGAGAAACAGCAATCGGGGCCGGACGGTTTGGCTCACGGTTATCGCTTCAGCAAGCGTTCGTATTCTTCGTAGACACGAGTGTTGTTGTCCGCGGGTATCCCTGCGACGTTGGGTGAAACAAAGACGGGAGGATTCATGCCCTGCGCTGCCAAATCAGCTGCCACCTGCGCGACAATCGCCATCGCAATCGTGACGGTTGAAACGGTGGATCCAGCCGCCACCGGAGCCTTCCAGCCCGGCACCTGCACCAACGCGTCTTCCGCGGGCACGCAGTTGTCAATGACGTAATCCGCAACATCTGCCAGTTTCTTGCCCGAGGAATGCGTGGCGGTTCGCTTCTGGTAATTGTCCATGGAGGTGATGGCGACAGTTGTAAGCCCGCGTTTCTTTGCTTCCTGCAGCACTTCAATTCCGGCAGCGTTCAAGCCTCCGTGAGAAAAGACCAGCATCACGTCCCCGCGGCGAATCGGCTCGTTCTCGAAAATGACGGCTGCGTAGCCCTCGCGGCGTTCCAGCCAGAGCAATCCCTTTGCGCCTCCAGAACCAATCACATTCGTCCACATCAGCCGCATGTCCATCAGTGGCCGAAATCCAGGAAAGGCGCCGTAGCGCGGGAACATATCTTGCACGGGCAGGACCGAATGCCCACTGCCAAACATGTGCACCAGGCCGCCGCGGCTAATACATTCAGCCATCACAGACGCAACTTTCTCGATGTTTGCGGTCTGCGTATCCCAGACTCGATCCAGAACTTCTGTAACGCGTTCGCGATACCGGGCAACGCTCACTGTCAGTCCTCCAGAAATATGAAATGCGATGACTTGCTTTATTCGCTCAATTCAGAAGTCGATTCGGTAAATCCGCACGCTCTGGGCCGGAACCTGCGCCTTCAGACCCAGCCTGGTTCCTGTCGCAGTAACGTCCTGCCCAGTCATAATTTCCCGAATGCGGGAAGCAGGCCTTTCCAGCGTTCGGGCAAACTCCACCGACGCCGGCTTGTCCGCGTGATTGAAGAAGAATACCCAGCGTCCCTTCGGCGCTGACATTTCACGAAGCTCCAGCAATCCCGGTGCCCGCAGCTTGGGTTCGGACAGGCCCGCCCACCGAGCCAGCAACCCGGCAAGAGGATGCATTGCGACTGGATGCTCGTAGTTTTCCTGTCCAGCGAAGCCACCCAAAATGATCGCGCTTCCTTCGTGGTATTCGTTCTCGTAGGCAATCGGCGTTCCGTCGGCCGTGACCGCGAGCGGTCGAGCGCCATGATCCTCGGCCTCGAACTGTTCCTGAAAGGTCATTCCGTTGAATTGCACGTCTCCCCACTTCACCGCGAACTCTCTTTTCGGAATCAGCTGCTTCTCCCGGACTCCGAGCATTTCGTCCCAACCAAAGCCGGGAACTCTGGGCTCGGCGTGTCCGCGTTCATCCACCCAGCCGGGGCGTGCCTCGACAAAAAGATGTCCCCCGGCGGAAACATACTGCTTCAAGATGCTGGCTTCCTCGCCCGTCAGCATCAAAGGATAAGGGACAATCACCAGCCTGTATCGCTGAAGATCGTCTTGGGCAAGCTCGCGCGAACTGAGCACGTCCACCGGCAAATTCCTCTGAAAGAACATTCGGTGGTATCCGGCAACAGATTCATGAATGGCGGTACGGCTGCCTTCCTCGTCGTATCCCCCAACGAGCGGGGCTAGCGGGCTGAACACAATCGCCACTTCCGCGCGTTCCGGATGCGACTGCAGCAGTAGACCGGAATTGTCGTCAATGCGCCGGGCAATCTCGCCTGCATGGCGGCTGCGCTCGGTGAGCGTGCCGTCCAACTGGATCATTCCATAGCCGCCTGACTCGTAACCCGCGTTCATGGGATAAAACGCATAATAGTTGATGGCCCGAGCGCCGCGCGACACCATGCCCCAAGTCCACATCTCCAGGTCACTGGCGGTCACCGGCGATCCGACTACTGTGCCATGTACGCCATACCCGGCCTGCAGTTCCCCGACGTAGAATCCACGCCCGCCGGTCATGCTGCTGGTCAGATCCATTGCCAGTACGCGCCGCTCCAGCGTCCAGTTGTGCTCAGGAGCCGTGAGTTTCGGATAGAAGCTCGTACCGAAAAAATCAACTGAATCTTTCATCAGGAAGTCATCGGTCGGATCGTAGGGATCCGCCAGGGTGCGCACCAGCGGAGAAGGATTGGGCGCATGGCTGGTGGTAACGTGATCTGGGTCAACCGCTTTCACCGCCTGATTGCGCAACGCCAAATCCTCGGCCAGTTTGTAGCCGTAATAAATGCGCCAGTCCATGAAATCGGTGTACGTAAGGATGGTTCCGTACCGTGGAGGCTCTACCTGGCTCCAATCAGTAAAAGTTCTATGCCAGGCTTCGTTGAGTCGATCTAGCGTCTGATACTTTTGTTTCAGCCAGAGTCGGAACCGCTCCTGACTGCTGGGGCAGTAACAGAACATTGGCTCGGATTTGTATCCCACGCGCGCCCAATTCAGCGCAGCGGGCTCGCTCCACAGGTCCCATCCATAAAACGCAGGACTGGCTGCGTGTTTTGCCACTTCTTGGAAGAAATCAAGGATCGCTTTGCGCACGCCTCGATGATCAAAACAGTAGCCCGGAGCGGCCTGAGACGGAATCGACAATCCGTCTTGCGCAGCATAACGTCCATCGGGATATTTCTTCCCAACCCATTCCGGAGCGGAATCCACATAGACCTGCACGATGACTTTGAGTCCAATTTCGCTGCTCAATCGCAACAACAAGTCGAGATTCTCAAGGTGGTATTGGCCCTCTTCGGGCTCGGCGACGTTCCACTCTACCCAAGTTCGAACCGTGTTGAACCCGAGCTGTTTTATCTTTGACAAGTCTTCTTTCCAGAGCCTCGGCGAATCTGGAGTGATTCTCTCCAGCATCGGCGCGCGTGCTTTGCCGCCGCTGTACCACACTGCAACCGGGAAGTATGTGGTTTCGGGACGATTGCTTTGGCTGGCCTGAGCCTGAGACGGTAACGCCACTTCCGGTATGCCCGGGATTGGAACCGAGGCACCCGTGGAGGCGAGTACAGCTACTGCAAGTGCAAGAATGACAAACGATGACAGTTTTTCGGCCACGATTCTCTCGCGTTTGCCCGGATCATTTTGAAACGAGTTATTGTACGCCGTAGAGGGAGTTACGTGGCCAATGCGGGGATGGGTGACAGCCTTGAGGCTCGGTCGATGGGTATCCGGAGCACAGCCGTTACTCGGGACCAAATATTGGTTTGACCTCGGTTGCTGGCGCAGATTCTCGGGTGTGCGATCTAGCGATCGCAAGCCGATCGTCTCTCTTGAAAGTCAGCTTCGGGAAAGATCGCTCACTATTGATCTCCTTTAAGCCCGTTTATCAGGACCAATCCGGACGCGACACTTTCGCATAGCTCTCACTATGGAAGACGCGGAAAGGTTGCGGGCGGGAGCATCTGAGACTAAAATTGCGCCTACCAATGATCGACTGACACCTCATTCTAAGGTGCCCGCTCGCGGAGGGAACCATGGCATCCGCACCTCGTTACCCTGGAATACGGGTCACGGCAAACGGGAATCAGCTCGTCTCCTACCATACGGAAACACGAATCGCAGATGCCGGCGTGTTTTATCCCATTACGCCTTCGACGGAGGGCGGTGAACTCTACCAGCAGTCGTTCGCCGAAGGGCGGCTGAATGTTTTTGGCCGTAGCACCCTGGCTGTGGAAGCCGAAGGCGAGCACGCTGCCCAGGGTGGGGCGATTGCCCACTCAGTGTGCGGGAAACGAGTTGTCAACTTCACTTCTGGACAGGGGATTGTGTACGGCGTGGAACAGTACTACCACGCACCCGGCAAGTGTTCGACCATGGTGCTGGAGGTTGTGGCGCGGGCGCTGACCAAGCACGCGCTCAACGTCCACTGTGGGCACGACGACGTCTACGGCGCGCTCGACACCGGATGGATCATCATGTTCGGCAAGGATGCGCAGCAAGCCGCCGACCAGGCGCTCATCTTGCGGCGCGTGACCGAGCTGAGCCTAACACCAGGCATGAACGTCCAGGACGGTTTTCTCACCTCTCACCTGGAGCGGACGTTCTACAAGCACGAATCGGAATTGATTCGCGAATTTCTCGGCGCGCCGGACGATATTGTCGACTGCCCCACCGAAAGCCAGCGCACCCTGTTCGGGCCGACACGCCGCCGGGTGCCGCGGATGATCGATCTCACGAACCCCGTGCTCCTTGGGCCGGTGCAGAATCAGGAACACTACATGCAGGGTGTAGCGGCGCGCCGGAACAACTTTACGGAACCGATCCTGCGCTTCCTCGAAGAGGCGCATGCTGAGTTCGGCAGGCTGACCGGCCGTTATTACGGCTTGGTAACGCAGTACAAGACAGGTGATGCGGATACGGTATTTGTGTCGCTGGGATCGGCGGCGGAGAACATTGAAGCGGCGGTCGACTATCTGCGCGAGCGGAGAGGCGCAAAAGTCGGATCCATCCATCTCAATGTCATTCGGCCCTTTCCTGAAGCAGCCGTGGTGGCGGCGCTCGCAGACAAGAAAAATGTCATCGTCCTCGAACGCACCGATGAGCCCATGGCCGGTGATAATCCCATGGGGCGCGATATACGAACCGCGCTCAATAAAGCCTTGCGGATCGATGGCCATCCGGTCCCAGAGGAGTTGCCTGCGATCACGGCGAGCCAAATGCCGCGGCTCTTTTCCGGCATCTACGGTCTGGGGTCGCGCGATTTCAGGCCAGAACATATCCTCGGCGGTTACGAATTCGCCACAAACACTCGCCCTCGGCAGGACGGCAAGCGTGCGGCAGATGGAACATCATTCTTCGTACTGGGCGTGGATCATCCGTATGCCGTGAAATCGGATGAGTCACCGTCGCTGCTGCCCGAAGGCGCTGTCGCCGTGCGCTTCCATTCCATAGGGGGCTGGGGCGCAATCACGACCGGCAAGAATCTCGGCGCCATTCTTGGCGATTTGAACGACCTGCTTTTCGAACGCGACAAGATTGTCGATGACCTGGGCAATCCCAAAGAGATCATTCACGTCAGCGCCAATCCCAAGTATGGGTCGGAAAAGAAAGGTGCTCCCACGGCTTATTTCATGGTCGCCGCGCCGGAACGCATTCGCGTGAATTGCGACCTTCGCCATGTCAATGTCGTGCTCTGTTGTGATCCGAAGGCGTTCACGCATACCAATCCGCTGGATGGAATGTCGGAGCGTGGCTGCCTGGTGTGGGAATCCGAGGAGGAAGGTGAACAGGCCTGGGAACGGCTGCCGCTTTGGGCGCGCAGACAGATCATCGACAAGAAGATCCGTGTCTTCACCCTGCCAGGGTTCGAGATTGCCCGTATGGCAACAGATCGTGCCGATCTTCAATTACGCATGCAGGGCAACGCTTTTCTCGGTGCGTTCTTCGCGGTCTCACCTCTGCTGGCGGATTTCCGTATCACTCCAGAGCAGTTCCGCGAGGTCGTTCACAAGCAGTACGTCAAGAAGTTCGGACGACTAGGCGAGGCGGTCGTCAACTCGAACATGGAAGTTATGACGCAGGGCTTCGAGCGTGTCCGCGAGATTCGCGTGGGTGAACTGGAGGCTCCCGACCATTCGACGCTGCGCGGAGATGCACTCCTGCCCGTCATGAGTGGCGGAGAAGGTGGCTGTCATACTGGATGCCGCTCAGTTCCGGTTCCCACCGCCCAGCACGAGCGAACGCCGGTAACGCGGGTTGCAACTTTTAATGCCGAGTTCCGCTCGGGCTATGGGTACAACCAGCCGTCGTCAGCCTTTGCTTCGGTCGGCGTCATCGCCGCGGGTACTGGCGACACTGCGTCCAAGTACGTCGCGCGCCGCGAGACGCCGCTCTACATCGCCGAAAACTGCACACAGTGCATGGAGTGTATCGCCGTCTGTCCCGACACCGCGCTGCCCAACTGTTCGCAAGACCTGGAAACCATCCTTCACACGGCGGTCCTGCAATACGTGAAGGATCCAGATGAGCGCCAGAAGATGTTGCGCTCCCTGCCCGAAATCGAGAGACATACCCGCCAGATGATGAGGGATGCCGTCGCCAAGAATGCCGGTACGCCCCTGCCGCAGATCATTCACCAGGTCACCGATCAGATTGACGGATTTTCCGACGAGGCCAAGCGCGAATTCTTTGCAATCGTCGATAGAGTTCCGATGGCGTTTCAGAAAGTGAATGCAATCTTCTCAACGCCGGAGAGAAAGAGTCCGGGCGGCGGCGGAATCTTTTCGATCTTCGTCTCCGATCTGTGTAAGGGATGTGCCGCTTGTGTGACGGCGTGTGGCGATCACCAGGCTCTCAAGATGGTGCAAGAGACGGAAGTGGTCAATGCGGAACACGAAACCGGAACCGCGTTTCTGAATCTTCTGCCCGATACTCCGCAGAAATACCTCGGTCTGTACAGTGATCAACATCCGCAGGATTCCAAGACTGCGACGCTCCGCAACATGCTGATGGTCCGGCGCAACTACGACGCACTGGTTGCCGGTGACGGCGCCTGCGCGGGTTGCGGCGAGAAGAGCATTCTGCGCGCGATTGCTGCCGTGACCGAAGCCTTCATGCGGCCGATCTACCACTCAAAAGCCGACCGCCTTCAGACCACCGCCGCCCAGCTCGAGAAATCAGGCGTACAGAGGCTCGCCGCACTCAAAGCGAGAAATCAGGAGGAATACGACCTGTTGCGCCAAGCAGTCGCTCATCTGCTGATGGGGTTGGGCGGTGAGGATGAAAGAGATACCAAGGCCCGCATCGCGCGCAATGGGCCGATCTCGGACCAGGAACTTGTCGACGCGATCGTGGCCGTCCTCCTGCAAGAAGCTTTCAATCACAAAGGTCTGCAGGCGGTCGACGGCCGGCTGGCCAATGGCATGTCAGTCATGGCGATGGCCGCTCATACTGGCTGCAACACCGTTTATGGATCCACACCGCCCAACAATCCGCACCCTTATCCCTGGATGAACTCGCTCTTTCAGGACGGCATCACAGTCGCCTGGCTCCTCGGGGAAAGCTTCATTGTCGATCACGCCCGGCGCTCCGTGATTCCTGAGCGGCTGGCCGATGCGTTGCTTCATCGTGAAAAAGATGTGATCACGCCGCGCGAGTATTACGAGTTCACGCACTTCAGTGACGCATTGATGACCGATCAAGAGGTCCTTGAGCTGCCGAAGGTGTGGGCTGTCGGCGGCGACGGTGGCATGGGCGACATCGGCTACCAGAATACATCGAAGGTGATGCTGCAGAATCGCCCCAATGTCAAGGCGGTCATGCTCGATACCCAGGTTTACTCAAACACGGGAGGGCAAAATTCCGATTCGACGCCGATGCTGGGCGGCAGCGATATGAACGTGTTCGGAGCGGCTACCCAAGGCAAAATCGTCGAGAAGAAGACGGTCGCCGAGACATTCCTGGCTGGACACGGATCTCCTTTCGTCGCCCAAGTCTCAATCGCGAACGCGCCCAAGCTTTACCGAGCGATTCTCGACGGCCTGGAGTATCGCGGAACGGCGTTCCTTCAGTGCTTTACAACCTGTCAGCCGGAACATGGAGTCGCGGACGACATGGCCCTGATTCAGGCTCAGCGAGTGCGCGACTCGCGGGGAGCACCCGAGTTTGTTTTCAATCCGCGACTTGGGGAGACGTATAGCCAGGTCCTCGATCTCAAGGGCAACCCATCGCTGGAAATGGACTGGTATGAGACGAAATCGAAGATCACGGGCGAGGTCAGCCGGTACACAGTGGCTCACTGGTGCGCCACCGAAGCCCGATTCCGCAACCATCTAAAGAAGATCAAGAAGGATGACACGGACAAACTAATCTCACTGGAAAACATGCTGGTCCGAATCACCCAGCAGGATGTCGTGTACCGCCGCTGCTTGATTCCCGAGCATCGTGCCTATGTGCCAGATTTCGGCGTCTATATCCGAGTTCAGGGAACGAACGGCAACACCGAGTACCGCGCCATTTCACGGCAGCTTGTGCTCTTCTGCGTCGAGCGCCGCAAAGCGTGGCGTATGCTGCAGAGCAAAGCTGGCATTGAAAATAAGGAATACAAGGCACAGTGCTCGATCCTGGCTGACGTTGATAGCGGCAAGGTTTCGAAAGAGGAACTGTTTACGCGCGGCGAGCAACTTCTGACGGAGCGTCTGCTCGACACGGGTTCGGCAAGCCCCGCCGGGCGCACCGGTCCGGCCTCGGCGCCCTTGCAAGCAACGCGGCCTTCGGGCGCCGAGGCTGTCCGGCGAGAAGCGTCGTGAGAGATCTGTCGCCTGCAGAGTTGTCTCGTAAATTTGGTCAAGCAGGCTTCTGAATAGTAAGGCCCTAACCGGGGTAAGCTCCCTTAATGTAGCCTTCCAGTTCCTGAATGGTTTGCGCCTGGCCGTAGATAATCCATTTCACCAAGTCGCCAATTGACACCACTCCAACTACTGCGCCCTCCTGCACAACCGGCAGGTGGCGAAAGCGATGCTTGGTCATGATGGCCATGCACTCGTCCACGGTGTGCTGCGGACTCAC
Organism: Terriglobia bacterium; assembly: GCA_020073385.1. Lineage (GTDB taxonomy): Bacteria > Acidobacteriota > Terriglobia > Terriglobales > Acidobacteriaceae > Sulfotelmatobacter. The sequence goes on along the minus strand of JAIQFH010000053.1, from coordinate 28,896 downwards.
AAAGACAACGGGGCATGTCATGATCTCGCGAACCAGAGTCTCCCGTGACGAATGGCCCTTGAGGATGACCTTGCGCGCGTAATCACGCTCCGAAAGGATACCGACCAGTCCATTGCCGGAAATTACGAGCAAGGCGCCAATCCCATGTTCGGCCATCTTCTCAATCGCTTCATACACCGACTGTTCTGGAGTTACCGACAACACTCGGTTTTCGTCCTTGCTGTTCAGAATCGATGCAATCGTGTCAGAGAGTTTCACCAGGCCTCCCCACTGTAGTTACTTGCCGGTGCGTGGATCCCATACCGGGTTGCCCTTGTTGTCGCGGAACATAAGTGTGTCCGTGCCCTTCACCAGTTCTCGCGCCAGGATCACCTCCGATGCCTCTTGCTTGACCTTTGAACCTGTGACGGCAATACGGTCCCCCTTGGCGAAACTGACACCGATCTCGTCTTGAAATGGTTTAGGGCACACGTAGATGTGGAGTTTGTCATCGCCATTCTTGATGATCAGCTCCGTGAAGTCCTTTCTGCTTCCGATCGACAGTTGGTTCACTTCATCGATCACGCCGTCGGTCTTAGTCTCCGTGTGAAGATCGTACTTGGGCAAGCTGCTCTCTTCTGGAGGTGCCTTTTGTGAGAGCCCGGAGGGCACCCACACAAGGAGCAACAAAGGGATAGAAAAAGCTTTGAGGGCTCGACGCGGCGGGATAGCGATTTCCAGGCTGAATAACACGGCACCTCCTAAGCGCTCAGGGGAGATCCGATGCGGAGGACGAGGTGGTTCTCGGTGTGCGCCACTCCCAAGAAAGGATCCCGGCTGCCTGATACTTCCTAACGATAAGGCCGTTTACTCAGACTACCTCTGCGAAGATTAACGAATCGTACACCCATGGGGCCGCGTCGCGCCAGACGCAACTAACGTTCGAAATCGACTTCTATCAGCAGCACCGTTTCAGAATCCTTTGTCGAACAGTTGTTGCAGGGGCTCTTACCTGCCGAACACCTGATGTTTATCATCTTCCTATGGTCAAGGAGCACAGGCTGGGCGACATCATCGCGAACTCCGTTACGCATGGCGTCGGGGCGGCGCTCGCTCTCTCAGGAGCGGTTGTACTGGTGGTCACTACGGTGGGCGGGACGGCTTGGCAGATTGTCAGTTGCTTGGCCTTTGGCTGCACACTGGTGCTGGTCTATGTCTGCTCTACTCTGTATCACTCGCTCGTTCGCACCCGCGCGCGTCACGTTCTGCAAGTCATTGATCATTCGGCAATTTATCTTCTGATCGCCGGGACCTACACTCCCTTTGCCCTGGTGTCGCTGCGCGGGCGGTTGGGATGGCTTCTGTTCGCCGTTGTGTGGGGCCTGGCCATTCTGGGAATTATGTTCAAGAGTTTCGCAATAGGACGTTTTGCTGTCGCGTCGGTCGTTGTGTATGTGGGAATGGGTTGGCTGGGCGTGTTCGTGATGCGTCCTTTACTACACGCTCTCACCTGGCACGGCATATTCTGGATTGTGCTGGGTGGCCTGCTCTATACCGCGGGCATAGTCTTCTTCGCTTTCGACCGCTTGTCCTACTTCCACGCGTTGTGGCATCTCTTTGTGCTGGCCGGAAGCACCTGTCACTACTTCGCCGTGCTCTTCTATGTTGCCCAGCCGCGCACCTGACGTGGCCGCGCAGCTTGCCGTTGAGGCTCCACCGCCACTGAAGCAAACCCCGTCCAACTCCGCACGGGCTAGGCTAACCCTCTTTATTATCCGCGATATCGGTAGCGGTCTGGAAATCGTAGGAAATGCCAGCGCAGTCTGCGGCAACACAGATTTCACGGCGACACCGGGCCAATTGCTGCTTCCCGCCACCCTGAAAGACGCGATGTGTTACGCCTTGTTCCTCTCAACGATAAGCGTGTCTGAGTTCGTCGTAGTGACCGGTCTGGCCCGCACGCCAGCTTGCTGGCCAGTATATTGTTTGGGGCGTATGCGTCGAACCGTAGTTATGGTTCATGATTCTTGTTGGCGTAGCCGTGGCGCTTCCGGTTACGGGTTGCTATTTTTACGAGCGCCGCCGGAGCCATGTCCGCATTGCAGCCCAGAAGGCTAGCGGACATTCATGAAGGCCACAACGGGGGCGATCTCGGACGATGCCAAGAATATGATCATGTTCATGATAGGCAGAATTCGGCTTTGGATCATCGCGGCGTCGGTGGTGAGTCTGGCTGCGCTGTCTGCGGTGAGTTGGCTGTCTTACCGCAATACCAAAGAACTGATCGCCGCCAATCAGCGTCTGGCACGGGCGCACAAAATGATTGAGGACCTCGCTGCTCTGCATGTGTTGCTCGACGACGCCGAAACCAGTTGCCGCGACTATGCCTTGAGTGGAAGGCATGAATCGCTGAAGCCATATGAGGCCGCGTTGGCTCAACTCGATGTCACCATGCAGGTGCTGCGCCGTGATCTTGCAGCCGATCCGAATCGTTCCCGGCAGTTTCAGGAACTCGAACCTGTGGTCAACGCCAGGCTCGAGACAATGAAAGAACTGGTGCAGACGCGCTCGGCAGGCGGTCTTGAGGCTGCGGTGCGAGTGCTGCAATCGGATCGAGATAAGAAACTGACAGACGAAATCCGGCAGTGGATCTCGATCGTGCAGGCGGAGGAGCGCAACGACCTGCTGGACCGGGAGCGAGAGTCCAGAGAGCGGGCACGGAACACGATTCGCACAGTTGGGGTGACTTGCTTGTTGGGCATCGTGTTACTGCTGTCGGCGTCGCTTGTGATTGTTCGATTAAACCGACAGAGTGAGAGCGATCACATTGCTCTGCAAAATGCGGAACGCGTTCAACGCACCATCCTTAACAGTGCTGCCTACAGCATGATCTCGACCGACAAGGCGGGATTGATCTTGACGGTCAATGCGGCGGCAGAAAAGTGGCTCCAGTACAGGAGCGGAGAGCTAACGGGAAGCAGCATCCTGAGATTGCACGAAGCCGCTGAGTTGCAATCGCGGGGGGTCCAGTTGACCCGGGCTATGGGGATGCCCGTGGCAGGAGACTACCATGCGTTGGTCACGAAGGCGGGTTACGGGGTAGCCGATACTTTCGAGTGTACCTACGTTCGGAAGGATGGCACGCGATTTCCCATATCCCTCTCGGTAACGGCACTGCGGACTGGAGGGAATGATCTGGCCGGGTATCTCATGATCGCGACGGACCTGAGCGAGCAGCGCGCGGTTGAAAAGATGAAAGACGAATTTGTATCGGTAGTTAGCCATGAGTTGCGGACGCCTCTGACCTCGATCAAAGGAGCGCTCGGTTTGCTGGTCGGAGGTGTGACGGGGCCATTGCCGCCGAAGGCGGGAGAAATGGCGCAGATTGCGCTCAGCAATTCTGACCGGTTGAGCCGGTTGGTGGATGACATTTTGGATCTGCAACGCATTGAATCCGGGCGGATCACGGTGGACATGCGGTTGTGTGACGTGCCTGCTCTGATGAAAGAATCCGCCGAGTCGGTGCGGTTGGTCGCTGAAGGCGAGGGGCTCACGGTCGCGGTGTCCCCGTGTCCAGGGTCGATCAAGGCTGATCAGGAGCGTCTCGTGCAAGCTCTCGTCAACCTCCTGGGAAACGCCATCAAATTCTCGCCGCGGGGCGGTCGCATAGAATTTGCCGCGGAGTGTAGTGGTCGCAGTGTGGTGTTTCGCGTTGAGGATAACGGCCGCGGAATTCCCAAGGATAAGCTGGAAACCATTTTCGAGCGATTCCAGCAGGTGGATGCTTCTGACGCACGCGAGAAGGGCGGAACCGGGCTGGGGTTGGCGATCGTGCGCAGCATCGTACAGCAGCATGGTGGTCGGGTCTGGGCGGAAAGCGAACTGGGCAGAGGGAGCACGTTTTATCTGCAACTGCCGCTGCCGGAATCCGAGTCTGCAGGATGAAATGTTGAGCTGCAACTATGCCGCGAACTTTTCTCGTGATCGACGACGACCGTGACATTCGACAGGTGGCGAAGACCAGCCTGGAGTTGGTGGGCGGGTTTCAAGTCCTTGTGGCTGATTCCGGCCAGCGCGGCCTGACCTCTGCGCGCGAGGCAAAACCCGACGCCATCATTCTGGACCTCATGATGCCTGACCTGGACGGACGTAAAACTCTCGCCCTTCTCAAACAAGCCCCGGAGACGGCCGCCATTCCCGTGATCATTCTGACGGCGAAGGTGCAGGCAGACCGGCAAAACCTCATAGGCCAAGGAGCCGCCGGCGTCCTCGTCAAGCCTTTTGATCCCATGCAACTGCCAGATCAAGTTTGCGAGATACTAGGATGGGGGCCTTCGGGAAAGGACAATGACCGCAGTGACGCGGCAGAGGAATGAGGAAAAAGTCCGAGCTGCGCTGGACAGAGTCTGGCTGAGCAGCAGACCCGAAGCCCTTTCCCGGTTGGCAACGCTGGAGGGCTTCCTTGAGACCTTGCGATCAGGAAGAACGAATGAGAAATGTCTCGCAAGCGCTCTTTCGGCAGCTCACAAGCTCTCCGGGTCGCTAGGGATGTTCGGACTGGACGAGGCCTCTTCGTGTGCGGCTGAGGTTGAGGCGCTCCTGTGTCACGAGTCTGGGCCCGACATTGCGGAGATGGCAGGATTACTGCGCCGCATGCGCAACCTCATGGAAGCGACGCACGTCTCGGCGAGGACACCGGAGTGAGATTCATGAAGCCTGTGACCGAGAAGCCGGATGTGGTGAGAGTGTTGATCGCCGACGATGACCCCATTGTCCGGCAGGCGGTGCGTTCCGTTCTGGAAAGCGCCGGCGGCTTTCAGGTCGTGGGTGAAGCGGAAGACGGGAAGATGGCTGCCGAACTTGTCGACGAAACGAACCCCGACATCCTGCTTCTGGACCTCCTGATGCCCAACCTTCCCGGACTGGAGGCACTGCGCGCGATCACAACTGCTGGCGCAGAAGTTCGAACCGTCCTGCTGTGCTCAGCCATCAGCGTCAAACAGGTATTGGAGGCGTTACAGCTAGGCGCACGCGGAGTGGTTTTGAAAAAGAGAGTGGCGGAGTTGCTACCGGCGCTCGATGCGGTGATGAAAGGCCAGTACTGGATCGAAAGTCGGAGCGTTTCCAACGTTGTACAAATCGTGCAACAGCTGGCCGCAGCCAACGTGCAGCCTGCATCGCGAAACCGTTTTGGCCTGACGCCCCGCGAAACCGAGATCATCTCGTTTATCACGCAGGGGTGCATGAATCGCGACATTGCAAGCTCACTCTCCATCACCGAAGAGACGGTTAAAAGGCATCTGACCAACATCTTCAATAAAGTTGGCATGTCCAATCGCCTCGAACTGGCCGTGTTTGCTATCGAGCACGGGATCGTTCGAAAGTAAAGTTGATTTAGCCCGATCGCTACCACGTTGCTGGCAACCCCGCGTTGTAGCTGCGCTTGAGCCAGTCGGATTCTTCCGTATGTATTCCACTTCTGTTCGATGAACATGTGGCAGAGATGCGTCTACGACCAAAGTCGTAGACGCCTGCTACCCGTGTGGAATAGCCCGCCCGGAGTACGACGTGTGAGATTACGGACAGAGGACTTTGGCCTATGTCACGAACCCCAACAACAGACGACTGGCGGACGCTTTATCGAGAAGCCATTCTGGAATCAGACCCTGCAAACCTACCCGGACTGATCGATCTGGCGTACAGAGTAGTTCAACGGCGGGCGTTTGAGCTCTGGTACATGGGAGCGCCAGCAACCAGGGAACGGCACGAACTGGACAATGCGCTTTATTTCCTCGACCTCCTGAGGAAGTTCGGCCCTCAACTGGAGGAGAGTCCGAGAGTCGGAGATGTGGGGCAACGTTCGCCCGACGAATGTCCCGCGGATGGCTCCAACACCACGTCCTCGACAACGGAACCGTAGAAGACACGGATCATTTGGGAGAAAAACGTGTCACCTAAGACCGACATATTTGTGCCTTACACCTGGACAGTACCAGCGAGCACGCCGGCGGAGATTCTCATTGTCGACAATGACGAAGACGTGCTCGTGAACCTGGAACGAGTCCTGGAGGACCAGGGTTATCCAACCGCGACCGCGATCAACTATGAGCAAGCGTTCACGCAACTCTCGCAGCGCACGTTCGACCTGCTCATTCTGGACGATTACCTGTCCGACAGAGATTCAATTCAGGTGATGGTCGACCTGCGGTGCTCAGAGGTGGTGCCACGGTTCGTCGTCGTCACGTATCACCGATGTCCGTCGCGAGGAGAGCAGGCACGGCTCCAAGTGTTAGGGGTGCGCGCGTTGATCAATAAGCTTGCTCATGACGATCTGACGCAGGCCGTTCGTGCAATGCTCGATCTCCAAGAGCAGAGTGTTATCCGCGCGTAGGTGCCGGGGGCTGACCGCAGCCGAAGCGTCCCTGCCATTGAGCTACTCCGGTCAAATCTCTGCACCTCTCCCAACCATCGTGCTAAAGCCTCCCGCGGTCGCTCGTGTTTGCAGAGCGGCGTGCGTGCCCCGGCCTCAAGCGAACCCCATTCGCCAGAACTGGTGCAAAAAGCAAACCGTCGCTACGACGAAAGTTGTAAGCGACTGCTACCCGCGCGGAATTTCCAGCCCCGGGAATTCCAGCGATACTCGCCATTGTTGACGGGCTAGAAGCCCAAATTCAAAGCGGGAGATTTTCCATGAAAAGACTCTTTATGGCAGCAATGGCAATCCTGCTGGCGAGCATCAGCGCTCTGGCCAGTCACACCCAGCGGGATGTCGTGGACACGGCGATCCATAGCGGATCGTTTAACACCTTGACGCAGGCGCTCAAAGCAGCGGACATGGTCGACACCTTGAAAGGACCGGGGCCGTACACGGTCTTCGCCCCCACAGATCAGGCCTTCCGTCAGTTGCCTCCCGGAACGCTGGAAGTGCTAATGAAGCCGGAAAACAAGGAGCAGCTGCGTTCGATCCTGACCTATCACGTGGTGCCGGAGACCATCACTACATCTCAGGCGAGACGGTTGAATTCAGTCGACACCCTCGATGGGCAGGAACTGCGGATCAGCTTCCTCAAAGGGGTTGTGGGCGTGAACGAAGCCAAGGTTACGAAGTCAGAAATTGCGGCCAGCAACGGAGTGATCCATGCGGTGGACCGGGTGCTGCTGCCGCCGGGTACGACTTCGCAGGTGTCGAAGATTGGAGACATGCTAGCCCGTTTCGAAAGCAAGGCCATCGAGGCCAGACGCGAAGCCGAGACGCTGGAGTCCGGTCGCCGGCATTCCTGGAACTGGCAGAGTCATGCTCGCCATCTCGGCACCATGACCGACCAGGTGAACGAGATGGGCAAGATATTGGCGCAGCTGGAAGCGTCAAAATCCCAAGCCACACTTTTCCAGGAGAAAGCCGTTGAGGCGGCTCGTCCGCATCTGGAAGACATGGCGCGGCGGGTGGAAAGGGCTATCAATTGGCTGAACGAGGACCGCAGGAGTACCAGCCGAGCCGAATACAAGGACAACTTGCATGGCCTGTGGGTGAGTGCCGATCGGCTGTACACGGATGTAGACACGATCACCGACTATCACGAGGCTCGCATGCGCCTGAATGATCTGACGCAGGAGCCGATCGCACGCTGATGCGTCGGTCGTGCCCGGGATGAGTTGTTACCAACTCATCCCGGGGAGGAGGGAACAAAAATCTTGAATCAAAGGAGAATGAAATTGAAAACGATCTCGATGCTGATGTTACTGCTTGCGCTGACCCTGCCGGTCAGCGCAAAGCTAAAAAATGAAGGCCGCTACGACCAGCAGATTCAAACCAAAGCGACAGAGGAACTGCGTAAACGCGACAGATTTAAAGAGGTTGCTGCCGCGGTCGAGGACGGCATCGTGACCTTGTCTGGCAACGTAGAACTTTACATCGACAAGGTCGATGCGGAAAAGAAAGTGCGCAAGGTCCAGAAAGTTGATGGAGTGCGAAATCACATTGAGGTCGCCAGCAGCGTTCACGATGAGATTCTGCACGATCAACTGTCCAACAAGTTGCGCTATGACCGGATCGGATACGGCATTGTGTTCAACAATCTGACCTTGAGCGTCGAAGACGGCGTTGCGACCCTGGGAGGCAAGGTGCGGAACTATCCGGACCGCGACTCAGCCATCGCGATCGTGGAAACCACCCCCGGCATCAAAGATGTCATTGATGAAATCGACGTGGCACCCACTTCGATCAGCGATGACAGGCTACGAGTAGCTCTGGCGCGGTCTGTTTATAACCACTCGACGCTTCAGAGGTACGCGCTCGATCCGCAAGCGCCAATTCGCATTGTGGTGGAGAACGGCAATGTCGAACTCCACGGTGTTGTCGCGAACAACCTGGACAGGCAGGTGGCCTATACGCAGGCCAGTTCCGTCCCCGGCGTGTTCAGTGTAAAGAACAACATCGTGATTGCATCAGAAGTGAGCCGGTAAGACTCATTAGGGCCCCGTCCTCACAGGCGGGGCCTTTTTGCTTAGCGAGGGTGTTTTTGCATAGAGAGAGGACCCATGAAGTGGTCTTGGAAGATCGGTACTTTCGCCGGAGTTGTTGTCTATTTACACGCCACGTTTCTAGTCCTCCTGGGGGGGATTGCACTCACGCACTGGATGCAATACCACCGTCTGCTTCCGACGCTGCTGGGGGTGAGTCTTACGATCGCTATTTTTGCATGCGTGGTTCTGCATGAATACGGACACGCTTTCGCTGCACGCCGGTTTGGCATCGCCACCAAGGACATTACGCTCTTGCCGATCGGCGGCATGGCACGGTTGGAACGCATGCCCGAGAATCCCGACCATGAGCTGTGTGTGGCTTTGGCCGGACCAACGGTCAACGTCGCCCTGGCCGCCGTGCTGGGAATGTATCTGTTGCTCACCGGCCACTTCGAACCGGTCCGGCAAATCGGGCTGACGCACGGCTTGTTCCTGGAGAGAATTCTGTTCGCCAACCTGTTTCTTGCAGGCTTTAACCTGATCCCCGCATTCCCCATGGACGGAGGGCGTGTGCTGCGCGCGCTTCTGGCCAAGCGCACGGAATACAAGCGGGCAACCCGGATGGCAGCCAGTGTGGGTCAGGGCTCGGCCGTTGTCCTCGGATTCATCGGTCTATTCACGAATCCGTTGCTGCTGTTGATTGCGTTATTCGTATGGATAGCGTCAGCCCGGGAGGTGGCTCTGGTGGAGACGAAATCCGCCTTGGGGGCGGCCCTCGCGAAAGACGCGATGATTCCCGAGTTCCGGACTCTGTCGCCGCGAGATGGGCTCTCGAAAGCGGTCACCCTAGCGCTCGGCGGGTGGCAACAGGACTTTCCCGTTGTGGACCAGGGGCGCGTTGTGGGCATGCTGTTGGGGACGGACATGATCGCGAGCCTGGCAAACGGTGATGTGCGTGTAAATGTCGACAAGGCAATGCGCCACGATTTTCCTGTCGCCTCCCCTGCAGAGTCCCTGGAGTCGGTATTCACCCGGTTGCATGAAACTGAAGTCGCTACCATGCCCATCGTCGAAAACGGCAAATTGCTCGGACTCGTTACTCTCGGGAACCTGGACGAACACATGATGGAGCAATCCGCTTTGACGAAAGCCGGCAAGATGATGGGGAGCGGTCGCGTCAAAGTCGATCCTCTGGCACTCACGGGGCGTGCCGTCACTTAGCAACTGCCCAGTCAATACAATCGTCGTAGCGGTTGGGCTGACGCAGATCGGGGAACTCTCACTTGTGGTCGTGCAAGCGGCCAGATTATCAGGCTTGGTAGCCGAGGAAGTCTTCAGCACTTATCGTACAGCGGAGGCAGCCGTGACCGGAATAGCAGAAGCATCAGAGCCGCCTCACTTGTTGTTTGGTGCGATCGTCCCTTTTAGGCTTCGAGCACGATTGAACAGCCTTATTCATCGAGGACCGCAAGATCAAATTCGCTTAGACGCGCTGGATCGGCGATTACATCTGCCGTCGTGATTTTTCCATCGGCGAAGGAGAAGCGAAGCAGACGAAATACATGCCCACCTGGAGCCCAGACCAGTCCCACTTCTCCATTGACCAACATGGGCTGTACTGCGCCCGCAAGTTGTCGCGAGAATGCGATCGCGCCCTTCGCCCAATTCTCTGCGCCACGAATCTCCCCCGGCGCGCCCGGACGGGCGGCAGTTTCGTCGATTCTGACCACAATATCGGGATCAAGTACGGCAACCAGCCCTTCAAAATCACCGCGGTGCAAAGCGTCGAGGAAGGCATCAACGACCCGTCGCTGCTCCATGAGGCTAGCCTTGGGAACCGAGGGCGCACCCTGCACGCGCCGACGCGCACGGCTTGCCAGCTGCCTGGCCGCTTCCGGCGAGCGCCCAACGATTGAGGCGATTTCGTCAAAGGAAACCGCAAACATGTCGTGCAGAACAAATGCCAGCCGCTCGGCTGGATCCAGCCGGTCAAGCACGATCAGCAGTGCCGCGCCGATCGAGTCTGCCAAGAGCGTCTCTTCCTCCGGATCCCTCCGTGTGTCGCTCGGGACTACTGGCCCAGCTACATGGGGGTCCAGTGCCTCCTCTTTGCGCGAGGTCCTCGAGCGCAGCATGTCGAGGCAAACCCGGGAAACAACCGTGGTCAACCATCCTCCGAGGTTCTCGATTGTGCCAGCATCAGAGCGGCTCAGCCGCAGCCAGGCTTCTTGCACGGCGTCATCGGCTTCGTTAAGTGAACCGAGCATACGGTAAGCGAGTGCCCGCAAATGACTTCGGTTTTCTTCGAATTTATCCACCAACCATTCGTGTTGGGCCATGATGTCACATTCCTCTGTTGGGCTCCGTCATACATACTGGCAAATACAGCGCATCCAACGTGACTGAGGTTTAACGTTGTTTGAACCTCAGACCCTTGCGATACAGTCCGTCGCTCCCCACATCGAACACACGGTTGTACCGCGCACGATAGTTCTCAAGCGCTGCGCTCGCCGCGAACTCGATGAGTTGATCTTCCGAAAAGTGCCGGCGCAATTCTTGATAGAGCTCATCACTGATGTTCGATGGCGTATCGGCCATGGCATCGGCCATGCGCAACAAAGCAGCCTCAGCCGGCGCAAATGCTTCTAGGTGTCCCTCGCGGATGGCCGTAATCTCGTCATCGCTCAAACAGTACATTCTGCCTCCGGCAGAATTGGCGTCGATTCAAAACGGACACCCGACCCGCACGGCGGTGCGCAGCGTCAAGAGCATTCGCTGCCGTTGTGGGACCGCCGCTTTCTGACCCAGCAGCCATTCCGCTAGCGCATTAATCCAGAACACGCGCGGCACTCGGGCTGCGATCGTTTGTGGAGTGAGGTCCCGGCCCAGCATCTTGCGGACCTTCTTGAAGACCTGCCGCATCGGGAATGACGTCCGCCGAGGATCAATGCCATCGACTCTTGCCATACCTGCTCCTTGTTCATTCGATGTCAGGTTTTCTTACTGTGATCGTCATAGGGATGACGGATCGAACCGAAATGTTGTGACAAGAGACCTTAAGTATTCATGCCGCGTAGAGCACCAGGATTCTCTCGTGGCTGGAGCGATCTCTCGCGACCGCGGGAAACTCAAGGGCAAAACAAGTCTCTGAAAACACTTGCTTTAGGACCTCGCTCAGTTTCGCAGTCACGTTTTCCCATTGTGATTCGTCATGATAGTGAAGTCGAAAATACAAGTTCCCACGAAGGAGATTCAGTCATGCAAGCACGAATGAAAAATCCGGCAATGATCATTCCCGGCGCAATGGAAGCGCTACAAAATCTGGCAAAGGCTTCCGAGCAGGGCGGCGTACCAAAGAAGACACTCGATCTTGTTCACCTGCGGGCGAGCCAGATCAATGGTTGCAGCGTGTGCGTCGACATGGGCTTCCGCTTTAAGAAGCCGGACGAAACGATGGAACGCCTGTTTGCGGTGGCTGCATGGAAGGACGCGCCCTATTTCGCGGATGCTGAACGCGCCGCGCTCGCGCTCACCGAAGCCGTTACCCGATTGAGTGATCGTTCCGATCCGGTTCCAGACGAAATCTGGAAGGAAGCGGCACGGCACTACGACGAGAGCGCGCTTGCGTCGCTGGTTCTCTGGATCGCCACGACGAATGTCTGGAATCGCCTCAACGTCGCCACCGGGCAAGTGGCCGGGGAATGGGCCAAATCGGACGAAGCAAGAGAATGGAGGAAGAAACAGGTCGCCGCAGACTGAGCGAGGTCGCGGGGCCGCGATAGCGGTCCCGCTGCCACACGGAGGTGTAGTTATGAAGCTTCTTCACATTGATTCAAGTATCTTGGGTAGCCACTCGAAGAGCCGCGAGCTCACGGCTGCGATCGTGGCCAAGCTCAAGCATGTGCACCCACTGATTGAGATAGTTTATCGCGACCTGGCGGTCACACCGCCGCCCCACATGACGCTTGCTTCGCTGCCAGGTGACCATCCATCTTCAGCATTCGCGGGACCTCTCGACGACGTCGCACAACGCATACGTGACCAGAGTCAGCGGATGCTGGATGAGTTCATGGCGGCCGACATCGTGGTACTCGGCGTCCCTATGTACAACTGGAGCATCCCGTCGCAGCTAAAGGCTTGGATTGACATCTTTAGTTGTGCCGGGCAAAACCTTCCGGTACGGGCCGCAGGGGCCGGAGGAAGGGTTGGTCGGCAACAAGCGCGTCATTGTCGCCATCACGCGCGGTGTGTTTTACGCATCCCGCACGGCTGCGATTTCTGCTGAACATGCTGAAACCTACATGCGCACGGTGTTGTCCTTCCTCGGAGTGAACAATCCTGGGTTCGTCGTGGCCGAGGGCGTGACCACTGGTGAGGAGAACAAGGCCAAAGCTTTGGCATTCGCTTTGGGTGCTGTACAGCAACTCGTGACTTGACCGGGAACACGGTGCATCAAGACTGCGTCAGCTCAGGGATGAGCGAGCAGTAGCTTCACGAGAGCGTCGGCCAGCCAGTGTTGGTATTTCAGCGGAGACCATCCACGCTCCCGCACCAGCATTCGATACACATCTCCTCCGGTGAGCATCCAGAAGATGTCCCGCGCTGCACGATGGCTCAGTCCCGGCCGAAGTTTTGCTGATTTCCGCAGAAAAGTGATCACACTTTCGACCCCGTCGTAGCGTAGGCTTTCACGGTCCCGTTGCAGTTTTGCCAGTTCCGGCGCGACTACACCAGCGCCTCGAAGCAAATCGAATGCCGCACTTTGTGCGCTCCGGATTTGTCTGGCTACAGCGGCGGAGCGGCGCAAACGGGTTTCCGGATCGGTCTCACCCTGTGCCTGGCGCACGATTTGATCGTAATCGGACCCGAACATTGATTCATCGAGAAGGGCGGTCAGAATGCCCGTCTTCGATTTGAAGTGTGCATACACGCTTGGCACCGAGACTTGTGCACGCTTAGCGACCGCCTCAATCGTCATCCCGGAGAAACCAGCTGTGCGGAGCAATCGATGGGCCGCTGTGACGATGCGATGACGAGTCTCGGCAGCTTGGCGCTCGCGAGTGGCGGACTTGTAGGCGCGTTGTCTTTTTCCAGTCAACGAACGAAATTCTAGCATCGCTGATTAGATATAGTCATCTATACCCAATATGCGAGGTTGATATGCAAGAGATTGGAAGAACTGAAGTGCCTGCAACGCACGACCATCTGAAGCTAGTCGTATTAGGAGCCACGGGGGCCACGGGCCTGGAAGTTGTTCGACAAGCCATCGAAAAGGGCCATTCGGTAACGGCATTCGTGCGATCGCCTGATCGCCTGGGAGCATTTAGAAAGCAGATCACAGCCAAGCAAGGTGATTTGCTAGATAGAGTTCAACTTGCACAGGTGATTGAGGGCCATGATGCTGTTATATCCGCGTTCGGTCCACGCCTGCCTGTTTCGAAATGTGACGCACATCTTCTATCTCGGTTCGCCACAGCTTTGACCGCCGCCATGGAACAGACGGCGGTGAGGCGAGTGGTTGTCGAATCTGTCGCTTTCTTGTTTAAGGACTCCATTGTCCCGCCAGCGTACCTGCTCGGCAGGTTGTTGTTTCCAAAGATCGTGGCCGATTCGGCTGCCATGGAGGGCGTCTTTGAAAGGAGTGGACTTGAATGGACCATGGTGCGGCCACCCGAGCTCACAAATAAGCCGTACACCGGGAGGTACCGCATGCGAGAGGGCCACCTCCCAAGTTTTGGCTTCAAGGTCTCGCGTGCGGATGTAGCCGATTGCATGATCAAGCTGGTTGAGAGTGGCTCTTCAATCCGCAAGGTCGTTGGCGTGTCGAACTGACACTGCCGCAACGAGAAAGGAGTCTTCACTACCCAACGGCTAGTCCGAGACTGTGTCGGCATAACATGACGCATTTCTGTCATCTAACGAAATCGTTGAATCGTGATTCCAGTCACAGAATCTCTCGAGATGGTCGCGTACAGATGGATGTGTCTGAGCATTGGCTTCCAGGAGAACCACAGACATGCCGCGGTCGGACTTTGTCATCCACGGTGAATCCGTTGCGACCCACGCAATTATCAGCTCGGAGTGCGGGAACCGGGCGCATCCAGGGTCACGGTTCGACCGGGCATTCGCGGTCGGCCAAATCTCAACTTCGATCCCTTCGTGTGAGCCGACGATAACCTGGTTCCCCGGTCTCGTAGCGCTCTTCTTGCTGTCATGCGCTCTCGGAGTCTCGGCTCTGGCGGCTCCGGAGGCGTGGGTTCCGGTTCGCTGGACCGGCGGCCCCTTGGAACTTGCCTGGCGAACCCGCGCGAAAAGCCTTCCCGCCGACGCTGCCGTACGCGACGCCCTCGCCCAATGGTACGAACCGGCCACGCTCAGCCTTCTAACGGACTCGCCCGCCAACTGTCTGTTGGTCACCTGGAGCGCGCCCGCCGATGCGGCTGTCGAAGCCGAGCAGCAACGGATCGTGAAGGTCTATGCGGAGGCAGCGCACAAGCGCGGTCTGGCCGTGCTCGGCCTCGTCTATGCGGCGGGGGACGCGTCGAAGATCGCTGCAGACGCCGCCCGGGCAGCGCTCGATGGCCTTGTGCTCGAAGGCGAGTTCGCCCCGGAATTTCCTGCCGCCTTGCGCAAAGCTGCCGGCTCTATGTTAGTCATCGAGATCGCGAAGGACGCGGCGCTGTGGCGATGGAAGCCTGCACCGATCGTCGCCGTCACGGGCGTGGCTCCGAGCGGACGCAATCTCTCGGAAATGGGTATCCGCGGTGCGCCCTCGAGCGAGCCGTGGATCGAGTCGAACATCTGGCTCGTCCGGTCATTTGGTCTGGCCTCACCCTCTCGTCCGGTGTGGATCAGCAGCCAACTCGAGAACCCCTCGGTCATCGATTACGCGCGAGCTGTAGCCGATGCAGCCGCAGCCGGCGGTCGCTGGATCATCTCGCTCGACGATGCTCTTCGCGCCAAACTGCGCGCCCGGGATGCCTCGGCGATCGAAGCGTGGCGCAGTCTCTCGAGCTATGTGAAATTCGCCGAAAGTCACGGCGCCTGGCACGCCCTTGCGCCATATGGGAATGTCGGGATTGTGCTTGATCCGGCGGGCACGAAACAGGATGTCGACGAGTATCTGAACCTCGCAACGCGGCGCCAGGTGCCTTACAGACTGGTGTCACGTTCCGGTCTGAACGCCGATGCACTGGCGAACTTCCGCGCGTTCATGGCCACTGAACTCGACCCGCCATCTGCAGCCGAGCGCAAACTGCTAGAGGATTTCGCTGAGACCGGCGGCCTCGTGATGGCCGGTCCATCCTGGGGTAGCGCACCGAAGACCGAGCCGTTTGCCGAGATTCCCATCGGCAAAGGCCGCGTGGTCGTCTACCGAGACCCGGATCCCGAAACTGTTGCGCGCGATGTCAAGGAACTGCTTTCCGACGACGACCTGGGCGTGGTTCCGTTCAATGTGCCGTCGGTAATCACGTTTGCAAGCGGAGGCGATCCCCGACACCCCCTGCTCGTGCAGTTACTCAACTATTTCGACAATCCCGTCGAAATGATCACTCTTCGTGTAGCCGGGAAGTTCCGCTCGGCGCATCTGGAAACACCTGAGGGTGTGACGGTGGATCTGCCGCTGCGGGATGCCGAGGGAAGAACCGAAGTGACGATTCCAAAGCTTTTGTTATGGGGCGCGGTTTCGATGGAATAAAAGGAGATACAACCATGAGAGAAGGACTGACACGGCGCGATTGGCTGGTACTTTCAGGTCTTGCGGCAGGGGCAATGGCAGCACGTCCGGCTGAAGGGGCAGCGCGGCCCATATCAGCGGCTCCGGCGGAGCCGGTATCCGTCGCCAAGGTCCGCAGCTACAACGAGGACCTGACGGCACAATTCCGGCAGATGTTCGATCAGATCGGTGGCATCGGCAACCAGGTCAAGGGAAAGACGGTCGGCATCAAGGTCAATCTGACCGGCGGAGGAGCGTTTCCCGGATACACATCGGGCGACACGCATTGGGTACATCCCCGCGTGGTCGGCGCCGTGGTCGCTGCTTTCGGTGCGCTCGGTGCAAAGCGTGTTCGCATTCTCGAAGGCTGCGAGAGTCGCAAACGCAGCTACAAACTAGAAGACAAGTTGCTCTCAGGCGGCTGGGACGTCTCTGCCATCCGCAATGCAGCGCCGCTGGTCGAATTCGAGGAGACTGATACACCGGGTCAAGCCAAGCAATATTCTCTGCTGAAGGTCCAGAGCACACCGTACGTCTTCCCGGCCTTCCAGTTGAATCACTCCTTTGAAGACTGCGATTTCTTCGTGAGCCTGGGCAAGATGAAAAACCACGAAGAGATGGGTCTCACCATCTGTATCAAGAACCTGTTCGGCATCACGCCGCTGGGCGTGTATGGCAACCGGGAAACCGTCTTCCACTACGGGCAAGTGCAAGCACCTGCCGGTGCACCCACCGAACTCGATCCGAAGTCGAACCGGTACGAAGGCTGGCGGCTTCCTCGTGTTCTGGTCGATATTCTCGGCGCGCGCCCGGTGGACCTCGCCATCGCAGATGGCATCGTCTCCATGGTCGGCGGCGAGGGCCCGTGGGTCCTGGGTTCCAAGCCCTGTCATCCGGGAATACTCGTCGTCGGCAGGAACTGCGTGAATACCGACTCGGTGGCCGCAGCCTGCATGGGCTACAACCCGCGCGCCGGCCGGCATGAGGCGCCGTATCGCGTGTTCAAAAACCCCAAGGACCATCCTCCGGAACAATGTCACCCCGTCGATGAGACGTTCCAGTACGCCGACAACATGATGCTTCTGGCCGAGGCGGCAGGACTTGGGTCGGCGGACCTGACAAAGATCGACGTGCGCGGCATGCCCATCAAGGAAGCGATGTTCGATTACGAAGCCTTTTGGAAGAACCAGATGCCGAAGGGACAGTCCTGATGCGTTTGCTTCTCGCGCTGTTCGCTGCGCTTCTGCTGGTGCAAGCAGCCGGAGCGCAGCAACTGGAGAGAAGCACGGACGCCATGGGGACGACCTTTACCATCGTCCTCTATGGCTCCGATCTGGCCTCCATGAACCAGGCGATCGATGCCGCGTTTGAGGAGGCCCACCGCCTGGACGCGTTGCTCTCGAATTACCGCCCGGCAAGCGAGTGGAGCCGTATCAATCGCGAGGCCGCCGCGCGTCCGGTCGCAATCTCGCCGGAGTTGTTTCGTCTCCTTTCCGATTGCATCGAGTACAGCCGCGCGAGCGAAGGCACCTTCGACCTGACCGTCGGCCCACTCATGCGCGCCTGGGGCTTTTTCGGCGGAGACCGCCATGTTCCATCTTCCGACGAGATCCGCGAGGAGCTCGAACTGGTGGGATACCGGCACGTCCAACTGGACGCACAGAAACGAACCGTTCGCTTCGATCGCCCCGGTGTCGAGATCGATCCCGGGGGAGTGGGCAAGGGCTACGCCGTCGATCGAATGATCGACATCCTCCGCACACGAGGCATTCGCAACGCGCTCGTCGCCGCATCCGGCAGCAGTATTTTCGGCCTTGGCAATCCTCCAGAAGAGCCCCGTGGCTGGCCCTTCAGCATTGCCGACCCTTGGGATCACCGCAAGAATGCAGCGCAGGTATTCCTCAAAGACCTGTCTTTCTCAACTTCGGGCAGCTACGAGAGATCATTCCGGGTCGGCGGACACCGTTACTCGCACATCATGGATCCCCACCGCGGTGTTCCGGCCGAAAGAGCTGTTCAGGTAACCGTCATTGCGCCTCGCGCCATCGATAGCGAGGTTTGGGCTAAGCCCTACTATATCCAGGGACGCGCATGGACGTCGTCGCACAAGCCGAAGTCGTGGCGTGTACTCTACTGCGAGAACACTCCCGGCACCGCGTGCTCCTGGGTAGAGTAGGCCGCTCCACTGGCCCCTGATAGTTTGAAAAGAGCGAAGCTCTTAATATTCATCCGGAATCCGGCGCTCGGCGGCCGGTATCGGACCGATGTATGTAAGCCGGAGGCCCCAATCGTTATCTGCCGGGAACTGGGGCAGCATGATGATTCCGATCTCGTTCGATTGGAGTGATCCCTTCCCTACCGGTTGCCAGGTTCCGTTGCGCGGATCGAACCAGTCCGCTCGGTACTCACTCCACAGCTTGGCGCCGCGAACCTGGCTCGTCGGGCAGCCCTTTTCGAAATACACAAGGAATATCTCCTTGTCCGGAGTGCGAGCGCAATAGGCCCAACGTTCGTACGCCTCCAGGTTGTGGTCCTTGTCAGGTGAGATTAGATCCGCGTCCGGAACCAACTCCTGGTAGCGCTTGCCTATCGACATGGCAAACGTGCGCAGATACTGCATCTGGCTCGCAGAGTTCCACTGGAAGGCGTCCCACATTTTGATTGGCGCTGTGGGTTCAATGTCGGCCCCCCAAATGCCTTCGGCCCCGTATACGTGGCCACCGAATCCCCCTGAGAGAAAACTGCCGTACATCGAGGACCGCACGAACTGGTCGTCCTTCGGAGTCCCCCCCGGCGCGCCGAACTCGTAACCCTGACCGGCACCCAAACCACGCTCATCTTTATAGCCTGAGTAATATGGCTCGCCATTGAGAGCGGGCTGCGGATTGGTCGATCGATAGATCTCAGTCAGGTACCAGTAATTGTTGTGCTCGCGCATGTTGCCGATCTGGTGCAGGGTTACCCAGGAGTCTTCGCCCCAGTTCTCGAGCGTGGAAGGGTCGGCATTCGCCGAGAGCAGCGTGCCGAACGGCGGCGGTCCGTACTCATCCTTCACCAGGTTGATTGCTTTCGTGAAGTCTTCGGGACTGACACTTTCGCTGATGATATCGAGGTGGACCGGACTGAGCACTGTATTGTTGGCCTGATACCGCGACCAGACATACTGGATGAATCGCGCGTACGAGTCCGGCCATTTGTAGTACTTGCTCCAAAGCAGGCTGGCATCACGCCGTGATGCTTCGATAAAAGGTATGAAGCCCTGTGCGTTCAGGTAGTCGATTTTGCGATCGATGTATTTGAAATAGTCCGGGTTCACACGGTCCACGTCGGGGAACATGTATTCATAACCCGGCACTTTCCCCGGGAACATGAACGGCCGTCCTCCTTCGTTGTCCATGTTCTTCGCGCTGCCTGTACCGAATTCCAGCCAGGCGGAGCGAACCGGGGTTCCGTCTGGCATCCGGACATGCCATGGCTTCCCGTCTGTCATCCAGTTCGGGAACGCCGCAATGATATTGACCCAGTTGTAGCCCTGCTGCCTGCGGTAACGTACGTAATCCTGGAAGCCAGCGTCAGGGCCAATCGGGCGCTCCTGGTTGTCGTCGTACCATTTGAAACGGTTGGTCCCTGCTGAATACCAGGTGTCGCCGATCACGAAAAAGGGCGTTCCGTCAGCCTGCTCGAGAGCGTGGTGGTTGGCGGTGGGCCGCAAAAAGCCGCGCCGTAACGGATTCGCTCGTTTCTCGTCTTCTGTCCACTCGATTGCCGTGAACCCGTCGGTTTTCCCGGTGAGGCCCGGGTCCTCGGGACTGGAGCCGCTACGCCAAGACCATGGTCCGGGTGCCGTTGCCAACAACCGAACACGGAAAACCTGTCCCCCATCCCAGAAGCCGTATACCCGCTTGTGGAAGCCAGGTCCACTGAGGTCGAGCCAAACGGTTACGTCCGTGTACGGGTTGGCATAAGAGCGGGCGGCTGTTAGCGTCACCTCCTGCTTTTCCCAGATATGCACTGGGGCAGCGCCTCGCATCGCTGGAGCCGCTCCCAAGAGCAGAGTCAAGCAGGCTAGTGTCTGCAAGGTTTTGACCGCAGTATTCTTGCACGGACTTCCTACGCTTTGTGACAAAGGGGTTACGCGTGACATGATATTTGTTTGGCGCATTCTAAGTTGGCGCGTCTCACAGATCTGAACAACCAGGCAGCCAGCTTAGCATTCTTGAGTTGCCTTCTCTTAACGCCCCTGCTGGATGCTTTCGAGAATCGGCTCTAGAAAGCGGCCGTATTTGTCTAATGTGGCTTCATCGTTGTGGGCTACTGCTGTTTTTACGGCCGTGGCGGTCGCGGGCGTGACGATTTCAAAGCGGCCCACAAAGACACGCACGATCCGTTCTGGTGCTGGATCGATTGTGAGCGGCAAGACTTTGTCGATGAAGCCGCGTGGCACGATGTAGATCAGGCGACTGCCTTCTTCGAACCACGAATCTTTCCAGGTCTCAATCATGGCGTGGGCTTCGCCTCGATAGAGACCCTGACCGACCAGAACCTCTTCAAGATCTCCGTAGAGAGAATCTACGCTTCCCGTCAGCACGGGAGGCTCCACGGTAGTTTGATCGGTTAGCGCGCCCGTGAAGCGATAGCCGACTCGTTGGCCGCGGCGCTCAAAAAGAATGGCATTTGGAATCTCGTCTCCGTTAAGACTTTTGACCAAGAGTCCTCCG
The DNA here is from genome assembly GCA_020073385.1 of Terriglobia bacterium. Taxonomy (GTDB): domain Bacteria; phylum Acidobacteriota; class Terriglobia; order Terriglobales; family Acidobacteriaceae; genus Sulfotelmatobacter. The sequence goes on along the minus strand of JAIQFH010000053.1, from coordinate 8,019 downwards.
TCGGAGGTCAACCTGGCGGAGAGCGGCAGCGGGTTAGCGGAGACTCCTCGATAAAAAAGGAACTTCTCCCTTTGCTCCCCCGTACTGGTCTGGACGCGGAGCGGCGAGGAAGCGGTCTCGCGAGCGGCGTAGTAGCGATTCATCTGTGCGTCGCTGGGGAACGCGCCAGCCAGATTTGGAGAAACCGCCACGTGGTTCCACGCGATGCTTCCATCCGACGGTGCGCGATTCAAGCTGGTATCGGTCAAGACTCCGGTTGGCTGGACGCGATCGGCATGAGGATACCACTCGGTGATGAGTCCCTTGGAGAAGGACACTCTCGCTGACACGGTCACGTCGCGTGGAGAATAAAAATAGAGCACTGGCGTCTCCATGCGAATCGTGCCACGCAGCCCCAGCTTGAAATTGACGTCGTTGATATGCTCCACGAATTGGGGCAGATCGGTGGACCGGGGAAGTCGTGGCAGGCCTAACGGCAACCATTCGACCGCACGACCATCTTTGCCGGCAATTGCCGTGAACGTTCCCCACTCGTGGGCCGTGAGGTCCGGAGCCGTGCGCTGCTCGTCCGCGGTCCAACCCGCGAGCGAGAAGGCCAAAAGCCCGCATGCCAACAGACGGGGAAGCCATGATCTGACTTCCCCTGCGGTAAGAGAGTTGCGGTTTGAGGGTTTCATTGTCAAAACCTTCCTGCGGGCGCGGCGACCAGAAGCTCGGAGATCGTCTCATGGTTGAAGTGGGAAGCCAGGTTTTGCGCGAGAAGAGGATCGAACTTTGCTCCTGCCATCGCCTTCTCAACATGATCACGATGCGCGCTATCGGGGCCCGACAGGGTGATCAGGGCAGCCGCGAATTCCATTTCCGGATCGGAGCCGCGCAAGCTGATTGCTTTTCGCACCAAGCTATATCCGTCCAGGCCAGCCGCGGGGTTGGGCTCGCCCTTGCCCAGCCATTGCTTGTAAGCCTCGGCTAAGTAGCCGACGTCGAACCACGCGAGAGCGTCCGGGTGACCAGCGGCATCTGAGTTCGCTGCACGCTCTTGAAGTCGCGTGATCAGCTCCTTCGCGGCGTGCGGGTCCTGGCGAGCGTAGATTGTGGCCCGGCGTAAGGTCTCCATGCGGACTAAGACAGGAGTGCGCGAATCGAGAATGGCCATCGCGTCCCGGCTGAGCTTCTTCAGGTCATAGTCCGAGCTTCCTTTGTGGTTGAGCTCGACCCAAGGCAGCGACTTCGCTTGCCCGATTTCAATGGGATGGCAGATCAGAGGCGGTCCTGCTTGGGCGAAAGTTGTGAATCCGAGCAGAACGGCCACAGTGGTGATTGCGAGGCGTGAGAAGGTGCGTGCATTCATTTTGGATTTCCCCCAGTTTGCTGATTTAACCCACGCTTCAAGAGACGCCGAGAGAAAGGGGAGTGTTAACAAGACGAGTCTAGCCGGAGAAAAAATCGAGCTGAATGTCCGAGGCAAAGGATGCTGTAGATCACTTTTCGCGACCTGGCGTGGCTGTACCAGCCCACGAACGCTCCCAATGGCGCCAGACTGAAATGTCGTCAAACCCAAGTTCATTCCACCACCGGTCGAGCATGGGCTGATCGAGTCGCAGGATGCCTTCTTTCGTGACGGTGGCAGGAGGAGGCACGAACCGGCTCAGCCGGTCGTAGACCAGGACTCGCTGCTGGTCATCGGCACGCGCCAGGAGATGCCAGAGCGTGAGGGAATCTTCTTTGCGAGCCTCTCTCAGTACGATCGTGATATCGTGAGCGCGCTGCTCCGGTGTGCTGTCCTCAAAATCGAACCTCGTCAAAGCAGCACGAAACTCTGCGGATGAATCCTCGAAGTAGGGCGTGCCGGGGCCGACCTTCGGCCGGGTCGCGCAAGCTGCTCCCGCCGGAATGAAAGACTCGTGGCCATTCAGCTTGAATCCGACCCACCCGAGAGATGTGCGCACCATGCCCGCGCCCGAATCGTCGACCTGCAAGGTGTAGGCGCAACCCAGGTCCACCGTGACGGCCGACGGCGTGTCGACCACGAATTGACCGGGAGGCGCCCAGATGTAAGTGTGAATCGTTCCCCGATCCAGAGCGATCCGCTTCAGCCCCGAACTCATGCTCAGCAGGCGCAGGCGCGTTCTCGGGTCTACCTGGATTTTGCCGGTATCGTCCTCCTGAAGGCTGGCCCGCGACTGACTGTCGGTCTCAAGCATTTGGCCAATGCCGAGACGGCTCCTTCCCTCGTTCGCGCTGAGCGTTTTTCGTCCGATGCGAGGTGCCCCTTGCACTTCGAATACGTCCCAACCCACAAGAGTGGTGGGTGTGGGCTTCGCTCTGTAAACCAAGAATGTCACTACAACGATTGCCGCTACGGCCACCGCCGCTGTAGCCAGAGCGGGAAATATTCTCAGGCGCCATGAAAAGAATGTCCATCGCCGCTCTGGGACAATCACGGGAAAAACTGGGGTGGGCGAATCGTGTCGAAACTTCCCGAGTAACGATTCGAGTTTCTGAATCTCGGGATCGGGTTCGCCGGAGCGGTCCCACAAATAGTCGCTGCCCTTTGTCGATGGTCTGTTTTCGGCTCGATTCTTTCCCGTGTCCATGACTAGGACTTCTCCTGTTCTGGCCCCGTGCGGCTCGGGCTCGCAATCAGCTTGGCGCGGAGTTGCTCCATGCCGCGATGCAAATTGACGCGCACCGAGCCGTGCGTCATGCCGGTGCGAGCCGCAATTTCAGGACCAGTCATGCCCTCGACAAGTCGTAGAATTAAAGTCTCCCGATAGGTCTCGGACAGACTCATGACTGCCTCGAAGACTGCGACGGCCCGTTCATCCTGATCTGTGCAGGACGCTCCGCACTCAATTTCTTGATCCGAGGCGTCATCGGTCAGTGGCTCCTCTGGCACCGATCGACGGTGGTAGTCATTCGCCACGTTGCGAGCGATCGCTGCCAGCCATGCGCCAAAGCTCGCGGTCTCCCGCAGCGTTGACAACCGACGGAGTGCCCTCATGAAGACGTCCTGAACGAGGTCATCAACCTCGCCGACCGGGACCCTCACAAGCAAGACTCCATGGACCATGCGAGCATAGCGCTCGTAGAGCTGCCCAAACGCTGCCCGGTCGCCGTCCTGCGCCGCAGCCACCCACGTTACGTCCTCGGAGATTTCGGAGGCGAACTGCTCCCTCACAGGCCCGGGCCCCAGGCCTGCCGCGAGCAGGTCACTTCTGTCGCCGGACCTGGCCATTCGCGCAAAATCCCACAACATCATAGACGTTCGCTGGGAAAGGAGTGTTAACAGCTCCCCGTTTGTCGGCAAACCCGGAAACCGCTCGATGACTTCTGGTCGTCGTTGCCTAGAAGCTGCCGAGGTCGATCTTCACCAGCGCGCTCGTCGGTAGCGATTCTTGAACGTGGAATGAGCCGTCCGCGCACTGAATTGGAGGCTGTGGCAGCGGCGGTCTCTGCTGCCCACCTGAGATTATTGTCCGCCTACCCGTGTAGGAGTGCGACTCAGGTGATCACTGTAGGCGAACCTTCAACGGATTTCACCGCCCGGCACGAATCCGACACTGCCGACCAAGCATCCAAAGTCACTGGTCAGACCCACGGGACAGCCTAAGAAAGGAGTTGACCAGCTTGATATGACGCATTCGATTTCAACCGAAGACATTTCCTATCGAAAGCACATCTCAGTACTTGACACCAGTATGGCCTACGTCGATGTGGGAGAGGGAGATCCGATTGTTTTCCTGCATGGCAACCCAACCCCTTCTTATCTCTGGCGCAACATTATTCCGCATGTACTTTCACTCGGTAGGTGTCTTGCTCCTGACTATGTTGGAATGGGTAATTCAGGAACTGCTCCGAATGACTCGTATCGGTTTGTCGACCACCGTCGCTATCTCGATGCTTGGTTCGATGCGCTTGAACTGAAAGAGAACATCATTCTGGTTGTTCACGACTGGGGGTCGGCGCTCGGATTTGACTGGGCGCATCGCCATCCGGAGCGAGTCAAGGGCTTGGTTTATATGGAGGCGATTGTGCGACCTTTCCTCTCCTGGGATGAATGGCCCGTGGTGACGCGCGCGTTCTTCCAAGGACAGCGCACAACCACTGGCGAAGAATTGATCCTCCAGAAGAACCTCTTCATCGAATACCTCCTACCCCTACGAGGCCTATCTAAGGAAGCGATGGAAGTCTATCGCCGGCACTTCAGAAACCCTGGGCCCTCGCGCCAACCAATGCTGGCATGGTCGAGAGATCTGCCGATTGAGGGGCAACCCAAAGATGTAACCGAGATCGTGGATTCGTACGCTCGCTGGCTCAGCACCAGCCCTCTTCCAAAGCTCTTCATCAATGGGGACCCAGGTGGATTCTTGATCGGTGCGCAACGCGAGTTCTGCCGTGCGTGGCCCAATCAGCAGGAGATCACCGTCCAGGGAGCACATTTCTTGCAGGAAGACTCTCCAAATGAGGTCGGCGAAGCTACAGCACATTTCGTAGCGAAGGTGCAGGCTGGGCAACTAACTTCAAAGGCCGCTTGAGTGCTCAGCTGAGTCGCCGCCTTCGTGGGCTTCGCCAATCGAGTCAGGGGACAGAACAGATGCAGGAATCGACATTCGAGCAAATGCAGCGCGCGTTCTCAATGACGTGCAGTATCACGATTAATATTCGGTCAAAAGCCGAGCGCATATGGAGACTCTTGACCGATGCCCAGGGCTTCCCGCGCTGGAACTCCACCGTCACGAGCATCGAGGGTCAGATTCGCGAGGGGGAGCGGCTCAGACTGCGGGTTCCTGGCACAGACCGAACGTTCACTCCGAAGGTATCGAATGTCATGCCATTAGAGCGCATGACTTGGACTGGCGGATTCACTCCCGTCTTCAAGGGGGTACGCACCTTTGAACTGAGGGCACGTGATGACGGTTCAACCGATTTTGCAATGGTGGAGCGCTTTTCCGGTTTGATGCTGCCGCTACTCAAGGGGTCGCTGCCGGACTTCGGTCCGGTGTTCGCGCGTTATGCTAAGGATCTGAAGAACGAAGCAGAACGAACCCGTGGAGAACTGGGCTGTGAATCTTCTTCCCACACCGAACCGTCCAGTTGCTCGTGAGAGGCCATCCCACCTCATCAAAATCACTTGTGGGATGGCTTCTCTCTCTTAGTCACGAATCGGACGATAGTGCGGCTAAAGATCCAAACTGAAAGACCGTGCGCACCTCTACTTGGGCCTCCGATAGACCCGCGAGCCGCCGTTGGGGCCGATCACTCTGGTCGTATTTGCATACGGGCCGTGGTAGGTGGGAAGTCACTGATCTTCCGTTGGGGCCAATCCGCGTGGTTTGCGTTACCAACCTTCAGTTGCCATTGACGTACCCGGTTTCGTTTTTTGTGTAAGTTCTTCCACTTGGAGACGTAACCGTCTTGTCGTTCGTGTACTGACCGTTCTGGAGAGAACGTGTGTCGGTGACCGTGTCTCCCCAACGATTTGTACGGGTAACTGTGGTCTGCGCGCTTGCAAACGTCGCGAACGCCAGGAACACGCCGAAAGTGAGTGCTGCGTATTTTGCTTTGAGACTCATAGGAGTCCTCCTTTGGTTGGTTTCTTCTCTCCCATTCAACCCCAGGCGCAGGAACAGCTCTCACCAGATCTGTCCAGATTTGTATCCGTGTGTCTTGCCGCAGCGCAGAGGGTGTCACACGCACCGACGGTGCGAAGAAACGCTCAGTCGACAAAACTCGACAAAAGCAGAGCTTCAAAATCCGGCTCTTGGAGGAAGCTGGCATCGAGGTGACCACATGAGGAAGATCGCATTTAGGTCTTCGTTTCTTTTAATCGCCATGACTCCGGGGATCATGTCAAAAGCGTCTGCGCAAACAAACGCTACGCAGGGCATGCCGAATATGAGCAATGACGGCCAAGCACAGGTCGACCATTCAATGCCTGCGCACCATATGGATACGGGCTCCCATATTACGGGCTCCCATATGAAGATGACGGCTCTACGTCCGGTCAAGCCGGGAGACCAAGAAAAGGCTGAGCAGGTAGCATTAGCGGCACGTAAAGTCTGCGGTAGATACAAAGACTACAAGGCGGCGCTAGCAGATGGTTTTCACATCTTCATGCCCAACGTTCCGCTCAAGGAATATCACTTCAACAATCCCGAGTACGCCCGTGAGGCCGCGGAGCACTTCAATCCCGAACATCCGACCTCGCTGCTTTACGAGAAGAATGGCGACGGCTACAAGCTGATTGGCGTGATGTACACCGCACCTAAGTGGACCAGCGAGGATGAACTGAATCCGGCGACACTGTCTTCGACGATGTTCTGCGAGACATCGTCAAGACGGAATTGGATCGCTCTCCTACCGTTGAGGTGGTCGATGAAGAGCATTTAGCTGAGCTGCTGCAGAGCATGGGGAAAAGCTACGGAACTCGCCTGACGCCTGAACTGACCCAGCAATTATGTGAGCGCGGCAAGGGAAAATTGTTGACTGCGGGAGAAATCAAGCCACAAGGAGCCGGTTATACAGTTGAGTTGTCGGTGCACGACTGCCGCTCACACCGCACTCTCTCCCAGCAACGGGTGGAATCCAAGGATGAGGACGAGGTAATGGCCACGGTCAACCAGCTCGCGGCGGCCACTCGCCTGCAGCTATCGGGGGACTCCGGATATCCACCGGCGTCTCCGGCTCCCCTTCCGACCACATCGTTGCCAGCCTATAAAGCCTTCCTGATGGGCGCTACCTTGGTGCACAGCCAACCGCAACAAAGCGCCGACTTGCTGCGGAGGGCAACAGAACTCGACCCCAACTTTGCGGAGGCCTGGAGCTGGCTGGACATCGCCGATAACATGCTGGGAGAAACCCAGCGTGAAAGCCAGGATCTTACGCGCGCGTTCGCTCTGCGAAATAGGATGCCGGACAATCTGAAGGCATTTTCTGAAGCCCGGTACTATCTCGCCGTGACTGGAGAGATATACAAGGGGATTGACGCTCTTCGCTCATGGGAAAAGCTGGAACCCAAAGAGTTTCCACCGCACAACCTGCTGGGAATTAATTATTCGGATCTCGGCCTGTATCAAAAAGCAACGGATGAACTTCAGCAGGCTGCGGTTCTCTTCCCCTCTGAAGAACTAGGCTATGAAAACCTGGCACGCGTTCTTTTGGAACAGGGTCGCTACGATGAAGCAGAAAACACTCTACGTCGCATTCCAAAAGAGGAACCGGATCCGCCTTCGCTGCATTCCTTGAAGTATTCGTTGGCATTGCTGCGTTCCGACCATGCGGCGCTTGACCGTGAGCGAACCTGGATGACACAGAATGCGGACGATCTTTCTGTGGTTTCAACGCAAGCAAGAATTGATTTGGTTGATGGTCGCCTCGACTCGGCACGTCAACGTACCCAGCACGCTGTCAGCATCGCGCGCGAGTCCAACCTGAAGGAGTCCGCTGCGAATGCGTTGCTATTTCTGGCGGACGCGCAGGCCCTGTTTGGTGAGTCCACTGCTGCGCATAAGAACTGTTCCGATGCGATGAAGTTCGAGGGTTCGAAAAGTGTAAAAGTTGTGGCCGCGCGGGTGATGGCCTTCAATGGGGAGGGCCGGGAACCGCAACAGATAATGGACGGCCTAATGCACGACTATCCGTTAGACACGTTGCTGAATGGAGTCGATGCTCCGGTGATTTTGGCCGCATCACAATTGAGAAAAGGACAAGCAGATCAAGTATTGCGCACCTTGGAAGCCGTCAAACCATATGAATTTGGAAGGTATGCTGGTTTGCTTCCCAACTATCGTGAGCGATATCTGAACCCCATCTTGTCTACAAGCGCCGATTGCGGCAAGCTTGGCGCATGAATCAGCGTAGAGAGCAGGCCTGGGCGAAGTGGCGGGAGCTGGTTGCCGAGCAGGAGCAAAGCGGGCTGAGTGTAGCGGCGTTTTGCCGGGATCGGGAACTGGCTCAATCCCAACTTACCTACTGGAAGAGACGAGTGCGGGAAGCAGCAAAAGCACCGTTTGTAGA
>JAIQFH010000052.1 GCA_020073385.1 Terriglobia bacterium | reverse complement strand
TTGGAGTTCACGGCGAAGGTAATAGCAATTCTCCTGGTGCCCTTAAAACTCGTGGCGGTGAAGATGCTTCCCTTTGATAATAAAAGTGAGGTCCAGGTCATCATAGATATGCCGGAGGGGACAACCCTGGAAAGAACAGCGGCCCTCACCAGGGAGATGGGTGAATACCTGAAACAGGTCCCGGAAATGACAGACTACCAGGTCTATGTGGGCACAGCGGCGCCGTACAATTTCAACGGCCTGGTGAGGCATTACTTTTTGCGCTCTGGAAGCAATATGGCCGATCTGCAGGTCAACTTCGTGTCTAAAGGAGACAGAAAGGCCCAGAGTCACGATATCGCCAGGAGGCTGAGGCCGGATCTGAAAAAGATTGGCGACCGGTATGCCGCCCGGATCAAAGTAGCGGAGATCCCGCCGGGGCCGCCCGTGCTGAGCACCCTTGTAGCAGAGATATACGGTCCTGACACCTCACGTCAGATAGAAATAGCGAGAGATGTGAAAAGCGTCTTTGAAAAGACGGAAGGCGTAGTGGATATTGATTGGTATGTGGAGGATGACCAGCGGAAGATTACCTTCGAAGTGGACCGGGAAAAGGCCGCGGCGAGCGGGATAGACAATGAGACCGTATCCCGGAGTATGGAAATCGCGTTAGCCGGCATGGGAGCGGGGCTTGTTCACATGGAGAAGGAAAAGGATCCTGTCGATATTTTACTCCGCATGTCCCTGCCGGACCGGGCTGACCTCGCCACGCTCAAAGCCCTGATGATTCCTTCATCATTGGGAGGTTCGGTTCCGCTCTCGGAATTGGTCAGGGTCAGGGAAGGAGTGGGGGACAAGACCATCTACCACAAGAACCTTAAAAATGTGACTTACGTGATCGGAGATGTGGCAGGAAAGGAGGAAAGCCCCATCTATGCGATTCTAAAAATGGATGATGCCATCAACAATCTGAAGCTCCCTGAAAATTACGCGTTGAGGCAGTATTTCTCGGCCCAGCCCTGGCTGGAGGATGTTTATTCCATGAAGTGGGACGGTGAGATGCACATCACCTATGAGGTCTTCCGGGACCTGGGTATCGCCTTCGCCGCTGTCCTGGTCCTGATTTACATCCTCGTGGTAGCCTGGTTCCGGAACTTCATCACGCCACTCATTATAATGTTTCCCATTCCCCTGACACTTGTGGGTATTCTTCCCGGTCACTGGCTGCTCGGTGCCTTTTTCACAGCCACCTCCATGATAGGTTTCATCGCCCTTGCGGGAATTGTCGTGAGGAATTCCATCCTTCTCGTTGATTTCATAGAAATGGAACGGAAGGAAAAGGACAACCTGAGAAATGCCGTCATTGAAGCCGGAGCGGTCCGTTTCCGTCCCATAGTGCTGACTGCCGCGGCTGTTGTGGTCGGATCTTTTGTCATTCTCTTCGACCCCATATTCCAGGGGCTGGCCATCGCCATGATGTTTGGGGCTGTGGGGGCAACGGGACTTACTTTGATTGCAGTACCGCTATTGTATTTTGAGTTCTTTCATAGAAAAAACTCCTCCGGAAGCGATTAGGGGGACAGCATTATGGGAATAATTTAAGCCGTATCAATAGTGACACCGCATCAGCTGCAAAGACAAAAGGTTTAAAGGAGAATAAAAATGAGCATGGAAAATTGGATTCGCACCATGGCAGGGAGTTTTGTTTTGATCTCTACCGGACTAGGTTACTTTCATCACAAGTACTGGCTCTTCTTCACGGCCTTTGTCGGGCTCAATCTTTTGCAGTCGGCCTTCACGAAGTTTTGCCTGATGGAGAATATCCTCGAAAAATTGGGTATCGCGAAAAGGACCGATACGTAAAATATTTGCAGCTGTGAGTGAAGTTAATTGTAACCATTTAGCCCAACCGTACTACATTACAAATGGAAATAAAAAAGCCGCCCCACTGGAAAATGAGGCGGCATTTTGCTCCAACGCATTGAAATATCTTAATACGCTTCAAGTTGTCTAAAAAATTGGGTGGGTCATCGGTCGCTTGTTATTATTGCTTTTTTACTTTTTTACTGACCGAGGGAAACAGCATTCCCAGCTTGGCATACCATCTTCTTCGTTGCGAAGCTTCATGGTCATATTGCCCTTGCTTATTTCCGTGGCAATGATAGCACTACCAAACTTCTTGCCCCTTACTTCAACCTTGTCGCCGGCCATAAATTTAACCTTCTGATTCTCAATGAACCACTTGGGTCCCATGTAGACAACATACTTATTACCCTGATCCGTCACGAATCTCATCTGCAGACCGTCTTTCACACCTTTCATCGGCTCAACTTTCGCTACTTTACCGGGCTCGACTACTATGGCTTCCTGTCCGGTAAACGATGTCTCGGCATCAAGTCCCGGAACTCCCAAAGTCCAGGCACCCCTTGACACAGGGCCCGAAGACTGAGATGCCTGAGCAAACAGCACTGGTGCCAAAGTCATGCTCACCAAAAAAATCATTGCAACTACAACCGTACAACGTGCTACCTTTCTCATACTTTCCTCCTTGGTATTAGTATTTTGACCCACCCGATTTTTAGTTTAAAGGTTTAAAAAATGAACCTCCCATACCTCGTGACATCATCTTATCTCCCCGATGGGGTGATGATCCTGGCAAAACACTCTACTCTTTTCTGCGCAATCTGCAGGGCTTGCTACGGTGCAGATAATATCCTTTGTCTGCTATTACTGTCAATCTCTAAATGCTGCATCATGCAACAATTTATAATCAGGTATAGACAGATTTGCGGTTTCGCTAATCTTGACTAATAATATATTTAACTCTTGCCCATCCATTCAACATCTTAGACAATAATCGCCCAATGTTGCCTATAGGAGCGGAAAAGCCCGAAGCGATTGGATTGGCAAGACTGGCTTCGGGCTTTCCAGGTCGCGATTCGAGGCGGCAACGACACGCACATCGACCTGCATGTCGCGCACTCCCCCGATGCGGCGGATCACCTGGTCTTCGAGTACGCGCAGAAGTTTAGCCTGCAGAAGCGGAGAGAGTTCACCGATTTCGTCGAGGAAGAGCGTGCCGCCGTCGGCCGTTTCAAACAGGCCCTTCTTCATCGCCTTGGCGTCGGTGAAGGCACCTTTTTCGTGGCCGAAGAGTTCGGCTTCCATCAGCGTTTCGGGAATCGCCGAGCAATTGATGGCGACGAAAGGACCATTCTGGCGTGAACTTTCGTAGTGAATCGTTTTGGCGACGAGATCTTTGCCGGTGCCGCTCTCGCCCTGAATCAGAATGGTCGTGGCCTCGCTGGCCGCGACTTTCTGGACAAAGCTCATCAGTTCAGCGCTCTTCGGTGAAACGGCGACAACTTCGTGATATCCGGTATGGCGGCGAACCTGGCCGCGCAGCGACTGCACCTCGGTGCGGAGGCGCGTGGCTTCGAGGGCGTTCTGAATGGTGACGCGTAACTCCTCGAAATCGAGCGGCTTGCCGACGAAATCGTAAGCTCCAAGTTTAAGTGCGTTCTTGACGTCATCGAGCTGGGGATCGGCCGTGATCATGATGACGGGCGGAGCGTCGGAGGCCTTCTTGATCTGCTCCAGAACCTGGATGCCGTTCATGTCGGGCATGCGGACGTCGAGCAGGACGAGGTCGGGAGACTCCTGTTGCGCGAGGCGCAGGCCGGGTTCTCCCGCGGCGGCCTCGGTGACTTGATACCCCCACTCTTCGCATTTCTGGCGGAGCGACCAGCGAACCAGGCGCTCGTCATCGACCACCAGAATCTTCTCGACGGGCATTGATTTAGCTTACTACGGATGGGAGGGGGAGGGCACGCGGGCTCGAGACTGACCGTCTCTCAAGGTGACCCACTTCACTGACACTCCGGTTTCATTCGTAGAACACTAGCCTAGAACATCAGATCCCGTCTTTTCGCCTCGCCCAAGACGATACGGCCGGCAAGGGAGAGGCCCAGTCCGGTGCCGTCGCCTTTCGTGGTGTAGAACGGACGGAAGATGTTGGGCAGTTGGTCGGGAGCAAAGTTCACCTCAGCCAATTCTCGTGACGAAGGTTCTCAACGCGGGAGAACTCGTTTTCATTATCCGTGACCACGGTGTGGCCAAGTGCCACCGCCTGAGACGCAATGAGCAGATCATTCCCACCAATCGGTCGCCCGGCCTTCTCGAGCCGCGTGCGAATCAAACCGTACACCTTATCGGCGGGAATTTCGAAAGGCAGGATTTCAAGGGCGCCAAGCACAGCCTCGAGTTGGCCCGTGAGTTGTGCCGAGCCCTTCTTGGTGGCACCGTAGCGCAATTCGGCAGCAACGATGATGCTGGTGCAGACCTTGTCTTCTCCAATCTGGCGAATATGCTGCGCGACTCTGCCTTGCGGATTACGAACTAGATCAGAAACGATGTTCGTGTCGAGCAAGTAGCGCATCAGAGGTCAACCGGCTCAGGCTGAGTATCAGCAATCGGCGGGAAGTCTTCGGGTAGCTGTTTAAGCGTTTTCAGAACGGCCAGCAGCGATTTTGGAGGTGCCGGCTCGATAATCAGCCTCGTTCCTTCCTTTCGAATCACGGCATCCTCGCCGGGGAACTCGAACTCGCGGGGAATGCGCACAGCTCGATTGCGACCGTTCCTGAAGACTTTGACGTGACGCTCTGAACTCATAGCATTTATGACCTATGCCTTAGCATATGCCAACAATAGCCTTTTTGTCCAGCTGTTTTTGTGACCGCCAATGTTCGATGAGGACTGAAGCTCAGACCGTTCACTGAGAAACTGAGGTTCGAGCAATAATTAGAAAGCGGCTGTCTGCGTCACTTCACGGTGCAACGGCAGCACGACTGCGAACGTTGTGCCTTTACTGACTGTGCTGGTGACGTCGATGCGGCCGTGGTGGTCTTCGACGATGCGGCGGGCCAGAGAGAGGCCCAGGCCGGTGCCGTCGCCTTTTGTGGTGTAGAACGGGCGGAAGATGTTGGGCAGGTTCTCGGCCAAGATGCCACGGCCGTTGTCTTTTACTTCGATCACAGCAGTCGATCCCTTGCGCTCTACGTTGACCTCGATTTTTCCTTTGGCATCGATCGCCTGCTGCGCGTTGAGCAGAAGATTGAGCAGAACCTGGTGGATCTGATCGCTGTCGTGCTCGACTTCCGGCAGGGATGGTTCTTTGTGGAGGGCGATCTCGATTCCCTTCGCCATTGCCTGCTGGCGCCCCAGCATAACGGCGTGCTCCACAGTGGTGTTCAGATCACTCTTCCGTACCTTTGGCGGATGCGGGCGCGCCGTCTGCAGCAAATCAGTGACGATGTGATTGATGCGGGCGATTTCCTGGCGAACGTCTTTGACCACGGCGCGGGCTGGGCTGGATGAGGGAAGATCGCGGCCGATAATTTCGATCACGCCGGCGATTCCGGCTAGCGGATTGCGGATTTCATGGGCCAGACCTGTGGCGACTTCTCCGAGAGTGGCAAAGTGTTCGGCGCGGGACATCTGCGTGCGATGCAGGCGTTCGATTTCTTCGCGGTTCTCGCGGAGTTGTTTGACCATCTGGTTGAAATTGCGGCCAAGGTCGCCGATTTCATCGTTGCGATGCGCGAAGCTAACCGAGACATTCAGATCGCCGCCACCGAGTTGAGCGATCTTCTGTTGCAGTTCGACCATCGGCCGCTGCACCGTGTACGTGAGCACGACGAGCAAAGCGCCGCAAATCGCGACTGCGCCCGCGCCAGCGACGAGCAATACGATGTGGCGCTCAGGGTCGCGCCAGGAGAGCGTCGCGAGCAGAAACAGCAACATCCCACCCAACAGAACGCAGGCGATCGGCACCAGCGCCTTGATTTCCCAGTTGATGCGTAGCCAGGGCAATTCAGGGTCCTCCGGTTGACGAGCGCCCACTTCGTCCATGGACGCTGACCCAGGCGCCGCTAACGCCGGATCGCTAGCATCGCCCGTGCTGAACGAACTTGTCCGCGACCTTCGAGCATCTGGCACCGGATCTGGTTCTGTCCTCAACCCTGAGTTCGTCATAGGATGTTTCGCGATATCAAGCATAAGAATGCAATCCGTTAAGCAGGTACGTGACCCCGAAGAACGTGAACATTACGACTCCGAATCCCAGGATTGCGAAGTATGCGGCACGACGACCACGCCAGCCTCGGGTGATGCGCATGTGGAGGTATCCGGCATAGACCAGCCAGGTAATCGCCGCCCACGTCTCTTTGGGGTCCCAGTTCCAGTAGGAACCCCAGGCCCTATTGGCCCAGTAGGCGCCGGCGGCGATCATCAGGGTGAGCAGGGGGAATGCTATGCAAATCGTTTTGTAAGTGATGCGGTCGAGCGTATCGGCATCGGGCAGCAGGCGCTCGAGATCTTCGCGCCGCCACAGCAGCAGCAAGTAGAGGAGATTGGCGAAGATCCCTGCCACTAACGCGGAAAGAATGAACGGACTCGCCGCCAGGTTGGTTGGATAGAGACCCTCGGCATCGAGCGAGGAATACCGGCCGTCACGGACGCGGATCACGAAAAACACCAACGCCAGTGACTGCAGCAAGATGCTGATGAAGACGGCACGATTGGCGACTGCCAGGAAGCCGTCGTTCTTCCGTACTCGCGTGAGGATGTAGAGAGTAAAGGGCGCGATAACTGCCGCGAAGACCAGCAACATCAGCCAGCCAAGATCGGGAATGGTGACGAACAAGCGCACGTTCTTGGCGAGAAAGACTTCAGATTTGTTCTCGGCGTCCCATGCGATCACGTTGAATCCACCCCAGCCTTCGAAGCGAGTTAGAACGGAGGCGTAGATTCCGACGGTGAAAATGCTGGTCGCGGCCAGGAAGTTCTCGGTCTTCAATTTGTCCTGGATGAGGAACATCATCGCCAAGGCGAAGCTCAGGGCGCAGGCGGCATAGGCCAGCATGGCTAGGGTGACGTGCACGTGCAGCCAGGTCGACTGCAGCGCTGGGACCAGCGGGCGAACTTCGCTGCGTAACAGTTGCATCAGCACCACGCCGACGATCGCCACCGGCATAGTGACGGTGCCAATGACCTTCACGGCATAGCGCTTTTCGGCGATGAGCGTCAGGGCGGCCAGTGTCCACACGAAACTCAGCAGCATTTCGTAAAGGCTGGCAAATGGGGGATGGCCGGCCTCGTACCAGCGGTGCGCCACCGCTGCCGTGTTAGCGATGAGGCCGGCCCAGGTGGCCAGAGACGCAAACTTGATGTAAGACTCCGTTCCGGTAACACCGAAGCCGAGATACAACGCGCCTGCACCGGCATAAAACACCAGCGCGGCATACAGCAGGTTGGCTTCACTCAGGATGTCACCACTCTTGACGACATTCAGAAACGCGATGAACAGCAGGAAGGCGATGCTCAATCCCACCATGACAACCAGGGTCATTCCGGTTGCAGGATGCTGTTCGACTCTTGCTCGGGCCATATGCTGGCTTCCTTTCCTTCTATTCTTCTATCCGACGAACCGGTTCTCACCTTCCGGCAGTCGTGGTTTTCGGGAGCGATGCGGCTGGCTTTTCCGCAGCCTCCTCAAATTTGGGTTTCAGTTCTTTCTCAACCTGTTCAACAAATCGTTTGAAAGTTTGCTCGAAGGCGTCGCGGTTGCGGTTCGCGGACCCTCCGATCCAGAGTGCCAAATTGCCGCTGGCATCCTGCACGGGAACCACCCAGAAGCGGACGTGGACCACGTAGAAGACGAACGTCAGACCGATTGCCATCAGAATGACTCCGGCCCATACCGCCCACTGACCGGGCTCGTGCGAAACTTCCAGTCCGGTGAAGACACCCGTCTTCAGATCCTTGGGTTCGAAGTTGTAGGGGGAGGATGCGTTCTCGGCGACGCCGGGAATTTCCGGCAGCCAGAAGTTCACAACTTTGTTGGTCTTCTCCGAGGTGACGATCAAGCGCACCGCGGGATTGACCACGTCATTGCTGCGCGCATAGACGTGTCCGCCCTGCACGACGAAGTCGGGGATGAACTCAGCGACCTGAACCTTCGTGTCGGCGTCCAGAGAGACAATCTGATTCGGGCCTAAGGAAATTTCCTGAGCCTGGCCTGTGCCGCTCCTCGGAATCGCGTTGAGCACGAGGCGATCGAGTTTGCCAGTGCGACCAAAGCTGGCCTGATAGAAACGTACGCCGTGATAGACCAGAGGATCATTGACGACGATCTCCTTGCGGGAGATTTCCTGGCCGTTATCGACAACTGCCAGCTTCGACCACCAGCGCTTCGGTGTGCCGTCGGTGTAAGTCTCTTCACCGGAGCCGTCACAGCGGATGGAGAAGGGCAGCGAGCGAATTTCGCCACTTTTCATTTCGACCTGGTTGCTCGCCATGCCGGGGCTTAGCATCAGGAATCCTCGCCAGCCGTAAAACGCGTCCACCACGAAGTAACCCAGGAAGAACAGAAGAAGGCTGGCGTGCACGATGTAGACGGCCATCTCGGAAATGCGATTGCGTTCGGCGAACAGGGAGAAGCGGTCGGGGCGGACAATGCGCTCCGACTTCAGGTGCATGTGGCGGAAGGCGCGTTCAGCTGCGCCCAGTCCTTGTTCTTCGTCGGTGATGGCAAGGTGCGCCTGGATCGGAAGGACTCTGCGAAAGCCCTCTTCAGGACTTTTATAAGGGCGCGCGAAGTAACGCCATGCGTTGGGAAAGCGCTGAACGGAAGCCGCGATGATGCTCAGGCTCACCAGCAGCATGAGGGCAACGAACCAGTGCGCGTGATAGACGTCAGTCAGGCCGGTCGCGTCGAGGAAGCGCAGCATGGCGGGCGAGTACGCTCTCGTCATTTCATCCGGATCAGTCAGAGGACGTTGCAGAATGATGGTCCCGGCGATGGCGAAGATAACGACCAGAATAATCAGTACGACACCGGTCTTGATCGAACTTAAAGTTTTCCAAGTCTTGCGGATCGCGGAGTGAAGTGACAAAGCCATGACGTTCGTCTGCCTCACTTCGTTGCAATGCACGTACCCCGCCAACCCGCGGAAGTGCTGTCAAACCATTGAACAGTAATGGTTTGAGGCCAAACGGGCTGATTTACTTATGGCTGCGAATGAGGCATAACACTCATCCCTAGCCGGGATGGCTGCGATTTCACCCACCGTGCAAGCCTTGTGATTTCAATCACAAAATGCAGATTGGAGCGTGCGCGATTTCACCAGTGCCAGTGTGGGAGAAGGCCCATTCCCATTAGGGCACTAGGCTTGTGGAAAGTCGCAACATTCGAGTCAGGATCGCCGAACTCGTTCTGTTGTAGATAGTTACAGTTCTAATCATTTTTCCTCGCCACTGGCGGAAATACGGGCACGGTCGTGCAAAAGACAGGGTGGCATGCTTCCCGAGCTACCAAGTCGAAACCCAATGACCGGGGCGAGTAGAAGTCGAGTCCTCCCCAACGTACTTCGGATTGCGTGTCTCTTCGTTGTGGCGGTTTCTCCCGCCCTGGCGAAGACTCACCCGGTTCCGCTAGAAAAGAACGTGGACTCGGCCAAATGCCTGGAGTGCCACGAAGACAAGAGCAAAGGGAAGGCGGTTCATTCGGCGATCGCAACTGGTTGCCTGAGCTGCCATGAAGTCAGGGTGAACCGGGACGTCACGCGGATCAAGCTGATCACGACGACGACTCAGGCCCTGTGCCTCAGCTGCCACGATGAGAAGAAGGTGCAGGCTGGCCAGACCATGCATCCTCCGGCTGTGCGCGATTGCGTGAAGTGCCATGATCCGCACCAGTCGGACAATCCCGTTCACCTTGTGAAAGCGACATCCGGTGCAACGCGGGAAGAGAACCTCTGTCTCCGTTGCCATAACACTGGAGTGAATGTCCCGAAGGACGGCAGCCGTCACGCCGCCCTCGACATGGGCTGCGAAACCTGCCACCAGACGCACAAGAATGGAGAGCGGGGAAAGATCGAATTCGAAGCGCACTTAAAGAAAGATGTTCCGGCATTGTGCGTGGAGTGCCACGACACGAAAGATGCCAGCCTGCAGAAGGCGCATGACAACCAGCCGTTCGCGACCGCCAACTGCCTGCAGTGCCACAATCCGCACGAGTCGGCGAAACCGAAGCTGCTGCAGACGTTCCTGCACGTTCCGTTCGAGAGCAAGATGTGCGAGAGCTGCCATCAGCCTTCGGCGGATGGAAAGGTCGTTCTTACCAACAAAGACTCGCGCGCGCTGTGCCTGACGTGCCACGAGGAGCAGGGAAAGAAGATCGAAGCAGCGAAGGTACAGCATCCGGGCGCGCAGGGAGATTGCGTTGCCTGTCATAACCCGCATGGCGGAAAGTCGCCGGGATTCTTACAACCGGATCCCGTGAAGGCGTGCCTGACCTGCCACGCGGATCAAGCAGAGCAGATGAAGAAGGCCGTGCTGCATCAGCCGGCGTTCGTGCAGGGATGCGCGACCTGTCATGAACCGCATGGTGGAGACAACGCGCACCTGCTGCGAGCCGCGACCCCGAACAAGCTTTGCCTGGAGTGCCACGGGCCGGAACCCAATCCGCAGAAGCTGGAGAGCGAGCACCTGGTCACGATCTTCGACGGCAAGGTAAGACTGCCCGAGGACTACTTCCGGAAAGTGACCCTGCTGCCGCTGCAGTACGGCCACGGTCACCCTGTCGACAAGCATCCGGTGATCGATATCGTCGACCCAACGAACATGAACCATGTGCTCAAGGCGATCAATTGCCTGACCTGCCATCAGCCGCATTCGGGCGGTAAGCCGGGAATGCTGGTGAAAGATCAGGCGAACGATATGGCGTTCTGCATGACCTGCCATTCCGAGTTGACCCAAGGCGGCAAAGGAGCGCAGGCGACGCAACCCCAGGGCGGGAAGACAAAATGAAGACGCCTTTGACACCAATTCGGTTTATGGCGGTTCTGATCGGGCTGCTGTTCTGCCTGAGTCTGGCAACGTCGCCCGTGTACGCGGACAAGAAAAAGAAGGAGCAGCCCGCCGCGCCGCCGAAGACCGTTCTAGACCGGATCGATTTCTCCAAGCTGGTGTGGCCAAACCCGCCGGCTCCCACGCGCGTGAAGTATCTGAACTACTTCTGCTGCGACAAGTACACTCCCGAGCCGGCCAAGAAGAAGAGTTCGTGGATGGACCGCATGGCGGGCGCCGAAACCCAGTCGCAGAAGATGGATAGCAATCCGCTGTTCGCGCTGTGGACGCCTTACGGGCTGGCGGTGGATTCCAAAGGGAATCTCTACATCGCGGACGGGAAAGTCGGCGCGATCTTTGTCTTCAACACAGAAACCAAAGACCTGCAGATGATCAAGAACGGAGTGCATGCGCGCTTCGGCGACATCATCGGACTGGCCATGGATGACTCCGATCGCCTGTTCGTGTCGGACTCGAAGCTGCGCCACATTTTGATTTTCGGCAAGGATCGCAAGATCGAAGGCTCCATCAGCGAAGGCGTGGTAGATCCCGGCGGCATGGCGATCGATAACGAGAATCGCTTCCTCTATGTAGCGGATCCAGCTCTCGACCAGGTGCTGGTCTACGACGCCGACAAACTGAATCTGATTCGCAAGATCGGCACCGCGGGCAAGAAACATACGCTAACCGAGCCCGGACAGTTCTCAGTGCCAACCAACGTGGCGGTGGATGGCGACGGCAATCTCTACGTGACGGATATGTACAACAACCGCGTGGAGGTATTCGACGCCGACGGGAATTTCATCCGGCAGTGGGGCAAGGCAGGAGATCGTCCAGGGACATTCACGAGGCCGAAAGGAATCGCCATTGACGCCGACGGTCACGTATGGGTCGCCGATGCCGTGCAGGACATTCTTCAGTGCTACACGGCCGATGGGCGTTTTTTGATGTGGATGGGCGGGCATGGATTGTTCCCCGGGCAGTTCCGGGCGCTGGCCGGGCTCTACATCGACAAGAACAATCGCATCTTCGCTTCGGAGCAGTATCCGGGACGAGTGCAGATGTTCCGCTACTTCACCGACGACGAGGCGCGGGCGCAGATCAAGCAGCGCCAGGCGGAGATGGAGCAGAAGAAACCACAAGGGGCGGCGAATACAGGAGCAGCAGAGAATGCAGCGCCTGTGCCCCCCGCGAATTCTGCGGCGCAGAAGCCGCAATAGAGTTTGGCTATTCCGGATAGCCAAACCGGGGCCGGTGAAACCCGGCTCCGGGCAACAAAGCAATAGACGTCTAGCGGTAGAGGTTGCTGTAACAGCTGTTACAAAACAGGAGGTTGTCAGACCTTATGAAAAAGCTATTCTTCGTCGTGTTCGTGGTCGTGATCGCTGCCGGGATGGCAGCGGCGCAGACCTACACACAGGGCTCCGGGTTAGTCGGATACGACATTCTCGGTGCCCACCAGAACGGCGGCCGCGGTTGCGCAGGCTGCCATGCCCCGCACAGCGGCGCGGCGGGCGGTGGCGGCAACGTGGCCACCAATGCGGTAGCGTTCAATGATCCTCTGAGCGGCAGCAATGCACTGTTCGGACAGGACGTAACTCCTCTGCTGGGCTACTCCATCACGTTTGGCGGCGGCTTTGTCGAAGCTCTGCCTGGCGAAGCAGCCGCATACGGCACGCAGGAGGACGAACTCCGCCAGATCACCATGTGCCTGGCCTGCCACGACGGCGTAGTAGCGAAGGGCCAGATGATGAACGGCGATTCGTGGGAGCGGAGAATGGGCCTTCTGCCTTCCACGGCTTATGGGACCCGTCCAATCCCGACGCTGCTCGGCAACGACAGCGGTAACGGCAACACCTCCGGGTACGGCAACGACCACCCGGTGGGGACGCAAGCCACGTTGGGTGCAGCCCGTGTGTGGACCAACAACGCCACCACCAGCCCGTTGACCATCACGGTCGACGCGACGAACGGCATCACCAACATCCAACCGAACTCGGCGGCATATACGAGCTTCGTGGCGAACTACGGGTATCCGTCGGTCGCCGGTAGCCCGTGGGGTTGGGGTGTGTCCATTCCGAAAGGCGATACGAATCCAGGCGATGCGTTCCTCACCTGCACCACGTGCCACAACCAGCACGCGATGTATGTGTACGTAGCGCCTCGTGGCAAGCAATCCGGCGCGGCAATCGTCGCCAGCGGAGCGTATCCGACATACTTCTTCATCAACGCTCCTTATAACCCGGGCGCCGGCAACGGCGACCCGACCAAGGCAGCTTCGACGACTCAGTTCTGCCGTCAGTGCCACTTTGGCGAAGCGAACGAAGCGTTCGGCATCACCACTGTGAAAACGCAGTTCTAACTTGCTTCATCCCGGGGGAGAGGAAATCCCTCTCCCCCACTTTTTGAAAGTTTGAGCGGGAGGGGACGAAATGAGGTTCCAAGTGGGGTTGGGGAAGGTAATCGGCGTAGCGGTGGTGATATCGGCGGTTGGTTGCAGCGCGCAGGTTGTAGCCTCGCACGCTCCCACGCTGGTGGCGCCAAAGGCGGCGAATGCAGCTGTGGCGATATCGCCGACGCCCGCTCCAGCATCCTCGGGGAATCCAGTCGCCCGCGTGAATGGCGCGGTGCTGACGGACCGGGATTTGATGCGCGAGATCGAAGCGATCTTTCCCTACGCGAAGATTCATAACGGCGTTCCGAAGGACATGGAGCCCGAGATGCGCAAGGGCGCACTCGAAATGATCATTTTTGAAGAATTGCTCTATCAGCAAGCCTTGCGCGAGAAGCGGACGGTGGCTCCGGAGCGCTTGCAACGCGCGGAAGCTGAATTCCGCAAGCAGTTTCCGACGGCGCAGGAATACAACCAGGTGGTGCAGAACGAAGTGCACGGGTCGAAACCCATGCTGCGGGAGAAGATTCGCCGCTCGCTGCTGATCGAAGACATGTTGAAAACCGAAGTGAGCGCGAAGGCCAGAGTGAATGAGGCTGCGGCGCTGGCCTATTACAAGGCGAATCCGAAGAACTTTCAGCGTCCGGAGATGTTCAGCATTCAGACCATCTCGATTGTGCCGCCGGAGAATCCGACTCCCGAGATGGCGCAAGAGGCGCGCAAGAAAGCGGAGAACGCTCTTAAGCAGGCGAAAGTGACGAAAAGCTATCAGGAGTTCGGATTGCTTGCCGAAAAAATTTCCGAGGACGACTGGCACGTGAACATGGGCGACCGGAAGTCAGTGGAGGGCGACAAGCTTCCGCCACCGGTGGTCAATGCGGCGTTGGCGATGAAGCCCGGCCAGGTGAGCGATCTGATCCAGATGGGGCCTGCCTACACGCTCTTCCGCCTGAATGCTCATGTTGCGGCGGGCGTTGCGCCCTTCGCGGAAGTGAAGGCGAAGTTGATGACGGATATGCAGAAGAGCAAGACCGACCAGCTTCGCGCGGAGTTGAACAAGAGACTAAGAAAGACAGCCAAGGTTGAGGTGTTATGAGTCTACCGGCCAAAGCCGACGCTGTTTCCGGGTCGTATGAGTATCTTTGGCCAGAAATCAGGTGTGGAATGCGGTCGCGGAGCTTTCGAAATGCATATCGGTTGCTAGCAGGGTTGATTCTGCTGGCGCTGCCATGCGCGGCCCAGATGCAGGTGGGCGACAATCTAAACATGAACCTGAACGGAAACGTCGGGTTCACGTACGCAGGCACCGACAATCAGAATCTGTCCGGCCACTCGATGGGTTTTTCGGGGAACGGCAATCTTACCGGCAGCTACTACAGTCCTAATTTCCTGAACTTCGACATTGATCCCTTCTACAACCGGGCGCAAGGCAACTCCGTTTACGGAAATCTGACGAATACGAGCGGTGTTACGTCTAATGTGAACCTGTTCAGCGGCAGCCATTTTCCCGGCACGGTCTCCTACAACAGGCTGTTCAATGCTACCTCTCAATTCGGAGTTCCCGGATCGGACATCGGGCTGGCGCAACACACGAACACACAGGGATACGGGATCGGTTGGAGCGCGCTAGTTCCGGATTGGCCGACCCTGACGGCGAACTATTCAGTGAACGGTAATTCCAACTCGATTCTCGGGCTGCAGGGAAAAAATGATGAGACCGACCACACGCTGAATCTGTTGTCGGCGTACAAGTGGGATGGCTTCCGCATGACGGGCCAGTTCATCCATCGCAATGTGGATGCGAACTTTTCGGAATTCTTGGACAACGAAGCACCGGTCCGGACCAACAGTTCCAGTAACAGCGTTGGGGCCACGATTCAGCACGCGCTGCCACTGGCTGGGAGCTTCGGCGTCTCCTGGAACCATCTGGCCTATGACTACGCCTACAAGGACGCATACTCAGCCAAGAACTCCGGCGGTTCGACCACGGTGAACGGGAATGCGTCGTTCCACCCGACGAACAAGCTGGGTGTGTCGTTCAACGCCAATTACAACGACAGCCTGCTGGGGAGCGTTCCGGAACCGATTCTGAATAACGGCACAGTGGTGAATATGGCCAGTCTGGGCAGTTTCCGTTCGGAGATGGTGGGTGCCGACGTTTACTATCAATTCTTCAAAAACCTTGGCGCGCATGCCGACGTTACTCATCAGCATCAATCGTTTCTGGGCAGGACCTACGACGCGACGCAATTCTTCGGGAGCGCGAATTTCAATTTCGACCGCAGTCTTCTAAAAGGCCTCTCGTTTTCGCTGGGAGTTGTGGATACGGTTCAGCAGACGGACAACACCGGCATGGGTTTTGTCGGCACGGTGAACTATACGCGGAAATTCTCGGGATGGGACGTCAACGGAAATTTCAGTTATTCGCAGAATGTACAGACCGTGATGCTGGTGTACACGACGTCATCCTACAGTTACCTCGGTAGCGTCAGGCGGCGCCTGGGAGATCGCACGTACTTCATGGCGGGATACAGTGGAGCCCACAGTGGGATCACCGCGAACTCCGGTACCACGAGCAGCGCTCAAAGAGTGTGGACGACGTTCATGCATCGCGGATACACGCTCAACACGTACTACAACAAGTCCAGCGGAGAGGCGATTCTCACCGCGAATGGGCTGGTGCCGATTCCCGGGAACCTGCCGCCACCGGTGGTCGGGACAGACCAATTCACTTCGTACGACTCGAAGGGGTGGGGTTTCAACGCGGGGGCGACGCCGATACGGCGACTGACCATCAGCGCAGGATACTCGAAATCGAACGGACACACCATTGATCCGCTACTGACGACGGCGACCAACAATGAGCTGATTAATGGAGTCATGCAGTACCGACTGAGAAAGATCTTTCTGAACGCCGGATACACGCGCTTGCGCCAGACTGTCGGCGCGCCAGGCACGCAGCCGATTATGGTAACGTCGTACTTCATTGGGTTCTCGAGATGGTTCAACTTCTTCTAAGCACAACGGAGAACCGGTTCATGCGGATTGGAATCAGCGCGTGCTGCATTGTTCTCCTGGCCACTGCGGCTTTCGCTTCGAAGGCGAAGAAAGAGAAGACGGTCGAGCCCGCGCCTCCAGATGTGCTGCTGGA
Organism: Terriglobia bacterium; assembly: GCA_020073385.1. GTDB lineage: Bacteria > Acidobacteriota > Terriglobia > Terriglobales > Acidobacteriaceae > Sulfotelmatobacter. The sequence goes on along the minus strand of JAIQFH010000052.1, from coordinate 31,085 downwards.
AGGTGGACGCAAACTCCACTTCGAGCGTACCTTCAGCTCCGAAAAAGAAGTAGAAGGCAAGCGCGGCTTTTTTACCAAGCTGGTCGACGTCATCGCCGGAGAGCCCGACCATCCACATCTGGTGCGCCCATACAGCATTGCTGTGGATTCGCGCGGACGAGCTATCGTCACCGACCCAGGCGCGAATGGTATTCACATCTTTGATTTCGAGAATCACAAGTACAAGTTCATCGAGCGGAGAGACAAGGGGCGAGAATCGATGCGGTCGCCGCAGTGCGTCGCGGTTGACGCGCAGGACAACATCTACGTAAGCGATTCGGAAGCCGGGAAGGTCTTTGTGTTTGAGGCCGGGGGAAAATTCCGGCGCACGATCGGCAGCCTGAAAGGTGGGGAAGGCTATTTCAAGAGACCGACCGGAATCGCAGTGGATTCGTCGGCGAAACGGATTTATGTCACCGACACATTGCGCGACAAGATCTTCGTGCTCGATATGGACGGTGCAGTGCTGCAAAGCATCGGCCGCCGGGGCAACGGAGAGGTCGAATTCAACCTTCCGACCGAGTTGCTGGTCCGCGATCAGGATCTGTTTGTCGTGGATGCGATGAACTTCCGCGTGCAATTCCTGAATCGCTCGGGAGGGTTCGAGACGGAAGTGGGCCGACTGGGAGATAGCAGCGGATCGATGTTCCGTCCCAAAGGGATCGGCGTCGATTCTGAAGGACATCTTTACGTCGTGGATGGTCTGTGGGGAGTGATACAGGTTTTCGACCGGCAGGGAAGGTTGCTCTATTACTTTGGCACGCGAGGCACCGGGATTGGCGAATTCCAGTTGCCGGCGGGATTGTTCATCGACCACGACGACCGCATCTTCGTGGTGGATTCCTTTAACCGGCGCATCCAGGTATTTCGTTATTTCGGGCTGCCGAAAACAGCGCAGGGAGGACCGCAATGAAACGGGTCGTCCTCATTTTCGCGCTCCTGCTCCTAGGCTCGATGTGCCGGGCGCAGGTCTCCGCCGACGTGCTGGGCTCTCATAATTTGTCTTTCAGTGGAACCTCACCGGTTAAGGGAGGTTTGGATCCTTGCCTGTATTGTCATGTGCCGCACTCCGGCGTGCAGAATACAAACGGGGCGCTGTGGAGCCAGACGCTTTCCACGCAGGTCTACAAAACATATGGCAGCACGACTCTGCATAACACCACCCAGCAGCCGATGCTGGGCGGCGACAGCAGCCTGTGTTTAAGCTGCCACGATGGAACGGTAGCCGTGGGGCAGACACAGCCCTATGGGCAGATTCAGATGAGCGGCAGCATGTACCCGGCGGACAAGTTCGGGACGGATCTGCAGGGATCGCATCCGTTCAGCCTGAAGACGCCTCTGGTCGATGCGCCTGACCTGGTACAGTCGCTGACCACGAGCCATACCACGGCTGATCCCCTGCAGGTCGTGAAGCTGATCAACAATGACGTCGAATGTACGAGTTGTCATTCTCCGCATGCGCAGATGATCGATCAGGTTTCGAAGAACTTCCTCGTGCGCGATAGTTCCAGCGGGCAGCTATGCCTGTCTTGCCATGAAGTGAACCCGCGCACGGTCAACGGGCAGAGCAATCCGTTAGCTCAGTGGTCGGGGAGCATTCATGCAACTGCCGGGAATGCGATTGCGAATGCGCCGATGTTGGGAAGTTATTCGACGGTTGCGCAGAATGCATGCCTCTCGTGCCACATGCCGCATAACTCGGCTGCGGGGCCGCGGCTGCTGCGTGGTCCGCAGCCGCCTATCGCAAACATGGATTCTTCGACGCAGAACTGTATGACCTGCCACAACGGAGGATCGAACATCTCGCCGGCGATCCCGAATATTTATGCGGAGCTTTCCAAGATTACGCATCCGGCTCCGTCGGGGATCAACACGCACGATGCGGGAGAGGCGGCGCTGGTCAACAACAACCGGCATGCGACCTGCGTGGATTGCCATAGCCCCCATGCGTCGATGCAAGAGAGCTCATTTGCGACGCCGCTGCCTCCCGCGATTCGTCCAGCGCAGGCAGGTGCGATCGGAATCAGTGCGACGGACGGGACGACGGTGGTGAATCCGGCAGTCAATCAGTATGAGAACTGCCTGCGGTGTCACGGCAATAGCACGGGCAAGCAGACGCAGGTGATCTTTGGCTACCTGCCGATGCGCGCGATTCCCGGAAGTGATGCACTGAACCTGATCCCGCAGATGACGGCGACGGCGGCCTCCAGTCATCCGGTGATGCACGACCGCAGCAGCGCGCTGTCCCAGCCGAGCCTGCTGCCCAACATGCTGAACCTGGACGGCACGACGAAGGGCCGGGTGATGGGCGTGCGAATTTATTGCACGGACTGCCACAATGCCGATGACAACCGCGAGTTTGGCGGGACGGGTCCCAACGGTCCGCACGGATCGAAGTGGACGCACTTGCTGGAGCGCCGTTACGAGTTCAGCCAGGCTCCGCTGCCCGGGCAGGCAATCACGAATTTATTCCCGACTCCAGATTTCAGCGTGAACGGACCTTACGCGCTTTGCGCCAAGTGTCACGATCTGCAGAATCAGGTTGTCGCCAATACAAGCTGGTCCCTGCACTCGTCTCACATTAACGACGGCTTCAGTTGCTCGGTTTGCCATACCGCGCACGGCATGGGAGCGGGTACAGCGAATGCAACGGGTGAACGGTTAGTCAATTTCGATGTGAACGTCGTGGCGCCGAACGGGACCCAGCCGGTTTCCTATGACCGCAGTACTAACAGTTGCTCGCTGACTTGTCACAATCACACGCACAATTCGGCTGCCGCGGCAGTGAAGGGCGTCGGGATGCGCGGTCCTGGATCGCAGCGCTAAGGTTTAGGAACCATTCCCAGAACTGTTGAAGACGTCCGCTAGAATGTCCGCTTGAGTCAATTGACCAATCCCAGCGTAGAACCAGCAATGACTGAGGTCGCTTCCTCGAAATTGCGTGCCACGCTGGGGATGCTTGCTCTAGTCGTGCTGTTCTCGACAGCCGCCGTGTATGCATCAGCGCACTTGTATGCTTTGACGAGTTCCGAGGTTTGGGTGCATCTGCGCACGGGGACTTGGATTCTGGAGAACCACGCAATTCCTCGCACGGGGTTGTTCTCGCAATATTCGAATCTGGTGTGGAACGACTCGAGTTGGAGTTTCGATTTCCTGTTGGGAACTGTTTACAGGATTCTCGGTTTGCGTGCGATTCCGATATTGTTGATGTTGTTGAAGACGGCAGTCGCAGTGGTTACTTTCCTGCTGGCATACTCGGGACGCCGCGATTTCTGGAAGGCGGCCGCGCTATCGGTCGTGGCGCAGTATGCAATTTCGGGGTTGCAGCCGCTTCCATACGTGTTTTCGGTTCTTTTTTTGGCGATTGAACTGCAATTGCTCTTGAGCAGCCGGCATTCGGGCTCGGCCCGGCGGCTCTACTGGCTGCCGCTTTTGTTTCTTCTCTGGGCTAATCTGCACATTCAGTTTGTCGCGGGATTGGTCTTGCTTGGATTGTTCGTGGTTGCTTCTCTTGTCGAGCACTGGCTGAGAGTGCTGAATGTGAGGTGGCTCAGCCCGCGAATCGTCCCGCTGCCGCTGATTCAAGTGAGCACGATCGCCGTGCTCTGCGTGCTCGCGACGTTTGCGACGCCTTACGGTTTCCGCTTGCTGCCGGACTTCTTGAAGAGTCAGTACAGCGAGGTTGGTTTCGTGCATTTCTCCGAACTGACTTCGATGGGCTTTCGGCGACCGCAAGATTATGTCGTAATGCTGCTGGTGATGTTTGCGTTTCTGGCGCTTGGCCGGCGGCGCTCGCTGGAATTGTTCGAGCTTCTTGTGCTTCTCGGAGGAACCGCCATCGCGTTCCGCATTCAGCGCGATGTGTGGCTGGCGGTGCTTCCGGCGATTGCTGTGCTCTCGGGGGCGTCCCTGCAACATTACGAGAGCGAGGCACGACGCACGACGGGCCCTGCTTGGAAATGGCCTGTAGTTGCGGCGGCGACTGCGATGGTCCTGGTGATCGCAGCTGTTCGCCTGCCGGATCGCAATGCGCTGATGGATCGGATCGGGCAGAACTTTCCGGTGAAGGCGTGCGATTACATCGCGTCGAACAAATTGTCACTGCCGCTGTTCAACGAGTACTCCTTTGGCAGTTTCCTGACCTGGTATCTGCCCGAATATCCGGTGGTGGTGGACAGCCGCGTGGAACTTTACGGCGACGACATTCTGGCGAAGTATTTTGACGTCGTCGGAGGGAAGGAGCGGCTGGATTTCGACCCCATGGTCGCTCGCGCCGGAACGTTGCTATTGCAGCGGAACTCGGCGATGGCGAAGGCGCTAACGAATCTGCCTGCTCTGAGAGCGCAGTATCGGCTTGTTTACAGCGACGAACGTGCCGACGTGTTCGTGCCGGCGAACAAAGATCAAGAGCGATAACCACAAAGGGCACGAAGGTACACGAAGGAACCGGGCGTTTTACTTCGTGAACCTTCGTGGCCTTTGAGGTTCATTGCTTTTCGCTATCAATTGCGTGCAAACACCACGGCGAGATCATCACGATAAATCAGCCGGAAGCGGCGATCGAGGAGCAAGTGCGTCGCAATCGGTAACTTCTTCTTCAGCAGAACCACGCCGGCTTCATTCAGAACCGGGTCGTTCACGTAGGAAGGGTCCGCTTCCTGGGTGGAGTAATACTGCTCGTCCATCACGTCGCCGTAGAGATCGGTGCGGCCGTCGATCGAGACGGGATACTGGGGCATGTAGAAGATGAGGAATCCGCCCCAGTCGAAGCTGTTGTAGAGAGGACCGCCGACGGGATTACGGCGGAGAAAATTCACGGCGTCGACGGGGTATTCGCCGCTAATGGCGCGGTCGAGGCCACGCGTGGTGAAGTCGGTGCTGCGCACGCTGACCAGCAGCAGCACGATGCTGGCGGCGGCCACGGTTGCCCAGTCGGACGGGCGGAGGGGACGGTCGCGTTCTTCTTCGGAAGCGGGGAAATCGGCGATGATGGCGGCGGCGACGACGCATATGAACCACGCGTCACGCCACGTGCGGAAGGCGAAAACCGTGGCGAAGATCAGCAGGGCGAACTTGAAGGGATCGATTTTCTTCTTCCAGCCAATGGCAAAATAAGCGCCCACGGCCAACAGCAACTCGAGGTACTGGTTGAAATACTCAAAGCTCAGGGCCTGCAACTCGCGGATGATCTTGTACATGATCCTCGATTGCGAGATGACGAATGCCTCGTGATACAGGTGATAGGAGTACGGTCCCACGCAGGTCGCGAGGACACAGCCGGCCAGAACAGCGAAGGGCTGAAGAGCAGGGAGCGTGGGAGACGGCAGGAAGTCTGGATGGATGCGTAATCGCATCGCGACCTGCTGCAGGAGATTCACGCCTGCGAACAGGCCCAGAACTGCAAGCCCGTAGATGAACTGAATATGGATGTTTGCCCAGACCAAGAAAACGAGTGGGACCCAATACAGCGATTGCACGCGCCCGCTGCGCTGCGCCTCAAACAACAGAGTCAGCGTGATGGTGAACAGTATTACGGAGAAGAACACCGGCCGGGGCGCGATGTTGAACAGGAACGCGGCGTAGACGACGACCGACAGCCCCCAAGCAGCCCAGAAGCGCCCGGAAATCCGATAGAGCATTCGGAAGATGGCCAACGCGACCGCGATGGTGAGCAGTGTTCCAAACATCCCCATCCCGACGAAACTGAACCAGTCGTAAGCCCGGGAGAGCAGAACTTCGTATCCCCAGCTGTAGGCCATCCAGGGGCGAGTTGCGGCAGTGTGCGAGAAGATCCCATTGTGCGGAAACGATCGATTCTGGACAATCCAATCGCCCACGCTGAGGTGCCACCACATGTCGGGATCGAGGACGGAGAGCTTGGTAAGGAAGCACTCAATGCCGACCCCGACGATCAGAGCCGTCAGGGCTAGCAACCGCAGGAGGCGGAGCCTGGATAGGGCTATCAGGTCTTGTGCCACGCTCATCGCCGGGTGTGCCTCGAGACGTTCATGGATATCCCACAGATTCAAAAGAGATTTGTCATGCTAGAAGCTCTCTCACCGTGGATCAAGAGGCAAAGTCAGCATTCCCTCGGGGGCTAAAGCCCGCGCGTTCTCTGGCTCTGGATGGCGCGGCTGAAGCCGAGCCCTTTCAAAACGTGGCGCTACATCGCGGGCTTTTCGGTCTTCGTGCCGGCGGGGATGCTCAGGTGCTTTTTCGCCTGCGCCAACATCTGCTCGACCTGGGCTTTCTTCGGACTGTTCGGATCGGCTTTCAGAAAGGCCTGCCAGGCTGCGATCGCGGCCTTCGGGTCGGCTTTGCCCTTCCATTCGAAGTATCCGAGATTGAACAGTACCTGCGGATTTTTGGGGTCGATGGCCAAGGCTTGGTTGAGCGTGGCGATGCCACGGTCTAAGTCGCCGATTTTGACATAGACGTAGGCGAGTTCGTTGAGGGCATCCACCTTGGGTTTTACGGCGATGGATTTCTCATAATACTGCTGAGCGTTCTGAAACTGCTGCGCGGCCATGTAGGCCCGGGCGATTTTGGCGAGGAGGTCGGCGTCGTTCGGATGCTTTTCCAGGTTGGCCAGTAGGGGAGCTACCTGCTTGTCAGCCATGCGCTTCATATCGGCGGCCGAGGGCATTTGCGGCGCGGGGGCGGCGGGTGAGGCCAGTGCCGAAACCTCACCGATCGATGGCGTGGGATTCGCGACAGCGGGTGCGTGAAGCAGGTAACCGGCGGCGATCCCCAAAATCATACAGATCACCGCCATGCCGTAGGTTTGAGCATTGCTCCAAAACTTCGGATCTTGGTCGCTCACTGCGATGTCTCCTTCATTACGCTCAAGGCAACCGGCTGTCGCGGCGAATCTATAGAAAAAACACGGACAGCCATATGCTCAAGATGCACGTCGAATGCCAATAATCTTCTTGGGTATTAGGGTGCAAGATGCTTTTAATCAGCGACTTACGGTCGGGAGGTACAGGCTCGGCAGCATCGTCTTTAGTCCCGGAGGGGGAGATTCCCCGTTTTCGGCGGCTTATCACCCAGAATACTGACGCAGCCTATCAGAATTTCGAAAACGGAGGGATCCCCCTCAGCGCCTAAGGGCTCGTCTTCGCGGGCAATGTTTCGGCACGGCTAAAAAGAGTCTGCCTGAGAACTTCAGGCGTCCCTCCGAGACGCGCTCGGTGTTCCACTTTACCCGGCCCTGAGAGCGCCAGGCTATTCTCAGACGCCCCTCCGGGGCGCAAATCCTGCTCGCTCGTCCCACCGCGCGGACTGAAATGCAGTTCTCACGCACACTCTAAAAAGCCGCGGCCCTTTCAAAACGAACACGAAAGCAACCTCCACTTGGGAAACCGCTCTCAGGGCGCGACTCGCGGACTCACAGCTGGGTGTGATTTCAATCACACCCTGTCGGCGGAGGTCACGGGAGAATGCCTGTGTCTGTGGATGGGGGAAAGGAGATCTGTTATGGAAGGCAACGGACCTGGTGCGGGGCAGTGGACTAGCACGCAGGCGTATGCGCTCTCGGTCATTTGTTTGCTGCTTGGGGTCGCAGTGGGATATCTCATGCGCGGTTCGGCTGCGCCGAACAGTACGGCGACGCCAACTCGCACCGCTGCAATGGAGCAGCCGCCGGCACCGACGGGGGCCGCGCAACAACCCACGGTTGAGCAATTGCGCCAAATGGCGGACACGCAGGCGCAGCCTCTGCTAAAGGAACTCGAGAGCGATCCGAAGAACTCGGCACTCCTCTATCAGATTGGGAACATGTACTACGATGCGCAGCAGTATCCCGAGGCGGTCAAGTACTACGAGAACTCGCTGAAGATTGATCCGAAGGCGACGGACGTTCGCACCGACATGGCGACCGCGTATCACTTGATGGGACAGTCCGACCGCGCGATCCAGGAGTACGATGCTGTTCTCAAGATCGACGGCAAGCATGCCAACGCGTTGTTCAACGAAGGGATGGTCAAGTGGCAGGACAAGACAGATTCGAAAGGTGCGATTGCCTCGTGGAAGCGGTTACTGGAAGTGCATCCGGACTACGCGCAGCGGGATCGAGTGGAGAAGTTGATCGCGCAGGCTGAGCAACACCTGACGATAAAGCCGGGGAGCGAGGCGGCGAAGTAAAAGTGACTCCACAGGTTGAGAGTGTCGACGGGAAAGTGGAGACGCAAACGGTGCGGGACACTCCTGCAAAGCGTCGCCGGTGGATTCTGCAGATTGCGGCCGCCGTTGTCGTGCCGGTGGTCGTCCTCCTAATCGTCGAAGCCGGCCTGAGGATGGCTGGCGTCGGCTTCAGTAGCAGTCTTTTGGTGCCGTGCACGGTGAAGGGAAGTCCTGCCTCGTGTTACAACCTGTTCTTCGCGGCCCCTTATTTTCCTGCGGGAATGGTGCAGACTCCGCGACTGTATTCCATTCCCGCGACGAAGCCTCCGGGTACATACCGGATTTTCGTGCTGGGTGAGTCGGCGGCGATGGGGGATCCCGACAGCGCGTACGGGTTCAGCCGTTATCTGGAAGTCATGCTGCGGGAGCGGTTTCCCTCGATGAAATTCGAGGTGGTCAATACCGGCAGCGTCGCCATCAATTCACACGTGGTGTTGCGGATTGCCGAGGGTCTGGCCGATCAGAAGCCAGATCTGTTCATCATTTATTCGGGCAATAACGAGGTGGTTGGGCCGTATGGTCCGGGCACGATGCTGACATCCGGGGGTATGAGTATGCCGGTGGTCCGGAGTAGCATTTTCTTCCGCTCGACCCGCATTGGCCAACTGCTGACGAGCCTTGGAACGAAGAAGCGCGTGTGGCATGGCATGGAGATGTTTCTCGATCAGCAGGTACCGGCTGACTCGCCGCTGATGCAACAGACTTACTCAAATTACGAAGAGAATCTGCGGGATACGATCAGGGTGGCTCAGGCCGCGGGTGCGAAGGTTGTGGTTTCAACTGTAGCCACGAATTTGAAGGACTGTGCCCCGTTTGCTTCGCTGCACCGCAAGAATCTGAGCGCGGATGATCTGAAGAAATGGTCCAAGCTGGTGCAGCAAGGAAATGATCTGGATGCGGCGAATTCACCGGCGGAGGCGCTGAAGCAGTATCAGGCGGCGGCCACCATCGATGACGGATACGCGGAACTCGAATTCCGCATCGCTCGCGCCGCGTGGAGGCTGAGAGATTACAGGACCGCCGGGGAACATTTCTTGCGTGCTCGGGATCTCGATACGCTCCGCTTTCGTGCCGACAGCGAGATCAACGACATCAACCGCTCGGTCGCGGTTTCAACACGAGTGGCGCTGGTTGATGCGGAGAAAATTCTTTCGGACGCGGCACCAGACGGAATCATCGGGACCGATCTGATCTATGAGCATGTGCACATGACGCCGGAAGGGAACTACCTGCTGGCGCGGGCGATCTTCGCGCAGATTGCACCCGCGCTTTCGAAGGGAACTCAGGCCTCTGAGCCGCTGTCGGAAGCTGAGTGTGAGCGATTGCTGGCGCTCACTGGATTTGATCGCTGGCGACTGGCCAACGATATGTTCGGCAGGCTGCAGAAGGCACCGTTCACCAATCAGTTGAATCACTCGGAACAACTCTTCCACTTTGCCTGGGGCACCGAGCCTCCGAACGAGAATCCCAACGACACAGTGGCGCACTATCAGTGGGCGATCGCACAACATCCGGATGATCCGATGCTCCATCTACGCTTCGGGGGCTTCCTGTTTCCCTACAATCGCAACGCCGCGGCGGAACAGATGGGCATGGCCCAACCCTGGGATGGGTACCCCATGTTTCTACCCGACGGAACTCAAATTCGGTAGCGTCCGCAGTAACTATCCACTCAGGTTTGGTCGTCGAGCAACAGTTTTGCCTTCTCCGGCGTCATAGGGCAGGCTGCCGGATTCAGTGGCGGCGAGACGCCGCCACCACAGCCGGCGAGGGCGGCGCTACGTCTTGGGAACTTCGACGCTGAAGAGTTCGGCTTGCTGCTGGTCTGCTGGCTGATCTGCGCCGGGCTTTGGAAGCAGGATTAGTTCAGAAATCCCGAACTCGCGGCAGCGGGCCACCCAATCCTCGCGCGAGATCTTTCCTGCCATGAGTTGATTGATGGCGTCGAAGGGATTGAATTCCCGGTCTCCGCGGTGAATGCGGAATACGGCGGGCGCCACCTGAAGTTCCCATCCAGCACGAATCATAGCTAGCGCCAGTGCCGAAGCGAATAGGACTCCCGCCCGTGCAGTGCGTTGAGGCGGCGAGAGCAACATGCCTTTGGGATCGCGAATGCGAGAGCCGATCTCGCGGAACTTGTCGACCTGGTGGGGTATGGATTCAGCAGTGACTCCCTGCAAGGGCTCGGCGTACTCGTTGACAAATTTCTGCCAGGCGGGAATGGTGAAGCGATTGACAACATCCTCCCAGCCGACGTACTGCAAAGAGCCAGGGCGCATATCGGGAACGCACGCTTCCACGAATTTCAATTCGGTCGCAGGCAGGTTGTGGAGCAATGTGCTCGCAGGTTGCGCGTCCTGAGGTGCGGAGCCTTCCGATAGCGTCTCGGCGGCGGCAATGCGATCGCGAAGTGGAGGATGGGTGTCGTACGGCTCGGTCTTTTCCTCCTGCAGACGCTTGGACAGATCCTTGGAAATTGCCGAAGAGATTTCGGGGACCGCGATGAAGCGCTGAAAGCCATCGCCGACCGCTACCAGGCAGCCTTCGTTCAAGGAGGGCGCGACCTCATTGTTCCAATAGAAGTTCCACGCCACGGCGGCGCGGTGGATGGCCTGCAATCCGTCGATCAGATTCTTGCGGCCGGCGACGAGGCAGGCGAGTTCGTCCGCGCGATACTCCTGCTTGCGCGAGATCAGGTTGATCACGCGCAGGAATGCGATGAAATAACCTTTCAGAAGGGTCGCGACCACCATGTACATCACACCCAGGATCGCGATGCGCGCGAGTTCTCCGACGGAGCCGATGTTTTCAAAGATACGAACGATCGAACTCTTGGTCTTGTACACCCACGGGCCGAGACTGGTGTCACCGCCGTAATAGTGCGCGAACTCGTGGGCGAGGACGGCGCGGAATTGAGACACTGTGAGCAAAGAAAGAAGAGGCAGGCCCAGTCCCATGATGCGGCGGCTGCCGAATCCCATGACTCCGCCGCGATCGGCGACGAAGGCGTTGGGCGCGCCGATCAGGTAAACCTCGCTGGGAAGGGTCTCATTTAAAGCGTTGGCAATGCTTTCCAGTTCCGCAAAGAGCCGTGGCTGCGTGGCGCGATCGAGCAGCATCCCGGGAGCTTCGAATTTGTCGCGGCGGGGAATCAGCGACCAAAGCATTGCGACGGCAATCACGATGCCGAACAGGAACAGCAGCCCGATCTGAGGCGAAAAGGAATCGGAGTTAGCCAGAATCAAGTACGGAATGTAAACGCAGGCGGCGGCCAGGAGGAGAACAAACAGGTACGATCCAATGACCATGGCCATAGCGGAGACCGCGAATAGAGCCATGGAAGGACGGCGCTGGATTTCGACTTTCGGGAAAGACATTAAAGGGCGGCATGATACCACGATGGCGGTTGCTATCGTTAACGGTCGCCGGAGTTGCCATCGTGAATCCGCGTGGTGGAAGTGTTGCGAGAGGTTGAGGGGGCTTTCGATGGGACGAGGTCGCGGCCGAATGCGGTGATGTTAACAATACCCACCGCAATACTCCAGATTGCGAAGAAGAACCAACCGGCATCGGAAAAAAGAGAATCGCTCATCATGATGCAAGATCCTCGGGAGCGCGAGGTCGCAGACAGCAACCTCGCGCCGGCGTGGTGAACTCTCTGTCCCTGACAGCGAGCTCAGCGATGAGCTACTGCTCGGGAGGAGCTGGCACTTCCTTACTCATGTGCCGCTGCATGCGCGCTTCGTGATTGGCCTCCATCTGCTTGAGCTGGGTTTTCTGGTCCGCAGTCAACAGTTGGTACAGTTCATTGTGGATGCGAGTTTGCTGTACGGTGATGGCAGCCTGAATCTGGGCCTTCTGCGCGGCCAGGGCGGCAACCTTCGCCTGATCGAAGTTGCCTTCGACGTACTGGCGGAGTTGCATGTCGATCTGGTGCTCTTGCTGGTGAAGCGGCTTCATGGTCGGCTGCTCTTTCTCCTGGATGGCCTTCATCTGGGTCTTCTGGTCATCGGTGAGATTGAGCTTCGCGGCGAGATAGTGCATATGGCCTTCCATGCCCATCCCCATACCGTGACGGTGCATCGGGGGAGGCGGAGCCTCTTCGGCAGTCTGCGACTTTGCCACGACTGAGCCAAGCAGAACCGCCAGGAAGGCGGCCAAGAAGCGGAAACGAATTGATTTCATGGGTAACTCCTCTTCGTCCGGGTTATCCGGGACATTGCGTACTCTGATAGAAACACGACTTGGCCGGGAAAAGCGGTAAAAAGTCGGTCAACCGGAGTAAAGTTTTGTAATACCGGATCTGCTGGGAACAGGGTCAAGGACTCGGATCGATGATATAGGCTTGGCGAGACGCCTACACGACCGCCGGCAGGATGCCGGTGGTACGCGCGAGGCTACGGTTGACAATTCTTTACCACTATCCTGACACTGCGGGTGCACAATTAAATTGCAATGGATCGCATTCTTGTTATCGATGACGATGTAGAGCTCTGCCACCTTGTTGGGGAATATCTGCGCGCCGAGGGATTCGCTACCGAGTGCGTGCACGACGGCGAGAGCGGACTGAAAAAGGCTACGGCAGGAGAGTACCTGCTGGCGGTGCTTGACGTGATGCTGCCAGGGATCAACGGATTTGAAGTGTTGCGCAGAATCCGGGCAACGTCGCGATTGCCGGTTCTGCTGCTGACGGCGCGCGGGGAAGATGTCGACCGGATTGTGGGGCTGGAAATTGGGGCGGACGATTATCTGCCGAAGCCGTTTAATCCGCGGGAACTGGTGGCACGGATTCGTGCTGTTCTGCGCAGGACGCGTGGCGATGGCGGCGGGCCCGCGGCTCCTGAAACGGTGACTGTCGGCGATGTGGAGCTGGATCCGGCGACGCGCACGGTTCGCCTGGAAGGAAAACCGGTTGATCTGACATCGGTGGAGTTCAACCTGCTGGAGGTGTTATTGCGCGAGGCGGGCCGCGTGGTGCCGCGTGAAAGGCTGGTGAATGCGGTGCTGAGCCGCAAGTTCTCGCCGTTTGACCGGAGCATCGACATGCACGTCAGCAAGGTGCGCAAGAAACTGGGCGACACGGAGAACGACGAGCACATCAAAACAGTGCGCGGGGTGGGGTATATTTTTGCGCGGCCGAGGGAGAAGGCGAAGGTCTAGCTGAAGGCGGACCTCGGACTTCAGACCTCGGACGTCAGTCTGTCGCTCCTCGTCGTTCACTCCCGAGGTCTGAGGGCCGACGCCTGAGGTCGGGTTTGCGAGTCTATCCATTGCGAGTTGATCGATGAAGAGTCTTTTCTTACGAATCTTTTTGTCGTTCTGGATCGCGCAGGCGCTGTTCCTGGTGCTCGCGATCCTGGTGACGATTGTGTTTCGGCCTCGTAATTCCACCTGGGAAGCTTTGCGGACGACCGTTCTGAACGACGCGGTGAGTACTTACGAAGAGGCTGGGACCCACGGGCTCCGCAATTACCTCGAGAATCTCGACCACACGCAGCACGTGCGGGCCTATCTTTTTGATGAGAAGGGGAACGAGCTTTCGAATCGTCCGGCACCGGAGTGGGCGATTCGGGTTGCGTCTGGAGGGCCGCGCATTCCCCATGACGGGTTTCTGTTTCCCGCGCCGCCAGTGCAGCGAGACTCGAGAGCGTCGTCGGACGGTAAGCATCGCTACACCGTTGTGCTCGGGCTTCCACCAGGGCCGCGAGTTTTCATTGGCCCGAGAGGAGTACCGTTCACCGGGCTGATTATTGGAGTGGTCACGTCGGGATTGGTGTGCTATCTACTCGCGTGGTTCCTGACCAAACCGATTGTACGTTTGCGAACGGCAGCGCGGCAGTTGGCGGCGGGAGACCTCACGGCCCGAACCGGCGCACCGGCAAGCATGCGGCGCGATGAGGTGGCCGGGTTGATGCGCGACTTCGACGCCATGGCGGAGCGGATTGAAACGCTATTGAAAGCACAATCGCGGCTGCTGAATGACATCTCGCATGAATTGCGCTCGCCGCTGGCGAGGCTGAATGTGGCGCTAGGATTGGCCCGGCAGCGGGCAAGCGTGGAGAGCGCCGACATGCTGGACCGGATCGAACTGGAGGCGAGCCGGTTGAATGAACTGATCGGAAGGATTCTCACTTTAGCTCGGCTGGAAGACGGAGAGCAGATCGCACCCCAGACTCCGGTGGCGCTGGACGAGATAGTCACGAGCGTGACGGAGGATGCGGAGTTCGAGGCGCAGGCCCGGCGCTGTCACGTGCGTACATCGATTCCTGAAGGAGACTGGAAGGTCCGGGGCAATCCGTCGCTGCTGCACAGCGCCGTGGAGAACGTGGTGCGGAATGCGATCCGCTATACGCAAGAGGGAACATCGGTTGGCGTGGAGTTGACGAGCGAAGCGAAAGCTGGAGCCCATGAGGCGGTACTGCGTGTGAGCGACTCGGGGCCCGGGGTCCCTCGCGAGGCTTTGGCGAAACTGTTCGAGCCCTTCTATCGGCTCGATGACGCGCGTGGCCGCCAGACCGGAGGAGTGGGACTGGGATTGGCCATCACCGAAAGGGCAGTTCGGTTCCATGGCGGAAAAGTTGTCGCCTCCAATCGAGACGCGGGCGGGCTGGTGGTTGAGATTCGGTTGCCGATGATCTCGGGCGCAGCTGTGGACCAAAATCAGCGTGAACCAATGGCAGCCGTCGAGCACGCATAAGCGCAGATCCGCCGGCAGTAATTGCATAGGTCCTTCGCGGCAAAAAGCGCCGCTCAGGATGACAGAGTTGCCAATGCCTCAGGCCGTGAGGCATGCGCGGCATCAAACTGGGAGTGAACGGGCAACTCTTGCGGCCTCCCAGGGTTCCAACCAACCGGGCGGGGAGATTGCTCTTCCTGCGCATTCCTGATACACAAGTAGATTGAGAATTCCTGCATTTCAGACTACAAACGCCCGGACTTCGGGCACCGGGTGCGTGCGCTCGCGCAAAGCTCACCTCAAAATGGAGACGAACGAGAGAATGGCGAAACGATTTTGGCTGCTCGGGTTAGCGGGACTGATTTCAGTCGGACTGCTGGTGGCTTGCGGAAGCAACTACAATTCCTCGTCGAATGGGCTGGTGCTGGTGGGCAGCCAGGGGTCGTCGGTCATTCAGACGTTCAGTTTCAATCTGAACAATGGGCACGTAGCCTCGGTTGCGAATTCGACCAACGACACGGGGAACCAGACGTGCCTGTTGAATGGGTCGCCGTCGTCGATGGTGATGCATCCGTCGGGGTCGTACGCCTACGCGATTTTCAATTCAAGCAGCCAGTGCCCGAATGCGACTCAGCCGGGCCTTGCGATCTTCCAAGTCAAATCCAATGGTACAGTTGCGCAGGCCGGAAATTTGATTAGCCTCAACGCAGGTGTGGGTGTTCCGGTCAATCCATCGACATTGGCAATAGACGCCGCAGGAAAATTCTTGTTCGTCGCGAATCGTCAAACTTCTAGTGCTCCGGACCACCAAGGTCCACCAGATGTTCCTGGTTCGATTTCGGTCTTCGCAATCGGAAATGGAGGAAATCTCACCGAGCTGCCTAACTCACCGTTCTTCACTCCCCCCGCCGCGAATTTAGCCGATATCACGAGCGTCGCGGCGACTCCCACGGTTTTTCCGGGGATCGGAGTCAACGGCACGCAAAATTCGGTGTGCTCGGTTTCCAGTAACCCGCCACCAACCACGGAATTTCTATATGCCGTCGACACGGTGGGATATCAGGTGTTTGAGTTTCAAGTGGACACTTCCTCGGGCGCATTGACGGTTCCCGACAATGTGACGGCTATACCGTCCTTTCCCACAGATGCCGTTCCTGTTGCCGTCGCCGTCGATCCCTGCGACCGTTTTCTTTATGTCAGTGACAGCCTGCATAACAAAATCAATGCCTACACGATTTGTACGACGGTGATTGCCAACGGAGTTTGTCCCTTTCCCAACGGAAAGCTGAACGACGTTTCTGGTTCGCCGTTTGCCGTCTCGGGTAGCGCGAACGGATTAGGTCCGTTAGTTGTCGACCCCTACGGCAACAACGTTTATGTCCTGGGCACGCTTTCAAACACACTTTCGGGTTTCAAGATCAGTCCGGTGTCCGGGAGTTTGACGGCTCTCACTCCGGCGACGGTCCCGACCGGTTCGAGTCCCACATCAATCGCAATTCGCGGGGATGACAACTGGATGTTCGTGACGAATTACCAGTCGGCATCGGTCTCGCAGTATTCCATTACGCCTGCGACCGGCGCTCTGTCGGCGCTGCCTACGATTACGACCGACAACTATCCGTTTGGTGTGGCGGTGAAGTGAATCAGGGATTAGGGGCTGGAGCCGATTAGGAAATTGTATTGTCCTCTTACGGTGTCATCCTGAGCGGCGTTCTTTGCCGCGAAGGACCTATGAAACTCCCTCGCTGCGCCGGTGCTGCCGGCGAGTTGCATAGGTCCTTCGCGGCAAAGAACGCGGCTCAGGATGACATCGTTGTTTAATGCCGTGATCTGGAGAACTGACTACTGACCCCTAATCCCTAGCCCCTTCTTACGTTGGCACCTTCAGAATCAGGTATCCACCTACCAGAACGAAAATCAGATCAGGGGCCCACGCTGCCAGGGCGGCGGGAAGCAGGCTCTGATTCCCCATCGCCTCGAAGAATCGGGTGACCACGATATAGAAAACGACGACGCCAATGCCCACGGCGACGCCGGTGATCGCTCCCCTTTTTCCTGTCGACATAGAAAAGGGAATCGCCAGGATCGCGACGATCAAGGTGATGAGCGGGTACGAGAGCTTCTCGTGCAATTGCATTCTTAAGCGAACAACATCGAAGCCGCTCTGCTGCAGATCGCGAATGTAGCGACGCAGTTCGGTGTAGTTCATTTCGGTGTACTGCTTTACTTCCTTCTTGAAGTATGCCGGGGTCTCGTGCAAAGAGGGAAAGGTCGCTACATCGAAGGGGTGATAGTTCGCGATCGCCGAGACGTTGAGCGCACGCTCCCAACCTTGCTCGTACACCCAGCGGTTGAGATTGTCGGCCCAATGGGCGCGGTCGGCATGGATGCGGCGGGTAATGGTAAAGCTTGCCTTATCGAGCTGAAAAACGCTGATGTTGCCGAACTGATCGCGGTCCGGATCGAAAAATTGATAGTAGTAGATGTCGTTGTTCTGGCCGAAAATCCACTTGCGATCGGGGCGCAGATAGGTCTGTGCAGGCTTGCCTTTGATCTGGTTGTGGAGCGCTTCCTGACGCTTGTTGGTGTGGGGCAGGTAAAACTGGTCAGCAACAAATAGCGCTCCCGCCAAGACCGCGGCCGCTGCGATCACGGGAGTGACGATGCGGTAGATGCTGGTTCCAGTCGCCTTGATCGCGGTGATTTCATTGGATCGTTCCATCAAGCCGAAGGTAACCAGAACGGCCAGCAGCATAACGAGTGGGGCCACGTTGTAGAGCAGGTAGGGCGTAACGGTCAGCAAGTACTCGGCTACGACCAGAGCGGAGACTTTGTTGCGCAAAATATCGCCCAGCAACTCGAAGAGCGTGAATACGAGAAGCAGGACAATGAACGTGGACAGGATCATCCCGAGATAGACGAAGAAGTCGCGCAGCACATAATCATCCAGCAGCGTGGGGAAGCTGGCGCTGAAGACGCGGCGGCGGGTGGAGGCGCGCTCAAATGCGTTTTCACGGCGGCCGCGGCCGAAACCGTTGAGCAGCGCGGGTTCCTTAGGCTTCCAGAAACGGAGCGACGCCAGTTCGAAAGGCCGCTTCTCGGCGCGAAGAAGCAGAAATACCGCCAAGCCCATGAACACTAGATCGGCGAGCCAGGCGCCGAACCAGGGAGAAATGCGTCCCTGGCGGGCCAACGACACTCCGATCAGGGAAACCACGTAATAAGCAAAGACCAGCAGGATGGTGAGGACGAATCCGCCAGATTTGCCGCTTTTCTTGGAAGACAATCCCAGGGGAATTCCTACTAAAGCCAGCACAAGGCAAGCGGTGGGCAACGCGAGCCGGCGATGGAATTCGATCGAGTACCAGCGGGCAGTGGGATCGGAGCTGATGGCTTTCTGATGTAGCGTCCAAGTATCCATTTCGCCGGCGGGTTGAGATTCGTCTGCCTTGTTTTCCGTGGAAGGTAATTCGATAGGAATATCGGTTTGCTCGAAGGTCGAGATTTGATAGTGGTCGGGATCCTTGGGATCGGTCTCGTGTTCCGATCCATCAATCAGATGGAGGTGAAGACGATCGGGGCCCTCGCTGATGACGATGCCCTCTTTTGCCAGGGTGATACGCGGGTTCGCGGCATCGCTCAGGTCAGCCATGAAGACGCCCCTCCAGACGGCGGCTCCCTGCGCGTTCTTGACGTCCTGAACGTAGACGACGATCTTGGGAAATCCTTCATAGAAAACGCGTGGCTGGATTTCGAATGAAACCTGTGAGCCTTTCAAGCGGTCTTCGAGACGGCCCAACGCCGCCTGGGCTTTGGGCGCGACATAGGCGCCATTGCCCAGCGCGAGCAGCCAGGAGCCGAGGACGAAAATCGAGAGCATCCGGAGGAAACTCCACACGCCCATGCCGCTGGCGCGCATGGCGGTGACTTCGCTGTCGGCGGCGAGACGGCTCAGGCCGATGAGGATTCCGACCAGAACACTCATGGGCAGCGTGTAGGTGAGGGCGAGAGGAATGGTATAGGAGAATATTTCGAGGACGCTGGGCAGCGGGGCGCTGGCACGGACGACCAGTTCGAGGATATGGCCCAGGTCACGGGTGAAAAGGACAAAGGTGAAGATGGCGACGCCGACGAGAGAGTGCGCCGTGACTTCGCTTAGGACGTAGCGGGTGAGAATCCGCATGCAAGACCCGTTAAGGCGAGGATAGCATGAGGCGGTTGCCAAGCGGAGGTCTCAGTCACTTGGAGCGAAAGGGCTTCACCACAGAGGGCACAGAGAATCACAGAGGAGTTCACTGAGCGCCCCTTAAACGGTCTCCGCTTGGCTTCGCCTTCGCGGGACGGGGAGGGCGGCCGTCTCCGCACGAGCAACTTGTGCTTTACGCGGCTTTGAAAAACAACGCCGATAACGGGGGCAACGTTAGCTTTAACGAGAACGGGCGGCCGTGCGTCGGAATTTCTTCGGCGTGGACGCCTCCCATGTTGCCTATGCCGCTGCCGGCGTATTCGCGGGCGTCGCTGTTGAGCATTTCACGCCAGTAGCCGCCATGAGGGACGCCGACGCGGTATCCGGCGCGGGGCACGGGGGTGAAGTTGCATACGACCAATACCGTGTCTCGTGGTGACTCGCTCTTGCGCAGGAGGGAAACCGTACTGGCGGCATTGTCGTTGGCGTCGACCCATTCGAATCCAGCCGGATTGTTATCGAGCACGTGCATGGCGGGTTCGCTGCGATAGAAGCGGTTCAACTGCTCCATCCAGGCCTGCACTCCGCGATGCACCTGATATTGGAGCACGTGCCATTCCAGGCTGCTGTCGTGCGCCCACTCGCGCACCTGTCCAAACTCGCAGCCCATGAAGAGGAGTTTCTTGCCAGACTGCGCGTACATGTAGCCATAGAGTAGTCGCAGGTTGGCGAACTTCTGCCATTCGTCGCCGGGCATCTTGCCGATCAGCGATCCTTTGCCATGCACGACTTCATCGTGCGACAGCGGAAGCACGAAATTTTCGTGCCAGGAATACAGCATGCGGAACGTAAGCAGGTTGTGATGATACTTGCGGTGAATGGGATCGTTCTGAAAATACTTGAGGGTATCGTGCATCCATCCCATGTCCCACTTCTCGCCGAAGCCCAAACCGCCGATGTAGACGGGTTTTGAAACCATGGGCCAGGACGTCGATTCCTCGGCTGTCGTTTGAATGTCGGGATGCTCTTTGTAGGCCTCCTGATTGAATCGACGCAGGAAATCGATGGCGTCAAGATTTTCGCGGCCGCCGAATTTGTTCGGAATCCACTCGCCTTCCTTGCGCGAATAGTCGAGATAGAGCATGGAAGCGACTGCATCTACGCGCAGACCGTCGATGTGGTACTTGTCGAACCAGAACATCGCGCTCGACATCAGGAAGCTGCGAACTTCGGCGCGGCCATAATTGAAGATGTGCGTCTTCCAGTCAGGATGAAATCCCTGACGGGAGTCGGCATGTTCGTAGAGATGGGTGCCGTCGAAATAGGCGAGGCCGTGTCCGTCGGAAGGGAAGTGCGAGGGAACCCAGTCGAGAATGATGCCGATACCATGCTGGTGCAGGTAGTCGACCAGGTACATGAAATCCTGCGGCGTACCATAACGCGACGTAGGGGCGAAGTATCCCGTGGTTTGATATCCCCAGGAACCGTAGAAAGGGTGCTCCATCACGGGGAGGAATTCGACGTGCGTGAAGCCCATCTGGCCGACGTATTGTGCCAAACGGGGTGCGGTCTCGCGATAGGTGAGAGGCCGATTGTGCTCTTCCGGAACGCGCATCCAGGAGCCGAGGTGGACCTCGTAGATCGACTGTGGCGCACGCAACGAGTTGCGCTCAGCGCGCTTCTGCATCCACTCATTGTCGTTCCATTGATAGTTGAGATCCCACACGACTGAGGCCGTGCGGGGAGGTTTCTCGTGCAGCAAGCCGATGGGATCAGCTTTGTCAACGCGATATCCGTGACGCTGCGACTCGATGTGGAACTTGTAAAGAGCACCGTGACTGGCGCCGGGGACGAATCCTTCCCAGATGCCGGAGGAGCCACGTGGGCCGAGCTTGTGAGTTTTGGGATCCCATCCGTTGAAACTGCCGACCACCGAAACCGAACGCGCGTTTGGGGCCCAGACGCTGAAGACGGTTCCAGACTGGTCATTGTGGGTGATGAGGTGGGCCCCCATCTTGTCGTAGAGGCGGTAGTTGCTGCCCTCGTTGAAGAGGTAGAGGTCCTGGTCGGTCAGGAGTTGCGGCGCGGCGAACTTAGTTTCAGGGCTCATGGGGTGCGCTAGATAGTCTACCGGAAGCGGCAAAGGGTTGGCCGTTGTTTATACGAATCAGCAAATCCGTGGATTCGCAGGCGGTAGGTCGGGGAATCGAACGCTGTTGTCTATTTTGCTTCCGAGCCAAATTGAGTTCGTGAATAATGTGCGGAACGCTGGGAAACTTCAAAGAGTCTGGGGGACGCATGGCCGCATTCTCGCAGGATCTCCGCTTCGCATTTCGCCAACTACGGAAATCGCCGGGGTTCACCGTCACCGTCGTCCTGACGCTGGCTCTTGGCATTGGCGCTGCGACGGCGATCTTCTCGCTTGTTGAAGGCGTCCTGCTCCGGCCTCTGCCATTCAGCAATCCGGATCGGCTGGTGCTGTTAGGAGATCATCTGGCAGAGGGACCGGGCATTTCCGTTACTGCTCGCGAGATCGGCAGTTACGCCAATGAGACGAGCGCCTTTTCCTCTGTTGGCGGCTACATCTCCACGAACTATGAACTTTCCAGCGGAGCACTTCCTGAAGAAGTCTATGCTGCGCGGTTCAGCGCGGGAGTCTTCCCGACGCTTGGCGTTTCCCCCACGCTGGGACGCGTGTTTACGCAGCAGGAAGAAGAGGGCCATCAACCTGTCGCGGTGATCAGTTATGCGTTGTGGACAAACCGCTACCACCGAGATCCGCATGTGCTGGGGAACTCCATCGTTCTCGATCGCAAGGTTTACTCAATCATCGGCGTGATGCCGCGCAGCTTTGAATTTCCTTTGGGGGCAGGACACCTCGACCAGGCGCAGCTGTGGGTGCCGATGAGCCTCACACCCGAGGAGCTTTCAGACCAACACATGGGCTTCTGGGGATACCAGATGGTCGCGCGCCTCAAAGATGGCGTCACGCTCACGCAGGCAGCGCAGGATGCTGACCGGGTCAGCCGACAGATTATGCGCACGTTTCCGGCAAGCATGGCTGCGATCCACATAAAGGGTGATGTCGCGTTCTTAAGCGAGTTCGACGTTGCGGATGTTCGACCGTTGCTGCAGACCCTGTTCCTGGCTGTTTCCGTCGTGCTGCTCATTGCTTGTGTCAACATTGCCGGACTGCTTTTGGTGCGCGCCATCCGCCGACGTCGAGAATACGCAGTACGGCTGGCGCTGGGTGCGCGTTCCGGCGCCATCGTCCGCGAATCTGTCTTTGAAGGATTGCTGATAAGCCTGGCGGGAGGAGTGGTCGGGTTGGCGTTCGCGGCGGTCGCCATCCGAACCGCCTTGCATTTGCTGCCGGACTCCATGCCGCGCATCGACTCGATCTCCATTGACGCGACTGTGGCGGCCTTTGCCCTGCTTCTGGCTCTCGGAACCGGCGTTCTTTGCAGTCTTGCGCCTGCCTTCGCCGCGTTGCGGACGAACTTGACGGAGAGCTTGAATGAAGGGGCTCGGACGGGTACGGGAGCGTCAAGCCATACGTGGTTGCGATCCGGATTGGTGGTTGCGGAGATCGCGATTGCTTTGGTGCTGCTCACCGTATCGGGTGCTTTCCTACGCAGTTTCCAGAAGATGCGTGCCGTGGACCCGGGATTTCGTGCCGACCATGTGCTAGTGGCGGAGTATCAGCTTCCGCTGCAGCAATATTCCACCGACACTTCCGTGGACTCCTTCAACCATGCGGTCCTCGAGCGGCTCTCGAGCAAGCCGGGAATCATCGCTGCCGGAAGTACGAACGGGCTGCCCGCATCCGACTCATTCGGAAGGGCCGCGTACACGATCGAGGGCGAGCCTGCCGCCAACTGGAAACTGAAGTTCGCCATGTTCGCCACGGTTTACGGCGACTATTTCCATGCGTTGGACATTCCCCTGATGGATGGCAGGTATTTTACCGTGGACGACCGCTCCAGTTCGGCATTGGTAGTGATCGTCAACCAGTCGATGGCAGGACACTGTTGGCCGGGTCAACGGGCCTTGGGCAAGCGGATGCACGTTGGCAATCCGCAGAAGGGGTACCCGTGGGCGACAGTAGTCGGCGTGGTCGCCGATACGAAGATGGGATCGCGCGATGAGCCCAGCGACGATCAGTGGTACACGCCTGCCGAGCAGCCCGCAACGCTCAACGGTTCGGATTTCATGGGAAAGCTTACCAATCCTGCCGGCGGATACATCACGATCCGCACTGCGCTGCCTCCCGAGCAGATGACGAAAACACTGCGCTCGACTGTCGCGGAGGTTGATCCGATGCTGGCTTTGCAGCAAGTGCAACCCATGGACGAGGCGATCTCGAATGTGGAAGCGCCGCGCCGTTTCAACACCGACCTCATCACCGCATTTGCCGTGGGCGC
This sequence comes from Terriglobia bacterium, assembly GCA_020073385.1. Lineage (GTDB taxonomy): Bacteria > Acidobacteriota > Terriglobia > Terriglobales > Acidobacteriaceae > Sulfotelmatobacter. Next base: position 7,576 of record JAIQFH010000052.1, on the reverse strand, counting down.
ACTGCTGCTTGCTATCACTGGCATTTACGCGGTAGTTGCCTTCTCAGTCTCACTGCGAACCCACGAGCTTGCGATCCGCATTGCGCTGGGCGCGCAGCGCATGGGCATTGCGAGGTTGGTATTGATTTCGGCCGTGAAGCTGACACTTCTTGGATGTGGCCTCGGTGTGCTCGGTTCGCTCGCCGTATCACGTCTGGTCAGTTCGTTTCTTTTCGAGGTTAGCGGGACCGATCCGTTCATCTACCTGGGCAGTGTTCTGCTGATGATGATTGTGGCGCTGGTGGCGTCTGCGCTTCCCGCGATGCGCGCCGCGCACGCAGACCCGACGAATGCCCTGCGTTCAACTTAGAGCGCCACGTCGCACACATCCGCTGCCTGACTGGCACGAATTGCGGAAGTCGTTCAACGACGATTGCGCGTGATCAGCGATTCCCATTTTGTCTGATCACCGCGTGCCCGCACTTGTAACGGGGCGAAATGGTCCCATGCTAGACTGACTGGTCCAGCCATGCCCTCTTTGCGGGTCATCCTTCTTTGGCATCAGCACCAGCCTTTTTATAAAGATCTGGTTACGGGCGAATACCGCCTGCCGTGGACGCGCCTGCACGCGCTCAAAGATTATTACGGCATGGTGAAGTTGCTGGACGAGTTTCCCAGGGTTCATCAGAATTTCAATCTTGTGCCGTCGCTCGTGGTGCAGATTCAGGACTATGTTGCCGGGACGGCGCAGGATCCGTTCCTGAACGTCGCGGCCAAGCCTGCGAAGGATCTTTCGGAAGAAGAGCGGCGGTTCGCGCTGCAATACCTGTTTCAGGCGAATCCGCAGAATCTGATCGGGCGCTATCCGCGATACCGCGAGTTATGGGAGCGATTTCGTGAGCATGGGGACCATCCGGAAAGGGCAGAACGTTATTTCCAGCCGCAGGATTTTACTGACTTGCAGGTGCTTTCGCAGATCGCATGGTTTGATGAGTTTTTTCTGGAAGAGAAAGATGTTGCGGCGCTGGTGAAGAAGGGGCATAACTACTCACTGGACGACCAGAAATTTGTGATTGCGAAGGAGCAGGAGTTGTTGGGCCGAGTTCTGCCGGCGCATGCTGATGCTGCGAAAAAGGGCTCGATCGAAATCTCGGCTACGCCGTTCTATCACCCGATTCTGCCGCTGGTGTGTGACACGAGCGCGGGGGCGATCTCGACGCCCGGGCTACCGTTGCCGCAAAACCGATATCGTCATCCGGAGGATGCTCGCGAGCAACTGGTGCGGGGCCTCGATTTGCATGAGAAAATTTTCGGCGTGCGCCCGAAGGGAATATGGCCCTCGGAGGGCAGTGTTTCCGAAGAAGTGTTGGCGATCGCACATAACCTGGGCGTGCAGTGGATGGCCACAGATGAAGGGGTCCTCGGTCGAAGCACTGGACTATTCTTCGCCCGCGACGGAAACGGGAGGCCGGCGCACCTGGCGGAGAAACTCTACAACATTCACCGCTACGAGAACGGCTCGACCGCGATGCACCTGGTGTTTCGCGATCATACGATTTCGGATCTGATCGGATTCGTATATTCGGGTATGCCCCCGGCCGACGCGGCGCGGCATCTGATTACCAACATCAAAGATGCAGCCAGGCCGGTGCTGGAGAAGGGAAGAGATGCCGTCGTCTCGATCATTCTCGATGGCGAGAATGCGTGGGAATACTATCCGAAATCGGGGCGCGAGTTTCTGCGCCGGTTCTATGACGGTCTGCAGCGGGAACCGGGGCTGGAGGCGGTGACCATTTCAGAGGCGATTGCGCGCCACAAAGAGTTCGGGAAATTGACGTCGCTGACGCCGGGCTCGTGGATCAATGCGAACTTCAACGTTTGGATTGGAGCGCCGGAGGATAACCGGGCATGGGATTATCTCCACCATGCCCGCGAGTACTATGCGCAGAATGCGGCGCGCGCTAGCGAGGCGCAGCGCAAACTGGCTTTTGACGAGATTCTGATCGCGGAGGGCAGTGACTGGAACTGGTGGTATGGGCCTGAGCATCATTCGGCGAACGACCGCGATTTCGACGAACTCTACCGCAAGCATCTTTCCAACGTGTATCAGGCATTAGGCGCCGCTCCGCCGGATTACCTGGCGCAGCCGATTACTGGGCTGGAGGTACGGCCTGCGTTTGTGCCGCAGACCGCTTATATCCATCCGCGAGTGACGGGCGACAAGGTGCGGTATTTCGAGTGGATGGGCGCGGCTGTTTATACCGCCGATCATCGTGCCGGGGCGATGCACGGCAAGCAATTTCTGCTTGATTCGGTGTACGCGGGGATCGATGCGACCTCTCTTTATGGCCGCCTCGATTTTGCCGGGAAAGTCCCCGTCGCCGATTTCGAGATTGTGGTGAACGTGGAATCCTGGGCCAGTGGCGAATCGCGTCCGCGGCGCACTCTGCGAGTGGATGCCTCTGCTGCGGCGGGCAAACTTAAGGATTGGAGAATCGAGAACGGAGTGGTGGAGCGCGTGTTGGCATCCTCAACCCAGGCTGACGAGCATGTAAAGGTCGCGCTTTTGCGGAACTTCGAATTCAAATTGCCCCTGAACTGGCTGTTGGCCGTTCCTTCCGACGGATCCGAGAAGACCATGGAGAAGAAATCCGGCGCACCGGTCGCGGCGACCAGCAAAGTTCGGTTGCGGTTCAGTCTTTGGCAGAACCGCTTGCCGGTGGATTCGTTGCCTCTGGAAGGCTGGATTGAACTGCAGGTCGTCAGCGAAGGGGAATTGCTGTTTGGGGCGTAACTGCAAGGGGTCAGAGATCAGGGATCAGTCATGGTGAAAAAGAGAACCGGACGGAGTGACCGTCCGGTTCCTTTTTCGTTTATTCCAAGTTCTCGTTTAGTTGCTTCCGCCGCTTGGCGCTGAAGCGGTGACTGCCGGGGTCGGCATCGCTGGACTCGTCGTCATCGGACGATTCAGTTCCAGCGTCAGCTCGGTGCCAGCGGGTAAGACGGCGGAACGATGCTTAGCGAGCCAATGCCCGGTGGTCGCACCGGCACCAACGGCACCGCCAATCACTATTCCGGGAGGGCCGCCGATCAATCCGCCGATGAGCATGCCGCCAGCGGTGCCGCCGCCTTGTTCGACGGTGTCTCGGCGGTCATGGCCTGATCCCTTGAATTGACCTTCCATGTTGACGTCACTACCCTTGATGTTCGTGTCCGTGAGTGTAGCGTCGAGGTAATAGCGTTCGCCGGTGGGAAGAATCACGGCTTCGGGGAGGATTCCGATCGTGGGCTTGCCCGAGATGCGGCGCGGTTCGCTCACCTTGGTGACGCGGCCTTCGACTGTGGCGCCCACCGGAATGATGGTTTGGCCATTGACCACAACCGGCTGCGTGATGCTGCCGTGGAAGGGATCTCCGACCTTGTTGCTAAAAGTTGCGAGAGTGGTGTCGAGACGAACCATCAGAGCAGTTCCGGCGGGAACCGGGGCGGGGCTTTGGGCTGCCAGCATCGTCGCCAGCAATGAGCAAGGCAGTAGCATCCACGCTTTCATGGGTACCTCCAAAATCCGAAGCTTCCTTTTGACTCTAGACCAGGTATGCCGGGGGTACAAGCGGCGGACAGTACATGGGGAACCAGCGGAGATAAGAGGCCAGAGAGGATGGCCGAATGGACAGGTTCCAGATGCGGAAATCGCGCTAACGATTATGTCCGCTGTCGCATTTCGTTGATGTCCATCCGATATAATCGTGGGTTTCACCCACAGTGTGGCAAAGAGTCTACCGGCGTCTTTTCGCGGCCGGACAGCGGGATGGCTATTAACGGCGATCATCCCCAGCGGATCTGGGATCCGAATAGTTTCACCGAAATTATAAAGTCGAGGACAAAAAACATTTATGTCGAATATCGCGGGCATTCACGCACGAGAAGTTCTGGATTCACGCGGCAACCCCACGGTCGAAGCGGAGGTCTTCCTTGCAGATGGCTCCATGGGCCGGGCGATTGTCCCGAGCGGCGCGTCCACTGGCGAGCATGAGGCGGTCGAACTGCGTGATGAAGATTCCAACCGCTTCATGGGAAAAGGAGTGCTGAAGGCGGTCGAGAACGTCAACGGCGAGATCGCCGAGGCGTTAGCGAATTGGGACGGATTCGATCAGCGGGGCCTGGACGCAAGGATGATCGAACTGGATGGCACCGAGAACAAGGGACGACTGGGCGCGAATGCGATTCTGGCGGTTTCGATGGCGGCGGCGCGGGCGTCGGCGTATAGCCTAGATATCCCGCTGTACCGGTATCTCGGCGGCGCGGGCGCGAATACGCTTCCTACGCCAATGATGAACATCCTGAACGGCGGGGCGCATGCGGATAACAACGTTGACTTCCAGGAGTTCATGGTCATGCCCCTTGGCGCGCCCTCGTTTTCAGAGGCGTTGCGCTGGGGAGTTGAAGTTTTCCATACCCTCAAGGGCGTGCTGAAGACGCGCGGTTACAACACGGCAGTGGGCGATGAAGGCGGATTCGCTCCATCGGTGAAGTCGAACGTGGAAGCGATTGAAGTCGTGCAGGAGGCGATCACCAAGGCCGGATACAAGCCGGGAGAGGAGATTGCGATTGCGCTCGATCCCGCGGCCAGCGAGTTTTACCAGGACGGGAAGTACGTGTTCAAGAAGTCCGACAAGTCGAGCAAGAGCTCCGATGAAATGGTGAAGCACTGGGCGAAGTGGGTAAATGACTATCCCATCGTGTCGCTCGAAGATGGACTGGCTGAGAATGATTGGGATGGATGGCAGAATCTGACCCAGGAGATCGGCGGGAAGATCCAGTTGGTGGGTGATGATCTGTTCGTGACCAACGTGCAGTTCTTGCAAGAAGGCATCGACAAAGGCGTGGCGAATTCGATTCTGATCAAAGTGAATCAGATTGGCACGGTGAGCGAGACGCTCGATGCCATCGATCTGGCGCGGCGGAATGCGTATACGTCAGTGATTTCGCACCGTTCGGGCGAGACGGAAGACACGTTCATCGCAGATTTGGCTGTGGCTACTGGCGCCGGGCAGATCAAAACAGGGTCGGCTTCACGGACGGATCGCGTCGCCAAATACAACCAGTTGCTGCGCATTGAACAGGAACTGGGTTCGACGGCTCGGTTCCTGGGGCTGGGCGCGCTTAACTATCGCGGGTAATCGAAGTCGAGGAGCCACAATGAGAGTTCGTGCTTTCTTGTTCGCGATTTTGTTGTGCCTGACTTCATCTTGCATGTTCGGTCAGGCGGCTGCGGCTGGTTCTGAAGCTGCTGCCTCTCCTGACGACATTCGAAAGCTGTTCGATGTCATGCAGATTCGCAATCAGATGAAGCTGGTCATGCAGCAGATATCACAACAGATCCGGTCTTTGGAGCGCGACCAGGTCAGAAAGCAGCAACCCAACGTGACTGACCAGGATTTTGCGAAATTTGACGCAATTTCTGATGAAGTAATGAAGAACCTTTCAGTCGAGGGGCTGCTCGACGATATGATCCCCGTTTACCAAAAACATCTGAACAAGTCGGACGTGAATGCCATGGTTGGGTTCTACTCCACTCCTACCGGCCAGAAGATATTGAGGGAGATGCCCGCAATGACCACGGAAGGCATGCAAGCGATGCAGCCACATCTCAAGCAGATGATTGAAGAAGCTAACGCCGAACTTGAGAAGCGCGTAAAAGAGGAGATGCAGCAGAAGAAACAGGGCGACGCAGCCAAGCCCAACACCGTGAAGAACTAAGGAGAATTTGTCGTGAGGAGCTTGAGAATCTATTCTGGTAGCTACCACAGGAGCCTCAGGGGCTGAAGCCCGAGAGCTTGTAGCCGCCCATGGTGGCACGACTGTAAGTCGTGCCCTTCCCGATCTTATTTTTGCTACCGCTAGGAGCCAGACCCTTATTTATGTCTCGTCCTAAACCGCTCGTTCTTATCATTCTCGACGGCTGGGGGTATCGGGCCGAAACCAAAGCCAACGCCATTGCTCTTGCGCGCAAGCCGACCTACGACCGGTTGTTGAGCGAGTATCCCAACACGCTTATTCACACCAGCGGGCCTTACGTCGGACTGCCCGAAGGACAGATGGGCAACAGCGAGGTTGGGCATCTCAACATTGGGGCTGGTCGCATTGTCCACATGGACATCACGCGGATCGATTTGATGATCCAGAACGGGGAATTATTCTCGCATCCCGTGCTGCTTGATGCTATGAAGCATGCGCGTACAGGTGAGCGGCGGCTGCATCTGTTCGGTCTCATATCCGATGGAGGAGTGCACTCGCAGCAAGCGCATCTTTATGCGCTGCTGAAGATGGCGAAGGAAAATGGGTTGGAGCGCGTCTTCGTGCACGCCTTTATGGATGGCCGCGACACGTTGCCTACCAATGGCGCGGGATATCTGGAGCAGTTGCAGCAGAAGATGCGGGAATACAACTGCGGCAAGATCGCGACCGTCAACGGCCGGTACTACGCGATGGATCGTGACCGCCGCTGGGAACGCATCGCCAAGGCTTACAACGCGATGGTCATCGCGGACGCGGAGGGCGGCAGGCAAACTGATCCGGTCCAGGGGATGAAGGAGTCCTATAACAAGGGAGTGACCGACGAATTCGTGATCCCGTTCGTCTGTACCGACAGCCATGGGCAGGCTTTGGCCACGATTCGCGATGACGATTCCTGCATCTGTTTCAACTTCCGCGCCGACCGCGTTCGGCAGATTACGCGTGCGCTCACGCGTAACAGCGGGCTCAACGAAAAAGGCGGCAGCGATTTGCCCGGGGCAACTGATCTGGACGCGACAATCCCGCGACACCACGTGCCGAAGAATTTGCACTACATCTGCATGACACGGTACGACAAGAACTTCAGTCTGCCGGTGGTGATTCCGGCGGAGTCGATGGCGAACATCCTCGCCAACGTCATGGGCGGGTTGCACATGCGGAACCTGCGGGTGGCGGAGACGGAAAAGTACGCACACGTAACCTATTTCTTCAACGGAGGAGTTGAGCAGCCATTTCCGGGAGAAGACCGCGTGATGGTGCCGTCGCCCAAGGTTGCGACCTACGATCTGAAGCCTGAAATGAGTGCCTCGGGGATCGCCGACGCGGTGGTGAAGGCCACTGGGGATGGCACCTTCGATGTGGTCATCGTGAACTTTGCCAATGCTGACATGGTTGGCCACTCGGGCAAGATCGAACCCACGGTAAGGGCGGTCGAAACGGTGGATGCCTGCCTGGGTCGGATTGAAGCGGCAGTTCGCGCAAAGGGCGGGGCGATGCTGATTACTGCTGATCACGGAAATGCCGAGTTGATGATTGATCCGGCGACCGGCGGACCACACACAGCGCATACGACGAACCCGGTGCCCTTCATTGTGGTTGCGGAGAATTCACAGCAGTTCACTCTAAAGCCGAACGGATCTCTGCGCGACATTTCGCCCACTCTCCTGGGAATGCTTGGTCTTGATGAACCCAAGGAGATGACCGGGGCAGACTTGCGTATGTTCGTGAAAGGCTCTCGTTAGAATTGTTTAAGGGGACGCCAGGTTCGGCGTCCCCTTTCTAAGCCCCACGTGAGTACTAG
>JAIQFH010000005.1 GCA_020073385.1 Terriglobia bacterium | reverse complement strand
CTTCTGTCCGGTCGAGCGAAGCTCGACGGCTGCCGCGTAGAAACTTCGAAACTGTTTCGGTCTCACCGCTTCCACGCGTTGACTATCTGCCCTTAAACGGCGAGAATAATTGAGGTCACCAGCACCAGAACAGCAGTGTCCCCAAAAGTGGGCCTGTGGCGCAGCTGGGAGCGCGCTTCCATGGCATGGAAGAGGTCGTCGGTTCGATCCCGACCAGGTCCACCAAATCTCCCAACAACTTAGACAGGGCGGGTAGTGGCGGCACTGGATTTTGTGTCGTGGTTTGTGTCATAACCTGCCGCTTTGGTGCTCACAGCAAGGGTTTCCATTGCTGTTCGCTTCGCTTCCATCCTCACGTGGCTGTACCGCTCCAACATGCGACGGCTCACGTGTCCGGCAATCGCCATGATGGTTGAATCCGACGTACCGTTCTCGGCTACCCTCATGGTCCGTCCTTCTGGATGCTTTCTACCCGGTCTTTACTCAATTGGCATTGTATTCGGTGATTCTCGCTTCGAGGCCCCAGCAAGTTCCGCCAGAGCCTTCCAGTGTCTAGGATGTGGTCGATAGCCCTCGCGGATGCGTCCAGCCTACCAGCGCGGAAGCGCAGTTCCGGCAACATTCACAGGCCTTCTTGAACAATTCTCATTTCTCGGTCCTGCTGTTGACCCCAATGGCAGATCCGATTTGCTTGATCATGCGAGAACCCGCGCCATATCGACATCCAGTGATCGCCGCGCCGCTCTTCCACTCTGTACTCCCCCCTTTGCTTCCAGCACTCCTGATCTCCCCCACGTCATCTTTCTCCTCGGCGTTCTGGAAAAGCTCATGGATTTGCTGCTCGGTCACAGTACCCTCATTCCGACCCTCACGGATAAGATCCTGCTTCGCATTCTCCATGTACTCGCGTACGGCTGGAGCCAAGCCGTCCTTTTTCTTCTCAAGAAAGCCGACTGCAAACCATTCCAGGGACTGACGAATCGACGATACTTGCCGTCGCACGATCACCAGCTCCTTCAGGACAAGGGCCACTACGACTAATAGAGCCAAGAGTGTGATCAACGTAAATATTTGTGCCAATGCCGGGAAGTCAATCGTGGCCGAGAGAGAACCAACAGTCAACAACAATGTGACTCATCGGATGTGTACGCATCGGCTGCATGCCGCCAAGATGGCAGGCAATGCTGCTCGACATCCGCATCCGGTTTGGCCGTGCCATCCGCCGTATCCGGGAGGAACAGAGGATCACCCAGGAGGAGGCTGCGGAACGCTGTGGGCTGCATCGCACGTATTACTCTGGCATCGAGCGCGGAGTCCGAAATGTGTCATTGGTGAACATCGAGAGGATTGCAAAGGGATTGAAGACGGGATTGCCGAGGCTTTTTGAGCGGGTATGATACTTCGCAGCGAGGGCGAAAAGCCCATCACGTGAGATGTATTTCCCGGGTGGACGCGAAATTGAATTCTCGATTCAAATGCGCAAAGGCTATCTCGGCGAGATTCGCTTGGCCAGAAGAAAGCTAGGTGTTCACTTCCATCCCCACTTCCTCAGGATCTTCCAGGCGGTTACCAATCGCTGAATCGCCTTCGCGCCGGGCTGTCGCTCGATAGCACATTCCCGATGCGCATCTCGGTAGAAATCCACCACGCTTGGCCCGCTCAGCCGGGCCAGGTTGTTGCGGAGTTCGTCCACTTGAGCTTGGGTAAGGGTGTCTGTCTCTCCCTCAGGTTCCGCTCGATGGGCCATTGCGTCATGCCTTGTATTCGCCGTTTGTTCGCCAATAATAGTGGCCGAGGTCCGGCATGTCAAATGGCCCTCGGGGTAGTATCTATCGGGAAAAATTCGGCTACCCCCCTCATCCGAGGCCTCCCTGCCCGCAAGGCCCGATCTTTGATACACCGGTACTACCCTACGTCGTCCCCCGCGTGTGCCCTCGAAGGCAAGCAAAACCACTTTTGTGAAGGAGGTTGACACATAGAACTTAATGAGGCCGTTGTTGTGGACATGCGGATACCACCCCGATTTTCGAGGCTGCCGAGCACTGGAAAAGAGAATGCCTTCTTCGTTGTAGAACCTTGCAGCCAGAGTTTCTCCACTGTCTGCGCCAACTTCTTCTGCTTCGCTGAATCGATGCGCTCGCCGTCGAAAACCGATCTAATGTCATGTTGCGAGACTCCCGATCCGATAGCGCTCGACTAGTTCTTCTCTTTGGCCCACGTTTTACCACCGTCGGTGGTGATAGCGACTCCGCGTTCGTCGCCATGGATCATGCTCTGCGGCTCAGTTGGATCAATCCAGAGTGCATGAGAATCCCCGTGCGGAGTTGTCACCACGGTGAAGGTACGGCCACCGTCAGTGGAGCGAAACAGACTTGAGTGGAGGACATACACGGTGTCCGCTGCCTGCGGGTCGGGAACGATTTTGATGACATGCCAATCGCTCTTCAATAGACGCTGATCGCTGTTGACCAACCTCCAGTGGTCGCCACCATCATCGGAGACGTACAGCAGGCCTCTCTTCTCCGCTCCGATCAGCGCGTACATACGGTTGGAGTCGCTGCCGGATACGGTCACGCCAATGCCTCCACCTCCTGAAATGCTCTGGGGCAGCCCCGTACCCTGCAATAGCCTCCATGTGGTGCCGCCATCTGTGGACTTGTATAGATCGATGTAGCCGATACGGGGGTTGTATAGATCGGCAAGGTCGAGGGCAGCTTTGAATTCTGGCGAAGAGATGCTTTGCGCGGCAACGAACAACACATTCGGGTGATGTGTATCGAGGGCTATATCGATGTCATCGCAGTTCTTATCCTTGAATAACACTCTCTGCCAAGCCATGCCGCCGTCGAGCGTGCGATAGACGCCACATTCAGATTCTGAAGGAAGAAGCCTGCTGTCAAGCGCAGCCGTGAACACAATGTCGGGATTCCTGGGATGTACAACCAGTCCGGTAAGGTAGCCCCTGTGTCCAGGGCCGACATTCTTCCAACCCTTACCGCCGTCCGTGGATTTGTACACACCTTGGAAAGTAGCGAGGTAGATCGTGTCGGGATTGGAGCCAGCCAATGCAATGTCATTGATCGCGGATGCCGGCTTGTTGTCGAAGCCCAGAGGCGCCCAGGAGTTGCCACCATCGGTGGTCTTCCACAAGGCGCCGGTGTCGGCTCCGAAGAAAAAGCTACGCGTATCGCCTGGAACTCCGGCGACCGCTGTCACACGGGCACCGGCTGGAGCGGGGGCCGGTGACTGCCCAGTTGGAGTGAATTTCCCGTACTTGTCAATGGAGCCGCGCACTTTCCCAGCGACAACCCGGGCCACACCGTTGTTGAACGCGGACGCATCCTCAAACTGAGGCTGGATGACAAACTTGCCCATTGGGTCGATGTAACCGTATTTCCCCTGCACTTGCACTTTCGCTAGTCCTTCGGAGAACGCATCCCCCTCGTCGAACACAGGCTTCACGACGAGTTTCCCAGTCTGGTCCACGTAACCGTATTTCTTGTGGAGCTCGACTCTGGCCAGCCCTTCGGAGAACCGCCACGCCGCGTCGAATGCAGGCCGGACGACTACGACTCCATCCTTGTTGATGTACCCCCACTTGTTGTTAGCGGACTGCACTGCCGCCAGACCCTGCGAAAACGACAGGGCTGAATCGAATGACGGGTTGATAACAACAGCTCCATCCCTGTTGATGTAGCCCCACTTGTGCTTCAGAAGATCTCCGATTTCAACCGGGGCTAGCCCATCGGAGAAATCAGCGGCATCGTAGAACTTCGGAGGAATGGCCCACTTGCCGGCTGCGTCAATGTACCCCCAGCGGTGTTCCTCGAAGGGTTTGCCAACAGCGACAGCTGCCATTCCTTCGGAAAACGGACGAGCCTTGTCAAATTGAAGCGGAATCACCATCTCGCCCTTCTCATCTATGTATCCCCACTTCTGCTGTCCGTATTCGCCAGACCCAACGGCTGCCCGTCCGTCGGAGAACTTCCCCCAGAGTTCATCGAGGTGGTCCGGTATGTAAATATTCTCGAAACGTGCAGGGATGACTACGTTCCATTTCTCATCGCGGTAGCCAAACTTACGGTTCTCAACGAACCAATACCGATCGCTGGGAACGGGTTCTCCTCCTCTGACGAACTCCGCGTCCTTAAATCTAAGTTCTGCGTTCTCCTCTTCAGCCTTGGTTTCTGCCGCAGCTCTCTCGTCTCGTGCTTTGGACTCCGCCGCAGCTATTTTCTCTCTTTCAGCAACACGCTTGGGCAGATCAGGATCCAGTCGCCACACGGTCCCGGCACTTGCGACCACGCAGTACTGGCCAGCGATGGTTTCACGATAGGCACACTCCTTCACAGTCCGGAACCCTCCTTCAAGGGTACAAGTGCCCGTTTGGTATGTTCCCGTCGTGGGGTCTCGGCCCGCTGAGGTGCACTTTTGATACTGCACGTACTTTTCTTGCTCGGTCCAGGAGGTGCATTTACCCTGTTTCTGATCTGAATGTTTCTCAACCCTGTTGTCCTGTGACAGAATGACCACGTCCCCACCATGAGTCGCTGCCTGTTTCAGGAGCTTGCGAGTTACATCAGTAGGCCCCGCATTGCTCGTACAGTTCAGAGAAGAGTCACAACCAGCACCCCAACAGTGCTTGCCCACTTTTTCGCTCAGGTCGAGAGTCCCAATTAATGCATACCCTTTGCTATGTAGAGCTTCTTCCGATTCTTGGCTTACTGTAGCCAGCGTTGCCCGCGCATCTAGCTTCTCGTTCTCCAGGCCTTTGGCGGGGGCGAACTGGGCATTCGAGGAACGGGCACAAATTGAGAACGCCACGAACAGGGCGACTTGTGCCAGCCGGAGAATAAGATTTCTGCACCTCATAATGTCCTCCTTTCTAATGCGAATCGCCTCAGGAGTGCAGCATCTCACTCGGAGAGTGCTCTTCGGTAAGGCGCTTGCAACCTTCTCCTTAGTCAATTCTTCTTGCCGTTCGCGCGAAACTCATCGCATTCCGAAACATGCGCTGCCGCCTTATACCTCGGGGCGCTCGTGGCATGGCTTATGCTGCTTGTAGAGCTGCAGCCGGCGATTGAATTCGTCTCTCTCTTTTTCGTTGTAGTCTTTTGGCAACAGCGAAATGGCTCGGGATTGCAGAGAGACAGCGTCGCCAAAGCGCCCTACTTCCGCATAGGCCGCCGCCAGGGAATCCATGTAGAGGTAACTCTGGCTTTTGTCGGCCAAGGCAAGGGCTTTCTTTCCGTATCCCACAGCCATGGCGCCATTGCGAACGTCGTCCACCGGCGCGGTAGCCAGCACCCAGACTAAGGCGTTGTACGCGTCCAGCAGCTTGGGATCCAGTTCAATGGCCTTTTCGTAGTCGGCGATGGCATCCTGATAGTGCTCCAAAGCGAGATGGCTCGTTGCGCGGCGCTCGTACGCCAACGCCGATTCTGGGGCAACTTTGAGAAACGCAGTGTACTCGAGGATAGCTTTCTGGAACTCGCGGGTGACATAGAAGACTTCCGCCCGCCCCGCGATCGCGTTGGTATAGTTAGGGTCCGACTCCAACGCCTTGTCAAAGTCGGCCAGCGCTCTGTTGTAGTCTGCCGCCGGGCCTTCGTTCGAGAGGAACTGTTCGAGCTTGTTTCCCGCCTTTTTCCAATAACATACACCACGGAAATAGTAGTGGTCGGCCACGCGTGGTTGCAGGCGTACCGCCTCGTCATATTGCTTGATGGCCCCGGTCAGCATGCCTTCGTCCTGCAGCACTTTTGCAAAGCCAACGTGATAACTGACGTTGTCTGGAGCCAGATGAACGGCTCTCTCATACGCCTCGATAGCCCCTTCCACGTCGCCTTCCTGCAGAAGGCGGTTCGCCTCTCCCGCCGCGTCGGCAGCCATTGCAACGTTCCACTCCCTCATCTGTTGCCCGGAAGGAGATGCGGCGAACCGGTCGGCATTAGCCGCCGCTGCCGAGCCTGCGAGATCTCTTGCCAACAACTGCGGAGGGATCCCCCATTCGCCCTTGCTGTTCTGGTAGCGGCATTTGCCCCAATAGCAAGACCAGTTCTCGTTTGCGCTGGGTGCTCCGCTGAGCACAACGTAAGCCGCGAGGCCGTCGGAGAAACCCGACATCCGCCACGCCGCCGTCTGCGCCGATGCGATTGCAGGGAGCAGTACAATCACACTCAAGATACGACTCATAGTTCACCAGCCTCTCCCTTTTCCGAACTTGAAGCTCTTTGCCGAAGTCTCTCGATTTGCCGCGCGGAGCATTTGCCGCCGGAGCATGCGTTTTTCGACAACTCGCTGCTCTGGAAGGCAACTGCTCAACCAGAGGTGCTCGATTCGACACCACATGAAGGCAGTGACCACGTCGCGTTGTCGTTAACAACGAAGGGCGTGATTGAGGATGGTTAGGTAATCGAAGAGAAGATGGGGCTGTCCCCTATGGCTTGGGCAGAGTTCGAAATTGCTGCCCAGCAAAGCCAAATAGGTGTGAGATGATTCCGGCGCGGACTGAGGCGCACGGGCGTACTGCTGCATGGCAACGCCGGAGAACAGGGGCGTGCACTCGTAGGGCAAGACTTCAGATTCATCGTAGGCCGTTTCCGGTAGGTCTTCCGCTGGAGACGCCAGAGATATGTATAAGACCAAGGCCACAAATAGCACGAGAATGGAGCGCAACTTCCTCATGCGCACCCGCAAGCCGCGCGGAGAAATTGCCCCAGTTGAAAGTACCGTCAGACCCGACAGTTTGGAGCTGGGCTCTCTTTTGGCAGGGGCTAACAAGGCTTCTTCTAGTCCCAATCGGGGCATCTGTCTGTGACACCGATCACACAAATCGCGGGGCAGTGTGGAGTTCAAGCGCTGCCCGCTGCAGAGTGCCTCGGATGCGGGCGCTTTCGACCCGAACGGACGAGCGCGACATAAGGCTGTGACGCCCACACAGCCGGAGAGATCATCATTGTCGAGCGTCGTTTCCTGGCCCGAATTTCGGGGACGCGGGTTAATCTAACTGTCACACTTGTGCAATGTTTTGAATTTTTTTTGGCAAAGAACGGACGCACAAAGGGTGCCACTGCCTGCGTGATAGGGTGGGGTCGGACAATTCGAGGCGCCCCGCGTCCGCTGCCGTCCTGAAACTTTGTGTCGTGGTTTGTGTCGTAACCCTAGCATCCCCACCCGTATCGGTCGCTGTCGGGTGCTGTCGTTCGGGTACAGCGAGGAGCAGCGAAGATGCGTCGGACCCGCATGAACACTGCCCCTCGTTATCACTCGCGGTTTCTCCCTGTCGCTCCGCTCCAGTCGAAGATGAGAAATGGCATGGAAGAGGTCGTCGGTTCGATCCCGACCAGGTCCACCAATCCTTACTTTACTGCTTCTCGTCGCCGCTGCCGCGCGAACCACAAATAGACAGGCACGCCTAGCAGAATCACCACCACTCCGCCAATCGAATCCCGCAGATTGCTCGCAAACGTGTAGCACAGCAGGACAAAGGCCGTCCCGATGAAGAGCGCCGGAACGAACGGATATCCGATCGTACGGTATGGCTTGACTACGTCCGGTTCGCGTTTGCGAAATACGAAAATCGTGCTTGCTGCCACCATGTAGAACAGCCACTCGGCAAAAATGGCCAGCGAAAACAATTCCCGGAAAGCGCCCCCGACCACAATCAGCAGGATCGCCACCGCGCCCTGAATCACCAGCGCCAACGCAGGCGTGTGAAATCTTGGATGAACCTCTCCCAGCGCTTTAAAAAAATATCCGTCCCGCGCAACCGCGAAGGGCACGCGCCCTCCGCTCATGACGGTGCCGTTCAGTGTCGCGAGCATCGAGATCATCATCCCGATCGAAACCACCACGATTCCCAAATGCCCCAACGCCGCCTCACTCGCTGCCGCAGCCGGCACTGCCGAATTCGCAATCGCCGCAGCCGGCAGAGCGTATTGAATTCCTGCGTTCAGCCCCATGTAGAGTACGGCCACAACTCCGACGCCAAGTACCAGAGCGAGAGGAATGTTTTTCTCCGGCCGCTGTATCTCTTCGCTCACCATGTTCAAATCATTCCAGCCGTCGTAAGCCCACAGCGCCGCGACCAGCGCAGCCATGAACCCGCTCACGCCGCCGATGGCTCCCGGAAAACTAGTCCCGAAGTTGCTCCACGAACCGGAAGCCGCGGTTAGTGCGATGACGGCAATCCCGACGATCATCCCCACCTTAAGCACCGTGAACGCCAGCTGGAACGCGCCAGCCTTGCGAATTCCGATGTAGTTCAGCCCTGTGATAAACACGTTCGCCGCAATCGCCACCAGATGACCGTACGTGATAACCAGCACGCGACTCGACGTGATATGGAATGAGAAAAGCGTGTCTGGCAGAAAATGAAATGCCGAAAATGTTCCCAACACGCGCACCAGCCCCGCGGTCACGCTTGCGATGGACGCCGGTTTCGCAATCAGGAACCACGTCCAGCCATAAAGAAATGCCGGCAACGGACCATACGCATCCCGCACGTATACGTACTCACCGCCCGCGTAAGGCCGCACCGAGCCTAATTCGGCATAAGTCAAAGCGCCGAAAAACGAGAGTAGCCCTCCAACGATCCAAGCCAGATAAACCAGTCCCGCCGATCCTACCGCCTGCATCATCTCCGCAGGCACAAGAAAGATCCCGCTGCCGATAATCGTGCCCGCCACAATCGAGGTCGCATGCCACGCATTCAGTCCCCGAAGCAACTCAGGCGCCCGCGGTTTTGTCAGGGTTGCAGGAGTAGTTGTGTGAAGCGACATGGGTGCCCCTCATGTTACACGCACGAACGCAGGCGGTCGCCCATGCTCGTATAGTGACGGACGCCGCCGTTCGTCCCGCGATCAACTCATGTAGCAACAGCCGCCTCGGCTGTCCCGCGAAGCCTGCCCTGAGCGCAGTCGAAGGGGCGAAGCCAAGCGGCATCTTCCCCACTGCCGAATTCACGGCCGAATTTCAATCGCCGTCCCATCCGCCACCGCCTTCCAAATCTCCTCAATCTCGTCGTCAGTGACCGCAATACATCCGTCCGTCCAATCCTTCAACCGGTGCGAAGCCCCAGCCCACCCATATCCGTTGGGTAACCCATGCACAAACACATCACCACCAGGAGAAATACCTTTCGTCCGCGCTGCCGCACGATCCCGCGCATTCGGATAAGAGATGTGAATCGACCTGTGAAACTGACTGTGCGCATTCCGCGAATCCAGTACGTAAATCCCCTCCGGAGTCTTGTGATCCCCCTGCCGCGTCTTCGCCCCCACCGGATCTCCGCCCAGAGCCACCTTGTACGACCTGATGACTCTTCCCCCGCTCAGCAATTGCAGCGTGCGTTCCTTCTTCAGCACCACCACTCGATCGGCATGCAACGGCTTAGACGCCGTCTGCGCCATCACCATCCCGCACAGCATCCAACCAGTAAGCATCCGGATTCGCATGCCCGGATTATAGCCAGCTGCAGATGCTACGCTGAAGCAATGTCTATTGAGTTCATGTGCCAACAGCGAAAACAACTCGTGTGGCGACGGACGCCTTCGTCCGTCTCGCAAAGGCGAAGCCGAGCGCCCCGGGGTACAACGGCAGACTGCTCACTGATACTAGCCATCTTATTCTCTGTCTTTACGTCCGTTTCTTCTTTAGCCCTCCCCTGGACCGTCCACTCCCAACCGACTCGCCTGCTAAACGGCGCCCCGGTCCTGTTCCAGGTAAAAGCGCCGATAAAGCTAGAATCCCTAACCGGCACCTGGCTCGGCCATCAACTGGCCTTCAGTTACAACTCACCCACCAAAACCTGGTTCGCTCTGGCAGGAGTAAGCATTGACATAGCCCCGGGGAAGTACGCATTGGAACTAACGGCCGAACGTGCGGCCAAAACTCCGTTAAAGTTCAGCCGCGCATTCGCGGTCACCTCCGCCGAATATCCGAAAATTAAGGTCAATCTCGCGGTCGAAAAGAAGTTCACCGAGCCGAGTCCCGAGCAATTGCAGCAAATTGAAGAAGCAAAAAAAGTAAAGGAGGAATACTTAGGCCGCGTCACGCTACAACGCGAATGGAGCGGCAACTTCAAGGCACCAGTGGAAGCCGAGACTTCAGATGTCTTCGGCTCACGCCGCATCTTTAATGGCGTGGCGCAGAGCCCGCACTACGGACTCGACTATCGCGTCCATACCGGTACGCCGGTCGCGGCAATGAATGACGGCACTGTCCTGTTAGCGCGCTTTCTCTACTACGAAGGCGATTTCGTAGTTCTCGACCACGGCCAGGGATTCCTCACGCTTTACTTGCATCTATCAGAATTGAAGGTCAAAGAAGGTGACGTCGTGAAGCGCGGACAAATTATCGGTCTGAGCGGAGCATCTGGCCGCGCTACCGGCCCTCACCTGGACGTGCGCGTCCGCTGGCAAGGCACATATCTCGATCCCGCCAGACTGCTGCAACTAACTCTTCCGTGATTATTCCAGAAGCCTTTGTCATCCTGAGCCGCAGCTTTTCGCGGTGAAGGATCTGTGCAACCTGTAGCCGGCCCCGAAACTTCGCCAGGTACTACGCTGCTCCCCCCGACACCCGTCCTCGCCCGCGCAACGCCTGGTTCAACTCATCTTTCAATCCCAGATTCCGAATCAAGCGGTGCAGATAATTCGGATGCACTCCCAGTATTCCTGCCGCTTCCACGTAATTACCGCCAGTCTGCTCCACTGCATCCAGAATCAACTGCTTCTTCAACTCTTTCACGCTGCCGTGATATTTCCCTTCGGTAATGTCTTCCGGCGCGTTCTGCTCCAGCAGCGACTCCGGCAGATCCTCCAGCAAGACCATATCCGACGATCCCATGACCAGCGCGCGCTCAATCGCGTTTTCCAGTTCACGCACATTCCCCGGCCATTCGTAATTAACCAGTGTCGCCATCGCCTCGCGCGAAATGGGTTTCGCCTTCACACGGCACCGCATCGCATGTTTCTGCACGAAGTGCCGCGTCAGCATCGGGATATCTTCCCGCCGCTCGCGCAGCGGAGGCATGGTCATCTTCACCACCGCCAGCCGGTAATAAAGATCCTGGCGGAATTCCCCTTTCCGCACCGCTTCTTCCAAATCGCGATTCGTTGCCGCGATCAGCCGGATATTCACCTTGATCGGATGCGTTCCGCCCACACGCTCAAACTCCCGCTCCTGCAAAACCCGCAGCAGCTTCACCTGCAGCGCCGGAGCCAGTTCTCCGATCTCGTCCAGGAACACTACTCCACCATCGGCCACCTCCAGCCGTCCTTTTTTCTGCGCTGCGGCCCCGGTAAACGCGCCTCGTTCATGTCCGAATAGATCGGACTCCAGAAGTGTCTCGGGAATGGCCGCGCAGTTGATCGCCACGAACGGCTTGCTCGCCCGCGGGCTGTTCCGATGCAGCGCCTTCGCCACCAACTCTTTTCCTGTTCCACTCTCGCCCTCGATCAAGACCGTCGAATCCGTCGGCGCCACCCGCGCCAGGAACTGGAAAATTTCCTTCATCCGCGCACCCTCTCCCACCAGGCTCTGGTCCTGCCGGATTTCCGTCGAGAGACGCTGATTCTCCTGCTCCAGCCATTGCAACCGGCGCGCATTGTCCAGCGCCACCGCTGAAACTCCCGCCACTCCCGCCATCAGTTGCAGATGCTCTTCATTGAAACGGTTCGCCGCACTCGTGCTGTCGAGATAGATGCATCCAATCATCCGCTGGAAGACGCTCAGCGGAACGCATACCAGGGACCGGACATGCGACGCCACCAGGCTCTCTACCTCGCGAAAGTTTCCCGTCGACGATACGTCCACGCCCAAAATCGCCACATTCTCCTTCATCGCCTTCCGCGCAATAGTGCGGCTCACTCGTACCAGCTGCGGCTGTCCGCCCTGCCGTGTTCGCGCATAAAGCGAATTGAATTCCTGCCCATCGCCGTCCGATAGCAGAATCGCGCCTCGGCCAGCCGGTACAACTTCGAAGATCAAGTCCAGCAATTGCGCCTGCAACTCTTCCAGGTCGCGGATCGCATGCACCACCCGGCTGATCTTAAGCAGCGCATTCAGGTTTCGCCCCACCTGCGATGTCGCCGGAAGTTCCTTCAGCAACCGGTCCGGTTGCAGATACACCGCTTCCTTGGGATGAATCAGCCGCGTCTCGGCCATCGACTGCCCATCGTCGAACTCCACCCGACTTGACGAGCCCGGTCTATCCTCATCCTCCACCAGGAACAGAAACAGTGAGTCGCCAGTCGCGATCTCATCCCCATGATGCAGAAACTGCTCCTTCATCAGAGTGCCATTCACCAGAGTTCCGTTCCGGCTCTCCAAATCTTTGATCGAGAAGCGCCCATCCTCCTCGCGCCGCAGCAAACAATGTTTTCGGGAAACGGACGGATCGACGATTGCCACCACATTCGCCGGATCGCGGCCAATCGTGGCTTCTCCGTCAGGCAACGGAATGGTCAGGTCTTTCGAGGGTCCCGCAATCACCAGTAGTCTGGGCCGCAATCAGGTCTCCCAAGGGGGTGCAGAAACTTCTATCACAGCCCCGCCCGATTTGCATGACCCAGATTCACCTTTTTCAATATCCGAACAGCTAGCCCGACTATCTGTTCGGATAGTTTTCGTCCATCAATCCATCTCTTGTGCACTTTGCTCTGAACAGGATCTCTTAACGCTAACTGATTGCAGGGAAGCAATTTCGGAAGCACGTGGAGAAATTGGAGTCTACCCCACCAAACTGGAATACGAATTGCTATCTATAAAAGTGCGGATGCTCGGCAAAAGCGATGGGGGAAGCGCTTTTCGAGAAGTTCCAGCCGGTCATCGCCAAATCAGAGGCTCGGGGGACCCCCTCATCGAGCCTCTGATTTTTGCGCTTAAAGAAAGCCTTACCGCCGCATGCTCAGGCCGCACTGCCTGTGAGAATAGTGAAGAATAGTTTTGATTCAGAAGCCCGCTGAAGAAGCGGCTTCCCGTCGGCATACCGCCGACCGGACAATACCTGCCTGATATACCTGACCTTACATCGTCCTGATATACCGGCCTGGATATGCCGCCCGATATATCGTGGAAGAGCGGCCCTTCAGGGCCGCGTTAGTTGCGTTAAAAAAAGGGCTTTAGCCGCCGTGCCTACCCCGCCGCCTCGCTGACCACCGGATTCGACTCCACCACCGCCACTCCATCCCGATAACTTACCGTCCTACCCGAAATCGCCGGCACTCTCTCCCCCGGCACCAGGATTCCCACGAGATTCAACGGATCCGCCGCTGACAACGTAATCGTCTCTCCGCTCAACGGTAGGCCGCGCATCGACCGTACCGACTCGACGGCGACCGGCAGCGCGAACTGCTCGCCCAGGAATCCATCCACGAACCTTCCTCCACGAATCTCTCCCCGATCTTCCAGTCGCCGGAAAGCCATCAACAACTCGCGCCACGAAGGCAGGTTCGCCTCCCGCGCCAACAAATCCCGAATCACAATCCCATACCGCCGCAGCAGCATCCAGCACGCCGCTTCCACCGCTCGCGGACGCTCCACCCCCACATCTGCATGCAGCAACGCCCACCGCCCCGCGCTGTGCCGCGGACGTAAGCTGCGCCCGCTTCCCTGTCCCGCCCGTCGCTTCGGATCAATCAGCGACCGCAGATTATCGAACCCATCGGCCGTCACCACCCCGCCCGCCACCAGTTCCCACAACGCAGTCTCAATCTCCGCCTTCAGCTTGCCCGTCCCGCGCACGACGTCCGCAAAGAACGACGCACCTCGCTGCTTCAAAAACTCGAGCACGAGCTGTGCCCCATGACTCAATCCGCTACTCGGGTACGCGTGCGGGTGCCCCACGCCTGCCCTGAGCGAAGTCGAAGGGTCCCCCTGCTGTTGGGAGAAATGGGGATTTTGGCTGAGTCCCATCCAATCCGCTTCCTCGCGCACAAAGAACGTAATTGGGGCCACGCTGGTAGGAATGACTCGTCGCTGCCGAGGCACCGCCCCATCAGAAGTCCCGCCCGTCTCCAACGTAGCCGGATGCGGCGACAACCTCCCCCATCCAACTGCTCCCGTCAGGCAAAGCTGATCCAGCCATTTCGGATCGTAATCCGTCACTCGCCGCGCCAGCACCTGCCGCTCCCACGCATTCGCCGGAACCTCAAACCCCTGCAACTGCTGCAATACTTCCAACGTCCCGCGCTCGCCTGCAGCCTGCGATCCCGGAGCCACATGCTGCCACCGCAACAGCCACCGCAAGAACTGCGCCGCTGTGACCGGCTCAATCTGCTTCCGCAGCATCCCCACAGTCAGCCGATGTATGCGAGCCAGCAGCCTCCGCTCACACCACTCAATCTCTGATTCTTGAGAGGAAGATGTCAGAGCGGATGAGGAATATGTGGGGACAGCCGCCCCCGGCTGTCCAGTCGAGCGAAGCTCGACCGCCTCCTGTGGACGCAGCCGACTCGCCCGCGTGGCTGGATCCGTAAACGTCCCACGCAGAACGGTTCCCGCCGCCTCCATCCGCAGCAGTCCTTTCTCAATATCCGAACCCGGAAGCCCGAGCACCTCCCCAAGCTGCGAAGCAGTAGTAGGCCCAATCGCCGACATCCAACCCATTACAAGACTCAGCAGCCCCTCATCCCGCGAGATCTCTCCCGTCTCCACGTCAGTCAAACTCTGCTCAAACCGAGCCCCAGGAAACAGAGCCTGAAACGATCGCGCCCGCTCCGCCGCCACCCAATACCGCCGCCCATCAACAGAAGCAATCCCAGCCCGCCCTTGATCCACAAGCCGCTCGAAATATCCGTTCCAAAGCGGGTGCCCCATCCTAAACTCGCCGTCTTTTGGCGAGTTTAGGCCTGCCCTGAGCGAAGTCGAAGGGGTGGGGATTTTTCCCGATCCCTGCGTGAACTCGGTTACATCCACCGGCATCGCCACCAGCGTGTGCAACACATCATGCAACTCATCCGCATCCCGCACATCCGGCCAGGCCTCACTCCGCACCTGCGCAATTGCCCCCGGATCCAGCCAGCCCACTTCCTGCAGCACTGACTCCGGCAGCACCCGCCGCATCTCCACCGCGCGCGCCCGCCGCTCCTCAAGAGGCGCGTCATCCAGGTACGCGTACGGATTCGCGTTCAATATCTCATGCGAAAACTGCGACGGCACCGGCGTGTCCACGGCCAGCACGCGAATCTCTCCCGAAGCCATCCCGCGCAACACCGACTTCAATCCTTCAACATCCATCGCCTCGGTAAGCACATCCTTCATCACCTCGCCCACCAGCGGGTGATCCGGAATCTTCCGCTCACCCTCAATGTTCTCGAAGCACGCCGCCGCATCGGGGAAAACCGACGCCAGCAGATCATCCGACCGCATCCGCTGAATCTGCGCCGGAACCTTCTTGCCATTCTGGAAGCGCAGCAACGCCAGCGCCCGGTTCGCATCCCACCGCCAGCGCGTCCCAAAGATCGGAGAGTCCAGCGCCGCCTGCTCCAGAATCGGCTGCACAGTATCCGCGTTTAAGAAGTGAAAAACGTCTCCCAGCGGAAAGCTGTGCTGCTCCGCCAACGCGATGTTCAGCCCGTTATCGGTAGCTGCCGCCTGCAATTCAAAATTGAACCCGCGGCAGAACCGCTTGCGCAGCGACAGTCCCCAGGCCTTGTTGATCCTCCCGCCAAACGGTGCATGGATCACCAGCTGCATCCCGCCGCCCTCATCAAAGAACCGCTCGGCGATAATCGTCTTCTGCGTCGGCACCGCTCCCAGCACCACCCGTCCCTGCAGGATGTACTCAATCGCCTGCTCGGCCCCAGAATCATCCAGCCCGCATTCTTCCTTCAGCCACGCAACGGCCGCTGCCACCTCCGGCTGCGTCGCCGAAAATCCCACCGGCGACGTCCGCGGCAGCATCTCGCTGATCAGCTGCCGCAACTCTCCTACATGCTGCGACAATTCCTCGGTTCGCGCCGGAGCCTCTCCGCGCCAGAACGGCACGCTAGGCGGTGCTCCGTGCGCATCGTGCACCAGCATCCGCCCGTTGTTCGTCTCAATGCGATGAATAATCCACGACGTATTCCCCAACAGGAAGATGTCGCCGCGGTTACTCTCAACTGCAAAATCCTCATCGACGGTTCCGACGGTCCCCCCATCCGGCTCCGCCACCACCGCATAAAGAGAATTATCCGGAATCGCTCCGCCACTCGTAATCGCCGCCAGCCGCGCCCCCCGCCGCGCCCGCAGTCTCTTATTCACCCGATCGCGATGGATGTACGCCCCATACCGCCCCCGCCGCGCCGCAATCCCCTCCGACAACATCTCGAGAATCGAATCAAACGTCTCGCGCGAGAGATTCCGATACGGATAAGCGCGTTTAACGAGATCAAGTAATTCGTTCTCGTCCCACCCGTCATGATCGGATGAGCCCCCGACTGTAGCGCCGGCCTCCAGGCCGGCTGTCTCGCCGCCATCTTGGCGGCGTTTCCCTCGCACCGCCACCGGCCCCTCCGCCGCACAAGCCGCCACAATCTGCTGCGCCAGCACATCCAGCGGCGCTTCCGGAATCATCAGCCGGTCCAGATCCCCCAGCTTGATCGCTCGCACCAGTGCCGCCAACTCCATCAAATCATCGCGAGTAGTGGCAAAGAATCTTCCCTTCGGCACGGCCCCGCGCCAGTGCCCCGACCGTCCCACACGCTGCAGCGCCACCGCAATCGCCCGCGGAGAATTAATCTGCACCACCAGATCCACGAACCCGATATCAATTCCCAACTCCAGCGACGCCGTCGCGACCAGCACCCGAACCTGTCCCTCTTTCAGTTTCCTCTCGGCCGCCAGCCGCAGCTTGCGCGACAAACTCCCATGATGCGCCGCAACA
The DNA here is from genome assembly GCA_020073385.1 of Terriglobia bacterium. Lineage (GTDB taxonomy): Bacteria > Acidobacteriota > Terriglobia > Terriglobales > Acidobacteriaceae > Sulfotelmatobacter. The sequence goes on along the minus strand of JAIQFH010000005.1, from coordinate 169,640 downwards.
TTTTCTTCCCCGATCCGCTCGCCCAGCTGATGCGCAATCCGCTCCGCCATCCGCCGCGTATTCACAAACACCAGCGTCGACCGATGCTGCCTTACCAGCTCCACCAGCCGGTCATAAATCGTGTCCCACATCTCATTCGAAGCCACCGGCCCCAAAGGCATCGGCGGAACTTCCACCGCCAGGTCCAACTTCCTCTTGTGCCCAACATCAACCACGACAGGATCAGGCCGCCCCGTGCCCGTCAGGAAATGCGCCACCAGTTCAATCGGCTTCTGCGTCGCCGACAACCCAATCCGCACCAACCGGGACTTCTTTCCCTGGTCAGTAACCGAAGCCGAGGACAAATTCCTTTCCTTTGTCATTCCGAGGAGCGCCAGCGACGAGGAATCTGCTATCAGCGCCTCCAGCCTCTCCAGCGATAGCGCCAAATGCGCCCCTCGCTTGTCATCCGCCACCGCATGGATCTCGTCAACAATCACCGTCTCCACAGTCCGCAAAATCGCCCGGCTCTTATCCGAGGTCAGCAGGATGTACAGCGACTCCGGCGTGGTCACCAGAATATGCGGAGGCCGCTTCAGCATCGCCCGTCGCTCCGGCTGCAGCGTGTCCCCAGTCCGCACCGCCGTCCGAATCTCCGGCATCAGAAACCCGCGCTCCCCCGCAAGCGCAAGGATCTCCCCCAGCGGAATCTCCAGATTTTTTTGGATATCGTTTCCCAAAGCCTTCAGCGGAGAAACATAGAGGACTTCAGTCCGATCCGACAGCTGCCCAGCCAGCGCCTTGCGCACCAGCCGATCAATGCAAGCCAGAAACGCGGCAAGAGTTTTGCCCGATCCGGTGGGCGCCGAGATCAGCGTGGTCCGCCCGGCCAGAATGTGCGGCCACCCCTGCTCCTGCGGCTCAGTCGGAGTCCCAAAACGCGAGACAAACCACTCCGCCACCAGAGGATGTGCCCAGGAGAGAGAGGCAGGTAGGGACTGCATCAAAACATTTTAGTCCGAAAGCAGATTTTCGCCAACCATTCGCCTATTGCTTGTGTAGCCCTGGCCGGCCAGAAAAGAAGAAAAGCCCGCGTAGGGACAGCCGCCTTGGCTGTCCGGCGAAGCGAAGCGAGCGCGCCGTAATCCCAACATAAAAAGCCCGCGCCAACGCGCGAAAGCTATTTTTGGCTCTGATTAGAAAGAGGACTTACTTACTCAAGGCCGGCGTAATCACGAAGCGAGTCCCATCCTCGGAGAAGAAGATCTGCCGGACTCCATGTCGCAGGCAGGTGTTCGTGCAGGCATTCATCTCGGGCTCTTCGATAATTTTCGTGCCATGCTGCATCTTGACGCACTCCTGTGCGCACTGATTCTCATCCACAGAATGGCACATGCAAAGACAGCACAGTGCCCGCTCACGTTGCTGTATGGGTCGCGACACTCCAGTCATTGGCAATGAGGCAAGAACCACCGCGAGAACCGCGAATTTAGAGCCTCTCATCATAGATGTCCCGAATCGATTTATCAGCCAACTCAAAGCGTCGATTCGTTGCATCTTGTGGCCTTTTCGCTCCCTTCGCCAGATAACCGTAGTAATAAACCGAGCAGGATTGTACGCCCTAGCCTGTTTCTTCGTATCGGGATTTCCACCTAGCTCACGAGTTTTTTCCGACACAAGCGACAAACCACTTGGCCGCCTGTGACCTACCTGCAACCGCACTGTTGCCTCGAAAAGCGAGGCGCCAAGGCTGTCCGGATAATGAGTTCAGCAGAACGCATCGGTGTTGGTTTTAGGCCAATGCATTTAGTCTCACCGCATTCGTATGGGCATCTCGGCCAGGCTTGGACCCTGACCTGCAATAACAAAACACGCTGCGTAATTGTTTTTCTCTCGCGTGTACCAATTTCGCATTTGCATCCGAGTCAGGCTGAAATTCCGCCAATTTTGCGCAGTTTCGGCTTCTGGCAAGTCATGTGCAAGCCCCAATGCAATCTCCGTGTTGAGTGATTGTTGGTTCGTCCCAAGACGTACCGCCTTTTTAGTCGCATCACGAATCCATCACAGGAAATCATCGTTTGTCGTATTTCAGGGCCCTTTTCTTATTTTTATTCTGCCTCGGCTTCTTCTCGGGATGTATTGCGTTCAGTCAGCACGTCACGCTCGATACTCCCCTTCATAGTCCGCACGGTAACCAACTGAAGATTCCGTGCCAGGAATGTCACACCACTCAAGGCTGGAAGCCGCTGCGCGCCAAACCCGAGTTCAATCACTCGCAAACCAAGTTTCCGCTGCGTGGCCGCCACACGGAAGTGCAATGCGTCGATTGCCACCAGAATCTTGATTTCAGCAATGCCTCAGCCAAGTGCCAGGACTGCCACGCCGATCTGCATCGCCGCAAAAATGGCGCGGAGTGTGAACTCTGCCACAACACCAATGGTTGGCAGGTTTCCATTCACAACATCAATGAGCATCAGGATCGATTTCCTCTGATCGGTGCGCATGCAGCCGTAGATTGTTACTCCTGCCACAAGGTCGGCACGGTCGGCCAGTTCAACCGCTTCGGCCTTTCCACCGAATGCGTGAGCTGTCACTTAACCGCCTTTCGCAAGACCACCGCCCCCAGCCATCAGGCCATGGGATTCTCCAACGATTGTCAACAGTGTCACTTCTCGATGGATAGCTGGTACGGGGCCGTTCGCGGGGCCGTCGGCAAATGATTCTCGATCCGAAGCAGTAGAAAAGGATTTTCGACCCCAAGCCGGATAGCGTGGAACAACCTTCCGGGTCCATCGGGATTTGGCCGCGGAGCGGCGGCATGTGCAAGCCCGGCACGGCACTGCCGGGTGAAGTGAAACAAACGCGCGGAGTTCCGCCGAGAACGACACTCGCGGTTGTGAGTTCAAGCAATCACACATTTTTGAGAGTGAGCAATGAATCGCAGACTATATATCTATCTCTTATTCATCATCGCCAGCGTGGCTGCATTTGCGGCTTCGAATCAGCTTGCTTTGATCAGTGAAGTTCGAGTCACGACGGAAGGCGGCAAAGTATCCGTTGAAATCAACCTCTCGGACTCAATTACTCCGACCCTGACGTTCGCGAAGAATCCCGATCGACTGATCGCCGACTTTCCAAACGTCTCGCCCAGACAGTCGCTACAGCACATCCCGGTTGGCAAAAACGGCGTCGCCAGAGTCCGGATTGGACTAAACCATGCCAGTCCACCCGTCACTCGTGTTGTGGTCGACCTTGACTCGCTGCGCCCGTTTACCGTCGAAGCCTCTGATGGAAAAGTGTTCTTGAACATCCTTCCTGCAATTGCGAAACAGCCCACTTCGGAAACAGCAGCGTTCAGCCCGGCAGAAAAGGAAAATGCTGCGACGCGCACAGCCGAGGTTTCACCCACGACTGGTCCCGAGTCGAATTCCGCCCTCGCGGTTGAACCGGCCCCCGCAGAGCTGCGCCCGCTGCCAACGGCCAGAGCCACATACAAAATCAAGGGGATTGCCGCGGACTCGGTTTACATCGATGGCGGGTCGAACTCAGGTCTAGAGGTCGGCATGAGGCTCATCGTCCGTGAGCCGGGCACACACTCAAACCAGAGCGCTCCCGACCGCGGCGCCTTTGTGGCTGAGCTTCGCATTCTCGCGGTCGCGACCACCTCGGCGGTCGCCGAAGTCCGAGAAGCCAAACGCATCCTTCAGCATGGTGACTTGGCCGTGCTCACTCCGGAAGACGCCCAGGCAGCGCACAACGCATTGACGAACAAAGCCCTCGCTTCTGTTCGCATGCATATCGCACCGATCATGCCCACCCAACCTGACGATACGTCGCAACCTGCGCTCGCAACTTCTTCCGGTAGCCGCATTCAAGGACGAATCGGCCTTGACTACAGCAACATCACCAGCACCGGCTCCACTCCCGGCACAAGCACGCAGCAGGGCATCTCGTTCCAGAGCGACATGACCAATATTTTCGGGACGCACTGGAACCTGCAGGGCTACTGGCGCGGCCGAAGCAACCGCCATTCGCAATTCCAGGAACAGACCATCGCCGACACGCTCAACAAGACCTACACCATGCAACTCTACTACGACAATCCCGATTCCCCTTGGGTCGCTGGCTTCGGCCGTCTTTATCTTCCTTGGGCTGTGAGCCTCGATACGATTGACGGCGGATACTTCGGCCGTAAGCTCAACGGTCATGTAACCACCGGCATCTTTGGCGGTTCTACTCCCGATCTAACTTCCTGGGATTACGCCCCCGACCATCGCATTGCCGGCTCATTCGTCAATTTCACCGGTGGCAGTTACGATTCTTTCCGCGTCAGCAGCACCAGCGGCCTGGCGCTCAGCACCCTGGGCTGGCAGCTTGATCGTCCCTATTTGTTCTTCGAAAACGAAGCTTCCTGGAAGAATGCAATCTCGGTCTATCACTCCCTGATTGCGGACGATCCGCGCGGCGTCACCACCAACGGCATTCGGCCCGGCAAAGGCATCAGCCGCAGCTATCTGACAATTCATCTTCAGCCCAGCCACAGGCTCTACTTCGATATCTACCACAACTATTTCCGCGACGTTCCCACGGCGGCGACCGCGATCGTAGGCACCGGATTGGTCGACAAACTCCTGTTTCAAGGCGTCAACGTCGGAGTTCATGTCGAGCCCATTCAGCACATCACGCTCTACACCACCCTGGGCCAAATGGAGAAGACCGGCGACGAACACGAAACCTGGAATCAAATGTACGGGATCACTTGGAGCGAGATCCTGCACACGGGCGTCCGCGCCGACTTTCACTATTCCAAGTTTGACAGCAATTTCGGACGGGGCAATTACCGGACACTGTCCCTCTCCAGACAGCTCAGCAATCACGCGTTCTGGAACCTGCAACTCGGAAGTCAAGATCTCGCATCGCCTTTCACCGCAAACGGCAACTCCAGGTTCGCCGCTCTTTCCATGGATCTGAATCTCGGCAAGCATTCATTTTTTCAGAGTGGCTACACCTTTGTGAACGGTTCGGCGCTGAATTATCACCAGTGGTACTCAAGTTTGGGATTTCGCTTCGATCACGGACGACCCGAAGCCGGCGAACCCCGCTTGATGCCAAAGTAGAAGCCGACCGGCCTTCCTTCGTGTACCTTCGTGCCCTTCGTGGTGAATGCTTTTAATCTTCTTTCAGAGGTGCATTCTCGGTTCTGCTGGCTGGTAAAATGCCCGCAATGCCCAAGAAACTCTCCGCTCAAGCCCGCGCCCGCAAAATCAAACTCCTGCTCTTCGATGTTGATGGCGTCCTCACCGACGGCAAGCTCTTCATCTTCCCCGCTCCGCCGGGCGCGCCCCAAAGCGTTCTCGAAAAATCCGCCAACCAGGGCGGCCAGGGCGGATTCGGCTTCCACAGCCAATCCCTCATCGAAGCCAAAGGCTTCCACGCCCACGACGGAACCTCGATCTCCCTCGCCCGTCTCGCCGGCATCAGGACCGGGCTCATCACGAAGCGCATCTCTGAAACCGTCGCCCTCCGCGCCCGCGATCTCAAACTGGAATTCGTCCGCCAGGGCATACAGGACAAAGCGACGGCCTTCAAGGAAATCGTCAAAGAAGCCGGAATCGCCCTCGACGAAGCCGCCTTCGTCGGCGACGACGTTATCGACCTCCCCGCCATGCGCGCCGGAGGTTTAGCGATCGCGGTAAAGAACGCTCGCGCCGAAGTGAAAAAAGAAGCACATTACACGACTCCCCACCCCGGAGGTGAAGGCGCACTCCGCGACGCCGTAGAGTTCATCCTCAAAGCCCAGGGAAAATGGAAGAAGATCGTGGAAGCCTACATCACCGAACGCGGCCCGACCGTCCAATAAGAAATGTAGCCCCGGACGCCTCGTCCGGGGTTGCGCGCAAAGCGCGCAATAGAGCCCCTCAGAGCTGCACACTGTTGGCATTAATGTCTGCTTTGAAAGCTGTCGGCTGACAGTTGATGGCTGAACGAAAAAACCCACCGGAAAGCTTGCTTGGGGCGTGCTCGGGTCAGCGTTCCGGTGGGCTACCGTTTCTCCTTACTCACCCTGTTGTTTTCAGGAGTATGTGAAAAAATTAAACACCGTATGCGGAAGAAGTTCCGTCTATTTTTGTAAAGCTTTGTAAAACCTGTCGTAGAGTCCGATTCACTTTTTCAGCGGATTGCTTACATCAGCGCATAAACATTTCCGTCCGCGCTCCCGAAGTACACCTCATTCCCCACCACCACCGGCGCTCCCAGGATCGCCCCAATGCTCATCACCCGATCCACTCCGGCCACCATGTCATCGTAGAAGTCGGACCGAAAGATCTTCTCCTGGTTGGGCGTCCCGTCCGGATTCGTATAGGTCGGCCCGTGCTGCTTCATTCCATCGGTCTCAAAGCTCCACGCCGGAGTGAACCCGGCTAAGTCGATTGCGACCAGCTTTCCCTGGGTCGACCCGACATACATCCTCTCCCCCGCGATTGCCGGCGATGAATACAGATACCAGTGATTCAACGTCGTTGAGTGCAGCACCGCCCCCGTCTTGGCATCGGCCTCCACAACCAGGCTCGTATCGGACGTATCAAAAAACACCTTGCCATCCTTCACCGCCGGAGACGAAATCACCCACGACCCATTGCCCGCGAACGCCCACTTTCTCTCGCCCGTGTGCGCATCCAGCGCATACAAGTGCGAATCCCGGCACCCGAAATAAACCATCCCATCCGCCACCGCGGCCGACGACTGAATCCCGACCTGGTTATGGATATCCTCATCCTCTCCCGTCTTGAATCGCCACCGCTGCTGCCCGGTCGCCGCATCCAGCGCGTAGAAATAACTATCCCAGCTCCCGATAAACAAAGTCCCGTCCGCGATCGCCGGAGACGCGTGCACCACGTCCCCCGTCTTGAACTTCCAGTTCAGCACCCCCGTCGCAGCATTGACCGAATAAATATTGCCGTCTCCACTTCCAAAATAGACTGCTCCATTCCACACCGCCGGCGATGAAAGAAAGCAGTCAAACGGATCCGGCATGGTCTCGTTCACAGGCTGCACCCCATGCAGATGCTTCGCCGCAAATCGCCGCTCCCCACCGGTCTGAAACTTCCACTTCATTTGCCCGCTCGCAGCATCCAGCGCATAGAGATTTCCATCGTAGGCCGTGAAATAAACCATCCCGCCCGCGACCGCAGGTGTTGAAGGAACTCGACTCTTGGCCGCAAACTTCCACTTCTGCGCTCCCGTGCCCTGATCGATCGCGTAGAAATTCCCATCATCGCTTCCCACGTACACCACTCCGCCTGTAACCGTGGGCGATCCAATCACCATCCCGCTAGTGTGGAAACTCCACTTCATCTTGCTGAACTTCGGAACACCCGCCGCCTCATAGGTCCCGCGATGCTCCGTACTCCCGCGAAACATCGCATCCTGACACATCCCGAGCCCCGAAACAGACAAAACGACACCCATCATCAGCCATTGAAGTCGCATGTTGTGTTTGATTCCCCTCCGCTTTAGACGAGGCGAAGTCATTTCGGTGAGACCTGACGATTGAGTGAGTCTGAGATTGAGTAATGCTGAGATTGAGTAATTGTGAAATTTAGAAATTGAGCAATTGAAAACGACACGCCCGAGTTTGAGTTTCAACTTACCCAATCACCAAATTTCCCAATTACCCAATCTCTTCTACTCCGGCAGCGCCGGCGTCTTCATCGCCATCAATTCCGTAAACCTCTTATCCTTCCGCAGCTCCGCAAACTCCTCATCCTTGTACACGTTCTTGAAATCCTTATAGCCCTCTTCCATCGCCTTGCGCAGATACTCCAGCGACCGTTCCGAGAATCCCATCTTGGCGTAGAGTTTCGCCACGGTGTAGTCGTAGCGCGCCCGATCCTCCGGGCTCGGCACCTGGGCCTGCACACCCTGCCGCGAACTCCGCTCGAATACATCCGGATCAAGTTCCAGCGCGCGCTGATACGCCTTGGCCGACTTCTCAAAATCCTTCTTCGCAAACAGCGCCGCCCCTAGATTGCTGTAAAACGACGCCGCACTGTCATCCAACTCGATCGCCTTGTGATACTGCTTGATCGCCGCCCCGTATCTTTTTTCCTCGTAGTAAGCGACACCAAGATTGTTGTACGGATCTGGCATCTTGCGGTCGGCCTTGATGGCCTGCCGGCAACTCTTCTGCCCATCCCGCCACCGCGTCATCACCAACTGGGTCCGGCAAATCTTGTTGTATATCTTCGCCTGACCCTCTCCACTGATCTTCCCAAGTGCCGCCCGGTAATAGTCAATGGCATCGAAATACAGCTTCTGCCCATGCAATTCATCAGCCCGCGCCTCCAGGGTAGACGCCGTGGCATCCGGCGAAGGTGGATCGATCGTCCGCAGCAAAGGTGGCTTGACTTGCACCGGATCGGCGTGCGAAACCTGCGCCGATGAAACGGAAGTTAAGGCGAAAACACAAGCAGTGAGGAGAGAAACGAAGAAAACTTTCGGGTAGAGTGCCATAGGTCACCCCAGTCGTTGCAGCTATTCTGGCACAGTTCAGGCGTAGGGGGCGAGGATTTCGCTCGGTTCAGAAAATCAAGTTTCGATCCTAAAACCTGAAAACTAGAGTCCAAGGTCTAAGGTCTGAAGTCCGAGGTCCGCCTTAATGCGGCCCGCTGTCCGGTGGTTTAGACACCGGAGTCGAGCTTTTGTCATCCTTAAATATTCCGGCAATCTTGCCAAAGAACCCTTTTTTCTTCTTCGGGTCCGCATTCGCGTTCGGATCCTGCCCAGCCTGTGCCGGCATCACCGGCTTATCTCCCCCGAACATCTTGGTGAAGAAGCCCTTGATTCCCTGCTGCGACTCGCAAGTATCCCGCGGCTCAGTCCCCGCCACAAACGCGGACGTGTAGTCGTCGGTGCAGTTCGGCGTCGCCAGCCGGTTTGTAGCCTTGTCCAGTTGCACATCCACTACACCCGACGGCTGCGAGAACTCCCTCATGTCCGAGTACATGGGCAGCGTCGCTGCCTTCTTCATAAATTCCGCCCAGATCGGCGCCGCCGTCTGCGCTCCGCTCAGCCGCAAGTCGCTGTAGTCGTCATACCCCACCCACACGATGCACAGCAGATTCGACGTGTACCCTGCGAACCACCCGTCGTGCGAACTGCCCGTCTTCCCGGCCGCCGCAGGCGTAAATCCGCGCAACCGCACCGCCGTATATCCCAGCCCGTTGTTGATCACGCCCTCCATCATGTTGGTCATGACGTAGGCAATCCGCGGATCCATCACCGGCTTCTGATCGGTGTTGTAGTTCGCGATCACGTCGCCCTTACTGGTCCGCACCGACCGCAGCAGGATCGGCGACAGCCGGTTCCCGCTGTTCGAAAAAGTTGTATATGCCCCCGCCATGTCCAGCGGCGAAGCATCGTACGACCCCAGCGCCATCGCCGGAGTCGCTTTCACCGACGCGATCCCCGCCGACCGTGCCAGGTCCGCCACTTTGTCGTAACCGACCTCCTCCGCAACCTTCACCGTCGCATTGTTCAGCGACATGGCCAGCGCGTACCGCAGCGATACCTCGCCGTGATACTCCTCTTTGTAGTTGCGCGGCTCGTAAATCGAATCCCCATACGCGAAGGTCGAGGCCTCGTCCACCACGGTCGACGCCGGGGTAATCACGTTCGGCGATCCATCCAGCGCCGTATTCATCGCCGCCGCATAGACAAACGGCTTGAAGATCGATCCCGTCGGCCGCTTCGCTACCGCGTGATTCAACTGGCTCCATCCGTAGTCGCGTCCGCCCACCAGCGCCAGCACCGCCCCCGTGTGCGGATCGATCGCCACCAGCGCCACCTGCGCCTGCGGCCCGGGCTCCACCTTGGTCTCAAACTTCTTCCCGACCTTTACCTTCTTCGTCCGCAGTTTCTTGACCTGTTCATCCACCAGCTTGATGCCCATCTCGACCGACTGGGCCGCCGCCTTCTGCAAGTCCGGATCGAGCGTCGTGTAAATGCGATAGGACGAGTCATTCAACTCGTTGTCACTGAATTTTCCGATCAGTTGCTCGCGCACCATGTCGACAAAATACGGCGCGTCACTCGCCTCCACATTTGGAGGCGCCAGCTTCAGCGGAGCCGCCTTCGCCTTGTCCGCCTGCTCGCGCGTGATGGCATGCGTCTCCACCATCGTCTCCAACACCACATTGCGCCGCTCCATCGCGCGCTCTGGATGCCGGTAGGGCGACAGATAACTTGGCCGCTGAATCAGCCCCGCCAGCAGCGCGGCTTCAGGCAGCGTGATGTCCTTCAGATCTTTATTGAAGTAGGCTTTCGATGCCTCGGCGAACCCGCTGATTGCGAACGACCCGCGCTGCCCCAGATCCACCCAGTTCCCATAAAACTCGAAAATCTGCTGCTTCGAGAACTTGTGCTCCAGTTCCTCGGCGATCAGCATCTCCGTCAGCTTGCGCTTGATGGTCTTCTCCGGAGTCAGAAAGAATCCGCGCGAAAGCTGCATCGTGATCGTCGACCCGCCCTGCTCGTGCCGCCCCCGTATCACATCGATCCACGCCGCTTCCAGCATGCGTAGATAGTTCACGCCGCTGTGCTCGAAAAAGCGCCGGTCCTCGATCGCCAGCACCGCCTGCACCATCACCGGGGGAATCTCTTCGTACTTCACCACTTGCCGCTTCGATCGCTGCTCCGCGTCGAACAACGCCGTCACCAATTGCGGCTCCAGTTCATACGCCGAAAGCTCGCTGCCCCGGCTCATGATCTGCGACACCTGCCCGTCTTCAATCGTGATGCGCGCCGGCTCCGGCGCATGATACGACTCCGCCCCAGGCGTGATCTCGATTCCACCCTTTACCAGCCGGAACGTCCCCAGATTCGAATCGCCGTCTTTGTCCGCGTACCCCGCCCGCCGCAGTTCCGCCGCAATCTGCTTCGCCTCAATCTTTTCACCGTCGCGCACCACCCGCGGCAGCGCATAAATCTTCGCCGAGTTGGCGAACACCGGCGTCCGGAACCGCTTCTCGATGATCCGGTCGTACTTGATATAGAAGTAGGAAAAAACAATGGTGAACGAGACTGCCAGCACCAGAAACGCCACCAGCGCCGCCCGTAACACCGGATCGCGCGGCAGTCCACGGATCGTCTTCGCTCCGCCGCCTTCACCACTCTTCGGAATTCTGATCTTGATAGCCACAGTCTCGACTCACGCCCAGATTCTATTCAGACGATCCCCGCCCCAAAAAGGTTTAACCCCGTCACGTAATTCGAGTCCACAAAACTCGAGGGTGCCCCACTCGGGCACAAACACAAATCCTTGTCATTCCGACGAGCGAGCGCAGCGAGCAAGGAGGAATCTGCTTCATCCCCGACCGCACGCATCTCCCGGCACACAATTCCCTGCGACGAATGTAGGCGGTCCCTCCATTGTACGCCCGCCTCCCCAAACGAAAAGAGACCCGCAGTACATGCGGGTCTCGAAAGTGCCAAGACTCCCGAAACTACTGGGTGTCGAAAGTCTGCCAAGCCCCCGGAGCCCATGGCACGTTCGCAAGCGGGGTGGTCAGCGTGGAACTGGCACTTACGTCGAATGCGTCCAAGACAGTGGGATTGCTCGTGTCTTCCACGACGAAGAGATATTTTCCGCTTGGATCAAATTCTCCGGAAATACCGGTAGCGGTGGACCCCAAAATCGGAGTCAGCGAACCGGTGGTCAAGTTGAACGAAGCTCCTTCGATTGTTGAGCCAAAGCCAAACGAATAAACCAAGGTCCCGCCCGGGTTCGGCTGAACGGCCACCAACGCTGGCGTGTCCGTGGTGGGCAATCCCGTTCCTACCTCCGTCAGCGCGCCGGTCGACGAATTAATACTCATGACGTGGAGATTGTTGTCGAAGGTGGCGATGTCGGCTCTGGTGCCGATCATGTACGTTCCGGACGCTTCCCCCTGCATCTGCTGCAGGGTCATCGCAACCGGCGGGTTTAGAGTCGCACTGCTTATGTTGTAGACTGCAACTTCGGTCGTCAGGAGGCCGACGATGTTGCTGATATAAAGAAACTTTCCCTGTCCGTCTACCGCCAGGTTATATGGCCTGAATCCGGAGGGCAGCTGAATAATGGCTGGGTTGCTGCTCAACGCTCCAGTACTACCGATCTGATATACATCAACCTGTTCGTTATTCTGATCCAAGACAAACAACAGCGTGCCCGCCGGATTCGCGACCATTGCCTGGGTCCCCGCCGAAGTATTGGTGAACAGATAAAGAGCCGATAGTGGCGTCACACCGCTGATCGCGGTAATCGTTCCAGTCCCGTTGAGCGTCCATCCGAAGATGAGCCCAGATCCACTGTACGCCGAATACATAAACTTCCCGCCGGCCACCACCATCCAATCACCCGGTATGTTGTTCGTACCGGGTGTGGAGACCGTCCCAAAGCCCGGTGTAATATTGATCGTCTTTGCCGTGGGATCTAGAACTTCTCCCTGGATGCCGCCTGCATTCGCGATTAAGAGATACGTGCCCTTCGTCGTGTTGCCGTTGCCCTGGTTCAGTCCGCTGTTGCCCGCCGAGCAACTCGAAGCTCCAAACGTTGTCCCGCAGTTGTAATGGCCGCAGCCCACAAGCCACATTTCCGCCAGCATCACGATCCCAACCAACAGTACCCGACCCTTCATCGTCATGAACCGCCTCCACGTCAAATTGCGCACAAGCCGCGCGAATCCCATCTCCGTTTCGCGCTCGAATTTCTCTTTGAGGAATCCCTTGGGCAGCGCCCCGCAGGAGAGCGCAAAAACTCCGATCCCACGCCGATCCTAGGTCGCGCGTAACGTAGTGACAAGGTTACGAACGTCATTGCCCACACCCAAAGTGCCTAGCCCTGAATGTGTTTTTCGTAGCGTCGGCCTTTGTGTAGCCCCGGACGTCTTCGTCCGGGGCGCCCCCGCGCAAGTTTTTGGCGCAGGCGTTCAACAGCATCCAGCTGTAACGCAGTCCGGAGAAAAAACAGATGTAAGAAAAAAAGAGAAGAGAGATCTAAATGTGGGGACAGCCGCCTTCGGCTGTCCCGCGAGCGAAGCGAGCGCTCTCGCCCGCTACCAAGATTCATCTCGTCGGGCCGCGACTTGCCACACCGTGCTCGCAATAAACGCAAACAGGATCAGTACGAGGATGACCTTGATCTTTGCCAAAACAGATGGCCACCAGGCACTTGGCTAAAAGCTAAGTGCTAATTGCCAAGTGCTGGCTCTCCCTACAGCTGCCGATTTCCGCTGGAAGGTGTGAAATGCAGCGAGAAGGAATATCCCGGCAGACTCACCGGCACGCTGTAATCTGCCGCCACGAACACGGCCGGCGCGCCCGGAGTGCCGATGCGCTGCACCGTGATCTGCTCCGGCGCCAGTGTGATGTCATGTTCCCGCGCCTTCTTCATGATGGCGTCGATTAGATCCTGATCGGTCTGGTGCGGATTTGCCCCGCCCACCATCGCGATGTTCCTCAGATCGTCCTGGAACGAGTAATTCGTCAGCTCCGGCGGAATGATCTGAAATCCGCAGTAGATCACGCCGATGATCAGCAGAAACCCGATGATTGCCTTAACTGTTCCCATGTCCCACAATCCGCTCCCGCGGGACCGGAAACTCACTTCATCCCGACCGCCGGAGCACTCCCTGAAGATATTCCACTATCGCCGAGATCGTAACATCGCACACCTCGCGAGTCTCGCGTAAAACGACCTCCACAGTGCCTTCGGTAACCTTCTTTCCCACCGTGATTCTAAAAGGGATACCGACCAGATCCGCGTCCTTGAACTTCACCCCCGGCCGCTCATCCCGGTCATCCAGCACCACGTCGAATCCCGCAGCCTCCAGTCGCTTGGCAATGTCCTCCGACGCATTCCTCACCGCCTCATCTTTCACGTTGACCGGAGCGACCACGACCTCAAACGGAGCAATCGCCGCCGGCAGCCAGAACCCGTCATTGTCATTTCCTTGCTCGACAGCCGCCGTCAAAATGCGCTCAATCCCGATCCCGTAGCACCCCATGATCGGCATCACTTCCTTGCCATTCCTGTCGAGCACCCGCAACCCCATCGACTCCGAATATCGATACCCCAGCTTGAAGATGTGCCCGACCTCCACTGCAGTATCGATCCGCAAAGGCTTCCCGCAATTCGGACACGCCTCCCCCGCCGTCACCGACCGCAAATCCGCGTACGCCGTCGGATGAAAATCTTTCCCCGGCGTCAGATTCTTCAGGTGATAATCCTTCTTGTTCGCGCCAGCGATCAGATTCACGCGTCCCTCGAGCGCCTTGTCGACAAGCAGCAAAGGCTTGCCTCCATGATTCTTCAAATCACGCGCCCACTCAATTCCCAGAGGCCCAAGATATCCGGCGGGAGAATTAAATAACGCCTCGATCTCCGGCTCCTCCATCGGGCGTGTAGCGGTCGCGACAGTCGCGTTGAACTTCGCTTCGTTGAGCTGATGATCCCCGCGCATCAGTACCACAATCGCGCGCGATTTTTTCTTCCCCTTCTCATCGACTTCATCCGCCATGTAGGCGAGCGTCTTGATCTTGTTCTTCGGGGACACGCCCAGGTACCGCGCGACCTCCTCGATCGTCTTCTGACCCGGCGTGTGCACCAGCAGCGGCTTTCCATCGCCCTCCGCCACCAGATCCGTCACCGCCTCCAATTTCGACGTCGCCTTCTCCATGTTCGCTGCGTAGTCGCACCCGTCGCAGCTCACAATCTGATCTTCCCCCGCCGGAGTCCGCACCATAAACTCGTGCGATTCCTTCCCGCCCATCGCTCCCGAGTCCGCCTCCACCACCATGTACTTCAACCCGCAGCGGTCGAAAATCCGGCAGTACGCCTCGTAATGCTTCTTGTAAGAAACATCGAGCCCCGCCGCATCGATATCAAACGAATACGAGTCCTTCATCATGAATTGCCGCACCCGCAACAACCCAGACCTCGGACGCGGCTCATCGCGAAACTTCGGAGCAATCTGATACCAGATCTGCGGCAACTGCTTGTAACTCCGCAATTCCTTGAGCGCAATCGAAGTCATGACCTCTTCCTCGGTCATCCCCAGGCACATGTCCGTGCCTTTGCGGTCCTTTAGCCGGAACAGGTTCTCGCCCATCAGGGCGTAACGGCCAGAGGCCTCCCACAACTCCCGCGGATGCAGCGCCGGCAAGTAATACTCCTGCCCGATCTTGTCCATCTCCTCACGCACAATTCGTATGATCTTGTTGAATGATCGGTTCCCAAGAAAGAGGTAGGAATAAATCCCCGCCGCAAGCTGCCGGATGTATCCCGCCCGCACCAGAAATTTATGCGAAGCCACTTCTGCGTCAGCAGGCGCCTCGCGCAATGTAGGAATAAACAGCTCTGACCAACGATGCATAGTTTTGGAGTACCGCGTCCCGAGTAGCGAGTACCGAGATACTGGCACAAGCCCAATTCAAAGGGGAATTGGTTATTTTACGACATGGTAGGCACTTTGCTTGACAACTGCGTGACTCTCAAGGATTTTGCGTTAAACTAGGTTTGACATGGCGAAGGCACGCTACCGATACAACATCATGCTGCGCCCCGAACCCGAGGGTGGCTACACCGCGCTCGTCCCCGCACTTCCAGGTTGCGTCACCTATGGGCGCACGCTGAAGGAAGCTCAAGAAATGGCGAAAGACGCGATCTCTGGCTACATCGCGAGCCTTCGCAAACACAACGAACCGGTGCCCACCGACGAAGAAACGCTGCTCGCCTCGCTAGATCTCGAGTACGCACGCTGACTAAACCTGGTTCTCACATCAGGAATTGTGCCGCAAGACACACATATCAAGAACCTTTTGCGAGTTTTCCACATTTCTGCACCGCCTACTGTTACTGCTGGTTTTATCGGATTCGCAATTGGTATAACAGCAGGTGATGTCGAAGCTCCCCTCTATCAGACCGCGCCAAGTCATTCGCTTCCTTGAACGGAATGGCTTTGTCCTCGACCACACTTCCGGCAGCCATTACATCTACTACCATCCATCTTCGCGCCGCCGCGCCGTCGTTCCACAACACAATCGCGATCTTCCCAAAGGCACTCTGATGTCGTTGTTGCGGGAAGCGGGTTTCACGCGAGAAGAACTGATTAACTTCCTAAGGGGAGAATAGCGTATCGCGGTGCTGTCGAGTATCTTCACAATATCCTCCCCCAGTTGATTCCCCACGGCCTCCGGTCTAACATTCTCACTCTGCATCCATGAACTCCCACCCCTCCACATTGCCCTGGATCCTCGCACCCATCGCGCTTTTCGTCGTGGTCATCATCTGGATGATCCTCAACGCCCGCAAACGAACCCAGGACCTCGCCGCCGCCGCGCCCCAGATCGGCTTCACTTTCATGGGAGACACCTGGCGCGGTCCGGTGCTCAATCCACAGCACAAGACGTGCCTGCTTCAGCGCACTCGCGGCAGTTTCAAGAACGCAATGGTTGGGTCAGCCGGCAGTTTACAGGCAATCATTTTCGACTACACCTACCGCATGGGCAGGAGCACCGTCACCCAGACGCTCGCGTGCTTCTCCGATAAACCGCAGTTCCCGCCTTTTGCTCTGAAACCGGAAGGCATTTTCGACCGACTGGGTGACGCAATCGTTCACACCGACATCAATTTCGATTCTCACCCCGGCTTCTCCCGCCGCTACGCCTTGAAGAGCCCCGACGAGGCAGGCACCCGCCGCCTCTTCACTTCCAGCCTGTTGAGCTACATGGAGCAGATCCCATCGGGAAGGAATTGGAACATCGAAACCAGCGGCACAAATCTTTTCATCTACCGCGCCGGCCGGACAGTCTCTCCCGCCGACCTATCGACCTTTTTCCACGAAACGTCCTCGATCGCCACAACCGTATTCAACAGCGATGGCCTGAAGAACCCAGTCGGCTGAATCCCGCCTTATTTCGCCTGTGCAAGCACGTCGCGAGTGGGTGCCCCACTTCTGGCCGATTTTGCCAGAAGTGGGATTTTGCTCAGGAAGGACCTTACCCAGTCAGCTGCTTCAAAATCTCTTTCCCCAGTTTCTGCGCTTCCCCAAAAAACTTCTGATACTCCACAAACAGCCGATTCAGCTCGAGCGATTTATCCGCCGTCAGCTTCGCGCGCAGAATCATATCTCGCACATGCACAGGATTCGGCAAAGTCGCATCCTCGTTAAGTTCTTCCAGCGCCGTATTGGGATCGTAATGATACATGCCGCCTATTGTATCTCCCACCGAACTCCACCAGCCGCAAGCCCCGCAACATCCGTAGCGCCGGCGTCCCCGCCGGCTGTGTGGGAGAGCGTCTCGCCCTCCCACGCGTCCTCATCCTCGCGTCACATCATTTCCGTTCCCCACAAATCATGCAGATGCACAATCCCTTCCAGCTTCCCCGCTTCATCCACCACCATCAACGACGTAATTTTCTTTTCCTCCATCACCGCCAGAGCCGTAGCCGCAAACTCGCCGGCCTCGATCGTCTTCGGTTCCCGCGTCATCGCCTCCCCCGCCGTCAGATCCATCACATCCTTGCCACGCTTCTCCAGCAGTCGCCGCAAATCCCCATCGCTGATGATCCCCACCAACCGCTCGCCCTCCACCACAGCCGTCACTCCCAGCTTCTTCCGCGACATTTCGTAAATCACATCCGGCATCCGAGTCGCAGGAGTAACGCGAGGCAGCGCATCCCCCGCATGCATCAACGCCTCCACCCGCGCCAGCCGCTTCCCCAACTTCCCCCCCGGATGCAAATTGGCAAAGTCTTCCTCCTTGAATCCGCGTCGCTCACTCAGAGCAACCGCCAGCGCATCGCCCAAAGCCAGCATAGTAGTAGTAGAAGCCGTAGGCGCCAGCCCCAGCGAACAAGCCTCCCGCGCAACAGAGCAATCGAGGGCGACATCAGCCGCGGAAGCAAGTGTGGAAATGCCGGCGGGTGCCCCACCCTTGTCTCGCGTCGTTTGCGAGACAGGGTGGGGATTTTGACTTCCGTTCTTCAAAGATGCACTCCCGCAGATCTCGTCCCCCGTCATCGAAATCAACGGCACCTGCAACCTCTTAATCGTCGCGAGTAGAGCCAGAATCTCCTCCGTCTCCCCAGATGCCGACAGCGCCATCACCACATCCCCCCGCACCACCATCCCCAAATCCCCGTGCAACGCCTCCACCGGATGCAGATACAGCGCCGGCGTCCCCGTCGAACTCAACGTCGCCGCAATCTTCCGCGCGATCAGCCCGCTCTTCCCCATCCCGGTTACCACCACACGCCCCGCGCAACAAAACATCAGATCCACCGCCCGCTGAAACGCTGCGCCCATCGGACCCGCAATCCGGTCCGCCAGCGCATTCAACGCCAGCGCTTCAATCCGCACCACATTCTCACCCGTGTTCTTCATCACAATGATTTTCCTCTGTGCCCCTCTGTGGCCTCTGGGGTGAAGGGTTTGGTTTTTGGCAGCCGCAAACGGAAAAGGAATGGTAACAAACCCGCTCCAAAGTAACCTACCCCGCCCTGTTCTCTTCCGCTAGGCTCGTGCAAAAGCCATGAGCCATTCCTACGCCTATTTGTCGCAAGGCCAGCTCCACCTCAAACTGGGCGATGATCCCGTCCGCCCCATCGACAGCAAATTCGGAGAATCCGTCCGCGAGCGCGCCGCCCAAATTCACAATCGCAACTCCTGGAAGACCCAGGGCACCGGCGCGAAATTCATGTCCGGAGGCGTTCTCTGGGGACGCCCACCCGGCGACCCCGCCGACATCCGCGTCGATATCACCGGCATCAGCTCGGGCTGTAAGCCGGGCGAACTCTTCTATAGCCTCTCCACCGATGACATCGGCGGAGTCTTCCTCCTCCGCGATCGCGCCACCGACGAACTCCGCCTGCTCCACACCGCCGACTTCCGCGTCCGCCGCCTCGCCGCGGGCTCCGCACAAGATTCATTAGCGTGTGTCGTCCAGCGTAAAGGCGGCCAATCCTGTATCTCCGTGATGCGCTCCGACGGCACCGACATGCGCGACGTCACTCAGGGCGACACCATTGACGACTCCCCGCACTGGGTTCCCGGCTCCGCCCGCGAACTCGTCTTCCAGTCTTCCGCCATCGGACGCAATCGCGCCGGATTCGCCGTCACGCAAGCTCCATTCTCCATCCACAAACTCGATCTCGAAGCCGGCAGCGTAACCACGCTCGCCCAGGATCCCAAGTTCGACCTGCTCACGCCGCAGCTTGCGAACGACGGTACGCTCTACTACATCCGCCGCCCCTATCGTGATCCCAACCAGCCGCCCAGCCCCTGGCGTGCCGCGCTCGATCTCATTCTCCTTCCCTTCCGTCTTCTCTTTGCAATCTTTCAGTTTCTGAATTTCTTTACCGTGCGCTACACCGGAAACACGCTGACCACCACCGGCAACGCCCGCCAGAAACATGCCGACCTCCGCAAGATGATGGTCTGGGGCAACATGCTGGATGCCGACAAAGCCGCCGACCGCGCCGACGACGGCAGTCCCACGTTGGTTCCGAAAAGTTGGGAACTGATCCGCCGCCAAGGCTCGACGGAGGAAGTCATCGCCAAAGGCGTCCTCTGCTACGATCTCTACTCCGACGGCTCTGTTCTCTACTCGAATGGCAGCGGAATCTACCGCGTCGACCAAAAAGGATCCGTAGAACGCGTCGCCAAAGACGCGCTGATCGAGCAGGTTGTTGCCGTCGAGGAGTAAATCGACTCGCGATCAACTTCGATCTCTCGGAATACTGATCCTAGAAGGGTGCCCCATTTCTCCCGACTAAGCCACATTCGGCGGCTTCAATCTGCAAAAACCACCCTCTCCCTTTTCCACAGATGAATGTAATTGTCATTTCATCTTCCTTTCATCGTTCCGCAACCGAAGCGCAACATTCGGCAGATATGTTTACTCTCCGCCCCGAAATCCGGAAACCGATGCCCGCGCGCCGCAGGTGAGGATTGCGTCCCTTCAAGGTGTTGGCCGGCGGGGTATAGGAGAAAAGAATGATCGAAAACCTGAAGTCAGCCCTTCACAAGTCCATGGCAGTTCTGCTGTCATTGACTGCGGCGCTGGGACCAAGCACGCTGCCCGCATTTGCCACTTCGAAACCCGCGAAGAACGCTCCGTCTACTGCAACTCCCATCCAGCATCTCGTCGTAATCTTTCAGGAAAACGTTTCGTTTGACCACTACTTCGCAACTTACCCGAACGCCACCAATCCGTCCGGGGAACCCAAATTCAAGGCCCTTCCGGGCACGCCGACCGTCAACGGCTTGAGTGGCGCTCTCCTGACCAGTAACCCCAATCTCAACCCGACCAATGGCGCCGCGGCATCGAATCCGTTCCGTCTGGACCGCTCGCAGGCCGTGACTCCCGACCAGGATCATGATTACACCGCCGAGCAGCTTGCGTTCGACGGTGGCGTGATGGATTTATTTCCCGCTGATACCAGTTCGGGAGGCAACGAGGTGATGGGCTACTTTGACGGCAATACCGTCACAGCGCTGTGGAACTACGCGCAGTCCTTCGCCATGAGCGACAACTCCTACAGCACCACGTTTGGCCCTTCCACGCCGGGCGTTATCAATCTAGTCTCAGGCCAGACCAACGGCGTCACCGCAACTCTCAACGGTACCGGCGACGAAGTGAGCGGCGGCACCGACGGCTCGCTCACTGTGATCGGCGATCCAGATCCCATCGGTGATGTTTGCTCCGCCTCAGCCCGTAACCAGATCACCATGGGCAGCAAGAATATCGGCGACCTGCTGAGCGCGGCAGGCGTGACTTGGGGATCGTTCATGGGCGGCTTCAACCTGAGCGTCGTCAATCCCGACGGCTCCACCGGATGCAACCGCACCTCCACCGGCCTTGCCGGACCTACCAAGGACTACATCCCGCACCATTCGTTCTTCAACTACTGGACCTCGACCGCAAATCTGGCGCACACTCGTCCCGCTTCTCTGGCTGAGATCGGCAACGCCGGGCCTGCTAACCATCAGTACGATGTGCTGGACTTTTACGCTGCAGCCGCCATCGGAAATCTTCCCGCGGTGAGCTTCCTCAAAGCACCGGCTTACCAGGACGGTCATGCCGGATATTCCGATCCGCTGGACGAGCAGACGTTCATCGTCAACACGATCAACTTCCTGCAAGCACTGCCAACCTGGAAAAACACCGCGGTCGTAATCATGTATGACGATTCTGACGGCTGGTACGATCACGTGATGGGACCCATCATGAACACATCGACGGGCCCTGCCGACGCGCTCACCGCGCCCGGCG
This sequence comes from Terriglobia bacterium, assembly GCA_020073385.1. GTDB lineage: Bacteria > Acidobacteriota > Terriglobia > Terriglobales > Acidobacteriaceae > Sulfotelmatobacter. Next base: position 148,346 of record JAIQFH010000005.1, on the reverse strand, counting down.
CTTGTGGAAATGCGATGACTGCGCTTCCGGGCGTGAATCCGGCAAACCAGCATGCTCTCGGCCGCTGCGGTTATGGACCGAGACAGCCTCTGCTCGTAGTCTCGCCCTGGGCGCGCCGAAACTTCGTCGACCATACCGTGACCGACCAGTCCTCGATCATCCGCTTCGTCGAAGACAATTGGCTGGGCGGAACCCGCATCGGCCAGGGATCATTCGACGGAATCGCCAACTCGATCGAACAGATGTTTGACTTCACCAGAACTCGTGACGGCGGCACGCTATTCCTTAATCCCAGCTCGGGCCAAAGGCAAGGGGACCGTTAATAGAACGTTGACTGGCAAAAAAATCAGGGCATGTAAATCTGCATGCCCTGATTCTCTGTCTCATCATTATTGTTACTAGAATGTTTCAAAATTTCCACAGATGATGCCTTGCAAACGGTGCGCTTTGAGTGCTTCTACCCTCCCCAACTACATGAGAAAATAGAGACTATGACACAGACCAGCCTGCCCCAGCGGCATGAGCAGCGCAAGGTGGAAGAACTGCTCCTGAAGCTTTCGAAAATGAAACCGATCCCAGCTAAGCCGGAGATTATTCTGGGAAAACCTGCAATTCACGCGGCCAGCACAGCGAACCCGCGAGTCTTTTTTTCGACATAGCGAATACATTGATTTCACCGCGCCCACAGCTCAGGCTGTGGGCTTTTGGTTGGAGAAAACATCTCGACGGCACTCATGGCCCGCAACTCAGTCCTCCGACGTTCGTCCATGGTTTGATTTTCGGAAGGACTAGTCACCTTGTTGCTGAGGTCAGTCAGCGCAAAAAACACTCTCACTTTCAAAAATGATCTAAATCTCCAGCTTGCACAGTTGTCCGTGGCCTCTGCCCGAGCACTGCCAGACCTCGCGCCTGAATTAGCCGATCCCACGGCCCCGCCTGCCAGTTATCCCGCACCTTCTCCGGATGTCTCCACGGCGGCAGTATCAGCATCAGATTCCGCGCCGTGGAATGCACATACGGCTCATACATAGATCGCAACTTCGTCAGCTTGTCCCGCCCATAGTTATCACTGCGAAGTTTCAGCCCGGCTGCCTCCAGCGCCGCGCGCAACGATTCATATTCCGTATCCGGTAACCGGTCCGGCCCCGCCGGATCGTACCTGGCATTCACCACCTGCGCCAGATCCACCGCTGCATGCCGCGCCATAGCGAATGTCAACTTAGCCTGCCCCGGATGCACTCCCTCAATCCCCGTCAGCAACAGCGACGTCACATCCAGCATCGTCGCCAGCGCCCCCACCCACGATTGATTACTGTGCTGCGATCGAAAAAACGTAAGCACCGGATACGAAATCTGCGACTCCAGTAACTCCGCCGCCCACCGCTCCCAATCGCGCAGCACCTCGTCGAGCACCAACTGATCCATCCCCGGATTTTCCGTTCGTCCCGCCAGCCGCACCAGCAATTCCGCCGCTGCCGGAGGCGATCCCGCCCGCGCATCCAGCATCGAAATCTGAATCTCTCTCCGCGAGAACGACGAATACACCACCGGGATATAGCCGATCACCACGCCTAGGAATGCAAACCCCATCCCCGCTTCAAGCACCGACAGGGCCCGCGCCCCGCCCGAGGTCGGCACAATGTCGCCGTATCCCAGCGTGAAAAACGTCTCTCCGCTGTGATAAAGAATCTTGCCGAAGTTGAGCCGCTCACCGCTGAGCTGCTCATGCCCCCCCATACCGTACTGGATCAGTGCAAATCCAAAGATCAGTCCCGCCGCCCAAAAACCCAGCAGCAGAATCAACGACAGCGGCCCGAAATATCCCAAAAAATTCTGTTGCCGCGACGTCGGCTTGATGTAGCTCGCAATTTTGCGCCACGGAATCCACGTGCGGCGGTAGAAATACGCCGTCAGCCGGAAATTTCGCAGCACCCGCCGGGGCAGCACCACTGTCTCAAACGCATCCAGCAACACCACCCAGATAATGGCGGCGCCAAACACGATCGCGACGATGTGCATATGCGATGGCATAAAAAGCAGACCTCAGGCGTCAGCCCTCAGGCTCAGCCCCAATCAAGATTCAATCTAGATGCGCTGGGAAGGTTACCAGATTCGCTCGATGTATAGCTCTAAGGGTCGCTTGAGGAGAGAGTCTCTCGATGGTGCCCCATTCTAAACGTCGCGCACTTTGCGACGTTTAGAATGGGGATTTTGACTTGCCGTAATGTCCGAAGTCCGAGGTCCGAAGTCTGAGGTCCAAGGTCTGAGGTCCAAGGTCTGAAGCCCGCTTTCCGGATTCCTACTGCGGCTTCGTCTGCCCCGACTGCTGCGCAGGCGGCGTCGGCGTAGATCCCGCAGCCGGCTTCGTCCCTGAAGGCGTCGTAGCCTTCGGCGCCGGCTTCTTCTTCACCGCCGGCTTCTTCGGAGGCTCCGTATCATCCACCACAATCTTCTTCGGAGGCGCCGCCTCCACCTGCGTTTGCAGCGTCTTCAACTGCGCCCGCAGCCGCGTCAACTCCCCTTCCTTCGACGACGACAGGTTCTCGATGCGCTCCGCCAGTTGCTTCCGCGTTCCCTCAAAGGAGCTCAAATCATTGGACAACGATTGCAGATCGTCCTTCGACCCATACGCGGCAGCGTCCTCGGTAACGTTGCGCAGCACGTCATACAACGCATCAAGGTTTCGATAAAGCTTGAACGTCGGTGGCAGATCCTCCGGCGCATTCCGAAGCTGCGAAATAATCTCGGGCAGCGCTCCCTGCAGATTCCGCTGGATCGAATCCACGTTCCCTAGCGCCTGCTTCTTATACGACCCGTCCGCCTTCCACCTCTCGATTCGCAGCTTGCTCAAATCCGCCTGCGTATTCTTCGACGTCGCTTCGATCTGTGACAGTATTCCATTCAGCTGTGTCACCGACGCGTAAGAAACAGGTTGACCCTGCCCACTGTTGGTAGGATTAGCAACTGGAGCCGGTCCCGATTGCGCCAGCGCAGCCGCCATGCATGTGAGATACAACCCGGGAAAGAGTAGAAGAGTACGTTTCATTGTTCGTGCTTCACAGTCAGCCCATCAGCATACTACAAGCATCTCCTTGATCGTCATCCGGTAAACCCCTGACACGCCTACGGCATTCGTAGCGCCGGCCTCCCGGCGGCTGTGGGGCAGGCGTCTCGCCTGCCCTCCGCAGCCCTTCTTCCTGCGACGGCCTCGATCTAATTCGACGCCGCCCACGCCCGGCGCGATAATGAGACGAATGCCCCGTCCGTGTTTATCTCTCGTACTCCTCGCCCTGGCGTTGCTGCCTCAATCCGCGCTCGCACAGGACACCCCCCGCCGTCTCATCCTCAAAGATGGCTCCTACCAGCTCGTCACCAAGTACGAAGTGAAAGGCAACCGCGTCCGCTACTACAGCACCGAGCGCGAAGATTGGGAGGAACTCCCCAACGCCTTAGTCGATTGGCCCGCCACAGAAAAATACGAGAAGGATCGCGCTGCTGAGGCTTCTTCTCCAGCCGCTGTCCAGCTCGACAAGGAGTTGGAGCGCGTCGACGCCCCCTTGCCTGAGGTCGCCCCCGGCCTGCGCATCCCGGAAGATTCCGGCGTCTTCCTACTCGACAACTTTCAGGGTGAGCCTCAGCTGGTTGAAATCAATCAGACCGCCGGCGACATCAACCGCAATACCAAGGTCAATATCTTCAAGGGCACAATCAATCCTGTCGCTGGACTCAAACAGACCATCGAACTCGAGGGTGCGCACGCCGCCATCCAGTCACACGCCGCAGTGCCCGCGCTTTACGTTAAGCTCGAAGAAGCGCCCGCTGAGCCCGGGCCTCAAGCTGATGCCTCGCGCCCATCCGAGCCACAAAAGCCGCAACAAGCTGCACAGGCCGGGCAGCCACCCACAAGCTTCGATCGCTTCCTGATCCTGCACGTGGAAGTTAAAGGCAATAAGCGCATTGTCGGAGGGGTGAAACGCCAAGTCACCGGAAAAGTCTCCCACGAGCAGCACTCCGTCAAAACGACAACCACCAGCCTCAATGGTGGATGGCTCAAACTAACTCCCACTGAAAGCCTTGCCCCCGGTGAATATGCCCTGGTAGAAATGGCCGAGAAGGGCGCGATGAACCTCTACGTCTGGGATTTCGGCGTGAATCCCAAAGCCCCCGCGAATCCAAATCCCTGGAAACCGGATGCCAGGCCGGCGAAGTGAGAGTGGCGCGTCTAACCTCGGCGCACGAAAACGCGCTTTTCGAGAGCGCACATTTCCCAAGTTGAGAATGAAAATTGGAAGGAAAAGAGGTCTAAAGTCTGTGGTCTGAGCTCTGACGCCTGACGCCTGACGCCTGACGCCTGACGCCTAAAAACGCTACTCCTGCAGCATCCCCCGCTGCGCCACGCCGATATTATCGCGGGTGGAATTCTTCACCATATACATCATCCCGTCCGCTTGCCGGATCACATCATGCGCCGACCGCGCGTCATGCGGATACGTGGCCACCCCAATCGACGCCCGCACATTCAGATTCAATCCTTCTTCGCGGCAGAACGCACTCGCACGCAGCGCATCGCGCAACCGCTTCGCCACCACCAGTGCCTGGTCTTTGCTTGTCTGCGGCAGCAACACAACGAACTCATCCCCGCCATAGCGGAACGCAAAATCGATCAGCCGCAACTGAGCCTTGATCAGATACCCAATCTCCGCCAGCAGCTTGCTCCCAATCAAATGTCCATGCGTGTCGTTCACCGTCTTGAAGTGATCGAGATCAATAAAGAGGATGCTGAACTCATACCCGAATCGCGAAGACCTGTACACCTCGGTCTCCAGCGTCTTATACAGATGTCGCGCATTGTAAAGACCGGTGCAATCGTCGGTGATCGTCAGTTCCTGAATCTTCTCGACCCACTTCGCGTTCTCAATCGCAATTGCCGCGTAATCGCACAGCGACTGCAGGAAGAAAAGTTCCGGCTCCTTGAACCGCTCCATGTCGACGTTCACCAACTGGATCACGCCCAGCACCCGCAGCTTGGACCGCAGCGGCACGCAGATCACCGACCGCGTCTCCCACTTCGTCGCGTCATCCACCCGGCTGGCAAAATACGGATCGCTGCGCACATCCGGCACAATCCGCGATTCCCCATGTTTCGCCACCCAGCCGGCGATCCCTTCGCCGACCTTCAGCCGAACATTCTTCAGCGCCTCGGCCTTATCGCCCACCGCGATAGCAAAGTACAACTCGTCGTGGCCTTCATCCACCATCAGCAGCGACCAGGTATCCGGACGGAAATATTCCGCCATCTTCTCCATGATCGTCTGCAGAATGGAATCAAGGTCCAGCGATGACGTGAGCGCCTTCGCCACGTCATGAAAAATCGTCAGCTCCTGGCTCTGGCGAGTCAATTGAGTGCCGGCCTCAGGCATGGAAATCCCGTCAATCCTCACTGATAGGGTGGCGTTCAAAAATTATAAGGGTCACTTTCGTGTGCGGGCAATGAACGTTAGTAACCCGTACCCGTAACGCCAACCATAACAAGCGAACCATGTGGCGACAGCCGCCTTCGGCTACCCCGCGAAGCGACGCGATCGGCCCCCGCAAGCCATTGGAAGCCAAGGCCCCTTTTCTGCCACCGAACCCAACCCCCAGCGCCCAAAGGAGTTCTCACGACAGGCCATAGATGGACACCCCAGCCGCCTCCGTGCCCCTCTGTGTCCTCTGTGGTGAACGTCTTATAATCGCTCCCATGAGCCGAATCCCCATCCTCTTCCTCTTATTAACCGCGGCTGTCGCTCAAACTCCCGATCCCAAATCCATCCCTGTAATCGATGGCGCCCTCGGCCCCTGCACCGCCGACTTCACCATCACCGGAACTGACAACAAACCCATCTACCTCGCGAAAATCAAGGTCCACATCGCCTATGGATTCCTAAGCGCCCACAAACTCGATCTCGAAGTCAGCACCAACGTAGACGGCAAAGCCAAGTTCACGGGCCTCCCCAGTAGCGTCAAGCGTGGTCTCTTCTTCGACGCCTCAGAAGGCGACCGCACCGGCAACGCCTTCGACGACCCCTCCAAAACCTGCCAGGCCCAATTCACCGTAACTCTGCGCAAACCAACTGTTCCCCAACAATAGGAAGGTCGGGCGTAGGCCCTCTTCGTGAACCTTAGTATCCTTAGTGGTTAAAGCCTTTCTAGCGACGGAGACCACCCTAGGAATTGCGGAAGCAGCCCCCGGTTACCCAGCCCCTGTCCGTCCGTCCCGTAGCGCGCTCTTCTCTGTTGTCCTATGATGTTGCCAACACACCCGAAGGGTCTTCACAACGTGGGCGAGTTCGGCGACAAATTTCGCAAAGCGCGCGAGAAGAAAGAGCTCTCGCTCGACGACGTTTCCAACGTCACCAAGATCGGCACCCGCATGCTGCAGGCCATCGAAGAGGAAAACTTCGAACTGCTTCCCGGCGGAGTCTTCAACAAAGGATTCATCCGCGCCTACGCCAAGCACCTCGGCCTCGATTCCGAGGATGCCGTCAACGACTACCTGGCCTGCCTGCGCCAGGCTCAGGTCGACTCCCACGTCGGATGGGATGCGACCGAACGGCGCGACCCGCATGCGCCAGTCGTGACCCAGGCCAAACTGCCTCGTCCCTTCAAGCCAGAAGTCAAAGTCCAGGAGCCCCTCCCGGTCGAGGAGCTTCCCGAGTTGCAGCTTCCGCGCGCTGAACACATCCGGCCCGCAAAAAAGGAGTACCTCAGCCGTCCCTCCTCGGGCATTTCTTGGATACGGATCGCCGCGGCCGTCTGCGTTCTCCTCTCAGCGTTCTTCCTGTGGACCCGACACTCCCGCAACAACCGAACCGCAGGAGCGTCGAGCGGTTCCTCTGTGTCATCCACAACCGTTTCCGCTGCTCCCGCTCAAAGCACGCCGCCTTCGTCATCATCTGCAGCGCCGGCACCCAGTGCCTCCGTACCTCCCGCGCCGACATCCACTCCGTCGCCGCGCTCTTCCAGCGAGTCAGCGCAGTCCTCATCAGAAACTTCGCCTGCTTTAAATCGCGCACCTGCTCCTGTCCTGCCAGAGGCAACCAGCACAGATCCAGATGAGGTCAAGGTCGAAAAGAAGGGTGACGTGACGATCCGCTCCTTCGGTTCCGCAGGGACGAAACCTCCCGAGAAACCTGCGGCTACTCTCAAACTAATCGTCCGCGCCACCGAAAATTCCTGGATCTCCGTCACCTCCGACGGACAACTGGTCACGCAGGAAACGTTGATCGCCCCCGCCGCAACGTCCTTCCACGCCACGCGTGAGTTGGTAGTCAGGGTCGGCAACGCCGCCGGAATCAACTTCCTCTGGAATGGCGAAGATCTCCCGCCCCAAGGCGCCGAAGCCGAAGCCAAAACTTTCATCTTCGACGCGCAAGGCATGCGCACCGCATCCCCACCGCAGACACCAGCCCAACCCTGAAACGCCATAATCCCGAGTCTCGAAACTCCAGAGTGCCCCACTTCTGGTTTTGCCAGACGTGGGGGTTCTGACTTTCAGATTTTGACTTTCAGGCGTCTACACCACCACTGTTTCAATCTCAAGCTCAAAATGTCCCTTCCTGCAACTCCGGAAAAATACGCATTCCGTGGCCATTTCTTTTCCGCCGATAAACCTGCATTCGGACACACCGCAAATGATCTCACTATGGCTCCTTCATTCCTCCAACCCGGAAACCACATCTGCCGGCGCATCCGTGGAAGAGCGGCCCTTCAGGGCCGCGTTAGCGGGTTCAAGATTGAAGGGCTTTAGCCCCCGCGCGTCCCCAAACGAAACGTTTGCTTCCCTTCAGCGTCGAAAATGTGATTCCATCTCAAATCACGGGGTCTTTCAAATGAGCACCACCGTTGCAGCAGCCGCTCCCGTCATCAACGCCGCTCCCGCGACCACGTCCCGCATCGCTTCCATCGATATCATCCGCGGCGCCGTCATGGTCATCATGGCCATCGATCATGTCCGCGTCTACTCCGGCCTCCCCGCCGGCGGCCCCACATTCGGAATCTTCTTCACCCGATGGATCACACATTTCTGCGCCCCCGCCTTCATCTTCCTGGCCGGAACCAGCATCTTTTTCTACGCGCGCAAACACGCCGACGTTTCGCGCTTCCTGATCATCCGCGGCCTCTGGCTCATCCTCCTCGAACTCACAATCCTCCGTCTCGCCTGGACCTTCAACTTCGATTTCGCACACTACGAAATGGCAGGCGTGATATGGGTTATCGGCTGCTGCATGATCCTCATGGCGGCTCTGGTCAAACTGCCTCTGCCCGTCTCCGCAGCGATCGGCGTGATCATCATCGCCGCTCACAACCTTATAGATCCCTACGTCGGAAAACTCCTCGAAGGCATGGATAGCAACAAGCTCTCCGCCCTCTGGAAAATCGCCTACGTCGGATTCTTCGCAGGCCCGGTACAGTTCGGTCCCAACGGCCCCAACCTGATCGTGCTCTACTCGTTGATCCCCTGGATCGGCGTAATGGCCGCGGGCTATGCCTTCGGCAAAGTTCTCTCGCTGGAACCCGCCCGCAGAAAACAAATCTCCCTGCTGATAGGCCTGGGAGCCGTCGCTCTTTTCCTGCTGCTTCGCGGCTTCAACCTCTATGGAGATCCCCGCCCCTGGCATCGTTCCGTAATCTCCCACAACGGCGCGCCGTCGATGCCCGCACTCCTCTCCTTCCTCAATTGCACAAAGTACCCAGCCTCACTCAACTTCCTGCTGATGACCCTGGGCCCGATCATCGCGTTAATCCCATTCCTGGAAAATGCGCGTGGCGCTCTCTCCCGCATCATCGCCATGTTCGGACGCGTCCCCTTCTTCTTCTACGTCCTCCACATTCCCCTGATCCATGTGCTGGCCCTCATCGTCTCCAAGATTCGTCTGGGCTACGTAAGCCCATGGCTCTTCACCAATCACCCCATGGGCAATCCCGAACCGCCCGACGGATACACCTGGACCCTTCCCCTTCTGTACGCAGTCTGGGCAATCACAATCGCCCTCCTCTATTTCGCCTGCCGCTGGTTCGCCGACATAAAGGCGACGAGCAGAGCCAGTTGGCTGAAATATATCTAGACACAACGGTGCCCCATCCTTGTCTCGCGTTTTTTGCGAGACAGGGTGGGGACTTTGACTTCCCGGTCCCAACAAAATGTAGCCCCGGACGCTTCGTCCGGGGTTGCGCGCAAAGCGCGCAATAAAACAGCAACTGGTCCACCAACCTCCCGCATCCAGTCCCACGCAGCCCGTAGCGCCGGCATCCTGCCGGCTGTGGCGGGGGCGTCCCGCCTCCGCACCCGTCCCCCCAATACTCGAAACAAAACACCCACCCCGATAAACATTCGCCAACTCCCCCGTACCAATTCCCGCCTCATCCGTCTATCCCTCCACGAGGACGACGCCCATGCAGACTCTCCTGCAAGACTTCCGCTACACGCTCCGACAACTATTCAAGAATCCCGGTTTCGCCCTGACCGCAATCCTCTCCCTCGCCCTCGGCATCGGAGCCACCACCGCGGTCTTCAGCGTCATCCACGCCATCCTCCTGGATCCTTATCCATACGCGGCTTCCGACCGCATGGTCCACATGCGCCTCCGCGACGCCTCCACACAAGAACGCGGATTCGGTCTGACGGGCGCTCAATGGCAGGAGATTCGAAAATCCCCGGCCGTCGAAGACGCCTTCATGACCGATGACTGGAACCTCACCGTCACCGGCCACGATCTTCCCGAAGACATCCAGGGTGTCTACATGTCTTCCAACGGCTTCAACTTCATGGGAGTCCCACCCGCGCTCGGACGTGGCCTGATCCCCTCCGACGCAATCGACGGTCAGGAACCGCAGCCTGTCGCCGTGCTGGGCTACAAATTCTGGCAGCGCCACTTCAACTCCGACCCCACGATCCTCGGCCGCACCATCCAATTAGTCCGCAAGAACTACACCATCGTCGGAGTCGCCGCCCCGCGCTTTACTTGGGATGACGGCGACGTCTATCTCCCCCTCAAAATTTCACTCGATCCCGTCAGGGCTTACTATGTCGGCCTTCGCCTGAAGCCCGGAGTCACCCATGAAATGGCCAACGCCGCTCTGGCTCCTTTAATCGATCAGTTCGCCAAGGAAACGCCCAAGCATTTTCCCAGCGAGCATTTCCAGTTCTATGTGGTCGGCCTGAATGACAATTTCGTTCATGATCTCGGTGGCACCTTGTATCTCTTGTTCACGGCAGTAGCCTTGCTTCTCGCCATCGGATGCGGCAACGTCTCCATCCTTCTCCTGGCTCGCGGCACGGTGCGCCAGCATGAACTCGCCGTTCGCACCGCCATCGGCGCAAGCCGCCCACGCCTCATTCGTCAACTCCTGACCGAGTCGTTGCTGCTCTCGTTCACCGGAGCCGTTCTCGGCGTGCTCTTCGCCTATCGCGCGCTCGCCATCATCATCCATCTGCTGCCGAAATATTCCTTCCCGCACGAGGCCGACATCCAGATCAACCTGCCCGTGCTCGCGTTCAGTGTCGCCATCGCCATGCTCACCGGGCTGCTCTTCGGACTGTGGCCTGCCCTGCAGCTCTCACGTCCGCAAGTCAGCCAGGTGATGCAGTCCAGCACGGGCAAGATCGTCGGCGCGGTTTACGGACGCACCACCCACAGCCTCCTCACCAGCGCGCAGGTCGCCCTTACACTCCTCATGCTTGCCGGAGCCGGAGCCGCCATGCAGGGATTTCTTCATCTCCTGCACACGCCTCTCGGCTACGACCCGCACAATGTGATGTCTGTCGGAATCCCCGTGCACGATGGAGCCTATCCCACCTGGAAAGCTCGCCAGGCGTATTTCGAAGAGTTGCATCGCCGCGCGGCCACGGTCCCCGGCGTCACCATGACTGCAATCTCCACCAATGCCACGCCCCCCTCCAACGGATGGGGAACCAACATTGAAATCCTCGGCCAGCCCCGCCGCGACGATCAAAAAGTTCGTGTCAACTTCGTCAGCCCGGGATATTTCCCGATCCTGCGCATTCCCGTAGCACAAGGAAGAATCTGGGACGAGGCCGAGAATCACAACGCCGCGCACCTGGCGGTCATCAATCAAACCATGGCTAAGCTCTACTTCCCCAACGGTGACGCGCTAGGACGCTCCCTCCGAGTACCCGACATGAAAGAAGCGTTACCCTTCGTTGCCACCGCACAAGACTCCGACTCGTGGTTGCAGATTGTGGGCGTAATCGCAGACAAGCGCGACGATGGCCTGCACAATCCCATCCTCCCCGAAATTTTCGTCCCCTACACGCTCTCGATGCGAGTCTGGACGCAGATCCTCGTCCGCTCCGACTCGTCCCCGCTCAAACTTCTGCACTCCATCGGAATGCAAGTCAACTCCGTCGACCCCGATCAGCAGATCAACGGACAAGTTCAGGATCTCGATCACTGGATTCAAGGCCAGCCGGAGTACGAACAAGAGCAATTAGTCGCCTGGCTCTTCGGAGCCTTCGCCGTCCTCGCGCTAGCCCTCGCCGCAGTCGGCCTCTACAGCGTCGTCTCTTATTCCGTAGCCCAGCGCACCAACGAGTTCGGCATCCGCATCGCGCTCGGAGCCCGCCACGGCCACGTGCTGAAGATCGCTTTCTCCTCGACGGTAGTAAGCGTCGGCGCAGGAATTGCGGTAGGCGTCGTCCTAACGCTAGCCCTAAACAAACTCCTGGCCCGTTGGGCCGAAGGCAGCTCCCACGATCCCATGATCTTGCTGGCCGTCACAGTCTTGCTGAGCGTAGTAGCCGCCGTAGCCTGCTCAGCCCCCGCCAAAAAGGCGATTGGCACAGACCCCATGACCGCCCTCCGCTACGAATAACTCGAGTACGATTAAGTCAGAAGGTGCCCCACCCTTGCCGCGTTTTGTCGGCCGCACCATCCAATCGTCCGCAAGAACTACACCCTCGTAGGAGTCGCCACCCCAACGACGTCCAGCCGCGAAACCGCGATGAAGGCGCTCCCTGATCCCCGCGCCAGGGAAACTTGAAGGAGAATCTGGAATTGGAAAAATCGGAGCATCCCATTTCTCGCTGCTTTGCGAGAAGTGGGATTCGTGCAGGGGCCGCTTTACGTCGCTGTTGGCCACAAACAGCGGCCCGCTAGTGTTTTTCGGAAACAAACGCGCCAGATACGATCGAGCTACCAACCTGCGTTTCCGGCCCTACTTCGACGCTCGCGTCACTGTTCCCGAGTCCCTGCGGCGCTATTTTGGCCAGCCACCGCGCCGCCTCGTCGCAACCCGCGGGCAAACCGCTGAAACTAGATTGAATATTGGTCCAGTTTTGCTGTGCCTCAGCCAGGCTGGAATTGGCGGCTTCGCAATACAGCTTGGCCGCTTCAGGAAAATTCTTCCGCACACCGAGACCGTGCTCGTAAAGGTAGCCCAGATTATTCAAGGCCCGCGGATATCCGTGCTGCGCCGCCATGCGATCCCATTTGAGGGACTCGGCCAAATCCTGATTCCGTCCGACCCCGTGCTCATAAATCCAAGCGAGCCTGGCTTGAGCGTACAGATTGCCCTGTTTGGCGGCATCCAGGTACAGACTCGCAGCTTTCTCAGGATCTCGGGGCAGCCCCCAGCCTTCGAAATAGAGTGTGGCGAGGTTCGCCTCCGCAAGCGGGTTGTGCTGAGCTGCCGCTTTCGTGAACCAGCGTGCCGCCTCGGCCGCGTCCTGGCGCACGCTTCCTTTGCCGCTGAAATACATGCAACCGAGATTGGTCTCGGCTACGGAATCGTCTCTGACAGCCGCGAGCAGGTACCACTTTAGCGCCGCCGTTTCATCGCGAGCCACGCCCCTGCCTTCTGCGTACAGATTTCCCAGGTGGGCTTGAGCCCCAGGGTTTCCTGCATCGGCAGACTTCTGGTACCAGCGAGCCGCCTCGCCGAGATCCTGCGCAATGCCGCGGCCGAACTCATAGGCCAGTCCCAGCATGTATTGGGCCTGGCTGTCTCCCTTCGCAGCAACCTTCTGCAGATGGGCAAAGTCCGCAACATGGCCTGCCTTCGCGCGAGAACTCGTGAACAGCATAGCCACAGCCAGACACAGCGATCCCAATTTGCGCATCCCTCGCCCCAATCGAGATAAATGCGGGAATAACGATAAATGCGAAAACTCGCTTGCGGCGGCTGCGTCAATCTAACGTCTTCGTTTCATAAATTGGAACGCAATCCGACCGCGGGATTAGGTATGACGAAACTGTTGCGTGAACTTATCAGTCGCAAACTTGTGGTGTCAACGAAAAACACCAACTAATGGACTGGAAGTGGGCGGTGGGGCACTTTTGCGCAAGGGAAGGCCGTGCAAAGGTGATGGGGCGACTGACCTCCATTGGAAGAAAGTCCTCGGCCGGAGCATCAGATCTTTTCAAGAGCGCCCACGCTCCTGCTGGAGGCTGCTGATCCGGTCGAGGATCGGGTTGATTTTATTTCAGGCCAAGAAGTCGTAGCAATGATTCCCGTCACACGTTTGCCCAAATTTTCGTTTTCAAGAAAAGCGCCGTAATCCCAGTCACAGACCTGTGTGATCGTCAGCACAAAATCGATTTTCTACTTGACAGTGGTCATGCAGAAGCCTTAAACCGTAAACGTTTACGGAAACTCCCAGGGACTAAACCGTGAACGTTCGCGATGGATCTCCCGCCCTGTGTTCCCAGCCTGGCCGGGCCGAATAGTCCTGAAATCACAATTCGGAGGCTGATTATGAAGTTTCTCTCCTTCACACGAGGTTTGCTGTTAATCGCCTTGTTCGTATCACTGGGCACCTTCGCTTTCGCCCAGGAGGCGACCATCCTCGGAACTGTCACGGACCCTTCGGGGGCCGCGGTTCCTGACGTCAAAGTCACTCTTACAAATACTGAGACGGGCATAACCACCAATGTGACCGGCAGCAGCGACGGTCAATACGTGGTTCCTAATCTGCACATCGGGCCCTATATAGTCCGCGCGACAGCTCCGGGCTTCAAAGTCGAAGAGAAAAAGGGCATCACGCTGCAGGTCGCCGACCGCACCCGCGTTGACTTCAAGCTGCAGGTCGGCAGCACGCAAGAGACGATTACCGTCGAAGCCAACGCAGCTGTCGTGCAAACTGATACCGGCGAAGTCAGCAGCATGGTCACCGGGCAGCAGATCAGCAAACTGGCCGCGAATGGGCGCAGCGTGTTCGCGCTCGAAGCGCTTACGCCAGGCGCCTCCAGCGTGCAAGGGGACTTCATGGTTCCCACATCTGCCGGCAGTGACTTCAACGTTAGCTTCAACGGCCAGCGGGTGGTTCACAACCTGTGGCTAATTGACGGCGGCGAAGCGGCCGATCGTGGAGGTGGCGGGGGGTCCGACGTTGCCCCAAGCATGGAGTCCATCGCGGAGTTCCGCGCTCTGACATCGAACTACAGCGCGGAATACGGGACTTCTTCGGCCGGCACGATGACCATGGTCATCAAGTCGGGCACGAAGGCATTCCACGCGTCCGCGTTCTATAACGGGCGCAACGACGCGCTCGACGCCCGCAACTTCTTCAATCCGGCTCCCAACAAAGTAGCCGAGTTACGGTTCCATGATTTCGGGTTCAACGTGGGCGGCCCGGTTTCGCTGCACCCGAACACGTCGAATCCGAAAACCTTCTTCTTTTACAACATGGACTGGCGCCGTTACATTCACGGCGGACTGTTCAACGTCAACGTGCCTCTGGCCAGCATGTATCCGAATGGAGCCGGGGATGTCGTGTTGCCGGCTACGGATCCTGGCGGCACTGCGATTACGGCAGTTGCTCCTCTGCTCACGACCATTCCAGCCTCGATCCAGTACGCGAACTGTCCCGGCGGGGTCGCGCCAGCCGGCGTAACGCCCGGCGCTGCATTCCCCAACAACACTATCCCGGCTTGCATGGTGAGCCCCAATGCTGTCGCGCTTCTGGGTGCGGGAATCTTCCCGAAACCTACGAGCGGCTGGGCGTTCATCGGCGGCGGTAATCAACCTACGTTCGGCAGAGAAGAGATTGTTCGCATCGACCATCGCTTCACAGACAAGTTCTCTGTGTTTGGCCACTACATTCAAGACTCGGCGGACCAGAACTACGGAACAACGATGTGGAGCGGTGATAACATGCCGAGCGTTGGCAATACGTTCGGAAACCCGTCCTACCATTACGTTGTGCATGCCACCCACGCGATCAATCCAAACGTGCTGAACGAGATCGCGTTCAACTACAACGGCAACCGGATTCACATCTTGCCTGATGGTGTCTACAAGGCTCCTTCCGGCTTTACCTTCAACAGAATCTTCACCGGCGAGAACGCATTGAATCGTATTCCCTCGATCAATCTCGCCAAGCAGATGAACGATAACTACACTGCGAACTGGGTGCCGTGGAACAACACCGCGGATGACTATCAGATTCGCGATGATGTTTCATGGGTGAAAGGCGCTCATCAGCTCAAGTTCGGATTCAGCTGGGCGATTTACAAGAAGGTGCAGGACTACTTTGCCAGCACGCAAGGCGGTTTCACCTTCGATGCCTCAGCCACCGGATTTGACTATGCCGACTTCATTCTCGGTGCGGCGCAAGGCTACAACGAGAACGCTTTCAAGGGTACGGGGCATTGGAACGCCATCAATCCAGCCGCCTATATCCAAGACAACTGGCGGGTGAACAATCGGCTCACTCTGAACCTGGGATTGCGGTGGGATGGAATGCCGCACACCTACGAAGCTAACAACGCCATGGGGAACTTCTATCCCAATCTGTATGACCCGGCCCAAGCTGCGGTCTTCGTTAAGGGAACCAACGGTGGGCAGATCGCCAGCAACAGCCCGGGACTCGGGACGAGCCCGCTTAAGGAGCTTCAGGGCTACCAGTTGTACCTGAATGGCATCGGGCTGGAAGGCAAGAACGGAGTTCCCAAGGGCCTTGCCAAGGGCAATTGGTGGGATTTCGGCCCGCGCTTTGGTTTTGCGTATGACGTGACCGGTTCAGGCAAGACTGTGGTCCGCGGTGGATTCGGTGTCATGTACGAACGTATTCAGGGCAATGACATGTACAATGGCGCCACCAATCCTCCCTTTGGATACAGTCTGAACTCAGGCAACGTCCTGCTGGCCAACCCACATACAACCTGGCAGGGCGGTGCGATTACGGTTCCGATCGTGCCCGCAGGGGTGACCGGGATCAGCGAATACTATCCGACGCCGCGCGTTTCGCAATACAGCATCGGAGTTCAGCAACAGGTGACGAATAGGGCTGTGCTGTCAGTATCGTACGTAGGCGCCATCGGCAGGCACCTCAGCTACTGGCAGGAACTGAATCGTCCCGACCCAGATCAACTCGCCAGCTTGACCAGCACGGCGAATCACGTGGGAACGGATGGCGTAAGCCACTTTAACGAGCTGGTGCCATACAAGGGCTTTACGCAGTTGCGGCAGGCCTTCAATGGCGCTAACTCCCATTACAACTCATTGCAAGTGGAGCTGCACGGGAGGGTGCAACGCGACCTCCAGTTGCAGGTTGCTTACACGTACGCGAAAGCGATTGATCCTGCCAACGGCAGTACCGGCAACGGGTGGGATCTTAACTCGGTAACCAATCCGTACGTGGGTTGGACCTACGACGCGGGACCGTCCGCTCTTGACCGTTCCAATGTCGCTTTCGTGAACTTCGTTTACGACATCCCGTTGCTGAAGAGCAGTTCCAACCGCGCCGCAAAGACCCTACTGGGTGGCTGGGCGCTGTCCGGAATTGTTTCGATGCAAACCGGCACGCCTCTGAACATGACAGTGAGCGGCAACAACGTCGCCAGCCTGTTCAGTGGAGGAGTTGGCAACCGGCCGGACCTGTCCGGAACGATCTCTTACCCCAAATCCAAGGTACTGAGCCCGACGGGACAGGCAGTCGGGATTCAGTGGGTCGATGTGTCGGCGTTTACGCCACCGGCAGCAGGGAAGTGGGGTAATCTCCCCTTCGACGCCTTGCGCGGCCCAGGTCGCAATAACTGGAATCTGTCGCTGTTCAAGCAGTTCGTGTTCAACGAGTCCCGCGGATCGGCATTTGAGTTCCGTGTAGACGCCTTCAATGCCTGGAACCACACGCAGTTTGGAGGCGCCGGACAGAATGGTGGCTTCCACACCGGTTTTGACGGTGGACAGGCCGGCCAAGTTACCTCTGCCTTCGATCCGCGCACACTCCAGCTCGGCGCGAAACTGATCTTCTAGCCCGACCACTCCAACACGCACCACTCCGCCCGCATCGAACCTGATGCGGGCGAAGTGTTTTAGGGCATGCGTGGTCGTTCGCCTCTTTTCCAATCGCGACATCGCAGACGGCTTGAGCACAGAGATACTTCAGAATTCTCAAAGGCTTCGCTCAAACCTAGGCCCTTCCCGCCTAACTCTCAAAATCGGCTATTCAATTGTTTCCCTGCCCCTTACAGCCAAATCCATTGCCCTCCTGCCCATGCTCTGCTAGCCTTTTTCAAGGACTTCCTCCCAGTGCGCCGCCTCGCGGCCAGTTAGGATTTCCGCTGGTTCACCAATGATGTTCAAACCAATGGCGTCCATTCAAGCGGCATTGGATCTGCAACGTTGAAACCAGGCTCGTAACGACTTGCCCTGTGGCCCTCGGCCCAGTGCAATCTTAAGGAGACAAACCGTTGCCATCTAAAAATCGCTATCTATTCACTTCCGAATCGGTGACCGAAGGCCATCCCGATAAAATCGCCGACCAGATTTCCGACGCCATCCTCGACGCCTGCCTCACCGACGACGCGATGAGCCGCGTCGCCTGCGAAACCCTTACCGCCACCGGCCTCGTCGTCATCGCCGGAGAAATCACCACCAAAGCCTACGTCGACTTCCAGAACGTGGTGCGCGGCACCGTCGGCGCCATCGGTTACGACAACGCCGTCTACGGCTTCGATTGCAACACCTGCGCCGTCATCTCCACCATCAACAAGCAATCCGGCGACATCGCCATGGGCGTAGACACCGGCGGCGCCGGCGACCAGGGAATGATGTTTGGATATGCGGTGAATGAGAATGAGGAGCTGATGCCAACTCCCATTTCTCTGGCGCACAAGCTGACCCAGCGGCTTTCGAAGGTGCGCAAAGACGGAACGCTTCCCTTCCTCCGGCCCGACGGCAAATCCCAAGTGACAGTTGAATACGATGCGAATGGCAAGGTCCTTCGTGTGGATGCTGTCGTCATCTCGACGCAGCACGCCGAGACTGTTACCAACGACGAACTGCGGTCCAGCATTTTGAAGTTCGTGATTCAGGCCGTGATCCCGCCGCAGCTTCTGGATGAAGATACGAAGTACCACATCAATCCCACGGGACGTTTCGTCATCGGCGGACCCATGGGCGACACCGGACTCACCGGCCGCAAGATCATCGTCGACACCTACGGCGGCATGGGACGTCACGGCGGCGGCGCCTTCAGCGGAAAAGATCCGACCAAGGTCGATCGCTCGGCAGCTTATATGGCGCGTCATATCGCAAAGAACATCGTTGCCGGCGGACTCGCGGATCGCTGCGAAGTGCAGCTTGCTTACGCCATCGGCGTGGCTGATCCAGTCAGCGTGCTCGTCGAAACGTTCGGCACGGAGAAAGTTGATCCCACGATCATTCCGGACATCATCCGCGCCCACTTCAAGCTGACACCTCGCGGCATCATCGACTCGCTGAATCTGCGCCGCCCGATCTATAAGAAGACCGCCGCCTACGGACACTTCGGCCGCAACGACGCGGACTTCACCTGGGAGTCAACCACCAAGGCCGCCAAACTGGCGAGCGATGCCGGCCTTCGGGAACCCGTAGCCGCGCGGAAGTAGCCGAGAACCGTTCACCACGGAGGACACAGAGGGACACAGAGAAAACCGGTTTTCCCCTGTGATCCTCGGTGACCTCTGTGGTTAAGAAAGCTTTTGAACGCAGAGATCGCGGAGAAATCCGCGGAGGACGCTGAGAGAGTCGAATCAGAAGTGCAATTCCGGCGTAGTCCCAAAGCCGGATGCCCAGCAGGAATTTGGCATCCTGACCAGTTTCCCAAACTCGGGTATTCTGCGAAAATGCTATTGGAACTCAATCACTTTCTGTTCATCAAACGTTAATTTTTCTCCCGCTTTCCGCGCGCCACGAAGCCAAGCAACGAAGCGAAGAAGCTAAAAGAAAAGGAAAAAGTATGTCGACCGCAGCGATTAATTGCGATATCAAAAATATCGAACTGGCCGATCTAGGCAAGAAGCGCATCGAGTGGGCGAACCAGTCCATGAAAGTGCTGCAGATCATTCGCAAAGAATTCATCAAGAACCAGCCGCTGAAGGGCGTCCGCATCTCGGCCTGCCTGCACGTCACGGCCGAAACCGCAAACCTCGGGATCTGCCTGCGAGACGGCGGAGCCGAAGTCGTCCTCTGCGCCTCGAACCCGCTGTCGACGCAGGATGACGTCGCCGCCTCGCTGGTCCGCGACCACAACATTCCGGTGTTCGCCATCAAGGGTGAGGACAACGACACCTACTACCACCACATCCTGGCCGCCATCGATCACAAGCCGCAGATCACCATGGACGACGGCGCCGACTTGGTCGGCCTTCTGCATACCAAGCGCACCGACGCGCTCGAGGGCGTGATCGGCGGCACCGAAGAGACTACGACGGGAGTGATCCGCCTGCGCGCGATGGCCAAGGAAGGCGTGCTGAAGTTCCCCATCGTAGCCGTCAACGACGCCGACACCAAGCACCTGTTTGACAACCGCTACGGTACCGGACAGTCCACGATCGACGGCATCATCCGCGCCACCAATTTCCTGCTTGCCGGATCGAAGTTCGTCGTCGCCGGCTACGGATGGTGCGGCCGCGGCCTCGCCTCTCGCGCCCGTGGCGCTGGAGCCGAAGTCATCGTCACCGAAATTGATCCCACCAAGGCGCTCGAGGCCGTCATGGACGGCTTCCGCGTCATGTCGATGGCTGAAGCCGCCAAGCTCGGCGACGTCTTCTGCACCGTCACCGGCAACAAGAGCGTACTCACGAAGGAACATTTCGCCCTGATGAAAGACGGCGCGATCATTTCGAACTCGGGCCACTTCAACGTCGAGATCGATATCCCCGCGCTGGAGAGCATGTCGTCCTCGAAGCGCACTACAAGAAACTTCGTCGACGAGTACTCGCTCAAAGACGGACGCAAGATCAACCTGCTCGGCGAAGGCCGCCTCATCAACCTGGCCGCCGCCGAAGGCCACCCCGCGAGCGTAATGGACATGAGCTTCGCCGACCAGGCTCTCTCGGTCGAGTACATGGTGAAGAACGCCAAGAAGCTTGAGCCCAAGGTCTACCGTGTCCCCGACGAGCTAGACAAGCGCGTAGCCAAGCTGAAGCTCGAGTCGATGAGCATCAAGATCGACAAGCTGACCCCAGAGCAGGAAGAGTACTTGGCCGGCTGGAACGAAGGAACATAAAAGCAGGCGTCGGGCGTCAGACTTCAGCCAGAAGTGGGGATTTTTTTTGGAGGGGGGCCAAGATCCATGTAAGGGCGGACGCCTCGTCCGCCCGGCGGCCCGGACGTATCGAGTCGCTTTGACTTTCTCCGCTCGACACACTAGCAACTTCCCCCGATTCGCGGTACAGTGTCTGCGGCCACTCCCAGCCGCAGGATGGACCGCCCCCGCAGTTCTATCCTTTCCCCTCACGTCGGAGTGGTTTCCCTGGCGCAAAGGCCGTAACCCGGGTTGGGCCTCTTGTGTTTTCAATCGAGGAGAAAATCGTCATGACCGATTTAATGTTGATGCGTCAGACTCCGCTTTCACTGCTTCGCGACTGGCTCGCGAAAAACACCGAAAACCTGCGCATGCTGCCCGAGCGCGACATCATTGTGGCCGCTCGCTTGGAGGTGCCGGCCATCGCCCAGATGGATAACGGCGACATTGCCTGGGAAATCCACCAATGGGCTAAGACTCACAGTTTCTTGCCTGTGAACTTGCCCGGCGATCCCACCTACGTTCCCGGCAGTTCCGGAGCCACTCCGGTGCGGGCCGGTGATCCGGAAATCATTGACAAACTGAAGGGTCTCCTGAATACCCTGAAATCGATCCCCACCGAAATCAAGTGGACTGGGAAGGATGCCAGCGCTGGGATCTCGGTCTCTGGAGCGACGGCTACTTTGGGGCCGGTGGAGGCGACGGCCGGCTGGGACCGAACGTTGGAATTAAAGACCAGCGTTTCCGACATG
Organism: Terriglobia bacterium; assembly: GCA_020073385.1. Lineage (GTDB taxonomy): Bacteria > Acidobacteriota > Terriglobia > Terriglobales > Acidobacteriaceae > Sulfotelmatobacter. The sequence goes on along the minus strand of JAIQFH010000005.1, from coordinate 127,082 downwards.
GAATTCTCGGCCAAGATTAATCCGGTCGACAAGAACTGGGAGATGACATTCACCATCGGCAATGAAGTGCCGAATCTGTCCGAGGTCGCGAGTGTCTTCACGAAAGGCGAGAGCGCAATGCGTGGCGTGGTGACGAATATCGACAAAATCGACCTCAAGAATCCGTCGAAAACCGTGGCGCAATTCAAGCCCTATGTGGACCCCATCAAAGATGCAGTAGACGCTGCCAGCAAAATCGCTAAGCTGCGTCCCGGTGACATCAGCTTCGGAGTCTCGCTCAAAGGTCCTTTGCCGAACTCGCCAAATCAGGGCGGCGTCACCGTAACCGCCGTGATCACGATTTTCTTCTAAACGTTGCACGAACCAAACGGGCCGGGTGCCCCACTTCTGGCCGGTGTTGCCAGAAGTGGGGATTTTCGCAATGGAAGAGCGGCGTTAGTGGAAGAGCGGCGCTTTAGCGCCGCGTAAAGCACCGCAAGATGATCAGGGCTTCAGCCCCGGCGCACTCTTTCGAGAAGCGGAGGTGTCTCGCCCGAAGCCGCTTTTGATTTTGGGTGCGCGCCCCCCGATTCATTTCTTCGGAAAATTCGGATCGTTCTTGATCTCGCGGATCTGCTGGATGTGCCGCTCGGCATGCGTGGAGATTTCCAGCATCCACTGCCAGCAGTCGATCACCTCTCCATAATCTCCAAAGCTGTGTGCCCGCATGTCGTCGTTGGTAGTCTTGATGTAATCGATCATGGTGGCGCGCAGCGCCTGGAACTTTGCCAGGGCCTCGCCCAAGTCCTTATAGGTGTCGACTTTTTCGTGCCCACCGCCGGTCTTGGTATGCACCACGCGATCGATGCCATACCACATAATGTCGGCGTCAGTAGCCGCCGATTTCTTGGCATTCATATCCGGGGCCGCCTTGAGGGCTTTCTGAATCTCGCGCCAATAGTCAGGTTCAGCTACCGCCAGATGCGAAGCGACTTCGCGGATGCTCCAGCGGTCCGGCGAAGCTTTGTACTCCAGTTGCGCGGGGGACAACCCCCGCACCTGCTCGGCCACCATCTGCGTGGTCATCTCGAAGTGCACCAGCAGGTGTTCGCGGTCCGTATCGGTCAGAGGAGCGGCGAACAGCGGCGCGGCAAACAGACAAACTGTCAGTGTCAGAACCGGCAGCGGCAAACCTCGGAGTGTATTCCTTCGGAGCGTGTTCATGGGGATGGGCATGGTAGTCACCGTCGTCTCCAAAACTAATCCCTTGGACGGTCGGAGAAGAGTTAGGTCATCACACCTCTGAAACTCACGGTCCGGAGAATGAAGATCGAAAATGTTCCATACAGGAGAGAATCCATGTGGGCACAGTGCAGTGGGTGCCCACTTCTGGCCGATTTTGCGAGAAGTGGGAATTTTCATCTGAAGCGTCAAAAAGCCGATTTCGTGCATTTTTCGTGTGGCTTGATCCTTGTGCCGACGGCTGCGGCCCGATACTGCTGGGCCGCCGGGCGGACGAGGCGTTCGCCCCTACACAAGCTGGGACTCCGAGGAAGTTGTGTGCGTCGACCTGATTCGGGAATTACCGGATTCACCGTAGCGCACCGGGGTCACGATCCGCATCTATCCAATCCGCGGTTAGAAACCAAATCACCCTGTTGGAGGATTGGCATGGATCGTATGTCTTTTGGACGGATGAAATCCTGGATGTTGTCGATGGGCATGGTGGCGGCGCTGGCGGCGTCGAGCGCGGCGCCGCGAGCGTTCGCGCAGTCACAAGAAGAAATCGATGAGCGCTGCCAGCGACGGGTCGCCCATGCCGACCACGAGTTGCATGAAGCGATTGAGCATCACGGGCGGCACAGCCGGCAGGCGGATCACGAACGCCGCGAATTGCGGGAGGTGCGGGAACGATGCTGGCGTGAGCATCATCGCTGGTGGGATGAGCACGAGCGGCGATGGCATGACCAACGCGACTGGGATGACCGCGATCACGATCGCGACTAAGTTTGAGGCAACGCCTCCCGATGCAGGCTCGCTATCCGCGCCCTAGTGTGGAAGGAACTTTTTATCGGGAGCAGGCACTTCGCCAGTGACGCCAGCGGCTTTGGCCTTGCGCCAGACGCTGGCTACGGCGATTGTCCAGAAGGGGACCAGATCGACGCCGGGCACGAGCTTGACGAAAAATGTCGGCAGAAATTCCCAGTGCCATCCCAGCAGACGCACCATTGCGGCTGCAATACCGAAGTCGAGAAGATCGTCGGCGGGCGACAGCGCCCCTTCCACAAACGCGGGAAAAATCACAAGCTGAAGGGCATCCGCAACGATGGCCAGCAACATGGCCAGGCGAAACTGCGGGCCGGGGGAGATAGTAATGGGATCATCTGGCATGGCGGAACTCGTCCCACTATTGTAGACGTTTCGCAGTCATGGGCGCTGACGAACCGCCTGGAACTAGTCGAACTCATCTCGTAAACGATTTTTTGGGGCTCGGCGCTTGTTGACCCTCAGGGGCGGCAGCACAAAATTGAATTAAGCGGGTCTCGGACGCACGGCCAAAGCCATGCCTCTTCCCAAAACCATTCACGAGATGAGTTATTGGAAGCTGACGGCGTCCCTATTGTGTTTGACTCCGTTATCCATGGACCAATAGCATTCGTTTCATACCAAAGAAAGTCAAAAATCCTGGAAGACTCTCGTTTGTTTGAGCTCCTAATCTTTCGCAAGGGCTTGGAGGTCGTTGGATGCGGTGTGAGCGGATGGGCTGCAGCTTGGGTTCGGGAGACAGTGGGGACGCGCTCTGCGGTGAGCAGCAGTCATGAGACGGCGGATCGCACAGGCAGCCTGGCTGCTGTTGGCTATTCAAATCGGCGCCTTCCTGCTGCTTCGATCGCAAGAGCAGCGCTCGCTTGCTTCCAACGTCGTCCAAGTACTCTGCTGCCTTACTGCGGCTGCTTTTTCCTTCTCCGCTGCGCGCCGCAGCCGTGATCTAGCGCGCACCTTTTGGGGACTGTTCGGCCTGGCCTTCCTGGCATACGGAACGTCCAACATCGTATGGACTTATTACGAGAACTGGCTGCATACCACGGTGCCGTCGTCTCCGATCTCGCAGTTTCTTTACCTGTGTTATGACGCGCCGATCGTGATGGCGCTGTTCCTGCGCGAGGGGGAAGATCCGTCCGGATTGGACTGGCAGAGGTCGCTGGACTTCGTCCAGATGCTGTTGGTGGCCTTTCTGCTGTATTACGACTTCCTGTTCCTGCGAGCGGTTGAAGCCGGGCCGCACAGCCTGGACGTGATGGAACAGGCTACGACCAACGCTGTCAATTTCCTTCTGGCGGGAGCGTTCCTGGCGCGATCCTACTGGGGGCGCGGGTCGTTGGTTCGGAGCCTATCCCGCAGGATGGCGGTGTACTTCGTCGTGTATGCGCTGGCGGCGGGAGTCGGGGATTACGCGCTCACGTTCGTTCACACCAACTCGGGAAGCTGGACGAGCCTGGCTTGGACTGTGCCTTTCCTGGTTGCGGCGATGCTGGCCGCCGGATATGAACAACCGGAAGAGCGCCACGAAGAAGTTGCGCCCGCCGATTGGAACGAGCGGCGGTTCCTGCTGAAGAGTGCCGGACTCGCCATCGTGCCGTTGAGTGTGTGGGCGCTGGCGCTGCGCGCGGGAGATCACGACCGGATTATCGCCTACGGAAGCGTGATCGTCTCTTTGGCGTGTTATGGCGCGCACCTGACCCTCAGCCAGCACCGGAAGCAGCAGAGCGTGGCCGCGCTGCGGGCTTCGGAGGAACGCTACCGGCTGCTGTTTCAGCAACTGGTGCAGGCGGAAAAGATGCAGGCGATCGGGCGACTGGCAGGCGGAGTCGCGCACGACTTCAACAACATTCTGACCGTGATCATGGGGTTTGCGCAGCAGTTGATCGATTTTCCGGACGCCACTCCGGACGCGGTGCAGAACAATGCGAGCCAGATCATTACGGCGAGCAACCGGGCGGCGTCGTTGACGCGGCAACTGCTGGCGTTCGGCCGCAAGCAGGTTTTGCAGCCGAGCGTCGTCAATCTCAACGCGATCATCGTGGACGTGGACAAGATGGCGCGGCGCCTGATCAGCGAGAATGTGGAGATTGTGGCCCGCCCGGCCCCGAAGCTGGGCGCGATCAAGGCCGACCCGGGTCAGATCGAACAAGTTCTGCTGAACCTGCTGATCAACGCCCGCGATGCGATGCCGCATGGCGGCACGCTCACCCTTGAGACTGCGAACGTGGAACTCGACCAGGCATACGCCGATGAGCACGCCGGCGTGCGTCCCGGGCCTTACGTGATGCTCGCGGTCAGCGATACTGGCATCGGCATGGATGCGGACACGCAAGCGCACATCTTTGAGCCATTTTTTACGACCAAGGAAATGGGTAAAGGTTCGGGGATGGGGCTGGCCACCGTGTATGGAGTGGTGCAGCAAAGCGGAGGCCACGTATCGGTCTACAGCGAGCCCGGACGAGGCAGCACGTTCAAGGTCTATCTGCCGCGGACCGGGGAAGTGGCCGAGCCGCTTCCAGCTTCGCCGGTGCAGCAGCCCGCGATGCAGGGAAAAGAAACGATTCTTGTCGCCGAGGACGATCGCCAGGTGCTGGATCTGGCCGTGGCGATCCTGAGGGCATGCGGATACCATGTACTGGAACTCGAAAACGCGAATGACGCAGAGCAGGTATGCCAGCAGCATGACGGAGAAATTGATCTGCTACTGACCGATGTCGTGATGCGGGAAGTCAGCGGTCCGGACCTGGCGCGGAGGGTGCAGAAAGTGCGGCCGGACATCAAGGTGCTGTTCATGTCGGGCTACACCGACAGCGCGATCGTGCACCAGGGAGTGCTGGATCCGGAGATCGCGTTTCTGGCAAAGCCGTTCACTCCCTCGACGCTTGCGGGGAGAGTGCGGCAGGTGCTGGATGAGGAGGTGCGGGCTAGATCTTAGTCGTTGGTCGTTAGCCATCGTCGACCGCGATGTTTCGACGAGGGTAATTTTGGAACCGGAAGATCAGGGCGGCCGAGTGCGCCGCCCTTCTCTTTGCGTGGGGGTGGAACAACTCGATCAGTAGCGGCCGTCAGCTACCCAGCGGAGGACCTCATCCTCGACTGAAAATCTTTCCGTCATGGGCCGCAGGAATTTCGATGACAAGGAGAACGCGTGCACTTCGAGCGGGACAGTAAAGTGCGTCCTGGTCTTAAGGAACCCGTGCACCCAGAGTTCTGCGTAGCGCTGCAGCCCAAGAGTATCAATCTGCACGGCGTGCACTAAGGCGTGAAACAGGGCGCGCTCCGACACGTGTTGATTGAACGCGATGATGTCGAGAAACGTGACTGAGTCCATATGCGTGATCTCGGGTGGCTCAAAGCCGAGGGCGCGCACCTTGGCGAAAAAATCCGGCACGCGCACCCTCGCGCCCCGAAGTTCGATGATGCGAATGCGGTCGAGCAGATCTGCGGAGAAAAACGGCCACAGCCGGGCCTTGCCCTCGTTGGTGAGTGGAGTAGCCACGGCGGAATGATGCTCGCGTTGTTCCCGCAGATAACCGGCGAGCCAGTCGATGGCCTGACCAATCTGCTCGGCGCTGGGCTGGGGTACAGAGAAACTCGGCCCGGCGTGGGGAATCTTGCTTTCGATGGCGGCGTAAAAGTCGCGGAGGGCAGTAGCAGCCTCGGCCGACTTGCGCAGAACATCGCGCCGTCCGAAGCGAGCGAGGTCGTCGGAAGAATAGTGAAGTCGAAGCTGATGAACCGCGCAGTGGGCACCGAGCAGCTCAAGTTGAGCATGCTCGAGCTCGGAGTTCATCTGCAGGATGGAAATTCGATTGTCAGGATTTTGAAACGAGCACACAGCGAACTAACTCCTTCATTTCAGCTGGAAATCACAGGGGGACCCACGGGACGTATTTTTTATACATTGTTTTGTTTACGGTGTCAACATTATTATTCCGCTGAAATTGACTGCACCGTGGGTCGGATCTCAAGAGTTAGAAATCCCATGCCGTCGCACAAGACGCGACAAGGATGGCGCACCGGGAGGAGAAAGCAAAGCGGCCGCCGGGACTGTTCGCGGCGGCCGTACCCTCTGACCGACAAGGGATTGATGGGGGGAGGACTCGTATGGTTATTATTAACAACGTTACGTGTACACTGTCAATGAAATTTTGGCGGAGATAATGTTGGCGTAGGAGGAACGATGCCGCGGCATCCTGATCCGGATCTGGAGGAACGCGTACTGAAAGCAGCCGACGGGCTGTGGAGGCGAGGAGGGGAGCGCGCCTTAACGATGAGGGCCGTTGCCCGCGCGGCTGGAACCAACACTCCAGCCGTATACCGTCGTTTCAAGAGCCGGGAGGATCTGATTCGAGGGCTGCTCTTGCGGATCGCGAGTCGCATCCGGGAGCAATTCGAACAGGGCGAAACCCTGGAACAAATGGCGGAGGCGTATGTTGAGTTCGCGCTCAAAATGCCAAATGAGTATGAACTGTTCTATACGCACGCTGGTTTAATGTCGCCTCGAAAAGGGCGCGGGGCTCCGCGGCCGATTCGGGAATCACGTCCGAATTTCGATTTTACGGAACGACTGCTGGCGAAGAACTTTGGAGGATCGCCAGAAGACCACACGCAAACCGCGCTCGCACTCTGGGCCCTCTTGCATGGCACGTCAAGTCTGCTGCTGACCAAATCGATTCCCGAAGGCCATGAAGAGGCATTGCGTGAGGCTTGCCGCCTAGGGGTAAGGGCGCTTCTGAAAGAAGCAGCTTGACAGGATTCCTGATGGTACGCAGCGAAGAAGCGCCTAAAGAATCCTAGAAAATCACGTGTCCCGGCGACGGTGAGAAATCTCTCATTCTCGTTTCATCCAACCTCCTCTTTAGCTGTCCAATTCTGCCGATAAGGATAAGGTGAGGATAAGCGTGAGAAATGGCACGCACGGCAGAGCATGACAAAGATTCTTCTGGTCGATGACAGTAAATTCTTGCGCATGGCCACGGAGCGGGCACTGGCACGCGCGGGGTACACAGTGAGCACGGCGAGCGACGGAGCCAAGGCGATCGAAGTGGCGAAGAATGAGAAGCCGGATGTGATTCTGCTGGACATGCTTCTGCCCGGGATGACCGGACCGGATGTGCTGAAGGCGCTGAAAAAAGATGAGGGCACGGCGGCGATTCCGGTGGTCGCGTTCACCGCGCTCTCACATAAGAATGCTGTGCGGCTTCAAAAAGATGGGGCTTGCGCATTCCTGGAAAAATCTGTTCTGGAGTTGGATAAGGGATGCGACACATTATTGACGGCGCTCGCGGAGATTCTGCGGCGGTTGAAGTTGGAGGTTCCTGCGGGAGTAGGCGCACCGCAGTTGTAACAAGGCTCTTCCAGGGCGCTGGACAGCCGAAGGCGGCTGTCCCCACATAAAGCAGCTTCGGCGCCCGGCGACAGCCGGAGTCTACCGAACTGAGGTAACTATCGTGCGGTGTCCTTCGCGACTTTTCTGGCGTTTGCGGGCCACATACTGAAAGTGAGCCGGTTTACGGTCTGAGATCTCTCTGAAAATAAATGGCTTGTTGGTGGGAACTCCTGACACCTGCGCGGAGTCTATGTTAGGTGAAAGATTTGGCTCCGCGGGCCGTTGGGCTGGACTTGGCGACCGTGAATTTTCAGGGCGCGAAGGGGTGGAAAATCCTATAATCAGAGGACGCCACTATGGCGGGAGCAACCACCTTGGGTGATTTAGCGAGTGCGATTGGAATCCGGTCGCAAGAAGAGTCGGCGATTGTCGCCGAACTAAAAGCCGGCTCGGAATCCGCCTACGCCTGGCTGATCGGCGAGTTCCAGCAACCGGTGTACGGACTGGTGTACCGGATTGTGAACGATCCGGCGGACGCGGCGGACACAACGCAAGACGTGTTCCTGAAGGTGTTTCGCGGCATGAAGCACTTCCACGGCGAGTCGAGCCTAAAGACATGGATCTACCGCATTGCCCTGCACGAGGCGGCGAACCGGCGGCGCTGGTGGTTCCGACACAAGGCGAAGGAGACTTCGATCGAGCCGGAGACCGAGGCAAACGGCGTGTCGGACAGTGCGATCCAGGTCGCCTTGACGGACCACGCGGATTCTCCGTTTGAGAGCGTCGCGCATCATGAGGTGCAGCGGCGTGTCGACGAAGAACTGCGAAAGGTTCCGGAACCGTACCGGACAACGCTGATTCTGCGAGACCTGGAAGAGATGTCATACGAAGAGATTGCCGAGGTGCTCGAGGTGTCACTCGGCACGGTGAAGTCGAGGCTGACGCGAGGCCGAGATGCCCTGCGGCAGAGACTGGCACCGTATGTGCGCGAAGTAGGAAATGAGCTGGGGTTGACTGCTCCCAAAGAACAGGGTTCGCGGTCACAGGTAGCTGGAGGGGGTAGAAGGGTCGAGGTGATGCCATGATTGGCATTCATAAGACGGGCACGGGAACAAAGGGACTGCTGTGCCCCCAGGCGAAGCAATTGTTCTCGCCATACTTGGACGGAGCGGTGACAGGCACAGAGATGCTTGCGCTGCAGAATCATTTTGCACAATGTCCGGCGTGCCATGGTGAGTATCGGGCGCTGCGGCGGACGCAGCAGTTGCTGGTGAACATGGAGCGGCCGAAGGCTCCCGCGGATCTTGGGCTGAAGTTGCGCCTGGCGATTTCGCGCGAGGCAGCGTACGCACGGGGAGCCCGCTTTGAAGGGCTCATGGTGCGGCTGGAGAATGCATTCCAGGCATTCATGGTTCCGGCAGCGGCCGGCTTTGTGAGTGCGGTAATTCTCTTCGGGATTGCGATGGTGTACTTCGTAGTGCCATCGTCGCTGCGTGCGGACAACGATGTGCCGCTGGTCATGGTCAACACCGGACCGGAGTTGCAGCCAAGTGCTTTGGGGTTGAGCATGGATACAATCGACGAGGATTCTCTGGTGATCGAGGCTTACGTCGATGCGAACGGCCGGGTACAGGATTACCGGATTCTTTCTGACTCGAACGATTCACAGGAAGTGCTGCCGAAAGTGAAGCAGATGCTGATCTTTACAACGTTCCGTCCGGCGCTGTCGATGGGACGTCCGACGCCGAGCCGTGCGGTGTTGTCGTTCTCGAAGATTAATGTGAAGGGGTAGAAGCAGTTCTCAGTTAAAAGGCTAAAGGGCGGAACTCTCGTTCCGCCCTTTTTATTTTTGTTAGTTCCTTCACCGCATTTACTGGCAGGAATCGCTCACCTTGTGGAGGTGGGTGGCCTTCAGGTGTCCATGTTCGGCTTTGCGCTTGGTCGCGCCAGTGTCGCTGGCCATGTCCTTGGCGTCTTCTTTCATGTTGTGCGCCTTCTCGTTAGAAACTACGCCGCGCATTTCGACCGTTTGGTTCACGTGAGACGCGAGATCGACCGCGTTGTTCTCGTGAATCTCCCAGGTGCTGCCGTCGGTGCCGGTCAGAAGATATTCATTGCCGCTGCCGGACTTTGTGAGACATCCGGTGATGCTTCTGACCTCACCTTTTGACTTGTTACTCGTGTCGTCTTGTGCAAGCGCCCACGCCGACGTTAGACCTGCAACCACCACACATAGCAACAAACGAGTCCATTTATTTTTCATTAACTTCCTCCTGTACGCCCACAGCCGACGTGGGCCGCTTTACGTGCATAGCTATCCGTGGATAAGTTGCGGTTTGAGGGAGTAGAGTTGGCGACACATTCACAAACGCATTAACGTTCCTCTGTGCCTCTCCGTGCCCTCCGTGGTGAATGTCTTCCCTTGATGCGAGAACGCAGTCCGTTACGCTTGGCATTGAGTTGGGGAATTACACAAAGTAGCTCCAGTTTTGCAGTCCAGTGGCATTGGGCGGAGTCTGCTTTCGATCACCTAACGGAAACACTCGTGGATTGTTAGCGTTATAGGATTGCGGCCGAAATCACGGCATACTGACAGTTCCCGACCAGGCTTACAGGAAGCACCGGATACCAACCGTCATATTGTTAATCCGGACATCTCCGTATTTTGGTATGATATGCCCGCCGTCGAGACATAACTTACAGGAAACAAACAATTTACAGACGCGTTGTTTTGGTTTCTGACTTGCACAGAAGGTGTGAGGACGGAGTGTTGATCTGTGCTTGCCCGATGCTGTCCAGGAGTGCTCTCTCAACCGGCTGTGACGAAATGTCAGCTGTTGCGATGGCCCGAAATTCTTCCAGAAGTTCAGGAGAAAATAAATTATGACAAATGGCGTGCGAATCTTGAGAAGTTTGGGATTTCTATTCGCGCTGATCAGCGTAGTGGCCTTCGGCGCAATCCTCGCGCTAGGCCAGGCAATAGACGGAAACGTAGTCGGCACCATAACGGATGCGAGCGGTGCCGCGGTAGTGGGGGCAGACGTTACGGTTACGAACGTGGCTACCAACGTTTCGGCCACCACCAAGACGAACGGATCGGGTGAATATCGATTCGAGCACCTGTTGAACGGCACTTATCGCGTCAGCGTTAAGATGACCGGCTTCAAGACCATCAGTGAGCAGGTGGACATCGAGGTTAGCAAGACCGCCACCCGCAATATATCGCTTCAACCCGGAGCCGCGTCAGAGACCATAGAAGTATCAGGAACGCCGCCGACGTTGGACACTACGACAGCACAGATCCAGTCGACCTATGAGCTCCGCGAGACACAAGATCTGCCCACATCGTCCACCGGTCTGGGCGTGTTGAACCTTTCACTGTTACAGGCTGGAGTCGGCACTTCGGGGGGACTTGGGGCAGGAACTGGTCCTAGCGTTGGCGGTCAACGGCCTCGAAACAACAACTTCATGATCGAGGCAGTTGATAACAACGACAAAGGCGTTACTGGCCCACTCCTCTATGTGCCCAATGATGCGGTGCAGAATTTCTCGGTTTTACAGAATCAGTTTAGCCCGGAGTTTGGGCACTCGAACGGCGCACAGTTCAACACGATTGTGGCAAGCGGCACCAATACCATCCACGGCAGAGTGTATGAATACTTCCAGAACCGCAATTTGAACGCGCTGGATACGTCACTGACCAACCAGGGCATTACCACTGTTCCGCGCTACGATAACAATCGCTTCGGTGGACAGATTGGCGGTCCAATCATCAAGAACAAGTTGTTTTATTTTGCGAACTTCGAGTACAACCCGATCGGTCTTTCCCCTGCCTCGGGGTCAGTCGTTTGCGCTCCGACGGCTGCTGGATACACAACGCTGCTAGGTATTGCAGGAGTATCGACTAGCAACGTACAAGGCTTGCAGCAGTACGCTCAGGCGCCATCGGCAAATTCCAGCGCTTGTACAGCCGTAAGTGTAAGCGGTACACCGATTGAAGTTGGCGTGCTCCCACTCATTGCGCCGAACTACAACAACACGCGAGCGTTAACCACGTCGATGGACTACAACCTCAGCGACAAAGACCAGATTCGCGGCCGTTACATTTACAACAAGCTGGTGACGCTGGACACCAGTGCGCAGTTAGGAATCTTTTTTACCCCCTTTCTGCAACCGTATCACTTGATCTCCCTTAGCGAATACCATACCTTTTCGGGAGCTCTTGGGAATGAGTTCCGTGTCGGATTCACTCGCACTGCGCAGGACTTTACGGTTCCTGGCGGCAATCTCGCAAAATTCCAGAACCTGGACGCTTTTCCAAATCTCACGGTCGAGAATCTGGGAAACTTGAACGTTGGCCCGGATCCGAATGCACCACAATATGCGATTCAGAACAACTATCAGGCGATCGACAACGTGTCGTGGGTGAAGGGCAACCACACTCTAAAGTTCGGGTTTGAAGGAAGGAAGAACATCTCGCCGCAGAAGTTCATCCAGCGCTCGCGGGGAGACTACGACTGGAAGACACTACAGGGCTTTGCGCTCGACCAAACGCCTGACCACATTGCCGAGCGCGCGTTTGGCAGTGCGGGGTACTCTGGCGATCAGTATGGACTGTTCGCGTATGTGAATGACATCTGGAAGGTTCGACCCAACTTAAGCCTCAACCTGGGGCTGCGCTACGAGTACATGAGCACACCCTATGGTTGGACGCAGCAGTCGCTCAACAGTGTAGCCGATGTGCCGGGTCTCGTTACCTTTGCTTCGCCTCAAGCACCTACGAAGGACTTCATGCCGCGCATTGGCTTCGCATATTCACCAGGAACGAGCGGGAACACCTCGATCCGCGGCGGCTTCGGCATTGGTTATGACGTGCTGTACGACAACATTGGCACGCTCTCTCGCCCGCCGCAAATTGGTTTTACCGAAGACTGTCCCAGCGGTCCGCATTGCCCCCCAAGTGGATCGTTCCTAGCCAGCGGCGGCATTCCTCCGCAAACCGTGAGCGGCATTTCGGTATTGACTCCGGACGACGCCCGGGCAAGCACCTCGGCGTTTTTGCCCGCCCATGTGAAATATCCCTACTCAGAGTCTTGGAATTTAGGTATCCAACACGTATTCCGTTCGAACTACACCGTGGATGTACGCTACGTAGGCACCCGCGGAGTTCACTTGAATGTGCAGAATCGGTTGAACTTCGTTACAGGTGTAACTCCTGCGACCGGTGTTCCTACCTACATCCAGGCTCCGGACCAAGCCACAGTGAACGGCTTGACGAATGCTTGGGCGACCTGCGATCCGACATCGCTCGCCACAACTCCGGGCGGAGTGCAATATTGTAACGGTTTGAATCTCGCCGACCTCGACACGGGATGTGGAGCGTGTGGTGATGCGCCCGGCACCCTTTCGGAGGGATACAACGACTTTGGGACGCCTCCGGGCGGAGGCTACGATCCGGCATGGTTCAACAATGGCTTCTTTGGGGCCGTGGTGGGATTCATGCCTTGGGGTGCTTCCACGTATCACGGTCTACAGACGCAGGTGAACCGCCGGTTCTCTAACGGGTTGCAGTTCCAGGTAGCGTATACGTGGAGCCATGCCATCGACAACAGCACGGCCGATTTCTTTTCGACCGTCATTTCACCTCGGCGGCCGCAGGACTTCCGCAATCTGCCGGCCGAGCGCAGTAACTCTATTTTGGACCACGCTCACCGCCTCACAATTGCCGCTATCTATGATGCTCCGTGGTACAAAGGCAGTTCAAGCATGCTCAAGAAGAACGTACTGGGGAATTGGGAAATCGCTCCCATCTACACGTATGAGTCGGGGCAATGGGGCACAGTTCAAAGCGGCGTAGATGCCAATCTGAACTACGACGCTGCTGGAGACCGAGCCATCTACAACCCCGCTGGAGTTGCGGGGCGAGGAAGCGACGTCATTGGTCTGGTCGCCACAAGCGGCCCGCAGGCTGGCAACATTGTCGCGTACCAGGCAATCGATCCCACGGCACGTTATGTGGTTGCTCAGCAGGGAACGGTCGCTACCTCTAGCCGCAACACCCTGCAAACGCCAGCGATCAACAATGTCGATCTCTCCGTGGCAAAGCACTTCTCGATCACAGAGCGCTACAAGATCGACTTTATGGCGCAGGCATTCAACGCGTTTAACCATCCGCAGTGGGTAACCGGTTACGTGAATCTAGTGAACCAATTCAACAATGGGACTGCAGGGATCACTTACTTCACGCCTGGCGAAGCAAACTTCAACAATGCCAAGACCACGTTCCCCAGCAATGCCCGGACGATGCAACTCGCTTTGAAGTTCATTTTCTAGGCGGTTGGGTTTTTGCTAACTTGGGGGAGGCTCAGCCTGAGCCTCCCTTTTCTTTTGGTGACGACAGTCGAGCTTCGCTCGACGGACAGCCGAAGGCGGTTGTCTCCACATCCTTCGCTCCTCCCGTTTGACCCTCTGCCCTCAAGCCCTTAAACTTATTAATGTTCTCCGCCTATCTTCTATTGCTAGCCGGGCGTGCGGCCATTCTGCGGGAGGGATTCCTGAGTCGTTTTCTCAGTATTGGACTTCGAATATTTCTGATTGCGGCTCTGGCAGGGCTGCTTGCGGTTGTCTGCCTTGCTCAAGGCCAGGCCCCGAACCAGACCGAAAGCAAGCCTGAGGACCAAGCTCCGCCGCAGACTCAGCCCCAAGCTCAACCGCAGACTCAGCCCAAAACTCCACCCCAGGCTCAGCCCCAAGCTGCGCCCCAGAACCCGATCACTCTCGACACCAGCGAGACGCTGTTCAGCGTGCTCACCGCAATGAACTCGTGCGGATACGACGTCGATCTGAACGTCTCGGACGCGCAGCGGTTGAACGTCCGGGCGGAGGTGCAGAAGAATCTGCGTTTCAACGAAGAGGCGCAGGCGGCGCTGGCGTCCATGTGCGACTGGTATCAGGCGCGCAAGGGGAAAGATCCGCAGCACGATCTGTCGCAATTCGTGTCACTGGCGCTCTATCTGCAGGGACCTCCGCATTTTCTGCCGCGGGTGAAGGAGGACGACATGCCTCCGGATGCCGTGCCTATTGCGGCGTTTGGGGCGTTGCTTGAGCGCTTTTACGACAAGGCGGCACTGCACTCCATCTGGGAGGCGCACCGGGCGAGTTACGCGGCCTTGGTGGCGCGCTATCACGTGCCGCTGCAGAAAATGGTCTTCGATACCGACATCTACTTGAAGTTGCAGTCCGGCGGATATCTCGGGAGAACGTTCACCGTTCTGCTCGATTTCATGGGCGATCCGAATGAGGCGAACGCCCGCAACTACGGCACCGATTACTACGTCGTCGTATTCCCTTCGCCGGACCCGTCGAGCGTCGATCCGCTGAAGATGCCACAGATCCGGCATACATATCTGCACTACCTGCTCGATCCGATGGCGGAGAAGCACTTCACTGCGATCAAGCGGCTGGAACCGTTGCTGCAATCAGTCAAGCGGGCGCCGCTGGAGGAGACCTTCAAGACCGACATTTCGCTGCTGGTCACCGAGTGCCTGGTGCGGGCGATTGAGATCCGAACCTCAGGCACGAAGCAGACCGCCGAAGCCATGCGGCTGCAGGCTGTGGATGACGCGGAGAAGCAGGGCTATATCCTGACCAAATACTTCTATAACGCAATCGTGGCATTTGAGAAGGATCCGGCGGGGCTGCGGACAGCGTACTCCGACATCCTGTATGCGATCGATATCAAGCAGCAGCAAAAGGCGGCGAGTGAGGTGCAGTTTGCCCGTAATACCGCGCCCGAACTGGTGCAATTGTCGCGGCTGGAAGACCGGCGAATGCTGGTGACGGCCGAAAAGCGGCTGGCGGCGGGCGATCCCAAGGGAGCGCAGGAACTGGCGCAACAGGCTCTGGATAAGAAGATCGGGGACGAAGGACGGGCGCTCTTTATCCTGGCGCAGGTAGCGGTGGCAAATAAAAATCCGGACGGAGCGGCGGATAATTTCCATAAGGCCATTCAGGCAACCAAAGATCCGAAAGTTGTCGCGTGGTCGCATGTGTATCTAGGGCGGATGCTGGATATGAAGGATCCGCCGGACCGGGACGCCGCGTTGAATGAATATCGGGCGGCCCTGAGTACAGGAGCAGATTTGCCGGAAGCAAAGGCCGCGGCTGAGCGCGGGTTGCAGGCGGCGTACGAGCCTCCAGCCAAGACGAAGCCGCAGGAGTCAGCGAAATAGGCCCGCCAAACGCCGGCGCTACGACAGAACGGCACTACTGGAGAAAGTCAAAGTCCCCACCCTGTCCTGCCAAACAACGGCGGGACAAGGGATGGGGCACCCAGCGGTGCTGCTGCGATAGAATGCACGTTGCAGGATTCCAATGAAAATGAAGGATGTTTGGGTCGAGGAGAACGCATGAAGCGCACAGCGATCATCGTGGCAGTACTCGCAATCTGCGTTTGGAGTTGGGGGCAGGACAAACCGGCAGCGCAGAATCCTCCCGCAGGGCAGGCAGCCGGACAAGGAGCGGGGCAGGCCGCGGCTCCACAGGGAAAGCGTCCGCCGAAGGTGAACAGCCAGGAAGAATATGCGGCGTACCAAGCAGCGGTTAAGGTAGCTGACCCTGCGGAATGCGAGAAAGCGGCTAATGATTTTGCGGCGAAGTATCCTGCAAGCGAGGTGCGCACGATTGTCTACAAGGCGGCCATGGCTCGATATGAGCAGGTTAACAACACGGCCAAGACGGATGAGATAGCAAAGAAAGTGCTGGTAATCGATCCGGATGATCCTGAAGCGCTGGTAGCACAGGCCCAGGTAGAAGTCGACCAGACAAAAGACGACAATCTGGACAAGGACCAGCGTCTAGCCGAAGCCAAGAAAGGTGCCGAACGCGCCCTGGTGACGGTAGACACGGACGTACCGACGGCGGGATATCCAGAGGAGCAACTGAAGAACTACAAGAACTTCATCCGCTCTCAGGCCTACTTTGTCATCGGGATGGCTGCGTACAAGGCCAGCAACTGGCCGGAAGCTGAAGCAAATCTAAGGAAGTCGATTGACGCGCTGCCGCAGTCGCCGGACGTGGTCGCGGTGTACCACCTGGCTCTGTCGCTCGACTTCCAGAATAAGATTCCAGAGGCCTTGAAGGCGGCACAGCAGGCGGTAGACCTGACGAAGGATAGCCCCGACTCGCCTGCCGGAAAGGCAGCGCGGCAGGAGCAGGATCGCCTGCTGAAATACACACCCGGCGGCAGTTCCGGACAGGCTGCGACACCCCCGAAGAATTAGCCCCGGGACGTTCGCGCGAGACGTTCGAAGCAAGACGTTGCAAGCAACGTCTCTACCTATGAAGGAACGGGAAATCACGGCGCTGGAGGCAGGGCTCGGCTACCATTTCCGGCGGCGGGCGATGATCGAGCAGGCGGTCACGCATAGTTCACAGGCGCGCGAAATCGAGGCGCAGCAGGCCGGCGAAAGCAAGTACAAGGTCAGCGACAACGAGCAATTGGAGTTTCTGGGAGATGCGGTGCTGGCTCTGGTGACCAGTGAAGAATTGTTTCAACGCTTCCCGCATTTTCGAGAAGGGGAACTTTCGAAACTGCGGGCGCACCTGGTGAGTGAGCGGCATTTGATTCAGGTGGCTCAGCAGTTGGAGTTGGGCCATTACCTCCGCCTGGGACGTGGCGAGGAAAAGAGTGGCGGACGTGGCAAGACGGCCCTGCTGGTAGATGCGTTGGAGGCCATTCTGGCGGCGATTTATCTTGATGGCGGGCTGGAAGTGGCGCGCGAGTTTGTTCTACGCAATGTGATTGCGCCCGAGTTGGAGCGGATGGAACGCGGCGGCGGAAGCCTGCCCATCACCGATTTCAAGTCGGCGCTGCAGGAGGCTGTGCAAAGCCTGGGACTGCCGCAACCAGCGTATGTCCTGGTCGAGGAAGCGGGGCCGGAGCACAGCAAGACGTTTACCGTGGAAGCCCGCCTGCACACTCGCGAGAGCCGCAATCCGGAATTTGTTGGACGCGCGCAAGGTTCAACCAAGAAGACTGCCGAACAAGATGCCGCACGGCAGTTGCTGACGTACCTCGCATCGCGGCCGAAGGATACGGAAGGGAAAGCGGCACGTTCGCCGCAGCCGGTGGATTAAGTAGGATTCATGGATTCCGTAAACCAGCCCATCGTTTCGCAGCCCGAGCCGGGGCCCGTGCCAAGTCCGGCGGATCTGCCGGTCGAGGTCGCGGCTTCCAGCGGGCCTACGGCCGCTCCCGCGCTCTCTCCATCTCAGCCGGCGCCCGTTTCCCATCGCAGAGTTACCAGCAGCTTTGGATCAGACTTGATCAGTTCCCTGCAATCGCTCATGGGCACGGTGGTGATAGCGATCTTTGTGATTACATTTATCGTGCAGGCATTCCAGATCCCGTCGGAATCGATGGAGAATACGCTGCTGGTCGGCGATTACCTGCTGGTGAACAAGCTTTGCTACGGAGGAACGGGGCCAGGCGATCACCTCATGCCGTATCAGAAGATCGCGCGCCGGGATATCATCGTGTTCCATTATCCGGTCGACCCGCAGCAGCATTTTGTGAAGCGAGTGATCGGGCTGCCCGGAGACCGGCTGCGCATGGTGAACAAACGGGTTTTCATCAACGGCAAGCCCATCGACGAGCCGTACGTGCATTTTCTGGAGCCGGCCAATAACCTTTACCGGGACGACTTCCCCAGAACCGATATTCCGGCGGCCAACATGGAAGGCTCGTGGTGGCTACAGATGCGGAAACTGGTGGAAGACGGGGAATTGATTATTCCGCAAGGGCACTATTTCGTGATGGGCGACAACCGCGATGACAGCCAGGACAGCCGCTACTGGGGCTTCGTTCCGCAGGAGAATATTATTGGAAGACCTCTGGTGATCTACTGGTCGGTACAGGACTGGGACCGGAATCCATCCTCAAGTTTGAGCGGGCGGCTCTATCATCTGGCATACGCGGTCACCCATCTGTTTCAGATCACGCGGTGGAACCGGACTCTGCGGCTGGTACACTGATTGATCGGGTCCCGGGGTTAAATCCCCTTGTGGGGTGCGGCTGACGCGGCCCTGAAGGGCCGCTCTTCCACGAGACCAAAACGAACATTCGAGTAGACGAAAGCGACTGTGGCGAAGAAAGAAGAAAAGCTGGCTAAGGCAGAAAAGAACGGCGCAGAAGAAAAGCCGAAAGAGACTACGGTTGAGTTTCTTTCGTCGCTAGCCGCGGTGCTGGTGACCGGGCTTTTCATCATTACGTTTGTGGTGCAGGCGTTTGAGATTCCATCCAGTTCGATGGAGAATACGCTGCTGATCGGCGACCACGTTTTCGTCAATCGGGTCCAGTTTGCGCCCAAGAGTGGATGGGTTGGGCCGCTGCTTCCCTACCGCGATATCCATTTTCGCGACATCGTGGTGTTCTTGTCGCCCCAGACTCCGGGACTCTATGTCGTGAAGCGGATCATCGGCTTACCGGGAGATAAGATCCACCTGCGGAACGGCGTAGTGTTTCGCAACGGCCAACCGCTGGATGAAATCAAATATCTCGACACGGACAGAGATAACCCGGCCGATGTCTACCGCAATAATTTTCCGGCGGTTCCACCCGGCGACGATCCGAATGTGTGGACGAACTGGGCGATCGACATGCCGCAATACATCCAGGGTGACGACATCGTAGTTCCGCCTAACCATTATTTCGCCATGGGCGATCATCGTGGCGTCAGTCTGGACAGCCGTTATTGGGGATTCATTCCCAAAGAAAATGTCATCGGACGGCCAATGTTCATCTACTGGTCTTTTAATACTCCCGATGACCAGTACCTCAAGACGGAGTGGAGCGATCGGGCTAAGTTTCTCCTCGGCAAGGTAATTCTTCATTTCTTTGACGAGACACGCTGGAAGCGGACGCTGCGAAGCGTCCAATGAACCGCTCGGATCCTCGGTGAGAGTGCGGTGAAGATATTCTCCTCCAAACGCCGTGTTGCAGCGGTGACTGTGTTCGTGCTGCTGGTGCTGTTCCTCGTGCGACCTGGCGCTTCCCGCCTGAAATCCAGGATCATCACGTCTCTCAGTGCGGGCGTAGGCCGTCCCGTCGATCTCGGCTCGGTTCACATTCGGCTGCTGCCTCAACCCGGGTTTGATCTGGAGAATCTGGTCGTGTACGACGATCCCGCGTTCGGCTCTGAGCCCATCCTGCGGGCAAGCGCGGTAACGGCCGATCTTCGCCTGCGTTCGTTGCTGCGAGGAAAGCTCGAAGTATCGAAACTGGACCTGACAGAGCCGAGTCTCAACCTCGTGCACCACCTAGGCGGAGGATGGAACCTTCAGGGCCTGCTGGAGCGCGCCGCGCACACGCCGCTGGCGCCCACCGGAAAAATGAAGTCGGAGCCGAGACCGAGTTTCCCTTACATCCAGGGAACATCGGGGCGGATCAATTTCAAGAATGGCCCGGAGAAAAAACCCTACGCGCTGACCAATGCCGATTTTTCGTTGTGGCAGGAGTCCGAAGATACCTGGGGCGTCCGGCTTAAGGCTCTGCCGTTCCGCAGCGACATGAATCTGAACGACACCGGACAACTGCAGCTCAGCGGCACCTGGCAACGCGCGGGAACTTTTCGCGACACTCCGGTGCAGTTCAACATCGAGTGGGCCCGGGCACAGTTGGGGCAGATGACACAATTCTTTACCGGGAAAGACCGGGGCTGGCGTGGGGACATTCGATTTGACGCCACGGTCACGGGAACTCCCGCCCTGCTAAAAATCTCGAGCACGGTTGCTGCGGATGATTTCCGGCGCTACGACATACCGAGCGGAACCTCGCTGCGCCTGGCCGGACGCTGCGACGGGGAGTATAGTACGCAGGAGCATGAGTTCCACCAGATCGCCTGCATGGCTCCCGTGGGAGTCGGACTGCTCACCATCACAGGAAATGCGGGCCCTCCCGGCAGGCATAAATTCGACCTCACCGTGACTGCACAGGATCTGCCCGCAAGCGCGATCGGCGCGCTCGCCCGACGGGCGAAGAAAGACCTGCCTGAGGATTTGCTGCTGGAAGGGACGCTCGGAGGCAAGCTCTCGATTTCAGAGAACGCTGCCTCCGGTGCCCATTATCGAGTTGAGGGGCATGGTGAGATTGCGGGCTTGCGCCTGAGTTCTAAATCAGAAAAGGTTGAACTAGGTCCGGCCACGATTCCGATCATTCTGGCAGGCCCGACGACCAGCATTCCGAGAAGCCGATTTAGGACGCAAACTTCGTCGCATGCGCAATTCGAGTTGGGCCCGTTCGCGCTCGATCGTGCGCGCACTGGAGGCGCTGCCGTTCGCGGATGGGTCGACCGCTCCGGATATAGCTTCACCATTCTGGGCGATGCCGAAGTGGGCAGGACTCTACGTTTGGCCAAAATATTTGGAATTCGTACGCTAAACTCGGCGGCGGAAGGCACCGCACAACTGAACTTGCAAATTTCAGGATCGTGGATGCGCCAGGGCGGAACGGCTGCGTTCGCAGGACCGCAGGTCACGGGATCGGCAAAATTAAGGAACGTCCGCTTCGGTCTTCGTGGTGTGGCCGAACCCGTGGAGATCTCCTCGGCCGAAATGCAACTCTCGCCGGACATTGTGCACGTTGGCAAGTTAAACCTGAAGGCTGCGGGGACCGTTTGGAAAGGATCGCTGGAAATACCCCGCGGCTGCGGCAGTCCAGAGAAGTGTCCGGTTCGTTTCCAACTCGCGACGGACGAGATCTCTCTGAGCCAAGCCAACGAGTGGGCGAATCGCAGTCCGAAGAGTCGGCCCTGGTATCGGTTGGGAACCGCACAGCCTGCACCGTCGCTGTTGGCGCGGGTGCGGGCATCGGGGCGCATCACAGCCGATCGCTTTGTGCTTCGCGGAATCACCGCCTCGAAACTGTCGGCGAATGTCAGCCTCGATGCCGGAAAGCTGGAGGTCACGTCGGCGGACGCGGACCTGCTTGGCGGCAAGCATCACGGAAAATGGCAAGCGGACTTCGCCGTGAAGCCTGCCCTGTGCCACGGCAGCGGCAGTCTGACGGGAATTTCCCTCGGAGACATTTCCCGGTTGATGAAGGACGATTGGGTCGAAGGCACCGCTGGCACGAGCTACGAAATTCAAGGGCCTTGCTCTGCTGATTTCTGGCAAACGGCCGAGGGGACGCTGCAGGTAGATGTGGTCGATGGAAGCCTCCCCCACGTGCTCTTCAGGGAAAATGCTGAGACGTTGAAGATCCGGAAGTTCACTGCGCAGGCTCAGTTGCACGCCGGCACGATTGAAGTCAGCGAAGGCGAACTGGACTCGCCGGAAGGAAGCTACGAGGTCAGCGGCACTGCCACGTTGAAGAAAGAAATCGATTTCAAGGTGGCGCGAGTCCCGGTGGGATCAGGAGTCAGTTCCTATACGATCACCGGAACTCTCGCCGAACCACGCGTGGCACGCGTCAACCGGACAGAACAGGCGCGGCTGAAGCCTTAACCGTAACAGCGGCACCCCGAAAGATAAGGAAGGACTTTGTGGAGACAGCCGCCTTCGGCTGTCCGGCAGCGCGAGCGGCTGTCTTTGCCCCTTGCACTGGAAATTCAGGCTCAGATAACGAGCATAATCGAGTAGGGGAAAGAACTGCTTTCATGGCAGCCCACGCAGGCAAAAATAGTCGCCCTTTCGGCGACGGACAGCTGAAGGCGGCTGTCCCCACACAAGCTAGCGATCATACCCAGGACCGCGCAAAACTTTTCCCGGCAGTCTGCCCGTCATCTTCCCTTCCTCGATCACTGGTGTTCCGTTGACCAACACGTAATCCATCCCTTCCGAAAGCTGATTGGGACTGTCAAAGGTGGCACGATCGCGCACTGTGGCGGGATCGAAGATCACGACGTCGGCCCACATTCCCTGCTTAAGCACACCGCGGTCGGTCAGGCGCATGCGCTGCGCCGGGAGGGCAGAACATTTTCGAATTGCATCCTCCAAGGTAAGGACTTTTTCTTCGCGAACGTATTTGCTTAATATGCGCGGGAACGTGCCGTAGGCGCGCGGGTGTGGGTGCGCCTGACCAAGAATTCCTTCCGGCGAAGTGCCTTCCGAATCGTTGTCAATCGAAACCCAGGGCTGTTGCAGCGCAAGGGTCACGTCGGGTTGCGACATGCCGAAGACTGCAACGCCTGTGTTCGGATCTTCGATGAGGAAATCAAAGAGCGCGTCCATGGGATCTTTGTTCCACAACTTGGCAATTTCCGAGAGGCGCTTCCCCTGCAGTGGAACTAACTTCGGATTGGCAACGGCGCCGATCATGATGGCTTCGGGGCCGGGGATTTCTTGCCATTCATTGTCCCAGTCACGCGCTGGCGTGAGCATGTCCTTGCGAATGCGCGCGCGAGTGGCGGGATCCTTCAGACGCTCGACCAGTTTTGCCGTGCCTCCGTCGTGCGCCCAAGCGGGGATGAAGGCAGAGAAATCGTTGTACCAGGCAGTGTACGCATACGTGTCGGCGGTGACGTCAGCGCCGCCGGCGCGTGCCGCATTGATCTTGGCAACGACTTGGGGCATGTGTCCCCAGTTGTTCTTGCCGGCGACCTTGATGTGCCAGATCTCGACGGGCACGTGGGCCTCGCGCCCGATGCGCAGGGCTTCATCGATGGCTTCGAGCACCGAGTCGCTTTCGTTGCGCATGTGCGTGGCATAGATACCGCCGGACTTGCCCGCTTCGGTCGCGAGGGCGATCAGTTCCTCGGTCTTCGCGTAGGGCGCGGGAGCGTACTCGAGTGATGTGGAAACGCCGACAGCGCCGTCTTTCATGGCCTCACGCACCAGGGCCTTCATCTGGTCGAGTTGCTCGGGAGTGGGCTGCTTGTTGTCATCGCCCAGCACCATGCGGCGAACCTGCGTGGCGCCAACATACGTTGCGACGTTGATGCCAATTCCCTGCTTCTCGAGACGCGCAAAGTACTGGCGCAGCGTCCGCCAGTCGGGATTGACCTTGAAATGGTCGAAACCGACCCGGTCGGACTCGATGATGGCATCGTTGAGCGGCGCAATCGAGTTCCCTTCTCCGGTAATTTCCGAAGTGATCCCCTGGTAGATCTTCGAGGGCAGGCGCGGGTCGACCAGAATCGTCAACTCCGACTGGCCAAGCATGTCAATGAATCCCGGAGCGACTACCTTGCCGGCTGCGTCGATGGTGCGTTGGCGCGGGGCGGCAGAGAGATGGCCAATGGCCGCTATCTTTCCGTCGCGGATGCCAAGGTCGCCGGAGTACCACGGAGAGCCAGTGCCGTCGATGATGTGGCCGTTGGTGATGACGATGTCGAAAGAGCCTTGAGATTGGGCGCAGACAAAGTTGGACGCAAGAATGAGGATGATGCCTATCGTGACTGTGATTCGCTTTGAGAGCATGGATGACATCCTATCTCTTTCATTGGCACTTCCGGCAAGGCTGGCGACACGCCCACCCCACAACTGCCGAGACGGTGCTACTTTGCTACTGCGGCGAACACGCCTAGAACGCACCAGACTGCTAGGGCCCACCATTCATACATCGTGAAGTGGCCGGGGACTATCGGGATGATCTTCATCAGCGCCAGCGCAACTGCGACAACCAAACCAAATAGTGCAATGGCCTTCTGGAACGCTGACAACGGTACTACTTCAGGCTTCCAGCGCGCCAATGCAAGGCACGCTGCGCAGGCGGCTGCCCAACCGATAGCGCACGCGACCGAGCCAACCTCGGTCACGGGCACGAGAATGGCATCGCCCAGCAGCATACACGCCCCGGTTGCGATTCCGACGCATAGGACTGCCGCCGATGGAGTTTGAAATCGCGTGTGCACCGTTCCCGCGCTCGACGCAATCATGCCGCGCCGGCCCAAGGCGAAAAACAAGCGGCTGGCGGCGACGAAATTTCCATTGAAACACTTGAACAGCGACAACAATGCTGCGGCCAGAATAATGTTGACGATCCAGCGGCTGCCAACTGCTTGCTCAAACGCGATCGCCGTCATGAATTTCTCGCCCGTCAGTTTGCGCCACGGCGCTACAAACGCGACCGCCGCGACGATGCTGGCGTAGAAAAGAGTGCCGATCAGAATTGCCATCCAGATGGCACGAAAGAATCCTTGAGCGCGAAACTCGGGTCCGGCTTCCTCCGCCGCCTTACCCACTGATTCGAATCCAGTCATGAAGTAAGGGACAATCTGGATCACCAGGAGTATCGAGACCAGCGGTGCGTGCGTGAAGAGTGGAGGAAAATGCGCAACACTGCCGCGGCTTGCACCCGCGACGACGAACACAACAAACAGCGCGAGCGTGCCAAAGCTGGTCCAATTCTGGAAAGTTGCACTGAGTCGCACGCCGCGATAATTGAGAACCGTGAGCAGTGCCGTGAGTGTGAGCCCGACGATCAGGTGCGGAAGATAAACCGGGCGCCCCGCGATGCGATAAATTTCCATGGAATCGAGTCCGGGAAAAATGTAGGCAGCGATGCGTCCGACCGCGACGGCCTCCCAGGGACAGACGATGAAGTAAGCGAGGGTCATCATCCAGCCGGTGGCGAAACTTATGGCGCGCGGGAAGACCGCCGAGGTGTAGGCGACCTCACCCGCGGCATCGGGCATGGCAATGACGAGTTTTCCGTAGACCCAGCCGATAGGTAGCAGCAGAGCTCCGCCGATTAAGAATCCGAGTGCAGTTCCAAGGGATCCACCGCGCAGCAGCCAGTCGTCCATGATGACGAGCCAGCCGACGCCAACCATGGTCCCCCATCCCAGCGTGAAGTAGTCGGTGGCGCGCAGTTTGCGGGCAAGAGTAGTCACGGATCGGGTTCGATATGAGGGAGCGGCGCGAATTATAAAGCATCCGCGCGGTGCTGGTTGCGGCTTTGTTTCCCGCGCCAAATGCGCATTTCACGTGTTAGTATCAAATCCAGCCCCGCATGACACGTCTACATTTGAGTGATCTCGAAACCTCCGCACGGGCCATCGTGTCTCTGAAAGTGGGGCTTCCTGGAAAATGACCGCTTCGTCGCAGAAACGTAAACGTGTGCTCAGCGGCATGCGTCCGACCGGAAAGTTGCACCTCGGCAACTATGTGGGGGCGCTGCAGAACTGGGTCGGGATGCAGGATCAATATGAATGCTACTTCTGCGTGGTCGATTGGCATGCGCTGACCACCGATTATGCCGACACTTCGCAGATCAAAGAAAATTCGCTGGAAGTCGCCTTCGACTGGCTGGCCGCCGGACTCGATCCGGAGAAGTCGGTGATCTTCATGCAATCGCATGTTCCGGCGCATGCGGAGTTGCACCTGCTGCTTTCGATGATCACGCCCTTGGGCTGGCTGGAGCGTGTGCCCACTTATAAGGAGCAGCGGGAGAATATTAAGGACAAGGATCTGGGGACCTATGGGTTCCTGGGATATCCCGTGCTGCAGGCGGCGGATATTCTGATTTACAAGGCTGACGTGGTCCCGGTTGGCGAAGATCAGGCGGCACATATCGAGTTGACGCGGGAGATCACGCGGCGCTTCAACGGGTTTTATGGCGCGAAGAAGCCCGTATTTCCCGAGCCGCAGACCTTGCTTACACCCGCGGCGAAGTTGCCCGGAACGGACGGGCGCAAGATGTCGAAGTCATATGGCAATACGATCATGATGGCCGACCCGGAACCCGTCGTGCGACAAAAGTTGAAGACGATGGTGACCGATCCGGCGCGGGTGCGGCGGTCGGATCCGGGGAATCCGGATGTGTGTCCGGTGGGCGACCTACACAAGATCTTCAGCAGCAAAGAGACGATGGCTAAAGTCAACGATGGCTGCCGGACCGCCGGCATCGGGTGCATTGAGTGCAAGAGTTGGGCGGCCGATGCGCTGGTGCAGTTGCTGAGTCCCATGCAGGAGCGGCGTAGGAAATTTGAGGAGAATCCCAAGCTGGCCTGGGATATTCTGGAAGCTGGGACGCAGCGAGCGCGCAAGACCGCGGTTGAGACCATGGACGACGTGCGCGCGTCGATGGGGATGTCGCTGAAGTACGAGGCACCGGGGAAGTAATCGTTGCGACGCGAGTGACTAATAGGTCCCTCGCTTTGCTTAGGATGACAGGCTACTAGATGACTGGAGAAGCAAAAATCGTTTCTCGGCATGCGACGGTCTCGCCGGCGATTGTGACTGGTCCGACCGATTCAAAGTCGAAGGACGCGGCCAAGAAGGAAGAAAGCGACTTCCCTTTTGCCGTTGCCGTCCTGGACGTCTACGAGGGGCCGCTCGATTTGCTGCTGGACCTGATCCGCAAGCAGGACATCGACATCTATGACATCCCTATCGCCAAGATCACGGCGCAGTATTTGGCGTATGTGGAGAAGATTCGGGAACTGGATGTGAACATCGCGGCAGAGTTCATCTACATGGCGGCCGTGCTGATTCACATCAAGTCGAAGATGCTGCTGCCGCGCGATCCGATGGCGCCGGCAGAGGAGCAGGAAGATCCGCGGAGCGAACTGGTCAACCGACTGCTTGAACATGAAAAATTCAAGTCCGCAGCGCAGATGCTCCTGCAGAAACAGCAGATCGAGGACGCGGTGCTGACGAATCCTGCGCTGAAAGATTTCATCGAAGCCGAGGGCACGGAGCCCGAACTAGCGGCCGACGTGATCGACCTGGTCAAGACTTTTCAGCAGGTGCTCGAGCGGGTACGCACTCGTCCGGTGCTCAACGTCGATGAAGAAACAGTCACCGTTGGGCAGATGATTGACTATCTGCACCGGCGGTTGTCGCTCGAGGAGCGTCCGATACGGCTGAAACAACTTTTGATGCGTATCCCGTCGCGGCAGGCGCTGGTTTGCATGTTCCTGGCGCTGCTGGAATTGGTGAGACTGCAAGCGATTCAGGTGCGGCAGGAAAAACTGTTCGGCGAGATTGCCGTTCGCAAGCATTCGCACTTCGAAGAAGTCATGAACGAACGGGCGGCGGTAAGGGACGACTGGAGATGAAAAGCAGTTTTCAGTTGTCGGTTGCCAGGTTCACTGCGGCGACGATTCGACTGAGTACCGGGTACTGATAACTGATGTCACTCAAAGCTCAACTCGAAGCCATCATCTATGCGGCGGAAACGCCGATCACTTTGGAGCAGATCACGGCGCTGGTCAAGGACTCCATTGCCGCAGACGGCATTTCTGACCTGGCGGAGATCAAGTCCCGCGTGCGATCAAGCCTGCTCGAACTTGTCGGCGAATACGGTTCGCCCGACCATGGCATAGAGATCCGCGAAGTTGCCGGCGGATACCGGATGTCGACCAAGCCCGAACAGCACGAAGTTGTGCGTGCGTTCGCCAAGAGCCTGAAGCCGCCCGTCCGGCTTTCCTTGCCGGCACTCGAAACACTTGCGGTCATCGCTTACAAGCAGCCGGTCACCGTGCCGGAGATCAACGATATTCGCGGCGTCGATTCGGGCGGTGTTATTGGCACTCTGCTTGACCGCAAGCTGATCACCACAGCGGGGCGCAAGCAGGTGATCGGACGGCCGATTCTTTACAAGACCACCAAGGAATTCCTAATGCGATTCGGGTTGAAGGACGTCAACGAGTTACCCAGCATGGAAGAGTTCGAGAAGTTGGTGGCCCAGTCATTCCAGGAAGAGTTGGTTCCGGCGGAGAGCGCGGCCGCGGTGAACGAGCCAGCGCCCACGCCCGACAACACTCAGTCGGCAGAGACGGCGAGTGAGCATGTAACCGAAGAAAAAGCGGGTTGATGCTCCTCTAGACAGGGGCTAAAAGCCCTGACTAGATCTTCCTGACGCGGCCCTAAAGGGCCGCTCTTCTACGATTCACGCGGTTCTCAAATGCCACTGGAACGCCTGCAAAAGATCATCGCGGCTGCCGGAGTTGCTTCGCGGCGCAAGGCCGAGGAACTTATTACATCCGGCCACGTGCAGGTCAACGGCACCACCATCACGGAACTCGGCAGCAAAGCCGATGCGGAAACCGATCACATTCGGGTGAACGGAAAACTGTTGCAGCGCGAGCAACAACGTCACGTGTACTTGCTGCTGAACAAGCCGAAGGGGTACGTGACGACGGTCAACGATCCCGAGAAGCGGCCTACTGTGATGGACCTGGTCCGTGGCGTGAAGGGACGCGTCTATCCGGTCGGGCGACTCGACTACGCCAGTGAAGGCCTGCTGCTGCTGACCAACGATGGCGAACTTGCCAACCGTCTGATGAAAGCGGCGTCGCACGTTCCGAAAACCTATGTGGTAAAAGTCGCCGGTACACCAACCGAGGAAGCGATCGCCAAACTGCGCGGCGGTATTTCCATTGCGACTGATGACGGCAAGCGGGTAAGAACTGGTCCCGCCGCGGTTCGCATTGTGAAGCAAGCTGCGAATCCGTGGTACGAGATCACGCTGATTGAAGGCCGCAATCGGCAGATTCGGCGCATGTTTGAAGCTGTGGGGCATCACGTGGAGAAGATCAAGCGCGTCCGTTATGGACCGCTGACGCTCGACGTTCCGCCGGGGGAGTACCGCTCGCTCACGCTGAAAGAAGTACAACGATTGAAATCGGCGAGCGCTGGCGGCGAGAAAAAGCGTTAAGGCAAAATCCCAGGATGAGCCGATTTTTCGATCTCGTAACCAAACCGGCGCGGGAGATAGGCGGCTACGAGCCGGGCGTTCCGACGAGATCCGTAGCCCCTGAGCCGCATCTCATCCGCCTCGATTCGAATGAAAATCCACTCGGCCCCTCTCCACGGGCAATCGAAGCCATGCAGCGCGCTTTGGCAGAGACGCACGCGTATCCCGACAACGATTGCACTGCTCTGGCGGCTAAGCTGTCCGAGCTACATGCCGCGCCTACCGAACAGATCATGGTGACGCCCGGATCTACGGGCATGATCAGTCTGCTGTGTCACACGTTGCTTGCCCCCGGGCTGAACGCGGTGACCAGCGAGAAATCTTTCATCGTCTATGGCATGGCGGTGCGCGCGACTGGAGCAGAGTTGATCGCGACTCCGACGAAGAATGATGGATTCAATCTCGCTGCAATTCTGGCTGCCGTTAACCGGAACACGCGCCTGGTATTCCTCGCGAATCCCAACAATCCGACGGGCACACTGCTCGACGCGAACGAACTCGATCGATTCATAGCCGAGATTCCAGGGCACGTGGTGGTGGTTCTGGATGAAGCCTACTTCGAGTTCGCGGCGCATTTTGCGGAGCGGCGCAAAGTCGAGTATTCGCGATCGCTCAGGCACTTAGGGCAGGGTGCAAGTGTGGTGGTGTTGCGAACATTCTCGAAGGCACACGGGCTCGCGGGATTGCGCATCGG
The DNA here is from genome assembly GCA_020073385.1 of Terriglobia bacterium. Taxonomy (GTDB): domain Bacteria; phylum Acidobacteriota; class Terriglobia; order Terriglobales; family Acidobacteriaceae; genus Sulfotelmatobacter. The sequence goes on along the minus strand of JAIQFH010000005.1, from coordinate 97,394 downwards.
GTATGGGCTAGGTCCAGCGGAGCTGCTCTCTTACTGCCGCCGCATGCAGGATACATATTCGGTGTCATCGGTCGCGCAGGCAGCCGCGATTTCCGCGCTCGACGACGACGACCATGTCACGCGGTCGGTGTCGCACAATGCAGAGCAGGCAAGTAGTCTGAGCACAGGCCTGTTGGAACTTGGGTTCAAAGTTACGCCGACTTGGGCGAATTTTATTTACTGCGATCTGAGGCAAGATGCAGCGGCGATCTCCCAGCGTCTACGCGCAGAAGGGATCAGCGTACGTCCGCTCGGTGCCTGGGGCGCACAGAACTGCATTCGGGTGAGTATTGGGACGGCGCAGCAGAATGAGAAGTTTCTAGACGCAATGCGCCAAATCCCACCAACGACATCTTCACAAAGCGGCTGAAACCTGCATCGCGTAATCGTCCGGAAGTGGGGGCGAGACGCCCCCACCACAGCCGCCGCGACGGCGGCGCTACTGAGAAGCCGGAACTCTTGCCGCGCCGTACAGTCCCGCATCACTGCCCAGCAATGCCTGGGTGATGATCGTCTTCTTCTTGCTGTAGTTGGCGATTTGAGCCGACGCGCCTTCCTTTTTCGCCAGCGGATCTACCGGCGCCGACGCGGCATAGACCAGAGAACGTTCCCTCAGTTCTGCAAACATCCTCGGAGCGAAAGCATCCCACGCGCTCACCACGCCGCCACCAATCACGAACATGTCAAGGTCGAGAACATTCACCAGATCCGCGAGAAGAATCCCCAGTACCTCGCCGAAGCGCTGGAAGATGCGCTGGGCTGCGGCGTCTCCCTGAATCGCGAGGTTGTAGATCGATTTCGCGCTGAACTCGGGATCGGCATTGGCCGCCTTGGCAAGTTCGGGAGCTTGACCGGATTCGATCGCCTCGCGAGCCATGCGAACAATGGCAGTGGCGGAGGCATAACGCTCGGCACATCCGCGATTTCCGCATCCGCAGAGCACGCCGTTGGGTTCGACCGTCACGTGGCCGAATTCTCCCGCCATGCCGCTCATCCCGTAGAAGAGCTTCCCTTGCAGGACGATAGCTCCGCCAATGCCAGTGCCGAGAGTCAGCATCGCCATATTGTCGGCATCGCGTCCCGCGCCCAGCCATTTTTCGCCGAGGGCGGCGACATTGGCGTCATTGTCCAGGAAGACCTTGGCGCCGAGCCGACGCTCAATCTCATCGCGCACCGGATAGTCGGACCATCCCGGCAGATTCGCCGACTTGCGCATCATGCCGGTTTCCATGTCAATGATGCCTGGCACGCCAATGCCTGCGCCTACGAAGCGTCCAGTGCCGCGATACTGCTCGGTGAGCCGGTGAATGGCATCGCACATCTCGCCGATCACGTAGTCCCGGCCCATGGCGACCTTGACGCCGAGAGTGATTTTCTCCAGAAGCTGGCCTTCCGTGGTGATGGCGGCAATCCGCAAGTTGGTGCCGCCCATGTCTACACCGATTGAGTAGTCAGGCATAACGGATGAGGGTAACAGAAAAGCATTGTTGAATGATGATTGTTGATTGATGAATAGCAAGGCGTCCTACCGGGGGTTTCATTCAACAATCAGAAATCAACAATCTATTTCTGGCACTTCGGGCAGTAATGGCTGCTGCGTCCGGCGATCACAACCCGCTTGATCAGAGTCTTGCAGACCAGGCAGGGCTCGCCTTCTCGGCCGTAGACGCGGTGTTGGAGTTGGAAGAATCCTTCTTCGCCTTCCGCGTTTACGTAGTCGGAAACAGACGAGCCGCCCAACGCAATCGCTTCGTTCAGCACTTCCTGGATTGACTGGTGAAGCTTCCTCAATTGGTCGTGGGTGATCGATGACGCCCGGCGGCGCGGGCGGATTCCCGCGCGGAACAGCGATTCGTCGGCATAGATGTTCCCCACGCCGCGCAATAGTTTCTGATTCAGCAGGGCGCTTTTGATCGGAGTCTTGCGGCCGTGGAACAATCCGACAAAACGGTCGAGATCGACCTCGAGCGGTTCGACTCCGCTCGCATAAAATCCGGCGGCGGCCGCTACGCTCAGACGGCCAAAACGGCGCGGATCGACAAACCGCAGTTCCCTGCCGGAAGACAGCTTGAGGATCGCGTGCGTATGCTTCGCGACTTCCGTTTGCGGATCACAGACCTGAAGCCGGCCCGTCATGCCGAGGTGGACGATCCATTGCGCAGGTCGTGATGGAGATGGAGTTGGTTCCTCCAGCCTCGGCTTTGATTTTCGCCCTCTCGCAAGTGAGGGCGCCCCCACCACCTTGAGCCCATCGTTGAGGTCGAAGACAATGTGCTTGCCCATGCGGCGAACCTCCACGATGCGGCTATGCTCGAGGACCGAGGCGATCTCGGCGGCCGGGGACTTCAGCGGCTCCTTCTTCTGGCCGAGCCAGACGGATTCGATGACGTCTCCCGTGACGCGCTTAGCGAGGCCTCGGGCAATAGTTTCGACTTCGGGGAGTTCGGGCATGGTGATAGAAAATCATAACCACGAAGCACACGAAGATTCACGAAGGAAAGCCACCAGTGCAATCCGCGTGCTGGTTTCCCCTGTGTACCTCTGTGCCCTCTATGGTGAAGCCTGTCGTTACTTCTTCAGAAACGTACCCTGCTGTAACTCCTGAAACGCCTGCTGCAGTTGCTCCTGCGTGTTCATGACAATCGGACCGTACCAGGCCACCGGTTCCTCCAGAGGCTTGCCTGAAACCAGCAGGAACCGAATGCCGTCCTCTCCAGCCTGCACGGAGACTTCATCACCACGATCGAATACTACCAGCGAGCGATTCTCGGCATCGGATGGCGGCTGCGTGTCAGCCCATCCCACGCCTTCTGTCGGCACAGCCAACGGGCCGGAGGCATTACAAAATTTCCCATCGCCGGCGAAAACGTAAGCGAAAGCATGACGTGTCGTCTCGACGGGCAGCGTCTTTCTTTCCCCCGGAGGCACCGAAATATCAAGGTAGATCGGGTCGGCGGCAATTCCCTCTACCGGGCCCTTCTTGCCCCAGAAATTTCCGCAAACGATGCGGACGTGTGTCCCATCGTCGTCAGTGACTTCGGGGATCTCGTCGGTCTTCACCTCCTGATAGCGCGGCGCAGTCATCTTCAACGCGGACGGCAGGTTGGCCCAGAGCTGAAAACCGTGCATGCGCCCTGTCTGATCGCCCTTGGGCATTTCCTGATGAATGATGCCGCTGCCGGCGGTCATCCATTGCACGTCGCCCGCGGCAATGGCGCCATGATTCCCCATGCTGTCGCCGTGTTCAACAGTTCCGGCTAGAACATAGGTGATCGTCTCGATCCCGCGGTGCGGATGCCAGGGAAATCCCTTGAGATAGTCTTCCGGAACGTCATTGCGGAAGTCGTCGAGCAACAGGAAAGGATCGAACTCATGTGTATTGCCGAAGCCAAACGCGCGGCGCAGATGCACGCCGGCTCCTTCGAGCGTTGGCTTGGACTTGATCAGGCGCTTCACCGGACGAATCGACATGGACGCTCCCTTTCACCCCGCAGAGATATCGCTATACACGCGCAGATATTGATGCGTCCGACCACAAATTGGACGCACGCCGGGACCGCACCTGGGGTTGACACACACGGCAAGTTTCACAGACAGTGGGCAGACACATGAGGAAAGGCCTGATTCTACTGTTTTTGACGATCGTCGTGCTCGCGGCTTTCGGAGCCGATCTGCTGCTCCGCCACGGCTTCCGTGCAAACGCCCCAGTAGCGCCATGGGAGATCAAAGTGGCGCGAGGAGTGCGGAACTTATCGATCCCCGGAGAGGAACGCTACAAGACGAATCCCGTCGCCGCCAGTCTGGAAGAGGGAAGAGACTTGTTCCTCTCTCACTGTGCTGCCTGTCATGGCGTCGACGGAAGCGGGAAGACGCCCATCGGGTCGAATCTTTATCCGCGGGTGCCGGATTTGCGATCGTCGCCGACACAACGTCTCACCGACGGCGAGATTCACTACATCATCGAAAACGGAGTGCAGCTCACAGGGATGCCGGCATGGAGCAAGTCCGGATCGGAAGATGACATCTGGAAGCTAGTCCTCTTCGTGAGAAGCCTCCGCGCGCTCAGTCCCGAGGAGCGGCAACAGCAGTCCGCCATCATGGCTGCGGCGCACTACACGGGTTCGCAGTCCTGCCAGAAGTGCCATCAGGAAATCTACGCACGCTGGAAGAAGACACCGATGGCCAACGTAGTGCGCGATCCGCGCGAACATCCGGAAGCCATCACGCCCGACCTGGCCACGAACAATGTGGCGAAATTCACGAAAGATCAGGTGGCGTTCGTTTACGGCAGTCTGTGGAAGCAGCGCTATTTCACGAAGGTTGGCGATGACTACTTCCCTTTGGCGGTGCAGTGGGATTTCGCCAATCACGCCTGGCGCCCCTATCACGTGCCGGAAAAAGGCGGAGACTGGTGGACCGCTTTCTATCCCTCGGACAACATGCATCGCCCCACGGGGCCGACATGCGACGGCTGTCACTCCGTCGGGTACGACATTCATACCAAGCAGGTGGCGGAGTGGAACGTCGGCTGCGAGCGCTGCCACGGCCCGGGGAGCGAGCACGTGGCGCATCCATCGCGCAGCAACATTGTGAATCCGGGTCTCTTGGATTCGGTGGCTGCCAGCGATACCTGCATTCAGTGCCACTCGCAGGGCCAGCCGCGATCGAGTCCGATCGAGGGGAAATACTACGACTGGCCGGTCGGCTATAACGTCGGCCTGAAGCTAGCGGATTATTGGAAACTGGAGGACTGCACGCTGGGTCAGACAACGTTCTACTACTTCCCCGATTGCACGGCGCACAAGAATCGCATGCAGGGAAACGACTTTGCGCAGAGCGTGATGTACCGGCGCGGGATTACATGCTCGTCGTGCCACGACGTGCATGGGACTGCGAACTACGCTCAACTCCGAAAGCCCGCGGAGCAGATCTGTCTAAATTGTCACGGCCCTTCGAGCCCGAACGGCCCGCGCACGGCTTCCCTCGAGACTCATACGCACCACAAGGATGGAAGTCCCGGAAGCCAGTGCGTCGCCTGTCATATGCCGGCGATTGAAAGCGAGGGCGTGCCCGGGACGTTCGTGCACGCACACACATTCCGCTTCATCTCTCCGGAGATGACGGACAAGTACGGGATTCCGAATCCGTGCACGTCGTGCCACAAAGACAAGAACACAGCATGGGCGAAAGACGCCATGAGCAAGTGGCCGGAGTTCTCGAGTTGGATGCCGGGGAATTGAGAATCCCTCGTATGAATGCGAGCTATGCCCATCAGACACGAAAATCGATTTGTCACTCCGTGGAGGGCGGTCTTAATGAACTTTGTCCCACCCGTTCTCGTATCCATGGGCGGGTCTCGATTTGTCCAGCCTGGAACGAATCGTCGGAGGAATCATGAACCCATTTCTCCAGGACATCCGCTATGCGCTGCGCATGTTAGCGCAGTCCCCGGGATTCACGGCCATTGCGATCCTGACTTTGGCACTGGGAATCGGCGCAAACACCGCTCTCTTCTCGGTGGTGAATGGCGTCCTGCTCAATCCTTTGCCATATCCGCAGCCGGATCGTCTGGTCGCGCTTTACTCCCGCACGTCGACCTTTGCACAATCGTCCATCAGCTATCCCAATTTCCTCGATTGGCAGCGGAATAACCGCTCGCTCGCCTCCCTCGCGGCCTATCGCTCCGACGACTTTAATCTCACCGGTGCCGGCGAGCCGGAGCGCGTGCGCACGGAGATGATCTCCGCGGACTTTTTCTCGATCCTCGGCGTCACGCCCCTGATGGGGCGCGACTTCACCACGCAAGACGATCACGCCGGGGCCGCCCCAGTTGTGATCTTGAGCGAGGGATTCTGGAAGCGCAAACTGGGCGGCTCACAGCAAATCCTCGGACAGCCCATTACCCTCAACGGCACGCCATACACCGTCGTCGGCATCATTCCCGCCAGTTTCTTTTTCATGGGCAATAATTTTCGGTTGAGTGACGCCTACGTGCCCATAGGACAGTGGGCCGATCCAACTTTTCTGGACCGCCGTATCGGCATGGGCATGGACGCAGTCGCGCGGCTGAAACCGGGCGCAACGCTCACGCAAGCCCGATCCGACCTGGACAACGTTGCCCAAGCTCTCGCCAAAGCATATCCGGAGGCGGACAAGGACAGTGGAATCACCTTGGTTCCGCTCAAGCAGGACATGGTTGGCGACGTCGCGCCCCTGCTTTACATTTTGTTCGGCGCCGTGGGCCTCGTCCTATTGATCGCGTGCGTCAATCTGGCCAATCTCCTGCTCGCGCGCTCTACCGGACGCACTCGGGAATTCGCGATCCGAGCGGCCATGGGCGCCAGCCGCGGCCGCGTAGCGCAGCAACTTCTCACCGAAAGCGTCCTGTTAGCAGTTACGGGAGGAACTCTCGGTTTGTTGATGGCGGCGTGGGGAACGCGCGTGGCCATTCGGGTGCTGCCACAAGCGTTGCCGCGGTCCGAGCACGTGGGACTCGACTGGCATGTGCTGCTTTTTACTCTGGGCCTCTCCCTGTTCGCGGGCATCCTCTTCGGTTTGGCGCCAGCGCTCAAGGCCTTCCAGCCCAATCTGCAGGAAACGCTAAGGGAAGGAGGCCGGGGCTCCAGCGGCGCACGCCATCGCCTGCAGGGCGTTTTCGTTGTCACGGAAACGGCGCTGGCGCTTGTACTGCTCGTGGGAGCAAGCCTGATGATCCGCAGCCTAGCACGCCTGTGGGCTGTCGATCCAGGATTCAATCCGCACCAGTTGATCTCTTTTTCGATCGCCTATCCGCCTGCGATGATGAAAGCGTCGCCCGACGAGTTGCGAAACCGGTCGCTCCAGTTAGATGCCGCTCTGGAAGCGATTCCCGGAGTCGAATCTGTCTCCGCCATGGGCGGCAGCCTGCCCATGCAGGGCGATTCGGAATTACCGTTCTGGCTGGAAGGGCAGCCGGCACCTGCAAGCGACAGCGAGATGAATTGGGCGCTCTTTTACCTTGTCGAGCCCGGCTACTTGAACGCCATGCAAACTCCGCTGCAGCGAGGCCGCTTTCTCAACGCGCAGGACACATTGCACTCTCCGCCGGTGATCGTGATTGACGAGAATTTGGCGCGCAAGTTCTTTCCCGGCCAGGATCCCATCGGGAAGCGCCTGAATCTGGGCCTCCTTGGCGTGTTGGCGGAAATCGTCGGCGTTACGGGGCATGTCAAGCATTTCGGACTGGATAATGACGCGCACGCGACGATCCAGGCGCAATTTTACTTTCCCCTTGCGCAGGTTCCGGACAAGTTCATGCCGCTCCTGTCCAAGGGCGCTGAGTTCGTGATGCGCACTCGTGTGCCCCCGGAGACGCTGCTGGGCGCCATTCGCCACACGGTTGGACAATTGAACGGCCAGCAGGTTGTGTACGGCGTGGAAACGATGGACGAAACGATTGCCCGTTCACTGGCGGCTCGCCGGTTCGCGATGGACCTGCTCGGCGTTTTTGCGGCGCTGGCGCTCCTGCTCGCGTGCGTGGGCATCTACGGCGTCATTTCGTATATGGCGAGCCAACGGATGCACGAGATCGGCATTCGCATCGCGCTTGGCGCACAGCGTGCCAACGTGTTGCGCCTGGTAATCGGCGAGGGTACCCGAATGGCGTTAGTCGGTGTGGCCCTGGGCACGACCGCTGCGCTCGGGCTCACGCGCCTCATGGCCAATCAGCTTTTCGGAGTCAGCGCGCATGATCCATTGACGTTCATCGGCATGGCCTTGCTGCTGGCGATCGTGGCGGTCGGGGCCTGTTACCTTCCTGCGCGCCGCGCCATGCGTACCGACCCGATGGCGGCACTGAGACAGGAATAGTTTTCCATCAGCTTGCGATATATCACACATCAACTGTTGTTGATTTGGAGACCTGGGCCAAGTCCCAATCCGCAAACCGTTGAGCCTTCTTTGTCGGATTGAAACCCTGGCAGGTTCGCGAACGAAGAACTGGTCTCACAAATCGGGCTGCTGGACCTAAGCCTCTTCCCTCAGAGGCTGAAGCCCGCGTCTTTTGTGGCTTCTTACGGCGCTGCTGAAAGCCGCGCCCTTTCAAAACCACTTATGAGACACGTTCTAGTCTTTGAGAGGAACGACCGCGCTGCCATCACGGCAGAAGGTCGCTACTTTTTGCAGTTCGCCATTCGCGCCGGGAACGGTCATGACCGGGCCGTAGCAGTAGACGGCGTGTCCGCTGGCGGCGAAGTACCAGCGGCCGCCTTTGGCGCGCTTGGACAGCTGGCTGGTGGGCTGGCGCAAGGGCTTCTGTGGGGTTAGGGTCCCCACATGCAGACTGAACAACAAGGCTAGGGTCAGAACCTTCATTGTTTCCTATTCGCGTGCGCCTGCTGTCAAACAACAGAACCAGGTACTGCAATCGCTGCTATCGTTCTTTTTTTTCTAAATCGTGTTTCACTAAATCGTGATCAAAGCCCGGCGATGGTCGGCCAGATCAGCCGCTGGCTTCGACGGCATCTGGAAATCTGCTTTCGGTTTCGCCTGGTTCTGCGCACGCTGCTGCGGTCCTGCCTGGGAAGACGGGGCCTGTTTCATTGGAGCCTGAATCGATGGAGCCTGGGAAGACGGAGCCTGGGTCGACGGGTTCTGGGATGACGGGTTTTGCGCTAATGCCTGGGCATGGTTGCGCTCGGTCTGCGCCTTCATTTTGACCGACGACAGTTCGGTGCTGTCGCGGAAGAGCTCGCGGATAAGGGCGCGCTGCGATTCGATGGTCTGTCCCTGCTCGACGATCAGCATCGTCATGAGGCCGTAAGAGATCATGAACAACACGGTCAGCAGTGGCAGCCAGCCAAGTTTCTTGCGGGGAGTCTCAGGAACTGCGGAGACTTCTTTGTATTCGATCGTCCCGAATAAAGTCGTCAAGGTGCACCCCGGTCATTTGCCTCAAGCACGCAGGCACACTGGGAATTGCACCCAGGACGCCAATTCGTCGAAAACACGCAAGTTGTTGATTTTAAATTGTTAACTGCCGTTGCGCACCGGTCGCGCTACTTCCCCAAGTGCAACTCGCTGCACATTATGAGCAAGCTCGATTGGAGAGGGATAGGCTGGGCGCCCCGTGAGACATCCCAATTTTCTGCCCAGAAAAACGATTGCGCATTTTTTTGAGGTTACGGGAGTTACTTTTCCGAAGCAGGTCGGCTTCGGTAAAATTTTTATAATGTAGACGTTGTGAATAATATTTTCTTATTACCAGGATTCAAAAAGATGAAAAGTCTGCTCGCAGTTATCGTTGCATTTGCCCTCGACTACTCTCTGGCGCCGGCCTTACGGGCCCAACAGCCCGCCCCCGAAAACAAACGACGAGTCGTCCGCAAAGTGGCTCCTCAGTACCCCGAGGCTGCAAAAAGGATGGGGCTGGGCGGAACGGTGAGGGTTGTTGCCGTAGTTGCCTCCGATGGAAGCGTCAAGAAAGTGGAACCGGTCGGCGGTAGCCCACTTCTGGTGCAGGCCGCCGAAAATGCAATTTCCCAATGGAAATACGCTCCAGGCGCAGAGTCGCAGGAGAGTGTAGAACTGCACTTCACGCCATAAAACTGCGGAGTCCGGACCTGGCAGGCTCCGGCATGCCGTTATTTTCCCAAGACTAGCTTGGCGATGGTCGCCAGCTGCATGTTCGACGTGCCCTCATAGATCTTGCCGATCTTGGCATCGCGCCAGTATTTTTCGACGGGATAATCTTTTGTGAAGCCATACCCGCCGTAGATCTCTATAGCGAGCGAGGTGACGCGCTCTGCGACTTGCGACGCGAAGAGCTTGGTCATCGCGGCTTCCTTCACGAAATTCACGCCGGCGTCTTTCATGCGAGCGCAGTTGTAGACCATCAGCCGCGCGGCCTCGATTTCGGTGGCCATCTGCGCGATCTGGAACTGGATTCCCTGGAAGTCAGCAATAGGCTTGCCGAATTGCTTGCGCTCGACCGCGTACTTGCAGGCGAATTCCCACGCCCCGCGGGCCAAGCCGATCATCTGAGCGCCAATGCCGATGCGGCCCTCGTTCAGCGTCTCGATCGCGATCTTGTAGCCCTTGCCGGGCTCGCCCAGCACGTTCTCCTTAGGCACGCGGCAATCTTCCAGAATCAGCTCGCAAGTGGACGACGCCCGGATGCCCAGCTTGTCTTCCTTCTTCCCGACGGTGAATCCCGGAAAGTTCTTTTCAATCAGGAACGCGGTGATCCCTTTGTAGCCCGCCGCAGGATCGAGCGTGGCAAAGAGCACGAAGAGCCCAGCTTCCTTGCCGTTCGTGATCCAAAGTTTGCGGCCGTTCAAAAGGTACTCTGACCCTTTGAGCGTAGCGCGCGTCTGTAGCGCGAAGGCATCCGATCCAGACCCAGCCTCACTGAGGGCATAAGCCCCGACGATCTCCGAAGCCATTTTCGGAAGATAACGCTTCTTCTGCTCTTCAGTACCCCAGCGCAGAAATGCGTTGTTGACCAGCGTATTCTGCACATCGACGATCACGCCGGACGAAGCGTCTACCCGCGAGAGTTCCTCGACCGCCAGAATGGCCTCGAAAAACTTGGCACCTCCACCTCCATACTGTTCCGGGATCTCAATACCCATCAGACCGAGCTGGAAGAAATCATGGATCAGGTCTTTGTCGAAGACACCCTTCTCGTCCATCTCTTTCGCCAGCGGACGAACCTTCTCGTCGGCAAACTGCCGGATATTGTCGCGAAAGAGAATCTCGTCTTCGGTGAGCGTTGTCAGCGGAGCAGGTGATGCGGCTTGCAGAGTATCGGGCATGGGTACACCTTCGTCGGTGAGTTCGGCAAACTTCTTATGGTAGCACTCCGGCAAAAGCATGAACCACGAAGGACACAAAGGTTCACGAAGGAATACCCAACAAGGCAGAGGTTTTCCTTAGTGAACCTTCGTGCCCTTTGTGGTTAATGGGTTGGATCTACGCGCGCTTGTAAACCAACCTCAAGCCATCCGCCTGAAGAATGCGTTTGATCTGGCTCCGCGCATGCACCGACCAGGGCCCTGAAGTATCGAGCTTCACGTAGGCCTGCCAGTGCTTCAGCGCCTTGCGAGGCTCGCGCAGCTTTTCGAAGGCGAGCGCGAGATTATAATGCGCGTCTGCATAGGTAGGAGCTAGCTGCAGCGCGGTCTTGTAGGTCTGAACGGCTTCTTGGACGCGTCCCGTTTCGTCGAGCACATTGCCGAGATCGAAATAAGCGAGCGCGTAGCGCGGATCGGCCTCGATCGCCTCCCGATAGTGCCGCTCGGCGAGGGCGAACTCCTGGCGATTGTAGTAGAGCGTTCCCAGGTTGATGTGGGCAGCCGCGTGATTGGGAGCAAACTCGAGCACCCGATGATAGGCGGCGATCGCCTCGGCATGGGTATTGGGATCTTCCTCAAGCGCGATGCCCCGCGCAAACCACGAACTGACCTCGTTCTCGTTGGGCACCGGCTCCGGCCGGCCGCCGACCGGAGCGCTGGTCACGACCTTCTCGCGCCCGGAAAAATCCATCAGGAACTGCCCTGCGATGGGCTCCAGCAACTTGCCATCATGACGGAATGCCACACGGCGCTTTACCGTGGACGACGCGGTGGCTTCCAAAAGCGGATTCTCCAGCCCCGACGCCTGCTTCCGCATCGCGTCGAGTGACTGGCGAATCACGTTGGGACGCACACTCAGCGCGCACAAATCGCGAACCTTTTTGATTTCCAGCAGATCGGAAAAAGAGTAGGCCTCGGCGGACGTAACCAAGCCGTTCCGCTCCCAGTTCGCCAACTGGCGCGGCGTGACATGCAGAATCCTGAGTAGATCAGCTCGACTGTACACGGAACAGAACACAATCCCCATAATGCCCTTCAGAGGACCGTTCGCGTTCATTATCTTCAACTTGCGAACGCAACGCAACTGCAAACCCTGTGAAGAGCTGTGGAGAACCTGGTTAATTTACATGCAACGAAAATGGTGCAATAAACCGGCAATTGGCAATTAGCACTTGGCCAAATAGGGTGTGCCGCCCTTCCGCGAAAGTCCTGGCGCAGGTTGGGCGAGTTGCTAAATGCTAAATGCTAAGTGCTAAATCGTTACACCGCCACTACCGCTGCCTGATACTCCTCGTACGTCCCCTTGAAGTCGGTGATCTTATGATCACTCTCGAAGTGCCAGATGCGGGTGGCAACTTCGTCGATCAGATCATGGTCATGCGTGACCAGCAGCACCGTCCCATGGTACCGCTGTAACGCGATATTCAGCGCGTTGATCGATTCCAGATCAAGATGGTTCGTCGGCTCGTCGAGCACAAGTACGTTCGGTTTCTGCAGCATCAGCTTGCAGAACAGCAGCCGCGCCGCCTCGCCCCCGGAAAGCACGCTGGTGGATTTCGTCGCTTCCTCGCGGGCAAACAACATCTGACCGAGAATCCCGCGAAGCTCTTCCGTCACAGCCGCGGGATCCCATTGATGCAGCCACTCGATGGCTGTCGTACCCGTCTCGATCAGGCTGCGGTGGTCCTGCGCGAAGTAACCGATTGACGCCTCGTGTCCCCATATCACTTTGCCCGAATCGACGAATGGCCCATCGTATCCGCTGGTCTTGCGCAGTTCGGATTCCGGCGTCGTCGGGGAGTTAGCCAGCAGCGCATTCAGCACCGTAGTCTTCCCCGCCCCGTTGCGCCCCATCAGCGCGATCTTCTCCCCGCGGCCGACGCTGACGGTGAAGTCGCGAATCACGTGGTTGTCGTCGTAGCTCTTGTCGAGATGCTCGATTTCGAGGATGTGCTTGCCCGAGGGCCGCTTCTGCTCGAACTTGATGAACGGCCGCTGAATATTCGATTTCGCCAGTTCCGTAACCTGCAGGCGTTCCACTTCCTTGCGGCGGGATTGCACCTGGCTCGACCGCGTACCCGCGGCAAACCGGGCAATGAATTCGTTCAACTGCGCAATCTTCTTCTCGCGTTGCGCATTTTGCCCTTCGATCTGCGAGCGTATCTGCGTCTTCGCGACCACCATGTCGTCGTACGTGCCGGTGTAGGTGATGATCGTCTGGTAATCGATGTCGGCGATATGCGTGCAGATACTGTTCAGGAAATGGCGGTCGTGCGAGATGGCGATGACGACACCGTCATACACATTCAGAAATCCCTGCAGCCAGTGAATTGAGTCCAAGTCGAGATGGTTCGTCGGCTCGTCGAGCAGAAGCGCCTGCGGATGGCCAAACAGAGCCTGCGCCAGCAGTACACGGACCTTCTGTCCGCCTTGCAGCTCGCCCATCTTGCGCGAGTGCAGTTCCTCGGGAATGTCGAGACCTTCCAGCAGGATGGCGGCTTCGCTCTCGGCGGAGTAGCCGTCTTCCTCACCTACGATTCCCTCAAGCTCCCCGAGTTTCATGCCGTCTTCGTCGGTCATGTCGTGTTTCGCGTAAATGGCGTCGCGCTCCTGCATGGCCGCCCAAAGACGCTTGTTCCCCATGATCACGGTATCGAGCGCCGAGTGGGCGTCGAAGGCAAACTGGTCCTGGCTCAAAACGCCGAGCTTGCGCGGGCGGACCACCGTTCCCTTTTGCGGATCCATCTCGCCGCTGAGCAGTTTCATAAACGTAGATTTCCCGGCGCCGTTGGGCCCGGTGAGGCCGTAGCGCTTCCCCGGCGTGAACGCCGTCGAAACGTCTTCAAACAGAACTTTGGCGCCGTAGCGCATTGACACATTACTGACTGAAAGCATGGTTGTGGCTTCTCTCTTGCTGACTTCTGAATTTCTTCAGGAACCGCGGGGGAATTTCCGCCAAGACGGTGCGCAGCTGGTCTTATTAGGATATCACGACGCTTCAAAAAGCAGATTCCTCCGCTTTCGCGTTCGGAATGACAAGGCTCGTGGTTGTGGATTTCTTATCCCTGCTTCCCAAACCTGCTTCCTCACCACGTTGTCATTCCGAACGGCGCACTTTGCCATGAGGAATCTGCTGTCCTCGACCGTGTGCCCGCTGCCAGCAAAAGCAGATTCCTCCGCTTCACATTCGGAATGACAAGGCTCGCCGTGCCTTCCAGGCGACCCACAGATTGACGAGTGTCAAGGGCCTTGCGTCAACAGGCCTCAGGTTGCATTGCAGTTGGCCGCGCTCAGCGCGAGGCCTCTCCACTGGCCTCAACCAACTGCTGCACCGGCGCCACCACCATCAGTAGAAGTCCAGCCACTGGCTTCTTCGCCTGCTCGATGACCGCCATCTGCTGCGCTTTCCAGAGATCAGGCTCGGATTGCCCCTTATCCAGATAGTCGAGCGCCTGCAGGCCGGCTGCGCCCAGCATCGCTAAATTCTGCGAGACAGGAATATCCTCCTGCAGCAACGCCGACTGCTGCAGCAGTGGATGCAGCTTCGCATCGTTATAACGCCACAGCGTCAGCCAGGTGCGAATCCGCGCCTCGGCAGCCTGATCTTTGTATCCACTTTGCACGAACTGTTGTACGAGATTGCTAAACTCGCGCGCGGCATCACTCTCCGGGTACACAGCATCGATCATACGAGTCAGCGGGGCGTGGAAATCGATCGGCCCTTTCTCGTCGCTCCACCGGTTGTAATCCTTCACCGGCTCGACGACATCTGCCAGAACCCGCAACGCCGTGATGTCGGAGATCCCCGCCATGCGCTGCAGCATTTGATCGCGGGTCGAGTCGTGGGTCAGCCCGAGCGATTCGAGTTCGAGACTCACGGCGTGCATCCGCGCGTACATGGAATTCACGTCCGTCACATCCTGCGGTGACCACAGCCGCTCGGCGATGGCCGCGTTGCGTGGCCAGATGTGCGAGTCGATATTCTCCGGCGTCACCCACTCGGCCCACTGGCACGACTCGCCGCCAAGGATGAGCTTCTGCTGCTCCGCCGTGAGACTGGCCGCCCCGCCGCTCATCGGTTCAACGTTGTAGTGACGCGCGGCCGGCCACATCAGATCGACGTAGTATCCGTAAGAAAGGAGCCCGCCATATCCCTGTTTGGCCGCAGCAGCCAGTGACTCCTGTCCGCGCCAGGACTGCACAACGATGGTTTTGGGCAAGTCAGGGTGGAGAATTTCGTCCCAACCAATCATGGTTTTGTGATGCTTGGCCAGAATCTTCTGTAGGCGCTGATTGTAGTAAGCCTGCAGATCTTGATTCGTTTTCATTCCGTGGGCCTGTTTAAAGGCCTGAATCTTGGGATTGCCATCCCAGAATTTGCCATCGACCTCGTCGCCCCCGATGTGGAAGTAGGCATCGGGAAAGAGCTTGCCCATCTCCTCGACGAACTTGTCCATGAACTTGTAGGTTTCTTCGCGTGTGGGGTCGGTCACCGACGAAGGACCGTTTTCGTTTTCCACACTGAATGGGCCTTCGCCACTCGCCAGATCTGGATAACCGACAAACCAGGACCGGCTGTGACCTGGCGTATCAAACTCCGGAATAACGCGGATGCCGCGATCATGCGCATACGAAATGAAGTCGCGGATCTCCGCTTGCGTATAGTAGTGCCCTTCCGATCCCATGCCGGCGAGTTTCGGGAACACCTTGCTTTCCACGCGGAACCCTTGATCGTCGGACAAATGCCAGTGCAGCACGTTCATCTTGACGGCAGCCATCCCGTCAAGATTGCGCTTGAGCACGTCGACAGGAATGAAATGTCGGCTGACGTCGATCAGCAGGCCGCGCCACGGGAATCGAGGCTGGTCTTTGATGGTGACGGCCGGAGCGACGAATCCGCTCTGAGTGATCGTGACCAGCTGCAAAAATGTTTGCAGGCCATGAAGCGCGCCGAGCGTGGTCGGCGCAAAGAGCTGCGCTCCCGCATCGGTCACCGTGAGTTGGTACGACTCGTCCTCGTCGAGTTTCAGCACAGCCTCTAGACCCTTGTCAGCGTGCACCGTCAGCGTCGCAGCCGCACCCGCTTTGGGATGAAACGGAATCCCCGTCTGCCGGGAAAGCTGGGCGACAAACCGCTGCACACCTGCCTCGAGCGCAGCGTCGTGAGCCCCTGTCACGCTTACTGAAAACGATTGCGTGACAGGCAGCGTGCCACTGCCCTGCTGCACGCTGGCGGGCATGGGCATCAGGTTGAGTTGTGGTTGGGACTGGGCTAAAGCAAGAAGGGAGAATAGGACAACAGCGATTATTAAAACGCATGTTTTCATAAGTCTGCTCTTTGGCCTACCTTGGCAAGTTTGCCGGGCTGCAGCGACCCTAGCATCTTAAGAATCTCGGGGATGTGGGGCAGCAGATCGGCCAAACGATTAGATTTTGTACGGACCAACAGAACTGCGATGCTTCGAGGCTTGAGATTTTGTTGATATTCGATGCCGCGATCGATAGTGATGAAAACTTGGAACCCGGATCTTTTCCGCAAGTGTCAGCAACTCCCCATTCTTCTTGCCCGCCCAACCCTCTTCAGAGACACCGCTACACTCGTGAGTAGATAAACTATTCTTGAGTTTTCTCGGGATGCACTCGTCGAGAAGAATTCTCATCCCAGTTCGCTGACAACAAGCGACTTCGCATGCTCAAGAGCATGCACCGCGGCCTCGCGAGTTACCGTTGGAAAGTCATCGAGGAACTCGTTCAACGTCTGACCGGCCTCGAGATAGTCGAGTAACGTCTGAAAAGGAACTCGCGTGCCGCGGAAGACGGGCGTGCCTCCGAGGATTTCGGGATCGCGAATAATGACATTGTTGGACAACTGCAAAGTATGCTCTCCGAGCCCTCTAAGTTTACTCCCACAACACGACTCGACCAACAGCGAACCGTCTCACACCATAGACCGATCTAGTGTCCGCCGAGTTCCTTAACGATCCCGCCCACGAACTGTTTGGCGTCGCCGAACAGCATCAGCGTCTGATCGAGGTAGTAGAGAGGGTTATCAATCCCCGCAAATCCCGGGCTCATGCTGCGCTTGATTACCATCACCGTGTGCGCCTTGTCCACGTCGAGAATCGGCATGCCGAAGATCGGGCTCGACTGATCGGTGCGCGCGGCGGGATTTGTCACGTCGTTCGCGCCGATGATCAACGCCACATCCGTCTGCGGGAAGTCGCCGTTGATTTCGTCCATCTCAATCAGGCGGTCATACGGAATATCCGCCTCGGCCAGCAGCACGTTCATATGTCCCGGCATGCGCCCTGCAACCGGATGGATCGCAAAGCGCACATCCACTCCCTTCTTGGTCAGCAGATCATAGAGTTCGCGCACTTTGTGCTGCGCCTGCGCCACCGCCATACCATATCCAGGAACCACCACAACCTTGTTGGCCGCTCCCAGAATTGCGGCCGCCTCTTCCGGCGTAGCGCTGCGCACCGGCTTCGCCTCCTGCCCCGCGGCCGCTGACGTCTGCACCTGCCCGAACGCTCCGAACAAGACATTGGTGAACGATCGGTTCATGGCCTTCGACATGATGACTGACAGAATAAAGCCGGATGATCCGTCCAGCGCACCAGCGATAATCAGCAGTTTGGAGTTCAATACGAATCCCATCGCCGCGGCGGAGAGCCCGGCGTAGGAATTCAATAATGAGATCACGGTCGGCATATCAGCGCCGCCAATCGGAATCACCAGCAGCACACCGATGACGAGCGAAATCCCGACGACCAACGGAAAGAGTTCTTTCGCTCCAGGGTGCAGCACCAGATACACAGCGCTGCCCACCGCGACCGTGAACAACAAGAAGTTGACTAGATTCTGTCCCTTGTAAGTAATCGGCCGTTGCGGCAGGACTTCTTGCAGCTTTCCGGCCGCCATCAAACTGCCGGTGAACGTCAGCCCGCCGAGAATCACTTCCATCGACAGCACCGACATCATGAATTTCGGCACGTCAGGTGAACGCAGATAGAATTCCGCGGTGCCGACTAAAGTCACGCAAAGCGCGCCAAAGGCATGGCTCAAAGCCGTCCGCTGCGGGACCGCGGTCATCTGTACCATGCCCAGCGGGATACCGATGCCCGATCCGAGCACGAGTGCGATAATGATCCACTTCCAGTCGACGATTCCGTGCCGCAGCAGCGTCCCGCCAATGGCCAGCACCATGCCGATTTCACCGGCGAGAATGCCGTGCCGGGCGGTGGCCGGCGAACTCATCCACTTCAGCGAGAGAATGAACAGCGCGCTGGCGACGAGATAAATGACTTCGATGAGGTATTGGCTTCCAGCGAACTCGGGATTCATTAGGATTTCGTCCCTTGAGCTTTGGCAGGACGGCTGGTCTTGAACATGCGCAACATGCGGTCGGTGATGAAGAATCCTCCGACTACGTTGCTGGTGGCGGCGATGATCGCGATCACGCCCAGAACAGTCGCAAACGTACTCTTCTTCTCGCCCACGAGCACGATGGCCCCGACAACAGCAATCGCGTCGAGCGCGTTAGTGAGCGACATCAACGGCGTGTGCAGCAGCGGAGAAACGTGGCGGATGACTTCAAATCCAATGAACGCCGCCAGCATAAATACGAACAGCGCGTCGATCAGGTCGGAATGCATGCAATCCCTCAGTTGTCAGTTCTCTGTTCTCAGTCTGTCATCCTGAGCGGAGTGGCTGGTCCGCAAAGCGGAGCAGCCACGGAGTCGAGGGATCTCTACCTGACGCGCAACCTCGACGCATGGTAGAGGTCCTTCGACTGCGCTCAGGATGACAATTCCATGCGAAACCCTACGATCCCGCAGGCGCCAGCGCCGGCAGTTTGAAGAACTCCCGCACGCGCCCATTCACGATCTCTCCACCGTTGGTGATCAGCGTCTCGCGCGTAATCTCATCCTGCAAATTCATCTGCAACTTGCCGTCTTTCACCATGTACGTCAGATAGGTGGTCAGATTGCGCGCATACATCTGGCTGGCATGGTACGGCACACTGCTCGCCAGATTGATCGCGCCAATGATCGTGACGCCATGCGCTTTGACGGTTTCACCTGTCTGCGTCAGTTCGCAATTCCCGCCGCGCTCGGCCGCGAGATCGACGATCACCGACCCCGGCGCCATCCCTTTGACCATATCTGCAGTAATCAGCACCGGCGACTTCTTCCCGGGAATAACAGCTGCGGTGATCACGATGTCGCTCTCGGCAACTACGCGCGTCAGTAGTTCACGCTGGCGGGCGTAGAAGGTTTCATCCTGCGCGGTGCCGTAACCGCGGGCGTCCTGCGCATTCTGAGCCTCGATCGGCAACTCGACGAAACGTCCGCCCAGGCTCTGCACCTGTTCCTTGGCTGCGGGACGCATGTCGTACGCCGACGCCACAGCGCCCAGGCGCCGAGCCGTCGAGATCGCCTGCAAACCAGCAACTCCAGCGCCGATCACAAACACGCGGGCAGGAGTAATAGTTCCAGCGGCGGTGGTCATCATGGGAAAAATGCGAGGCGAAGTCTCGGCTGCCAGCAGGACTGCCTTATAGCCACAGCAGGTGGCCATGGAGGATAGCGCGTCCATGCTTTGCGCCCGCGTGGTACGCGGCATCAATTCCACGGAGAACGCGGTGACTCCCGCCTGCGCGATCTGCTGAACAATTTCCGCCGATCCGAATGGCCTGAGGAATCCAATCAGCGCCTGCCCGCGTTTGTAGAGCGGAAGGTCGTCCTTGCCGGTGATGTCGTTCGACCCATAGCTGAGCACCTGCACAACAATGTCGGCAGCGCTGAAGACCGCGGCGCGGTCCGGCAGAATCTTCGCGCCCTTCTCGACGTACACGGCGTCCGGATACCCGGCCTGTTCACCCGCTCCGGCTTCAACCACGACTTCCAGTCCGGCCTTGGTGAGATTGGGAATGACGAGGGGAACAAGGGCAACCCGCCGTTCCCCGGGATAGCTTTCTTTCGGAACTCCGACGATCACTTGGGCTCTCGTCCTTTCCGTGGCCGCATTGAACCCGGCGGCCTCGGCAACAATCGCGTGCTGCTCCGGGGAGGAATCCTTTCACGGCCAGCGCGCAAAATCTGTGACATGCGTCACAGAAAGAAGCGAACTGGAAACAGTATCAGATCGGTAGTGCCGGCGTCTCGACCCCGCTGGCGGAGAGGATGCCTGGAGCCGGAGCCCTACGAAAAGCGGTAATGCCACACGCGGGCCGCCCCGATCAGGTTCGTGTCATCCCCAAGCGACGCCAGCATCAGCTCTGTCTTGGCAGCCGGCACAAAGCGGCAGCCCGAACGAATCACCTCGCGGATCCGGTCCATAAACAACGGCGCACTCTTCATCACGCTTCCGCTAAGGACAATTGCATCCGGCGTGAACAGGCTGATCAGATTCGCCAGCCCCAACCCCAGATAGTAGCCCTCATGCTCGACCGCCTGCGCGGCCAGTTCGTCTCCCTGCTGGGCCAGTTCACAGATTCGCTTCGCGGTGATGTCCTGTCGGTGCAGATAACCAACCGGTGCGTGCTTTTCCATCCAGGCCACCATGGCCGGTCCCGCGGCCAGTGATTCCCAGCAGCCACGAAATCCGCACGAGCACTGCGGTCCCGAAGGATCGACCACATGATGACCAACCTCCGGGTGCGCCCCATCCACTCCGCGATAAAGCTTTCCATCCAGAATGATCCCGCCGCCGATCCCCGTTCCAACGGTGACGTAAATCAAGCGCGCGCGGTTCCTCCCCGCGCCCCATCCGGCCTCGGCCAGAGCTGCGGCGTCGCCGTCATTCTCCATAGCCACGCGCACTGAAAAGTTCTGCTCCAGATCGCGGACCAGATTCTTGCCCCTCCACCCGGGAAGGAAATCCACGTCCCCGAACTCGCCGCCAATCGGGTCCACCGGCCCAGTCGCTCCGATCCCGATGCCGCTAACGGATGTTCCCGCCGCACGCGCCGTTTCGCCCAGCATACGGACAATCGCTGCCAGTCCGTTCGAATATTCATGTGCGTCCGTGGGTGTTTCCGCCCGGGCAAGCACTCGCCCGCAGTCATCGACCACGCCGACCGCGATTTTCGTTCCGCCAATGTCGACCGCACCGATCATGAGATTTTCCCGTCACTCATTCTGATCCCTGCTCAAAGCTGGCTTGAATTCTAAACGGGAATGTACACACTGGCGGAAGGAGATGAGTTTGTGGAGGGACGGACGCCTTCGTCCGTCCCGCGGGCGAAGCCCGCGTTTAACTGTCGCAGAACCTTTCGAGAATGCGCGTGGCAACCCGTATAACGCTCTACCCTACTGTTTCGTCGACGCCATCAACTGCGCGACGATCTTCTTCGTTTCCTCATCCATCGCTTCCATTGGATCTTTCGATCCATTCGACGCGCTCATGCCCTTGATCCCCACATACACCGCGTCGTACGCCGTGTCTCCCAGGTTCTCCACGCGATGATGAAACGGCGGATACCAGCGTGCCTCTCCGGGCTTGGAAAAAACTTCCCGCGTCTTGCCGTTTTCATCGGTAAAACGAAGATGCGCCGCGGTGAGGATCACGACTACCCCGCCCGGATGCTCGTGCAGGGCCGACTTCTCGTGCGGCCCGTAGTGCACCGAGACCACCTGCACCTTGTCATTTTCGAAATCCAGCTTGTAGTGCCTGGGCTCGACTTTGGTTGGATCCTGCGCCGCACTGAAAGCCGCAGCTAAACACACGAAGGCCCCCGCCCAGAATAGCCTCGACCGCATACCTGCCTCCTGACCGAGCTCTTTTTACTTTGTTTTGAAAACCTTCGCCGACTCTACGTTCCGATTGCAAAAGCTGTCAACACTTAGGATGACCCCAAGCCTCACAATAGTAACTTGGTCAGAATTCAGCAGTAAGGCTCTGCGACCCACCTTATCGTTCGGGTGGCTGGGTGAAATCGTTTCGCACCACTTCCCCGCCCTTCATCACGAACTTGACCTTCTCCAACTCCGTCACGTCCAGTGACGGATCTCCCGAAGTCGCCACGATGTCGGCAAATTTCCCCGCCTCAATCGACCCGATCCGGTCTTGCCGGTCCAGCAATTCTGCGCCATTCACGGTAGCCGCCTCGATGATCTGCCACGGCGTCATGCCCGAATCGCGATACGCCTCATAAATTAGAGTGCTGCTTTCGCCCCGGGTGCGCTTTCCCATCTGATAGTACTCGTCCGATCCCGCGGCAATCCGCACGCCCGCGGCCACCGCGCGCTTCAACCGGTCATGGTTGTCTTGCGCGAATTTCTTCATTCTCGCCTCTGTCTCTTTCCGCTCTTCCGTCGTCGCAGTTGCCGGAACAAACTCGGTGTACAACTTCTCCGGATAATCGGTAGGGACCATAAATATCTTTTTCGATGCCATCATCTTCAGCACGTCGTCGGGCACGATGTAGGCATGTTCGATGGAGTCGACTCCCGCTTCGGCGGCAATCCGCGTCGCATCATCCCCAATCGCATGGGCCGCCACCTTCTTATGAACGCGATGCGCCTCCTCCACAATTGCCTTCATCGCCTCGAGCGACACCACCCGCGGACCGGTATTGACGATCACCTTGATGCAATCCGCGCCGTCATAGAAGGCGCGCTGCACCGCCCGTCGCGCATCATCCACCGTCGCAATCTCGACATATTCCTGCTCCACCAGAGCCTGCGCGTCGTGCTGCAGCTTGCCAAACTGCCCACCGGCCGCCGCCAAGGCTCTCGTAGAAGCGACAATCCGCGGCCCCGTCACCCAGCCGTGATTGATCGCCCGCCGCAAAGCCACATCCCCGTTGATGCCGGAATTCCCCAGGTCGCGAACTGTCGTGATTCCTGCTTCCAGGTCCTCGCGCCCCATCTTCGCGCCCAGCAGCGCCCGCTCCGCCGGACTCATCTGCGCCACCGTCAGCACCATGTTGTTGTCGTCGTCACGGAAGGCGAAGTCATAGTTCTGCAGCAGATGCGTGTGCGCATCGATCAGACCGGGCATCAAAGTCCCGCCGCCCAGATCGATAACTTTCGCACCCGCAGGAACGGCAAGCCCCGGACCGACCTCCTTGATGCGCTCTCCCTCAATAATGACCACGGGATTCGCCACAACCTTTCCCGCCTTCACATCCAGCATCTTCGCCGCCCGCACCACGACCACATGCGCGTCAGCAGCCTTCGCAGACTGGGAAAGCAATGGACTTGCAACGAGTAGCAAGAGAACAGCAACCGTCCCACGACGAGCACTGTGCATAAACGAACCCTCAAACGTAGATTACAATCATCCACTCGACGAGGGAATCGTAGCACTGGCAGCGTGTAGGACAGGCGAAAACCTCAGGAGCGTAACGGATTCACTGTTCCCCCACACCCCGATCGGCCCCCGCTGGAATGATGGCGAGCGACTCGGTTCAGGCGTTTGCAACTTTCTACCCGCAAATCCCATTTGCTGTTTATCCTGAACGTCGGCGTCTTTCTGTTTTCCAACCGGCTCTAGGGAGGAGACTTGAAGGTTCTGTTGCTGGAAAACATCAGCGCGGTGGCGGTCGAGCAGTTTCGCGCCGCCGGATACGAAGTCGAGTCGCACAAGGCAGCGCTTGAAGAACGGGAACTCGTCGAGAAGATTCGCGACGCTGCGATTCTCGGCGTGCGCTCGAAGACTCCCGTCTCGAAGACCGTGATCCAGGCCGGGGAGGAGTTGGTTGCCGTGGGCGCGTTCTGCATCGGGGTCGACAAAATTGACCGCACTACTGCGAGCGAACGCGGTGTCGCGGTATTCAACGATCCCCACTCCAACTCTCGCTCGGTAGCCGAACTCGCCATGGGAGAGATCATCGTGCTGCTGCGGCGTACGTTCCAGGCCTCGACCGAGATGCACGGCGGCGTGTGGAATAAATCGGCGGCCGGCGCGCACGAGGTCCGCGGGCTCACGCTCGGCATCGTGGGATATGGCAAGATCGGCTCTCAGCTTTCCGACCTGGCCGAGGCGATGGGCATGCGCGTGGTCTTCTACGATGTATCGCACGTGCTGGCGCGGGGCAACGCCCGCGGCCTCGGATTCCGCGAACTGCTCGAAACGGCCGACATAGTGACTCTGCACGTCGACGGCAACCCGCAAAACCGGAACCTGTTCGGTGCAGAGGAATTCGCGGCCATGAAGGACGGCGCATGCTTCCTCAATCTAAGCCGCGGATTTGTGGTCGACCACGAAGCGCTGGCGGCGTGTCTGAAATCCGGTAAGATCGCCGGCGCAGCCATCGACGTCTTCCCGAAGGAGCCCGAGAGCGGCGCAGGATTCGAAAGCGCGCTCCAGGGACTGCCGAACGTGATCCTGACGCCGCACGTCGGCGGCTCGACCGAGGAGGCCCAGCAAAACATCGGGCAGTTCGTTTCGGCGAAGCTGATCGACTACGTGCGGAGCGGCGATTCGACACTGAGCGTAAACCTGCCGCAATGCCATCTGGAATATGAAGAAGGATCGTACCGCCTGATGCACATCCATCATAATGTTCCGGGAATCCTGCGAGCCATCAACGACATCTTGGGCGATCGCGGCATCAACATCGAGCGCCAGTCGTTGAATACGCGCGCCACGCTGGGATATGCGATCTACGACATTAACCGTCCCTGCGACGCAGAGTTGATGACCCAATTGCGCGCAGTGCCGCACACGATATCGGTAAGAGCGGCAGGATGTTGATTATGTAGGGACGGACGCCCTCGTCCGTCCCGAGCGAAGCGAGTGGCCACGCTAGCCACGCGCGACGCTGCGTATGCGACATCCATCCGTGCGGTCGGCGGGATGCTAGCGAGCGGTGAGCAATGAGCTAATGAGACAACAGTTTCGCTCATCGCTCAATGTGCTCATTACTCATGGCTGATAAGGAGATCCCATGCGTGGATTGAAGGACAAGCGAGTATTAATCACCGGCGGAGCCAGCGGCATTGGCGCCGCCACTGCTGCCCGCTTCCTGGAAGAAGGATCACGCGTCTGCGTGCTCGATCGCGACGATGCCGCCGGCGCGCGCATCAAGCATGAACTCCCTGCCCTGGGCGAAGCCATCATCGCCGACGTCACCGATCTCATGCAGGTCGAGGCCGCCTTCGCCGAGGCCATCCGCCTCATGGACGGCGTTGACATTCTCATCAACAACGCCGGGGTCAGCATACGCCACAAATTCCTGGACATCACCCCGGAGGAGTGGGATCGTGTGATCGCCGTGAACCTGACCGGCGTCTTCTACGTCGCCCAGACCGCGGCTCGCCACATGTGGGAGCGCGGCAGCGGTGTGATTCTCCAGACCGCGTCGACCAATGGTGTCATGGGATATCCCTATTACGCCGACTACAACGCGACCAAGGCGGGTGTGATCGAGCTGACGAAATCGATGGCTCTGGAACTGGCTCCAAAAATCCGCGTCTGCGCAGTGGCCCCAGGATATGTGCTGACTCCCATGCAGCGCGCGGAATATTCTGACGCGATGCTGGCCGAGGTGAACGCCAAGATTCCCCTGGGAAGACATGCGTCACCCGAGGAAATCGCGGCGCTGTTTACGTATCTCGCATCGGATGACGCGGCCTTCGCCACCGGACAGGTGTACACACTCGATGGCGGCGAGACGGCGGGAGGACTGGCCAGTCGATGAGTCAAATCGAGCCACGGATTTACGCGGATAACACAGATCCGCGTTCATCAGCGGCAATGAAGTTACTTTCAACTCCATATGCGACTTAACGATAAAGTTGCTCTGATCACAGGCGGCACCTCCGGCATCGGCGAGGCGACAGCTTTGCTATTCGCGAAAGAAGGTGCGGAGATCGCAATCACTGGCCGGAATCGGGAGCGCGGTGCTGCGGTGGTCAAGCGAATAAAAGACGTCGGACCCGAGGCCATCTTCATCCACGCGGATGTAAGCATGGCGGGCGATTGCCGCCGGGCCGTCGAGGAAACGATGGAGGCCTTCGGGCGTCTCGACATTCTGTTCAATAACGCAGGAGTTTTCTATCCGCACACGACGCTGGAATGTTCGGAGAAGGAGTGGGACGAACAGATTGACATCAACCTGAAGGGCACATTTCTGATGTCGAAGTTCGTCTTGCCGGTGATGATCGCGCAGCGGCGCGGAGTGATCATCAACAACGCTTCGGGATGGGGTATCGTTGGCGGTGACCACGCGGTCGCCTATTGTGCGTCGAAGGGCGGCGTGGTCCTGATGACGAAGGCGATGGCCATCGACCATGGAACACAGGGAATTCGCGTGAATTGCGTTTGTCCCGGCGACGTGGAAACTCCAATGCTTCCCGCCGACGCAAAGATGCGCGGGCAGAAGTGGGATGATTACATCGCCGGTTGCGCGAATCGGCCGCTGGGACGTGTGGGCACGGCGGACGAAATTGCGAAAGCGGTGTTGTTTCTCGCGTCCGATGACTCGTCGTTCATGACCGGTGCCGCGCTGATAGTGGATGGCGGAGGCACCGCGGACTAATGAAGGCAACGGTTTTTCTTGGCGGCGGGCGTATCACGGGAGCACTATGCGCTGGACTTCGGCTGGCAGGGGATCAGTGCGAGATTGTGGTGTATGACCGAAATCCGGAAAAGCTGAAGGCGCTACGCCGTGAATCGCGCGTCGAGATCGCGCGCGATTTGAAATCGGCAGTCGCAAAAGCCGGACTACTGATCATCGCGGTCAGGCCTGGGTCGGTAAAAGAGATGCTCTGCGAGGTCGAAGCCTGTGGCGCAGCGCCCCCCGCGCTTTGCGTCAGCCTGGCTGCAGGAATTCCCTTACGCAATTTGCGGAAGTGGCTCGGCCCCCCGGTGCGCTGGGTGCGTGCTATGCCGAGTCCTGTGTGCCGAATCGGAAGAGGACTGACTCCGGTGAGTTTCGACCGCGGTGTCGCGAAGAGCGATCGCCCGCGCATCCGGAAACTGTTCGCACTGGTGGGCCCGGTCATCGACTTGCCCGAATCGCAGATGGATGCGATTACTGCCACGCACTCGCCCACGCACGGATATCATGCGCTGGCGAATCTGGCCGAAGCGGCGCATCGCGCCGGGCTGAACCGCAAGGCGGCATTGATCGCCGCAGCTCACGCGCTCAGCGATGGCATCGCATATTGGCGGGAGAGCGGCTTGGAACTCGACGAACTCTTGCACGAAGCCGCTACCCCCGGAGGAATCGCGGCAGCAACCATGGCCGCGATGGACAAGGCCGGCTATGCCCGCGTCGTCCGGAAAGGCGTGTCCGCCGGCATCGCACAAGCCCGCCGAAACGCCAAATGAAAGTTGCGATGTGGCTCACAATGTCACTTGCTATATCACCTGCAAAGTCCCCACCGATGTCATCCTGAACGGCGGCATAGCCGCCGTGAGGGACCGTACGTCGGCGGAAGGCGTCGATGACGTGGACGGGAACATAAGGGAACTAAGTACTATTGCTCTCCGCGACGGGTTACCTTCGTCACCCTCCCCTCACCCGATGAATCTGCCACAATAACTAAGGAGACTCCGTCAATCCCCAGCTTATGGAAGTGCACACGCCTAAAATGATGCGCCGCAGCACGCGGCTGCGGGTCGAGATTCCGGTCAGTGTGACCAGTCTCGATCGGCAGCGTCCGTTTGCCGAGCGGTGCGTCGTGCTGGTGGCGAGCGCCCAAGGCTGTGGCTTCCGCAGCACGCGGGCGCTGCAACTCGAGACGCCGGTCATGATCAGCGATCTGCCCGGCGGAGGCAGCGTAACCGCGCGTGTCGCAAACTGCCTTCCCCTTGGTAATGACGGTTTCCTCATCGGCGCCGCCCTCTACAACCACGGAAATGTCTGGGGCATCGCCGACGCTCCGGAAGACTGGAATATCTCGGCGAAGAATGATCCCGTGGCAGCGCGTCCGCAGCCGGCGAGCGTCCCGAAGTCCGCCGTCCAGAAGAAGTCCTGGCCCTATAACCTGTTCTCTGAAGGCGCCGAAGTCCATCCCGGACGAAAGTAAGTCATCCCTAAAGAGAGTGTGTGAGAACCGCGTTTCAATCCGCGCTGTGGGACAAGCGGCAGGATTTGCGCCCCGGAGGGGCGTCTGAGAATAGCCCGGCGCTTTGAGCGCCGGGTAAAGTGGAACGCTGAGCGCGCCCCGGAGGGACGCCTGAAACTTCTCCCGCACGCACCTAAAGCCCCGTTTCCCTTCGTGTAACTTAGTGCCCTTCGTGGTGAACGGTCTTGTTCTTCCGTAACTTCGCCAGAGCTTCGCGGGCTGCCATACTTGGGCAAAGCCTATGGAAGACGAATTCGAATCCTCAGCGCGACTACTGCCCGTGGCGGAGATCAAACCTCCTGAGAGCAAGCCCGCTCAGGCCGCACCGGTGGAGCGCCCCTTCCGCGTAAAGTTACGCGGATCGGTGCTGGTGCTGGTGCGTCTTCCCAACAAGCGTGCGGTGCGCGCGGCGATTCATCAACTCTCCACCAGCGGCGGCGTGATTCATCTGGAGAAACCCCTCGACGAAAAGCTGGAAGTAGAAATGATCTTTCACATCAGCAAAGCGACCATTCGCAGCAAGGCGCAGATGCTGTTTCCCATGTGGGCGACGCAAGGCTGGATGCAGCCTTTCCGCTTCGTCAATCTTCCGGAGAATAGCCGCGACATTCTCGACGCCAAGCTGAAGACGTTCCTGGGAGAAGCCGCGAAGGGCGCAGCGGCCGGAGCGTAGAAACCATTTCTCGAAATCCAAGGCGTCCCCCGGGACGCCTTTCCTCTTTCCACCAACTTCGCCGCCGTGGCCGAGCGAGGCCATCGGAGATTCTGGTTACTCTCGTTACATAGCTCCCGGATGCGTGGGGTCTATGATCGAGCCAAGAGGTATCTGCCATGAAGCGGCTCAGCTTTCTGATTTCTCTCACGAACAACGATAACGACTATCAGCAGGAGCAAGCCGCGGCCGCGGAGAAGGCAGCGCGGCGGCTGGGCGTCGACGTCAAGATCATCCATGCCAACAATGATCCGATCGTGCAGAGCCAGCAATTGCTGCAATATGTGCAAGATTCTTCCACAGCGAAGCCCGACGCGATCATGTTCGAGCCGGCCGGCGGAACGGCGTTTCCCCAGGTGGCACGAGCGGCGGCTGCAGCCGGCATCGGCTGGGTAGTGCTGAATTTTGACGTGGATTACATCCCGGAGTTGCGCCGCCAATTTAAGGTTCCGATGTGCAGCATCACCTCCGATCACGAGGAAATCGGCAAGATTCAGGGAATGCAATTTGCCGCGCTCCTGCCCAACGGCGGATCGGTCTTATATATCGAAGGACCGAACAACAGCTCCGCGGCCAAACAGCGCTCTGTCGGGATGAACAAGAACAAGCCCGCGAATGTTCAAGTGAAGACACTCCGGGCGAACTGGACCGAGGAGAGTTCCTATAAAGCAGTGAGTTCGTGGCTGCGGCTGCAGACTTCGCAGCATAGCCGCATCGATCTGGTCGGCGCGCAAGACGATAGCATGGCCATGGGAGCGCGCAAAGCGTTCAGCGAGATTGCGGAATCCGATCGCGCGCGCTGGATGAAGATCCCTATCACTGGCTGCGACGGGATGCCGAAGACAGGCCAAGCCTGGGTCCGTAACGGAAGCCTGGCGGCGACGATCTACATTCGCCCGAACACGGACCTGGCGATTGAGACGTTGGTGGATGCGTTCAAGAGCGGCACCATGCTGCCCGATCGCAAGGTGACCGAACCGGAATCAATGCCCTCGCTGGCAGAACTGGCGGCGACAGGAAAAATGGCGAAGTCAGCGAAGGTCTAAGTTGTAGAGCTTCAGAGTTGCAACGATCGGCGTCCCGTGGTGAGCCCCACTGCTCATGTGGCGACAGCCGCCTCGGCTGTCCTGCGAGGGCGAAGCCCAGCAGCCCCGACCACAAATCCAGCCCTGAAACCCGCTCCTGGCACGCTCCGTACGCGAGAAGTTGAAGTCTACCCTTCCATCGTCGACACGTCCCCCGCGTCCACTCCTTGCTCCTTGGCTTTCAAAAACCGCCGCAGAATTTTCCCCGACCGCGTCTTCGGCAGCGAGGCCACGAACTCCAAACTCGACGGCGTCGCGATCGGTCCCAGCTCCCGGCGCACATGTTCGATGAGCGTGGCAGCCAGCGCCTCGGACGGCACGTGATCGACTCGCACCTGCACGAACGCTTTGATCGTTTCCCCCTTCAACGAATCAGGAACGCCGATCGCCGCCGCTTCCGCGACTGCAGGATGCGACACCAGCGCGCTCTCGACTTCCGCGGTGCCGATGCGGTGTCCGGCGACGTTGAGCACATCATCGGAGCGGCCGAGCACCGCTATGTATCCATCTTTATCTTTCATCGCTACGTCGCCGGTGACATAGCAGCCGGGAAAATATTGCCAGTCACGCTCGTAGCGCGCCGGATCGCGCCAGACCGTGCGCAGCATGCAGGGGAAGGGCCGCTTCAACACCAGGCGTCCGCCAACATTCGGCGGAACGGGCTTGCCGTCTTCATCGACGACGTCGGCTTCGGCACCCGGAACCGCCACGCCAACTTTTCCCGGCCGCATCGCCATACTAGGCGGAGTGCCGAGAGCCGGGCAGCCAAGTTCGGTTTGCCACCAGTTGTCGACGACGTATCCCCACTTGCCGTCGCCCGCAAGATGAGTCTGCGCCCAGCGCCAGGCTTCGGGATTCAACGGTTCGCCCGCGCAGGCAATCACGCGCAGCGTCGTGAGATCGTGCGCAGCGGGATAGGCTTCACCGTATCGCATGAACATGCGCAGCGCAGTCGGCGCTGTGAACATCTTCGTGACCCCGTAACGCTCGACGATTTCCCACGCAACTCCAGGATTCGGATAGTCGATAGCCCCCTCGCGGAATAGGGTCGTGACGCCAGCGCACAGCGGAGCGTAGACGATGTAAGAGTGGCCGACGATCCATCCGATGTCCGAGGTGCACCAGAAAATGTCGTCGTCACCAACATCGAAGAAGTTCTCCAGATGATAAGTGGTGCCGACCATGTATCCGCCATGGACGTGCACCACACCTTTCGGTTTGCCAGTCGACCCGGAGGTGTAAAGAAGGAAGAGCGGGTCTTCGGCATCCATCTCTTCCGCGGGACAGTCGGCGGTAAATTTGAGCAAATCATTGAAATCGATTTCGCGCGGCGCATTGATTTCGCTTCCGGCGCGGGAGTAAACGATCACTTTTTCAACGAAGTCGATCGACTCCAGCGCCTCATCGACAATGGCTTTCAATGCAACCGTCTTGCCGCGGCGATAGCCTATATCTCCCGCAATCACGATCTTGGCTTGCGCGTCCGTGATGCGGTCGCGAAGCGCAGTGTGGCCGAGTCCGGCGTAAACGACAGAATGAATCGCTCCGATGCGGGCGCACGCCAGCATCGCGATCGCGCCTTCGATCGTCAGCGGCATGTAGATGATGACCCGGTCGCCTTTCAACACACCTAGAGATTTCAGGCCATTCGCGAAGCGGCAGACTAGGCGATGCAGTTGACCGTAGGTGACGATCCGCTCGCTGCCGTCTTCGCCCAGCCATATGAACGCGGCGCGATTGCGGAGTTCGGAATTGGCGTGGCGATCGAGCGCATTGATCGTGATGTTCGTCTTCGCGCCCAGAAACCACTTGTGATGGATGCCATCCCAGTCGAGCACCTTGCTCCACGGCTGGGACCATTCGAATTGCTCGGCGTATCCTGACCAGAATCCCTCGGGATCTCTCCCTGCGTACTCGCAGGCTCCGTTCCAGTTCTTCTGCAAAACGTTGCGGGCTACGACGGAAGGAGCGGCATACTCCTCATCCATGTTGAGCAGGTTGGAAATGTTCTCTGGTTTGGAGATGGGAAGCGCGCTCATCGAAACCTCCGGCGTGCAGTCGGGTGCGTAAAGATGAAGTGGATTCTGCGGCGATCTCCTGCCGTCAGCAGTGATTAGGATCACACGCGGCAGTGCCCCGGGGCAAAGGCGTAATCCCCTCCGCCGGGAGCCTCGAAAAGACAAACAAGATTTCCCGTCCGCGTAAATATTGAGAATCGTCAATAGCCATCGCTCCGAATCGATATTCCACCGGCGCGGGCGGATTGATCGAACGCTCGTTCGATTCCCACAATGGAACTCTGGTCGTGATGCAAATCACATCTGGTCGTGCGTGTCGGCACATCCAGCAAACGCGTTACAACCTACTGTGACATTCCATTGCACCCGAAATTTTCGGCGAGGCTCTTGGGGCCCGAAGCTGGCACCACCGTGGCGCGACCGCTTGAAAAGCACGACTCGCACCCGTCATGAAAGAGCGGCCGCCGCACACTCCAAGTCTGGAGGAGATATTCAACATGAAGTGGAACCCGTGGATGGGAAGCCTGCTACTTGTAATCGGAATGGTTGCGCCAGCGCTGGCCGGAACCAAAGACGCCAGTGATGCGAAAGGGACACCGGAGAGCGCGGTGAATGCAGCCGCTCAACCAGGCTCTGGAGCGACGCCCAACTTCGCTGTGATCGCAGGAAAGGCGAATGTAACGGCCCTGCTGGGAGTGCTGGTCATGAAGGGAGTCCTGGCCCCCGCGGAAGCGAACGCCATCGGCAATGCCGCTCCGGACGCTGAGTTCCAGATGCTCGTAGAGGCGCTCGCGCGCAAGGGAGTGGTCAGCGCCGAGGAACTGTCCGTGGTGGCGGAGCCAATCGCGAAGCCGGTGGAACCGGCACAATCAGCACAAGCGCCCGCCGCTCCTGCGAAGCCGGCTGCCCCCAAGGTGATTCCGGCAGTGGCTCCGTTGCGCGTGCTGCAGTTGGAGCCCTCGAAACCAGATGGGCTGGTGCCCGACCTGAAACTCGGATCCGGCGCGCGGCTGAAAGTCTACGGCATGGTGAAGACCAGCGTAATCTATGACACTTCGGCGCCGTACGGAACTGACATGCCGTTGCCAGGCTTCCTCACGGCGTCAGGTACGACTTTCGATCCTGGTCCAACGCGCAGCCCCGAGTTCCACGCCAAGGCTCGCTTCGCGCGTATGGGAACGAACTTCGAATGGCCGGATGTCGCCGGCAGCCACAACGCCATCACCGGCAAGCTGGAGTTCGATTTCGAAGGAAACTTCTCCCGCGCTCTGAACCGGAACATCTCCACCATCCGGTCCAGCATGGCTTCGATCCGGCTGGCGTATGGCCGCATCGATCACCGCTTCAACGACAACACCAGCATGTTCGGACTGTTCGGACAGGACTTCACGCCTTTTGGATCGTCGACTCTGCCCAACATTTTCGAGACCACAGGACTGGGACTGGGATTCGGAACGCTCTACGAGCGCGCTCCGCAATTCCGTTTCGGAGTCGGGCACAAGATTGGTAGCTCACGCAATGTTTTCTTCCAGCCAGAGTTCGCCGTGGTGATGCCCGCCTACGGAAACGATCCATCGAATGTAGCCGACCAACTCGGTTACGGCGAGAAGCAGGGCGCGGACTCGGGCCGTCCCGAGGTGCAGGCACGCCTCGTGCTGCAGTGGCAACTGGATAAGGCCGCCGGTGTAGCTCCGGCGCAACTTATCTTCAGCGGGGTACAAGGCAATCGCAAGGCGATGGTGCGGGCGTCCGATGTTCCGCTGTGCAGCAACACCGCCCTGTTGGTTTGTCCGGACCCAAAGGTTTTCCAAAAGGCTTTTCCCCAGGGCGCGCAGACGACTTCGAACCGAGCCGGCTGGACCGGAGAGATTCAGCTCCCCACGCGCTACGTCACCGTGATCGGCAAGTTCTGGAACGGATCGGATTTGCGCTGGTACTTTGTCGGCGCGCTCGACTCCAACTTTAACGATACCGCGGGAATGACGAAAGTCTGCGGGACGGATGCGGCTCCCGCGTTCTGCACGGGCGCGTCGAACGATGGCGCATCGAGCCTGACATTCGGCCTGAACGGCGCTGGCACGCCTGTGTTTGCTCCGCAGCGGCCGGTGCGTGCCATCGGCGGCTTCCTCGACGTCGCCTTCCCGCTGAGCCGCATTTTTGGCGCGGATCCCGCCAGCCGAAGTGCGGGATGGCAGATCAACTTCCACTATGCCTTCGATCAGGCCAAGACCAGCGATGTGCTGCACCTGGGCAATCAACGGTCGAAAAACGATCTGGCGGCCGCGACGCTTTCCTGGAAGATGAACAACCTGGTCTCGTTCGTGCTCGAAGAGTCCATGTACCGAACGAGGATCGCGAATCCCAGCCTGTCGGAATCGGCGACCTTCCCGAAGTATGAAGGATACCCGGCCCGGCAGTGGCATGACATTCGATCTGAGTTCGGGCCGATCTTCACCTTCTAGCATGAGCCGGAATGTGTCTGGGCCGCATCCCGGGTCGAGTTGCCCGCCAGAAACTTGACAGCAGGGAGTAAGCTGTCCGTCAACCGCGGTTACGGGCTTTGGGTCACCGCGCAATGTCAACGTTTGCAGCTCACCCGTGAAGGAGGGTTTTTATGGCGAACGGCGCCCGCGATTTAGAGGCCGCAAGGCCGGGTCAGGAACCGGCTCAGTCCCAATCGATCTGGGATCGCATTGCAACGAGTAAGGAATTCCAGGATTTGATGGCGACGAAAAAAACATTCATCGTGCCGGCGTTCATCTTCTTCCTCGTTTACTACTTCGCCCTGCCAGTGCTCGTTGGCTATGCGCCCCAGTTCATGGACACCAAGATCGGGAAAGTGAATCTGGCCTACCTGTTCGCACTCTCACAGTTTTTCGTGGCGTGGATCATCGCCGGCCTCTACGTGAAAGCTGCCAATAATTTCGACCGGCTCGCCAAGGACATTTTGGATAAAGCCGACAAGGGGGACAAGTAAGTCATGAATATCTCACTTGTAATGTTCCTGATATTTATTGCAATAACTCTGGGTATTACTTACTGGGCCTCGCGGCGGTCGGCGGGATCGGCTGCCTACTTCGCGGCCAGCCGGCAGATTAAAGGATGGCAGAACGGAATCGCAGTCGCCGGCGACTATATGAGCGCCGCGTCGTTTCTTGGCATTGCGGGCATCATTGCCTTTCAAGGTTATGACGGATTTCTTTTCTCCGTGGGATGGCTGGTCGCTTATCTGACGGTGCTGCTGGTGATCGCCGAGCCGCTGCGCAATGCCGGCAAGTACACCATGGCTGACGTGCTGGCGTATCGCCTGAAGCCGCGGCCGGTGCGGGGGATGGCGTCGCTGAGCACGTTGACCGTGAGCACCTTCTATATGATCGCCCAGATGGTCGGGGCAGGCGCGCTGGTGAAGTTGCTGCTCGGCGGATACGTCACTTACAACCAGGCCGTAATCGGTGTCGGCATCCTGATGATCGTCTACGTCGTATTCGGCGGGATGCTGGCCACGACCTGGGTGCAGATCGTGAAGGCCGTTCTGCTGATGGCCGGGACGATCCTGCTCAGCATTCTGGTCATGGCGCACTTCCACTTCAGCTTTGGACAATTCTTCGGTGCCATCGGCCAGGTGACCTATCACGACGCGAAGGGGGCTGTGGTTGTGAAGGATTTCCTGCAGCCGGGCCTGCGTTATAAACCTCCGTACGGGCCACTGGACCTGATCTCTCTGGGCATGGCACTGATCTTCGGCACTGCGGGGCTTCCCCATATTCTCGTCCGCTTCTACACCGTGCCTGACGCCAAGACCGCTCGCCACAGCGTGGTGTGGGCGATGGTGCTGATCGGCAGCTTCTACATCATGACTACATTCCTTGGATTCGGAGCGGCTACAATCGTCGGCCCGGACTTCATCAAGGTCCATGGCGGCACGAACATGAGCGCGCCCCTGCTGGCACAGGCGCTGGCAGGAAATGTTTTCTTCGCCTTCATCTCGTCGATTGCGTTCGCCACGATCCTCGCCGTGGTTGCGGGATTGACCATCAGCGCGACCACTTCGTTCTCGCACGACTTTTGGACGAACGTCATCCATAACGGAGTGGAGCGGAAGCCCGGCGAGGAAGTGATGGTGGCGCGGATTTCGGCATTCGTAGTGGGCGCGGTAGCGATCGGGATTGCGATCGTGCTCGGTCCAACGG
Organism: Terriglobia bacterium; assembly: GCA_020073385.1. Taxonomy (GTDB): domain Bacteria; phylum Acidobacteriota; class Terriglobia; order Terriglobales; family Acidobacteriaceae; genus Sulfotelmatobacter. The sequence goes on along the minus strand of JAIQFH010000005.1, from coordinate 61,491 downwards.
CGAACGTCGCATTCCTGGTGGCGCTGGCATTTGCGGTCGCGGCGTCGGCGAATCTGCCGGTGATTGTGCTGTCGATCTTCTGGCGGCGCTTCAACACGGCGGGAGCCGTTACGGGCCTGGCGGTGGGCCTGCTCGCGTCGATCGGGCTGATTCTGGTAAGCCCGAGTTTGATGGCCGTCGATCCCCCGACAGTGGTTGGAACGGCCCGTCACCTGATCCAGGCAAAGGCCTGGTTCCCGCTGGAGAATCCCGGCATCCTGAGTATTCCGTTGGGATTCATTGGCGCCATCATCGGGACGCTGGTCAGTTCGGAACCGTCTTCGCAAGAAAAATTCAACGAACTGCTGGTGCGCTCCAATACCGGTCTGGGCGCGGAGAAAGCGACGGCCCACTAGACCAAGACAAGGGGCCAGAGGTGGGAGTTCAGTCGAAGCAGTCTTCGTTCGTCGGACTCTGGGATCACTGGCCTCCGCTCTTTGGGCTCTTCTCTTTCCGAGCCTCTGCTCCCTGCCCCCTGCTCTTGATATGCTAGAGCCAGCCCAGCGGGCCCATAGCTCAACGGTTAGAGCAGCAGACTCATAATCTGTTGGTTCCAGGTTCAAATCCTGGTGGGCCCACCACCTCGTTGGAAAATTGCTCGTCCCGCTCACTTCCATAAATCGGCCCATCACGCCAAAAAGCACAACAGCCTGGGTGGGCCAAGAAAAACCATGTAGGGACAGCCGCCTCGGCTGTCCGGCGGCCCAGGTGTGTCGGGCCGCGGAGTTTTCTTTCGCCCGTTCAGGGCTTGTGTCTCCTTTCTCGCGTCTAAGCACGGCTTCCGCTGTTGGCTGTGGTCTTGCGCTCCTTCGGAGCTGGTTTCACCATTGCCGGGGGCTTGCGGTGGGACGGGGTTTGCTCGGGTGCTGATTGGGATTTAGGAAATGCGTTTTGTGGGGGGAGTTGCGGGGTTTTGAAATCGTGCGGGGGGATTGAGGCTGCGGGCGCGACGCTTGCGGTTGTGCCACTTGCGGGCGTTGGCACGCTCCCCTTCGCTTCGCTCAGGGTCGCGGGACGGACGAGGGCGTCTGTCCCTACACTTGCGCTGGGCTGCGACGGCGCTGGACAGCCGATGGCGGCTGTCCCCACATGAGATTGCTCGGCGGCTTTGCGGGCGTGGGCTTCGCGGGCCAGGACGCGGGTGCCTTCTGCCTGGTACTCCCAGAAGTGGCGGTCGTGGGGTTCGACGGGTTTGTAGGGGATCGCGGAGACGGCGGGGAGTTCGGACTGCTGCGCGATCGCTTCGTGCTCGGCTGTGGGAGCGGGGTATTCGGGGACTTGCGTGACTGTGTTTTTGGCGTGGATGCCGAACTTTACGCGGGCGGCATTTTTCACGGCGATGTGGAGGGCGCGGATGATCAGACTGGCGCGTTCGACGTCGATGGTGTTGCGCATGAGGGCGTTGATGACTTCCATCAAGGCGTACTGGATGGACTCTTCGTCTTCGATCATCGCGATGGGATGCAAGCGCGATTGTGGAGGGCGAGGGACGCCGCGGTGGGCGTTCTGGTGGAAGTAGCAGAATTGCTCTCCGCGGAGAGCGGGGGAGTTACAACGGACTCCGGTGACCTTGATATGAGTGCAACTGCGATCGTTGGACATGGCATTTACCTTCTCTAAAATTTTTTGATAGTGGGGCCGTAAAATCTTGGCTTCACGGGAGTTAGGCCGGGTGGCCAGAACGAAGTCGGCGTAAAATATTGGAAACACAGGGGTTGTAAGTAAAATCTTGCGGATTAAGGAGTTAGTGGAGTTTTCTGGGACTGGAGGAAGTTTCGAATCGGGAATCCAGGGGGAAGCGGGCTCACCACAGAGGGCACGGAGGGGCACAGGGGACTGCTTGATCTCTGAGTTTTCGGCTGCCGGCGTCCCGGGTTTGGGAACAGATAAGGCTGGCTTGGGACCTTGGTCGTGCACAGTCCCAGATTTGATTTCTCAGTAAAGGTTAGATGTCACAAGAAAAAAATAAATATGGGATGGGGCTGTGGAAAACTTTGGGCAGGATGGATGCGCTTGGGTTTCCCACCCTTCGAGAGGGGCGAAGGGTGAGCCCCCCGGCGTGTGACTAGTATCTGCCTCCACCAATTTTGCTCAGTCTCCGCTCTGCTGTGGTTGGAACACACTTACCACTCTGGAAAAGGCATGGTTCGCATGAGAGCCCACCAATCGTACCGTCCCAATGATAAGCGCGAAAATTACAACGAGCACAACGGCGTATTCAGTAATGCCTTGACCGTCCTCCCTTGACCTAGTCTCGTGGAGTGTACGCACGATGATGGAGTCCTCCTTGTGTAGGGGAGGGAATCGGGCTTCTTGCCCCTGGCGCAGCAGACCCTAACGGCATAGTCGGCACTCTGGCGCAGAGGGCAGGGCAGGGAGGAACATCATAGAGCGCTTCCTCGAATCCGGATTTGCGGTTCGTCAACTAACCATTGTCTTATCGCTGTTCGGCGAAAACATCCCGGCTACACTCAAGACGGTCGACGGCGGTGCAGCCACTGCTCCTGGCACGGATGGAGCGCGTCGCGTGGCTTGGCGGCGATTTTTGCGAGAGAGAGTGGGTTGCAGGAGTCAACCGCAGGCGGTCGGAAGCGAACTTCTTTGGTTTCTTATGATGAGCAGAGCAAAGTCAAAATCCCCACCCCTTCGACTTCGCTCAGGGCAGGCTCTAAAATCGCAAAGAGCGCGATTCTAGGATGGGGCACCCGGCAATTCCTTCCTTCTAACATGCTTTCGCTAAATCTCACCCGCTAATCTCGGTGACTTTTTCAACAGGGTCGAAAATCAGATTCCTGATGCCGGGTTGGCCAAAGGTTCGACTCGATAGCCGAGGTTTCGCAGAGTACGGATCATTCGCACGGTGCGGAGTCGCTTGGACTTCTCGCACACCGCCGGGCCGCGTTCCTCATAGCGAACGCCGTGATGCAAAATTATCCAGATTAAGTGACAGAGGCGATGGGCAATCGCACCGATGGTTTTGTTGTGTCCTAAGCGCAGCACCAAACGACGATACAGGATTTCGAAGATGCTCCCCTTGTGTTTGACGGCAGCATTGGCAGCCTGATTGAGAATGCGGCGCATCTGACGGTTGCCCTTCGGGGAGCGTTTGCTGCGGTTCACGCCCGCGCTCTCCTCTTCTCCCGGACATGCTCCGACCCACGAGGAGAGAGCTTTGGCCGTGGCGAAAGTCGCTGCCTTGGGCCCACAAACGCCTGTTCTCGACACTTGGGATTCGGTACGCTTGCTCCCAACGAAATACAACTCTCGCCGTAGTTTCTGCCTCGGATATCGCGAAGGATTCCAATCACGCAGAACGGTGACCGAAATCATTGACTGTTTCGTGGTGGTGAGGTAATCGATAGCTTCTCTGACCGCCGAAGTACGCGCATCACCTACTACGCAGTGCATCGCCGGAGAAATGGACGCTCGTCATGGCTGCCCGCGCTCTGTTTCTTGGTCCCCTTTTCTTTCTACTTGCTGGCGGCATACCCAACCAAGAGCCATCGTCCCTTCCGATGTCACCTCTCGTTTCCGAGACAAAGGTACAGTCACAATTAGGGAGCCTCACTCAAGAGATGTTGCCGGAACTGACCTCGAAAGCCACCGAAGGTAATGTCGAGGCTCAGTGCGTTTTGGGAGTTGCATACGCAGACGGCCGAAGTGTTCCGCACGACGACAGGGAAGGTATCAAATGGTTGCGGAAGGCTGCTGAGAAGGGAGTGGCGTGGATACAGAATCGGTTAGCGACCATGTACCATCGCGGTGAGGGCACGGCACGCGACGACGGCGAGGCAGTCAAATGGTACCAAAGTGCGGCCGAGCAGCATGAACCAAGAGGTGAGTACAACCTCGCGTTCATGTATTTTCAAGGATACGGAGTACGTCGCGACTACGCATTAGCGGCGAGGTGGTATCGGACAGCCGCCGAGCACGGACACGCTGGTGCCCAGGATAGCCTAGGCAGCATGTATCAACATGGATTCGGGGTTGAGCGTGACTACAAGCATGCGATGAACTGGTACCGCATGGCCGCGCAAAATGGTTCCGCAGTTGCTGCGAACAACCTTGGTGCGATGTACGAAGCCGGGTTGGGCGTGCATCAGGACTTCGGCGAGGCTGCCCGCTGGTATCGCGCAGCGGCTAACAGAGGGGAACCAGTTGGGCAGAGCAATCTGGCATACATGTACGCTCATGGCCAAGGTGTCCGGTGCGACTTAAGCGTCGCTGCCGATTGGTATCGGAAATCTGCGGATCAGGGATACGCACCTGCCCAGGGTCGCTTGGGGAGAATGTACGCCAGGGGGGAAGGTGTTTCGCTCGATTACGTTTCCGCCTACGTCTGGCTAATGTTAGCAGCTTGCGGTGGACATCAGGCCAGCAAAGAAGCCGCGAAAGACTTGGCATCTATCATGACTCCGAAGCAGCAGAAGGAAGCGGAGCTCAGGTTGTCGGAAGTCCACATTGAGGCCAATGCCGGAGGCGTGGTGGTCGAGAAAACTCTGCCTTCCCAGACTTGGAAGCGCTGAAGCGGGGCTGATCCGTGCTGCAGTTTGGGATAACTGTTGCAAAATCCCTTTTTATAGAACTCATCGTCGGGTCAATGAACGAAATCGCCCCTTATCGACAACTGAACTCAGAACTGCTAGCCTGTCCAGTGTCGCGCTCTCAGCCTAGCCGCACATTCATCTCTACTGCTGGCGTACTACTTGCGTTGAGTCTTTCACTCTCTTGTCATTCCAAACCAACAGGGCAGGCGGAAAAGGCTCGCTCTTCGGGGGAATCGACTGACTCACAGGCTGCCGACCTGATTGCGAGGGTCAAAGATGTGTCGGCGTCTAATCTGGAGAAGGGGTTGCCCACAGTCAGATTCGAAGACTGGGTGCGTGAAAATGCCGGACCGGACTGGACCACTACTTGGCGCTTTAATCGAGCAGATGAGCTGCATTCTTCGGGTCTTGACTTCATCGGCAGCGTGGACGTTCGCGGTGACGCTAAGGACGGTCGATACTTTAGACTCTCCATAGGAACCGCCACGAATGCGAACCAGGTTCTTCTGTTCTGGCATAGCGGGGCAGCGAACGTTCAGCATAGGTGGGTCGGTTTGGAGCATCTTAGCCAATTACCGCGATTCCTCCATCACGCGAGGCAAAGCTCGCATACTTCGGAGGGCCAGAAATGAAGAGCGAAAATATGTACCCTCCGCTTTAGGAGTCCGATTCGCGCCGGTGAGAGACTGAGAACATCGTGTCGCCCGGTTGATGGAACAGCTTGCGACACCAATTGAATAGCGGGGGAAGTATGAACGGTGCGAGTCGCAAGTCAACCGGTCCTTCAGGCGCGCCTTCAGGATGACAATCCGAAAACAAAAGGCGTGCGGCCCGATACCCCTCGGCCGCCGGACAGCCGAGGGTGGCTGTCCCCACATGGTCCAACTTTCCCCCGTTGGCAATTGCGGGGATTGCATAGGTCCTTCAGGCGCGCAAGGTGCGCGCGCCTTCAGGATGACAACCCGAAAACAAAGGCATGCGGCGTAGACAACGGACTTCATCTGTCCTGAGGATTGACGAAGAAAATCAAAGTCCCCACCCTAATCTCGCCAAAATGTGTCGAGATTAAGGATGGGGCACCCAGGACTGGAGATACGGGCTGGAGTTGTGCCTGTGGCGACGGGGGACAGCGTCGCTCTCGCGACCGGGACGGACGAAGGCGTCCGTCCCTACACTGGGCCACACGCCGGCCAAACCTGCTCGAGCCTATTCAGAGTTGCCTCGTTGTTCGGTGCTGGTTGGGGTAAGCATGCCGTAGATTCCGTCGGCTTCATCGTTCGCGCCAGCGGTGAAAAACAACTGGTTGCCCAAGCCACTGTTCAGGTTATCGCCTCCGAAACTCAACCCCCAGAGGCCGCCGATCGCAAGCGGAGCGCCGGTCGAGTCCAGGAGCGTGCCTACCAGTTTTCCGTTGACCGCATTGAAGGCATGGATCAAACCATCGCCGAAGTTGCCGATCAGCAGGCGATGGCTGAACGGACCGAAATCCCCAGGCGCCAGAGCAATGCCCCAGGGAGCGTTCAAGGAAGTATGTTGCAGTCGCAGCAGGAGGTTTCCGGAAACATCGAACACATCCACGAAGCCAAGTCCGGGACCGTGGTCCTCATCGAGGGAGCCCGGTTGGCGATGTGCGAATGTGACTACGATGTTGCCGCCCACGTTCTGAATCCCGAACGGAGCGTAATTGGCCGGCAGATTCGGATCGACGAAACCAGCGGATACTGGGGGACTGTGAAAATGCCCGTCGAAGACTTCGACTTTACCGCTCTGAAAGTTGGTGGCGTAAAGGCGGGGTCCGGCCGGCGTGGTGGCCAGCGCGAGTCCCTTGTAGACCGCTTTTCCGGCACGATTCACTTTTATGATCGCGGCCGTCGGATTCGCGCCGGGGTTCCAGCCGGAAATGGTACCGTCTTCGGTGGCAAACAGGAAGACCGCCGATTGCCCGGGACCAACTTCGAATGCGCCGGTGTAGTTGTAGACCGTCCCGGTGGGTGTTCCACCCGGTTGTCCATTGGGTGCTGGAATCGTAACTACAAGCGATTTGGGCAAGCCGGTGAGGTCGTACAGCGTCGACAACCCCGTGCCGTTGTCGGAAATCCACCAGGGCGAGCCCGACGAACGCGACATTCCCCAGGGATTTACGAGGTTAGGATCGACGTTCGGCGCAGTCGACGAGACGGTGGCGTTGTCGGTGGTGAGATCGGTTCTCTGGTAGTGCTGCGCCAGCGCGTTGCTGGCAGCCAGCAGTAGAAAGGTCAAAGCGAGGGCGGCCGTCCCGGCCGCATGGTTCCAATTCCGTAAGCGCAACATGCTGTTCTCCTTTGTAGGGCGGTCCGCGAAGACGTGCCCTACTTCATTCCCGAAGGGATTGTTGGCCGGGAGCGTCCGGAGAATGTCACGGGATCGTCAAATCTTTGTCATCTCGTCGCGCGGCGATGATCGTCTCGTATGAGGCGTCATCCCGATGACCGGCGCTTTCGATAGTAAGGTCGGCTGACTCCGCGCCACGCCAAATCCGCCGGGCGCGCGCCGTGCTGAGCACATCAGAAAGCTGCGGCCCGATACACCTGGGCCGCCGGACAGCCGGGGCGGCTGTCCCTACATGGTCCATCTTCGTGGCTAGATGGGGTGGCCTTTGAAGAAATAGATGAGCTCGATGATCAGGATTACTACGACCATCAATTCCAGGACGAAGGCTCGGGACTGGTTGAACTGCTCGATCATGAAGCGGTAGAGATCTTCGGCGGTATCGAGTTTTTCCTTGACCAGGTCTTTGTAATCGGGCACTCCGACTTTTTGGGCGCAGAGTTTGTAGAGGCGGGCGGAGAACATGTCGCTCAGAAACTTGATGGCGTTGTCGGCGCGCTCGGTGAGCTCGTTCACGTCGAGCAGGACGGTGTGCAGTTTCGAGGCGGCGCGTGCCGTGCGCCAGCGTCCCCAGAGGCCAGTGCCTCCGGCGTCGAGGAAGTCGTAGACGTTTTCCAGTTCCTTGGTGAGCAACTCGTCATAGTGGCGAAACTCGAGAAGCTGCGAGTTGGCGTATTGCAGGAGTTGGACGGCAGTCTCGGCGCCGGATGGCGTGTCGTAGATGAAGGCCGCGTTCCATCCGATGACGGCGAGATCGGTGGGATAGTAGGAGATGCGAGACTGGAGAATTTCCTGGCGCTCGCCTTCGGCGAGAGTGGCGGTTTCTCCGCGAACGACCTGGGCGATGGCGTTGCGTTGGGTGGCCAGAAGTTCTTCGGCGGTGGGAGATCCCTCGATCTCGCGGACGTGGAAGATGAAGTAGTCCTCTTGCAGCCAGCTGTCCTCGTTGTAGCGCTTGACCAGGGCGGGACCGGCGCGCTCCAGCTTCTGGCGGACTACGCGGCTAGCCAGCTTTTCGAAGTTGGCATCAGAGGTCCAGCGGGAGGAGAGTTCGATCAGCTTTTGCCAGTCGCCGGAGAACGGGAGTTCGAAGATCAGGCTGACCACGCCGTAGTCGTAGTACTGAATCTCTCCGGTGAGGCGCTCTCCCGAGTCGAGTATTAAGGGCTCAAGTGACTCTTCGACGGGAGGGCGCTGGTATCGGACGTAAGCCGGGGCCTTTTTGAAACTGGCCTGAGCGGTGCGGGCTCCGACGATCTGACGGAGGGCGTCGAGGCGGATCTCTTCGCAGACGTCGAACTGGATCAGGACCAGGACGGAGCCGCGGAGCGGGCCGGAGGCGGGCGACTGGGTGCAGGACTCGACCTGGGTGGTGAGGGCGTGCGCGACGTCGGTAGAGACTAGCGTGGTGAGGTCGCGGTCCATGTCCGTACTCGCTTCTCAGTTGTCATTGGCCGAGTATTCAGGACTCGGAACTCAGTTGGTAATCCACGAGACCCGCGGCGCACAACTGCGAGCGGAGGTTTCTGCTCTTGACATATTGTCCCAGAAAGGCGCGGATTGGGGTAGGGTCGTCGTAAGCCATTGATTATACTATCTTTATTAATTACTTTGGGGTTTGGGCGGGTGCAGACTTTCTTAACCGCAGAGGGCGCGGAGAAATTCCGCGGAGAACGCTGAGAAAAGTCAGGGGCGTACGCCGGGAATCGGGTTTGTCGTCAGCGGCGGCGGGTGAACGCCCAGGCTAGCAGACTGGCGGCGGCTACGGCTCCTGCAGCTTTTGCAGCGCGGATCATGGAGGCGCGGATTTCTTGGTCTTGTTCGCGGATCGCTCGCGATTCGGGGTACGGGTCGTCTTTGTCTAGCGCGCTGGGGTGGAGGGCCAGTTGGAGGACTTCGGCTACGTGCAGGGCGTGGCGAGTAGTGTTTTGGGCGATTTGCTCCCGGCAGCTGAAGCCGTCGGCGATGATCAGCCAGTCGTCAGGGGCTTGACGCACGGCAGGGAGGAGTTCCAGTTCTCCGATGGTTTGGGAGATGTCGTAGTGCTCGGCGTGGAAGCCGAAGGATCCGGCCATGCCGCAGCATCCGGGAGCGGGGCTCGTGAAGTCGACGCCGAGGCGGTGGAGGAGGGATTCCTCGGCGGTCATCTTCATGATGGATTTGTGATGGCAGTGGCCGTGGAGTACGGCTTTGCGGTTTAGTTGAGGCAGGCTCGCGCCGGGGATTAGCTTCTGTTCCAGGAATTCGCTCAGCAGGAATGTTTGTTTGCTCAGAGCTTGTGCGCGGGCGTCGTGGGGGAAGAGGTTGGTGAGTTCGTCGCGGAAGACGGCGACGCAGGACGGTTCCAATCCGACTACGGGGATGCCGGCTTCGATTTCGGGCTCGAGTTGGTCGAGGATTTCGAGGAGCAGGCGCTCGGCGCGATCCAGCATGCCGAAGTCGTAGAGGGGGCGTCCGCAGCAGAGATTGGCTTGCGGGACGAGGACGCGGAATCCGGCGGTTTCGAGGACCTCGACGGCGGCGCGGGCGGTTTGGGGGAGGAAGTAATTGTTGAAAGTGTCGGCCCAGAGGAGAACCTCGGGGGCTGAAGTGCCATCTTCTTCGGACGTCTGACGCGGCGCTGAAGCGCGGCTCTTCCACGGTTGCTCCGGGCTTCCGTATGCCGCCCCTTCGGGGCTGTCTTGCCATGGATTCGGTGTGTCTGGGTCATGGGCCGCTGTCGACCACGCTCGCTGGCGCTCGCGGGACCTCTCGACTTCGCTCAGGGTAAACTTCCGAAGGCGTCCGCCCCTACACGAGCTGAACCATTGTTTGAACGTCTGCGGAGCGAATGGGGGGATGCGGCGCTTTGCGGGAATGCCTCCGATCTTTTTGGCGATGTCGCTTAGGAACGGGAGTTGCGTTGTCAGGTTGATCAGGCCTGGTGCTTTCGACGCCAGGCTCGCCCAGAAGTCGATGTTGCCGAAAGCGTAGGCATTCAGGGGGCGGAGACGGCCTTCGTAGTAGTGAGAGAGGAATTCGGCTTTGTAGGTGGCGACATCGACGCTTACGGGGCAGTCGCTCTTGCATCCTTTGCAGGCCAGGCAGAGATCCAGGGAGTGTTTGACTTCGTCGCTGCGCCAGCCGTCGCGGATGACTTCTCCTTGCGTCATCTCCCAGAGGAGGTGGGCGCGGCCGCGGGTGGAGTGCTCTTCGTCGTGGGTGGCGCGCCAACTGGGGCACATGACGCCGCCTTCTTCACGACGGCACTTGCCTACACCGACGCAGCGCAGTGCCGCGTGCGATAGGCTGCCGTGATCTTGCGGGAACTGGAAATGAGTTTGCGGCTCCCATGGGGAGTAGTTCGCGCCCAGGCGGAGATTTTCGTCGAGCTTGTTGGGCTCAATCAGCTTGCCCGGGTTCATCTTCCAGTCGGGATCCCAGGCGGTTTTGAATTTGCGAAAGGCCTCCATTAATTCGGGACCAAACATTTTGGGGAGGAGTTCGGCGCGGGCTTGTCCGTCGCCGTGTTCGCCGGAGAGCGAGCCACCGTAACTGACTACCAGGTCGGCGGCTTCTTCGACAAAGCGGCGGTACTTGGCAATTCCCTCTTTCGATTGCAGGTCGAAGTTGAGGCGCGTATGGACGCAGGCGTGGCCAAAATGTCCGTAGAGCGAACCTTTGTAGTTGAACCCGGCCATCATTTTGCGGAGGTCGCGGAGATATCCGCCTAGTTTTTCTGGAGCGACAGCGGCGTCTTCCCATCCTTCCCAGTTCAGCGGCTCGCCGGGGACGTGCGAGGTTGCGCCGAGACTCGACTCACGAATTTCCCAAACGCGCTTGGCGTTGGCGCCGGAGTAGAGCTTTACGTTGGGAGGATTGGGGCTGCGGCGGAGCGCGTCGATCAGGCGCTGGGCCTGCATTTCCGCGCCGGGGATGGATTCGGCGCCGAATTCGACCATGAGCCATCCTCCGCCTTCGGGGAGTAAGGCGAGACCGTCGGTGTTGATGCCTTTTGTGCGCTCGTAGTAGACGAGGAGGTCGTCGAAGCCTTCGAGGCCGATGGGCTTATGTTCGAGAATTTCAGGGATGTGGTCGGCGCATTGGTAGATGTCGGGATAAGAGAGGACTACCAGGACGCGCGCGGGTGGGCTTTCGATAAGGCGGCAGGTGGCTTCGAGGATTGTGGCGCAGGTGCCTTCGGAGCCGACCAAGGAGCGGGCTACGTGGAAACCGTTCTCTGGGAGGAGATAGTTAAGGTTGTAGCCGGAGACGCGACGGGGGATGTTGGGGAATTTCTGACGGATCAGGTCGGAGTATTGATCTGCGATTTGCTTGAGGGTCGAGGCGATCTGATCGACCCTAGTGAGGGCGCTGCGGCCCGATACTTCCGGGCCGCCGGATCCTTCGACTTCGCTCAGGACAGGCAGCCGGGGGCGGCTATCCCCACACGATTCATCTCGGGCACCAGCGGCGCGGATTACATTCTGACTTACGCTTAGGCGGACGCCGTCGTACGTTACAACTTCCAGGGCTTCGATGTTGTCGTCTGTCTTGCCGCCCATGATGGAGTGGACGCCGCAGGAATTGTTGCCGATCATGCCGCCGATGGTGCAGCGGTCGTGGCTCGCGGGATCAGGGGCGAAGGTCAGGTGATATTTTTCGGCGGCGTTGCGGAGATGGTCGAGGACCACTCCGGGTTGGACTCTGGCGATGCGGCGGTCGGGATCGATCTCGAGAATCTTCCCCATATACTTTGTGAAGTCGAGAACGACGGCGACGTTGCAGCATTGTCCGGCGAGGGAGGTGCCTCCGCCGCGGCAGAGAAGCGGAGCAGCGAATTCGCGGCAAACGGAGATGGCGGCGAGGACGTCGTCGGCGTCACGCGGGAGAACTACGCCGATAGGGACCTGGCGGTAGTTGGAACCATCCGTAGCGTAGAGGGCGCGACTGCCGTTGTCGAACTTCACGTCGCCACGGACGTGAGTCCGCAGGGCTTCGTGCAGCCCCAAGGGATCAGTGAGTGATGATTTTGAGGCTGGCACGGAATCTGCGGCAGTGTCTGACATCAACCTGGGTCTTCTCAGTCCTGGGACTTCTTCGTCATGGAGACGATGGTGAATCTGGAACCGTCGCCACTGGACTGGACGGTGACGGTCGTCGAGTTGCCTTTGTCGCCGGAGACGATGCTGCAGCGGTTTTGGTCGGAACTGGCGACCTGGGCGCTGGGAAACTTCTGCCGGTAGAAGTCACAGATTTTCTCCACAGAATCGCTGCTCTCGAAGTTGGCGGTGACGGTGTGGAGGCTGCCGAATGTGACCGAGGCCGTACCCGCTTTCTGCACCTGCGCGCGGGGGTAGATCTCGACGCCGAGTTCCTGGGCGGTTTTGTCGGGATCGGTGGAGGTCTCCATATTGCCGAAAGGAGTTTCGACTTTTACGTTGTCGCCCTTCTGGGAGACGTGGGCATTCTTCATAGCGCGATGGATGACGATGCCGCACGTGACCATACCGAGGACTCCGATGAGGACGATGACTCCGACGATGATCAGGATAATTTTGAGGGCACTGCTGCCGCCTTTGGAGGGCGGCGGCCCGGGAGCCATTGGCTGGGCAACGGCGGCGGGAGCGCCGGAAGCGGCAGCGCCGCATTTGTTGCAGAATTTCGTTCCCTCGTTGAGGGGTGCACCGCAGGAATTGCAGAAAGCCATGGTTCACCTCGCGCGTCAGCTTGACGGGCGAGTATACCGCAGGAGGGGGAGAGATTCGAGGTCGAGTTTTTGGCGGAATACGGGGCCTGAAGGCCCTTTCAATTTTGGGCGGGTGACGCGGTCCTAACAGGTTACGGAAAAACTCCGATCGCCGCGATAGGCGGCCACTGGGGCTGAAGCCCATTGTTGATTGTGCGCGCTTTACGCGGCGCTAAAGCGCCGCTCTTCCACATTACCATCGGCATTTAGGAGTTTTTCCGCAACCTCCTAAAGGGCCGCTCTTCCACGGTTCTGACTGGCAATTAGCAGAGTTCTGTTGCACGGGCGCTCGCTTTGATCGCGGGACGGACGAGGCGTCCGTCCCTACACAAGCTAGCTGAAGGAGCGGGTGCCGTAGTCGAACATGGAGAGGGCCAAGAGGAGGATCAGGAAGAAGATCGTCGAGGCTACGACGAGCTTCAGGAGTTTTTCGCTGGCGCCTTTTAGGTGCATGAAGAACAGAGCGACTAGTAATGCCTTCGTTGTGGCAATGGTGAGAGCTACGGCGGCGTTGAAACGGCCTAGATCGATCAACGCGGCTTCGTAGGTGAGGAATGTGCCCAGCAGGAGAGCTCCCCACACTGCGAAATAACTTGTAAGTGGCGACGATTTGGAGTGGTTCGACATACGATGTCTCAGTTCTTACGGGTGACGGTCAATTAGATACAGCAATGGGAACAGGTAAATCCAGACGATATCTACGAAGTGCCAATAGAGGCCGCCGATTTCGAGCGGCGTGTGATAGTGCGGAGTGAAGCGGCCCTTCCACGCCATCCACAAAAGCCAGGTGAAGATGCCGAGTCCGACGACCATGTGCAGGGCGTGGAGGCCGGTCATGATGAAGTACAGAGCGAAGAAGATCTGGGCGTGCTGTGGGTTGGCGTATTGATCGGGGTGCCCGGGGATCTGCTGATGGTCGAAGCTGAAACTTACGCCGGGAACATGGTGCTCTTCGAATTTGTCTTTGTACTCAATGCCCTTGATGCCGAGGAAGGCGACGCCGAACAGCATAGTGAGAACGAGCATCAGAATCATGAGCCCGCGACGAGCGGTTTGCGCGGCCCAGATGGCGAGCACCACGGTCAAGCTGCTGCAGATCAGGACAGCGGTGTTGGTGGCGCCGAGCGCCGCATTGATGGATTTGCTGGCGGCGGCGAAGTCTCCGAAATACCAGCGGCGGTAGATCAGGTAGGCGCAGAACAGGCCGCCGAAGAACATGACTTCGGTCGCCAGGAAGATCCACATGCCGAAGCTGGCGGAGTCGCGCTGCTGCTCTTCGGTAGCGAAATGATGGAGCAGAGCCGGGTTGTGGAGACCGTCGTGGTGTGGGACGGCAGCTTGGCTATCCGACAACGTGGACCTCCTCTTTGTGGCCTTTATCAATCTCGTCGTAGTTATAGGCTTCCCAGGTCACGACAGGCTCTTCCTCGAAGTTGTAAGTCGTGGGCGGAGACGGTGTCTTCCACTCGAGTCCGGCGGCGTTCCACGGATTGTCGGGGGCTGGCTTTCCGTACCGCATCGACCAGAGGAAGTAAATCATGGGCAGCAAGTAGCCGACACCGAGCACGGTCGATCCCGCGGTCGAAAACACGTTGAGGATCTGAAACTCGGGCATGTGGCTGTAGTCGGCGTAACGGCGAGGCATGCCGAGATATCCGAGAATAAATTGCGGGAAGAAGGTCAGGTTGAATCCGATGAACACGATCAGGGCGGCGAGGCGTGCCCAACCTTCGGGATAGAGCTTGCCGGAAATCTTCGGCCACCAGAAATGCATTCCGCCCAAATACCCCATGAGCGCGCCGCCGACCATGATGTAGTGGAAGTGGGCGATGACGAAATAAGTGTCCGTCACATGCACATCGACGCCGAGTGCGGCGAGGAAAAGGCCGGTCAGTCCGCCCATGGTGAACAGGCCGAGGAAGCCGAACGCGTAGAGCATGGGCGCGTCGTAGCGGATGGAGCCTTTATACAGAGTCGCGGTCCAGTTGAAGACTTTGACGGCCGAGGGAACGGCGACGGAGTAGCTCAGCAGGGAGAAGATGAGCGCGGCGTAGACGGAGATTCCGGCGACGAACATGTGGTGCGCCCAGACGAGGAATCCGAAGACCGCGATGGCTATCGAGGAGAGAGCGACGAAGCTGTATCCGAAGATGCGCTTGCGCGAGAAGCAGGCAATGATCTCGGTGACGACGCCCATCGAGGGCAGAATCATGATGTAGACGGCAGGATGCGAGTAGAACCAGAACAGGTGCTGGAAGAGGAGAGGGTCGCCGCCAAGTTTGGGATCGAAGATGCCGAGATGCAGGGACCGTTCGGCGACGACAAGAACGAGCGTAATGGCGACGACGGGAGTCCCGAGAATCTGGATGATGCTGGTGGCGTAGTGCGCCCAGACGAAGAGGGGAAGGCGCGACCAGGTCAATCCGGGAGCGCGCATGCGGTGGATAGTAACGACAAAGTTCAGTCCGGTGAGGATGGAGGAGAACCCGGCGACAAAGATGGCAAGTCCGGCTTCAATCACTTTCGTGTTGCTGAAGGCGGTGCTAAAGGGCGTGTAGAAGGTCCAGCCGGTATCGACGCCGCCGGTCAACATGCAGTGGACCATCATGATGCCGCCGATGATGTAGAGGTACCAGCTCAGCAGATTGACGCGCGGGAAGGCGAGATCTTTCGCGCCGATCATCAACGGAATGAGGAAATTTCCCAGCACCGCAGGGATGGACGGGATCAGGAAGAAGAAGACCATCACCTGGCCGTGCATCGTGAAGAGCTTGTTGTAGGTATCGGCCTGGACGAGATCGCTGGCGGGGGTAAGCAACTCGAGGCGGATGAGCAGGGCGAAGAATCCGCCGATGAAGAAGAAGAAAGTGATCGAGATCAGGTAGAGCAGGGCGATGCGCTTGTGGTCCGTGGTGAGCAGCCACGATTCAACACCGTAGTGCTTGTTGAGGTAATTCTCTCGTTCGACCGATGGAACAGTAGCCGTAGCCATAAACTATTGCACCTGATTTCCTTTGCCGGGCGCGCCTTCGGGCGCGGTCACGGCGGCGTTCGCCTTGGCAACGCCCGCGCCGGGTTGCGACTGTGATTTCACGTAGGCCACCAGCGCGTTGAGTTGCTCTTCACTGACCAGTCCCTGGAAAGTCGGCATGACGGGCTTGAAGCCTTTGACGACTTTCGCGCCGGGATCGAGGATGGATTCGCGAACGTAATTCTCGTCGGCGGTGAGCATGCGTCCATCTTCGAGTTGAACGGGCTTGCCGAAAACTCCCTGCAGGTTGGGGCCGCGTCCCTGCGTGTCGGAGCGATGGCAGGTCACGCAGCCGAGTTCGGCGAAAATCTTCTCTCCGGTCGCGGAGAGCGGGCCGCCGGTGCCGCCGCTCATCCAGGCTTCGTATTGCGCGGGCTCCATGACGACGATGGAGCCGATCATGCCAGAGTGCTGGGTGCCGCAATATTCTGCGCAGAACAAGTGATATGTACCCGGCTTGGTGGCGTGGAACCAGGCGACGGTGTAGCGGCCGGGGAGCACGTCTTGCTTCATGCGGAACGCGGGGACGAAGAAGCTGTGGATGACGTCCTGCGAAGTCATGATGAGTTTGACGTCGCGGCCTACGGGGACGTGGAGTTCGTTGATCTCGCGCTGGCCTTCCGCGTGTTCGAGCTTCCACATCCATTGCTTGGCGACGACGTAGACTTCGGTGGAATCGCGAGGCGGAGTGCGGCCCTTGAAATAGACGACGGCGCCCCAGGCGAAGATGACCATGAAGACGCCGAGGGGAATGAGCGACCAGCTGAGTTCGAGGGGAATGGAGCCTTCGATCTGTTCAGCGGGAACGCCTTTGCGATAGCGATAGCGGGCAGCGAAATAGATGATGGCGGTGAAGATGAGAAGGGTCATCAGCCCGGAAACGATGAGCAGGAAGATGAACAGAGCATCGACGTTGCCCGCCATGCTGGAGGCCCGTTGCGGCCACAATGGAAAGTTATCGAACATTTGCGTTTAACTTAGTCCTGCCTGATGCGGTTTGACGTGATCCCACCCTTTGCGGGGAGCGATTCGCTCCAGGCGGAGGAGGATGAGGATCAGGGCGCCGACGAACAAGATGGTGAGCGCGCCGCCCAGTTTCAACATGTTGCTGACGATCGCGCCGTATTTGCCGGTGGCGGGATCGTAGTGATAGCAGTACAAAAGAACTTGATCGACGGCGTTGCCGATTTTTCCCTGCGAGGCTTCTACTAATCCCATGCGCAGGTCTTTCGGCGGAAAGTCGACGCCGTAGAAGTAGCGCGAGATGCGGCCTTGCGGAGTGAGAACCATGATCGCGGTCGCGTGCGCGTACTGGTTCTTGGCGGCGTCGTATTGATATTGGAAACCCACGGCCTTGGTTAGGGCGTTGATTGAGTCGGCGGGGCCGGTGAGGAAGTGCCAGCCGGCGGCGGCATTCGGGCGTCCGTAGCGTTTTAAGTAGTCCCGCTTTTTTTCCGCGGCGAGTTGCGGAGTTTCCAGCGGATTGAAACTGACTGTGACGACTTCGAATTCGTTGCCGGCGTCGAACTTGATCAGCTTCATGGAGCCGGTCAGGCCGGCGAGAGCCTCGCCGCAGAGCATGGGGCAGTTGTAGTAGACGAGGTTCAGGATCAGCGGCTTTTTGCCGAAGTATTCGCCTAGTTTGACTGCACGGCCAGTGTCGTCGACGAAGGAGAGATCTCCGGGGACCTGGGCGTCTAGACGCTGCTCGATGCCGACGTTTTGCAGGTACGGGGGACGCACGCTCGCGGGCGGGGACATGATGCCTTTGGACATAGCTTGTCCCCAGGCTGTGGAGGCCAGGAGCAGCAACACTGCCGGCAAAAAGGCTTTACCGCAGAGGGCGCTGAGGACTCGCAGAGGGCGCTGAGAACGGCTGAGAACAACCGATAAGTGCTGCTTCCCGGCCGCGGCTGTCGAGTTTCGCTCGACCGGACAGCCGGGGGCGGCTGTCCCCACATGAGTAGTGCTTACTTCGGCCGTGGTGCATGCACAAGCAGCATTGTTTAACATCGAAATTTTGTTCAGGGCATTCACTTCTTATTTGCTTCCTTCGCTTTCCCCTGCGTACTTGAGACGGCGATCAGGTCTGAGGGCTGCGTGCGGGTGGGGAGTCCGCGTTGGGCCAGG
Source organism: Terriglobia bacterium (assembly GCA_020073385.1). Lineage (GTDB taxonomy): Bacteria > Acidobacteriota > Terriglobia > Terriglobales > Acidobacteriaceae > Sulfotelmatobacter. The sequence continues at coordinate 43,649 of JAIQFH010000005.1, read as the reverse complement.
AGATCCATGGCGCGATCAATGGGAATGCGGATGGTGCCGGCATTCTGGTCGACGTAATCGTAGGTACTGAGAGTTTCTTCCTCGCGCTGGCGAATTTTGTTCAGCTCGGTGCGCTCATTCGTTTCCAGTTGCGGCTCGGGAAAATTCTTCTGGAGATATTTTTCATAGTCGGCGCCTTCGGAATCGGTTTTGTATTCCGAGGGCAGGCGACGGGTGTCGACGGGCGCGTTGGCGACCAGCGGACTCACCGGTGTCTGATCGGCTTGAGCGCGCTTCTCCAGCGAGTGGTAAAAACCGTTGACCACGAAATAGGCGAGGACCAAGGCTACCGCAAGACCACCGAGGAAATAGTAGACGGCGCGAACACCGATATCCTGGCGCTCGTAGTCGCCGTGTCCGTTGGTCTTCGCGGGATGGATGTCGTTCGTCATGCGTTCTCCGGAATTCCAGGCGGGTGAGTGGAATGGGGATCGAAAACGTCATTGGCCGAGACATCGTAGACAGGCAGCAGCGGAAGAGCGGCCAGGTTGCGACAGAAGAAGAAGATCCAGATGCTGCCGATGGCAATGGGCACAACGATGTCGGCGATGGTGACGCTGAAACTGGTGGAGAAGTTTGGCTCGATGTTCCAGAAGAGATCCACGAAGCGCATGCACAAGAGCCAAACCGCGAGCCAGACCAGTTTGCGAATGTTCCGCTTAAAGGGACGCGACAGCAGGATGACGAATGGGACGCAGAAGTGGAAAAGAGCCAGAAAGACGGCGACGTAGCCCCATCCGTGGTTGATGCGCTTGAGGTAGAACGTGATTTCGGTGGGCAGATTGCCGGCCCAGATGATGAGCCACTGCGAGAAGTTGAAATAGGCCCAGACCATGATGAAGGCGAGCGTCCACTTGCCGTGGTCGTGAACGAAGTCGGGCCTCAGCATCTCGGACATGGGCTTGTAGTCGACGAGGATGCGCTCGACGACGATCGCGAAGCACATGGCAGCGAGAACTTCGCCGATGAGGATGATCAGGCCGTAGATGGTCGAGATCCAGCTGGGATCGAGCGACATGATCCAGTCGATGGCGGCGAAGGAGATGGTGAAACCGTAGAGGATGAGGCCGGGACCGGCGACGGCTTTGAATTTCTGGGTGTTGTCCGGAGCGTTGGGCTTGTCGGTCTGCTTCGACCACATGGACAGCAGGAGCGAGAGCAGATTCCAAATTGCCAGGTAGATGATGGCGCGGTTGATGAAGCCCGTGCTGTTGAGGTACGCGCCCTTGATGAACTTGTGCTTGTCGAGATGTTCGCGGATGTGCGGCTCTGCGATTGCGCCGAGCGGCTTGAGCCAGGGATACATCTGGTGCTGCAGGACCGCGATGATGATGGGGATGAAGAGGATCGCCAGGACGGGGAGCGTGCGCATGGCGGCACCGAGAATGCGACGGATGACGGTACCCCATCCCCCACCGGTGAGGTGGCGAATCATCACGATGGCCATGGAGCCGAGCGCGATGCCGAGCCAATCCATGTAGCCGAGCAGGTAGCCGCGGTAGAACTCTTCGGGGGTCCTGAATGCGAGCACAAGGGCGCCGAGGCTGAAGACGATGCCGACGATGAGGGCGCGCTGGCCGATCTTTTTGACGATCGGGGGCGCCGAGAGATCGAGTTGTTTCGGCGCGGCGCTCATTTCTGGCCTTCTTTGTTCATTTCAGATTCTGGTTGCGATTTTGATTTGGGGGCGATCGTCGGCAGGGTTGCGCCTGATCCGGGCTCGCGAAATGTTGGAGGCTGCGAAGGAATATTTTGTCCTTCGGGGACGTCGGCCATGGCTGCGCTCTGGCTCAACTGCAGGGCGCGGATGTAGGCGACGATGTCCCAGCGATCTTGCGTAGGAATCTGCGAAGCGTAATCGGGCATGATGCCGAAGCCGTTGCTCATCACATCGAAGAAGTATCCCAGTGGAGCCTTCTGCAGGCGAACAATGTGGAATGACGGAGGCTTGCGGGCGAAGCCGCGGGACGGGACGAATCCGTTGCCGTCGCCTACCCGGGAGTGGCAGGGGGCGCAGTAGATGTTGTAACGCTCGCGACCGCGATCGAGAACTTCTTTGGTAACCGGGAAGGGCATTTGGTTGCCGGGATTGTCGCCGATCTTGCCGGTGTAGAAGTAGGTGTCTTCGTGCAGCTGGCCGCGAGCGACAGTGCCTTCGACTGGAGGACGGGCGGAACGGTGGTCGGAATAGAAGTCGCTGTAGGAGAGGGGATTCTGGCGCGGCTGGATGTGCATGTCGAGGCGGCAGGCGGAGGTGAAGCCTACCGCAATTATCAGGCCTGCGGCAGGTGCGAAATTCTTTAACCACGAAGGACACGAAGGGACGCTAAGGAAGGCCCATAGCGTCCGCATCTGTGGAATCCCACCCTTGCGCACAGAACGCGCAAGGATGGGGCACCCAGCAGCGAGTAGAACTGTTAAGGAAACCGCTGTCGAGCTTTGCTCGACCGGACGGGCGACGGCGCCCGTCCCTACATGGACATTGCAACTGGCTTGATTTCCTTGACGGAGGATGCGCATTAGCTAGGCACCTCCGAGATGGAGCGTGGGTCGAGGGTTTCCAGGAAGCGGCGCGTTTCTACCGGGTTGTACCTCTTGTCGGAAGAAAACACGATCAGAAAGAAACGGTCCTTGGATGCCAGGGCGAATCGCGGAACGTTGAAGACCGGGTGATACGGCATCGGCAGGCCGTTGAACGCCAGCATGCCCAGGACGGCGGAGATTCCGGCGAACAAAATTGTCATTTCAAACGTGATCACAATGAACGCGGGCCAGGAGTGCGGAGGCTTGCCGCCGATATTGAGCGGATAGTCAACAGCAGCCATCCAGTACTGCATCAGGTAGCCGGTACAGCCGCCGATGATGCCGCCGATCAGAACCGTGAGCGGAATTTCGTCGAAGTGCATTCCGATTTCTTCGGCGAGACCTTCGATGGGGAACGGGCTGTAGGCATCGATCTTCTTATAGCCGGACTCGTGCGTCTTCTTGGCGGCATCGACGAGGGCTTGCGCCGAATCGAATTCAGCCATGAGGCCGTAGATGGGATCGCGCTTCGCCATTATTCTTTCACCTCCGCTTCGGGCAGGAGGGTGCGCATTTCAAAGATCGAGATGGCGGGCAGGAAGCGCAGGAACAGGAACATGGCGGCCAGGAACATGCCGATCGTTCCGAAGTAGGTCATGTAGTCCCAGCGCGTGGGGTAGTACATGCCCCAAGACGAGTTCAGGAAGTCGCGGTGGAGGCTGACCACGACGATGATGAAGCGCTCGAGCCACATGCCGACAAGGACGACAAGCGAGACGAAGAAGAGGGCTATCGGATTCGTGCGCAGTTTGCGAATCCACAGCACCTGCGGAATAAAGATGTTGCAGGAGAGAAGTGACCAGTACCAGAACGCGTAAGGTCCGTGCAGGCGGTTCCACAACGTGAAGGCGTCATAGGGATCGCCGCCGTACCATCCCATGAAGGCCTCGATGCCGTATCCGTAGGCAACGATCAATCCTGTGGCAAGCATGACCTTCGCGGAATTCTGCAGGTGCCGCTCGGTGATGAAATCTTCGAGGCCGTAAATCTTGCGGATCGGAATGGCGAGCATCAGCACCATGGCGAAACCGGAGTAGATGGCGCCGGCAACGAAGTAGGGCGGGAAGATGGTGGTGTGCCATCCGGGGACGATGCCGACCGCGAAGTCGAAGCTGACGACCGTGTGGACGGAGAGCACAAGCGGCGTGGCCAGCCCGGCGAGCAACAGGTACATCGTTTCGTAGCGATGCCAGTGGCGGGCAGAGCCGCGCCATCCGAACGAGAGCATGCCATAGACCATCTTGATCCAGCGCTTCTCGGAGCGGTCGCGGAGCGTAGCGAAGTCGGGGATGAGTCCGGTGAACCAGAACAGAGCCGAGATGGTGGCGTAGGTCGAGACCGCGAAGACGTCCCACATGAGCGGGCTGCGGAATTGCGGCCACACTCGCATGGTGTTGGGATAAGGGAAGAGCCAATAGGCAAGCCAGGGGCGCCCGACGTGAACTGCGGGAAAGACTCCGGCGGCGGCGACGGCAAAGAGCGTCATGGCTTCGGCGAAGCGGTTGATGGAGTTGCGCCAGGTTTGACGCAGCAATAAAAGGATGGCGGAGATCAGGGTGCCGGCGTGGCCGATACCGATCCACCAGACAAAGTTGACGATGGCGAAGCCCCATCCGATGGGGATGGTGACGCCCCAGATGCCGGTGCCCTTGAGGAAGAGATATCCGAGGGCGAAGAGCAGCATCATCGTCATCATGAAGGCGATGCCGAAGCCGATGAACCATCCGTTGGTCGCCGGGCGCGTGAGAACGATGGCGCTGATTTTTTCGGTGACCGTGCCGAAGGTGTGGCCAGGTTCGATGACCGGGGCGCGTTCGAGTTCGGTCGACGATTTGTATTGCTCGCTCATGCTTTCAAGATCAATCTCATAGTGCACGCTTTCAAAATCATGTCATCGTGAGGAGGGCGCTAGCCCTCCGAGCAACCTTACGACTCCCGCGAGGCGTGATGCCGTCGACGGGAAGCCCCGCAGTGCATGCAGCACGGGATTTCCCATCCACTGCATAATCAGCGTTCCTCCGACGTAAGGTCCTTCGCGCCGGCTCTGCCGGCTCTCAGGATGACAAGCTGACATCATTTACTTTCCAGCTCCGGGTTCGGATTTCTAACTTCTGCTAAGTACGTTGTCCGCGGGCGGGTGTTTAGTTCGCCCAGCAGGCTGTAGTTTCTGGCTTGCGCTTTCCACTTCGATACCGCGCTGTTTGGATCGTTGATATTGCCAAAGACGATGGCGTCGGCCGGGCAGGATTGCTGGCAGGCCGTCTGCAACTCGTCTCCGATGCGGATGTCTTTGTTCTCGCGGACCGACGCGGTTTCGGTGTCGATGCGGCGCTCGTTGATTCGCTGGATGCAGTACGTACACTTCTCCATGACGCCGCGGCTGCGGATGCTGACGTCGGGATTGCGCATCATCTTGTATTGCGGCGTCTCCCAATCCTGGAAGAGCAGGAAGTTAAAGCGGCGAACCTTGTACGGACAGTTGTTGGAGCAATAGCGCGTGCCCACGCAGCGGTTGTAGACCATGTCGTTCAGGCCTTCGGTCGAGTGATTCGTGGCGGCCACCGGGCAGACGACTTCGCAGGGAGCGTTTTCGCACTGCATGCACGGGACGGGCTGGAAGAAGGCTTTGGGATTGTCGCGGTCGCCCTGGTAGTAGGCGTCGATGCGCATCCAGTGCATGTGGCGGCCGAGCAGCGTCTGCTCTTTGCCGACGACCGCAATATTGTTTTCCGACTGGCAGGCCACAATGCAGTTGTTGCAGCCCACGCACTTGTTGAGATCGATCGCCATGCCCCAAGCGTAGGTTTCTTTTTCGTAGTGATAATCGGGGTAGAGCGTGATGTCCTTGGGAACTTCTTCTTCCTGCGCGAACTTCGGCTCTTCCTTGTATTTCTCGAGCGTGGTTTCACGGACTAGCGGGCGGTAGCCACCGTCGGGAGTCTCCATCGACTGCATGCCTTGCGTGGAGGCTAGTTCGTAAGTTTCGCCCGTCTTAGTGATCTTTACGCCTGAGGCGATCCAGGGATTCGCGCTAGTACGGAGTTCGTACGCGTTGAAGCCTTGCGCGGTGCCGACGCGTCCAGCGCGGGTGCGGCCGTAACCCAGGGTGATGGTGATGGAGTTGTCGGGATGTCCGGCTTGAATCCAGACGGCGCCTTTGACTTTTTTGCCGTTAAGTTCGAGTTCGATGACGTCTTTGCTCGCGAGTTGCAGGCGCTCGGCCATCTTGGGGCCGATCTGGATGGCGTTGTCCCATGTGAGCTTCGACATCGGCTTGGGGAGTTCCTGCAGCCAGCCGTTGTTGGAGAATTGGCCGTCGTAGATGGTGGGGTCGCGGCGGATGTTGAGCTCGATAGGATCTCTGGATACGGTGTAGAGTGTGGTCTGCTCGTTGATATTCTTAGCCGAAAGCTGCTTGGCGGAAAACGCCGTGCTTTCGATCCAGCCATCGTGCAGGGACTTGCGCCAGAATTGTTCGAAGTCAGTACCCGTATGCTGCTTCTGCCAGTAGGAGCGGACCAGTTCGTATCCCGTTGCTTCGGCTTGACCGGAGAGTAATGCAACGAATTCGATCGAACTCTTCCCGTTATAAAGAGGAGCGATCAGCGGCTGGATGACGCTTACCGTGCCTTCATAACCTCGGGTATCTCCCCAAGATTCGAGTTCGTGCGTTGCGGGGACGTGCCATTGGCAAAGTTCGGCAGTTTCGTCCTGATAAAGGCCGTGATGAACGCGTAGCGGAACTCTGCCGCTCTTCAAGGTCTCGGCAAAGTTCAGATCGGCAGGAGCGTCGTAGGCCGGATTCCCGCCGAGGATGATCAGCAGATCGACCTTGCCGGCGCTCATGTCAGCGATGAGTTCTTTGAGCGACTCGGCCTGGTTGATCGGATTTACATCAACGGGATCGGTGTAGAAGACGGCCTTGCCGATGTTTCCGAGGAGTTGATTGATCGAATGCGCAAGGGCGTGAACTACAGGTGGCTGGTGATCGCCAACGATAACGATGGCGGAGCCACGATGGTTCTTTAGTTCTGTAGCAACAGCGGTGACGACCTTCTGCTGCTCTTGACTGGCCTGCGGAATGCCGGTACTCATCCCGAACGCTCCCGCCAGCGATCGAGCAAAACCCTCCACATCTCGGGCTTGCGTTGCCAGGCGATGATCCGCTTTTGCGCCAGTTGAACTCGGCGTGCTTTCGATGACGTACAGGCGGTTCATGTTGCCGCTGTCGGGATTGCGGCGCTTGGCGAAGTCGCGGATGTAGCGCGTATTCCCGGGGAATCCCGCGGAGAGGAAGTCGGCGTCGAGGGAGACGATGACGTCGGCTTTTGAGAAATCGTAGCGCGTTTCGACGGGCTGTCCAAAGGCCATCTTCGCGCCTTCGAGGACGTTGTCGCGATTGACCGGCTCGTAGACGTGCCACTTGGCTTGCGGATAAATCTTTTGGAAGTTGCGAATCTGATCGGCGAGCGTCGGCGACGTAATCGTTGTCGTGAGGATCCGAATACCTGCGCCTTGCAGAGATTTCTGCACATTGAGCGGGCCACGGATCGCCCCGAGGAACGCCTGCCACGACCGGACGTCGCCCATGGACGTGACGGTCTGCGAGCGGTCGGGATCGTAGAGGCCGAGGATTGAGGCTTGCGTAAAGATGTCGGTGCCGCCCATCGACGCGGGATGCAGGTCGTTGCCTTCAATCTTGGTCGGGCGTCCGAGATGGCTCTCGACCAGGACCGGGTTCGCATATCCGCCAAGCGTCACCGCGGTGGCGTAGTACATCGGCTTGCCGGGGATGACGTTTTCGGGCTGGCGAACGTAGGGGACGATGGGCTCGAGCGGGAGCTTAACGCATCCGGTCATGCCGGCGAGGCCTAGCGAGGCGCCCATGACCTTGAGGAATCCGCGGCGCGAAACGGTGTCAAGCCATTCGGAGGCGCCCTTGGGGAATTCGCGGTGCAGGGCTTCCTGGAAGGCGGGGCTGCCGGCGAGTTCTTCGAGCGAGCGCCAGTATTCGGGGCCGGTTTTTTCCGCGGTGTCGTGCGCGGTGGCGGCGTCGATTTTCTCGCGGACGGTGCCCAAGTCGAGTCTCTTGGTGGGGCAGATGTCTTCCCGCGTTTTGATCTGGACCAGACCGCCGTTATTTTTTTCGTCGTTCGTCATGCGTTACGGATTACGTTTCTTTCGCCCCTTCGGGGCTTGATCTCTTCTGACCTGCTGTCCCACGGCTTGCGCCGTGGGCTGTATTCTTTCGCCGCTACGCGACTCTTGCTCTCCGACGCTTCGCCGCTTCTTTATGCGCTGCCGATTGCTGCTTCTTACTTTCTGGCGCTTCGCTGCTGGGCTATGACTAAGTGCATCTCACAAAACCTTGTCGAGCTTCGCTCGACGGACAGCCGATGGCGGCTGCCCTAGGTAATCCTTCTAACTTCGAACTACCTATGACACGTGCTGCAGGTCGTGATGTCCATTACGCTGCGCACTTTGTGCTTTTTTACCAAGGCCGCACCTAGTGCGCCTTGGTCGGTATACTCCTGGCCGTCGACGGATACCGGACGCGCGCTGCTGGGCTGCTGGTAGCGCATGTTGAAGACCTGATCGCGCGGTCGCAGGTTCTTGCCGGGATCGCGATGGCAGCCTAGACACCATTCCATCTGCAAACTTTCCTGCTGGTACATCAGGGGCATCTGGTCAACCGGTCCGTGACAGGTGTTGCAGCCAACGCCCTTGGTGACGTGAATGCTGTGATTGAAATAGACGAAGTCGGGGAGCTGGTTAACGCGGGTCCACTGCAGTGATTCGCCGGAGCGGTAGCTGGCGCGGACGGGCTCGAGCAGCTGGGCGTTGGTCCAGATCTGGGAGTGGCAGTTCATGCACGTTTTCGTCGGCGGAATACCTGCGAAGCTGGAGGTCTCGACCGAGGTGTGGCAGTAGCGGCAGTCGATGCCGAGTCCGGCGACGTGGTGCTGATGGCTGAATGGGACCGGCTGCGGCTTACGGACACCGGCATAGGTCACGAAGGGAGAGCCCTGCACGATGTAAGCGACTCCGCCCAATGCTGCAACGATGAATACGGCGCCAAAAATGGTGGCGCGGGACAGCGTATTCGTGCTGCGATGAAAGATCTGCGACATTCTCTTTTGAGATCTGGCTGAAGAGACCCAGCGGAGCTTTCGTCCGCTTTTGTTATTTAACGCGGAGCGTACGTTGTCTAACTGCGTCCGCTATCGGTGCGTCAGTTTAAGTTCCGAGTAAGAAAACCACCCACAGGTTTTCGAGTTGGCTGCGAAACAGAGCATTATAAATATTTCTCGAATCTTTGTCGCGGGTTTTTGAAAATTCGCAGAAGAAAAAAGTACTGAAGCGAACATTACTGAAAACATGTTGAGTTTTTCAACTGGAGCTCCGAACCACTGACGCAGTTTCGATTGGCGACAGCAAGTTACACAGGTCCTTCGGCCCGCAAAAAGCGCGGGCCTCAGGATGACAAGCCGTTGCGACGAGGCGGGGCTAGCGAAGGTTCATCACTAACAATTTGGGTTCGGTCATTTCTTCGATGGCGTAACGCAGGCCTTCGCGGCCATGGCCGGAATCCTTTACGCCACCGTAGGGCATGTGATCAATGCGGAACGAGGGGACGTCACCGGCGATGAGTCCGCCGACTTCGAGTTCTTCGTAGGCCTGGAAGAGCAGCTTCGCGTCGCGGGTGAAGACGCCTGCCTGCATTCCGTAGGCCGAGTTGTTGACCTGGCGAATGGCCTGGTCGAAATCCCGGTAAGGCTCGATGGTGACTACCGGGCCGAAGATTTCCTGGCAGTTTACTTTCATCTCAGGCTTGGTGCCGGTCAGTACCGTGGGCTCGACGACTAGATTGTTGCGCCGGCCTCCGCAGAGGAGGCGGGCGCCGGCACGAACGGCCTCGTCGATCCAGGTGATGGTGCGGATCGCGTCGCTTTCGCGGATAAGCGGGCCCACGTCAGTGGATTCGTCCAGCGGGTCCCCGGTCTTCAGTTGCTTGACGCCTTCGACGAGGAGGTCAGCGAATTTTCCATAAACCGAGTGCTCGACCAAGATGCGCTGGACCGAGATGCAGGTCTGGCCGGCGTAGGCGAAGCCTCCGGTGACGCAGCGTTCGGCGGCGTAGGCCAAGTCGGCGTCGTTGTGGACGATTACCGCGGCGTTCCCGCCGAGTTCGAGGACGACTTTCTTTTTTCCGGCGCGGCGTTTGATGTCCCAGCCGACGGGGACACTGCCGGTGAAGCTAATGAGCTTGATGCGGTCGTCGGTGACGAGGAGTCCGGCATCTTCGTTGGACAGGGGGAGGACATTGAGGCCGCCGTCGGGCCATCCGGCCTGCTGCACGCACTCGGCTAGAAGCAGCGAGCAGAGCGGGGTTTGCGGGGCGGGCTTGAGGACCATGGGGCATCCGGCGGCGATCGCCGGAGCGACTTTGTGGGCGACTAGATTGATCGGAAAGTTAAACGGCGTGATGCCGGCGACGGGGCCGATGGGAAAACGGCGTACGATGCCCCAACGTCCGGCGGTGAATTCCTGCCAGTCGAGGGGAAGGAATTCGCCGTAGATGCGTGTGCTTTCTTCGGCAGCGACGTTGAAGGTGAAGATGGCGCGGTCGACTTCGATGCGGGCGGCTTTGATGGGCTTTCCGGCTTCTTGCGCGAGAGTGCGGGCGAATTCTTCCTTGCGCTCCGTCATGAACGCAGAGATCTGGCGTAGAACACGCTGGCGCTCGAAGGCCGGGAGACGGCGGGTGGTGCCGAAGGCTTTGACAGCGGCGGCGATGGCGGCTTCGGCGTGTTCTTTGCGGCCCTGGATGACGCGGGCGATCAGGGCGCCGTCGTAGGGGGAGCGGATTTCTACCGGCTCGCCGTCCTGTTCCCAACGTCCATCCACGAAGAAACCGTGTGTCGCGACAGGCGCGATCGTCATCTCTGCCATTTTTGTCTTGCCCCCAGGGAAACGACTTTTGCAATTATAGGATGCTTTCGAGCGTTTGATAGGGTTTAGAAAAACGATCACCACAGAGGGCACAGGGAGCACAGGGGAAGAACCTTTTACAATGGCCGCGCACATCATGACGACTCTCGGGACAATGTCTGAGCTTTCGCGGAGATTTCGGAGAAAAGAGCTTTCTCCGGTTGAGATCACGCAGGAGTGTCTGCGGCGGACTGAAAAGCACAATCCTCGCCTCAATGCCTTTATCACCGTAATGGCGGAATCGGCGCTGGCGGAGGCGCGCGCCGCGGAGGAGGAGATTTCGCGGGGGCACTGGCGTGGGCCGCTGCATGGGATTCCGATTGCGCTGAAGGACTTGATCGATACGGCGGGAGTGCGGACGACATCGGCCAGCGCGCTACATAAAGATCGACTGCCGACGGAAGACGCGGAGGTCGTCCGAAAATTACGCGAGGCCGGAGCGGTCATCGTTGGCAAAACCAATCTGCATGAGTTCGCTTATGGCGGGAGTTCTCTGATCAGTCATTTTGGAGACGTTCACAATCCGTGGGACGTGAACCGGATTGCGGGAGGATCTTCGGGAGGATCGGCGGCTTCGGTTCCTGCCGGGATGGCATGTGCTGCGATTGGAACGGATACGGCCGGATCGATTCGCGAGCCTGCGGCGCTGTGCGGGTGCGTGGGAATCAAGCCAACGTACGGGCGAGTTTCGAGCCGCGGGGTGATTCCGCTCTCGACGTCGCTGGATCATGTGGGGCCTCTGGCTGCGAGCGTCGAGGATGCGGCGATCGTGTTGCAGGCTATCGCGGGATATGATCCCGCGGACATCACTTCGGCCGAGGTTCCGGTTACGGATTATGTTTCCGTCCTGAAGGAAGGCGCGAAAGATCTGCGGGTGGGTGTGCCGCGGGCGTATTCCTTTGACGATCTCGATCCGGAAGTGGCGTCGGCAATGGGGCATGCGCTGATGGGGATGGAGACGCTGGTTGGACATATAAAGGATGTGCAAATTGAGGTGCCGACCGACCGAACCTTGCAGGCCGCCGAGTCGTACGCGTATCACGCGGAGAATGTCGCTAAGAATCCGGAGTTGTACCAACCGGAAACTTTGCGGCGGATTTGCACGGGAGAGAAAGTCACTGCGGCGGAGTATATGCAAAAGCGGCGCGAGTTGGAGGTTGCCCGGCGCGGCATTCGTGACGTCTTTGCAGAGGTCGACTTGCTGGTTACGCCCACTACGCCGGTTCCCGCTCCTGCAATTGCGGATTTGCGAGCTGACCCCGGCGCACTGCGTCCGGCCGAGTTGAGGCTATTGCGGAATACACGGCCGTTTAACGTTTGGGGATTGCCGGCGATCTCAGTTCCCTGCGGCTTTACGCAAGGGGGATTGCCGATTGGACTCCAGATTGCCGGGCCGCATTGGCGCGAGGATCTTGTGCTGCGGTTGGCTTACGCTTACGAGCAGGCGACGGCTTGGCATAAGCGAAGGATTCCAGAGTTGAAACAAGAAGGAGACTTTTGAGGTTGAGCCAATGCCGCTCGCCCCTTCGACTGCGCTCAGGGCTTGCGGGACGGCCCCTTCGGCTTCGCTCAGGCAGGCTGCGGCGGCCGTCGCCACATGACCTATCTTGGTGCCGTCCGTCTAAGCTGGCATAGACTTGTTGTGACGAACGGAGTCATTTCTCTGGCTGCCTGCCTGTGGAGTCCTACATGAGACGAATCAATATGTTTTCAAAGAGTGTATTCGCGTGTCTGGTCTTCTCTGCCCTTGCCATCGGGCAAAATGCGTCCGTTCAAGAAATCCACGGGATTGCTGTGGACAACATCGACCGGTCGGTGAAACCGGGGGATGACTTTTACCGGTTCGCGAATGGCAACTGGGTCAAGCGCACCGAGATTCCGCCGGACCGGGCTGGGATCGACGTGTTTACGAAATTGAGTGATCTGAGCAGTCAGCGTACGGCTGATCTTATTAAGGAGCTTGCAGCGTCGAATCCGCCGGCGGGATCGAAGTCGCGCAAGGTCGCGGACCTTTTCAATTCGTACATGGACGAGGCGGCGATCGAGGCGAAGGGGATGACACCGCTAAAACCGCATCTGGATGCGATTGCAGCAATCCACGACAAGAAACAACTGGCGCATGCGCTGGGAGAGACGCTGCGCGCTGATGTGGATGCCCTGAACAATGCGATCTATCACACCCCAAATCTTTTTGGACTGTGGGTGGCACCAGGGTTCAACGATTCGGACCATTACACACCGTACCTGATGCAGGGCGGAGTGCAGCTGCCAGATCGCGAGTACTACACCTCGAACAGCGAGAGCATGCAGAAGATACGCGCGGAATATCAGCCGCACGTAGCCGCGATGTGGAAGCTGGCGGGGTTTTCCGATGCGGATGCGCGTGCGGCTCGGATCGTGGAACTGGAGACCGCCATTGCGAAGACGCATCGCACGCTGGCGGAGAACGAAGACATCCACAAGGCGAACAACACGTGGAAACGCACGGAGTTTGCGGCCAAGGCTCCGGGACTCGAGTGGGAAGAATACTTCAAGGGAGCCGGGCTCAGCCGGGTGGAGAGTTTCATCGTGTGGCAGCCGGAAGCATTCCAGGGAGAGTCGGCGCTGGCCGCCTCAAGTCCGCTGGAAACGTGGAAGGATTGGCTCGCGTTTCATTTGATCGAGGCACACGCGGGAGTGCTGCCGAAGGCGTTCGCGGCGGAAAGGTTTGCATTCTTCGGTAAGGAATTGTCAGGGGTTCAGCAGCAGCGTCCGCGATGGGAGCGCGGCGTGTCGGTTGTCAACGGATACCTGGGCGACGCCGTTGGGCAGGTGTACGCGAAGAAATATTTCCCACCGGAGGCCAAAGAGAAGGCACAGGCGATGGTGGCCGAGTTGATTGCGGCCTTCCGGAAACGGATCGAAGCGCTCACGTGGATGAATCCGTCGACCAAGGCCGAAGCGGAGGCTAAGCTTTCGACGCTGTACGTAGGGATTGGATATCCGGAGACGTGGCATGACTATTCGAATTATGAGGTGAAGCCGGACGATATTTTCGGCAACATATGGCGCGGGGATCTGTCGGAGTATGAGCGGCAGGTGGCGCGACTGGGGAAGGCGGTCGACCGGAAAGAATGGTCGATGACGCCGCAGACGGTGAATGCGGTGAATCTGCCGCTGCAGAATGCATTGAACTTTCCCGCCGCGATTCTGCAGCCTCCGTTTTACGATCCCGAGGCTCCAGCGGCGGTGAATTACGGAGCGATCGGGGAAGTGATCGGACATGAGATCAGCCATACCTTCGACACGGAAGGTAGCGCGTTCGATTCGAAGGGGCGGGTGCGGAACTGGTGGACACCGGAAGATCTGAAACACTTTGAGGCGGCGGCCGCCAAACTTGCGGCGCAGTACGACACTTACAGGCCGTTCCCGGATTTGGCGATTAACGGAAAGCAGACGCTCGGCGAGAGCATTGCCGACCTGGCTGGACTCTCGGCGGCATATGACGGATACAAGGCTTCGGGACAAGTGGCTCCGTCGGTCGACGGAGTCACCAGCGATCAGCAGTTCTTCATCGGGTTCGGGCAGAACTGGGGAGAGAAAGTGCGTGATGCTGCGCTGCGCCAGCAGGTGATGACCGACGGCCATCCTCCCGGGGAGTATCGGGCGGATACGGCGAGAAACATCGATGCCTGGTATTCAGCGTTTGATGTGAAGCCGGGAGAGAAACTGTATCTGGCGCCGGAGGAGAGGGTGAGGATCTGGTAGGCAGCTTCGAGTTTCTGGTTTCGAGTATCCGTGAAGAGTCCGGCCTTCAGTTCGCCGTCGCCAGCATCGCGTTCACATCTTTAAGCAACTTCTCGGCAGCCTCGCCGGGATCGTCGGTGGCGAAGTGGACATCCAGATCGAGGATCTGGATGTCGGGAACGATTTCCTGAAATGCCTGACGGAGCGGCCTGCCGCGTACAATCTGCATGCGCGAGGAAACGACCGCCAGCTTCGCCTTGGTGGCTTTCAACAGGATGGGGGCGTCGTCGATCGCGGTGGTGGTCAGAGCATTGAATCCAGCACCGCAGAGAATTTCTCTCAAGAAGGCACAGACGTCGAGGGAGGGGTAAACGCAAACCACGCGAGGGCGAGCATCGCCGGTTTTACCGCGCGAGTAGCGGGAGCCGAGATAGGCCGCCGTAATGGCCTCTTCCATGCAATCGTAGGTCTCGAATTGTGAAATTAAGTGGGTGAGTTCGAGAACTTTGCGGATCTTGGGAGTCAGGCCGCTGAGTTTCAGGTCTCCACCTTTGGCGCGCGCGGCCTGCACGAGACGCATGATGGCACCGAGTCCGCTGCTGTCGACGAACTCCACGTTCTCGAGTTGCAGGACGACATCACCATATTTCTCGATGGCATCCCGGACCTGGGAGTGCAGAGTGAAGACTTCGTTTCCGCCGATGAGACGTCCGTGGCATTGAACGACGGCGACCTCACCGATGGGGCGGATTTCCAAGCGTAGCTGCATCCCGACTCCTCAAGTTGGCGAATCTTACGTTAGCACTACAGGCAAGTCAATGAGGCTGAAGCCACCGTGATGCTCGATTGAAAGTCAAAGTCCCCACCCTCTCGCACAAATCGCGAGAAGAGTGGGGCACCCTAACGATTCGCCCTTGGGGTTTCTGCACTTTTGATATCTACACTCATCTCCCTATTGCGAATAGGCTCTGCTCGTAGGTTAGACCCCAGCCGATTCGAGGAAATCCCAGCGCGAACGTTGCGTTCCTGTATTGGCCAAGAACGAAGCAAGACCCAGCTTACTTCCCTCTTGAGGGCAACGTGTCGTTCAAAACAGTCTTTGCTGTTTCAGTGCTATCCGTGTGCCTGGCGGGCTGTGGCTCGAGCCGGAATCCATCAAACAATACAACTACTCTCAGCGCTCAAACCGCCAACAACAGCAGCGCCGCGAACAATTTCGCCAACCAGGGAAATGGAAACCTCGGGGCGAATAATGTGAGCAAGGTTGATGTTCATTCGCTCCTCTACTCGGGCGCGAATACCAAGGTGCTGGCGCAATTGCTTTTGTGGTTCGGGCAATCCAAACATATGAACGTGGGATACAGCTCGAACGATCCGGCGCAGGTCAAGCGGCAGGTCGAAGATATGATCAGCCGCGGGATCGATGGGGTGATCGTCGATTGGTATGGGCCGAACAACAACGCCGTTGATCAAGCTACGCAACTGGTGATGCGCGAGGCGGAGAAGCATTCCGGATTTTCGTTCGCCATCATGATCGATGCGGGTGCGATCGGGGAGAATTCGTGCAACGGTTGTTCTCCGCAACAGGTGCTGGTGAATCTGCTGCAGTACGTGGAGAAGAATTATTTTCCCTCGAGTGCATACCTGAACATCGGCGGACAGCCGGTTGTCACGAACTTCGATATCGATTACCGGTACGCGGTCGACTGGGAGCAGGCCAACGCACAGCTCAAGACGCCGCCGCGCTTCATATTTCAGGACGAAGGCGGGTTCACTCACACCATGAGTGATGGGAGCTATTCGTGGGTGATGCCGTGGGCGAGCGACTACGGGTTGGGCTATCTCACAAGTTTTTACGATACCGGCCTGGGCTTTGCCGATAAGGAAACCATGGGGGCGGCTTACAAAGGGTTCAACGACAAGCTGGCATCGTGGGGCTCGGGTCGCTTCATGGATCAGCAGTGCGGCAAGACATGGCTGCAGACTTTCTCGCAGGTGAATTCGCTGTTTAACAGCGGAAGGCAGTTGCCTTATCTGCAGGTGGTCACGTGGAATGACTACGAAGAGGGGACGGAGATTGAGTCGGGGATCGACGGCTGTTTCTCGCTACGGGCTTCCTTGTCAGGCAGCACGTTGCAGTGGACGACGCAGGGAGACGAGAGCACGGTGGATCACTACACCGTGTACAGCAGTAAAGACGGGCAGAGCCTGACCAAGCTTGCCGACTTGGGGGTTGGAATTCACGCCCTCGAAATGTGCAGCCTGGCGATGCCGCCGGGGAATTATCAACTGTTCGTGCAGGCGGTGGGGAAGCCTTCGATGGCGAATCGAATGCCGGGAGGGGTGAGCTATACAGCAGCGTGTGGGGGGTAAGATACCGCTGCTTCGTTGTTCTTGAGAGACAAACAACTGATCTTCAACGGCTGTGGCCGTGCCGCTCGGCTTCGCCTTTGCGGGACAGCCGAAGGCGGCTGTCGCCACATGAGTTCGTTCGTGAGTCGATTTAGTCTACGGTTCTCACGTCATCGGGCAGTGTCAGGACGAATTTGCAGGTGCCGCTGGCGATGGAGCATGACAACGTTCCACGGCGGAGGACTTTTACCGGGGTGTCGTCGGGGAAGGTGAGGTGGTAGTCGGCGGTGCGCAGGGCCTCGGTGTAGGACTTCAGCTTTTCGTCGCCGCTGACCCAGCGGACGGCATCAACTTTGGCCTTCTCGCCGGCGCCTCCGCTCAACAAGATGAAGAAATCGGCGTTGCCGGTTTCTTTGGCTTTTCCCAGATCGAAGGTGCTGAGGTGCTCGAGCTCTTCTTTATATCTCGAGACGACGGCGTCGGCCTTGGCATCGCCTCCTGCCAGTGAGGCCAACCTGGTCTTGGTTTCCGGAATCGGACGGAGGCCGTTCATCGAGAGCGCGTAGGTGCGGACAGCGAGATCCTTCTGACCGCGCTTCTCGTAGATCTGGCCGAGATGATCACCGACTTCGCCGTGGTGTCCGAGTTCCCAGGCGGCGGCGATGTATTTTTCGGCTTTGTCGAGATGGCCTTCGCCGAATTGCACCCAGCCCAACGTGTCCCAATAAGCGATGAGCGAGGGGACAAGTGGCAAGTCTTTCTGGGTCAGACGGTCGAGAGAAACGTTGCGCAAGGCGGCCGCCGTCGCGGAAACTGCGGACTCGGCGTATTGCTGGGCGCGATCGAGATGCGATCCCTTGAGCGAGAGCTGGTAGGCGATGTTGTTCCAGACCAGAGGCGTGGCGTTGAGCTCGACGGCATGATCAAAAGTAGCGAGGGCTTTTTCGTCCTGCCCGAGATTCAGGTAGGCGTCGCCCAGGCTCACTTGCAGTTCAGCGCTATCGGGAGTCAGTGAGGCGGCCTTCTCCAGTTCGGGGACTGCAAGATCGTATTTATGCCACTCGGCGTACATCGCGCCGAGGTTGGCGTGAGCAAATTTGTCGAGCGGATTGTTCTCCAGTTGCTTGTTGAATGCTTTGACCGCGTTCTCGTACTTGCGGTCGTTCCAGTAGGTGCGGCCGAGGTTGTTGTAGGCGAATTCGTCGTAAGGATTGATCTCGATCTGTTTCTGGAAGGCTGTGATGGCCTGATCGTCCTGCCGCATCTGCAGGTACACGAGGCCGAGATTGTTCCACGCGAACTTGTTTTTGGGTTCGATCTCAGTAGCGTGCTTGAGCAGGGCTTCGGCAACGGTTAAGTTGCCTGCCTCGGCGGCCGCACGCGCGCTCTCAACCAATTCGTCGGCCTTCATGTCGGCGGGAGGGACAAAGCCTCCGGCGGAGGCGTTCTCGAGCGCGAGTTGCTGATTGAGATCGGCGCCGACGGCGCGGCGGAAGGATTCATAATCGGTGGCGCGGGCGACGGGAAGTTCGTCCTGACGCAGCGTCAACTTACGGCCGGCGGTGAAGGTGTTGCCCTCCACCTGATAGGTGGCCAGATACTCGGCATAGTCGCGCTTCAAAGAAAACGCCAATGGAGCGTGAGCGGAGTACTTCTCGGGCAACTGCAGCCTGATCTTGTAGGAGTATTCGGCCTTGGGCCCAAGCTTCAGAGGCTCGGCGTCGGCGTCGCTGTCATCGCCGTCGCCGACATCGGGCAGGTTGAACTGCACGAGCGGCAGGACAATTTGCGTCTTCTTCTTCGACCAGTCGAGAAAGTTCAAGCGTGAGACGTCGTAGGAGAGCGTGAAAGGCTCCGTGGTCGCAGCGGGATCGCTCACTTTCAGATTGGTGACGTCGCCCCCAAGTCCGGAATTGATGTTTTCGGCGACGCGCTGCCAGTTGGCTTGCGGGACGCGGCGGAAGACGGAGCGCAGCAGGAGTTCTTCGTCGCCGCGGAATTCGTAGCTGACGTGCGCCTCAAGTTTTCCGATCTCGTTAATCTTGCCGGTGATCTCGGAGTGCTCCGTGTCTGGCATGGGAGTGTCGGCGGGAGTTTCTTCCAGATGCGGCGCGGGAGCATTTGACAAGGTCGCGGGTGGGATCACCAGCGCTTGCTTCTTGCGCAAGGTGTAGGCCAGCAGGCGGAAGGGAGCGACTTCGCTGGTCGTGTCCATCCAGACTTCCTGGTTGCCCATCGGCAGCATAGTGATCACGTGATCGAACTGCGAGGGCGAGGGGACGTCGGGATCGAGCTTGCGGCTGGAATTGATAAGAACAGAATTGGCGTGAAGGCCTTCGGCTTCGAGAAGCGATGCGAGCAGCGTGTGCTTGTCTTTGCAATCGCCGTATTGATTGTGAAGAACGTCGGAGGCCGCGTGGGGCTGGTAGCGGCCGACGCCTAGGGAAAGACTCACATAGCGGAAGTTCTTGGCGACGTAGTCGTAGAGTCCTTCGGTTTTGGCCAGATCGCCATTCAGTCCCTTGGTGAGTTCCAGCGCTTTCGCGCGCACTTCGGGCGAGGGCAGGCGGCGATCTTTCTCCATAGTGGCGTACCAGCGGCCGATCTGCTCCCAGGTTTCGAAGGTAGTGAGCTGCACGTCGGGACGGTCGTCATCAGGACGATGCTTCTTCTTTTTTTTGTCTTTGTCTTTGGTATCGTCTTCGCGTTCGAGGTGAGAACTCGCCCAGTGGTAAATGCGGCGGCCATTCTCCTCGGTGATTTTGGGATCCATGCCGGGCTTGCACTTCAACTTCAGTGAGCGGCCGGCGGGGACATCGACGTCGAGACTTTCGTCGAGATCGATGTTGCTCTTGTCGAATTCGTATTCAGCCCAGAACTGGCCCGCAGCGAGCGGTGTGTGGATCACCGTGACCATGTCGTACTCGAGGACTTCGCCTGGGCGCAGGCCGGGAACGGTGATGTGCTTCTGACGGTAGTCGGTGTACACGGGAGCTTCGCGCTCGATGGGAGCGCTGAGATCCTGCACGGCGTCGTCGCCCGCTTTCACGACCGTGCCGTCTTCTTTCAATACTCGAACATAGGGAATCTCGACGCGTTCGTTGGCGGAGTTGTAACCCTCCAGCAGTTGTCCCCACTGCTGCACGCCGGCCTCGCTTTGGACGCGGATGCGAGCGGTGGTTTCCTTGCGCCCTGTGCCGTCGGCTTCGAAGCGATAGCGGGAGTGCATCTGCTCAATGACAAAGGATTCCTGCGTGTAATCGTGCTTGTCTTCGGTCTTGGGCGCGGGCGCCGGAGTTCCGGCCGACTTATCGCCGCTGCTGGTGGACTGAGGCGCGGTGCCCGGCGCTTTCGGCGTGGATTTGTCGGGAGGCGGCGGGGTCGATTGCTGAGCGTTGGCGGCGATCAGCACGCAGGAAAACAGAAGGATCAGAAGACGATCACGCATAAGTTTGAGAATGGGCCCTAGTCATTATCCCATGCTGAGGGGATGCTAGAGAACGCGGTCGGGTTGGGCATTTGCGGAATAAGGGTCGTGAAATCGTTGGACTTTCGGGTTCTTGGCGGGGTGCGGGGGAAGACGTCCTCGCCACAGCCGGCGAGGATGTTGGGCGTTATTTTCATTATATGAAAATTTATTTTATTATAAAGATGGTGATTTGAATCACATTTTTCCCTGTATTGCGGTCAGAATGGGGGTAAAATGCGGCTCAGATGGTGCTGCCTCCCCTGCGACGCGGAGAGCAGCCGTGACGCATAAAGTACTTGCGCCACGATCTTTCCGTTGGAGGTTATGCATGGAAGATCGGGCCCCTGTCGTCTCTCCTACCGAGCAGTCGTCCACCACAACCAGCGCGATCAGGCATGAAGGCCGCGGAGCATGGGTGCTCACGGCGTACGGGCTATCGGGGCTGGCGTTGTTTGGAGTTCTCGCCTACTTCTTCTCGGACTTCATCGCTCACTAGTCCCAGGATGCGGTGGTGAACGGGCGTGCGCGTCCGCGGATGAGTTTTAAGTGTGTCTCGCGGCGAAGAGTTTCAAAGAATCCTTGCTCCCTCTTCCAGCGTTGTTTTGCTCGAGTCTGCGGTTACAAGAGCTAACCGCGGAGAACGCTGAGGTTTCGCAGAGGGCGCTGAGAGTGCGAATCTTGACTCTCTTCCCTTCGAAAAAGTTGCCTGCCTGAACGTGTTACAATGAGCGGCCTTAGGTAGCTGCTTCGGCGCTCAGTCGTTAATCCCACGCAGAGTATTTCTAACTAACGGAAGAAGCTGTGCCCAAGACTCCCACATCCAGTTCGACACCGATCACGTACGCCGATGCCGGGGTTGACATCAGCCGCGCGAACCGCACCAAGCAGCGCATCAAGTATCTGGCTCACAAAACCTTCACCCGCGGCGTGTTGAGCGAAATCGGCGGCTTCGGCGGGCTGTTTTCTGTGGACAAAACGAAGTACGCCGACCCGGTGCTGGTCTCGAGCGTGGACGGGGTGGGCACAAAGTTGAAGATTGCGTTTGAGATGGACCTGCACTCGACCGTCGGCGCCGATCTGGTGAATCACTGCGTGAATGACATTGCGGTGCAGGGAGCGGCGCCTTTGTTCTTCATGGACTATCTGGCAACTGGGACGCTCGATCCGGCAATTGCTGAGAAAGTTGTTGAGGGGATCGCCGATGCGTGCAAACACAATGGGTGCGCGTTGATCGGGGGCGAGACGGCGGAGATGCCCGGTTTTTATCCGGACGGCGAGTACGATCTTGCCGGGTTCATCGTCGGCGTGGTGGATCGCGAGAAGATCGTCACCGGAAAAGATGTGCAGATCGGTGACATTATTCTTGGGATGCCCTCAAACGGGCTGCATACGAACGGGTACTCGCTGGCGCGGAAGCTGCTGTTCGAGGTGGCGAAGTATTCGCCGGAAACCTACGTCAATGAGATCAAAAATAAAGTCGGCAACGAGTTGATGCGCACGCACAAGAGCTATTGGCCGGCCATGCGGAAGTTGGTTGATGGGCAGTGCGTGGCCGCCATGGCGCACATTACGGGCGGAGGGATTACGGAGAACCTGCCACGCGTGCTGCCGCGCGGGACAGCAGCGGTGATCGAACTCGGATCCTGGCCGGTGCTTCCCATCTTTGAGCACCTGCAGCAGCTGGGGAATGTGCCGCAGGACGAGATGCTGCGCACGTTCAATATGGGCATGGGGATGCTGCTGGTGGTCCCGTCGGCGAAATTCAAGAAGGCGCAATCGGTGCTCGAGCGCGTGGGCGAGAAGGCTTACACGATTGGAAGGATCGTGAAGGGCGAGCGCAAAGTTACGTACAGCTAGATTGCAGATCTCAGATTGTAGATTTCAGATTCGTTTGCCAGTCGCGCGCCGAAAAATCTGCAACCTGAAATCTACATTCTGAAATCATGCACTCCCTTGGGATTCTTCTCTCCGGGCGCGGTTCAAATTTCGTCGCCATTGCCGACAGTATTGACGCAGGACGCATTCCGGATGCGCGAATTTCTGTTGTGATCTCGAATAAGGCCGAATCGCCCGGGATGGCGACCGCACGCGCGCGGGGGCTGAATGCGTTGGTCATCCCCTCCAAGGGCAAGGCGCGAGAGGAGCATGATCGCGAAGTGGTCGCGGCACTGAAGCAGAATGGCGTGGAATTAGTTTGCCTCGCGGGATATATGCGGCTGCTGTCGCCGTGGTTTGTGCAGCAGTTCCCGCACAGGATTCTCAACATCCATCCATCCTTGCTGCCCGCGTTTCCGGGGCTGGAAGCGCAGGAGCAGGCGTTTGCTTACGGCGTGAAAGTGTCCGGATGTACCGTGCATTTTGTCGATGAGGAGCTCGACCACGGGGCGATCATCGTGCAGAAAGCGGTGCCGGTGCTGGATTCGGATGACGAACATACACTGGCCGCGCGAATCTTAGAGCAGGAGCATATCGCGTACACAGAAGCGATCACGACTGTGCTGAGCGGGAAGTTCCAGGTCAACGGCCGACGATTCCGAAATATTTGAGCATATTGCACGGTGTTGTCATCCTGAGCGGCATCGTTTGCCGCGAAGGACCTGTGTAACTGGCTGGGAGTGCACAGGTCCTTCGCCGCAAAAAGCTGCGGCTCAGGATGACAGACGTTCGATGTACCGCCGACCTTGTGCGTACCCCAATTCGGGCTTTCCAGGCCCATTCCTTATAATGTCTGTTTCCATGTCAAACTTCGCTCCTGTAGACGAACAACTCACGTATCTCAAGAAGGGCGCGGCGGAAATTATTCGTGAGGCCGACTTGCGCTCGAAGCTCGAAAAGTCCCGCGCGACGGGGAAACCGCTGCGCGTGAAACTTGGGATGGACCCGACCGCGCCCGATCTGCATCTGGGACACACCGTGGTGCTGCGCAAGTTGAAGCATTTTCAGGATCTGGGGCACACGGCGATTTTTCTGATTGGCGATTTTACCGGGATGATCGGCGACCCCACCGGACGTTCGGCGACACGGCCTCCGCTGACGCGTGAGCAGATTGAAGCGAATGCCGAAACATACAAAGAACAGGTGTTCAAGATTCTCGATCGGGAAAAGACGGTGGTCGATTTCAACCGCCGCTGGTTTGGCCCGATGAGCTCGGATGAGTTTGTGCGACTGGCGGCGAAGTACACGGTTTCGCAGCTCCTGGAGCGCGAGGACTTCCACAAGCGCTTTCAGGATGAGAAGCCGATCTCGGTCCACGAATTGCTGTATCCGCTGGTGCAAGGATATGACTCGGTCGCGCTCGAGGCTGACGTCGAACTCGGTGGCACCGACCAGAAGTTTAATTTGCTGGTGGGGCGCGAACTGCAGCGGGGGTACGGGCAGGAGTCGCAGGTCGTACTGACCACGCCGATTCTCGAGGGCCTCGACGGCGTGCAAAAGATGTCGAAGTCGCTGGGAAATGCGATCGGGATTCACGAGGCGCCGCTGGAGATGTACGGGAAAATCATGAGCATCTCCGACGAGATGATGTGGCGCTACTACGAACTGCTGACCGATGTGCAGGTCGCCGAGATCGAGAAGATGAAGCGCGAGGCGCATCCGATGCAGGCGAAGAAAGATCTGGCGCGGAGGATCGTGGCGGATTTTCATTCGACAGAGGCGGCGACCAAGGCGGGGGAGGACTGGGCGAAGCAGTTTCAGAAGGATGAAGTGCCGGAAGATGTGGAGGAGGCCCCAATTGAGGCGCCCGAAAACCGGCTCCGGATCGACAAGTTGCTGGCTCGCGCGGGACTTGTAGGGTCGGTGAGCGATGCCGGCCGGATGGTCAAGCAGGGTGCGGTGAGAGTCGATGGTGTGGTCATCAACGACCCGACAACTGTCCTGGATATTTCGAAAAGACCCACGTTGCAGGTTGGGCGACGGGTCAAAAGGGTACGACCGGGAATCCCTGGTACGGGAATTGTCACAGAAACTTTGTCCCACTAAGACCGGCGACGACTGCAAAGTAGACCAGCGGAGCTTTGCTCCGCGGACAGCCGAAGGCGGCTGTCCCCACATAAACCTCATACCTTAGGCTCCGCATATGAACCTCTGTACCGAAAATTCTGCTACTCTCATCCGCGCACATGCGGGCGGCGGCTATTCTCGGGTTGGGGTGTTCTGCCAAAGATCTGAAACCATTCCAAGCAGATGGCGGCGTCGAGTGGCGTATGGGCATGCCGGGCGCGGGCGATGCTGATGTGATTCTGCTGTTCGGCGGGGACGGGACGATTCACCGTCATCTGGGGCAGTTGGTGAAGCTCGAGGTGCCTGTCCTGGTCGTTCCGGCGGGGAGCGGGAATGACTTTGCTTCCTCGCTCGGGCTGCGGCGGGTTCGGGATTCGCTGGCAGCGTGGCGGAAGTTTTGTGGCAGCTTAACGAATGTCCGTGACGTCGACCTGGGAATCATCTCGGCTGTGCCGGGCTTGGGTGAGGTGCGATCCATTCAGGGGCCGCGGTACTTCTGCTGCGTGGCCGGGGTAGGCTTCGACGGCGAAGTGGCGCGGCGGGCGAACCGCCTGCCGCGATGGTTGCGCGGGAACGGAGGGTACATGATCGCCGTGGCACCTACCATCTTCACGTACGATCCGGTTCCTACTAAGGTCCTGACCAAAGAAGACAACGCGGCCGCGACCGACGGGTGGAAAGTCCGTAGCGACCAGCCCACTTTGATCGCAGCGTTCGCGAATACTCCTCTTTATGGAGGAGGGATGAAGGTTGCGCCGCGGGCGAAGATGGATGATGGGTTGCTTGATGTCTGCATCGTGGGCGCGGTGCGTCCTCTACGGCTGCTGCGGCTGTTCCCGACGGTGTACAGCGGAAATCATCTGAAGGTGCGTGAGGTGGAGTACTTCCCTGCCTCGCGGCTACGGGTGGAGACCGAGGATCCGATGGATGTTTATGCGGATGGCGAGTTTGTGTGCCGGACTCCGATCGAGGTTTCGGTGCGGCGGGGGGCTTTGAAGGTTATTGTGCCGGCTTGATTGCAGAGGGGCGCTCGCCTTTCGACTACGCTCAGGGCTCGCGAGACAGGCTAAGGCGGCTGTCGCCACATGAGCACTTCCGACGGCCGTTTGGCTTCGCCTTTGCGCGACAGCGAGGCGGCGTGGGCCGTGGCTAAGTGCTACACTTTTTCCATGTCTGAGAGGCGTTCGCGCACACTGCTCTGGATTCTGATTGGCGGCGGAGCATTTTTTCTCTTCGTGCTGGCCGTCTTCACGTTGGTCTATTTGACGCTGCATGCTGCCGGCGGAGAGGCCGGACTCGGCGGTTTTGGGGATCGCATTGGCGTGGTCGATCTCGACGGCGTCATTCTCTCGCCACAGCCCGTGGTGGGACAGCTCAAGAAATTTGGCGATGACTCGTCGATCAAAGCCATCATTCTGCACGTGAATTCACCGGGCGGAGGAGTGGCGGCGTCGGAAGAGATTTATCGCGAAGTGAAGCGCATTCGCGCCGAGAAGAAAAAGAAAGTTGTGGTTTCGATTGAGACGGTGGGCGCGAGCGGGGCGTTCTACGTCGCTTCTGCATGCGACAAGATTTATGCCGACCAGGGCAGCATTGTGGGGTCGATCGGTGTAATCGCGCAGTGGGTGAACTATGGCGACCTGCTGAAATGGGCCAAGCTGAAAGACGTGGTCATCAAGACCGGTGAGTTCAAAGACACGGGCAATCCCTCGCGCGATCTGACTCCGGCCGAACAGGCTTACATGCAGTCGCTGATCAACAACATGTTTGGACAGTTCGTGAAGGCGGTGTCCGACGGGCGCGGCATGAAGTTTGACGACGTGAAGGCTATCGCCGACGGCAAGGTGTGGACGGGCGAGCAGGCGAAGGACATGAAGCTCATCGACAGCGTGGGTGACTTCGAAGCGGCGGTGGCGGATACGGCGAAGTCGGTGGGAATTTCCGGCGAGCCGACGCTGGTGCATCCGGAGAAGGAGCGGCGCACGCTGATGGATCTGCTGCTAGGAGATGTATCCCCGTACATCCCGAGCCGCGAGAAGATGCTCGAGCAGCAGGTCGGGTTCTATTATCTCTGGAAATAAGTTCAACCGATGGGCATCGGACATGTTGCGGTAGCTCTGGGGGCATCGCGGGCGGCACCTCGGCTGAATGTGGGCTGGCTTGTCTTCGCCGCGCTACTCGCGGATTTTCTGCTCGGCATTTTTGCTTTCTTCGGATTGGAGCACGCCACCGTTCCTGTGGACTATGCCTCCAGGCACTACCTTCTCTTCGATGTCCCTTATTCGCACGGATTGCTGGCTCTTCTGACTTGGTCGTTGATTTTCGGCTTTCTCGCATCCCGGTCTGTTGGCTTGGAGGCCAGACGGATCTGGCTGGTCGTCGGCTTAGTCGTACTGTCCCACTTTCTGCTGGACGGACTGGTTCATGTTGCGGGACTGCCGCTGATTGGTAAGACTTCGCCGAAGCTGGGCCTGGGATTGTGGAACCATATGCCGCTCGAACTTGCCTTGGAAACGGCGATGGCGATTGTTGGAATTGCGGTTTATTGGAAGCTGGCTGGAAGCTCTTCCGTGAGCCGCTACGGCATGTCGATTTTTGTGCTTCTGTTCACCGCGATGACGTGGAGCCAGTTGCTGGTGACCACTCCCCCGAAAGCGCAACAACTAAACGTTTCGTGGATGGTTGCGCCGGTAGTCCTGAGCGCGATCGCCTGCGGCCTGGATCGGCAACGGGAGCGTGGTGTCCTTGTGGGAGGGCGGGTCTCTAAGCCGTGACTTGCATCCAACCCCTGAAATTTGAGAAGGTTATGGGTGCCGGCGCGGGGCTAGCCCCTTCGGCGGGATGTTCCATCGAGTCAAAACTACGAAATTGATTTACTTTGCACTTGCCAGTATGGGCAGAGGAGGGGCGTTATGACCAAAGCCGATCTGATTGACGAAGTCTCGCGTTTGGCGGAACTTACGCGGAAAGACAGTGAAGTGATCGTGGAAACGATTTTTGACAGCGTGGTGCGCTCGCTGCGCGCCGGCGACAAGATCGAGATCCGCGGCTTTGGCAGTTTCCGGACGCGCCAGCGCAAGCCTCGTGTCGGACGCAATCCCAAGACAGGTGATCGCGTGGACGTGCCGGCCAAGAAGATTCCCTTCTTCAAGCCCAGCAAGGAATTGAAGGATCTGGTGAATGAGACCGCGGCGGCACCTGCAACGCCGGCGGCGCCAGCTACTCCTGTTCCACCAACGGCTTAGAGCATTTAACACAACATCTCACAAAAGACAGACACTGACGTCTGAGTCGTATGCGCTTCCCCAAGCTCGCATCGTTCCTGCTGCTTTCCATCAGCCTCATCTGTGTCGCAAAGACGAAATTTCCAGATACGCCCGCCGGCCATCAGTTCGCTGCGTGGCTCGAAAGCTTCAACCGCGGCGACACCAACCTTCACCGCGAATTCCTGCAGAAGAATTCCCCGTCGCGGATTTCAAGTTTGGACCGCGAGATGAGCTTTCGCCAGAGGACGGGAGGGTTCGACCTCAAGAAGATTGACGAATCTACGGCGACGAAGGTGACTGCGCTGGTGCAGGAGCGCTCGTCGGATCAGATGGCCCGGCTGACTCTGGAAGTGCAGGCAGAAGAGCCTCATCAGATCATCAAAATCGAGCTGAGCGCCATTCCGCGTCCGGCGGAATATGCGTTGCCACACTTGTCGGAGAGCGCGCTCCTGACGGCGACGCGAAAGAATGTTGAAGCGGACGTTGCTGCGGATAGTTTTGCCGGGGCGGTGCTGATTGCAAAACATGGCAAAGTGGTTCTCTCCGAAGCCTATGGTCTGGCAGACCGTGAACACAAGACGTCCAACACGCTCAAAACGCGCTTCCGCATCGGATCGATGAACAAGATGTTTACGGCCGTCTCGATCCTTCAGCTGGCACAGGCCCGGAAGCTGGAGCTGACTGATACGGTGGGAAAGTACCTGACCGACTATCCCAACAAAGATATCGCTTCGAAGGTGACGATCCATCAATTGCTGACGCATACGGGTGGCACGGGCGACATCTTTGGCCCTGAGTTTGACGCGCACCGGCTGGAACTGCGCACGTTGCAGGATTATGTGAACCTCTACGGCAACCGTGCTCCGAAGTTCGAGCCGGGCTCACGCTGGGAGTACAGCAACTACGGTTTCATTCTACTGGGAGCAATCATCGAAAAGGTCAGCGGGCAAAGTTATTACGACTATGTGCGCGAGCACGTCTATGTGCCGGCCGGCATGACGTCCACCGGGTCGGAACCGGAGGACAATGCTGTCAGCGACCGCAGCGTCGGGTACACAAAGATGGACTCTGCCGCTTGGGCTCCGAACACTGACGCGTTGCCTTATCGCGGGTCGTCGGCGGGTGGAGGATATTCGACTGCCGAGGATCTTGTGCGATTTGCAGACGCGCTGCAGAGCCACAAACTGCTCGATGCGCTTTACACCGAGATGCTCACGACCGGCAAACAGGGGACGCCCAACTACAGTTACGCCTATGGATTTGAAGACCGCATGGTCAACGGCGCGAGATGCTTTGGTCACGGCGGCGGGGCGCCGGGGATGAACGGGGATCTGAAGATCTGTCCGAGGACGGGATATGTGATCGCCGTGCTGGCGAATCTGGATCCTCCGGCAGCGAGCCGGGTGTCGGATTTTGTTGCGAACAGGCTGCCGGAGAGATAGCGGCTTTCCTTCATGCTTAAATCGCTACGGCCCGACAAACCTGGGCCGCCGGACAGCCGGGGCGGCTGTCCCCACATGTTTCATTTTGCTTTACGGCTTTTTAACTAGATAGAGGTCAGCTACCTTCAGGGCCAGGGCTTGGGGATCAACATCTGTGCGATTGGCCAGAACGATCACCGTCAAGTTGTCATCGGGGAAGCGCTGAATGGTCGTGAGGAAACCAATCGTCTCTCCGTCGTGAAACATGCGGCGGTGGCCATGGTAGGGATCAAGAAACCAGCCGAAGCCGTAGCTGAGCGTCTTGCCACTATGCAATTTTGCTGGCCCGCTGGTGGGTTCGACCGGTGTGAGTGCGGGCTGCATTTCTGCTTGGCTGAGCAGCGTGTGCTCACGCAGGGCGCGGTCCCATTTCTCAAGATCGTCGATCGATGTATAGATTCCGCCATCACCGAGAACCGGCGAGGTTGGACTCTGGTCAGTCTCGCGCCAAGTCCCATCCTTGTCTTTTGTATGGCCGTAGGCGCGGTGGGGCACTTCATTCTTGCCTTTTTCATAGGCGAGCGTGTGGTTCATCTTCAGGGGAACAAAGATTCTCTCGTGCAGAAACTGGCCGAAGGGATTGCCGGAGACTTTTTCGACGATCATGGCAAGTACTGCATAGCCGGAGTTGCTGTACTGCCACTTCGATCCTGGAGGAAACTGGCCTGCCGTCTGCTGCTCGAGCGACTTCAATACGCCGGCATCGAGAATCTGCGGAATCTTGTCGTCGGGCGTGTTGGGATGCTGCTTCATCAAAATTTCTTCGTAATCGGGCAGGCCGGAGGTGTGATTGAGCAGGTTGCGGACGGTGATCGATTTGCCGTATGCGGGAAATTTGGGAAAAAAGTCGGTGAGGTGATCGTCGTAACGCAACTTGCCGTCATGCGCCAGCAGCATGATGCATGTGGCTGTGAACTGCTTGGTGAAGGAGGCGAGGCGGAAATCGGTCTCCGGATCAATGGGAGTTCGTGTGCGGAGATCGGCTACGCCGTATCCGCGGCGGAAGACTGCTTTGCCGTTGCGCACGACGAGAACGGCCGCACCGGGCGCATTGTTGGACTTCAACGAGTCGAATACGGCGTCGACCTGATTGGAGGAAACCTGGGCAGAAGCAGAAGCGAGAAGGATGACACACAGAACCAGGAAAGCGAGCGGGAGCCGCGTTTTCACAGGGGACTCCGTCGAAATGAGTGGATGAGTACCCAGCATCATCCCGCAAGGTGCGGGTTCGGCGCAACTAGAGAGGCTAGGGCTAGTCTCGCAAGTCGGGTCGCTGGGCCTGAGGCTCTTCCCTCAGGGGCTAAAGCCCGCGTTTTTTCTCGCTTTTTACGGCGCGGCTGAAAGCCGCGCCCTTTCAAAACGATTTAGAGAGTAGATCGGTTCCAGTACTTATTCGCTGTCTGGCTTGGCTCCCGGAATGCGCTTCTTCAGGAACTTGATCTGGCCGTTGTGGTTCGATTCGTGTTCGCAAACGTGGAACCACTTGCAGTAGTTGTTGGTCGGTCCCCAGCCCCATGTCTTATCGACGGTCAGGAGCCAGTCATCGTCGCGTTTGCGGAACTCGGCCAGCGTCTGCTCGCGGGTCTCGCCCAGCAGGTTCAGGTAGTAGTCGAGGTCATGCCCCTTGATCTGTTTGCGCGCCGGCTCGCCAAGCTCCATCGCTACGCCCCACTTTTCTTTGTATGAAGCGGGCAATTCTTTGAGGGTGTTTGCTTCAAAAGTGTTGAGTTGATAGATCCGGTCCGTAGCGGCCAGATGCATGAGCAGAGAGCCGATGGTGTTGGAGTTTGCATCGAAAAGGTAGTCGAGATCCTTCCGCGACATGCCCTTGACCGACATCAGCATGACTTTGCGCATCCACGTCATCATGGAGACCAGCGTTCCGATCTGCGGCGAGTAGCCTTTCTTCGGGCCTATGATGTTCACGTCGGATTCTTCTGAGACTGCGAGTTCAGGAACGAGCGCAAGACCCGAAGCCGCGGTGGTGAAAGCGGCAGCTTTCATCAGGAAGTGGCGGCGAGTGGGGGCACATTCGGCTGGGAACATAGGCAACTCCGTTTTGTGTGGATTGGGGCCGGACTTGAAACGAGGAGATACTAGCACAGGAGAGATTCGTCAGGCGCGGATTCCTGCAACTCCCATCATCCTTCCTGTCTTGCCTTTCTCGGCGCGATAAGAGAACAGCAATTCCGGATGGCAGTTGGTACACAGCGCAGACGTTTCAATACTCTTCTTCGGAACGCCTGCGGCAAGCAACTGCTGGCGATTGGCCTCAACCAAATCGAGGAAGATTTTCGGAGGCAGTTCGCCATGTCCCGGGGCGCGGGCGGTCAAGAATAGCAGCGGATACTTCTCGCGCACAGGATCGGATTCCTTGAGTTCACGAAACAAGCTCGCCGCGTAGCTGAACTGCGACTCGAACTTGGTCCGGACTTCCTCTCCGACCTCGTAGCAACAGCCCTGAATTCCTGGGCCGATGGCGGCCTTCAGGTCGCGGGGGCGGCTGACGAAGCAGCGCACCATCTCACCGACGCCTTTTTCGACGATGCGCTTCACCGTGCCGCGCCAACCTGCGTGAAATGCGCCGACCGCATGGCGGCGCGTGTCGACGACGATGACCGGGAGGCAGTCGGCGGTCTGGATCGCAAGCAGCACGCCGGGAGTCGCGGAGATCATGCCATCGCCGGTGAGCGGTTCTCTGTCTGCTAAATCGGACGATTCGATGTGGCGAATAATGTCGGAATGAATCTGGCGCAGGGTGACCAGCGGCCACAGGGACAAGCCTTTCGGGGAACGCGTAACTGCCCCAAGTTTCTTGCGAAAGGCCTCGCGGTTGCGATCCACTGCGGCGCGGGAATCGTGTTTTGTGAAACCAAGGTTGAGATCGCATTTGCCATAAGCGCGCGAAAATCCGCCGAGGCGGGTCGAGAAACCATGTACCAGCCACGGGAGTTGTTCGAGTTGATGCGCACGCACAGGCGCGATTCCGGCAGTCTTGGAAGAAACGGTGAGCACACATCCATCATAAAGGACGCCCGATGCCTGCGTGCCTTTGGCCCAAGGCTCGGAGCGGGAGCCTCTGCTTTTCTGCAGAGTTGGTTGAAGAGGCATGTCCTCCGGACGGACAAGCAATACAGCACTCTCCTGAATACGCGCGGCGTGCATTAGCTTGTCGGGTCAGTATTTCCAGCTTTTCAAATCGGCACCTGGAGGGGCGGTCTGCTCCATGTGCTTGACCATCTCGGGCCAATAATGTTGATTGATGCCGACCGCCGGGTCGAGATCGCCCGCGTAGCAGTGCGGCTTGCGCATACCGAATTCAAAGCTGCCCCGGTAGTAGGGATCGGTTGTCGTGTCGAGAAAATCCTTCAGCAGGTGAACGGCGCGGTCAAGATAAAACGTGTCAGCCTCGCCCACATAGAAATGTAACTTCCCCGCGAGTTTGGGACCCAGCGTCTTCCAGTCGCGCTGCATGATAGCGCTCAAGTCGTAGTGCTCCTTCCAGTACTTGGCGACTTCATGGTCGATCTCGCCCGTACGCTTGTTGAACACAGGCTTCGGATATCCGTCATCTCCCACGGAACTGAAGACGGCCTGCCAGATGTCGAGTTGCTCGCCCGAGCGGCTGTGCGTCCCCTGCACCAGTTCATAGCGGTTCATCTGCTCCATGGTGGAGAGTATGATTCCGTCCGGCTGACGCACCGATGGACGGGGCACACGCGTGAGAGGACTCTCAATCCAGAACGCATTCTTGTCTTCATACAGATTCATGGTCATGTAGGCGCGAAAGTCGACGACATCGGGGCAGAACACCCACGCGCCGTTGTAGAAATCCGGGTAAAAGACTTGGGAAGCGAGGCTCTCCCATCCGCCGGTGGAACCGCCATACACGGTCCGCGCCCATCCCTGGCCGATCCCGCGATATTGTTTCTCGACGTAAGGGATCAACTCCTGCGTGATCGCGTCGCCGTAGGGTCCGACGTTTTCGGAGTTCACCGCGTAGGAGTCGTCAAAATACGGCGTAGCGTGCTGGATCGAGATCACGATCACGCGCGGCAAACGGCCGGCAGTCCAATCCTGATACAGCCTGTAACCCGACTGCGCCACCCTGAGATCACCATCGTTAAGGTTTGCACTTGGCGGCGTGGTGCGGAAGGCGATCAGGCTCGACAGATCGCGATGAAAATGGTCCTGCAAAACGATCACTGGGTAGTGCGCCTCGGGATGCTCCTCCCATCCGTCGGGCAACAAGATCACAGCGCCAAGATAAGTTGGCCTTCCCCAGAACTTGGTGAGCAAGTCGCTCTCGATACGGATGTGTTTGACCCACTTGTTGTCGACGATGGTGTGGTCGTCGTTCGCCCCGCTCCAACCAGCCATCCTGTCGGCCAGCATGGGATTTTCTTCCACCGTCGGATTTTTCTCGGTCAACGAGATGCGCACTGTCTGAGGCGATTTGGGATCGAAATGTATTTTCTCGGGCTTGCTGTACAGGTTCCCCGGTTTGGTCTGCCAGTGTTGTCCTTCGCCCTTGTCTGGTGGGAGTTTCAACGTGCGGCCGCTGCCGAGATGAAAGGTCTCGTAGATGTTCAACACTGCCTGCACCCAGTAGTCCCCTGCGGGAACGTCAATCAAATTTTCGGCCGGATAACCCAGTGTCGATGCATCGATGACGGCAGGATTTCCCGGAGCCAGAGCATCGACGTCGACGCCAAAGATCTGCTGCGAGTGGGCAGCCATGAAGCTGATCTGGAAGCGCGGCTCGTCATCGTTGTTGTTGGCGAATACCAACAGAACGTGCCCGTCGAGAGGAGTTGCGCTCATCTCTTTAGCGAAGGAAATCTCGAATCGGGGGCTGGCAGGCTTGGGAGAATTTCGCTTATCGGCGGCATTCGCTGCAGCGCACAAAAATAAGGTGAATACCAGCAAGCGAAGAAGATTCTTCAAGGTCGGAGACTCCTTATGGTCAAAGGGCAAGTATGTATAGCAGCGTCCGTTCCACCCGGTCAAGAATGCTGCCCTGTTTGCCCGGCGGCTTTGGCTCCGCTATAGTTTTAGCTATGTTTGAGAACTTTACTGCAACCGACCGCTGGACGAAGAAGCCCGTCCACTGCGTCTATCAGTGCCAGATCATAGCGATCGCTACGCGGCATGCTGATGCCGTGGATTACAAGTTTCTGGCAGGTGGAAAGAAAGTATGGGTGGCACTGCCGCATCCGGCGTGGGTGGAGTACAAGAAACGCACGGGCAAGACCATCACTGATTCTCTGGCGGTAGAGATCGCGGGGCATTTTCTTAAGACGGCTCTCGAATCGGGCGAGGGTCTGGGGCGGGAGATGTATTCGTTGACGGTGGAGGAAACTCTGGCTCACCTTGATTCGGCGGTGGCGGAGATGGAAGAGCAACCGGCGTAGGACTGCAGGAAGTCGCCTTCTGCGACTGGACAGCCGAAGGCGGCTGTCCCCACATAGTCCACTTCTTAATCAGATCACAACTGCTTCTTTGTATTCCCCAAACACCTTGCGCATCGCGTCTGAAATCTCTCCAACTGTTGCCCAGGCTTCGACTGCGGCCAGGATTCGCGGCATCACGTTTGCGCCGGAGCGGGCGGCTTCTTCGACGCCGGCCAGCGCTGATTTCCACGGACCAGCGTCGCGCTTCGCTCGAACCGCGCGCAGACGCTCAATCTGTTTCGCTTCCAAGGCAGGATCGATGCGCTGTATGGGGATCGGCTTCTCCTCCTCGACCTCGAAGCGATTCATGCCGACGACAATGGCTTCCTGGTTGTCGACCTGCTGCTGATATTCGTAGGCAGCATTCTGGATTTCCTGCTGGACGAATCCGCGTTCGATCGCTTTGAGCATCCCGCCGAAGACCTCGATCTTGCCGAGATACTCTGCGGCGCGCTGCTCGATTTCGTTGGTCAGAGTTTCCACGTAGTAGGATCCGGCGAGCGGATCGATGGTCTGCGGCGCGCCCGACTCATAGGCGATGACTTGTTGAGTGCGCAGGGCGATGCGGGCTGCTTGCTCGGTCGGCAGGGCAAGAGCTTCGTCGTAGGAATTCGTATGCAGCGACTGCGAGCCGCCAAGAACGGCCGCCATGGCCTGGATTGCGGTGCGGACGATGTTGTTCTCCGGCTGCTGGGCGGTCAAGGTTGAGCCAGCAGTTTGCGTATGGAAGCGGAGCATCCAGGAGCGCGGATTCTTCGCCTTGAAGTGCTCGCGCATGATGCGGGCCCACATGCGGCGGGCGGCGCGGAACTTCGCGACCTCTTCCAGGAAATTGTTGTGCGCATTAAAGAAGAAGGAAAGACGGGGAGCGAATTTGTCGACGTCGAGCCCGGCTTTGATCGCGGCTTCGACATAGGCCATGCCGTTGCCGAGCGTGAATGCGACTTCCTGCACGGCGGTCGATCCGGCTTCGCGCATGTGATAGCCGGAGATGGAGATCGTGTTCCAATCGGGGACGTTTTCGTTGGCCCACGCGAACATGTCGGTGATCACGTGCATTGCTTGCTGCGGCGGGTAGATATAGGTACCACGTGCGATGTACTCCTTCAGGACATCGTTCTGCACCGTGCCGGAGAGTTTGCGGATGTCAGCGCCCTGCCTCTTCGCGACGGCTACGTACAATGCCAGCAGAATCGAAGCCGTGGCGTTGATGGTCATCGACGTGGAAATTTTGGTGAGTTCGATGCCATCGAAAAGACGCTGCATGTCTTCGATGGAGTCGATAGCCACGCCGACTTTACCTACTTCGCCCAAGGCCATGGGATGGTCTGAGTCGAGGCCGATCTGCGTGGGCAGATCGAAGGCGACGGAGAGGCCTGTCGTCCCATTCGCCAGCAAATACTTGTAACGCTTATTGGACTCCTCGGCGTCGCCCATGCCGGCGTATTGCCGCATGGTCCAGAGGCGGCCGCGGTACATTGTGGCTTGAACACCGCGCGTGAAGGGGTATTCGCCGGGGTAGCCGACTTCGGTTTCGTAATCGGTACCTTTGAGATCGGCGGGGGTGTACAGAGGCCTGACCGGGATGTGGGAGGAGGTTTCGATCTCTGGTGCGACCACGGACTTCGATTTTTCAGTCATCGGTCTTTACCAGGACTGCCCGCTCACCTTGAGGAGAAGAAGAGCAGATCCTTCGCGGCAAAGAACGCCGCTCAGGATGACAAAGCTTGTTATAGCAACAACACATCAGGGGCGCTGGCTTTTTCTGCGCACTCTCCAAAACGAACTCAGGCCGAACCAGGCAAATGTGAGCGTAAAACAGACAGCGATCGCGAGCCGGCTGGCGGTCGCTCGCCCGGCCGAATACTTCGCGTACTCACGGATGAAAGCGATTCCACCAAAAGCCGCCATAGCCAGAAAGACGGTGCCGGTCACCTCAAGCCACAGAAGATGAAGGATGTGGGCGAAGGAGCGTGCGGTGGCGCGAACCGCAGACATGGCGGCATTGAGCCGCCGGCTGCGGCCGGCAATATCGCGAACCACACGTAACGCGACCCCAATCTTTCGTAAGCTGGAAATTTGACTCACGGTCTCGATTTTAACAGCCCCGGGAGCTACAATGACGCCAACACAGGTCAGCGGTGAACCGTTCGGCCGCGGACAGCATCTGACTACGTAGGCGGGCGATTTGGTTTTCGGGGAGGCTCAGTGGATCCACAACTCAAGCAACTCATGAAAGAGCTCGGAGACGCGATCAATGAATCTCTTTCCGACTCCGAGCAGATTTCTGAAGTTGTGTCCCGCATTAAAGAGGGTGGGTACGACATTTTCCTGGTTCTGGAAGCCACGATCGGCGTAAGCAAGCAAGGCGAAAAGTCTCCGGACAAGACCTCACTGATCACCACGATGTCCTCCAATCCTGAGCTGAAGGTCAGCGATCAGGATTTGAAATTCCTGAAATCGCTGCGCATCAAGATCGACGAAGACCCTCACGAAAAAGGCAAGTAGATCAGGCGCTCAACACCTCTGCGCGTTCCGGCAAGCCTTGGGATTTGTGCTACCATCAACTGTTTTTTCGCTGCAAGTGCCGTGACGCTGAACCTCGGGGTGGAAAGGTAGCGCGGCGGAAGCTGAGGGCTGGAATGAAAGACACTCTCGGGGTGCTTTTGGCCGGCGGGGTTGGTGAACGGCTGTATCCTCTGACCCGCGATCGGGCCAAACCGGCGGTGACCTTCGGTGGCATCTACCGCATTATCGACATAACGCTTTCGAATTGCCTGAACTCGGATCTGCGGCGCGTTTACATCCTGACCCAGTACAAGGCGCTCTCGCTGAACCGGCACATCCGCGAAGGCTGGAACATCCTGGGGCGCGAGGTGGGTGAGTTCATTGAAGTGCTGCCCCCGATGAAGCGGGTGAGCGCCGAGTGGTATCAGGGCACCGCGGACGCGGTCTATCAAAACATTTATTCGATCGGTTCCGAGCAGCCAAAATACGTCCTCATTCTGGGCGGCGATCATATCTACAAAATGAATTACGGGAAGATGCTGAAGCAGCACCAGGATTCTGGTGCGGACATTACGCTCGCCACGATTCAGATCGATCCCGACCAGACTCATCACTTCGGTGTGGTAGACGTGGATAATGACGGGCGTGTTAACGGCTTTGAGGAGAAGCCCAAGGTTACCCAACTGCGATCGCCGCTAAACCCTGCAAAGGTAGGGGGATCGATGGGCGTCTATCTGTTCAACGCCGACGTGCTAATCCCGGTTCTGCTGAAAGACGCGGAGAATCAAAAGTCGAGCCACGATTTCGGCAAGGACATCCTGCCCAAGATGGTCGATGACTACCGCGTCTTCGCTTACGATTTCGTAGACGAAAACAAGAAAGAGGCGCATTACTGGCGCGATGTGGGCACGCTCGAGGCTTACTACGAAGCGAATATGGATATCGTTTCCGTCTCGCCGATCTTCAATCTGTACGACGAAGAGTGGCCGATCCGCACACACCAGCGGCAATATCCACCGGCGAAGTTTGTGTTTGCAGAAGAGGGACGCACCGGGACCGCCCTCGATTCCATCGTTTCCAACGGCTGCATCGTATCCGGCGGCCTGGTAAAGAATTCGGTGCTCTCACCCGACGTCCGGGTTAATTCCTATTCCGAAGTAGATCAGTCGATCCTGTTCTCGCATGTCAGCGTGGGGCGGCGATGCCGCATCCGCAAGGCGATCCTCGACCGCGACGTGCACATCCCAGAAGGCACGACGATCGGCTATGACGCCGAGGCGGACCGGCAACGATATTTCGTGACCGATAGCGGCATCACCGTGGTCACGCGAGACTATTCGCTGTTTGAAAATCCGGTGACGGTGGATTACTTCACCAGCGAATAAACCGCTCGTTCCCTGGCAGACCTGGTTATCCGATCTGGTAAGCTTACGAGTTATTTCACCTCCCAGGGAGTCCCAGCTCCTCATGAAGAAACGTCGTACCTGCGCCACCCTTCCCTTGCTTCTCATATATGCGTTGCTCAGCGGAATTCCATGCCGGGCGGCGTCCCCAGGCGACAAACCTGATGTGCTGCTCACGACCATGCAGGAAGAGTTGCAGCGCGCGCAAACCAACCTGAGCAAGCTCGACCCCGCCCCTTACTTCCTGAGCTATTCGGTGTACGACCAGAGCATGGCGGTGGCAGTGGGGAGCGAGGGAAGCCTGGTGAGCTCGACGCGGGTGCGGCGCCGGGCTGCTGACGTCACTATGCGGATCGGGACCGCGGCGCTTGACAATTCGCATCAACAGAATCGCGGCTCTGCGCGTACATCCGGATCGCTGGCGCTGGAGGATGATCGCAACGCGATTGCACGCGAACTCTGGCGCCTCACCTACGAGGAATATCGCAAAGCGTCAAAGGCGTACGCCAGCGTGAAGACCAACACCCAGGTCGAAGCGAAGGAAGAGGATACGTCGCCGGATTTCTCCGAGGAAAAGCCTCCCACCCACGCGGACTACAAGGAAGTGGCAACCACTCCTGACCAGAAGGCTCTCGAGAAGTTTGTACGGCAATATTCGGCACAGTTCCGGAGATACCCATACATCTATTCGTCGCTTGTGTTGGTCAGTGCGCAGAAGACGCGGTTCCACTTTCTCTCGACTGAAGGAAACCATGTGGTCACTCCCACAGCATTTGTTCGCGTCGCGATCCAGGCGGAAACCCGCGCTGATGACGGCATGGAACTAATGCGGGTGGAGACATTTCAGGCGGAGAGCATGGACCACCTGCCTCCCGCCTCAGAGATCGCAGCCAAGGTGGAGAAGATGGCCACGGATTTGAAGGCGCTGCGCGAAGCTCCGGTGGCTGAGCCTTTCGACGGACCAGCACTGCTCTCGGGCAGGGCCTCTGCGGTTTTCTTTCACGAAGTGCTGGGACATCGTCTCGAAGGTCACCGGCAGCGCGGCGAGCAAGAGGGACAGACTTTCACGAAGAAGGTGGGCCAGCCCGTTCTGCCGGAGTTTCTGAGCGTGGTCGATGATCCGACGCAGCGAAAGATGAACGGTCTCGACCTTGGCGGCTGGTACGAGTTCGATGACGAAGGAATGCCGGCGACCAGAGTCGAGGTGATCAAAGATGGCGTACTGAAGACTTTCCTGATGGCGCGCATGCCGATCAAGAACTTCGGCAACTCGAACGGGCACGGCCGTTCGCAGCCCGGCGCGATGCCTACCGGGCGACAGGGAAATCTGATTGTGTCATCGACCAAGACGGTGAAGGACTCTGAACTGCGGCAGAAGCTCATCGAGGAAGTGAAGAAGCAGGGCAAGCCCTACGGCCTCTACTTCGAAGATATTCAGGGCGGGTTCACGCTCACGCAGCGCTCGATGCCGCAGGCATTTCAGGTCCTGCCGGTGCTGGTGTGGCGGGTTTATGCCGATGGCCGGCCAGACGAACTGGTGCGCGGCATCGACATTGTCGGCACACCGCTTTCGGCCATGAACCGCATCGTTGTGACTGGCGATAAGACCGATGTATTCAACGGCGTTTGCGGCGCGGAGTCTGGACAGGTGCCAGTAGCCGCGGCGGCGCCGGCGATGCTGTTCTTTGAGATCGAGGTGCAGAAGCGAGCCCACTCGCTCAACCGACCGCCAACTCTGCCCGCGCCCACCGAGGAGGGGGCGGATTCCACAAAGGACTCGGGAGCAAAACAATGAGGATCATGAGGCACACCGGATGCATTCTGCTCTCGCTCTTCATGGCGGCTCTCTTCTCTGGAGTGGCCATGGCTCAAGGTGCTGCAATCCAACCTGCAAAGTCCGACGCGAAAGACGATGTCGTCCTCTCGGCGATGCGAGACGAACTCGAGCGCTCGAAGTCGCAGTTGAAAATGGACCAAGTCGCCGCGCCTTACTACATCGAGTACAGAGTTTTCGATGTCGACGAATATTCGGCGGAGGCGTCGTTCGGCGCCTTGCGAGGCGACGTGCGCGTGCGCTTCCGGTTTATCCGAGTCGTCGTCCGAATCGGAGACTACAAGCAGGACAGCTACTTTGGTCAGGGCGAAGGCACGCCCTACTTCATGCCCGTCGACGACGACATGACGGCCCTGCGACATCAACTGTGGATCGCCACCGATATTGCCTACAAATCTGCAGCCGAGTCTCTGGCAGCAAAACAGGCACAGCTCAAGCAACTCACGATCGACCAGCCAGTGGACGACTTCGCGCATGCCGATCCGGTCCAGTCGGTCGGGCCACTGGTGAAGTTGGATTTCGATCCTGAGCCCTGGAAGAAGATGCTGCAGGAAGCGTCCGCACTGTACAAGAACGATCCTGACATCGAATCGTTCGGGTCGAATCTGAGGTTTCACGCGGTGAACCGTTACTTCGTCAATTCGGAAGGAACGGTGGTGCGCAGCGGACAAAACCTGTACGAA
Source organism: Terriglobia bacterium (assembly GCA_020073385.1). Lineage (GTDB taxonomy): Bacteria > Acidobacteriota > Terriglobia > Terriglobales > Acidobacteriaceae > Sulfotelmatobacter. The sequence continues at coordinate 2,858 of JAIQFH010000005.1, read as the reverse complement.
ATGTACATCTCGTGCAGCACTCAGGCTGCGGACGGCATGAGCCTGGGGCGAAACAACGCGTTTGTGGCAACCGATATCCGACAATTGCCTTCCCAGGGTGATTTTGTGGCGCGCGCCGCTAAGCTGGCGGGCACTCTGAAGGATCTGCGCGCCGCGCCGCTCGTGGAAGAGGAGTTCCGCGGCCCAGTGCTCTTTTCGGCAGATGCGGCGGCCTCAGCATTCGCCGACTTCGTGGGAGAAAACGTCCTGGGACGCAAGCCGGACCTGGGGAAGAATGCCCGCACTACGGGCGCCTTTTCTTCGAGCTATAAGACGCGCGTCCTGCCTGAATTTCTCTCGGTGGTTTCGGATCCGACTCTGTCCACTTATGCCGGCGAGCCTCTACTTGGACATTACGAAATTGACGACGAAGGGGTTCCGGCTCAACGCGTCACCGTGATCGACAAGGGGAATCTGGAGAACTACCTCATGGGCCGCGCGCCCATTCGGGACTTCCCTGCTTCGAACGGACACGGGCGGGCGCAAGTTCCGACGGGAAAGCCCATGCCGTTTAACAGTAACCTGATCATCACCTCTTCGCAGCCCACCTCAAAAGAAGATCTCAAGAAGAAACTGATCGAGCAGTGCCAGCAGCGCGACCTGCCCTATTGCTATTACGTGGAGACGTTTGGCCCTAAGCTGACACCCCGCCTGCTCTACAGAGTCTGGATAAAGGATGGGCACGAGGAGTTGGTGCGAGGAGCGGTTTTTGGGGAGCTCGATGTGCGGGCGCTGCGCAGCAGCGTGATCGCAGCCGGAAATGATGCGTACGTTGAAAGCCGTCCTACGAACATTCCGCACAGCATCGTGGCGCCTTCCATCCTGTTCGATGAACTGGAGGTAAAGCGCGCGAATCTGAATAAAGAAAAATTGCCGGACTATCCGGCTCCGGCGGTGAAATAGAGTCGACTCTCCTTGTGGCGCGGACGTCTCGGCGTTACGACGCAACCGCCGACGCCGCCACCGCGGCTTCTTCCGCCTGGCGCACGCGATAGAGCGTGAACAATACCAGCAGCGACAACCGGCTCTGCGATAGCGCGGCTATATCGTGAAGTTCCACGGACCGGTCGCGCGTGTGCAATTGCAGGACTGCTTGACCGGTATCGGTTGTGATGGTCCACACGGGATGCCAGCAGCCGCGGGTTACCACGAAGAACGTTTGACCGTCGGTGAAAGTCAGAGTTCCTTTGCCCCCCCATGACGATTTAAAGCTGGCAACAGGCCATTGCGATGCGGCGTCGAAGATATCCGCTTTATTGCTCCAAAATCCGCTGCGGCGAATGACCCAGTTTTCGTTGATTGTTTCCACCAGGAAATTCGGCGACCACATGCTGGGCCGCCGGAGTGTAGCCACGACCTGGTCGTTCTGCTTCAGTTCGAAACCGCTCCAATTCTCGGAAAAGGTGAACCCGCTCGAAACGGCGGTGGTGAGGGGAATCATGAGCACCTCCGAAAAGGTATCTCGATCCAACTCCATCCTAGCACCACGCCGTTAAGCAGGGTTAAATTCTAACCGGATTGGAGTCAGGATCGTCCCCCGGCACCCCTTGGATCACGCCTGACATCCGGCGAGTCTGGCCGCGGCTGGCCGCTCACTGGGATTACCGACGCAGTCACTTCCGCTTAGGCACAAACATATCCCCTTCCCCCAACCCGCACTTCTGCGCCATCTGGTAGCAGTAATACAAATGCGCCGCATGTTCATTGCGCGAATCCGTCCCGAAGGTGAATTTCAAACCGGCCCGTTTAGCTCGCCCGATGAAATTCTCGTCTGGGACGTGCGCCACCTCATTAATCTCGATGGCGATCTTGCGGGCGCGGGCCAGGTCGATGATGCGGTCGACGCGCTGCGGCGTCCAGAGCTGCGCGTACTGGCGCGCGATGGGCACCGGCAGGAACGTGGGCCAGCCGAAGATATCGATGGGCTCGGTGGTCAGCACCTGCTCGATGAACGGCATGTAGCGCGCCATGAATTCTTCGCCGTCGTCGACCATGGTGTCGATCTGCCAGATCGCGAGCCAGCCGCCGTCGGGGCGCGGCAGCGTGAGCGCGTCCATCAGGATGTAGTCGAGTTGGTCGAGAACGGGCTTCGAGAAACTCTTCGACCATCCGGCATAGACGGGTTGCAGGCCGATGCGCACGGGATACTTGCGTAGTCCGTCGATGTATTTCTTGAGGTCGGCATCGGTGTTGATGGGGAATCCGGGGCCAGGGTGCTCGACGATGCCGATCTGGACTCCGCGGTCTTTGCCGAGTTGGAGGGCCTGGTCGATGGTGAGGGTGTTGCTCAGGTGGACGTGGAAGTCGGTTACGGGGAAAGAGGGCTTAGGCGGAGCGGGGGAAACATCCCCACCCTTCGACAGGCTCAGGGCAGGCTTTCTCGCGCCAAAAGCGCGCGAGAAACGCGGCGCCCCTGCGAGGACGGCTCCGGCTACGAGTGAGGTTTCGAGGAAATTTCTGCGGGAGTAGGGATGAGTCAAGATGAGTCCTCCACTGGACTTGGAAGCATAGGGAGCGGGAAGCGACGAGTCAGTGACCCGCGTCACCGAATCGAGATTCTACTGCCCGCAGACGTCCGTTACGAAATTCGGGTGAGTAGCCCCGGGGAATCTCACCCCGAGGCTCTCGTAGAACTGTACGTGAGCCTCTCGACTCATACAGCTCCCAGCATGGAGCCACGCCGAACCCCCATCTGCCAGTGGGCAAACAACGCCGGATCGCGCCGCGAAATACGGGCGATCCAGTGTGTCGCCCTGCGCAGATGGTGATGCAGCTTCTTGTATTTGCGCTTGGCCCAAAGGGCAAGATCTCGATCCAGT
>JAIQFH010000123.1 GCA_020073385.1 Terriglobia bacterium | reverse complement strand
ACACAGAACAACTGAAGCCACAAGCAGCTTGAGCGTCGCACAAAACTCAGGTTGGTCTCCCAGGTTTCACGCCTCGGTGGTGACCCATCGGTTCTGCGATGCTCGGGTTCGAGGGAGAGTATCCATGCACTCATTAGGCACTTCGTGTGCTGCTGCATGCAGCACCGAGTCTCCGGGTCGATCCTATGCCCCCTCGCACAACCCAAAAAAGCCATAGGCCTCGAGCCTCCCATAGGATGATGGTTGGCACTTAAGCCAACGGTTGGCTTGCGCAGCTTCGCAACGATGGTGTCGGGACCGCGGCATGAGACCACTGAAGGCAGACCAGCCACTGCGATCCGTAACTCTGTCGTGCTCTGTGACGCTCCAAGCGTTAAAACCAAAATCCTCTCCACGAAGGAGAAGGGCCTGGAAGCATGCACCGATCGAGGTCTCAAGGAGAGAATGCGGAAGTGTTTTTGCTTGACATCCTCTCTCATAGGATGAGTGCAATCGCGATATTACGTCAACGGTGTTGCAATCAGAAATCCATGGCTCCTCCGACACCGTTGGTCACCGGCTCCGGTGATTTGGCGCACTGACAAAATATTTCGATGGACTAGTTTTAACTTGTTCGGGAAACGCGTGTTCCGGCTCCGTTCTGACCTGCCAGGAAGCACATCCGTACAAGGAGAACTGCCATTATGAAGATGAGACTTGCGGCTGTGGTTTTGGCTATGCTGGCGCTTGCTCTTGCTCTGCCGGCGTTCGGTGCCGGCAAAAAGACTTACAAGACTACCTACCCCGTTCCTTGCAGCGAGCTTTGGGGCGCGGTCAAAGTCGCCCTCGGTAATCCGGACAACTACAAAGACGTGCAGAGTGACGAGGACAAAATGTCTGCTGACTACAATGTGAAACACTCCGTTCATTGGTCTGTTATCGGAGCGGTCAACCAGGGCAAAAACCAGGTCTCCTTGGTGCCGATTGGTACCACGTGCGAAATGAGTGTTATGTCCATGTACAGCGGGCTTTCGCACAACGACCAGGGTGACTTCAAAAAGCGCGTGGATGAAGCGCTGGCCAAGCTGCAGGCGCCGAAGCCCGCCGAACCCACGAAGCCGGAGGCACCAGCGAAGTGATGGCAGACATTTACGCATCGCGAGCAGCACTTTCACACTCCGCCTGCGACCCATCCAACCGCAGGATTGATCATTGCCAATCTCGTCATGATAGCGATCATCATGATTCATGATGCGGACCATGTGCGCCAGGCCCGCCATTGGTGCTATACGATCAACACGACTCTATGGCTTGTAAATGTCATTGTGTATGTTCCCGCCATGACTGCTCTGTTCTTAGCCTTGCGAAGGAGTCGCCGTGCTGCCTTCGTTACCTCCCTCGGAGGAATTCTTGTCGCTTACTCATTCGCAGAGGTCCATCTATGGCGCCCTTCGATACCCGTCTGGGGAATTTGGAATCAGAACTTTTTTAAGCTGGGTGTGGACGCAATCAGCTGGCATATTCTGGCCGTCACAGTTCTCGTTGGGGTTGGGGTTGCAATGGCCGGAGCATACGTGAGCGGCCGTCAGTCGGCTTCTTCTTCTCATTGAATCTGCGAGCAATTCGACGCTATCAATTTTTCACCAACTGACCGACCCTTTTTGAGATTTCCGTGTTGCCAACTATACGGACAAGTGAACCAAGGTGTAGACTTTCCCCCATTTCTGAACCAGGAGTCTCGTATGAAAGCAATAGCAATGGTCATCGTGTTGCTGGCCGGAGTAGTCGGAGCTGCGCAATCGAAGCCTGACGAGAACGCCATTCATACGATCCTAGATGACGAGATCACAACCTGGAACCACGGCGACACTGATGGATACTCCCGGCATTTCGCTGCTGATGGGACCTTTACAAACGTCATGGGAATGTTTTTTGCCGGGCGGCAGGCATTTCGTGACCGGCACGAGATCATTTTCAAGGGACCATTCCGCGGCACGATGCTACAGCTCCAAGTCGTGTCGTTGCGGTTCCTGACAGGTGACGTTGCCGTGTGCGAGACACTGACGTGGGTATCGGGGTTTAAGAGCGGGGCGCCTCCCGGTCTTCAGCTCGACACGAAAGGCCGACTCCGCACACGTCTTTTGCAAGTGATGGCAAAACGTAGCGGCGAATGGCAGATTGTCGTCTACCACAACGTCGACATCAAGCCCAACGTAGAGGCACCTGAACCGAACTAGGCTAGGGCTAGGAGAAGGATCCGGATCTTTACGGGATGCTCCGCTGCTGCTGCGGGAGCAGTGCGCAGGCGCAAGCGGACCTTGATAATGATTCAAGCTCGCGCGGGCCTGGTGCGGGCGCGCACGGGGCCGGTCAACGCCGCTCGTTGCTGTCGGCCATTGAAGAGCTGAGCGAAGGCATCTGCGAGTACAACGAACGGATCGAAGCGTTGCCGCAGACAAGTTATCCGCAGGTGGAGTTGCTGAAGCAGATCAAGGGCGTGGGCACGCTGATCGCGCTGACCTTCCTGCTGACGTTGGAAGATCCGCATCGCTTCGGCAAGAGTCGTGACGTGAGCGGCTATCTGGGACTGCAACCGGGACGCAGAAAATCGTGACAGAGCGAAACGCAGATGCATATCAGCAAAGAAGGCGATCCGTATCTGCGAACGTTGTTGGTGCAAGGAGCGCAGCATATCTTGGGACCCTTCGGCATCGACTGCGATCTGCGGCGCTGGGGCCTGAAAGCGGAGCGTGGTGGGAGAAACGGGAAGAAGCGAGCCATCGTTGCGACTGCGCGCAAGCTGGCGGTGTTGCTGCATCATCTGTGGGTGAGCGGAGAAGTGTACGAACCGTTACACAACAGCAGCCGAACGACAGTGGCGGCAGCCGCGTAACACAAAACGGCAAGAACAACCCCAAAACCGTTCCAGGAGGAGAAAAGACAAAGCCCAAAGCCGAGTTCCGGTGACTGCGTTAATCGCCTGGCCCGGGTTCCACTCTGCAAAAGCCGAACCACAGGGCGAAAATCAGATGGCAGCACCGGCTGAACCGGGAACGCCCAACATGCACCGAGCGAAACAACCGCTCCTCGAGAGTGCGGATGGAAGCATGGCGACTGTGGCCACTCGGCGGAAGAAAAACCATGTTCCACAAAGCCAGAACAGAATCGACTTGACTCCGACCGGCCTTCTCATGGAAGGCCATTACACTCAGGAACGATCGATAAGCTTTATCAATGAGGCTGCTGGCGGCCTAAAGGAAGGGAACTGGTGCGCCCGGAGAGATTCGAACTCCCGACCTGTTGCTCCGGAGGCAACCGCTCTATCCAGCTGAGCTACGGGCGCACGGATGTATTCAGTTTACATGCCAAGAGGAAAGCGCGGCAATCTTAGCAGTGGCCCACGGGCGCATTGCGATTGTGTTACTGGCCGACCCGCGAGATCATTCGCCCCGCCTCGCTTCGCTCGCCTCCAGCAAAGCCGCAGGTCGACCACAAAGCGGTTGCGCTAAGGGATGACGCCGAGAGAAAGAATCTACTACCAGCGATCACGACGTCCGCCACCACCGCCGCCGCGTCCGCCACGGTCTCCGCGATCGCGGCCGCCACCGCCCCCACCGAAGCCTCCGCCTCCGCCTCCGCCACCGCGCTCGGCCTTGGGCCGGGCTTCATTGACGTTGATGGTGCGTCCGCCGATCTGCGATCCGTTCAACGCGGTGATCGCCTTCTCGCCGTCTTCATCGCTGGCCATCTCGACGAAACCGAATCCGCGGGAGCGTCCGGTGTCGCGGTCCGTCAAGATGCTGACACGGTCGACTTGACCGTAGCCCTCGAAGATCTGCCGCAGTTCATCCTCATTTGTGTTGAAGCTGAGGTTCCCCACAAAAATATTCTTCACGCGTCTTCCCCTGCATTGAGCTGTCGGAAGTGCGAGCTCAGTTCCGCGAACTTGGCAGGTCGGGAATGGCCTTCCTGAGAATCGAGACTGGAGCTGGCAACAGTCAAATGCGGGGGGCAGTATAGCAGGTTTTTCCCAAGCGGCTTGTCAATTTGAATTCAATTTACAGATGGCTGGACGAAGCTTTCCCGCGTGGCAGATTGGGTAGTTCGAGGATAAGTTCACCTAGAGACAGTCTGAGCATTGAGGAATGCAGCATATAGCCACACAGACCTGCTTCCCTCGTGTTCCTGCGTGTCTTCGGGTAGCGCAAGAAAACCTGATAATCACGAAGGACACGAAGGACACGGACCTTGAGAAGACGCGGCGGAATGGGTCGCTATATTGGGCGACATTTAAGTAGGACAACAAAAAAAACGTAAACCGAGGACATCCTGGTACAGGGAGAACAAAGACTCGAATGATCGGAGTTTGCTAGCACTCGTCGACTTTCCAATATCCTTCGGGATGGAACCCCATCTGGAGCAACCGGTTTTTGGGATCGTGGTGCTTGCCACAACCTGGGCATACGAGATAGCGGCTCCAGGCGGTTCCGAGGTGATCGTAGTTCTCGGCAACGGCAAACGTCGTGCCGCAGCTGCAGGGGACGAGGAACATGCGAAGATGCGCGTCTTTCCGCGGTTTATCCGATTTGCGCGCCGTTTTCACGCTTCTTCCACAACCGCGAGAGCACCTTTCTTGCGTTTGTTCGACTGCAGGATCTTCTTGCGCAGACGCAGCGATTTGGGTGTGACTTCGACGAACTCGTCATCCGCTATGAATTCGATGGCCTGCTCCAGATTCAAAGGCCTGAACGGGACTAGCCGAATGGCTTCATCGGCCGTCGAAGCGCGCATGTTCGTCAGCTTCTTTTCGCGGACGGCATTCACGTCGAGATCGGTATCCTTCGCGTTCTCGCCGATGATCATGCCTTCGTAGAGATCGATTCCGGGTCCGACAAAAAGTTCTCCGCGCTCCTGCAGGCCCCAGAGAGCGTAGGCGGTGGAGACGCCGGGACGGTCGGCGATGAGAGCGCCGGTGAGACGGTGGGGAATCTCTCCCTGCCACTCGGTGTATCCGTCGAAGAGCGAGTTCATCACGATGGTGCCGCGGGTGTCAGTAAGCAGTTGGCTGCGGAGCCCGATCAGTCCACGGCTGGGAACGCGGAACTCGATGCGGACGCGCCCGTAGCCATGGTTGTGCATGTTGGTGACTTCGCCCTTGCGCGATCCGAGTTGCTCCATGACGACGCCGACGAATTCTTCGGGGACGTCGATAGTGAGGTGCTCTACGGGCTCCATCAGTTTGCCGTCGATACGCTTGGTAACGATCTCCGGCTTGCCGACCATGAGTTCGTAGCCTTCGCGCCGCATCATCTCTATAAGGATGGAAAGCTGGAGCTCGCCCCGGCCGAGGACTTTGAAGGAATCCGTGCTGCCAGTTTCTTCCACGCGGAGAGAAACGTTAGTTAGCAGTTCCTTTTCGAGGCGCTCGCGCAGATTGCGCGAGGTGACGTAGGAGCCGTCTTTTCCGGCGAATGGCGAGGTGTTCACCGTGAACAGCATGGCGATCGTGGGCTCGTCGATCGCGATGTGGGGGAGGGGCGCTGGATTTTCTACATCGGTGATTGTTTCGCCGATGGTGATTCCTTCGACGCCGGCGACGGCGACGATATCGCCGAGTTCGGTTTCGGTAATGTCGGTTCGCTTGAGGCCGGAGAAGGAGAACAGCTTGGTGATTTTGGTCTTTTGCAGCGAGTGGTCCAGTTTGGCGATTGCAACTTCTTCGCCGGTGAACATCTTGCCATTGAAGACGCGCGCAATGGCCAGGCGGCCGAGGTAGTCGCTGTAGTCGAGGTTAGCAACGAGGATCTGCAGAGGTCCGGCGAGATCACCTTTCGGCGGCGGCATGGACGTGGAAGATCGCGTCCTGAAGAATGCGCACGGCGGCGATGGGATCGATGTTCTGCCAGAAGAGGTGGCTGGGATCGTAGTTGCATCCCACATTCGGTCCGGCGATGGAACGGAGGCGCAGCATGGTCTCGGGGTTATAGACGACAAACCCGGGGTGCATCTCGACCGCGATCTTCACACCGTGGTCCGCGGCGAACTTCGCGTGCTCCACCCAATAGGGCGCGACGACTTCGTTCCACTGCCAATCCAGCACCTTGGGGTAATCGGGCGGCCAAGGGCAAGTGACCCAGTTGGGCGCTGTAGCACTGGGCGAGTCCCCGGGACATCCGGAAAAGTCCACCATCATGGGGACGGCGAGCTTTTCAGCCAGGAGAATCGTTTTGCGGCTCACTTCCCGATGCTGTTTCGCGTGATCCTTATTCGGGTGCAGCGCGTTCCCATGACAACTCAAAGCGCTGATCTTCGTGCCGTGATCGGCCAGAATCTTCTGAAACTCGATGAGTGCAGCCGGATTGTCGAGCATTGAGAGCTTGCAATGGGCGTCGCCCACATAGTTTCCCGTGGCCAGTTCGACGGTATCAATATGTAGAGCCGCGAGTTTCTTGAGAACCGCGGCAAGTGGCAGTTGCGACAGCAAGGGAGTAAAGACTCCAAGGCGCATAGCGCTATTCTCTCCTTGAATGAAACGGCATCATTCTATCGCAGCCGCCTTATGTTACCTTTTAGGCTTCGACGGGATATGGGATTGCTCCCATCAGGCCTTTCATGCCTGACAGTCTCATGAGCCGAATCGGTTTGAAGGAGGTAGCTTGCGCTCAGTTCGAATCGCTTCAGTCTTCTTTGTATTCCTACCCATCCTGATGACGGCGCAGAATCAGGCAGCCGTGGATCCTTCGCTCCCACCCCCACCCCACGAAAAGCAAGTGCGTCTCAAGCACATTCTGGTGATCGGTCAAACCAAGGGATTTGAGCACGACTCGGTTTCCGATGGGATGGCCGCCATTTACAACATGGGTCACGACAGCGGCCTTTGGGACGCCACCCTTCGCACCGATGTCGAGTTGATCACGAAGAAAGATCTGGGAAGAAACGCAAAGAACCTCAACTATTTCGACGCGCTGGTATTTGTAAGCACAACCGGCGAGCTTGACCTCGACGACAGCCAGAAGTCAGACATGATGTCGTTCATCAAGGACGATGGGAAGGGCTTTGTCGGTGTTCATGCCGCCCTCGACACCAACTACAAATGGCCGGAGTACGGCGAAATGATCGGCGGATGGTTCGACCAGCACCCTTGGTCCACGTTCAACGCGCCAATCATCAATGAAGACTCGAGCTTTCCAGCGGTCCGTCACTTTCCGAAAGCGTTCGTTAAGTACGACGAAATCTATCAGCCCAAGGACTGGTCGCGCGAGAAGGTGAACGTCTTGCTCAGTCTCGATCCGTCGAAACTGAACTATGCCAACAATCCGCGCGTCCACCGAACGGACCACGATTTCGCCGTCGCGTGGGCCAAAATGTACGGCAAGGGACGCGTGTTCTATTCCACGCTCGGCCACACAGAGGAAGCATGGAGCGACCCTGACATTCGCAAGATGTATTTTGAAGCGATCAAGTGGGTGCTGGGCATGACCGAGGGCAGTGTGGCAACTCATCCGCGGTTGCAAACGCCGGCTGATCAGCACTGAGGCTGCAGCGATGACCTTTCAACATTCGATTCGATATGGCAGCAGTCTGCTGGCGGTACTGTGGCTCATGAGCCTCTCACCGTCTATAGCGCAAACACCCGCTAAGAGCAGCCCGCCGAAGAGCGGGGCTAAACAGAATCCGACAGCGTTCAAGTCATACCCACCGGAACTGGTGCAGCAAGGAAAAGCGCTTTTCCGAACAGACTGCTCCTTCTGTCATGGCCGAGAGGCCGGTGGTGGAGAGAGCGGCCCGGACCTCACGCGCTCCAAGTTGGTGACTGCTGATACGAACGGAGACAAGATCGGCCCCGTCGTGCGCAACGGGCGTCCTGACAAAGGCATGCCGGCCTTTGATCGTTCCGATCCGCAGATCGCCAGCCTGGCGGCCTTTATCCACACTCAGCAAAACAACGCGCTGAGGAGCGCAGAGGGACACAGGGGTAGCGGCGGACGGAAAGGTGTGGATGCCGAGGATCTCCAAACCGGAAACGCTGACGCAGGCAGGAAGTATTTCGAGGGTGCGGGTGGATGTGCAGGGTGCCATTCACCGACCGGCGACCTCGCCGGACTCGCATCCCGCTATAAGGGCCTCGAACTCGAAAAGCAGATGCTCTATCCCCGGCACGCGAAATCAAAAGTTTCGGTAACCGTTGCTTCAGGTCAAACGACTACCGGCACGTTGGAATATCTGGATGAATTTACGGTTGGACTCATCGATTCCACAGGTTCGTATCGATCGTGGCGGACCCGCGATGTGCAGTACAAAGTGGACGCTGCCTTGAATGCTCATGTGGAACTCTTTCCCAAATACACAGATGCCGACATCCACAATTTGATGGCGTATCTGCAGACCTTGCACTAGGCGCGGAACTCTGTTTTTCGATACGGAATGCCGGAGGGCTCCAATCGATATGAATCTTGTGAGGGATGCATTTCTTGTTGCCGTGAGCGCACTGATTGCGCTCGCGGCTCCCGGCGTCATGCTGGCGCAGGGAACGGATGAGCAAATGCTTTTGCATCCGCCGGCCGATAGTTGGCCGGGGTACCACGGTGACTATTCCGGCAGACGCCACAGTGGACTGAATCAGATCACTCCTCAGAATGTAGGAACTCTCACCCTGGCCTGGGCTTTCCAGACGAACCAGACCGCAGGCATCAAGTCTTCGCCGCTGCTGGTCGACGGCATTCTGTACTTTACCGTTCCCGACAATATTTGGGCTGTGGATG
>JAIQFH010000122.1 GCA_020073385.1 Terriglobia bacterium | reverse complement strand
CTGGATCATCTCGAGGGCATCTTGAACTACTGCCGGACCAAAGTACCGATGGGAGTGATTGAAGCCGTCAACGGAAACATCAAAGCGCTGCTCCGACGCGGCCGCGGCTATCGAGACATGAACTATCTGCTGCTCAAAGCGCAGCGCCTAGCCGCAACCAAGACTGAATTCCTCGTTCTTCAGAAAGCCGCGTAATATGCATAGTTTTCCAGATTCTCGTTCAGAGCCTAAATAAAGATGAGCATCCTATACTTTGTAGTCGCACACAACCACAACGACCTTGGCGGGAGCCAATAATCATGGGCAAACCAGCCATCTTCATAAGCTACAGACGGGGTGACACCAGGTGGTTTGCGGCCTATCTACACAGTCGCATCAACCAGGTCCTGCCAGGCATTGAAGTGTTTCTAGACGTTGCTAGCATCGAGCCGGGACTTGATTTCGAAGACGTCCTGAATCGCACTCTCGATAGGTCCGAAGCCATCGTAGTGCTGATCGGTCAAAGTTGACTTGCAGCGCAAGATCAGGCCGGCAGGAGGAGACTCGATCTGGAAAATGATTGGGTGCGGGTCGAGATCGCAAGAGCACTTAGCAGGAAGATTCGCGTGATTCCGGTCTTGATCGATGGTGCGACCATGCCAAAATCGGAGTTCCTTCCTTCGTTGCTTTCAAGCTTGTCCCAACGACAAGCATGCTCCGTATCTTTCGAGGAATATGCAAGCGGAACGGATAACATCGTTAACGCCCTCTCAAAAATCTGTGGTGTCCCGTTCGTCGCCTCGCTCAATGACCCATCGGTTGTACTAGCTCCGGCGCAACTGTCGGCGACGGCAGTATTAAGCATGTTCGAGGAAGGCTCCGCGGACAACGAAACTCTTACTGTGCTTGCAGAAAATCAGCTTGACTTCGGGAGATTCGCATTGGCGGAAGCGATTTTCGAAATCATCGCATACCGCGAGTTTCGGGCTTTGAGTGGCCCCCCGAGATCAAAGCCCTCCGAACGAAGTACTACGTTGGAAAAGCAAAACTCCTCTCGGGTGAGTCGTCGGCTGCGGCGAACCAATTCGAGTCTATTTTGCCGTACGTCGAGCGGCAGCGCGATGAAAGTTATCCGCTGTACATCAGAACGCAAGCCGCCCTTGCAAGGGCCCGTCTGGAGCTTGGTTTAATACAACCGGCACGAAACGTCCTGCCTTCACTTCGGGGAATACTGTTTCGTGATCAAAGTCTTACTGCAGTTGATGCATGGATAGCTCACGTTGAGGGGGATCATTCAAGCCGAGACAAGTTGCTGCTTCAACTCGACAGCGAGCTGACCGCTGCTCCGCCAACACTGGAGTTTGCTCGATCTATCGCTAGGTTGAAAGCCACAATGCGCGATCCATCGGCAAGAGCTACGATGATCTGGAAACCAGATCTGTTGTAACGCAAGATTCGCAACATGAAATCGAAAAGGAAGCTGGTCAGTGAGGCAAAGTAGGGGACATATGGTGGATTCCAATGATGTCGACGTTTTCGTGAGCTATTCCCACAATGATCGTGAACAAGTTCGTCCTCTTGTCGAGAAGCTGAAAGCTGCGGGGTTCTCTGTCTGGTGGGATACAGAGATACAGGTCGGCAGTCGATGGCGCGATGTGATTAGTGACAGGCTTGCCCACGCTAAGAGCATCTGCGTCGTCTGGTCTGCGAGGTCCACCGAACGTGATTTTGTGCGCGACGAAGCTCGGCATGCCCTTGAACGCGGAATATTGGTTCCCGTTCTGCTTGATGACACGACGCCACCCCTGGGCTTTGGCGAGGTTCAGTTTGCGTCACTCGCCGATCCTGCAACTGCCGATAAGGAAATGGAGCGAATCATCTCGAGTATTCGTCAGCTGTCTCGGGCTGGCGTTGGTGTCGATGTGTGGCATACGATCGAGAACGGCGCTCAAGCAACACGTTCCGGGGCTAGAGAGGCCGATCGGTTCCTCAAAGATGTTCGGGCTCGTTCAGATGTCTTGAGGCAGAACCCTGGTTCCGAAAGAGCGCTGCGAGACGCTCTACGCGGAGTGCGTCAAACCTATGAAGTCGTCATCGATGCCATCGATCAGTTCCTATCGCCGTTGACCAAAAAGTTGCAAATCGACCTTGGTCTGTATGCACCGATCGCCTCCGGGCGCATGGTCGACGAGATAGCGCGGCGACGAGGTCATTGCAAGCGGATCACGCAAATCTACATCGAGAGCGGGGGGCTCCGTGAATCGCTTCCGTCCACGGTCACAACCGAAGGGAAAGAAACTTTGGACACCTTGATGTCAAGTATCGCAGGCGCTGATCAAGACCTATTTGAACGGATGACTGCCGTCGGGTCCGGGCTAGCGATGGAAGGAGCTGTCATTACGAACCTCCTTCTTGCTCAACAACCCCAGGCTGCGGAAGCACACTTGCGGCAATGTGCATCTAAGCTTCTTCCTCTTCAGCAGGAACTGGCTCAGGGAATGGGGAGAGTCGACGGATTGATTGTGGACCTGGGCCTAGCCTGGATTATTCGCTGATTTTTCTCGCCAAAAAAGAAAGGATGCTCTAAAAGGTAGATGAACACTGGGTTTCGTGGGCCCAGCATTCCCTTTCGGAGCATCCATCACTTGATACAAAGTGTTTTATCACAACTGAACTTCTCCTTCTACCGTCATCAACCCATTCGCGCCGATTTTTCCGGTGGGCAAATCACCAGCGATGCCGGACTTCTGCCCTTGCGTGCCTTCGATCAGCGCCATGGACTCACGCGGGAACTAGCTCAGCATCTCCGCGATCCCAGACAAGGCGGCCGGGTTCGGCACTCCAGCTTGTCGCTGCTGCGGCAGCGGGTGTACCAGATCGTGGCCGGCTACGAGGATGCCAATGATGCCGATCGTCTCCGCCATGATCCCGCCTTCCAACTGCTCGCCGATCAGCCTCTGGGCCAGCCTCTGAGTTCTCAACCCACGCTTAGTCGCTGGGAAAACATGCCCTCGGCCCGCGAGCTCATCGGCGCTCACGATGGCGGGCTCGATGCCTTCGTTCGCCTGTGCGGAAAGCAGGTTCGGCAACGCGGCGAAATCCTGCTCGATGTCGATTCCACCGACGATCCCACCTACGGACAGCAACAGCTGAGCTTCTTCAATGGCGCCTACAACCAGCACATGTATCACCCGCTGCTGATCTTCGAGCGGCATACCGGCTGTCTGCTGGCAGCCCGTTTGCGCCGTGGCACCGCCTCCAGTCATGCTCGCATCGTGCCTTTGCTCCTGCGCATCCTGCGTCGTCTGCTGCGTGAGTTTCCCGGAGTGACCATCCGACTGCGTGCCGATGCAGGTTTCGCCTTCCCGGTTCTTTATAAGTTCTGCGAGTTCTTCGGCATTCACTACACCATCGGCATTCCCGCCAATGTCGTGTTTCGTCGTCGTACCGCCGCTCAGCAGCGTCGCCTGGCTCGCCGCTATCGTCGTACCCATCTGCCCCAGCGCTCCTTCACCAGCTTCCGCCATCGCGCCCGCACTTGGCCTCGACTGCGCCGCATCGTCGCCAAAGCCGAGCACTCCGCCACCGGTACCAATCTTCGCTTCCTGGTCAGCAACTGCCCCGGCCGCAGTGCCCAGGTCTTTCGCTTTTACAACGAGCGTGGAGAATGCGAGAACCGGATTGAGGAGTTCAAGAACGGCTTCCATGCCGACCGGCTCAGCTGTCATCGCTTTCTGGCCAACGCGTTTCGCTTGCTCCTGCACACCTTCGCCTACAACTTGGTCAACCTGTTCCGCCTCCACCTGCCTCCGGCCTTACGTTCCGCCCAGATCGAAACCCTGCGCACCCAGCTGTTCAAAATCGGAGCTCGGGTTCGCCATACTGCCCGCTGCGTGCGCATCCACCTGGCCAGCGGCTGGCCTTTCCAGTCTCTGTTTCAAACCGTGGCCCGACTCGGCGACACCAGCTAAACCGTTCCTTTCGTTTCGAACTTACTCACTCTTGGCAGTTGCAGGCGGAGCCTTCTCCCAAAATGCCTTCCGAATCGCTAGCTACCTCTTTTGCCCTTGCCCTATCCCAATCTGTCTCAGCTTCCTGCCTCTCATCCTCGATTCCAACAACTGTCCTGCTCACTTTCCAGCGTTGATGAATAATGCAGGCTAGATATCTAATTTGCACTTGTTTTTATTTTTCTTTGAGCGTGGGGAACCCAGAATACAGGTCAATCTTTGAAAGAAGACAATAGCTGAGTAGCACTGATAATCCCGTCCCTCCGACGGTATCTCATCCATAGTTGATAGTGCATTCTGGGGCCATCTTGCTCCTCGACTTTTCTGCGGGGCTCTGCAATCCGATCTTCCAAACGGAAGGCTTCGATGCCTGGCTCGACAAGCGGCGAGTTGGCGGTGGTACAACCTGGAGCGCCCAGATTGAACACGAAATCAGCGCCCAGCAGGTCACGACTGTGCCGCCAGGATTGCATGGGGGATGAGCCTGACCTGCGGACGATTCTCCACGCGTTCAACAACAACTTTGGAGATATGTCTAGTCGAGGCCCAAACCTCGGATCGCTTTAGACATGTCCTCGCGAAAGTTTTGGGAATCGCTCTGGAGCGTCTGGTACTTCGAGATCATCGCACTGAGTTTTTCGGGAAGATCGATTGCATCGAGTCGGATGTTGAGAATCGGCTTACCCGATCGTTCAGCAACCGAGATCTCCTGGGCGACATGGACCGAGGAGGCTGACCTCAGACTCAAGAACACCATCAGGAACTTTGCTTCGGCAATCTTATGTTCTAGGTAAACCGACCATTCAGCCCCGCCAGGGATCGCTTCGTCCCACCACACCGCAAAACCGAGGTGAGAAAGTTCGCGAATGTAGAACAGCATTAAATCCTTCTCGTCTCTCGCGTATGAGACGAAAATGTATGGACCGTCGCCTTCATAGGGTGTTGCCGCCCACGAGTCGACATGTCCCTTGTCGGCGGTTTCCGGTGCTGGCTCGCGACGAATGGCAGTTTTTTTCCAAGGATCGATCCACTGTAGGCCATGCGCCGAGTTGATGACTTGCGCGAGGCGGAGAAGCGATCCCGGGAGCTCCGATCGATTACCGCCGGGCAGAGACCGGTACTGGTATCGGTAGAACGGCACGTACGGCACTTCCAGTTCCAGCACGGCTGCCCCGGGCTGGAGTGCTTGAAAACGCTGCTGTGCATACAACCGCGTCTTTTCGAGGAGGCTAAGTTCCACGTATTCCACCAACATGGCCGCTGTCACTACGCGCGGCTTCTCTAGTTGAGTCGAACGCATGCCGGTTGCGTATTCAGCTGTCTGCTGAATGCTCTCAGCGTCGTATGAGAAACACAAAACAAGTTCGTCGGATAACTGGACGACGTTTATAACCGCCCGCCTCATGGTCACCCCGGACGGAAGATCCACCAACACAAAGTCATATTCAGCGGAGAATCTGGCGAAAAGCCTTTCCAGTAGGCGCCTGCCAGAGAGCAGATCGAAAAATTCTGCCCAGCTGAAATACCGGGCGCGAAGATCGCTCGTTGTCGTCTCCCCGGCCAAAATGACATCTAGTTGACCGGTCCCACCAGAATTGCAGTGCCTCGTTCCGATTTCGGGGGCCTGGATCGAGTACAATTGTTTTCTCCCCCTTGTTAGGTGCCTTGCTGACGTCGCATAGTCCCAGAGGTAGTCGATAAACCCTTGACTCGACTTCTTTCCCAGGAACGGTCCGAAATACTTGTGGAGCGTCGGCTTGCGCAGATCGCAATCGATCGCTAATACCCGACTCCCGTTCGACGCGAGAATCCAAGCGACCGTAGCCACCGCCATCGAGCGGCCGATCCCGTCCCGGTCCGAGTAGAAAGAAACAATGTCCACTTTGCCAAATTATCAACTGTTTCATCTGCATTGTTCAACGTCCCGACGCGCGCGACCGTACTCAAGGATGTGTAAGGGCTGACGTCAGCTGGACGTGAGAGTGCCGGGAGTCTTCTCTGGGCCCTCCCGACTCTGTGCATTGGGAAGACACTGTTTGGCAGTTTGGCCATCATTTCGACAGCACTTTGCGCTTTATCGAAAAAAGTAAACCCCAGAGTTGAACCACCAGATCGATAGCAAGGTTGTGCTCCAAGGCCCATCCAACTTCACAGTACGCTGTAAGTGGACTTCGCGGAGATCAAATTCAGCTAGTAGGCACACGGACCACAAGCCGACTTGAACGAAGCCGCGTGGCGGCAGACGCTTTCGCGTGCTAGGTGTCGGCAGTGTCTGTGAAGGAATAAGGTTGGGTCATAAGGAGCAGACCTATGACCCACCTTCGCAAAATGATGCTCGAGGAACTCGAGCGTCGTAATTACGCTCAGACTACCATAGACTGTTACCTGCGTGCAGTTGCTGAGTTTTCCTTTCACTTTCACCGCCCTCCGAACCAGTTAGGACCCCAGCACATCCGCCAGTATCAAGCCCATCTATTCGGCCGACGAAAGCTTGCACCGAGCACTGTGACGCAGCACCTCGCCGCTTTGCGATTCTTCTACATCAAGACACTCAGGAAGTCATGGAGCATCGCTGAGACTCCGTATCCCAAGAAAGTACAACGTCTGCCGATCATCCTGAGCCCGGAAGAAGTCACACAACTGATTGACTCAGCTCTCACTCCCTTTCATCGCATTCTGCTGATGACGCTCTATGCCACTGGAGTGCGGCGCGCCGAACTGGCTCGACTGAAGATCACCGATATTGACAGTCAACGAATGATCATCCACATCCAAGGCGGGAAAGGCCGCAAGGATCGTGACGTTATGCTCAGTCCGAAGTTGTTGGCAGCCTTGCGAGAGTATTGGCGTGGACTGAGACGCAAACCCACACACTGGTTATTTCCCGGCGGGCGCTCGCATACCGGTAATCGTCACATCAGCCCCAAGACCGCCTGGCACGCCTGCGAAAAGGCTGCCCGGCGGTCGGGCATCCGCAAGAAAATTCATCCGCATACGCTGAGGCACTGCTTTGCCACTCATCTGTTGGAGGCGGGTGCGGATTTGCGCACTATTCAGGTGCTGCTAGGCCATCGTGATTTGGAAGAGACGACCATCTATCTCCATCTCTCCCAACGACACCTCAACGCCACCGCCAGTCCTCTGGACTCGCTCAAGCTGAAGGACAAGGTACCGCAGAGCGAAAGCAGGCGGTCGAACATGCTGCCCACCTCAATCTTGTGCTCCTGCGTGGGCGCGCAGGCCCCCCCCAGCAACTGGTCACGCGCCACCCGCAATTCGCGATGCATGTTGACGAAGTACTCGAAGATATTGGGAACGTCCCAAGTCACCCGCAGTCCCATCTCTACCTTGCCCGCCAGGCGCTCCAGTTGCCCTACCAGAGGCTGTTGGTTGCGCACCAGCATTCGCCGTACGGCCGCCGGGCTCTCGGCGACGATCCCAAACACCATGGGGAGGGGAGTGTTCTCCGTCATGAGTCGCTTCAAGACTTCGTGATGGGCGGTGAGCCGCGCGCGTTCCGGACGCACACCCTGGCCGGAGAAGCCGCTGACCACGGCCGCCACCTTCCCCGCCGCAATCGAGTACACCTTGTTCCCGTCGATGCCGAACTTGCCGTACTCCCGCTCCTGCCCGCCGCCTATGATGGCGTACAGGTAAATCCTCTGGGCTATCCCGGGCGGATGTTGCATCGCCGGCCTTCCAGTCACACTATGGCTGCTCACGAAATTTCTCCTTCGCGTGTTTGCGGCGCGGGGAACCATAGGCCGGTGCCCCGCGCCGTCATTCCCCACCCCGGCTAGTAGCGGATGCGGAACGGCTGAGCGCGTGACCGGGACGGCGGCTTGGTCCCTGCTCCCGCATTTTTTTCCCTGAACGCCGCCAGAGCCTGCAGCAAGCGCGCCTGCTCCGAGTCGATCTCCCGGAGCCGGGCGTCCAACTCCGCCACCCGCCGCTGTGCGCTGGTTCGCTCCGTCACCCGCCGCGTCTTTTCAATCTCCAGGCAGGCAACCTGCAAATGCGCCCGGTGCGGAACCGTGGTCTTGTCTACTTTCCCCGCCATGGTGCGGATCGTCCTGAGCCCTCGCAGTGGCATGGGCATGGTTACTCCTTTTCCCGTTTCCGTCCGCGCTCGCGCTCGCTGCGGCGCCGCCGCGGGACTGGGCTGCACACGTTGTAAATCGTTTCCGTCACCTTGTCTTGCATGAGCGATTTGCCCTCGTGCGTGACTTTCGCGGTGTCGTTATTGAGCACGTCATGGCAAATGGTCATGAAGGTGGTGTCGTCCCGGCTGGCCGATCCCTTCGCGTGAGCCAGGATGCGGGCGATGGCGATGCCGGCCCGGATGCTGGGCCGATGGTTGTTGACCCCAATCCCGCGCAGCTCGCGGATAATGTCAATGATCGTTGCCGCGTCCCGCCGTCCCAGGCCCGATTTGGCCATGGCGATCTCGATCTCGGTTTCGCGGTCGAAGTGTCCCAGGTTAATGGTGATCAGCCGATCCAGCAGCGCGTCCTGGGTCTTGTGCACTCCCGCATACTCCTCCGGATTAGAAGTCAAGATGGCCCGAAACGCCGGGTGCACGTGCAGGTTGCCTTCTCCAGAGCGGCGCAGATTGGGCAAAGTCAGGATCTTGCCCTCCAACACACCCAGCAGGACATTGTTCGCCTCCGGCCGGGAGCGGTTGAATTCGTCGTAAATCAGGGTGTAGCCGTTGAGGCAGGCGGTCGTCAGGCGGCGGTCTTCCCAGACCGTGCTCAGGCTCTCCTCCGTCTTCACCACCGAGTGAATGTAATTGTCCACCAGCTTGGACTTGTGGTAGCCGGAATCCTTGCCCACCAGGTCGGAGCTGGCGTACTCGTCGTCGCCATGGATCAGAATCACCGGCCG
>JAIQFH010000121.1 GCA_020073385.1 Terriglobia bacterium | reverse complement strand
ACGATGGGCTTCAGCCCCAGTGGTCGCCTATCGCGTCGCTCGGAGTTTTTCCGCAACCTTCAGCGGCTGAGGAAAGGCTTCTCACAAGGAACGGTTCGTCGGTAATCTGAGGCGCTCCGCAAATCGGAGCGCCAGGTCCCGACCCTTCCATCCACTACTTCACAACGACGAGTGTGAAACTGGTCTGACGAGTGAGTGACCCCGACGTTCCCGTTCCCGTCACCGTGATCGTGTAACTCCCGACGGGCGTTCCTGGATCCTTGGGCCCGCCGCTGGAGCCTCCGCAAGAGCCGAGCCAGATCGTGGAGAATCCCAAAACCATCAGGAGACCGAGGAAGCGCACACTCCGAAGAGAGCGTTTGCGCGAAGACGCGACGAACACGATTCCGAGAAGTCCCGGCAACAGGGTCGCGTAGACGATGCGCGAGCCCCGGTCGAAGGGCCGCTCGAGCCGAGCGATCGGAGCTTTTGTGGTTACAACAAAACTGGCGGGCTGGGTGCTATCGACTGCCGTCGCAGGACCGGTGCAGGTCGACTCCGAGACGTTGTCGGTACAGGTATAGGTGATTTGCCCAGTGAATCCATTGATAGGCGTGAGATTGATTATTGCGGTCACTGGGGAACCCTGTGCGACCTGGTAGCTGCCAGCGGTGGGAGCGAGCGTGAAGCCCGGGGCTGAGCCCATCGCCTGCGCCAGGGCAAAGGCGTCCACCGAACCCAGGCCAGTGACTTCATCGTATCCGGCACCGGCACTGAAGCCGATCTGCGTCGTACCAGTCGGGCAGTTGGTAGAGGGCGCAGTACAGGGGACTTTATTATTTCCGGTCGTTATGTCATGAAAGGCCGATGGAGTACTTGCCGCCACCGAATAGAGAGTGGGATTGACCGGGGCGAGGCTCGGCGTGCCCAGGAATTGATTAATCAACGCCAGAATCGCAGCGAAGGTCGGAGCAGCTGCGGAGGTCCCGCCAACGGCAGTGAGACCCCCACCGGCGCCGGTTCGGAATCCCGAAGTACACGTGGCTACGATGCCTCCAGCCCCGTCGTCCTCAGTGCAGAACAGATAGGGGTCGTGATCGGCCGAAGCGCTGAGTGAAACGTCGGGCACGAGGCGCATCGTCCCTGTACCGCCCTGCCAAGTCGGCTTCGAGAAGAGGGTACTCACGCCGCCGCCCGTAGCCGACAACCCGCCACCATTCGCGAGAGAAAGGGCGGTATCGTTCCACGCCGTTTCTGGAATGTACACCAGAGCTGAGGAAAGAGTGTCTGTCGTGGCGCCAGCAGCCGACCAGTAAGGTGGATTTCCGCCGGGAGGATTGTTGGTGGTGTTGGTGGGGCTGTCGGCGGAGAATTCCGTGCCACCCATGGCGGTCGTTTCCGGTATGGAGGCGGGAACATCCACGGCCAGGCCTTGCGTAGCGGATGTCCCGGAGTCGCAATCCGCGGCACCTGCGTCACCCGACGCGGAAACCAGGGTTACGCCGAGCGCCTGGCCGGTTTGCACCGAGGTCCGTATAGCCGCTGCGAAACCGGGGCTCGATGCTTGCAGTCCCTGTTCACAGAAGCCATAGCTGGTGCTCACAAAGGGGGCGACTGGAGTCTCCAGCGCGTTCTGAAGTGCGTCCCACACATTGTCGAACCGGTTCGTGCAGGTGTCGCCACTGCCCAAGCCAGCGAAGACGAACGTGATGCTGGCGTTCTTGGCTACACCGCCAGCCCATTCCAGATCCAAATCCGATTCGCCTTCATCTCCTGAGCAGCGCGATCCAGTGCCCTCCATCAGCTTCATGGTCACTGTACTGGCCGAAAGTCCGGCAGCGCTACGGAAGTGTGCGATGTCCGCCGCGTTTACCGTAGTCTGGCCCACAATCGCGATTTTTTGCCCGGTTCCGTCGCCAAGTCCGGTCAGACCGTAGATGGTCGCAAAGTCGGCCGGGGTGAGGAAGTGGTTGCCGCTGACGAAGGAAGTGAAATTCGGCCGCACTTTCGCTCTTGGCTTGGGAGCAAAATCGTTCAGATGTCCTATGTACTGGACTGCACTCGAAAGCGCCGCGGGAACTGACGGATTCATCGCATTGGCCAGATGAACCTCGCCGTCAGCAAGATAGTGGTGCATCTCGAGCCCGAAAACGGATTCGATCTGCGATACCGTTCCGTCGAAGGTGACGCGGTTTCGGTTCTTGGCAACCTTGATATTCGTGAAGCCCTGGGATTCGATCCAGGAAACGACCTTATTCACGTCGTTGTCGCTCATGCCGAAGCGCTTGGCAAACTGCGCTGGTGTCAGATATTTGTGGTAGTTCGGCGAAGAACGATCCGCCAGCTCCGCCAGGAACTGGTCGAGATCCCGCTGCTGTGCAGTCGACAGGCGAAAATTCAGGGAGATTCGCTCGATAAGCCGGTCGCCATTCGCGCGTCCAAGATCGTTTTCAGGCCTGGCGAGGCTGTGCACATTGCTGCTCAATTGAACTCGGGGCCCCCCGGCTATGTCGCCGTTGATCCGGTCCTGAGCCGCCACATTGCTGATCGTCAAGAAGACAACCACAGTGCACAACAGACACACTACACCCCGACCACTTCTGACCATAAGCTTACCCCTAGGTTTTAATTGCATGGATAAGGTTGAAGCCTAAGATTATCGGCTTATCTGTCGTTCGATCAAGTATCTTAGGCGAAGGTTGTATGGTTGACGGGAACTTGACAATCTCTGGTTGTTGAGAAATCCAGCATTTCCTGTTCAAGCGGCCGCCAGTCCTCGAAAACACGGATCGATCAGGGAAAAAAACGGATTCCGACCCTGTACTTCCGGGTAAACTTCCTGCGTTTTCGGAATCTGCTGCCGTATACTGCCCCTCGCAAACCGAACATGCCCGCGGCTGACGCATCAAAACCGCGCCTTGCCTACATCGACTGGATGCGGGGACTCGCCTGCCTGCTCATGTTCCAGACCCATTGCTACGACGCCTGGCTGGGCGGATCGACGCGCCAGAGCCGGTTCTTCATGTATTCGCAGTTGCTGGGAACTTTTCCGGCGCCGCTGTTTCTCTTTCTGGCGGGGATCTCGTTTGCCTTGGTGACCGACAAGCTCCTGCAGAAGAAGCTCTCGCCCTCCCAGATCGCGCGCAGCACGATCCACCGCGGCGCGGAAATCTTTGCCTTCGGCCTGCTGTTCCGCGTGCAGGAATACTTGATCTCCTGGGGCTGGGCGCCGAAGAGCGACCTGCTGCGCGTCGATATTCTGAACACCATCGGCCTCTCGATGATGCTGATGGGCGTGTTGTGCTGGATCGCACTAGCTCTGACGCAATCGGCAAAGAGCACGTGGGGACAGCCGCCCAAGCCTGCCCTGAGCGAAGTCGAAGGGGCTGTCCCGCCGGGCGAAGCCCGGCAGGAGGCGGCCGGCACCCTTGGAAGCCGCTTCATTCTGATTTTGTCAGCAGTTGCGACAGCCCTCGTAATCTCCGCGGTGACGCCGCTCCTCTGGACCACCTGGCGCCCCCGCTTCCTTCCCTGGCCGCTCGAGTCGTACATCAACGGCGTTCACAACCTCGGAACGCCCCAAGCCTGGCTCTTCCCCGTCTTTCCCTGGACTGCCTTCGCATTCGCGGGTCTAGCTGTGGGATTCATCCTGCAAAGCCCGTGGTCCCGAGCCCGCGAAGCACGCGTATTTATCGCGCTCGGAATCGTGGGGGTCGTGCTGATCGAATTCTCGCGCTGGCTCGACGCGGCTCCTCGCCAGCTTTATCCGATCTACGATTACTGGCATACCAGCCCAGAATTCTTTCTGATCCGCGTGGGAATGTTGCTGCTGATTCTGACGGGAACGTATACCTGGTGCCGCTGGGGGCTCGCGCAATGGAGATTCAGTCCGCTGATCCAGCTGGGTCAGGCTTCATTGCTCGTGTATTGGGTGCACATCGAATTCGTCTACGGACGCGTATCGATTCTTGCCAAACACGCGCAAACGATCGGCGGCGGGACGATCGGATTGGCGATCATCTTCCTGGCGATGCTGGCGCTGGCGTACATCCGGACGCATGCTAAAGGCTGGCTGAAGAAAACCGGTCCCGGAGGGACCATCGATAGTAGCCCGCCAGTTTCACTGGCGGGAAACAAGCGGTCAGCGACGCTCGTGCCATAGGCACGACTGAAACTTGATGTGTATTGGTTCAGGCGTCCCTGCCGGGACGCGGTTATTTCTAGGCTGCAGAAACCCGGCGTTAGAAACGCCGGGCTACTGTCAGATGTTCCTCCGGAACATTTATGCCGGGCAAGGTGTGCGCACAGCTTACAACGTGCACGTCCAACAACCGCGCACGATATACCTCGGCTGTTGAACTGCCGCCCTAACTCGCCACCTGCTTCACGAACTCAACCACTTCCCTTTCTGCCCAGCGTCCGTCGTAGCCATTGCCATCGGGCTCGCCGAGAAACGCGCAGTGCCCGCCGTCGACGGTTTCGATGTATGTGAGATTAGGATTGGCCGCAATCTTCCTCAGTGTCTCGGGCCGTATGCGTATGAAGGGATCGTTGGCGGCATGGATGATCAATCCCGGAACCGCGATCCGGTCGACGACATTAGTAGCAGCGGCCCGGGAATAATAATCGTCGGCTCCGGCGAATCCGCAATAGTGCGCAGTCACGCGATCATCGAATAAACGCAGGCTGGTGACGCCGCGCAGTCGCCGGACATCGAAGTCATTCGGGAACAATTTCGCCTTGGCTCGCAGGCGGCGGTGCAGCTGCAGCAGGAAGTACCATTCGTAGAGGCGGTTCGCCGGCTCATGCAGAGCGTCGGCGGAAGCGGCTAAATCCATGGCCGGACAGACGGCCGCAACCGCCTTGAACTGCGGCGGACCCTGGCCGGCCCATTCGCCGGCACACTTGAGAACGAGATTTCCGCCCATCGAGAAGCCGACCAGCGCGAAGCGGGATACCCCGTCATTCTCAATCACGCTTTTCGCGACAGCAGCGACATCTGCCGATAGACTCGAGTTGTAGAGCGTCGGCGCGCAGTGATCCATCCCACCGCAATTGCGCTGGTTCATCCGGACGACGTTCATTCCGGCGGCCAATCCGTTGCGCGCGACGCCGGTCATGTACTGTGATTCCGACGATCCCTCCAGTCCGTGCACGACGATCAGAGTCATCGCTTGCGCACGGTCTTCCTGCCAGTGGCACCAGCAACGGACTTTGATCCCGGGCGCGACTTCAATCAGCCGTTCCTCGGCCGCGGGCAAATGGATCCGCCGCGACATCAGAAAACTGGCGAACGTCTGCACATGACCGCCGCCAAGCCATCGCCGTGGCCGGAATCGCGCGGTTACCTGCCAGGTATCCTGTCGCCGGCGGCTGGAAGACTCATTCTGTGGCTGTGAAATTTGCGAACTCCCCACAAATTGATTCTAATAGGAGATCGGAGTCGACAATGCCCATCTTTGAATACATCTGCAAGGAATGCCACCACCAATTCGAGGCGCTGGTTTATGGCAAGGAAAAGGCCGAGTGCCCGAAGTGCCATACGAAGAAGCTCGAGCCACAACTCTCAGTGTTCGCGGTTTCCGCCAAGAGCGGGAGTAGTTCGACAAAAGCTGCGGGACCTTGCGGATCATGCGGCGATCCTCGCGGCCCGGGCGCCTGCTCGCTCGGCGACATGAACTAAGGACTCTAGGAAGGAAAAATCGGGGAGGGCCGGGAGAAGGCCGAACGGTGCACCAACGTTGAAGCACTTGGAGTATGCCTCAAGTCACGCGCCGCAGGCAAGCATAATCCTCTCACTGCCCTCGCCGACTGCATTGATTTTCACTTTACCCGCAGATTCAGCGTACACGGCTTGCCGGTTTCCTCATCCGCGGCGCTTCTCGCTCCACTTCAGGCAAAAGGATCGGTATCCGCGCTGCGTCCATAGATCACCGGCAGGGGCACTTCCAGCAGTCGCAAATAGACCGATAGCTGCCCGCGATGGTGATACCAGTGGTTCAGCATGATCGTCCGTAGAATTCCGGACCGGGGCTGGCTGAAAAGTTCACGATCCCCTTTCATCAGGCGGAACTTCCCGGCTAAGTGCTCTTCCGTCATCCCCTGGAGGATTTGCTCGGCATTACGAACCTCCTGCTCAAGGGTCGTAAGAATCTCTTCGAGGCTGTTCGGTTGCTGAGGAACAAATGATCCCTTCAGGACATCGAAGCTGTCCTGCTGGGCCATACTAGCAATTCGACCCGGAATCGCCGCGATATGTCCAGCCAACTGACCGAGCGTCATGGACTTCGGATGCGGCTTCCATGTCAGTTTGTCGGCCGGAACGCGATCGAGCACGCGTTTCGTGATCGCAGCCTCAGCGCGCAACTCGAGCAGCATCGGAGTAATCGTATTGGTAGTGCTCACCATCGTCGCCATCTTAAATATCTCCTTGAGAAAGTAGCGCCGGCCTCTGGCCGGCTGTGGCGGGGGCGTCTCGCCCCCGCGTAGTGCCGAAAATCTATTTCGCAATCAGCTTGCCCACATCCACCATCTTCCCGTCACTGTACCGATCGTGATGCCGCACCCACGCCATCTCATGCGGCTTGATTCCTTCCTCGTGACGGCCCATGGCCGTGAGGTCGATCCAGTTATACATCGGCAGCAGAATGTCGAGCCCACGCGCGTACGTCGAGTATGTGTGGAAGATTTCTCCGCCCTTCTGGATGAACGCGCTGGCTCCCGGAGCTTCTTCACCGTAAGCCGGGATCGTCCCGAAGTTGTAGAGCGGATTTCCGCCTGAGGCCTGTTCCTTGGTGAACGATACGTTGTAGTCGTAGTTGAAGTCGGTTCCGCTCGACGAGACCCACTTGAACTTCCACCCCATGCGTTTCTTGAAAGCATCGATCTCGGGCAGCGTGGCACGAGAGACGGCAACAAAGGTAGTGTCCCGCTGCGTAATGTGAGGGTGGATGGCGTCGAAGGCATCCGCCAGAAACGAACAACTCGGACATCCTTCTTTCCAGCCAGGACCGAACATGAAGTGGTAAATCAGCAGCTGGCTGCGCCCATCGAACAGGTCTGAAAGCGTCTCGGTGCCGTTCACACCCTCAAACACGTATTTCTTTTCGACCTTCTCCCAGGGCAGTTCCCGCCGCAGCCGGCTTAGTTCGTCGCGTTGCTTGGTGAATTCCTTTTCCTTGGCCAGGAATTTCTTCCGTGCGGCCAGCCACTCATCGTGCGATACGACTTTTCCCGCAGTCTTCTCCATCGTTGCTGTCGTCATCATCTACTCCTTTTCCTTCGAATCGCTTTTCTCACCCTTCTTCTTGCGAAGAACTCTTGCGACCAGCGCCGTCAACCCTCCGGTTGAAACGACGCTGCCCACCACCACTCCTGCACTCGCGATACAGGCTGGACACATATTTCCTCCTGAAGCAGACTCATGTGGGGACAGCCGCCGCAGCTTGCCCTGAGCGAAGTCGAAGGGGCTGTCCCGCGAAGCGAAGCGAGCGCCGGTGGACCCGAACGCCTCTACTCACTTCTTCCGCTCGGCCCGCTCCTTGATCCGCCGATTGACGTTGGCCCATCCCGGCGTGACGCCGCGGCGGTGCTCTTCCTGAATCACTCCGAAGGCTCTGTGATGGAACTTGATCACTGTCTCGCCGTTCTCTTCGCTCAGCCGATACTGCACGTTCGACACGACCGCATTCGACATGAACAGCGGCCCGGTGATCTCCAGCAGCGCCGGACGCTTGATCGCCTGCACATGCCCCCACAGATGCCCGTTGCCGTCTCCCAGATCGCGAAACCATCTGCCGCCGGGCCAGGGTTCGATCTTCATCGGCATCTTGCCCTGCTCACTCTCATTCTCGGGACCGATCTGCTCGAGCAGCGCTTCGAACGTTGTCTGCAAAGACGCGTTGACGTGGACCTCCTGCGTGATCGTCAAAGTCAAACTCTCAATACCTGGAATTGCTGGACTGATACTCATGCTTCCTCCTTAAAAGTTATGCGTTGTTCTTACCCACGGCCGCAACAGCCGTGTCTCCCGTGGCCGAATCAGACGAGACCCACTGTCGGCCCACCGAGACCTACTACCGAATCAACGAAGACGCTCCCGCTGGATCAGACGAGCACGACTGTCGGATCACCAGAGACCCACTGCCGGATCATCCGAGACCCATTGCCGGATCCATCCGAGACCCATTGCCGGATCCATCCGAGACCCATTGCCGAATCAACGGAGACTACTGCCGGATCGACCGTGGAAGAGCGGCCCTTTAGGGCCGCGTTAGGCGCCCCAGAGCATCGGGGGCTTTAGCCCCAACACTCACTCACCCTTGAGGCTCTTCTCTTTCGCCTCGGCCCGCTCTTTGACCCGTAAAAGCTGATGCGCCCACAGCCGCTCAAACGTCTTCGTCCACTCATGCAATGGACGGATCTCATCCGCGTTCGTTCTGTACATCATATGCCGCCCATTCCGCCGCACCCGAACCAGGCCCACGTCCCGCAGGACCTTGAGGTGTTTCGAAACCGACGGCTGCTCCAGTCCCATCCGTACGACGAGATCGCCGACGGGAAGCTCGGCTACGGCCAGATACTCCAGAATTTCGCGGCGTCGCGGCTCCGCCACTGCGTTGAAAGCATCCGAAGTTGTCGCTGCCCTTGCCATCGATGAACGAAATATATATTCCTATATGGGAATATGTCAAGCCCAAAGATGACTGCCCAAAAAAATTTTTGGAACGCCGCTGGTACTGTGGAAGAGCGGCGCTTTAGCGCCGCGTAAAGCGCCCAGAATCAACAATGGGCTTCAGCCCCAGTGGTCGCCCATCGCGGCGATCGGAGTTTTTCCGCAACGTCCTAGTACTACTGTGTTATAAAAAGGGCGATCCACAAAAAGGACAATCCGAGAGTTGTCGGAGCAGAACCCGTGCGATGGTTTGTCGAAGCGTAGCAATGGACCAGGGGTTATGCCGCTCCAGGCGTACCGGGCGAACCCCGAGGGCGGAACTTGAGCGGCATTTCGGGGACGGGTAAGTCCACTTGACCGGCGCGAGCGGAGGGGGAAAAACGGCTCCGCTCGGCCACC
>JAIQFH010000051.1:7500-51045 GCA_020073385.1 Terriglobia bacterium | reverse complement strand
AACGATTTTGCTCCCAAGCCAAGAGCGAAAGTGCGGCCGAATTTCACTTCCTTCGTCAGCGGCAACCACTTCCTCACCCCGGCCGACTTTGCGACCATCTACGGTCTGACCGGACTTGGCGACGGAACCGGGCAAAAAATCGCGATTGTGGGCCAGACTACGGTAAACGCGGCGGACATCGCACACTTCCGTAGCGCTGCCGGACTCTCGGCCAGTACTGTGACCATGAAGCTGATGGAGGGCACTGGATCGCGCTGCTCAGGAGATGAAGGCGAATCGGATTTGGATCTGGAATGGGCTGGCGGCGTAGCCAAGAACGCCAGCATCACGTTCGTCTTCGCTGGCTTGGGCAGTGGCGACACCTGCACCAACCGGTTTGACAGTGTGTGGGACGCGCTTCAGAACGCGCTGGAGACTCCCGTTGCCCCGTTTGTGAGCACCAGCTATGGCTTTTGCGAACAGGGACTGCAAGCATCGAGCCCGGGTTTCGCAGCGGCTATACGGACCTCGGTGCAAAATGGCCAGGCACTCGGCGTAACCCTGGTTTCCGCGTCGGGTGACGCAGGTGCCGCGGATTGCGACTCCGGCACATCGGCTACGCAAGGCTTAGCCGTCGACGTTCCCGCCTCCATACCGGAAACGACCGCCATGGGGGGCACGGAGTTCTCCGCCGACAGCCCCACCAACACCACCAACAATCCTCCCGGCGGAAATCCACCTTACTGGTTGCCGGCTGGCGCGACAGCTGACGTCGTTCCCTCAGCTCTGGAATACATCCCCGAAACGGCGTGGAACGATACCACCATTTCTCTCGCGAATGGTGGCGGGTTGTCGGCTACGGGCGGCGGCGTGAGTACCCTCTTCTCGAAGCCGGCCTGGCAGGGCGGTACGGGGACGATGCGCCTCGTGCCCGACGTTTCACTCAGCGCTTCGGCCGATCACGATCCCTATCTGTTCTGCACTGAGGATGACGGGGCTGGAGGCACTGTAGCCACGTGTACTTCGGGATTCCGGACCGGTGCCGGTGGCGGTCTCACTGCAGTAGGCGGGACTTCGGCAGCTGCTCCGACCTTCGCTGCGATTCTGGCGTTGATCAATCAATTCCTGGGCACCCCGAGCCTCGCCCCAGTCAATCCCACTCTCTATTCTGTGGCGGCAAGTACTCCATCGGCATTTCATGACATAACGACCGGAAACAATAAAGTCCCCTGTACTGCGCCCTCTACCAACTGTCCGACTGGTACGACGCAGATCGGCTTCAGTGCCGGTGCCGGATACGATGAAGTCACTGGCCTGGGTTCGGTGGACGGATTTGCCCTGGCGCAGGCGATGGGCACGGCTCCCGGCTTCACGCTCGCGCTGGATGGAGGAGTAGGCAGCCTACAGGTCGCGCAGGGATCGCCTATCACCGCAAACGTGAAAGTTACCGCGATCAACGGATTCACCGGGCAGGTAACTTACACCTGCACCGACAGTGCCCCAGAATCCACATGTACCGGACCCTCCGCGGCTGTCGACAGCTCGCAGCCCGCGAGCTTTCTGATCACCACCAAAGCTCCCATCGCCAGGCTGGATCGTCCCTTCGACGGGGGCTCGCGCATCGTCTACGCGACCCTGTTGCCGGGACTTCTCGGAATCGTGTTCGTCGCGTCTTCGCGCAAACGCTCTCTTCGGAGTGTGCGCTTCCTCGGTCTCCTGATGGTTTTGGGATTCTCCACGATCTGGCTCGGCTCCTGCGGAGGCTCCAACAGCGGCCCCAAGGATCCCGGAACCCCGACTGGGAGTTACACGATCACGGTGACGGGAACGTCCGGGTCACTCACTCGTCAGACCAGTTTCACACTCGTCGTTGTGAAGTAGTGGATGGAAGGGTCGGGACCTGGCGCTCCGATTTGCGGAGCGCCTCAGATTACCGACGAACCGTTCCTTGTGAGAAGCCTTTCCTCAGCCGCTGAAGGTTGCGGAAAAACTCCGAGCGACGCGATAGGCGACCACTGGGGCTGAAGCCCATCGTTGATTCTGCGCGCTTCACGCGGCGCTAAAGCGCCGCTCTTCCACGGTACCACTGGCATTCACGAGTTTTTCAGCGTCACAACCGGCATTCAGGAGTTTTTCCAAAACCTCTGAAGCCGGATTGATTCTGGTGGGGTTGCGGCGCGGCTGGAAGCGGCGCACCTTCAAATCAATTTATACCCAGGCTTTTTCAGCAGCCTGAGGCGCTCCGACTTTCGGGGCGCCCTTTCATTTCACGCCTTCATTTCATGCCGCCGCGGTTTTTGGAACCACCGCTTGCCGGAACCGCAATGGAGTTGTGGCGGCCATGCGGCGGAACGCGCGGGTGAAGTGGCTCTGATCGGCAAACCCACATTCGGCGGCGATCTCCGCCAGCGGCCACTCGGGCTTCCGTAACAAATCGCACGCTGCGCGAATCTGCAAGTGCTGCTGATACTCGCCGGGAGTGCGCTTCTCGAACCTGCGAAACGCGCGGGCGAGGTGGACGGGATGGACTCCGGCTTCACGCGCCAGATCGCGCATACGAAGACGCTCGCAGAATTCCGCATGCAAGCGATCTTTCACGCGCTTCAGCCATCGTGGCGGAGTCTTCTCCGCCGATGGCTCCAGCCGCGTGATCGCTCCCAGCAGCTCAAACACATGCCCCTCCAGCATGAGAGAGCCCGAGTTCTGATTCTTGAACGACGAAAATAGTCGCAGCCCGGGCCAGAGCATCGTCCCCACGCCGCAATCAAAAGTCGTGCGTTCGGGGAGCCGCAGGCCAAGTTCTCGCAGGCTGTCAGAGCGAAATTCAATGGTGAACATCGACGCTCCCGCCGGGCCGATGACGGTGGAATGTGCCACGCCCACTGGATTGAAGACTGCGGTGAGCGGCGGAAGGTCGTCGAGCTTGCCGCGATCTCCTTCGCGGTAATGGCCGTGCAGCACAATGGTCACGTAGGCAAGTTCATGCTCGTGCCGGGGCACCGAGCGAGCAACCGGCTGGCAAAGTTCCGAGAGCACAACGTCATTCGCGCTCAGGCGGGCCTGAACTGGCGAGTAGAATTCCCCTCCTCGTAGGATCTTGCCGGGCTGGACAGACTGGGGCACGAATGTTCAGACGTTGCCGGCACAGAATGGTCAACAACCGTTCGGTGTTTCGCTGCTAGAGCCGTTTAGGAAATTGGGTCGTCCTCTTAGGGTGTCATCCTGAGCGGCGTTCTTTGCCGCGAAGGACCCGTGAACTCCTCGCTGTGCCGGTGCTGCCAGCGAGTTGCCTAGGTCCCTTCGGCTACGCTCAGGGCAGGCTCTTCGCCCCAAAAGACGCGGCTCAGGATGACATTATTATGGATTGCACCCAAAGCAAAAAAGCTCTGGATGTTTAATCCGTTCAAGACAAGGCCCGAGGCGCTAAGTTAAGCTGCCACTCACATGGGGAGGCCTCTATGAAAAGATTTCTGTGTGTGGTCGTGCTCGGGGTGGTTTGCCTGGCTGTGCTGGCCGCCGCGCCCGAAGAAAAGATGCCCAAGCCGCAGTATGACGAGAAGGGCCAGCTCCTGCGGCCTGCCGACTACCGCGAATGGATGTTTCTCTCCGCTGGATACGGCATGAATTACAGTCCAGAACCCGGCGGTCACGAGATGTTCACCAACGTTTTCGTGCAGCGCTGGGCATACGACGAGTTCGTCAAGTCGGGCAAATGGCCCGAGCAGAGCATGTTTGTGATCGATGAGCGTGACGCAGCCAGCCGCAGCTCGATCAATCAGAAGGGCCATTACCAGACCGATTTGATGGGCCTGGCGGTCGAGGTCAAAGACTCAACCCGCAATCCGGACAAGTGGGCGTACTACGGATTTGCGGCCGACAGCAAGTCATCCGGCGCCATGGCGCACGGCAACAGTTGCTGGACGTGCCACGACGCGCACGCGGCGGTGGAGCACACGTTCGTGCAGTTTTATCCGACACTCAAGGTCGTGGCGAAGCAGTTCAGGACATACAACGAAGAGCGTGAGAAGGTGGCGGACGCGAAGTGAAAACAGGGGCTGAAAGCCCGCGGATTGGCCTATCCTATCGCGGCCCTAAAGGGCCGCTCTTCCACTCCTCCACTTAAATTCCTGACTTACCGATGATCGGTTCCACCTGGTCCACGGCGGGTTCGTCGTCCGGCGGCGGATTGCGTATTGTTTATCCCAGTAAATCCAGCGAGTAAACAGCGTAATTTGCCTGGTTTGGTTTTTTCCATCCCATCTGCGAAACTGACCACTGATCCCTGACCTCCGACCCCTGAGCCATGGGCCGCATCCACGTACTCTCCGAGACCGTTGCCAACCAGATCGCCGCCGGCGAAGTGGTTGAGCGCCCTGCGTCCGTTGTAAAGGAAATGCTCGAGAACTCGCTCGACGCCGGGGCCATACGAATCAAGATTACCGTTGAAGCGGGCGGGAAGAAACTTATTCAGATTACTGATAACGGATGCGGCATGGTGCGCGATGATGCCATGCTGGCGTTCGAGCGCCATGCGACTTCCAAAATCAAGAATGCGGAAGATTTGCTGAGCGTCGCGACACTTGGGTTCCGCGGCGAGGCGCTGCCTTCGATCGCCTCGGTGTCGCGCCTGCGCTTGGAGACGCGCGCGGCGGAAGAGCCTGCGGGTACTGTGATCGAGATCAACGGCGGCCGAATGGCTCGCGTGGAAGAGGCTGGACTGCCGCTGGGAACTTCGATTACCGTCCGCGATCTCTTCTTTAATGTTCCGGCCCGGAAGAAGTTCTTGAAAGCGGAGTCAACGGAACTCTCCCACATCGCGTCGCTCGTCACGCACTATGCACTGGCACATCCTGATAAGCATTTCGAACTGCACTCAGCCACCAACGCCATGCTGGTCGCGCCTCCGGTGGCGGGATACAGCGAGCGCGTGTATCAGGTCTTCGGCAAGGAGACGCTTGACCAGTTGATCCCCGTGGCCGCGCGGCAGGCTCTCGAACACGTGGGACTCCCTCAACCCCCGCCGTGGCGGCGGAAGGAAGTTGAGGAGGACGGCGAAGACGCGGCGCCGAAAGATCCCGGCGAGATGCGGGTTCACGGCTTCGTCTCCAAGCCCGAGATTCAGAAGCTGAACCGCAATTCGATTTTTGTATTCGTCAACGGACGTCTCATTCGCGACCGCCTGGTGCAGCATGCGCTCACCGAGGCGTACCGGAACATCATTCCGCCGACGGTATACCCAGTTGTGCTGTTGTTTCTGGAATTACCCGCGGCCGAGGTCGACGTCAACGTGCATCCCTCGAAGACCGAGGTTCGATTCCGGCAGCAGTCGGCGATGCACGATTTTGTGCGCGACTCGGTGCGAGGCGCTTTGATGAAAGCGCGGCCCGTGCCGCAGTTTGTAGCGGAGATTCGCGCTCACGCCACGGCCAGCCAGGCGCTGTCTCCGGGAGCGTTGACGCCGGGAGTCGGCTGGCATCCATCGGAAGACGGGCCGCCTGCTGCGGGCGTTGTCCCGGAAATTGGGCAGAGCGAGCGTGGAGTGGATGGTAATTTCGCGCTGCACTCTGAGGTGCAGCCCGCGATCTCTGCGCGCTTTCAGTTTGAAGGCGGCATTGCTGTCGAAGCGAATGCGGCGATTCCGGTTGCGCGCGGATTGGAATCTGCTCCGCTCGATCCGAACTTCGCCTCGATTCTTCCTCACCAGCAGTTCGACACGGTTCCCGACCACGGATGCTCTCCGGCGATCGACGTCAGCGAAGAAGAGCCCACGCTTTCAGCGCTGGGCACGCTCAAGCCGCTGGGACAAATTCGCAATTCCTTCATCCTGGCGGTGAACGAGGACGGCTTGTGGATCGTCGACCAGCACGTGGCTCACGAGCGAGTACTCTTCGAGCGCGTGCTGAAGCAACGGGCGGCCATGCGAGTCGAGAGCCAGCGCCTGCTGATGCCGATCGTGCTGGAGTTGTCCCCGGCGCAGCAGGCGGTCTTCCGCGAAATTTCTGACGAACTCGCGCACAACGGTTTCGAGGCCGAGCCATTCGGCGCGCGCAGCATCGCCATCAAGGTCGCTCCCGCGGGAGTGGAGGCGGCTGCGGTCGAGCACATGCTCCACGAACTGCTCGATCAGTTCGCCAGCGAAGAGCAATCGCTGAACCTGGAGAAGATTCGCACCCGCATTGCCGCGTCGATTGCGTGCCACGCGGCCATCAAGGTCAACATGCCTCTGGAACAGAACAAAATGGAATGGCTGCTGGCCGAACTCGCCAAAACCGATCACCCAATGTCGTGCCCCCATGGAAGACCCGTGGTATTACGGTATTCTGTTAAGGACATTCAAAAGGCATTTAAGAGAATCTAGCATCGAGCAATGAGCGGTGAGCAATGAGCACTTGCTGACACCGTTTGCTCATCGCTCATGGCTCATAAGCTCATCATGACTGACCTCGAACTTCAGCAACTGCGCCACGAGAAATGGCGACTGGGCGGCAGGCCCATCCAGACCATTGAGCAAGCGCGCGCCTTCTTGGAGGATGTGGGATTCTGCCTGATGTATCCGCAGCGGCCGGCGCTGCTGGTGCCAACGTTCATCGGAGCATTTGTTGGATCGGAGGACCGCCTTCCGGAGTGGCAGCATGCGTTTAAGGATCCGCGCGCTGCCCAGGCCACCGAACTGATGGTGCGCTTGCTCCGCGAGAAGACCGCTTTCGAGGCGAATCTTTTTGAAGAAAACAACGGATTCCTGATCGCGGCCTCGGTGTTTCCTTACTTCTACGCGCTGACGGGCGAGCGGAATCCCAAGCAGCCACCCCGGGCAGGCTCCCGATCCGCATACTCCGCGCTCGCCTGCGACGCCTTTGCACTGATTCAGCGTGAGGGGGCGATGTCGAAGCAGAAGCTGGTGGACGCACTGGGCGGGAGCGTGTCATTGGCCGCGCTCGATAAGGCTCTGGCAGAGTTGTGGTCGAAACTGCGCATCACGCGCGTCGACTATAAGGCCAGCGAAGGCTCGGTGTGGGACCTGCTGTATCGCTGGGCGCCGGATGCCGTGAAAGAGGGCGTCGGGCTGTCGGTTCCGGAGGCGCTTTCCGCATTGGTGTCGAAGTACCTGGATTGCGCCATTGCGGTCGAGCCGGCAGAACTCGAAACGTTCTTCGGAAAATTTATCGCCCGATCGAAGGTGAAAGAGGCGGTGAACGCGTTGCTGGCGGCGCGGGAATTGAGTTTCGTGCACGTTGGCGGGAAATCGACGTTGCAGATTACGCCAGAGAAAGTCGTGGCGACGCCGCGGAGCGCAGCACGATCGTCGTGATTCGAGTTTGCCTCACCAATTAGATCTTGGACACTATCGTGGGCGCCTGGCGCCTTCGCCTACCGGCCTGCTCCACATCGGACATGCGCGGACGTTCTGGGTTGCGGCGCAGCGTGCGGCGGAGAGGCACGGAACCTTAATTCTGCGAATGAGGATTTGGATCCGCAGCGCTGCCGTGCTGAGTTTGTCGACGCGA
The DNA here is from genome assembly GCA_020073385.1 of Terriglobia bacterium. Taxonomy (GTDB): domain Bacteria; phylum Acidobacteriota; class Terriglobia; order Terriglobales; family Acidobacteriaceae; genus Sulfotelmatobacter. Next base: position 43,561 of record JAIQFH010000051.1, on the reverse strand, counting down.
TGATCGAGGATCTGCGCTGGCTGGGCATTTCCTGGCAGGAAGGGCCGGATTGCGGCGGGCCGTCTGCTCCGTATACGCAGAGTGAGCGCCGGGATTTCTATTTACAGGCGTGGAAGCGGCTGCACAAGATGGGGGCGATCTATCCATGCACTTGCTCGCGCAAGGATGTGGCCTTCGCGGCTGGGGCGCCGAATGACGGGGATGATGAGCCCATCTATTCTGGGAGGTGTCGGCCGTCTGGTCCCGTTGTCGGGGCCGCTCGCCCTTCGACTGCGCTCAGGGCTTGCGGGACGGACGAGGCGTCCGTCGCTACACGGGCTGTGCCAACTGCATCGACTGATGAGCCTGCCGGATTCAATTGGCGGTTTCGGGTTCCGGGTGGGGAGAAAATCTGTTTCGACGACTTACATCTCGGTTCCCGGCGGGTTGTGGCCGGACGCGATTTTGGGGACTTCATCGTTTGGCGGCGCGACGATGTACCGGCTTATCAGTTAGCCGTCGTCGTCGACGATGCCACCATGGGCATCACGGAGGTTGTGCGCGGAGCTGATTTGCTGAAGTCTACGGCGCGACAGATTCTGCTTTACCGGACTCTAGGCCTTCCGATTCCTGATTTCTATCACTGCGACCTGGTGTGCGACCAGGCGGGCGTACGACTCGCAAAGAGACACGACTCGCTGAGCATCCGCAAACTGCGCGAAGCCGGACGTAGCCCCGGGGAATTGCTTACCGGAATCATGCCCACTTACCAATGGACTGGGGCGAAAGCCGGACCACCTCCGCCCCAGAGCTCCGATGGCAAAACCTAGCTACAGCGAGCGCAGGAAGCTCAACAGATCCTGCTGATCCTGCCCAGAGAGCTTCTTGAAGTTGCTGATGACAGCGTTGGCTTCGGAATCTGGATAGTGGTGGTCGCCTGCGCCATAGTGGTGCAGGATTGCCTTGACCAGATCGCTGGTGCGTCCATCGTGAAGGAAGTAGAGTCGTTGTCCGAGTCCCCACAGAGGTGCCGTTCGGAATTCGTCTCCCTGGGCCTGGCCTTGCACGATGTTGTCTGCGAGTCCCGGCCCCATGTGATGCAGCAAGAGGTCCGAGAACAGGTTCGCCGGAATGTTGCTGAGTGCGCCGACCGACGACTGGCCAGTGGTGAAGGTTGGCGTGTGGCAGAGCGAGCAGCCAATCTGCTGGAAGACCTTCGCCCCGTTCCGGGTGGAAGGAGTGGGAGGCGCGGGCTGGGGTTGATCGAGAAAGCGCATGAACATCGCGAAGCGGACGACATCGCTGCTAAGCTCGGGTCCGCTCGCGTCGAAGTTGGTCGCGTCTTCGGGCGTACCATTGAACGAACAGCCGGGAGTTTCATCGCGCTCATTCGGGAATAGCTCGTTCGTGATCCCCATTTCGACGTTGTAGGCTTCACCCGCAAAAATTTCGAGCGACTTGTTTTGAGCCTTCCAGCCGAATCGCGTAACCGTGCCGTCGTTGCCGCTGGTGTTTGGGCTCCCAGTAATGCCGATGCCCAGGGAGCGGTTTGGCCGGCCACCGATGCCCATTCTATGCTTCGCGTCGGATTGCATGTTCGCTTGCGCCAGGATTGCGGAGTCGGGAATCGCTTCAATCAGTCCGCCTCCAAAAACCGGCGTGGGAATGCGAAAGATCAAGTTGCCAGCGTCTGCAGCTTGTTGAAAGTTCGGCTGCTTCAGGTTGCAGCCCACCGCGTCGCCTCTGCCAGTGACTGTAAACAGAGCGTGAACACCGCCATCCGGGTGACGCAAGTCCGCAGCATACGGAAATCGCGCTTCCCGAACGGGTCCGTTCGCAGTGATGAAGAAGGGGATCTGGTTGGTAGCTCCTTGATTGTTGGCAGCAGCGACCTGGGGGTTCACCGAGGGACTGGTGCCGCCGGCTGCTGGTTGGGCGTGACATTGGGCGCAACTCTCCCCGTTGAATCGCGGGCCGAGACCGGCGCCAGTATTAGACACGGTTCCCTTAACCGACTCGACCTCGGAAAATTCCTCAAGGCCGGCGTCGAAATATGCCCGTTGATTCGGGGTTAGACCCGCGATGGGTGCTCCTGCTCCCGCCGGACTGCTGCGTACTCCCGGATCGTGTGCCGCAGATTGCGTCAACGCGCGCTGCGCACCAATCAGGAAGCAAAATAGGCCCACCACAACGAAGAGTGTGGCACGGGTGAGTCGCGGGAGTTGTGAGTATGCTGTGAGGCGAGGAAGCAACCTGGCGATCTGGGACATAAATCTCCTTCGACGTCGACCGTGCTTCCAAGTGTGTACAATCTGTAGTTTCGTAATGACTGACATCCTGCAGCGCAAATTGATCATTGCCATCGACGGCCCGGCTGGCGCGGGGAAGAGCACTATTGCAGCGCGGCTCGCTCGTAAGTTGGGCTATGTCAACCTCGAGAGCGGCGCGATGTATCGCGCGCTCGCGCTGAAAGCCATCGACCAAGATGCGTCGTTCGATGACGAAGTTGCGCTCGTGAAGCTCGCGGACGCTTCACGAATTCAACTGGAGCCGACCATCAACGGAAATCGCACGCTGCTCGACGGGAAGGATGTTTCCGCGCGCATTCGCGAGCGCGACGTGACCGAGGGAGCTTCGCGCATCTCGGTACACCCGAAAGTCAGGGAGTGGATGGTGTCTCACCAGCGCGCTATGGGCGCAGGCGGCGGAGTCGTCATGGAAGGGCGCGACATCGGGACGAAGGTTTTTCCCGATGCGGATCTGAAAGTTTTTCTCGATGCCGATCCCGTCATTCGCGAGCAGCGACGCATGACGCAGCAGAAAATTTCCGGACCTGTGGCGGCGAACGTAGCCGCCGATTTACGGGAGCGCGACCACCGCGATCGAACCAGGGCGGCTTCGCCGCTGGTAGCGGCCGAAGACGCCGTCGTGATCGACTCCACGTCGATGAGCGAAGATGAGGTGTTGGCGAAGGTCGAGGAGTTAGCGCGACAGAGACATGGATCTGGGGTTAAGGATTAACAACGCAACGCGCGTTTGCAGGAGCTTCAACCGCAAAGGACACGAAGGCACACGAAGGGAAGAGTCCGGTGAGATTCTTCCTTCGTGTACCCTCGTGTCCTTTGTGGTTAGTGCTCTTCTCGCGAGTCAGTTGTCTGTCGGTTGCGGGGCCTGTTTGGGCTCCGGCAGCGCCTTGGCGGGCTTGGCCGGATTTGGCGGCGCGGGCGGCGTTGGCGGTGCGGCAGACGCCTTGCGAATCTCGATTCCTTCGTGCTCGTTGGTGATCACGATATGGGACGATCCGCTCCCCACGCTTCCGCTTGCTTTGGCCTCACGCTCGTCGTTGTTGACCTTGAGCTCTGGAAAGTCCGACTGAATCTCGCCGCCGCGAGTTCGCGCATCCAGGCGGAAGCCAGCCTTCTCCGGCACGGCCAGTTGCACGTCGCCGTTGCGGTTGTCGATCTGCACGTTGCCCAGCGAATGCATGATCAGTTCGACGGTGCCGTTGTCGTCCTTTAACCGGACATCACCGGAGACGCCATCGAGCCGGATGTTCTTCGAGCGAGTCGTCAGACGCACCGGGCCGGCAACCTCATCGGCATGGAGTTCGTCGGAGTTGAGATCGAGAGAACCGCCCAGGCGTGAGAATTCCATATCAGTTCGCGAGGACTTGAAGGTGATAGTTTTCGCGATGCGCTCGAGCTTTACGCTTTCCTGGAATTCACCTTCCAGTTGCACCGAGCCCTTCACGTCGGCCACCGTCACGTCGCTCATGCGCCCGCCCACCTGCACGTCACCACTAACCTGCTCGACTTTCACCGAACCTTTTTCTTGACTGACCTTCACATTGGCCGTGACATCGTCGACTGAGGTGTCACCGTGCTGCGCGGCAATATCGATGTTGGCGCTTCGCCCGCTGACATTTACATCGCCACGTCGGGAGCTGATCGTGACCGCCGCTTTCCGCGGCACGGAAATATCCAGGTCGGTTTCCACCGGATGATCCCCTGCAGCCTCCACATTTGCGTTGAGGGTGACGAGTCCACCGATCGCGGTGATGGCCGGCTTGGTTTCGCTGTTGTACTTGTCGGCGTCACTCTGATTCTCCGCCCCAATTCGCTTGCGCACAATTACCGTGATTTTGTTGTCATCCGATGCATGCACGCTGACCGCGCCATGAGTGTCGATGACTTTCAAGCCGGCATCAGCCGGGAAATCCTGCTGGAGATGGTCGTCGTAATTGAAAGTTTCCCCAAATATGTTGGGGAAATCTCCGTCGTCGACGTTGATCTCGTCGCGCAGACCGGACCAGTTCACGCGCTGCAGTTGGCTCGCAATCAGGCCGAACACGACGATCATGACGATGAGCAAGACTCCGCCCGCGCCGATTCCGGATGAGCGGTAGCCTCCGCGCTGTGCCCGTTGATGCTCAACGATCTTGATCACTCCCCACAGGATGAGCAGCAACGGCCAGTAACTGGCGAACAGGTGAGCCAGTTTGCCCACCGACAGCACGCGCATCGTAGTCAGCAGGAAGATCGTGCCGATCACGATCAGTACAAACGGCCCCGCAAATGAGCGCTGACGCGGCGGCGGCAGCGGTGGCAGCGGAGAGAACTGAGGTGGTGGAGGCGTCGCTACTGGGTTAGACATTTTTCACCTCCCCAGACGAGGGATCCATGCTTTGCGCCGGAGGCTCCGGCGGATTTTGCTGCGTCCCCGAATACGTCGGTGTCACGCCGGGAGGTGGAGGCGTTGGCGGATAGCCGTCCGGACCGGGCGGCAGCGGACCAACGTGCCCGGTGTACGACGCGTTGCTCTGCACCAATTTGACTACACCAATGACCAGCAAAATCGCCGGCCAGGTCTTGCCGAAATCAACGTTCGAGGTGTTATCCAGCAAAAACAGCACTCCCAAGGTGACCAGAATTGCCGGACCCATGAGCCTGCGCGTCCGGCATCGTTCGCAAACGCAGCCAGGCCGATAACTGCCCAGCAAACCCCAGCCTTTGGCAAACAGATACACGCCCAGAACGATCAGGACTAGAGGCCAAAAGCGGTGCAGGCTGAAGTCAAACGCTGTGTTGATCAGGAACAGCACTCCGAGGGCGATCAGGACCACGGCTGCAGCGGGTATCTTGGTCTCGGATTTCTCGCCTCCCGCCGTGGGAGTCGAGCTTCCTGTGCCGAACATCTGCTGCAGGCCGAAAGGATCAGGACTCGGTTGGCCCGTTTGAATCGCACGGGCGGTGCGAACTGCGTCAACGATTTGGTACACCCAGAAGAAGCCGAGGAAAATTCCCAGCGTCATCTTCACGAACCATGGCAAATCTGCCGACAGGCCGATGATGCACAGAACAACAATTCCAAGGTGAGCCAAACCCTTGGCGTATTGACCGCAATAAACAGCCCCAAGGCCAATGGGCAGCGCACCTAAAATTCCAGCTACCGTCGGATTCGGCCCAGTATTCATGGATGGAGGCGGGACGTAGGCAACCGGCCCTCCAATGGGTGGATACACGTTGGGCGGTGGCGGAGGAGGCGGAACATACGCTGCCCCCGGCGCCGCAGCGGCGCCTTCCATGCGTGCCGCCAGGCACGATTCGCAGTAAATCACTCCGCGGACGTCGCGGGTGCACTGGTTACAAAGTGGCTTGCCGCATGTGCGGCAGAAAGCCACTGCAGCTTGATCGCTGTGAGTGGCGCAGTTCATACGAACCTCCTGTACGTGGTCACCGACACTACAGGCAGATCGCGATTAGATGGACCCAGCGGATCGCTAGCCAGGATTAACTTCTCCCCTGTCTGGCTGTAATTGCGATCCTGCTTCTGCTCGGGCTGTTGTGTTGTGTCGTTCTTGCGTTCTTTCTGCTTGGCTGGTCCGGGCTCGGCGGGATTCATATTGCGTTTGATCCCGCGCAGAGCAGCCTGCACTTCGAGCACAGGCCGGACATTGTCAACATAGCGGACGACTCGAGCTTGCGTGTTGTAGTACGTGCGCCGGATCGCCGAAGGCCGCAGGCTGATCTGACCCAAGTCGCTAGGCTTTACGCCAGCCACGGTCAGGCTCACCGACAGTGCGAAGAATGCCATACCGAATGACATGGCGAATCGCGGCTGCCGAACTATAGCCCACATCGGCTCCAGGTACGAAGCCTGCGCGTGCTCCCACCATGAAATGCGTGGCTGTGGAGCGCGTGTCATCGTCCGCAGGCGTTGGGTGTCAACGCCCGTTGTGGATGCCAGGATGTTCGAGACCAGGCTGGCTGGGGGCTCCACCTCCGTGAGACCCTTCAGCCAAGTACGGCCAGCTTCCGCTTCCGCAAGCAGCGGCCCGCAAGTCTTGCAGATGCGGGCGTGTGTCTGGAAGCGGTCGAGTACGGTCCCGCTGAGGACGCCATCCAGCGCGTCCGAAAGGAGCAGGTCGAACTCGTTGCACTGCATTCCGTTACTGGTGTGATCGTTTTTTGTCCGATCTGGCATCACATCACCTGCCTATAGGTACGTTGTAGGAGCCGGCCAAGTTCCGCCCGCCCTCTATTTATTCTTGATTTCACGGTGCCCTCCGGAACCCTTAAGACAGAGGCAATATCCTTGTAGTCCATATCCTGTAAGTCCCTTAGAATCACTGCTTCCCGAAGCTCGGGAGAAAGTTTGCCCAAAGCCTGGTGCACGGTATCCGACAGCTCCCGCTGGCGTACCCGGGCGTCCGGCGGAGCACTTTGGTCAGGGATTTGCTCGCTGAGCGGCTGGGCGTCCTCGTGATCGGACGCCGTCGAGTCCATCGAGTCGGTCATCCGGTCCTGCTTGGTCTTGCGGAAATGGTCGACCAGCAGGTTGCGGGTAATGGTCGTGACCCAGGTGACAAACGCGCCTTTCGATGCGTCATAACTCGAAAGCGTGCGGTACATCTTGATGAAAACTTCCTGGGTCAGGTCCTGGGCGTCGTCGGACGTGCCGGCAAAGCGATAGCAGATGTTGTATATCCTGCGGTTATAGGTCTGCACAATCTCCTCCCAAGCGGTGGCGTCCCCGGCGATACAGCGCCGGACCAGCATCGCAACGACCTGGACGTCTTCCACTTGCGCTCCCCGGAGAAAATGCGACTTCCAACTGAGACTAGAGCCTGGACGATTGAGACCGCTCCAAGCTTACCCATATGACAGTACGTCATTGCAGGCCATGAAGTTCGCGGCCGACGTTAAGTCTGTGGGAACACGGCATTGTAGCAGCGCATGACCTTCGATCTCAGTGCGGCTACGAGAATCACTGTACGCAAGAGCCGGTCGCGGGCAGCATCTAAAGTAACCGTGGTGCCGCTCGGGGCCGAGGCGTATCGTGAGAGTAAATCCCCAGAACCTTGGTCGTGCACATTGGGCGTGCGACGTTTCTACGTTCGGGAAGAGGTGAACGACTTTATGAACAAGACAGGATTCATTTATCGCAAGAAAGCACTTCAGTTGATTGCCGTGCTTGTCACCGGCATATCGTTGACCGCTGCCTTCTCGCTGGTTGCGAGAGCGCAGGATCAAGATCAGGATCAGGACGACCCTCCGAGCCGTGTCGCCCGGCTTGGGCACTTCGACGGATCTGTCTCCTTTCAGCCCGCCGGAGAATCGGAATGGGTCGAGGCTACGCGCAACCGCCCCATGACCACGGGCGACAAACTCTGGGCCGATCGTGACTCACGCGCGGAAGTGCAACTGGGATCGTCAAAGATCTCTCTTGCTGCCAATACCGGATTCACGTTTCTCAATCTCGACGACCGCACCGTGCAGATTCAGCTCAGCGCCGGCACCATCAATGTGCGCGTGTATGAGCTCGATCGCGACACTGATTACGAGATCGACACGGCGAATCAGGCATTCGTGATTCAACAGCCAGGGCGGTATCGCGTCGAGTCCTCAGAAAACGGCGATTACACCATTGTCACGATCCGCGATGGAGAAGGCGAGTCGACCGGCAACGGACAGAGCTACACCATTCACCGAGGTCAACGCGTAACCTTCCGGGGAACGACGTCGCTGAATGCGGAAGTGGACCAGATTGGCGATCCGGATTCCTTCGATCGCTGGAGCGATGACCGCGAGCGCCGCTATGAAGATTCCCCATCTGCGCGGTACTGCTCGCGCCAGGTCGTGGGCTTCGAAGATCTCGACGAATACGGAGACTGGCGTCCCGCGCGCGAGTACGGAAGCGTCTGGTATCCGCGAGTGGACGTGGGTTGGGCTCCGTACCACTACGGGCATTGGGCCTGGATTGAGCCCTGGGGATGGACTTGGGTCGACGATGCAAGCTGGGGCTACGCGCCTTTCCACTACGGGCGTTGGGTTTTCGTCGGCAGCCGCTGGGGTTGGATACCTGGCCCACGGGAAGTTCGTCCCGTGTACGCACCTGCTCTCGTAGCTTTCGTCGGTGGAGTCGGAATCGGAATCGGCGGCAATGTCGCCTGGTTTCCACTCGGCCCTCGGGAAGTGTACGTGCCGTCATACCGTGTGAGCCGCGGTTACGTGAACCGCGTCAATGTCACGAACACTACGGTAAACGTGACGCAGGTGACGAACGTCTACAACACGACCATCGTTCACAACAACACGACGATTAACAACGTCACGTATGTGAATCGCAACGTTCGCGGAGGAGTTACCGCTGTCCCGCAGCAGGCATTCGCCACCGCTCAGCCAGTGTCACGAACCGCGGTTGTAATGAATGAGAATCAGATGAGGCGAGCTCCGGTCAATGTGCGCGCAGCCGTGCCTCCTGGCCGTCAAGCCGTGATGGGGCGCGCCAACACAGCAAATCGGGTAGCCGCGCCACCGCAGGAAGTGGTCAACCGCCAGGTGATTGCCCGGAGGGCACCACCGCCGCCGCCGCCATCGTTTGCAGCCCGACAACAAGTGCTTACGCAGCATCCGGGAGTGCCGGTGTCGCGTCCGCAGCTTCAGCAGATGCGCGGCGCCAATCCTTCTGCGTCCGCGCCTCGCGTGATCACTGCGCCTCCGGCTCGGCCGCAACCACTTCCGGCAGCCGGAAATCGCCCCGGCAATCCGCCGAACGCGCGGCCCACAGCTCCTGGAAATCCGCCAGCGGGAAATCCGCCCGCAGCGAACGCGCGGCCGGGTATGAATCCTCCTGGACGTCCCCAGCCGGGCAATCCGCCGATGCCAGCCAATCGTCCGGAGCCGAATCAACCTGGCAATCGTCCGCAACCGAATCAGCCCGACAATCGTCCGCAACCCGGTGCGAATCGTCCGTTTGAGCCACCGACACGGACCGATCGTCCTGCGCCTGTGCAGCCCAACAATCGGCCCGATCTAAATCAGCCGAATAACAACAGGCCGCAGCCCAACCCGCCCGCTCCCAATCAGCCGGCTCCCAACAATCGGCCGGACAACAATCGTGGCTTTGAGCCGCCAGCGCGCAATGATCGGGCGCCCGCAGCACAGCCGAATCGTCCAGAGATGAATCAGCCTGCTCCGAACAATCGCCCTGACATGAACCGCCCGTCGGAGCCACCGGCGCGCAGCGATCATCCCAGCAGCATGCCGCCGAACAACCGTCCCGAACCGCGTCCCGAGACGAATCGTCCGCAGCCGAATCCGCCACAGCAGAACCGGCCCGAGATGAACCGTCCACCGCAGCCACGTAACGAACCTGCGCCGCCACCGCGGAACGAGCCTGCTCCCCGGCCGCAGGCTCCGCCTCCAAGCGAGCGGCAGCAAGCGCGTCCACCTGCCGAGAATAAGCCGGCTCCGCCGCCGCAGTCGAACAAGTCGCAGAAGCCGGACGACAAACACAAGCCTCAGTAGGGCTGGGGCACTCGGGCTCGACAAACAACAAAGGCATCCTGAAATTCAGGATGCCTTTGCTTTCTGGGGGGCGCCCTCGGTCATTTGCGCTTGCTGCGCTTGGAGGACGTCGACTTCGATTTCGACTTCGGCTTGGCTTCTTCCTCTTCCATGACTGCGAAGTTAATCTTTTTCTCTACGGGATCGATGCGGTCGACCAGGACTTTCAGGCGTTGACCGATGCGGTAGATCTTGTGCGAGTGCTGGCCGATGATTTCGCGGGTATTCTCGTGGTAAGTGTAGCGGTCGTCAATCAGAGTGTTGAGCGGGACTAATCCTTCAACGAACAGTTCTGTGAGCTCGACGAAGAAGCCGAACTTTGTCACGCTGGTGATCAGGCCGTCGAAGTCTTCTCCGATGCGGTCTTGCATGAATTTGACTTTCTTCCACTCCATGAGCTCGCGTTCGGCGTCATCGGCGCGGCGTTCGGATTGACTGGATTCTTCGGCGATGGCATGGAGTTCTTCGAGGGCGATGGGGCCAGTCAGTGGGGCGTGATCTTCGCGATGGGCGTTGTGATCGCGGCGCTTGGACCAAGGGCTGGGTGCGGCTTCGGGCTTCTGGCTTTCAGTTGCTGGAGAATCCTCACTCAAGCCAGAACCGGGCTTGAGTGGGCCACCCTCCTGGTTGTTCTGCTGACGAAGAACTTCTTTCAGGATACGGTGCACGATTAGGTCTGGGTACCTCCGGATGGGGCTCGTGAAGTGCGTGTATGTGGCCGCAGCCAGCGCGAAATGACCCAGATTTTCTTCTGAGTATCTTGCTTGCTTCAGGCTGCGCAGCATCAGGTAGCTCAGGATTCTTTCTTCCGGCTTGCCGGCGATTTTTTCCGTAAGCTTCTGGTACATGCGCGGGGTGATGTGGACTTCTTTGGGGATTTCTATCTCTCTGACCCGCTTGCCGGTGCCGTAGGCGGCGCGGCGGTCGGTCTTCATCTGGACGCGATGAATGGGGAGCGCGCCCACGCCCAGGGAGTATCCGAAAGTCGCGGCGATGGTTTCGAAGTCATAGACGCGTTTGGCGTCGGGCTTTTCGTGGATGCGGTAGAGGCTGGCGATGCGGTGCGACTCGAGATGGTGCGCGACCGTTTCGTTCGCCGAGAGCATGAACTCTTCAATTAAGCGGTGGGCGATGTTGCGCTCGGAGCGGGCGATGGACTGCATCAGTCCGAACTCGTCGAATTCGATGACGGGTTCGGGGAGATCGAAGTCAATCGATCCGCGGCGCTCGCGTTTGCGGTAGAGAATTTGCTGCAAGTCGCGCATGAGCTCGAACATCGCGACCAGCGGGCGATAGCGGGCGCCCTGGGCTTCATCGCCTTCGAGGATGGCGTTCACTGACGTGTAGGTCATGCGCTCGGCGGAGCGGATGACGCCCTCGCACAAGTCGTATCCGACGATCTCACCTCGGTGATCGATTTCCATGATGCAGGAGAGAACCAGGCGGTCGAGGTGTGGGCGCAGGCTGCAAATGTCTGTCGAGAGCTCCAAAGGGAGCATGGGTACGGCGCGGTCGGGGAAGTAGACGCTGGTACCGCGGAGGCGGGCTTCCTGATCTAGAGCGCTGTCGGGCGTGACGTATTGCGCGACATCGGCAATATGGACCTGGAGCTCGAAATTATTGTTGGGGAGGGTGCGTACTAAGACGGCGTCGTCGAAGTCGCGGGCGGTCTCTCCGTCGATGGTGACGATAGGCAAGGCGCGGAAGTCGCGGCGGCGGCGGAGTTCGAGGCCGGGAATCGTGGCGGGGACTTGCTGCGCTTCTTCGAGCGTGGCGGCGGGGAAATGATGCGGGAGATGGAATTTGCGGATGATGATTTCGACGTCGACACCGAAGTCGTCTTCGCGGCCGATGATTTCGACGACTTTGCCTCTCGGACTTTGCGTGGGTGATGGCCAGTCGGTGATTTCTACGTCTACTACGACGCCTTCGAGATTCGTGTAGTCGGCGTGCCGAGCGGCTTCTTCGCCGAGGACTCTGTCTGCGGATTTGGGTTTCCCCTGTGATCTCTGTGTCCTCTGTGGTGAGTGTTCAAGATTCTTCACCACAAAGGGCACAGAGGGTTCGGGGAATTCTTGACCCTCGGGGATCACAATTTCCTGCGTGATCTTTGTGTCCATCGGAGTCACATAGTTTCTGCGGCTGCCGTAGTGGAAGATGCCGACAACCGTGGGGTGAGCGCGGTTTACCGTGCGAACGATGCGGCCTTCGGCGCGGCCGTCGGGACGGACATTCGTGATTTCCACCAGGACCTGATCGCCGTGCATAGCGGTGCCGATCTGATGAGGGGGAATGAAGATGTCGCCGGCGAGTTTCGATTTGAAGGAGCCGCCTAGCGAGGTATTGGGGATGACGAAACCGAATCCGTCGCGGTGCATGGAGAGGCGTCCGGCGAGGAGGTTCTTATCGGCAGCGGCTTGCGGGAGTTGGTAACGGTCGGAGTCGATGGGGATGAGAGCACCCTTTTTGATCAGTGTCTGCAGGCGATCGTTCAGGTCGCGGCGCTCTTCTCCATGAAGGCCTAGCTCGCGGACGAGTTGCTTGTATCCTGCCTGGCGCTTGGGCTGGCGGGCGATGTGAGTGAGGATGGCGGTGTCAGAGAGCATGCGGAGCGATGTGCAATGAGCCGCGAGCCATGAGCTCTCGGCCCTCAGCTAGTAGCTTTCAGCATAACTCGGCAGGGCTTAGGGCGTCTGGCTTTGGGCTTCCTGACTACCACGTGTCGCCGCCGGCTTTCGGGGGCCAGGCGTTCAGGGCGCGGCGGATGGTGGCGATCTGGCCGGTGTGGTAGCTGTTGTGGGCGACCATTTGCCAGAGGACCGCTTCGAGGGTGCCGGCGACTTTCTTGTCGCCTTCGTGGACGGATTCGATTGGGCGGTCGAGTTCGGCGCGCGGGGATTGGGCCAGCTTCGCAAATTCCTGGAGGAACCAGGCGAGGTCGCGCTTCAGATGGTCCCAATTCTGCGGTGTTGACGGGAAGCTTTCCGAATTATGTTCAGGATATTTTGGTTTCCCGCCTTGGATGCGCTTGAGTTCGTAGTTCATCCAGTAATTCATGTGGAAGACCAAATCCGCGATGGAGTGCGGGAAGGCCTCGACCCGGCGCTCCGCCAGTTCTGGAGAGACGTCTTCCACACACGCGAGTGGATCGGCGTGCGCGCCTTTGCCATGGAGTAGTTCGGTTAGCGCTTGGCATGCCGGTCGCGGCTTTTCGGGATCGATCATCGTGCGTTGCACCTCCTATGGCTCCGATTGAGACCGCTAAGAACCTGAAGTCATCCACCACAAAGGGCACGAAGGTTCACGAAGGAAAAAAGTCACCGGCCGGCGAAATACTTTTCCTCCAAAATGCGGCGGTGGTGGATTTCGTGGCCGGCGGTGATGTAGGCCAAAGCTCGGACGCTGATTTCGTTGTTGTTGGCGATGCCGCGGCGCATCCAGGCTTGCTCGTCGAGGTTGCGAAAGAGCGTGAGCGTGGCACGGCGGACGGCGATGTAGTCTTCGATGAGGTCCGCGAGCGGGCGGGTAGCAAAGGGGCCGTTGCGGATATAGTCGTCCTGCTCGAAACCGGCTAGCGGAGTGCGGTCTCCGCGAGCGATGCGCAGGGCGCGGTAAGCGAAGATGCGCTCGGTGTCGCACACGTGGCCGAGAACTTCCTTAACGGACCACTTGTCGGGGGCGTAGCGGAAGTCGCCTTCGGATTCGTCGCGGCCGGAGAGCAGGATCAGCATCTGGCGGCGTTGCGACTCGAGCGTGCTCAGGATGTCGTTGCCGGGCACCAGCGAGATGTAGCGCTCGTGGTAGGGAGAGTGCTCGGAGGGTTCGGGGCGAGCGATGGTTGGAGCGAGGGTGGCTGGGTCGGACATGAATGGCTCCTTGGTTTCCGGTGAAGTCTCAGGGCGAAAGATATAAAGACCGGCGCGCGAATTTCCTTCGTGAACCTTCGTGCCCTTTGTGGTTCATGACTTTTTCTGGGGTCGAATTAAATTATTAGACTCGAAGATTGAGCATCGGTTTCGATAAATCTTCTCCCTGAGAGGATAACTCCGGCGGGCTGTGGAAGGATACGTCGGGAAGAAAATTTCGGGAAACGTTACACGCTGCCGGGGCGAAAATCCTCAGTGCAGAGAAATGCGGATGGGAAGTGGAAGCGCGCGACGATCCGTTGCAATCCGGTTACTTCCGTTGAAAATAAGGGATTTCCACAGGGTTCAAAATGAGACCGAGGAGTACAATCGCGTTTGGCTACGAAAGTGCGGCCAAATAACTCCTAATCCCAACAGAGGAAAGGACCCTGTCATCCATGTGGAAGCCGACAAATCAGCCTCAAACACCCGGCCGGCCAGCTGAGCCGGAGCGCCCAACTACGTCTACCCCCAGTGCGCCTGCGATGAGCGCAAGCGAACCGCCAGCGGCCCCTCGGCCGGTGACGACCACCACTGCGGACCAGGCGACGATCGGCAAGTCGCTTGTGATCAAGGGTGAGGTGACTGGTTCCGAGTCGCTTTACATCGACGGCAGAGTGGAAGGGTCCATCAACCTATCGGGCAATCGCGTGACGGTAGGCCGCAATGGAGTCGTGGCGGCGAACATCAACGCGCGCGAGATTGTGGTGCTCGGAAAAGTTCGCGGGAACTTGACCGCGAGCGATCGCGTGGACATCCGCAGCGACGGTTCGCTGACCGGGGACGTCATCGCGGCACGCATCTCGATTGAAGATGGCGCGTTCTTCAAGGGCGGCATCGACATTCGCAAAGGTGGACAGCAGCAGAAGGCGAATGGCGAGGACAAGCCTGTAGCGTCGAGCGAGCCGGCAGCGGTTGGGGCGCGGGCGTAGCTCTGCGATAAACTTGGCTGATTTAGAAACGGGCACCCGTTGGGGTGCCCGTTTCATTTTCGGGCAACATCGCAGCCGTAGCGGTCCTTTGAGAGTGAAACGGGGAATTCATCTGCAGTGATCTGCTGACCGCCTTAGACACGCCCAGGCCCACCCGCTACAGCACGCCGCCAGTCTGGATCGCCAGATCATTCAGCGCCATCTCCAACTTCGTAATGGCCGCGCCGATTTCTGGATGCTCTCCAATCTTCTCTTGCAGTGCCTTCAGAATCTGGTGAGCACTTTTGATGTGGACTTCCGCCTTGGCTGGACTTGATTCGGGATTGCGTTCGCTCTGTGATGCCATGGCCACTTGCTCCCTGCCTCTCATTTGCTTACACATCGTCTCCACTCATTCTACGCATCCGATGTCACCGGGAGGCATGGAGCCGGCTCTCCGACAAAAATCAGGGAGTCGCTAACGATAAGTGCAATTGAGATGTTTCAACAGCCGACTTAACGAAATTGTACTCAGGTCTATAATCCTAGTGCCATGTGGCTAGTACAGAGATGCGCGATGCTGGTGCTTGCATTGTGCATCCATTCAACTCTGATCATCTCTTCAGCGTCCGCCCAATTGGAAGGCCACGACTACCACGGCAAGCAGATTCTTTGCTACATGCGAGGACGCGACGGATCGTGCGGAGTAGGCGACGGTTACGACGACGTGTTCATCGGAACGGTCGTTTCCGTTGTCGAAATAGCGAACAGTGAAAAGCGATTGCGGCTGATCCCCGAAGAGGTTTTCGCTGGTGCGGTTGCTGATTCGTTGACTGTGACCACTGAGCAAGCCGGATGTTTTGGGGATTTTCAAGCTGGTGACGAGTGGCTCTTTTATCTCCAACGGGACACCAAGACTAAGTCACTTCTTCTGAAATACAACAGCCCAACGAGAGCCATAGCCGATGCGCAGGCACAGATCGAAACACTGCGACGACTGGCGCATATAAACGATTCAGGCATCATCATGGGACAAGTGACAGAGCCTATTTGGAAAGACAACAAATGGGAGACATCGATCCCTCTTGCGGATCACAAAATTATCGCCAAACAACAGGTGAACGGCCGTGAATATGCGGCTTTCACAGACAACGATGGTCATTATGAGTTTGAGCCCCTGCCGCCGGGCGAATATCAAGTGAGCGCCAACACCACAGAAGGTCTATGGACCGAGGACGGCAGCACTGACGTCAGCACACGAAGTTGCAGCCTGATGAGTTTTAGTCTGGAACCGGATGGCAGCATTTCGGGACGAGTACTGGCGGCAGATGGAAAGCCCGCAAAGTATGTGCAGGTGGCCGTAGTTCCGGTCTCGGCTGGAAATTTGCAATTCACCTCGGCTTTTTCTGATGAACTTGGACGGTTCGAGGTTAAGGCGCTACACCCCGGTCGCTACCTCGTCGGCATTGGTATACAACCCGGCGCGGATAGTAAGAACAAGCAGTCTCGCATCTACTACCCGGGCGTGCGAGACCGAAATCTCGCCGTCATCGTTGACCTCGGCAGGGCTGAGAAGCGCGCTAATCTTGACCTTCAACTGCCCACTTCGACAGAACGATAATCCACAAGAGTGCAGGTTGACGAAGGCCATAACACTCTTTGACAGGATTACGCTCTCCATAACTGCTGTGGCATGCGCCCGTCCAACGATCTCAGCTCCCTACTCAACAAACATGCAATCTCCGTAAGAGTAGAAGCGGTATCTCTGGGCTACGGCGTGGTGATAGGCGCGGAGGACATTTTCCTTTCCTCCCAGAGCGCAGACCAGCATCAGCAGCGTCGACTGGGGCAGGTGGAAATTCGTCAATAGCGCTTTGACGACGAGGAATTTGAAACCGGGATAGATGAAGAGATTAGCTTCCCCGGAGCCGGCTTGGATTTCACCCGCTTGCTGCGCGGCGTATTCGAGAGTGCGGACCGTGGTGGTGCCCACGGCTACGATGCGGCGGGATTCGGTGCGTGCTTGACGGATCTTGGCGGCGGCCTCTTCCGAGATCGAATAGGGCTCGGAGTGGAGCGTGTGCTCCTCGACTCTCTCGACGCGGACTGGCTGGAAGGTGCCGAGCCCGACGTGGAGGGTCACTTGTGTGGTCTCGATGCCTTGGTCATGGAGCCGAGACAGGATTTCCGGAGTGAAGTGGAGGCCGGCGGTGGGGGCGGCGACGGATCCGCGCTCGCGGGCGTAAACGGTCTGGTAGCGGTCGCGATCGTCGGAGGAATCGGCGCGGGAGATGTAGGGCGGAAGAGGGATGTGGCCGATCCTCTCGATGCGGGCGAAGAAGTCGTCCGCCAGAGCGAAGCGGATGTGGCGTTCGCCAAATTCGCCGCGGGAGATAACCTCAGCCTGGAGTTCGTCCTTCTCGCCGAAGAAGAGATGCTCGCCGACTCCGATTTTGCGGCCGGGGCGGACCAAACATTCCCAATCGTTAGGATCGATCTGCAGTTGCCGTGTGAGCAGGACTTCGACCTGCCCGCTAAGGAAATCGCGCGACGCAGGATTCCGGGGGCTCAGAGGCTGGGATCTAAGCCCTGCGCGGCGGCCGTAAAGGCGGGCGGGAAACACACGCGTGTTATTAAAGACGACCAGATCGCCGGGGCGGAGGAGGTCGGGAAAATCTCGAAATTGGCGGTCAACGAGGCTGCCGCTTGCAGCGGATAGATGGAGGAGCCGCGAATCGGCGCGATCGGGCAGCGGCTGCTGGGAGATTAATTCTTCGGGAAGATCGTAGTGAAAATCGGAAACGAGCACTGAGCCGATTATAAGGAGGAAGGCCGACCAGCGGGCATTCCAAGGCATCAGCAAGAACGATTTTCAATGCAAATTTGGGATTGTTTCCAGCACTGCGGTGCTGATACTATGCGGATGCCCGAAGTGCGGCCTGCTTTTTATCAACTCCCCTTAAGGTGTGGATGCCTATAGAGCGCAAATACAGGGAAGAAATCGTCCGGTATGGACGCATGCTCCACGAACGAGGGTTCGTGGCGGCGATGGACGGGAATCTGTCGGTCCGCCTGAAGGATGACCGGGTTCTGGTGACGCCGACCTGCTTGAGCAAAGGGTCGATGCGGCCGGCGGACCTGGTGATCGTCGACATGGAGGGGCAGCGGGTTTCCGGGCACCGGAATGTGACCAGCGAGATCGGGATGCATCTGCTGATTTATCGCTTGCGGCCAGACGTGAAGGCGATTTGTCACGCGCATCCGCCGACCGCGACCGGGTTTGCGGCGGCGGGAGTCGCTTTGACCGAGCCTCTGGTGTGCGAGGTGGTGATGGGGCTGGGCTGCATTCCGTTGGCGCGGTATGGAACGCCGGGGACATCCGAACTGGCGCAAACTCTGGAGCCATACGTTCCGGATTATGATGCGATTCTGATGTCGAATCATGGTGTGGTCGCCTATGGAGATACGCTCGAGCACGCATACATGAAGATGGAGACGGTAGAGCACTTCGCGCAGATTGCGTTGGTCACGCATCTTCTCGGTCGCCAGCAACCGCTGAAGCAGGTGGAAATTGAGAAGCTGCTGAACGCGCGGACGAAATATTTTGGGACGAAGATTGCGGCGGCGATGCCGCTGCCGAGATCGCCGCAGAAGGTCAGCTAAGACCCATCGTTGGTCGTTCGCGAAAATCAGGGGCCCTCGGGCCCTTTTTTCATCTCTTATGCATTGTCAGGTGCGGACCGGCTTCCCTTCTCGACTCGAAGGAAATCCACGAACTCACCACAGAGTACACAGAGGAACACAGAGGGAATCAAAACTCCGGCGGCGCTACTCTCCACCTAATCGAAAACGCACGCCGGCGCGCACGTTGATTGGGAGCGCCGGATAGCCCACGACCTCGTTGTAACGCCGGTCCAGCGCGTTTTCGACATTCACGTATGTAGTGACGTGCGAATTTACCGCATACCATCCGCCTACATCAGCGCGGACGTAGCCGGCGGCATGCTTAATATTGAAGCCGAAGAAATCGTCATCCGGGCGACGGCCGACGAAGCTTGCGCCCACATTTGCCCCCCAGCGAGATCCTAAGTACGACAGGACGCCAGTGGCGGCGTGTTTCGGACGTCGCAGAAGCGGCTGGCCGGGATTGAATTGGATGTCGATGGGCGCTGGATTGTCGAGGATCTGTGTGGAGGTATAGGTATAAGCCGTCGTCAGCAGCAAGCCCGAAGTCAGTTTAGATTGCAGGTTGAATTCGGCGCCGTGGGCCAGAGATTTGTTGACGTTGACGTATTGGCCGACAAAATTCTTGGGGTCGACTTCGACGTAATTGATCTGATCGTGGAAGAGATTGTTGAAGTACGTAGCATTGAGGACCGCTCGATCGTGGAATAGTGACTGTTGCACACCGGCTTCGAAGGAACGGGAGCGCTCGGGTTTCAGGGCGGTGTTTGGAAGGTTGAAGGGGTTTTGCGGGATTCCGTTGAAGGTTTCTTCCAGTCGGGGCTCTTTGAATCCGGTGGCGTAAGAGAAGCGCAGACGGGTTCCGGAGAGGAAATTGCCGCCCCGAAGGGCTTGCCACATCAAGGCAATCCGGGGCACCCCTGTGTTTCCGAAGGCACTGTTGTGGACGAAGCGGGCACCCGCGATGGCGGTTAGCGTTTTCCAGGTGAGTTGCTGTTCCAGGTAAACGTCACTGTTCAATCTCTGGCCGTGGGTTTGGCCGAAGTTGATGTCTCCCACGAATCCGTTTTCGTTCTCAAGACGATATCCGAAGGTTGTGTGACCCCAGGTGCGCTCTGAGTAGTCGCCCTGGTATTCGAATCCTGCGCGGTTGATACGGTCGACTTCGTGGGAAGAAAAATCGATGGGACCGAAAACCGGGCTTACGCGATCCGGGTCTCCAGGATTCTGCTCGTTGTAGCGGTAGAGGTAGTCGAATCCCGTGATGTGATGGCGCCATCCCGACGGAGCCGCGATCGTGAGGTCGACGTCTCCCAGCAAGCTGTTTAGTTGCGACCATTGGTCCGGGTTTGGGGGCAGTGGATACGAGGGACCGCCAGTCGGTTGAGAGACGATTGGAACGGATCCGTTGAAGTTCCATCCGCCCGGGACGCCTGTGTGGCTGTTGGAGTGGCGGAGTCGAACGCGGAGGGAGGTGTGGTCGCTGAGCGCTGCTCCGACATTGGCGCCCTCGATCGAGTCGGAGAACGCGCTGTTGGTGTAGGAACCTTGTGTGTTGAATTCGCCGCCGAAGAGGTTGTAGTCGAAGCGGCTGCGGGCTCCGGCCAGCGAGGCGTATCCGTGGGCGGTCGAGAAATTGCCACCGTCGGCTCCGAAGCGTAACTCGGGGATGCGAGTACTGCCGTTACGCGTCCAGACCTGGACCACGCTCGTCATGGCGTCGGAGCCGTAGAGCGTGCTCTGTGCCCCGCGGACGAATTCCATGCGATCGGCCTGATCGAGCGGGAGCGTGCCGAAGTCGAAGGTGCCGCCGGGTTCGTTGATGGTTACGCCGTCGACGATGACTTTGTTGTAGCGAGACTCCCCGCCGCGGACAAAGAGCGAGGTCAGGCCTCCGCGCTGGCCGGCGTTGTTAACGATGGCGCCGGGGAGAAAGCGGATGGCATCAGCGGCTGCGGTGGGCTGCGTCGTTTTCAGCTGCAATCCGCTGAGTACGTCGACGTCGACGCCGGCCTCATTACCCGGCACCGGCGTGCGAGTGGCGGTCACGACGACGGTCTCGGAGGAGGTAGCGAGGCGGAGCACGATCGTCAACTCGCGCTCTTGCGGAACAGCAATCAGTTCCTGGGCAAAGCCAGCAGCGAGGACTTTGATCTGGCAGGATCCTTTCTGCCGCACGGGCAGTGTGGCAGTGCCTTCGGCAGAAGTGGTTTGGGTAGTGACAACCTTCTGATCTTCCAAACCACATAGCAACGACACCTGGGCGCTGGAGACCGCGGCGGATTGGGGATCGACGACTTTAACCGTGAGATTGGCGGCGAGAGCTGATGCGGGGAGAAGCAGGGTAAACAAAACAGCGAGTGTGCGCATTCCATCCTCCTTGGCACGCGAAAGAGGTTGAGGTCGATGGATCGCGCCGGTCTCCTGGCTTCGCGAGTGAGGATGTTTCGATCCGGATTCGTCCGCGGCCTTCCCGGAATTTTCCAGTGGCCGAGGGCAATGTCCTCGCTTACAGTTGCGCGGCAGCGCGGGAATTGCACCCGCTTCCCTGTCTTCACCGAGCGGCAAAGACGCGCTTTCCTAGGATGACAAAGATCGGAGCAACGGAATCGAGAGTAATGGGGCAGCGGCAGGGAAGTCAAATGGGGGAGGACCACACGTTCGCGCCGCGAGGTCGTGAAGGACAGGACGACTTTCGACGTCCCTTGCTCATTGGCTGCTCTTCGGCGATTGGATCCATATACGGTGCACATGCTTTGGAATCTCGCACCGGGGGAAAGCCGGGCAAATTGTTCTCCCATTCCTGTTGAAAATCGAACGGCACGAGCGATTCCTTCCCGGAGTCCCGTACGTCCAACACAAGGACGGATTGAGATCCCCGCATCCCTGCGTCAAAATGCTCGAATGATGCGGACTCTCAAGCATCCATGACAGCGGAGGGAAGATAGATGGAACGCCGCACACGTCTGGCTGACTTGTCGATGGAGTGCCTCTGGGATGTTCGCTACACCTTCCGGAAGTTGGGCCGAGATCCCAGCTTTGCTGCGGTTTCTATTTTGATCCTGGCCCTTGCGGTCGGAGCGAACATTGCGGTGTTTAGCGTGGTGAACACGCTTTTGTTGCGCCCGCTACCCTTTCCGAATTCCAACGAACTGGTGTGGATGGCTCCACCGCCTCAAAAGTGTGGTTTTTCGTGCTCGACGTACTCAGCCGATGCGTATGACGAACTCCGTGCGGAGAGCCGTTCCTATCAAGACATCACCGGATACGAGGCCTTCACAAGCGCGGACAACTTGCGGCTGACAGGACACGGCGAGCCACAACCGGCTACCGGCATCAAGGTCATCGGCAATTTCTTTCAGACTCTCAGCGTGCAGCCCCAGATGGGACGTCTGTTCACGGCCGAGGAAGCACGGAAAGGGGCGCAACCTGTGGCCTTGCTGGCCAACGCTTACTGGCGGCGCCAGTTTGCCGCGGATTCCGCAATCGTCGGTAAGACGATAGACCTCGATGGACGCCCCACAACCGTCGTCGGAGTGTTACCGGACTCTTTCGATTTCGGCGCAGTGTTTTCCCCCGGTTCTAAAACCGATCTTTTTCTTCCCTTGGTTTTGGACGAGGAGCGCGACTGGGGCAACATCGTTACTCTGATCAGCCGTCTGAAGCCGGGCATCCGCATGGCGCAGGCACAAGCCGAGGTCCAACTGGTTGAACCTCACCTCTGCTGGAGTGTGAAATACCCGCAGTCTTGCGGATCCTATGTTGGCAAAGATCAATCGATGCAATTGCGGACCCTGAAAGATCATGTCAGCGGAAGACTGCGCCGTTCGCTGATCGTGTTGTGGTGCGCAGTAGGCGCAATCTTGTTGATCGCCTGTGTGAACCTGTCGAATCTGTTGCTGGCCCGGGCCGTCGCACGAAGCAAGGAGTTCGCGGTGCGCGGCGCCCTGGGAGCCGGCCGAGGGCGGATCGTGCGCCAATTGCTGATCGAGAGCCTGGTTCTATCGGGAGCCAGCACCATCCTCGGACTGGCACTGGCCTGGACACTGCTTGCATGGCTGGCACACCAGGGATCAATCGCGCTGCCCTTGTTGGGCACGCTGCGGGTCGACAGCCAGGCGCTGGGCTGGACCGTGATCGTCGCGATCTTCGCGGCTATGCTCTTCGGACTCGCCCCAGGACTTAGGATTGCGAGCGGGAATTTGCAGGAGGCGTTGAAAGATACAGGTCCAGGAGCAGGGCTAGGACGCAAGAGTGAGCGCATGCGGTCCATACTCGTAGTCTCAGAGGTGGCTTTAGCTTGCGTCTTGCTGGTGGGCGCCGGTTTGCTTCTACGTAGTTTTCTGAAGGTGCTCGAAATCGACCTCGGCTTTCAGCCGGAGCGCGCGGCGTCCATTAAGGTGCAATACGATGACAACGCCGCCACGGAGCAGGAAAGCGCGGCGAGACGAGGCGCGATCTTCCAGCAGATCGTCTCCCGCGTGAGTGCGCTTCCTGGCGTACAAGCTGTGGGTATTGCGGACTATCTGCCTCTCGGGCAGAACCGTGCGTGGGGAACGCCGGTCCCGAGAGGAAAGACCTATCCTCCCGGCGCGTTGCCGAGCCCGCTCGTATACGTGATCACGCCGGGATTCATGCGTGCCATGGGCATCCCGATCCACGGACGCGATTTTACCTGGGCTGATGATTTCAAGAGTCAAAGCGTGATCATCATCAATGCCTCAGCAGCACGCTTCTACTGGCCGGACGAGGATGCAGTGGGCAAGATCCTGACGCGGGGCAAACACGAGATGATCGTCGTCGGTGTCGTCGCTGATGTGCATGAAGAGAGCTTGGAAGGCGAGGCGGGTTGGCAAACGTATTATCCCGCAACCCAGGAAAACCCTAACGATGCCCAACTGGTGGTTCGCAGCAATCTTGCGCCCGCGACGGTGGGCGGGAGTGTGCTCCGTGCCTTACGCGAATTGAACCCGCAACAGCCCGCCGCGGAGTTCCGGCCGCTTCGAACCATCGTGGACCGAGCCGGTTCGCCTCGCCGCTTCTTCATGTTGCTGGTGGCATCCTTCGCAGGGCTAGGATTGCTACTGGCCGCGCTCGGCATCTACGGAGTCATTTCCTACTCGGTCACACGGCAGAAACAGGAAATCGGCGTACGCATGGCACTGGGAGCCAGCACAACTCGCGTGAGGCGAGATGTTCTTTGGGGAACGCTGCGCCTGACGCTTCTCGGCATCGGAGTGGGAACGGTCGCCTCATTCGCCTCGGTGCGCCTCGTCGCATCGCTTCTGTTTGCGACATCCCCTTGGGATGTGGGCACATATGCAGGGATGATGCTGGCACTCGTCGCGGTGGCCGTGATCTCCGGCTATTTTCCAGCGTTGAGAGCGTCGCGCATCAGCCCAATGATCGCCCTGCGCAGCGAATGAGCGAAGAAAATAAGGGGTATTGGGAACATCCTCGCAGGTCAAAAGACACGCGGTTGACCAACTTTCTCAACACCTACGCTGACGTTACGAAAACTTGGCGTATATGAGTTGCCCGAGCAATCGCTCCCCAGTACCTCGTCAACCACTAGACAACCATGCCGATGTGAGGGGCAACGTGTCGACCTATCGCTATGGGCCCCTTCGACTACCGCGTCAGGCGCTACGCCAGGCGCGAAATCTCCGTATTGCGGAACGGGGATGAGTACGCAGATCCCGGAGCGCCGAAAAGATATCGTGTGGGAACACCTCTCTTTAAGAATGGCAGGTCGTGCCGCATTTGTGGGGCGATTCCAGACATTGGTGTGCAGTTCGGAAATAACCCAAGAGTGCCGACTATCCCCCAGGAACTCCCAAGCCCTTTTCGCTGATTAACTTGCACTATCCTCCAGTCACAGAGACTACCCCCAGCACGCACGGCCGCTTCGACTGATCCGACAGTTTCGCCCGCAGGTACAAGAAAATGATTGCCCCACTTGTCGTCTTTTGCCCGCCGCTTCCGATTACTTGTTTAGAGGCCCGATGCGTTCGACGCTCGATCCTCTTCCATTTACGTCTCCAGGGGATCTAGAATACTCGGGCTTTTTCTCGGCTGGATGATCAATTCAACCGCTGCTTTGCGCAGTTAAGGGGCAAGAAGAAATCCACAGGGCGTGCCGTTGGGAGGACTCTATGCGGAAGTTTGGGGCGTATCCAATCCAGGTCAATTACAATCTGCATACCCGCTTGCGTTACCAGCACAAGGAAGACGACTTTCACCGGGCGGGGCGATACGACGAGGAAAGACAGCTTGACATCAAGGTCAATACCTCCTCGGATTCAACGTTAGAAAATAACATCTACAGGTACGAAATCAACGAGTACGAGCAGACGGTCTGCAATTGCCTGCGAAAGATCGAGGGCAATCCGGTGGGGCGAATGGTACTGGGGCTGATCAACAAGAAGACTACGGTCTGGATCGTTCCCAAATCGGAGGAGGAACTGAAGGCATCCTTTAGCGCGCAGACGTGGCCGCTGAAGTATGACATACAAAAGGACGGGAGCGTTGCTCGCGGAGCTGGTTCGGGTGATACGGTAATTCTCTTCGATCCTAAGCTCGGGGACGATACGCTGCTCCACGAACTGGTGCACGCGTACCGGTACTCATACAACAAGTTCCAACCCTTGAACGTTGACTACCGCACCGAGCGCGCTTCGTTCAGTGTGACTAGCGAGGAAGTTCTCGCCCACCAGATTGAGAACATGTACATGTCTCAGGGAAAGCGCCCCCTGACGCTGGACTATCTCTCGCAGGCGGCTGCCGAAAAAAAAGAAATCTATGATTTCCTGGCCGACAACTACTTTCTACTGCAGAGCCTGAAGTATTTCTTGCGGCACGAATACCTGGCAATGCTGGCCGCACATACTTTTATGGCCACGGACTACAATCCGTTTCGCGACTACGCGGCGTTAGAGGCGGAATATCTGAAGGGCGCTATTTCGCCTACGGTGCCCGAATTGGGCACGCCATTGGGGCGCTGAGAGGATTTACCAACGGCAAAGTTCGATCGAAGATGAGTGTAGAACTGCGGCGTTGCACGCGCAGCCCGCTCTTGCCCACAGATGGTTGTTGCAATCAGCGATGACACTCAAACCCCTTCCATGCAGCTGAGCGTGGTCTTCAAGACTCTGTCCCAACCGGTCAGGGACATGGTCGGCAGTACATGGTCGTCGACGGTCCATCTGGCAGCTGACCCCACCCCACGGTGACCTGTCGCTCCCGCAGTAACGCCCGCAAAATGGAACACCCATGAAACGAGCCGCGTATTGCGCGATCGCCCTGCTTGCTCTTCTATGCCCGCTGATTCCTTCCCCGGCGCAAGCCCAGGTATCAGTGACCATGCATCACAACGACGTGGGCCGCACCGGGCAGAATCTGAATGAGACGATCCTGAACACATCCAACGTCAACGTTAACCGGTTTGGCAAACTTTTCGCCTGTCAGGTGGACGGCTACGTTTACGCTCAGCCTCTCTACGTCGCGCAGGTGACTATCTCCTCCGTGCTCCACAACGTCGTATACGTGGCGACTGAGAACGACAGTGTCTATGCGTTCGATGCTGATAACGGCGCGCAGCTTTGGCACGTCAACCTCGGAACGCCCGTGCCGAGCTCGGACATTGCGTCCACGTATAAGGACTTGACGCCAGTCATCGGCATCACCGGCACTCCGGTGATCGATCCGGTCAGCAGCACGATTTACCTCGTGGCCAAGACCAAGAACACGAGTAACAACACCTACCACCAGAACCTGCACGCGCTCGACATCACGTCCGGAGCGGAAAAGCCGGGGAGCCCGGTCGAGATCACGGCCAGCGTGCCGGGCAGCGGCTCGGGATCCAGCGGAGGCACCATCGTCTTCCAACCTCTGTATCAGCTGAATCGTCCGGGATTGCTTCTTTTGAACGGTGTGGTTTATATCGCGTTCGGGTCGCACGGAGATATCGGTCCCTATCACGGATGGGTGCTGGGCTATAACGCCTCAACATTGGCGCAATTGGCCGTTTTCAACACCACGCCCAACGGCAGTGAAGCGGCCATCTGGCAGGGTGGGCAAGGTCTGGTCGCCGATGCGGACAATATTTATTTCATGACGGGCAACGGCACCTTTGATGCAAATACTGGCGGAACTGATTACGGCGACAGTGTGGTCAAGCTGGCGGCCTCAACCGGGCTTTCGGTCAGCGACTATTTCACGCCCGATAATCAGGGCTCCCTCAACCAAACTGATGCCGACCTCGGCTCGGGCGGGCCGATCCTGCTGCCTGGGACCAGTTCGATCGTGGGCGGCGGCAAGGACGGCATTCTGCGCCTGATCAATACCGCCAGCATGGGCGAATTCAATGCAGCGTTCAATGGCGATCAGCAGGAATTTCAGGCGACCAGCGGAAAGATCATGATCGGCCCGATTTACTGGAATAGTCCCAATCACGGTCCTGTTCTCTATCTCTGGGGACCGGGCGACTACCTCAAGGCGTTTGAGTTCTTGAACGGATCTTTTCAAACTGCCCCCGTATCGCAGAGCACCATGACAAGCCCGGCGGGAAATTCCAATGCAGCAGGCTTGTCGCTGTCCGCCAACGGAAGCACGTCGGGCACGGGAATTGTGTGGGCGTCAGTCTCCTACTCGGGTGATTCCAATCAGCAGACAGTGCCGGGGATCCTGCGTGCCTTTGACGCGACGAACCTGAGTACGGAACTGTGGGATAGCAAACAGAACGCTGCGCGAGATGATGTCGGCAACTATGCAAAATTCGCGCCGCCGACGATCGCGAACGGCAAGGTGTATCTGGGCACCTTCTCCAATCAACTGCTGGTCTATGGGCTGTTGCCGCCGGCCACCCTGTCGGTGACCTCGATCTCGCCGACGTCGGGACGAATTTCGGGTGGGACGAAAGTGACAATTACGGGAAGTGGATTTCAGTCAGGGGCTGCGGTGAATTTCGGAGGAAGTGCGGCGACGAACGTCAGGGTTGTGAGCGCCACCTCCATTACCGCCACTACTCCACCGCACGCAGCCGGAAAAGTGAACATCACAGTCACCAATCCTAATGGGCAGAGTGCCACACTCGTGAATGGCTACGCCTACAGAAGGAAGAGGTGAGAGCTGAAGTGTGTGCGTGAGAACTCACTTCCAGCGAGTGCGGTGGAGCAGATTGCGCCACAAACACAGCCGCGAAGCGGCGCAAGAATGAAGCCCACGGCGCAAGCCGTGGGTGAAAGTGGGAAATGAGCAAGCCCCAGCGGGGCGAAAGAAGAGTTCTCACCTACTGAGTCCGATGCGAGCTCTCTTTCCTCCTCGCGGCGAACGTCGATCAGCGAAAGGTCGAGTCCTCCCGACGCGGTGGATGTCCGCCGTCTAGCGCAATCGCGGCGAGAAGTCGGTCAGGGCGAGGAAGGTGGAGTCAATTTTGTCCACCAGTTTGCCGTTCGCCTCGGATTTCTCCTTGACACTCTTCCACTCCGGATCGTCCTGGAACGATTTCCAGTTGGCGGCGGCCGCTTCGCGGCTGGGATGCTGAAGAATGTAGATCAGGGTGTTGTTTTTCTCCGGCTCATCGAGAGGCGTCCAATAGGCGACGCTCTTAATTCCATGGCGGTCAAAGATCTTTATGGTGTGGTCGCGGAAGCGCGCCTCGAGGTCGGCCAGTTTTCCTGGAGCTGCGTGATAGACGCGGAGTTCGTAGACGGCTGTCGTGGCTGCAGGATTGACACTGTTTTGCCGAGCGGCGGCCCACAGTGAGGCTGGAAGCAAGGTCGCGGCAGGAAGAGCTTGGACGAACGTTCGTCTTTTCACGGCAGGGATTCTAGCAGAAGCGGATTGCCAACGCGCACCGGAAGCCAGGTAGGGTTTGCAGCGACCAGTGAGGCAGTGAATCTTCAATCCTTGTCTCGCTTGCGCGACCGCCGGACTTCGGCTTGCGGTGAAGGCCGATGAAAGACCGCATGCGAGTATAATCTCGCAGTTCCCGAGTTCCCCCCTCCGACTGCAGAAGGAAAAGATACGATGCCTCGCAAGTGAGCGGACGATGTTGGAGACTTCGAGTCGAAATGTGGGGAGAGCGCAACCATGAAAAATTTCACTTTAGACCTTTCGCAGCTTACGGTTGTTCCCGATGCGAGCAAGGGAGGTCGAGCCGTGGCAGGTCCCAGGACGCCGCGTTCTTCCACTGACCGGGACGTCATCGAGACCGCTCTCGAGTTTGGGAAGCCCTTCAATCCGACTTTTGGGGCTGCCCTGGAAGTCCTCCAGATCAGTAAAACGTCCCCCACCGTAAAAGTTGTCCCCTCTCCAACCGTGGCCATGACGTCAAAGTCTAGCGATCTAACGTTGGGGATTGGTCTCACCGGGACCGCTGCGATGGTCGCAGGAATCAATTTGTCGGGTGGGTTGTACGGTTCAACGACCCCTGAGTTCGGAATCTTTGGCACTGCTGGGTTTGTGGTGGGGATCGTCTCGGGCGCAAGCGGAGGAGTGGAACTCACATTTGTATTCGGGACGCCCCGGGACTTTTCGGGCCCGTTTGTTTCCTTCCAGGCCAGCGTAGGGCCCAAAGTGTTTGCGGGGGCAAGCGTGGGTGCGAGCTTACTTTTCTCGCCAGGCCCGCCAGGTCCTGGAGGCCGTGTGCCCCTAACCTTTATGGGCATTGCTTTCAATTTGACGGGCGGAGTTTCTGCCCTTCCATTTTCCATTAGCGTGGAATGGTCCTTCACGACGACCATTCCGCTACTAAAGTAAGACGCGAGTCTGTTGTGCTTGCTTGTGTTAGAACCACGTACGAGGCCCGGAGGGAGTTATCCGATGCGAGACTTAGCTTTGTATTCGCAGGGAGAGCAAGTGCGCCAGCTCCAGGAACTACTCAACTCATTATTGACGGAACAGCCGCCTCTAAAGGTCGACGGGATCTTTGGACCGAAGACACAGGCACGAGTCATCGCTTTCCAAAAGCAGGCAAAGCTGGCGCCCGATGGGATTGTGGGTCCGAAGACAACAAAGTCTCTCGTGGCCTCGGTCCTCGCAGACAACATCCATGGTTGAAGAACACGGGATGTTGGCCAATGGACTTTCTTGATCTTTAGCGGCGCCATCTCCCGATGACATACAGGACGAGCGTAAGCAGCACGCTCAGCAAGATCGACGTCGCGAGAGGGAAGTAGAACGTCGTGTTCTTGCCGCGGTAGAGGATGTCGCCGGGGAGCCGACCCAGTGGGAGGTGCAGGCGGCCCACGAGAAGCAGGAGGACTCCGGCGAGGATCAGCGCAGCGCCCAGAAGGATCAGGAGTTTGGCAAGGTCTGTCATTGGCGGGTACGGGGCTTAAAGCCCCTTTTTATTTTAGCGACTTTACGCGGCGCTGAAGCGCCGCTCTTCCACGGTGTCGAATCGGACAGACGGCCGCTCGGGCGTACCTAGTGTAGTGCGTCAAACAGAAGGAGGTTTGTAAGTCGCGGGCTTCCGCTGTGATCCTCTGTGCCCTCTGTGGTTAAAGCCTTTGACCTCCTCCGCCGGACGGATACATCGTGCCGCAAGAAACGCGACAAGGATGGGGCACCCTCGGCATTGATTCCCATGTCCTGCTGAGTTTGAGCGGACATGCGATTTCTGGAACACTGTAGGCCGTAACGACGACACCTCAATCGAGGCTGTTGTCTCGGGGTCCTTTAGCAGCTTCAATCAGCTTTATCCCTCCGGGAGGTTCTGCTATGCCGCTTACATCCGATGCTTCGTCGCTCTCTCTTCGTGCTCTTTCTGTGCTTGTGCTGTTCTTGTCGGTGTGCGGAGGCACGCTTCCGGCATTCGCGCAAGACGTGCTCACGTATCACAACAGCAACACACGCACCGGAGTAAACAACAAGGAGACGATTCTTACGACCAGCAACGTGAACGCGGCAACGTTTGGCAAGCTGTTTACGCTGCCCGCGGATGGGCTTGTGGATGCCGAGCCGCTTTATCTTTCGGTGGTGTCGGTGGCCAGCGTGACGCACAATCTCGTGATTGTGGCGACGGAGCATGGAACGGTTTATGCCTACGACGCGGACACCGGAGCCAATGTCTGGCACATCACGACGTTGAAGGCGGGCGAGACAACTTCGGACAATCGCGGATGCTCGCAGGTAACGCCGGAGATCGGGATCACGTCGACGCCGGTGATCTCGCGGCCCAAGACGGGGAATCCGGTGATCTTTGTGGTCGCAATGTCCAAGGATGGTTCCGGGAAATATCATCAGCGGCTGCATGCGCTGGACGCCACAACCGGGGCTGAAGTTCGGGGCGGGCCCGTAGATATCACGGGTACGTATCCGGGGACCGGCGACAACAGCTCGGGTGGGAACGTGATTTTCGATCCGGGCCAGTATAAGGAGCGCGCCGGGCTGCTACTGGCTGGAAACATTCTCTATCTGGCGTGGGCGTCGCATTGCGACATCCGTCCGTATACCGGATGGATCATGGGCTACAAGGCGACGACGTTGACGCAGACGACCGTGCTCAACTTGACCCCGAATGGAAATGAGGGCGCGATCTGGAACGCGGGCGCGGGGATGGCGGCCGATGGAAGCGGGAACATTTTGCTGCTGCTTGCGAATGGAGTGTTCGATACGACGCTTAACGCGTCGGGATTCCCTATCAATGGTGATTACGGGAACGCGTTTCTGCGGCTGACGACGAAAGGCGGATTGGCGGTTGCCGACTATTTCGAGATGGACAATGAGGCCTCGGAGAATGGCAGCGATACGGATCTCGGGTCGGGCGGAACGCTGCTGGTGAGCCAGAGGGATTCCACAGGCAAGGTCTGGCAACTGGCGGTGGGCGCGGGAAAGGATTCGAATCTGTACGTGGTGGATCGCACGAACATGGGGAAGTTCAATTCCGGGAGCAACCATATTTACCAGGAACTCGCAGGAGTGCTGCCGGGCGGGGTCTGGTCGATGCCGGCCTTCCTCAATGGGTTTCTTTACTATGGTCCCGTCGGGTCGCCGCTTCTGGCGTTTCAGTTCAAGAATGCGAAATTGGTGACATCGGCGGTGGCCAGGACTTCGAATGCGTTCGGGTATCCTGGGACGACGCCTAGCATCTCGTCGAACGCCGGACAGAATGCGATTGTGTGGGCCACGGAAAATTCCAATCCGGCTGTGCTGCATGCTTACACTGCGAAGACTCTTTTGGAGCTGTACAACTCCAATCAGGCAGCTAATGGGCGCGATCACTTTGGTGTGGGGAATAAGTTCATCACACCGATGATTGCGAATGGGAAGGTGTTTGTGGGGACAACTAACGGAGTCGGGGTATTTGGGTTGCTGAAGTAGAGGAACGCCGGTTGCAGCGGCGCGTTCGAAGTCTCGAACACGAAAGGCTTTCAACCACGAAGGGCACGAAGGTACACGAAGGAAAACACCATGGCTTTGGGTTTCCTTCGTGCTCCTTCGTGTCCTTTGTGGTTCAAGATTGATTTCATTCTTCGCGGCAAGATACGCCGCTCAGAATGCCCCGGGCTTACTTTGTACTGAAAAGTACTTGACAGCCGCCTGTTGCCGCGCTACGCTTGCTCCATGATCGATCCCCAACCGCACCGGATACGGAGATTCCATCGATCGGCGTGGCCATCTGTTGCGCCGAACGTTGCCGATGATCTGCGCTTTATTCGGGACACGATGGAACGGTCGGCAGCGTTTACGGCTGTTTCCGGGTGGGGACATGTTGTGCTGGGTGGAACCGCTTTTGCCGCGGCGCTGCTCGCCAGCCGGCAGGTCTCACCATTTGGCTGGTTGCGGGTGTGGTTAGCTGAGGCGCTTCTAGCGGCCGCCATTGGATTGCTGGCTTGTACCTGGAAAGCGAACCGGCGCGGGCTGCCGCTGTTCTCCGGACCGGCGCGGAAAGCGGCGCTGGGACTGGCTCCGCCTCTGGTGGCGGGGGCGTTCCTCACATTCTTACTGTTTCGCTCGGGGTTGGAGTCGGCCCTGCCGGCGATGTGGTTGCTGCTGTATGGCGCCGGAATTATGACCGGGGGCGCGTTCTCGGTGCCCATTGTTCCGGTTATGGGGCTTTGCTTCATGCTGCTGGGCGGGCTTACGGTGCTGGGTCCGGCGAACTGGGGGAACTGGTTTCTGGCGGCGGGATTTGGTGGACTGCATATTGTGTTTGGATTGTTGATCGCAAGGAGGCATGGTGGGTAGGGCGCTGGTATCGCACGCGAAACACGGGAAACCTGGGGTGCGTGGGCGGGAGCATTCGCGCGAACCCGCGGCCCTGCGGACTCCGGAGTTGCCGGAGCTTGACCGTCTGATTCACGAGCGCATCCGGCTGGGGATAGTGAGCGCTCTGGCGACTAATGATTCGCTGAGCTTCAACGATCTGAAGCGCGTGCTCAAGACGACCGACGGCAATTTGAGCGTGCATGCGCGCAAGCTGGAAGAAGCGGAATACGTCTCCTGCGTGAAGTTTTTTGAGGGGCGCGTGCCGCGGACGGAGTACCGGCTCACGGCAAAAGGACGCGCGGCGCTGGCGGAGTATCTGGATCAGATGGAGGAGTGGATCCGGGTGACGCGGGAAGAACGATAGGCATGCGGGTTCTGGGCAGAGTCGCCGCGGCGGCGGGAGTTGGGATTCTCGTGCTGGTGCTCGGCGTATTCACCGCGATTGTTCTTGTCAGGGTCTTTCTGCCTGATGCGAATGCGGATGGCGGGGTTGCGCCGGGCGATGGGTTTCTGGTGCTGGAGTTTATTGCCATCGGCGTCCTCGTTTGTGTTCCCTTGTCGATTGCGGCAGCTTCGTGGGTGCTATTTCGAGCGGCAAGGAATTCGAAACAAGAGTTGTCCCCGGGCCAAAGCGAGCTTTTTTTAGGCCGTTAAGCTTTGCGATGCAAAGCTCATTGCAGGAGGGCACCGCTTGGTCACGCTCGCTTCCGCTCGCGGGGCGGACAAAGGCGTCCGCTCCTACACAAACCCGGCGCTACACGCCCAACGCCTTCTGGATTTCCGCGGCGATGGCGGCGCATACCGACTGCATCTTTGATTCGGACTCGGCTTCTACCATCACCCGGGCTAACGCTTCAGTGCCTGAGTAGCGGACTACCACCCGGCCATTCCCATCCAATTCTTTTTCTGCCGAGGTGATCGCGGCCTGAATCGCGGGGACTTTTGCGAACGGAACTTTTTCTGTCACTCGCACATTTTGGATTTTCTGCGGGAAGACCTTCAAGTCACTCACCAACTCGGCCAGCGGCTTGCCGGAACGGACGATGATGTCCATGAGGCGGAGGGCAGTGAGCAGGCCGTCGCCCGTGGTGGCGTCTCCGTCGAGGAAGATGATGTGGCCAGATTGCTCCCCGCCGAGGATGGCTCCGGTCTTGAGCATTTCTTCGAGGACGTATTTGTCGCCGACGTTGGCGCGCAACATCCGAATGCCCGATTCTTTGAGCGCAATCTCAAGGCCCATGTTCGACATGGTCGTCGAAACTACCGTGTCAGTCTTTAGCTTCCCTTGAGCATGCAGGTCGCGGGAAGCGGTGAGAAGCACGCCGTCGCCATTGACGACGCGGCCATTGGCATCGCAGAAAAGGGCGCGGTCTGCGTCGCCGTCGAAGGTGACGCCGAGATCGAACTTCCCCGCCGCGGCGGCAACCTGTTTCCCTAGTGTCTCGGGATGAAGTGCGCCGCAATGCTCGTTGATATTTTTCCCGTCAGGAGCGATGTGGATGAATGTTGCCTGAATGCCCAGCAAGCGGAAGAGTTCGGGAGCCTCGGCGGTGGCGGCTCCGTTGGCGCAATCCACCAGGACGCGGAGTTTGCTCAGATCAGAGGTGACGCTGGCTGCCAGTGACTTGATATAGGCGTGACGGAGTCCGCCCTCGCCGGGGAGAGACGGGCGCGGGACTTTCAGCGCCGTGTCATCGGCGGAATCGGGATTCTTCAGAAGTGTGAAAATTTCCTGCTCGATGGCAAGTTCGCGCGAGTCACTAAGCTTGAATCCATCCCCGGAAAAAACTTTGATGCCGTTGTCGGTCCAGGGATTGTGTGAGGCGGAGATGACCACGCCGGCGGCCATTCCGCGGGAACGCGCCAGGTAAGCGACGCCAGGAGTGGTAATGACGCCGGCGCTGTGAACGTCTACTCCGACGGCAGCCAGACCTTCGGACACACGATCAGCGATCCAGCGGCTGGATTCGCGGGTGTCCAGCCCGATGACCGCCTTCGGCTTGGGCGTGGTGCGGATCAGATCGTGGCCAAGGGCGCGTCCGATGAGGTAAGTACTTTCCGTGGTGAGGGGAAATTCTCCGGCTACGCCGCGGATTCCGTCCGTTCCGAATAGCTGCCGTTGCTGGGTCATAGAAAGCGTTCTAGCTTCGAAGTGCTAGCGAGAAACAGAAGATCATATACGAGTGACCAAGTGTTTTTCAGTGCGTGGTCGGGGCGCCCACTTTTTGAACAACTACAGTGACGCGAATCGATGTGGCCTGTTCGACCTGCACGAGAGGATCGGAAACATAGACGTTGGTGATAAAGACGGCACTGCCGAGAGTTCCGGTGGCGTCGATGGGATCGGTGGTGGCGGCATCAATTTTATCGACGTGATGGCGCGGCCCGGTGATGGTGATGCGAGGCGGGTCGGTATCAACCTTGACGATCTGCTCTCCGGTAGCGAAGTTGCCGGTGACGCGAGGACGGATTTCGACCTGGCGCGTGGATCGCGTGTCGAAGGCCAGGTGCAGTTGGCTGGGAACGACCTGCTTGATTTCGACGTCGCGCGGATGACGGACCTGTTGCGACGTGAGATCGAAGGTGCGCTCACCGGATTTCACGCCGGCGAGATCGATTTCAGCCTGGACCTCGTTGATCTTCAACTGGCGGATGGTGCGCTCCGGACCGCGCACGCGGATTTGCGCCTCGGGAATCGATTCCGTACTGATTTCGAGTTGCTCGGGAACGTGCTGAAAAACAATCGGCGCGCGGATCGCGACTTCCGCCGGCTGCTCGTCTTTCGAAATCATGAACCATAGACCTGTAGCCAAAACCAGGGACAGAAATTTCAGGCCGAAGTTCTGGACGACACAACGTTTGAAGAGGGCGGTCACGCGAGTGGCTCCGTGGAACCTGAATCGGACTTGCGATGCGGAGCCGGCTCCGCCAGGGGTGAGTCGAACGCGGCGTCGTCCTCGGGATTGGGGACAATCGTCGTAGGCAACGTGGCAGAAGTGATGTGGCGGCGGAGTTCGGCACTCAGGCGCTCCCGCAACTGATCGACGGTGAGATCACGCTCGATCTTGCCGCCAACGGCAAAGCTGATGGCTCCGGTCTCTTCCGAGCAGATCACGGCGATGGCGTCAGTTTCTTCCGTGATGCCGATTCCGGCGCGGTGCCGGGTACCGAGTTGCGTAGAGAGCAACGGATTCATGGAGAGCGGAAGGAAGCATGCGGCGGCGGCGACGCGATCTTTTTGGATGATCACCGCGCCATCGTGCAGTGGGGCGCTAGGACGAAAGATGGTGGCCAGGAGATCGTAGGAAAGGCGAGCGTCGAGCGGAACGCCGCTTTCGATGTGAGTGCGCAGTCCGATTTCGCGTTCGATCACGATCAGAGCGCCGGTCTGATGCTGGGAAAAAAGATTTGCGGCCAGCACGATGTCATCATAAGAATCACCTTCGGCCGCTGAGCCGCTGAGGAACGTCAGGCGTCGTCCGAGATCGGCGAGGACGTGGCGGATCTCCGACTGGAAAAC
>JAIQFH010000051.1:0-2500 GCA_020073385.1 Terriglobia bacterium | reverse complement strand
CGAGCGAACCCTGGGAAGTGAACCATCTCAGTACCAGGAGGAAAAGAAAGAAACCTCGATTGCGAAAGTAGTGGCGAGCGAAATCGCAATAGCCTAAACCGGTAAGACCTTCGGGTTCTACCGGGGTTGTAGGGTCGGCAACAGTAGAGTTACCAATTCAGTCGTTAACCGAAGCCCTCTGGAAAGAGGGGCCATAGAGTGTGATAGCCACGTAGGTGAAAACGAACTGAACTCGAAGCCGATACCTGAGTACCGCGGAGCACGAGAAACTTTGCGGGAAGCTACGGAGACCATTCCGTAAGGCTAAATACTAGCTTCTGACCGATAGTGAACCAGTACCGTGAGGGAAAGGCGAAAAGAACCCCTGCGAGGGGAGTGAAATAGTACCTGAAACCGTGTGCCTACAAACGGTGGGAGGACTATGCCGTCGCAAGACGGAAAGTCTGACCGCGTGCCTATTGCATAATGAGCCGGCTAGTTATTCTTGTCAGCGAGGTTAAGCGAAAGCGAGCCGCAGCGAAAGCGAGTCCGAACAGGGCGCTTGAGTTGGCAGGAATAGAC
This sequence comes from Terriglobia bacterium, assembly GCA_020073385.1. Lineage (GTDB taxonomy): Bacteria > Acidobacteriota > Terriglobia > Terriglobales > Acidobacteriaceae > Sulfotelmatobacter. Next base: position 1,939 of record JAIQFH010000051.1, on the reverse strand, counting down.
GCGAAGCGGGATGATCTACCCTTGGCCAGGCTGAAAGTGGGGTAACACCCACTGGAGGGCCGAACGGGTGTTTGTTGAAAAAAGCTCCGATGAGCTGAGGGTAGGGGTGAAAGGCTAATCAAATTCCGTGATAGCTCGTTCTCTCCGAAATAGCTTTAGGGCTAGCCTCGGATGATTTGTCGTGGCGGTAAAGTACTCGATGGGCTATGGGGCTTTCCAGCTTACAGAACCCAACGAAACTCAGAATGCCATCGAACAACCAATCCGGGAGTCAGACAGCGGGGGCTAAGCTTCGTTGTCGAGAGGAAAACAGTCCAGATCGCCTGCTAAGGTCCCAAAATACAAGCTAAGTGGGAAAGGAAGTCGGAACGCCCAGACAGCCAGGAGGTTGGCTTAGAAGCAGCCATCCTTTAAAGAAAGCGTAATAGCTCACTGGTCAAGCGGTCCGGTGCCGACAATTTAACGGGGCTTAAGCTTGTTACCGAAGCAGCGAATGCACGGAGTAACATCCGTGCGTGGTAGGAGAGCATTCTCAACAGCTCGAAGGTAGACCGAGAGGACTACTGGACGGTTGAGAAGAGACCCTGCCGGCATAAGTAGCGATAACGGAGGTGGGAACCCTCCGCGCCGAAAGTCTAAGGTTTCCTGAGAAAGGTTAATCCGCTCAGGGTCAGGCGGTCCCTAAGGCGAGGCCGAAAGGCGTAGCCGATGGACATCCGGTTAATATTCCGGACCTCCCTTGTTTTCGTTATCACGATGGGGTGACGCAGAAGGATAAGCAGGCCGTTCTATGGCTATAACGGTCGATGCGTGTAAGTCGTTTCTGGTAGGCAAATCCGCCAGGAAGTTATCGATGAGACGCAAAGCAGTACTCCGTATGGAGGAAAGCTGCCGATTCCACACTGCCAAGAAAAACCTCTAAGGAGAAAGTAAGGGAACCGTACCTCAAACCGACACAGGTAGACGAGGAGAATATCCAAAGGCGCTCGTGAGAACAGTTGGTAAGGAACTAGGCAATATAACCCCGTAACTTCGGGAGAAGGGGTGCCTCATTAGGGTGCAAGCCCGAAGAGGCCGCAGCGAAATGCGCACTGCGACTGTTTAACAAAAACACAGGTCTCTGCAAAGTCGAAAACGACGTATAGGGGCTGACGCCTGCCCGGTGCTGGAAGGTTAAAGGGAGAGGTCAACCGCAAGGTGAAGCTTCGAACTGAAGCCCCAGTGAACGGCGGCCGTAACTATAACGGTCCTAAGGTAGCGAAATTCCTTGTCGGGTAAGTTCCGACCTGCACGAATGGCGTAACGAAAGTGCGACTGTCTTGCCGACTGACACGGCGAACTTGTAGTGCCGGTGAAGATGCCGGTTGCCCGCAACTAGACGGAAAGACCCCGTGCACCTTTACTATACCTTTACCATGAACTATGGCCCTTGCTGCGCAGGATAGGTGGGAGGCTTTGATTCCAGGCTCTCGGGCTTGGAGGAGCCAACGGTGAGATACCACCCTGCGAGATCTGTGGTTCTAACTTACTCCCGTGAACCGGGAGAGGGACATGGTAAGGCGGGTAGTTTGACTGGGGCGGTCGCCTCCTAAATTGTAACGGAGGCGCGCGAAGCTACGCTCAGGCTGTTTGGAAATCAGCCGACGAGTGCAAAAGCATAAGCGTGGTTAACTGCGAGACCAACAAGTCGAGCAGATACGAAAGTAGGCTTTAGTGATCCGGTGGTTCTGTATGGAAGGGCCATCGCTCAACGGATAAAAGGTACGCCGGGGATAACAGGCTGATCGGAGCCAAGAGTTCATATCGACGCTCCGGTTTGGCACCTCGATGTCGGCTCATCGCATCCTGGAGCTGTAGAAGGTTCCAAGGGTTAGGCTGTTCGCCTATTAAAGCGGTACGTGAGCTGGGTTCAGAACGTCGCGAGACAGTTCGGTCCCTA
>JAIQFH010000120.1 GCA_020073385.1 Terriglobia bacterium | reverse complement strand
TTTCCTCTCAGTTTCTCCACCAGCTCCGCCAGTACTTCCTTGGCTTCTCGCTGCACTGGACGCCGAGCTTTCGCCCGCTTCGCTTTCTGTTCCTTCTTCATGGCAGACTTGCTATTCTTCTTCAAGGGTCGATCTCCTTATCCTTCGGGATTGCACTACGAGTGCTTTGATCACCGGTAGCTTAGCGCGATCCGTGATCGGGGATCGACCTTCTCATCCCATCTCAAAATGCCTGCCGGGGGGATTCTGAGTGTAATGGCCTGCTTACGACAGTTAACGCGTAGAATTTCTCATCCGGGAACTTCGACACATGCGTGAGTGTCTGTTTCTGTGAGGATGCTCAAAGAGGAGTTCACATAGAGGTGCTGGAGATGCGCCGACTTTGGATGCTGGTGGTCTGCCTGACTCTCTCGTCGTACGCTGCAACACAGGATCAAACGTCAGAACCCAAGATCAGGGATGAGCCACTGACGGCCGACCAGATCGCCGTCTATCGTGCTGTGCTCAAGGATTACACAAAAGGGTCAAAGGGTCCGCTGAATGTTGCAAATAGAACCGAACCTCTGAGCGACTCACGTCCGATGTTCGATGAGGCATGTTTCAACGAGGTTGAGGCCAGTGTCCCCAAACCGTCAGTGCCCATTAGCCACAGTCTCGAAACGTCGCTAATGCGGGACATGCAAATAGTATTCGTTGACCCAGATCGTCAGCAGAAGCTGATTGACAAGAACGATCCGCAAAACCTCGTGAAGAAGGCCATTGATGACCACGAGCGCGTCACTGACGCGCAGGTTAGCGAGTCTGTGAAGGAAGCATTTGAGGTCGGGATGTTCACCCTGTCCGAAATTCTTTTCGACAAACAACACCGTCGTGCCGCAGTCGCATACAGTTTTGTGTGTGGCCGTCTTTGCGGAAATGGGAACACGTTGATTCTCACGAAATCCGGCAAGTCTTGGAAGGTCACAAAACGCTGCAGCGGGTGGGTGTCCTAAGGCCCAAAATCGCTGGTTGTTGAAACATCCCCATTTCACTCAAAACCTCCCGGCCAACGGTTTGGGAATGCTGCCGCATTACGTCAATCTCGGCGAAGATAGTAAACTTGCTGCTTGACGACTGTGGATTACGACACTGAAACCGCTGGAAGAACCAAGTTCCGTTGGGGTCTTCTTCTCGCTTGGATACCGCTGCTGTTTTTCATCGTTCCCACAGTGATTGGGTTTGTTAATGCATTCGTTTCCATAACGAACCAACGCGCCACAGGGCTGGCAGCCGTCGCTGGTGGGTTTGCAGAAGTGCTGGCGACGTTCGGACTTGTCGCGGTCGTAGGGTCCGAGGTGGCTGCTATCGTGATGCTGATGCGATCATTGTCGCGCAGCCACCCGATGCGAACTGTTGTGGCGATCATCTCGGCTTGCTGTGGCGGCTTGCTGCTGTGCTTAGTGGGGCTGTTCTTGTGGCTCGCTACCATGCACCGTTGGTGAAACATCCCCATTACACTCATCATGCCCCTGCCGGAGGTTTTGATCTGTTAACCGGCCAATCGTGACTTCACCGAAAATAAGCAGCGAAGCGCTTGAAAAGAAAAGTCGATTGGCTGGTTAACAGCTCATTAACCGGTCCAATCTGTTCACGCGCGCTTAACTCATTGATGCAACTCGGGATCTTCTCCGCGCGTGAAAAGATTGGCCGGTTAATGAGTGTAATCGCCAACTGTGCCAACGACATGGACAAAAACCGAACGTTGCAGTGAAATGAACCGCATGAAACGACAGCTTTCTTGGTGGCGACTGTTGGTCGGTCTGCTACTCGTCTACCTTAACGTGAAGTTCTTGCTCTTTCCGCAGACTCGTACGTTTCAACCTTCAAGTGCGAGCGAGGCGACTGGAATGTTGATTGTAGACCTCGCGTTGATTGCAGTTGGACTTTGGCTTCTTGCGACCTGCTACCGGGCTCCGCGATCAGCGGACCCCAAATGAAATAAGTCACATGAGTGTAGTGGCCTGTTAACTACAGGTTGACCGCCGACCGGTCTGCCCAGTGCGACAATTTGGTAGAGTTTCACGGGATGAAGCAAATCTGTTTGCGGCTCGTGCTCCTTGCCTTGATCGGCTGCTGTCCTCTTCTGCTGCGAAAGACCCTGCAAGCTCAGGGTCCAGCGGAGTACACTTTTATCCCCATCAGAGCTTTTCCCCACGATACGTCGGCGTACACCCAAGGGTTAGCCTATCGAGATGGATTTGTATACGAGGGCACAGGTCTGAATGGCCGCTCTTCCCTTCGAAAGGTAAATCTCGAAACTGGAACTGTTGTTCAGCGCGTTGACCTTGAGCCTGAGTTTTTCGGCGAAGGAATCACGATTCTCAGAGACGAGATTGTGCAACTCACGTGGAAATCGCACACAGGTTTTGTATACGACCTCAAGAATCTCCAGCTAGTGCATCACTTCTCCTATTCAGGCGAAGGTTGGGGACTCGCAACGAACTCCCGTGAACTGTTTATGAGCGACGGCACGTCCGACATTCGTGTTCTGGACGCCGTAACCTTTCGGGAAAAGCGGCGTTTTAAGGTTCACGACGGCTCGAACATCATCGACCAACTTAACGAACTTGAGTTCGTGGAAGGACAAATCTTCGCGAACGTATGGCATACAAACCGCATCGCTCGGATCTCTCCTCAAACAGGTGCCGTAGTGGGGTGGATTGATCTCACTGGACTTCTAAGCCCCGTTTATCATCTTGAACCAGAAGCCGTTCTTAACGGCATAGCGTACGACTCAGTTCGAAAGCGCCTATTTGTAACTGGAAAACTCTGGCCAAGCGTATTTGAAATCAAGCTTTCCCCGAAGCAGCACAAGTAGAAGAGTCCCCTCGGTTGACGAAAAATCCCCATAGCACTCACCGAGGCCGAAAAAGGCGAAGCAAAAGCGCAAGCTTGTGAGAACCTACTAGGACTCTATCGCTAGTGCTCAGGCCAACATGCTGTCAGGGAGTGGGGAGATCTTGACGCCTGAGCACTAGCGATAGAGTCGGTTGAGCGAAGCCGCCGCTCGGGATTATGTGTTTTGAATGCGTTTTGGAGATCGTATGGAGAGGCGAGTGCGTGGAGCAGGGTGGCTGTGGGGAAGGCTAGACCGGGATAAGTGGGAAGAAAAAGTGACGACGGATCTTTCCTGAGGGCCTGTTAAGCGAGGAAATAAAGGCAGAACGGGCCCGGGTTGGAAGGATGGCACACACTGGTGTATCCGCCAGAGCCAGCGCTGGTTGAAGAGTACTGTGGATGCCCGGGCAAGAGAGGTGGGAAGCAGTGGCGAAGGGAATGGGGCGAGACCTTCTTGGTGATTCCGGCGCGACGGACGGCATTTTGAAAAACCGCGAAGACGTCGTTGTCACTGATCGGCTGGTCACGGTTTCTCCCGGGAAAGAGCCATTGCTTGGGTTTGTTGTGTCGCCAGTACTGCCGCAGGGTCTGGAGCAAAACGGGAGACAACATGACCAGTCGATCCTTTTGCCCTTTGCCTCGGACCGTGATGGTCATGCGCGCCGAGTCGATGTCGTTCACTCGCAAGTGGGCCGCCTCGGAGCGCCGCACACCTGTTGCGTAGATGGTCATCAACAGGGCGCGAGTCTTGAGGTGCTGAGGCACGGAGAGGATTTTTGCTACCTCCTCCCGGCTGAGAATCGTGGGTAGTCGCTGCTCCATCCGTGGGAAAGGAATCTCCTCGAGTAGAAACGCGCGCTGCAAAGTCTTGGCATAGAAGAATCGCAGCGCACAAACGATCTGGTTATAGCTTGACCACGCCAGCTTTTTGTCCTGAATCAGAAACAGTTGGTACCGACGAATATCCTCGGCCCCGAGTTGATCGGGCGAACGACGAAAATGTTTAGCGAACTCGGCGACGTGCCGGAGGTACAATCGAATGGTTTTAGAAGAGTAGTTTCGCCGCTGGAGTTCTTCCAGCATGCGCTGTCGTAGTGGGGTCGTCATAACGCCTCCTAAGCGTGATGGCCCCACTTTATTACTTCTGACACACTACGGTTTTTCTGCCGCAAAGCGGCTTCGTTCAACGCCTGTTAGCGACATTTGCGGCAAATGATGGATAATGCCCAGCGTGAAACCACGAAAGAAACCCATCAAACTTGGCCGTGTCGCAGGCGCGCTGCTGTTACCGCTACTGTTGGTCGGGGGAGTGCTGTCGGTTCCATATACGATGGTTTGGCGCAGAGTGAAGTCCCGTCGTGAGCGGCGATTCGCCAACTCCATGAAGGCCGATGGACGAATCATTGACTGGGAGCACTTCATACCCGAAATCACTGCTGGTCACGGCACGTTGATTGTCGAGCGATTCTCATTTAAAGGCCCGATTCGGATGTGGTGGACGCGGGAAGATGTATACGAAGCCTGTCCATATCCGTTGGTTGATTGGCTCACGATGGCAAGGGAAACCAGCTTCGATGCGGTGCGGGACTGGTGCCACAATAAGTACACAAGCAACACGGGCAGCGCTTTGCTAGTGGACGGCTCCAAAGAGCAGTGGCGCACGATTCGCGGGAGCAGCCCACTCTCGTTCCGAGACGGTATCCGATACTTGGAAGTTCCCCCGCCACGAAGATCGTCTTAACTGTCGTAACATCGCCATAGCGCTCATCTGGGCCGAAAAAGGCGAAGCAAAAGCGCAAGCTTGCGAGATCGCCTGGTTACATAAACCAAGATGTGGCTGGGATCACTGACTTGCTGTTTTGCCTGACTATTATCATAGCGACGGGGGAATGTTTGCATGGCTATCGCGCCAAGTGAAGGACCGGGGCTATCTATGTATAAGACCTATTACGAATCCGCTCCGGGGGTGATTCGTTCGACCGGGGAACCAGCAATTTCGAGATTTTGGGAAGCCGCCGACGGCACTGGCATGTGGCGTCAATCTAACTTTTGGGGTAAATCAGGGACAAGTGACTGGACTTTGGGAAGCCGGGAGTCCATGCAATCAAAAGGTGGAGTGGAAGTAGAACCCGACTTTTGGTTCTTTGACAAGCCAGCAACCGCGTACGTCAAGTTCTCTGACATGAGACCTAAGGCTTAAAAAACCGTAGACATCCAACATTCGGAGCGGCAATGGACTTCTGGAAGAGCAAAGAGTGGCAGGAATTATCCGTCTTGTTGACGACGGCATATTTGCCAAGCATTACCGTCGGCGGCAAGTACCTCGGCCTGCTGAGCGTCCGCACGCCCGACGGTAAAATGGTGCTTGCTGCAGCTGTCTTTGCCGATATATATCCGGGCAGCAACCTTATCGAAATCACAGACGAGAAGTTGCTGGCGAAGCTAAGAAGCATCAAAGGACAATTCCATAACGTTCCCGGGACCGGCGATCTTCCCGTCTTCTACTACGAATATTTGATGTCTACCGCTGACTTCAGAGTCCTCTCGAAGACTGGAAAGAGTCCAATTGTGACCAAAAAAGAGCGTCCTGAAAGGGACCGCTTGGCCGATGAGATCATGCAACTTCTGATTAAGCGCGAAACCAGTCTCGCCGACGGGGTCGACGCGCTCACCAGGGCGATGCTCAATGTCCTCAAAGACTATTACGAAGGCACAAGGGCGAACGAGCTCAACCTGCTTTGTTCTGATTTCTACGAAGAGGTGAGGAGGTTCTCGGAATCGATGAAGACTGATCGCTTTTGTCTCATTCCCCTAGAGCGGTTCTCGGTAGACGCGACGCATGTACTGATGAAGCGTGATCGAGTTGGTAGTCTTCATTTCGCAGTGAAACGGTTCTGGCATCGTATCGGGCAAGCACTGGCACGCGGTGGCACCAATCTGCGGAACAAACTTGGTCAGGGCGACCGGCCCGAACGGGTCCGCCCTTTAACCATTGAGATAAGCGAGCTTCTGAACAATCGCCGGATCAGCCTCCGTGACGCTTTTAATGGGCTCAACACGGTGATGCTCACTGCCATCGAAGCCACGCAGGGACGCGAAAAGGCGGACGAGTTCGACTTGCTTGTGGCCCGGTTCTCCGAAGGGGTAGGCAGGGTGTCGGGGGGAGCGGGTTCAGTAGCCTAACTGGGCAGGAGACCCGCAGCAGCCGATAGTTGGCGTAACAGTGCGCCGTGAAAAGCGCTGGACTTCAGCGGGGTGCAACTCCCGCCCGGGAACTGGTTCGCTCCACCCGGAAGCAATCGGAGCGGCGGTAGAGGAAACGAAACCGTCGGAGCCTCCGGTGTAGAGGGTCGCTAGGCACAGAAGTGGATCAGCAGCGCTTCCTTCTTGTCTTCCGTGCCTCAATGATCTGGTTGTTGTACTTTCTGCGCGTCTTCGCTACCGCCTTCAGCAGTTCGTCGAGGCTGGGCATCTGGCCTGTGCAAATCAATCGCTGGGCTTCTGCGCGAAGATCGGATGGAGTTGACGGTCGCGGGTCTTCGAGGGCGTACATCCTGTTCAAATCTTGGATATCCTTCTGCGCTCCCTCACGCCTGAATTCCAGCGCCAGCCAGTCGGTGAAGATGTCATATGCTTCTTCGCGATCTGCGAGTGTCGGCTGGTGACGATGAACCGTTCCACGTTGCGGGCAGGATGAAATGTCGCAGTCGCGGTCAGGGCGGATCAAACAGCGATTGCTTGGACTGATATCGACGTAAAGCCAGCCTTCACGGACACGCTGGGCAAGGCGTCCAAAACACCATTCTGAGTAGCTATCGTCTACGCTCATTTTCCCTCCGCATGACGAATTGCCCGCCGCAGTGCACGGTCAAGTTTCGAGGTCTTCGACATTGCTGCAACGTACACCTCGATTAACCGCAGCAGACGTTCCGCCCGTGCCGTTACGTCGCCCGGTGCGATCAGTCCATACTGATTCAGGTCGATACGACTGGACGCGGCCAGCCGCGATAGTTGCTCAAGTCCGAGATCGATGCGATCTGGTGTCATGCCAGCACCAGCCCCGCATCCTTCATCCCTTGAGCCAACCCCCAAGCGTAGCGATGCTCGACGATGAGTGCGTGCCCGAACCATTGGGCATCGTCCTGAACATGCTCGTCGATCCATTCCTTAGCCCGGAGAGTCAAGGGACAGAATGTGTACAGTGTCCCGACGTTGTTGACGAGAACGTCAGGCGCGACTGACTGCGTCTTTGGTGATTGCAAGGGGTTCTCCTTTTGCGGTTTCCCGCCGCATCTGCCTAGAGGCAACCACCGTGGCGTTTCGCTCGGTTGGTGAGCACCGTCGCATGGACGGGCTGCTCTTGATGCTGTCTCAATTCTAGTGTTTCACTCCACGCAAACCAATGGCACCTTGGTGCAGACAATCCTTCACTGATTCTTCCCGGCAACCCTCAAGAAAGATCTATAGCGCCACAGCGGGCTGCTCAGTCCTCATCATCGAACCAAACAATTTCCGACCATCGGTCCTCAGGAACATGCGCCGTCAAGAGACGTGCCCGGTCTGCGATGCGGTGATACGCCTTGCGGTCCTGACATTCGTTTTGTAAGGCAGCTTTGGCGAGATTGAGAATCGCCCGCTTCTCCCACGTCGCAGACTTCCGCCGCCGTTCGGCTCTCGGAGGTACTTCGATTTGAACTGGACGCCCACTCTTGGTTGTCAGATATTGCTCAACGACAGTCTTCGGAATCCGCAGGACGCGATAGCGCCGACGACTTCGGGTCTCGGGCTTTCCGAGGTCAATGACTCCCGTCATCTTCGCGAATCGTCGAACGACAGCGTCTTCGCCGCACTTCAAGATTGTGGCGACATCGCGGACTGTCAAGAGTTCAGACATGCGCGGCATCTCCCTTCTCCCAAGCAGCAACGACCAGTGAGTCGAGGCGGTCCTGTCGGGCTTGCGCCCACGCCGCGTAGTGCTTCTCGGTCGTCTTGATGCTGGTGTGTCCGAGCAGCTTGCTGACCTCTTCCATCGGGATGCCCGCTGTGAGCCAACCACAAGCAGCCGTGTCTCGTAGGCAGTGCGGGGTGAACCTCGTATTCTTCCCAAAAGCCGAACGGAACAACGTTCGCAAATCGTGTTGCCAGTTCGTGACCGCCGATGTTTCCAGCCCCCCACCAGTCCAGAACAGGTAGTCAGTGTCGTTTTTCACAGCGAGAATTTCTGAAGCCACGTCGGGCGGCAAAGGCACAGAGACGTGCGTCCCGGTCTTCTGCCTCTTCGTGACCACGCGAATCAACTTCTTCTTCTCGTCCTTTTTGATTTCCGACCGCAGTAGGGTGACCGCGTCACGAATGGCGAGACCGCTGTGCCGCATGAGTTGAACCAGCGCTCGAACGCGGGCGGCTTTAGCTCCCTCAAACTTCTTTGGAATCTCTGCGAGTAGCTTTGTGTACTCCGCCGGGGACAGCGGCATGGTTGGCGGCTCGTTCGCCGTGATAGCGGAGAGTGTAGGCACGCGCTCCAGCCAGCCCCCGTTATGGCAAAACCGCAGAAATCGACGTAATCGGGTTTGGATTTGCTGGCGGGTCAGTGAGGACGGATACAGGCCGTCCCACGTCCCCCGGTACTGAACAAGCGTTTCGAGATTGATGTCTGACGGGAAGAACTTCGAGCGGGCTTCAAAGAACTGGCGGAACCGCTCCAGTTCACGTTCGTATTTCTTGACGACAGACGAATTCAGCCCGGCCGTTCTTCGCTCCATCAGGAAGAGTTCGATGGCCGTCGCGATGGTCTTGCGAGTCTCCTCGATGACCTCTGGTTTCCCGCCCGCTTTGAAGCTGTCTTCTAGCTCCCGCTTCTTCTCCTCAGCCTGCGCCCACGATCGCGTTTTCGCGGATCGGCGGTATTGCTTACCGTCGAACGTCCACCGCAAATGCTTCCGACAGTCGCATCTTTTCCAGCCCTCGTCGTCGCGGTAGCGGCAACCAGCCGCGTGCCGGACGAAGATTTCGATTGAAGGAATCATGCCGTCTCCTGTGCTTTCCCAAATTCATCTAAGCACAGAATTAGCACAAAACACAGACATCTTTGGTAACCAATAGAAAAACCCGCTGTTTATGCGGGTTTAAGAGCCTTAAAGTTTGGAGGCGCGGGTCGGAATCGAACCGACGCATAAAGGTTTTGCAGACCTCTCCCTTACCACTTGGGTACCGCGCCCCTGCTCTTGCGAACAGCGTTCCGAAACCGAGCCGGTGCGTCTTTGGAGCACGAGCCAGTTGGAAACGAGAAATCTGGAGCGGGAGACGGGATTTGAACCCGCGACTTCGACCTTGGCAAGGTCGCACTCTACCACTGAGTTACTCCCGCTCGTTCTCTCATTCTACAGCACTTGCACATTTCGTGACAATT
>JAIQFH010000119.1 GCA_020073385.1 Terriglobia bacterium | reverse complement strand
TGCGCACATAGATACTGTGCCAGTTGCCAAACCGCTTGGGCAATCCGCGCCACTTACATCCGTGCTCGGCCACGTAGAGGATCGCATTCAGTAACACCAAGTTCTCATGACGCACGTTGCCGCGCTGCACCGGCAAGCAATTCTGAATTCGTTCGTACTGCTCGGCAGTAAGTTCCATGCCTTGCATCTTACTCGAAGATTGTTGACGTAGTGTGAACAGGCCCTAGTTTTGGATCCTGACTTTTCCACTCCGCTCCAATATTCGGTGCATCGTGACTACGTGATAGGGTGAACCCCCATCGCCGCTACCGTCATCCTGGTCATGAGCACGTCCAAGGAATTTGGGGGGGTGCGGCAATCTACACGTTCACGAACGAATCGACTTCATTTCAAAGGGGATTTCTGTGCACATTACCCACGTCGTTGGGGCGCGACCCAATTTCATGAAGGTGGCTCCCGTCTTTCGGGCCTTGCGGGAATATTCGACTGTTCGCCAAACTGTCGTTCACACGGGGCAGCACTACGATTTCAACATGTCCGATGTTTTCTTTCAGGAACTTGGAATTGGCGCGCCGGATGTCAATCTGCAGGTTGGCTCCGGATCACACGCGCAACAGACAGCCAACATCATGAGACGGTTCGAGCCAATCGTGCTTGAAGACAAACCGGACCTGGTGTTGGTATACGGCGATGTTAACTCCACGGTTGCTGCCGCCCTAGTGTGTTCGAAACTCATGGTGGATATAGGCCACGTCGAGGCAGGTCTGAGATCATTTGACCGCACCATGCCTGAAGAGATTAACCGGCTCGTCACCGATCAGCTCTGCAACCTTCTTTTTACGCCTTCCGAGGATGCCGACCAGAATCTTATTCAGGAGGGAGTCCTCCGCGAAAAGATTCACTTCGTTGGTAACGTGATGATCGACACGTTGGTGCGCATGCTGCCGAGTGTGGAGGCACGGATTCCCGGCGACCTGCCCGAGCGATTTGCCCTATTGACGCTCCACCGCCCTTCCAATGTGGATGACCTGAGGTGGCTTGCTGACATGCTGTGCGCATTGGCTGAGTTTTCCACGGAACTGCCGATCTTGTTTCCGGTGCATCCCCGGACGCGCGACCGCATCGCGAAGCTCGGTCTGAATGGTGCACTGGCGCACCTGGGTTTGTTAGAGCCGCTGCCCTATCTGGACTTTCTGGCTCTGCAAACACGGGCGACAGTCGTGATCACGGATTCTGGTGGGATCCAGGAAGAGACGACTTATCTCGGCAAGCAATGCTTGACCGTCCGCGAGAATACGGAAAGACCCATTACGGTGGAAATGGGAACAAATACTTTAATCGGGCGCGATGTAAACCGGCTCCGAGCCGAACTGCACCGAATCATTGCAGGAGAAAGAAAAACCGCTCACGTGCCACCTTTTTGGGACGGGCACGCTTCCGAGAGGATTGCAAGTATTGTCGTTCATTAAGATGAGCACCCAGTAACGCCAGAATCCCCCCTGACAATAGCCGACTCTGGCCACTATAAGTTCCCACCTCCCGAACACTCGAAAAACTTGTAAGCAGCTGATCATCGTTCTGCGGGCCTAAGGCCTCCTGGAGAATACTTTATGAAGAAGCTCATTCTTGTATGTTGCTTATTGCTTTGCGTGAATCTGCCCGCGCTCGCCGCGCAGCCCGTGGTTGCAATCCACGTCTCAGAGGTTACGCAGGCGCTAGAGACCATCCCTGCCGCGCAGACCACACCCAGTGGCCCGGGAACCACGGGGAACGAGTGGTGGACTCCCTGGTGGCATTACTTCGTGATGTATCAATCGGTTGAGGAAGAGTTGCGCTCAGACGGCACCCCCTTCGTGGTCGTCACTGACGCGGATATCACTGCGGGCAGTCTACTTAACCTCGACGGCACCCCCAAGTATCCCATACTCGTAAGCCTCGCCTCGGAAGCGATTCGGGACGACGAAGTCGCCCCATTGGCTAGCTATGTTTCGGCGGGCGGGTTTCTGTTGATGGGGTCCTCGTCGTTTACGCGCAATCCCGATGGGACCACTCGCCGCGACTTTGCGCTCGCGAGTCAAATCGGGTTACACATGGCGAACGCCAACCTGCAGAATTGGTATCAGACCACTTCATTCACCAAGTTGAGCGAGCATCGGTTGGTGTCGCATGTGCCGGATGGGACTCTCACATGGAGCATGCCGCTGACATCCGAATCCAGCGCGTACAACGAGTGGGGCGGTGTCACACCGCCTAACCATTACATTTGGCAGGTGCTCGCGAGCGGTGCAGCCGTAATCGCCGCGGGAGACAATGGCTATCCATACTTGACCGCCACACCTTATGGTCACGGCTATTTCATCTACGATGCTGCCATGCAACCCCTGATCGGCTACGGTGGCTGGGCTCCTGGCATGTACGCGTATGGCATATTTCGGAACGCGATCGCATGGGCATTCGAGGCCTCCAATCTACCGGTCATAAAGTTGAGCCCTTGGCCGTTTCCATACAATGCCGCGTATGTCGTTCGGCATGATTTCGAAGACTACCAGAACGACATAAATTCCATTGAGGCTTCCGCTCAGATGGAGAGTTCGGCTGGTGCTAAGGGAGACTACTATTTCTGCACCGGCACGTTGCGCGTTGAAATGAAAAATTCACCCGTTACGATTGCTAGCTTACAACGCGCCGTTTCCCTGTACGGAGCGACGATCGGCTCGCACAACGGGGGGCTGCCGAACCCGTACTGGGAGGGGCTGGTAGTAAGTGACTATGACTACTGGCATTGGGGGCCTGACCCAGCTTTAGACATTCCTGCCCCAGCGGGGTACGTCAGTGGAGGCGCGTATGCTTCTGCTTCTATAGCGAATTCCTTGGCCGACATCAAGGGGTGGATGGCGGGTTTGAATACTAACACGCAGACGTGGGTTGCGCCGTACTTCAACGCAACAAGGGACGGTTCTTACCAGATATTGGATCAACTGGGTATCATCACGTCGGGCGAGCAGAAGCTGAGCCCGTTTCCCCATTGGGTGTATTCGACCCAGACCCCGGGCAAGCGCTATAGATTTGTCACATTGCCGGTCAGCGATTGGTACATCGGCGCAGATGTGGCTCAGGCCCTGAACTTCGGACACACCACTTCCACGATCGACGCGCTCGTGGACTACTACTATGATCTGGGCGCGCTCATCAACCTGTATATGCATGAACCCTCGACCACGGAGCTTGCCTCCGAGTACATACTCCACAGCGCAGCTAAACCGGCGATGTGGCCGACGAACGCTGCGACGGTTTTTGGTTGGTGGACGAATCGATCCACAGTGCAGATGATTCCTGTCTACACCGTAGCAAACAACCGGGTTTACGCTACCGCAACCGTCGCCGGCGCCACTGACCTCCAAACTGCCGTGGAGTTTGTCCTGCCCACTTGGGCGTTGGCGTCAAACAATATCCAAGTCAAACTGAACGGGGCGCTGGCAGATCCGAGTAGCTACAGAGCTTACCATCAAGGGATCAAGGTCTTGGTGGGAACGACGGTCTCCAATGTCGAGGTATCTTACCCACTAGTTCCATGGGCGCAGAATGACATATATAGTGTGACTACCTGGCCGTTCAATGTTTCTGCTCCAGGCGTACTGGGCAATGATAGCAACCCAGTTGGCGGTGCTCTAAGTGCGACATTAGTAGCGCCGACGCTGCACGGCACCTTAACGTTCAACGCGGATGGTTCGTTTATTTATAATCCATCCGCGGGCTTCAGCGGAGCCGACACTTTCACCTATCAGGCAAGCGTTGGGGACGCGCTTTCGAACACCGCAACTGTCACACTTAATGTGTTAGCGCCATCGGCTCAGAATGACCTATACGCTGTCAACACGAGCGTACTCAGCGTACCGGCTCCAGGTGTTTTGGGTAACGACAGCAATCCTCTTAGTGGCAGTTTGACTGTGATGCTCGTTTCTCAACCGTTGCACGGAACCCTCAATCTCGCCCCCGATGGCTCATTTAATTACACTCCCACGAGTGGATTTACTGGGACTGACAATTTCATTTATCAGGCGGTTGCCGCCGGGGTGGCGTCTAATCCCGCCACCGTGACAATCATGGTAATACCACCCGGCAGTCAACTGCTTTTCCTAGATGACTTTTCAGGACAGACAGGATCAGATCCGCTTTGGACTCCTGTCCTAGGGTCGTGGGGGATCGTGGGTGGGTTGATGCAGGGGGCGACTGCAGCAAACAGTTACGGTTTTGCCTACGCGAACGGAAATTGGGCGGATTACTCTGTGCAGGGACAGATACAGTTCCCGGCCGGCGCTTTTGGTGGTGGCATCGGTGGACGCGTGAATTCATCAACGGGCGCGCACTACGGCGTATGGGTCTATCCGGAGGGGTCGTTGGGCGTATCTGCTGTTCTAAGGCTGGTGAAGTTCAGCAATTGGACGACCTGGAGTTATACTCCGATGGCTCAGGTGAATCTGCCAGGGGTAGGGACATCTTGGCATACGCTCCTCGCGACCTTCCAGGGAAATCGCATTCAGGCGTCTTACGATGGCACACTGTACATCGACGTGACCGACAACAGTTTCGATTCGATACCAAGCTACACAAGTGGTGGCATCAGCCTTGACATGTGGAACTCCGCACCCTACACGCTGAGTCTTGACAACATCATGGCACAGACGGTAGGAGGGCCGCCCGTTGCGCAGAATGATTCCTACTCCGTTAGCGAGGGGGTGACACTGAATGTTGCGGCGCCCGGAGTCCTCGCTAACGACACGGGAGGCGGTTCAGGCGCGACCGCTGTGATCGTCAGCCAAACAGCCAACGGCACACTCAACCTGCAATCCAATGGCGGGTTGACCTACGTTCCTACGGCTGGCTTTGTCGGCACGGATAGCTTCACTTATCAAGCGAATGTCGGGGGCGTGATGTCCGACACCGCTACAGTCACTATTACGGTGACTCCTCCGGGCGTAGCTTCCGTGACACTGAATCCTGCAAGCGTGACAGGTGGGACTTCATCTGTTGGAACCGTGACGCTGAGTGGACCGGCCCCGAGCGGTGGTGCAATCGTAACATTGACCAGCAGTAACACGGCGGTCGCGACCGTTCCTGCCACCGTGTCTGTAGCGGCGAATGAGGCGACAGCCACAGTCACAGTGACAAGTGTCCCCGTGGCCAGCACTACTTCAGTCCTGATCTCGGCAACCTACAACACTTCAGTGCAGACGGCAGTGCTCACAGTAACACCGCCAGGATTGAGCAGCGTCAGTCTGAACCCCACGTCTGTGCAGGGTGGGACTTCATCCACCGGTACCGTAACACTGAGTGCGCCGGCCCCGTCGGGCGGGGCAGTGGTGACCCTCAGCAGCAGTAACGCATCTGCGGCCACGGTGCCGGCCAGTGTGACGGTGGCGGCCAATGCGACCACGGCTGTCTTCAGTGTCAGCACAACTCCGGTGGCAAACAACACGTCAGTTACGATCTCGGCGATCTACAACAGTACGACGCAGACCGCAACGCTCGCCGTAACCCCCGCAATTCTGAGCTCAGTAGGCCTCAACCCTCTATCCGTAATGGGGGGAACGTCCTCAGCAGGAACGGTGACCCTCAGTGGTCCCGCCCCAACTGGCGGAGCCGTGATAACCCTTTCAAGCAGCAATACGTCAGCGGCTACGGCTCCGGCGAGTGTGACCGTCGCGGCAAACGCAACCACAGCTAATTTCACCATCACGACCATTCCGGTCGCGACCAATGCCTCCGCAACGATCTCCGCTGTCTACGCGGGCACGACGCAGACTGCAACATTAACGGTGACAGCCGCAACCCTCACTTCTGTTTCTTTAAACCCCACTTCGGTTCGAGGAGGGACTACTTCGACCGGGACCGTGACGCTGAACGGGCGGGCTCCGTCTGGCGGGGCGCTGGTGACGCTTACCAGCAGCAACATTTCAGCCGCTACGGTTCCAGCCAGCGTGACCATCGCAGCTAACGCTACCACGGCGACCTTTACTGTGACGTCGATTCCAGTCGCAAGTAATACTTCTGTAACCATTTCGGCGATCTATGCGGGGACTACGCGGACTGCGATATTAACCGTTACCGCAGCCACCCTTACTTCTGTTTCGCTGAATCCCACCTCGGTGAAAGGTGGGGGCACTTCGACGGGAACAGTAACCCTGAACGGGCCCGCACCGGCGGCTGGGGCGTTGGTAACGCTGTCGAGCAGCAACACAAACGTAGCAACCGTGCCGGCCAGCGTAACGGTCTCCACGGGTTCGACAACAGCTACCTTTGCCGTAAGTACTACAACGGTTACATCGAATAGAATGGTTATCATCACGGCCGTCCGTGGTGCAACACAGAGAGCGATTCTCACTGTGACTCCTTAGAGGCAGCTTCAGACATAGCCAGGTGTATTCACCTCCCCCAAGCACTGCCTTGGTAAGCTTTCATCGACATCGTCGGCTCTCACAGAGTACTTCGATGCCAGCAGTTGAACCGTGAATTGTCGGTAGAAGGGCTGTATGACGGGCCGAGGTGTTTTGTGGAAACTCAATACATGGCGCCATTTGAGACCATCGAAAGTGCACAGGAGTATATCGCTTTGCTAATTCAGGCTGTTTCCGACTCTCAGGAGGCGATGGCTGCCGATGTACGTGCACAAGCCCCCACGGCTTCCCGCAGACGTCTGGAGACCCTCAATCTAATCGTCTACAACTTGGACAAATTGAGTGTCCATGTAAAGCGCAGTCACCGGATTTTGAACGATCTCCGCACACTTCGGCGGCTATTGCACTCGGAGAGAAGCAGAACCGAGATCGCTGCCTGAGGTTGTCTTGATAGCTGACCGGCTGCGCTCTGATTGACGCACAGCCTGCTTTGCCCGAGCGGCTAGAAAGCCACTACTGTGTCGCATACCGTTTGGGCCCGCGTTCTTAGCAGTGGTTCGTCAAGGCCTTAAGGTCTTAGTCATTCCTAGATGCACAAACAGAACACCTGACCTGTTTTTTGATGCCAGTTTTTCGGAGGATGGTCGAGATGAATACATTTCTAAGGAGCACTCGTATCTTAGGAATTGTTGCCTTGGTTGCCGGCTTTTCCCTCGAGGGTTCTAGCGCACCGAGGCTAACATTTCAAAGCGACGACAAGCCCGGAATACTCTGCTCCGAGGGAGTAGGACAGTCCACTACGAGCAGTGACTCATTTCCGTGCAATATCAAGAACTCTAAAACGCAAACACCCGACGACCCAAGAAGTAAGCACACCGTAGCTTTGTCGTGGAATGCCAGTACGTCACTGTTACCTTCTCCAGGACCCGGTGAGGGTTACAACGTGTACCGCCTAAACCCGGATAATTCTTGCACGAAGATCAATGGGAATGTGCCGATAAACAGCACAGCCGCAGTTGATCCAGCTGTCGAACTGGGGCAGACTTATTCCTATGCGGTTAGAGCGTTCAAGCAGAATACCGAAAGTCAGGGCGCATCGAACGTGGCTGTCGTGACGATTCCTCTCACCTGATCTGCACTCAGAAAAAGCGAGAGCGCCTTTTCGTAGATCGTCGGCAGTGAATCCTCACCCCATGCAAACGGTGTCTTTGGCTTTGCGCAGCTGGGAATCGGACCAGGTAGGCATCGATTGTGCGACATTGCGCGGCCATAATAGGGATGCAGCATTCAGGCATGATGGCTGGCCGCACAGCTTTTGTTCGGTAGGGAAGAGTTGCTCCTTTTGAGACCGTAAATGAAATTAAGACATCTGCTTTGCAAAGCGATGATCGTTCTGAAGATAGGCGATCTGAACTGTGACCACTGCAAGGCTCTTCAGGCGTGCTGGGGGATTGATATGCGAAGACGCCTTGAAGAGCTACGACCGCGGGAGCCCGGGCGCAAGCCTGTCGAGCCGAGTCCCGTCTCGGCGAACGAAACTCTCGTGCAACCAACCGAGTGCATGTCCTTGAGAACTGTAAACCGGAATCAAAGGATAACCGGGTCGGAAGACGAGTTAGAATCTGTGGCAGAAGCTTAGAAGACGTTAACCACCCTTCAGCGAGACGTGATGGTCGCCGGCGTGACAGACTATGCAAAGCATGATCGAGTTCGCCTCCGAGTCGCCTCCCGGACGACTCCGTTTTTTGTGGTGTCGCGAAACACCATAACGCAAAGCCGATTCTAATCAGCACGGATTATGTGTTCGATCGCTGCAAAACAGTACCCTATGAACTAAAGGATGGGCGCAATCGACGCAGCGTTTGCGGTCAGTTAAATTTTGAAGCAGCGGGACTAGCGTGTTTTGGCGCAATGATCGAACGGTAACGGTCGAGAACGAAGCAACATAACTTGAATAGCTTAACGAAGGCCTCGATCACGAGTCGGCATTCGTGATCGAGGCCAAGTCGTTTTCCGAGCGTTATTGCTCGATGGACTGTGCAAAATCAAACGGGAATAGCCGACTCAGACTCTCTCGCTTCCTTGGATGAACGAACTTCTTCCTTGATGCGTTGGATGTGGCCGCGTCCCAGAGCCTTTACCTCGCAGCCAAGTTCGAAGTAGCGGCGGATGTCGTCATCCTGGAGAATCCCAAAACAGTCGATAACCGCAATCGGTCCCCCGGACCAGCGCACGACATCGTCTGGGTTCAGATGCAAGTAGGGTGCGTGACGCACCGCAAGCACTAAGGCCTCGACTCCCCGGAGTGCGGAGGCCAAGTCTTTTTGAACATGAATGCTGCTGAGATCTTGTTGGTTGCGGAAGAATCTTGACCACGAATGCCCCGGAGACGGGTAGGTTTCCTGGCTCTCGAGTTCGTACCAATGATCGACATAGGGATCATGCACGGAGATTTCGGCCCCCATCTCGGTAAGCTTGCGGACGACCAGTTCGCTGCCGCTGTAACGCGTATCTCCCACATCCTCGCGGTAGCTTGCGCCGGCCAGCAGGACGCGCGCACCGGCAATGTATCTGCCCATGTTGCGGAGTGCGTCGCGGGTAAGCTCGGCAACATGCAGGCCTCGCGTGTCATTGACGTCAATCGCGACGGTGCTGATCTTGAAGATGCTGTCTCCGTCTTCAAAGCCCAAGAGGTGGCTATAGGCCCAGTATCCCAGCCCGCCATCTTTTGGAAGGCAGTAACCGCCGATTCCTGGTCCGGGAAAGATGATGTTGCTGTGCGTCGGCCTCATTTTGATGGCTTTCACCACTTTTGTGAGATCCACGCCATTGCGCTCGGAGAAAATCGACCATTCGTTCAGGAAGGCAAGAATGGTCGCGCGATAGGAGTTTTCGACGATTTTAGTGGTCTCCGATTCGATTGGCCGATCCATCACTGT
>JAIQFH010000004.1 GCA_020073385.1 Terriglobia bacterium | reverse complement strand
CTGCCCGCCATCCCAACCTCGTGGCGGTGGAAATTTCCAGCTTCAAGTGTGGTCACGACGCGCCCATTTACAGCGTGGTCGAACAGATCGTGGAACGCTCGGGCACGCCTTATTTCTCCTTCAAAGACCTGGACGAGAACCGGCCGGCAAACACTATTAAGCTGCGCGTCGAAACAATTGATTATTTTTTAAAGCGGTACGGGGAGGATCTGCTGCGCAGAAAGGAAGAGGAAGCGGAAATTGAACGGCAGATTGCAGAGTACGAGCAGAGGCTGCGACAGCAATTCACCAAAATTACGCAACTCGCACCGGCCTCTAAAGAAGTTGGACCGAATGGCATGGCCTGTGCGGGCAGACCGGCTGAGTGAACAACGTGAGCTCAACTGACGGAATCACCGGAACTGCTCTCGCACGCGAGCATCAAATTGACACGATAGTGGTCGACTTCAACATGCCGGACTTAGACGGAAATCACGTGCCTCTTGTTCACGCGAACACCAGCAATCTTTGCGATCATGTCAGCAAGTTCTTTGATAGACACCATTCGATCCTGGCTTAGGTTCAAAGGCTCGAAACAATCAGATCTCATTACCTTGTACATTCCCCGTAACGCAATCATCGATATAGCAGAGAGACACCGTTTGCTCGCCGTCGCCTGAGATTTCAATTTCATTAAGACCTTCAAGATGGGCCACCGCAATTTTGCGACATAACTCGGCGGGTGTGCTCTCTCGTCCACCGAGCCAAGGTCCGAGCGGGCCGAAAACGTCAGGAAGTCTCAAAATCCGGGTTTCAAGCCCGTAAGCCTGGCGATAATGAGTGCAAAGGCGTTCGGTGATGAGATTGGCCCATCAGTAAGCGTCTTGAGGTGTTCCTTGATACGCATCTTCTTCGTCCAGCGGAACATTATTCGTTATGTATTCGCAGAGCTCTGGGTAAACGCATGTCGACGACGCGTACAAGTATCGAGTGACGCGATTCTTTCTGGCTGCTTCTATGCAATGGAGATTGATGAGACGGTTATTATGGAAGATCTGGGCGTGATCAGGGGTGCCGCAGCCCGTCCCGCCCACGTCTGCGGCTAATGCGTACATCTCGTCGATCTCTGCCGTTGCCCGTAGGCAGTCCTCAGATCTCCGTAGATCTAGCAACTCATACTCGTTGGCATCGCTGCCACAAAACTCCGGATGCTTCAGGTCAACTCCCCTGACCCAATGGCCTTGCGCCCGAAGAAAAGAAACGAGATGACGACCGATGAACCCGCCCGCGCCGGTTACCAGACTCCGAACCTTGGTACTCAATTTGTTTTCCCCTTACAATGCACAGCGGAAACAGGTTCCAAAGCCATTCTAGATGTGCCTGCGCCTCTCGACCCGCAGGGCGCAGGTCAAAAGGCCCCTGTTGGAAACGGGCTCTACGATAGACTCGGTTGATAACCTCACCCACCTCAGTCCGCGGCAGTGGAAGCCGCGACGAACACAGAAGGCTTGGACAGCACCTGAGCTGCGATCCACTGAAAGGTCACGGTCAGTCCTTGCTCCAATCGTATGGATGGTTCCCAACCCAGCACTTCACGCAGACGCGTATTGTCGCTGTTCCGACCACGCACGCCTTGAGGTCCACTACGGTTGTGTCGCTTCGTGATCTGCTTGCCAGCGATCCTCGCAACCATGTCGACCAGCCCGTTAATCGTCACGAGTTCATCCGTTCCCAAATTGATCGGGTCGCGGTGGTCAGAGGTCATGATGCGCACGAGTCCTTCCACACAATCATCCACATACATAAAGGAGCGTGTCTGCTCGCCATCACCCCACACTTCGATCTCGCCGTTGTCTTCAGCGAGAGCCAGCTTGCGACAGATGGCAGCTGGCGCCTTTTCCTTGCCGCCTTCGTACGTTCCGAGCGGCCCGTAGACGTTATGAAAGCGGACAATTCGCGTCTCAAAGCCGTAGTCTTTGTAGTAGTAACGGCAGAGTTCCTCCGCAAAAAGCTTCTCCCAGCCGTAGCCCGGCTCGGGATCGGCGGGATGGGCATCTTCCTCGCGCAGAGGAATGACCGCCGCATCTTGCTGCTTGCTCTGGTTGTAGACACAAGCGGAAGAGGAGAACAAGAAACGCTGGACCCCATTCTGACGGCTGGCCTCGAGCATATGGGCATTGATCAGAATGTTATTGCGGCTGATCTCGGCGAGATACGCGGTGATGTAGCCAATGCCACCCATGTCGGCAGCGAGATTGTAGACCTCATCAATTCCGCCGCGCGTGGCCAGGAGACAGTTCTCCGCCTTGCGCAGATCAAGGATCTCAAACGCGTCGCTTGCTGAAGGTTCGTATTCCGGATATTTGATGTCAACACCACGAACCCAATGTCCGTCCGATTTCAGTCTCTTCACCAAATGGTGCCCAATAAAGCCGCCGGCGCCCGTTACCAATACTCGCCTTTCGTTCCGCATATTCGCATTCTCCTAAGGTTTCAAACTTTGCGCCTCGAACTCAAAGCAGGCACTGTGTACTTGAGCTTCTGGAGTAGTTTCGCGCCATCGGTGTTCGGATGCGGAAACCGCAGCCGAACACAACGTTGTGGTTTCATGGCGGGCCAGCAATGAACGCGTAGCGTCGAAGAACATATTGCGAAGGAAGCCATAACAGAACTTCAAATCACGGGTACGTTCCCTGCAGACCGCCGAAGGCTAGGAACCAAGCTAATTGACTCACGTACGCTTTGCAATACTAGGCGCCATCCACTTTGCAGGAAATTGAACTCGGGTTGTGCGTGTGAACCTTGCCGCCTTACAATCCCTCTACACCTATGCATCGTGTCCCGAATCTTCTGTTCCGAGTTTTGAGCTTGGCGGCGAGTCGCGCAAGAAGATTTCGAAAAGCACACCTGCGCAATTTTTCTCCTACATCATTTTTCAGATTGTGAAGTCGGGGATTTTGTTTATTGTATATCGCTACTCTCCGGACAACTACTTC
Source organism: Terriglobia bacterium (assembly GCA_020073385.1). Taxonomy (GTDB): domain Bacteria; phylum Acidobacteriota; class Terriglobia; order Terriglobales; family Acidobacteriaceae; genus Sulfotelmatobacter. Next base: position 195,094 of record JAIQFH010000004.1, on the reverse strand, counting down.
GACGCATATTGGGCGGGCAACGCGATTAGCGTGCTGTTAGGTGTCGCGGTGATGGACGAAATTTTGCAGCACCTCCTGAAACAATATGGAGGCATTCAGAAGTTGGCATCCGTCATCTTCAGGTGGGCGTGTGGGCTGCTTATCTTGCTCTCGATCGTGAATGCCTTCTCGACGCAGCAGGCTAGTGCCGACCGTGTCGTGTCAGCGGTGCTGGCGTTCGATCGCAGTGAGCGCGTCATGCAATGTGGGCTCTGCTGGCGGTTCTTTTGAAGTGTCTTGCTGGCGCCCAGGGTCTGACTGACGGCCCAGATCCTGCGAAGGGCCGCTGTTTTGTGCCAAGGACACCTGGAGTAAACCAAAAACGGCTGGGACCAGAGGATTCATCGACGCGTATGATGCCATCACGGGTCACCGCTTGTGGCGATTCGAGACCGTCCCCGGACCCGGTCAGCCCGGACATGAGACCTGGGCTGGCGAGTCATGGAAAACGGGGGGTGTTCCTGCCTGGATCACCGGCACCTACGATCCGGATCTGAACCTCATCTACTGGCCCACCGGCAACCCTTCCCCGAGCAACTACGGCGGAGAACGAGGCGGAGATAATCTCTACAGTAACTGCATGCTCGCCCTCGACGCCAACACTGGAAAACTGAAATGGTACTTCCAGTTCACGCCGCACGATCTGTACGACTACGACGCCACTCAGATTCCGGTCTTGCTCGACGCCGACTGGGAAGGCCACCCGCGCAAACTGCTGATCCAGGCCAATCGTAACGGCTTTTTCTACGTGCTCGACCGCACCGACGGCAAGTTTCTTTCCGCCAAGGCTTTCGGAAACGTAACTTGGGCCAAGAGTATCAGCCCGGACGGCAGGCCCATCGTGAACAACAGTCTCCAGCCGAACCCGGCGGGAACCCGAGTCTGCCCGGGAGCACTTGGGCTCACCAACTGGTACGCGCCATCGTACAGCCCCGAGACTGGATTGCTTTACGTGGCAACGTCGAATGAGTGTGACATCTTCACGAGTTCTCCGCAGCCCTATCGAGCAGGGCACGATTTCCTGGGAAGCGTCTACGTTCCCGATCCCGTTGAACGGCCAACGGGTGCACTCAAGGCACTCGATGCTCTCACCGGAACGGAGAAATGGTCTTTCCCTTATTTCAGCAATCCCAACGGTGGGGCCCTCTCCACCGCGGGCGGAGTCGTCTTCGCCGGTGATTCCGACGGAAACTTCATCGTCCTCGACGCGAAGACGGGCCACGACCTCTGGCACGTGCAATTAGGAGCGGCCATCTACTCGACCGCCATTACCTTTGAGCTTGACGGCAGACAGTACGTGGTCATTCCGGCTGGATCCGCGCTTTTTGCTTTCGCTCTCCCCTAGCCCTGACGGTTAGCCACAAGGCATGCGACAGGACGATATGGAGTAATCTGCGGGGGATGGAATGTTGGCACGTTGGCGGGAATCTACTGCTACCGACGCGGCCTAATCACCCGGATGGTGCGACGGACAGACTGAAAGACTCACGTCCGAAAGAGCCCGCGATCCCTAACACGCAATAGCTCTCTGGCTCGAGTTACCGCCTGCCTTCTCAAACGCCCGACCGTTCTTCGAAAGACGATGATGGGGTTGTATCCTATTCGCACCTGAAAGAATGGATCGAGAAAGGAATATTGGGATACCATCTCGGCCCGCTTCAGTCGGTTCAGATCGGTGCGCAGATCGTTCAGTCCGGCATCACACGTGAAGACAACCGGGAATATCTCCTTGACGCTTTCCAATACCGAGTCATTGTAGTAGCCATAGGGGTACGCAAAAGATGCAATCGGCTCTCCTATCAGGTGAGCCAAGCGATCTCTGCTATCCAACATCTCAGCCTTCGCATCGGCCGGACCAAGTCTAGTCAAGTCAGCATGAGTCCGGCCATGTGCACCGAACTCGATTCCGTGCGTGGCCCAGTACCGAATCTCCTCTGCTGTGATCAACTCTTGCCTTGCGATGCCATCGGCCTGGTCCCAAGTGTTTGTACCACCAATCTCAGAGCTGACCACAAAAACCGTTCCAGTGAAGCCCTCCTCCCTAAGAATGCGGAAACCTTGCGTCGCTGTATCCGCGTACGCGTCATCAAAAGTGAGCAGAACCGCCTTGTCAGGCAGGGGTCTGGCCTCTCGGCACCATGCGAGCCACTGCGATGCCGTGATACCGGTGTATCCGCGGCGAGCCAGCCAACGCAGCTGACGCCTAAATCGTGCAGGAGATATTGTCAGCGCCTTGTTGCTGCCTGGTGCCACGCTTCCGATATTGTGGTACATGAGTGTCGGCAGACGCATGCCAAACTCGCGTCTCAAGGCCTTGTGGGAGCCGAGGACATCTAGCGCACCCTTCAGCGACTCGAGCGATACTCGCGCATTCATGAGCCGGAGCCCGAGCTTGCGGGAGAAACCACCACGAGCGAACCGCTCCGCTATCCAGCAACAGAGCCTTAACAATGGTTGTAGGCATAGCGGAGGGAATAGCACAGGTGAGTTATGAATCGGAACATTCCGGTGCCCACGAACAAGCGATTGCCCGCGGTCGAACTACGGGATTCCGGGTATTTTCTGGACAGGCGCACCATCGCGCGACCATCATCCCTTGCATCATGGACGATGTCCTCGACCGTCTTTGTGAATAGTTGATGGACGATTGCGGTTGGCTCATACCGAAAGCTCTGGCCTGATTTCCACAGACGCAGCCCAAACTCGTAATCGTTTCCGCGAGCGAAGGTTTCGTCCAGGCCGCCCCTGGCTAGCAACAGAGTTCGATCGGCGGACGAATTTGCGCTAGCCATGCACCGATACCAACCGTCTTTTTCATTCTCCGGGGTGAGGCGTGCAAAAAAGTCGTCGCAGAAGCGGCTCGCCCATTCGCGAGCCAGCCCCTGTGGTACTTCCGGGGCAAGCAATACGGGCCCGTACACAAGGTTGCCAGGACTTCGTTCATGCGCGGCAACATGCGCCCGGAGCAAGGTAGGCGTGCAGAGGATGTCATCGTCCAGAAACAAGACTACCTTGCCTATGGCCGCCTTAAGTGCGGCGTTGATCGCGGCGGCTTGGCCGCGATGTGGCAGCTCAAGTACGCGCACACTGACACCGGGCTGAAGACCCCGCAGATACTTTGTCGTGCCATCGCATGAGCCATCTACTGCTACCAAGATTTCATAGTCTTTGGTTGGAAGATCCTGTTCAATAACGGTTGGAAGAGTCCTTGTCAGCAGATGCAGGCGGTTGTACGTGGCGATGATGACTGAGATCTGCATTTCATCGCCTCCTCAACAGAATGTGCTCGAAAGGACAGATACACTGATCCAGTGCAGTTGCGATGACTTCGAGTCGGGCATCGCCCTCGGTGTACCGATTGATCCAGGTACCACGCAGCAGATACCTGCCAAACCAGCGAGCCTCTAGGTCGTTGCCGGCAACCGTGTTGCCCATCAGCAAGTAGCCACCGGGGCGAAGACTCCTTATGATTCGGTCGATCGCCTGCTTCAAGATCTTAGGGCGCCTAATATATTCCAAGACACCCACGGCGAGAATGAGGTCCAACTCACCCAAAAACGTGCCGCATCTGACATCCCATTCCGCGAATTGCACATGATCGAATCGACGACAGCGCTGGCGTGCTCTCTCCAAAGCAGTGGTCGAAATATCGACTGCCCAAAGCGACTGGCATCGCCCAGACAGAAGTTCGGTAAAAAGCCCTTCAGCACAGCCAATCTCAAGGACGCGTCCAAAGCGGTTGCCATGAGAGACGCTGTCGAGCATTTCGCAAGCCCGGTCAAATCGTTCTGGCTCGCGTGCAAATTCGTAGGGGTCAATTTTGTGCTTGAACAGCTCCTCCGTTTGGACGCGAACTCGATCAGGGCTGTCCAAAGCGCATGCCCTAATCTCGGAGACCAGCTGCATTGGCCCTCTGAGAGAAGGTACCCGTTCAAGCTTTTTGCGCCATCCGCGGCAGGCTACCAACATGATTTCCAAGAAGGACACGGCAGATTCCGTTGGGCTGCGCTTTACTTTCGCACTTGTCAAGAGAGTATCTTCCCCCGCACGCTATTGCGACCGTTGCGCTCCCCAAGTTGATGTCTGTGCCGCTGGCCTCGGCTCGGCGACAAAAGTCCGAGCCGGCATTCTGATCCCCTCCCGTCGCGACAAAGATCGGTAGTAGTGCAACAGTCCACGCACCAGAGCTAGCAGCACTCGTACGCGGGAGACAACACGGCGTCGCGGTCTCGCAGTCGGCAATCGCCATGGTCGAGTCGTGCCGCAGAGGGCTTCGAGAGTGTACTTGATCACTGCGCGTCGATGAGCTGAGTGTTCTACGAAAATAAGCGCAGTGTAAGCCGCAGTGGATACGAGATTCCGAAGGAGCTGGGCCCGTAGTTCTTTCTCTTCCCGGGGAACTGGATGATAAACCACTGCAGTGGGTGCTTGTGCAATCCGGTAGCCTCGGCCAAGTAAGGAAAAAAAGGCGTGGTGTTCTTCCCCACCATCGATGACCGCGCCTCGTCCCAGGCGTTCGTCGAAGCCTGGCCAGATGTCGAACACGCAGCGACGGAGCGCCATGTTGCCACCATCCCCGATGCCCCCGAAGTTGGCGCGTTCGAACCAAAATTGGGTTTCGCGATCGAAGACGGATTCCCGACCACCGTTCCTGTCTGAATGGGGCAGCGGCCTCAATGGGCGTTGTAATTGCTCTATGTTGGACGCAACGATACGTCCCGTAACGGCCATTACCAAGGGATCATTAAATGGGGCCGCCAAGCTGGCGAGCCAGTCCGCTTGGGGTAGAGAATCATCATCCAGGAACGCTACGATCTCACTACCACAAGCCCGGGCACCCCGGTTGCGTGCACGGCTCAATCCAACCGCGGGCTCTAATAAATATCGCGCTCCCCAGCGCATCGCCATTTGTCGGGCTTGGTCATCACTTGGCGCGTTGTCGACCACAAGAACATCGAAATGGGCATAGTCCAGTTCTGCCAATGCCTTGAGGCAACGATTCAGCTCTGTAGGGCGATCGCGAGTACATATGACGACTGTACAGGTCGGCCGGAATTGGTCCCGGTTCTTCATCGGAATTGTTTGCTATTGCTTGCCCGTCAAAGGGCCCCGCTATCCTATCAACCTTCACAGGATTTATCGAGACGTTGGCCCGAGTGCGATCATCGGGAGCCGTGCAGTGGACTGCAGGAATGGAGGAGACCTCAGCACGAGGGGTAAGCCGATCGAAGCCGTTGAGTTCAGCGCCATTGCGTCAGCATCGTACCCAACGCACCACCACCATCAAGACGAGTACTGCTTCAAAACGGCAACGTGATCCACGGCCTTTGTCAGCAATGATTACATTTGCCGCGGCAGGAAAAAATACGTGGAGGTTGTCCCCTCGCGCCTGTGAACCTAGTGAATGGATCCGCCCCGAACGGGGTAGCGATAGCAGTCATATCCGATTGATTCCATATGCTGAATTTCTTCATTGGACCAGACTTCCATCAGCCAAGCTGGACGCTTAGCGCGAATTAGCTCGATTGCACCCGCTACGACCTTCGGAGCATTGCCTTCGACGTCGCACTTGATGAAGGACGGTGGAGGAACGCCGCACTCGATCAAGCCATCAATGGTCGCAACCACGACGTCTTGCCCAGTCTCCGTGAAAGTCCCCAGAGAATGTTCAACCACAGAGGGTATGCTCATGCGAGCTTTGCCAGCCTGATCGGAAAGCGCAAGCTGGTGGGTCGTGACATTGCCGAGGTGTCCTCGCTTGATGGTCAAGAGCAGGGTCCCCCAAATTATAGTCGAGCGGCTCGAAGGCGTGAACCTGCCCTCGAGCACCCAAATCGAGAAAGTTGGAAGGTGTACTCTCCGGCATTCGCGCCTATATCCCACACGATGTCCCCTTCCTTGACAAGGTTTGGCAGGAAAAAATCTCGCCTTCGGCCACTCGGCGGCCTCGACAGATTTGAGTCACAAGATAGTGCCTGACCAGGACTCGCTGTAATGATTCGGGCAAACGCTTGACGACCGCTCTCTTCCAGCTCATGGGTGGGTGAAAAGTATAAATCAACCGACTGAGTTGTCCACGCTTCATGTCTTCCATCTCTCCGATCAACAAGTCGAATTCAGGGAGGCCGGTCCGATGACCTCTCATCCCCAGATCAACCAGTACCTGCACCGGCCGCGGACGTACTGTCGCCGCCAACTCGACGGAATATTCCGGCGAGAGATGGACGTTCTGTAGAAAAGTGGTGTATCGTAATGATACTTTTTCAGCTCAACCTGCGCAGTTGGAGTCCAAGTCGCGGCGGCCGGAGTCTTCGAGCACTACCGTTGGTTGTCCCGGACGCATCCCGAGCATGATCGCTGGAATCTTATGGCAATTACCCCACTAGAACCACGAAGCGACACTATCCGCGACGCACTCGCTCGACACTATTGCAGCGAGGGAGTGCCCGACGACAGGTGGCATATTGGCCCTGAACATCCGGCACTTGAACGCGCCGCGCTCGAAGTCCTAGAGACCATGGCCGCTCGTCACGTCTTAGAGATTGGATTTCAAGCGGGGGGCTTTTCTGTGCCAATCGTCCTGGCGCTCCACCGGGATCCGAGATTTCGATACGTGGGAGTCGACAACCTTGCCTACACGAACTCGGTCAGTCCTGCGACAATCGAAAAGTTCTTGCGGCCACGGGTTACACCGGGATGTTACGAATTTGTTCAGAGAGATTCGACGACGTTCTTAAAGACGCTCGCACCCGCATCGGTTGACTTGGCTCTGCTGGACCATTTCAAGCCATTTTATGAGCGTGACCTGCTCGTGCTGTGTCGAAGAGGAATTGTCAAGCCAGGCGGTGTGATCCTCCTACACGATGTTCTCTCCGGCGCCGCGAAAGCCTGGCGCAACTGCGGCCATCTAGTCCGCACTTTCGAACTGGTGGTCGAAGTGAGAGCCGATGTGCCTGCAGGACTGGCAATCCTCCGAATCCCCCATAGTGTAGTTCCCCGACGCCTACTGGTGATGCGAAGCAGCATGATCACGATTGGCCGTTCCGCTTTCCATGACACAATCTTGCATACGCGGCATGCGATCGGACGATTTCTACGTCATGTCGGCTTGCGGACGTAGTTTGATCTGCTCAAAACGGTGGTCGGTCTGCTCTGCAGCCCGGCATTCTTCTGCTCGCGATGAATGGAGGACTACTCGTTGAGCCGTGATCACTGAGGTTGCTTAGTGAACTGCGAGAATGGAGTAGACCCCCGCAGGAGGGGTAACGGTCGAACTGCTTGGATTGCAGAAGTGCAGGAGTAACGTGTTCGAGGCAGAGATGTATCCGTTCAGTGAGACGTTACCCAATTCGGCAGGAGGAACGATGTTTGAGATGCGATCCGCGGTCGTTACTCCTTGGACCGGAAAAATCTGATCTGAACAACTGGCGGCGGTCACAGCAGCCGGAGTGATCGAAGCCGTTGAGTATAGCGCCATCTGGGTCAGCATCGTACCGCTCGCACCCAACTGGAAACCTCTGGAGCTCAAACTGAAAGTCTGAGTGATACCTTTGTCGCTGAAGCCCTTCAGCGGAGTGCCGAATTGCAAGTCCACTTCCCTTCCCCGGAAGATCCTGTAAAGTGCCTGGTTGTACAGGTTCTTGATCCCAGCCGTGAAGGAGGTAGGGTAAGGGCCGTTGAACTGGTAAGAGGTACCAACGATTCCAGAAGCGACTTGCGCGTACTGGCTTCCCGGTGCCTTAGGATTGGCCACGTAAACCGTATAGGAAGCAGCGCCAGGAGAGGCGACCCAGTAGACCGTCTCGTAATGGCTGCCATCGTAGGTGGCGGGCCCGCGGCAGGCAGAGAGGTTGCCGGAACTTCCAAGAATCGTTTCATTTCCAGCAGCGTCTACTGCGGACACATAGTAGACGTGGACAGTGCTGGTATCGGTTCCCGTCACCTTGCAGGTCACTCGATCGGGGGTGACAGGGCCTCCTGTTTCCTCACTTCCCTCGTCGCGGCAGATTGTGTTCACCGCGCAGGCGGTAGAATTTTCGGTTTGGTTATTGGGCGCGAGACGGCTTCCGCCGGCGTCGTTGTTGTTGTAGTGGACGGACTGCTCGACGAATGTCGCGCCTGTGCCGAGAATCACATTCTTGGTCGCATTTGAGATAGTCGCAGCATCCACGATTGGGTGGCGAGATTTGCCAAAGAAAGTGACGAAAGGGGAGATGTCATCAGAACTGACATCAAAGTTAGCTAGGTTGCCCATGATGGTTGGAGGGTTCGTCGAGCCGACGCCGTTGCACCATTTGCTCCCACCGGCCCCTCCGCCATATCCGTTGTAGAAGGAATTACCGTTGGGAGACGATACCGTTCCTCCGTTGGTGAACGTGATCGCACAAGTGTTATTGACCGGGATGTTGTTGCCGGTGACCTCGACCACGTGGTTGACGATGCCGAGGATCAAGAAGCGACTGCCACTCTGGGAGGATTCGGACAGGTTATAGGAAATCTGCTCCGGGTCGGTGTAGTAGTCGATCTCGAAGTCTGTGTGATTCGAGCCAACTTCGTTGTAGCGTATGTTTGCGTGACCCTGAGTCTGCAAGACGCCGACGTTGCAATTGTGGATGAAGTTGTGCTCGATCTGGATGTTCTTCACGTTGAACGAATGCGCTAACCAAACGCCAGCCACTCCTGAGCTTGTCGTGTTTCCGCAAGAGAACGTGGAGTTTGTCACCCGCATGTCTTCTACGTTGGAAGTGGAAACTGCTGACAGTTTCATACCAACCCAATCAGCCTTTCCAGCTCCCTGAAAGTTTGCACTGATATTCAAACGGTTGAAGAGTCCATCGGTCGTGTTGACCTTGCCTCCGCCACCGGTCTTGTCTACGTTGATGCCAATGGCAGCGATTCCCCTGCCGTCGATGGCCAGATGATCAACCTCGAATCCATCCACGTATTCCATGTCGATCATGGTTCCGCTAGGCGCTCCGGCCCAGCCAATTGTCGGAACATTGGTGCCAGAGTATCCGTTGTTCCCGGCACCAGAGTACCCTCGGATCGAGAACCCGCTCAGATTCTTGATAAGCCAGGTAGATGCGATCTTGACATGGCAGTTTGGAGGGAAAGTGATCGCTGCACCATTGGTCGCGGCCCCTGCAGTTATCGCGTTTAGTGCGGCAGAACTGTCACGCGTGAATGTGCAGTCCACGCCGTGGTCCCGCACATCCAGAACGTCCTTAGCTCGCGCTGTAGACTCGGAGTTCGTCGGGTTCTCAATTCGCCTCGAGGCAGTGACCTCGGCTTGCTGACTGGTGATCTGCGACTGGCAGAATTGAAGAGCTAAAAACACGCCAACGCTAATACATCCTTTTAAGAGACGATTCTTTAGCATTTGTTTATTTGGCCTCCGGCCGGCCTGCAGAGCGGGTTCCAAGATGATACGGCACCCTGAACTGATGAAAGAGTTTGAGTCGGACTCGGGGACTCCTGTCCCTGCTCTGTTCGATCGCACAGATCATTTGCGGAATGAGCAACTCCTTCGACTAGCGTTTGCCAGTTCGGTAGTCGCCGGCGCACCAGTTGTTCCGCATTGTTTAGCACTTTGCGCGGAAGCGTATGCCCCGTCCCAGCTTGGCGGACGATGCCCCCCGAATGATTCTCCGCTGAACCAATGTAAAGGAATGCTCTGTTCGCGGCTAGCACGTTGTAGATTTTGCAGGGGCGCACGATGCCAACGTACTTGTCTCCCATCACTACAATGTGCAGGTCGACCGCGAACAAGGATGCTGATAATTTCTCGAGGGGTTGGTAAGGAAAGCACAGCACGTTCGGCATGCGCAGGTCTCGCACACGCTCCTGCGCACTTCGGAACTCGTTTCCGCCCCCGATAGAGCAAAACAACGATGTCTTCAGGACCGGCGAGTCGCTCAGCGGCCTGAGGGAATGTCTCCAAAGCGCGACATGGGCTATTCGTTTCCCGAGTACATCACGACAATCTGCCGGAAAGCTTATGGATAGACCGAAACTGTTCCCGCCCGCCTAGCTAAGCTAGCTAGGAGCTCGTTGAAAATACCCTTCAGCAGCGTGGCGATCATTTTAAGAAGCGCACGCGGACTGAGTTTTGCTGTTGGGGCTCCGATCTGCCCCCGATGTGGGCCTAACAAACGAGGGTTAGGTCCGTTGCGGCTTCACACGCTCTAGATCAAGCCTGACGTGGTGATCATGCGACCAAGAATTCGCGCGCGAGGTGGAAAGGAAGTGGCCGGGTCGGACACCGAGCCGCACGAGATCATCTACTTCAAGGTGTACAAGAGCCAGATTCCCGTGATCGGGAAGGCGCCGGAGACGGACGGCTCTGACGCTAGGGACTGACAGGTCGCGCGGCTACTGCCGATGATCTGCACGGACTTTCTGGTGGGAACGAATCTGGACAACCGAAAACATGAAATATTGCTGCATTCGATCTGGCAGTTCTTCAAGTTCCTGTTCGGCGCGCAGGGGCAGGCATTCCTCGCTCAATTACATCAGAAGGATTCATGAGTTAAGTTCGAGCGAAGCAACGATGCGTGACTGAATCGCCAATTGTACAAGCAGCTTTGTCGAGAAGTCCTGCAAAGGAATGGATGGAGATGTCAGTCCTTCAGAACCCTGAAGAACCTCCAAGTTCATCACAAGGAATTTCGCAGTCAATCCGGGTTGACTCTGAGCGGAACCCGATCACACAATGCATCGACTACCACTTAGCGGTCTGGAGGCGTGTGAGGGCGGCTGCGCCAGGCTAGAGAACGACGACATGGCATGTAGTGATACTCAAGTACTTGCGCGCCACTGGACCGGCAGGAAACGAACGTTGTAAACTGCGCTAATTACTGAGGTATTCGAGCTCTTCGGGGAGAAGAGGTGCTCTTTGCAAAATGCTCTGATCACAGGAATCACCGGACAGGACGGTTCCTATCTTGCTGAACTGCTTTTATCAAAAGGCTATGAAGTGCACGGAGTGATTCGTCGTGCCAGCACATTCAACACCGGCCGCTTAGACCATATTTATGTGGACCCGCACACTCCCAGCGCCCGTCTGTTCTTGCATTACGGCGATCTCTCTACGAGCAGCCGATTGATCGATCTCATCTACAGCATCCGCCCGGACGAGGTGTACCACTTAGGCGCCCAAAGCCATGTCATGGTTAGCTTTGAAAATCCCGAATACACCGGCGACATCACGGCATTGGGGACAACTCGACTTCTCGACGCCATCCGCCGAAGTGGCGTTACGACCCGCTTCTACCAAGCCAGTTCTTCTGAGATGTTCGGCGCAGCGCCGCCGCCCCAGAACGAACAAACGCCGTTCCATCCCCGCAGCCCGTATGGTGCAGCGAAGGTTTACGCGTATTGGGTGGCCATCAATTACCGTGAGGCGTACGGGATGTTTTGCAGCAATGGAATACTATTCAATCACGAAAGCCCGCGTCGGGGACCGACATTCGTCACCCGAAAGATCACGCGCGCGGTTGCGCATATTCTGGCCGGCAAGCAGGACAAATTGTATCTAGGAAATCTGGAGGCGAAACGCGACTGGGGTTACGCTCCAGAATATGTGGAGAGTATGTGGAAAATGCTGCAGAGGGAGCGTCCTGACGATTACGTCCTTGGCACAGGTGAGTCGCACGCCATCCGTGAGTTTGTCACTCAAGCCTTTGAATATGCCGGCCTAGACTGGCGAAAACACGTATTCATTGATGATCGCTACAAGCGGCCTGCCGAAGTTGATTTTTTGCTCGCCGACCCGACGAAGGCGGAGCGGGAACTAGGGTGGACGCCTAGAATCAGTTTTCGCGAGTTGGTGCGCATCATGGTGGACGGAGACATGGAGTCTCTGGGACTTACCTGTCGCGGTGAAGGCGCACGAATTTTGCGCGAAAAGTTCGGCGCATGGCATCAGTGGAATAACAGCGTCTCCGACAACCTGAAGGCCGCTGTGGGAGCCGTGCTTGGATAGTGAAATTGGTTTTTGGCCAGACAAGACGGTTCTGGTGACTGGAGGCGGTGGGTTTCTCGGGCAGCACGTTCTGGCGAAGTTGAGGGCTGCTGGCTGCGAAAAAGTGTTCGCGCCGAGGAGACGCGAGTACGACCTACGGGAACGGAAACAAATTGACCAGCTCCTCAAGCATGCAGAGCCAGATTTGGTTATTCACTTGGCGGCAGTCGTGGGTGGTATTGGAGCGAACCGGTTGCATCCCGGTCAGTTCTTTTACGACAACGCACTTATGGGCATTGAACTCATCGAATGTGCGAGACGCTTGGATGTTCGTAAGTTTGTGTGTTTGGGAACGATCTGCGCTTATCCGAAGTTTGCTCCAGTGCCGTTTCGTGAAGAAGATCTGTGGAATGGTTACCCAGAAGAGACCAACGCGCCCTACGGATTAGCGAAGAAAATGTTACTGGTCCAGGCACAGGCGTACCGACAGGAATACGGGTTCAATTGTATTTATCTCTTGCCCGTTAACCTCTATGGCCCCGGAGACAACTTCGATCCGCAAACGTCGCATGTAATTCCGGGGCTCATCAGGAGGTTACTGGAGGCGAGAGCGCGTGGCGAGCACACAGTTACGTGCTGGGGAACGGGGGCGGCTTCGCGTGAATTCGTGTATGTAGAAGATTGCGCAGAGGCTATTTTGCTGGCCGCGGAATATTACAATAAGCCCGAGCCGGTGAACATTGGATCAGGGCACGAGATCACCATTCGCGAATTGGCGGCATTGCTGTGTAGATTGACAGGGTTTGAAGGCGAACTCATCTGGGACACAACGCGGCCTGATGGTCAACCCCGACGTCGCCTCGATATCACCCGCGCCGAGCGCGAGTTCGGCTTTCAAGCCAAGACTTCGCTAGTGGACGGACTGCGCCGCACTATCGAATGGTACCAAAACCGTCGAACGCCTCTTAAGAACAGAACCTGATTACGCCCTGATGCCGCACGGACGGCTTGCCGTCCTGGGGACGGCTACGATGAATCCTGGAAACTCTGCCGAGCGACTAATGTCTTGCAGCTGACGCGGGCGTGCGAAAAACGGCTCTAATGGATGTTCACATATTCGCTCCCACTCTGTTCAATGGCGCGGACCATTTGCGGAACAAGCCGATTTTTCGAAAACAGCGTCTCCACTTCAACACCGCGCGGGGAATCAAGTAGGTTGGACCTCGCGGCGCGTAGGATATTTGCTATAACTCCCTCTACATCACCGTGGGACGACACATAGGCACTAGATTGTCTAATGATGTCCGTCACGTGGCTCTCGTTGGGCCCGATGTAAAGGAATGGTTTTTTCACGGCGAGCACGTTGTAGATTTTGCATGGATGGACAATGCCTACATATTGTTCCCCCATCACGACAACGTGGAGATCTGCTGCCGACAACGATCCCGATAATTTCTCTATCGGCTGATAAGGAAGGCATAGCACATTGCGCAGACCTCGGATCCGAGCACGCTCCTTGACCTTGCCAAATTCGCTTCCGCCACCCACAAAACAGAAAGCAACGTCCTCGTTCTCAGACAGCCGCTCAGCAGCTTGGAGGAGCGTCTCTAAGGGGTGGCATGGGCTATGGTTCCCTGAGTACATGACGACGAACTTACGCGAGAGATTGTGAGTAGTCCGAAATTCTTCCCTGCCGGCTCGATCGAATCTTACGCTGTCATCGAGCGACCAGGGAGGCACGACCAGAATCTTGTTTGCGTCAACACCTTTAGCCTCGATGCGCTCCTTCATGAACCGATCCAGCGCTATGATGCGATCAGCTCGGTGTAAGCTGTGCAATAACATGCGCGACAGCACACTCGCAAGCAGAGAGTTCGGTTGCAGCCATCCGGCAGCAATGGCTTCATCCGGATTGAGGTCCATTGACCAGAACACCAAGCTGCGCGCTCTTCTCGGCAAGGCCAAACTTGCAACAAAAGAGATAAGGGGTGGCGAGGTCATCGCAACGACAACATCGAACCTAGGCAATGACCTCAGATGATATGCACAACTTGCCATGAACGATCCGATGTCGGCGGCACGGCGCCATTTCGCACTCTTGCCGAACCCACTCGATCGTACGCGAATGATTCTGATCCGGTTCCAAGTTTCCTGGTTTGGGAATCGAAGCTTCGGATCATCGTAGCCTCGAGAATTGCAGATGACGGTGACCTCGTGGTCCGCCTGCGTCAAAGCCCGTGCCAAGTCGGCCGCGTGCTGAGCAGTCGAGACAACATCGGGATAGAAAGCCTGGTTTAGAATCAGCACCTGCATTGGCAGGACACTTCCTCTGTGGTCACCGCTGCAGCATGTAGTTCCCCAAGAATAAGACATCCATTCGTGTCCTTTGGAAGCAGTTCAACGCCTCCTCTGGAGTGCACACGATCGGTTCGTCTTCGTTGAAGGAAGTGTTTAGAATAACCGGAACGCCGGTTAACCGCTCGAACTCGGAAATGAGCTCGTGGTAACGCGGGTTGGTACTGCGAGCGACAGTCTGAAGCCGTCCGGAACCGTCCACGTGTGTCACCGCGGGAATGGCTGAGCGCTTATCTTGCCTAACCTGATAGACCATGAGCATGGCAGGGGAAGGATGCGTCTGCTCGAAGTAGTCTCCGACGCGCTCTTCAAGGATCGAAGGAGCAAAAGGGCGAAAGGGCTCGCGCTTTTTGATCCGAGCATTCAGGATGTCCTTCATTTCAGCGCGGCGCGGGTCGACGACGATGCTACGATTACCGAGCGCCCGCGGCCCAAACTCCATCCTCCCTTGGAACCAACCCACAATCTTCCCATCAGCAACAGCTTGCGCCGCCGCCTGCGTGAGCTCACGGTCGCTCAACTCTCGCCACTCAAAATCGCTCCTTCGCACTACACCGTCAATCTGCTCGTTTGCGAACTCGGGACCGGTATAGGCGTGCTCCATCACAAACGACCGTGGCTGTTTCAGTAGGACATTGTGGATGTAGTAACAGACTCCAAGGGCCGTGCCGGAGTCGCCGGCGGCCGGCTGTACAAACACCTCTCGGAATGGAGAGTTGAGCAGAATCTTTCCGTTCATCACTGAGTTATAGGCGACTCCACCAGCAAGGCAAAGCCGATCGGCTTTCGTCTGCCGATACAGCTGGTTCAGAAGGTGAAAGGTAACCTCCTCCAAGCGGGCCTGGAGGGAGGCCGCGATGTCCTCATGTAACGAGGTAAGTGGCTCGCCAGCTTGTCGCGCGGGTCCGAAGGTATCGATGAACTTGTCCGAGAAAATTCGACCGATCGTCGGCGAACCGTCTTCCCACGTCATGTCCACGCCTTCAGAGTCGTGTTTGAAGTAGTTGACATCTAGTTTGAATCCCGCGACGGCGTCCGTCCGGATAATGTCCCGAAACTGTTCCAGGTAACGAGGGCGGCCATAGGGCGCGAGTCCCATTACCTTTCCTTCATCACCGTACTTGGGGAAACCCAGGTATTGGCTGGTGGCGGTGTAAACAATACCCGCTGAGTGCGGGTATTCGATCTGCCCAAGTACCTCCATCTGATTGTTCTCGCCGACTCCCCACATAGTGCTGATAAAGTCGCCGAAGCCATCGATGGACAAAATCGCAGCGCGGTCGAACGGTGAAACCAGGAAGCAGCTGGCCATGTGCGCCCTGTGGTGTTCGACTTTGTGTATCTTGGCTCGGAATTGCGGAGCTACCTCCAGCGCACGAGCCAACTCCTCGCGCAGGTCATGGACCTTGGCGGCATTCGCGAGCCGCGCGGCGATCAGACCGGAAATGCTCGAGACGCGCGTGATGGAGTATAGAATCTTCTTGTGTAGGTGCGCGGACGGATCCCGCGAAATGCCGACATGGTCGAGCTCGCCAACCGAGATATTGGCAGCCCGCAGGCAATAGCGGACTGCGGCAGCAGGGAACCCAGCGCAATGTTTCTTGCGGTTGAAGCGTTCTTCCTCTACAGCCGCGATAAGCTGACCATCCTGTATGATCGCGGCAGAGGCATCGCCGTGATAAGCGTTAATTCCCAAAATGTACAACGCGAAGCTCCTGCGTCATTGACGATTACTCGTTTGATCTGAGGCTGAAAGAGCTGAAATGGTGTGCGCATCGTTGCGGTCTGACTCGGCCAATTCTTCGATTTTTACATCTACAAGCAAACGGAACCACAAAGATTGGCAAAAGTGGAAAATCAGGCCCTGCTTCCCATCCAAGAAGCCAAGACGCAGAAAATAGCGGTAGAAGAAAAGTAGAAACGGCCGCAGATACAACGGTAGAAAGCGGTACCATATCTCACGTAAAAAGAGAGTTCGCTCGTCAGGAGTGCCAAAGAACCTCGGCTTGAGACTCCATGCCACCTGCTGCTTCCGACGGTACAACTCTTCAGATGCCTGCGCGATGGCATAGCGGTTGTGTTTCTCAATCCAGAAAGTTATGTCATGCTCGTTTTGGTTGTCCTCGATGATGTCGTGCTTCAGCACTCCAGTCGCGCCCTTCACATAGAAATGCGAATCTAGCCGTTCATTCTCATCGCACGAAGCAAACTCGTGTCGCAACATCTTCAACAAATACTTGGGATAGTACCCACCGTGCTTGATCCACCTGCCACGAAATATCTGCCGCCTCTTAATATAGAACCCGTTCGGAGCAACTGTAGCGTCCTTTGACAACAAAGAGGCTATTTCGCCGCGCAGTTCGGATGTGACCCGCTGGTCCGCATCCAAACAGAGTGCCCACTCACATCGGAATGGCAGATTCCTCAACGCCCAATTCCACTGTTTGGTGTGGCTCTCAAAGGCATGAAAGACAACGGTTGCATCATGTTGATTTGCAATTTCAACGGTCGCGTCGTCGCTTCCCGAGTCCACGACGAAAATCTCGCGACACCAACCTGCGACACTGCCTAAGCATTCCCCCAGATTAAGCTCCTCATTTTTCGTAAGCACAACCACGCTAACGGCAACACTATTCGTCGGTGCAGCATCGACTTGCGACACTCGTCGCTTAGCTTCAAACGTAGTCATCATGCCTTGAGTGTGTCAAAATGAGTCTACGCTGGTGCCCACGCAACGAGGGTCACGAGCCCTTGTTAAGCCGAGCTGACCTTCGCATCGCAACCCTGCGACAGGCCACATGCTGCCGTGCGAAATCAGGGCCGCTTTCGAGAGAACGAGCAACCGGCAAGCGGGCGAGAGAAAGAGAATAGCATGGACTTAACCCGTCAGTGAAGAGTCCTTCGAGAATGGGCGCCGAGAACGGAGCTGCCGCCTTCCTATCCAAGCAACGCTCCGCCCGCCAGCTCGAGGAAAAACAGAAGCGGATTCAGTTCTGCACACCAAGAATGAGGTGCTGGCGGACTGGTAAACGAATTGGCAACCACGCGGATGCTTAAAGACATTTTCGCAGAACGTGAATTGCTCTCGAACGCCACGATCTCCATTTTCTCGGTCTTTCGCGAGGCTGCTTGAACGTTTATAAGCAATATGCCCGCTCAGCTTGTCTGACTCCTGATACACTCGCGATACACGGCAAGCATCTCACCACAGACCGATCCCCAAGAAAAGTCTTTCTCCATCCACGCTCTCCCACGCAGTCCCATCTCCTGCAAAGGTAGTGTATGAATCTTGCGAATTGCAGTTGCCAAGCTTTCGGGATCGTTGTCTACCCAGAGCCCGCACCTGTTTTTCTCGAGGCCAATCCAAGGAGTGCCCTTACTGGCGATCACCGGCACCGCATGAGCAAGGGCTTCAGCCACCACAATTCCAAAATTCTCGATGTGTGAGGGTACGAGAGCAACATCAGATTTTGCGAAAAGTGCCTCCTTATTCTTCTCGAACACCTCACCGACGAATTCCACACGTTTGGATAGACCGAGTGCCTGGACCTTTGACCTCAGAAAATCGACATAAGATGGAGACCCCGTCCCCGCAACATACAAATGCCAGTCTGGCAATGCGCCCTCAACGATACGACAAGCCTCGAGCAAGCTTTCGATGCCCTTGATAGGGTGAAGACGTCCCAAATACAGAAGTCGCAATTTCCCATTTGAGGCGCTGCGATTGAGATTTCGTGGAACATCCACGCCGTTTCGGATCACCGACGCCCGCAGTTTCGGAAATCTCTTCAGGCTTTGGTCGGCCTCAGCCTGCGAAGTCACGTGTAAGACCAATTTGTTCCTAGGCGCCAGCTTCTGGCATATCGATTCCCAAATCCATTTGTGAAGAACTCGAGAAGAGCCTTCCCATCGTTGCAGAGCGCCCCGGGGAGACCACACAACGGGCTTATTGGACGAGCGACAAAGGAACAGGGTGGGAAACGTCGGAAATGAGTAGACGGCCGTCAGGTGTACGACATCGGCCCACTGAATGTACGAGGGCAAAACTCTAAGCAACGCTGGAGAAACAGAATGGCGAAGTCGCTTATGGCAATATCGCACGCGCAAACCATCGACTTGCACTTCCCGATCATTCGCTACACCGAGAGTGCGGCCAAGACCGTCCGTGTCAGTAGTCAGGACCCGCACGTCACATCCAAGCTGTGCTAAACCGCGGCATAAGCCATATCCGGAGTGTATTGTTCCACCGTACACTCTTGAGGGATAAAAGGATGGGCTCACATGGAGGACCTTCATACTGCAGAAAGGGGTGGACTCATGATTTCCAAGGTTGGGATCATAATACGCTTGGTCTGTTGACGATGTGAACATGTCAATCTTGGCAAGGACGGAAAGTCGCAACGGACAGAATAACTGCCCTCAGCCTTCTCGCTGCGTCAAAAGGCTAATAACCTTTTAGCGAGGTGTCCCAGAGCGGTGTGAGGCGTTTGCGGCCACTTCATGATTGGCGCTGGTCATTGCTTTTCATCACCGCAGTAGCTGTCACATCGGTGGTTTTTGAAGGCTTGTGTTCGGCCTCAGTATTCTTGACTGATTGACACGTCGCGCAACCATCCTAGCAGGAACTGCCCTTCCCTGGCCCTGAGATTTCAAAACGGGGACCAGGGCCAGTAGAACGACAAGGACCTGCTGCGCCAGGCCTGCCACGTACTGGGCCATTTGCGATTCCACCGCTAGCAATTGCGGAACCAGTACTGCCCCCACGCTGCTGAACAACAGGCCCGAGTCGGCGTGCAAAAGAATCCGTTGCAGCGAGCCCAGAAAAATCCCTAGAGGGAACATGATTAGCACCGGCCCTAACCAACCAAAATTAATGTAGCTCTCGGCAAGCGTGCCTACGGCAATAGAAACATTCGAAAGTTCTCGTGGCAGCGTAAGCCCATACGACACCTGATACCATTGGTTGGCGTCGTTGACGGACGGCTTGTTAGGCCACAGAAAGCGAGGGATAAGGGTAACCCCAACGTAGGAATACAGGCGGCCATACTGATAGGGCACTCTGTCCGGTGTGAATTCCATCACGTTGGCCGTCTGTTGCAGTAGCGACAGACGGCTGAGCGTGGCATCGGCTAGCTGCATGCTTCGATAGCCCGTTCGGTCTGTGATTGCTTCAGCCCACATATTCCAGGAGCTCTCGCCCCAGAAGGCAACGCGTTCCGAATAACCACCGGCGGAATTTCCTGTCCAATAGCGCTCCCGAAACGCCTGCTTGGCCGGCTGAAAGAACAAAATGATCGGTAGCACAATTAGAGCGGCAGTGAGCGGCAACTTGCGGCGCTCATACGTGTAAATAATCACGCAGACGATGCCGAGCCCAACGAAGCTCCCCAGCCAGCCCGAGGAGATACCTACGACCACTGCCACGAACACATATAAGAGCATCAAAGCCTTATCGAGATTCGAGATCCTCTGGCGCAAGTAATAACGGAGAAATATCACGAAAATTACCGTGGGCACCATTTTTTCGAAATCGGCGATAAATTGGCGGCCTCCCTCTCCCCATTCGGTAATCGGAACGAACACCTTGACCAAGGTTCCAACAATGAAAATGATTCGCAAGAGGTTCCAGTGTCCGGGAGTGGTGCAAACATCAACTCGGACCAGGGGCACCCATCGAAAACGTGCAGCAAGTTTGATACCTGCCCAGAGGGCAACCACACCAGCTACCGCCAGGTAGAGCGAAGCTGTAATCGCCTTATCGGAAAGAGGTCTGCGCCCCGAAACCAGGCTTACTGCGTGGCTGCCCCAGAAAAGCGGCAAAACATAGGAGAGCCAGTACATCCCCGCAAGGAGGGCAAACAGAGGGATCCCCTTTCTCTCGTCGCGATACCAGGTCCGATACGAGGCCCAAGGCAGCCATGTGAGCAAGTATGCCGCCGCGATTTCTGCCAGCGTCACGTCGTAAGGGCTGAAGTACGAGAGGAGACCCGTAACCAGTAGGGGGACGCCGGCATTCGCCATCATCGGTCGTTTCCACCGCGGCTGGAATCCGGTCAGCAATTGCATACCAATGTTCGTGAGCCGGTAATGGCATGCAAGGACTGCAGCACGCCCTCCACAGCTGCCGGTATTGAGTGCTTCTGTATCTTGCGCCGAGCCTGCGTGCTCATGAAAGCGAGTTGGGAGGGATCTCGCGCCAGACCGGTCATTAGAGCTGCGAGCCCATCCACATCTCCCAACTGGAAAACGGCGCCAGTTCTTCCTGCCTCTATCAAGTCAGGGCCGCAACCTACACGGTCGCTTACTATACACGTCAGGCCGCACGACATGGCCTCATTTACCACTAGGCCCCAGGTCTCTCCAGCGGACGGGAGTACGAGCGCGTCGGCGGCAACATATGTACTGACGATCTGCGATTGATTCAAAAAACCAGTAAAAGTTATCGGAACGTGGTGGGTGTGGGCGAAGTCCTCACAGGTATTCCTTAAGGGCCCATCACCGACCATCAGGCCTTGCACCTCGGCTTTCTGACTAGCCGCTTCGCGAACGGCACGGACGAAGTCCATCGGCCTCTTCGTCTCTGTGAATTTACCTACAAACAGGAAGGTGGTGGCATTCGGGTCAAGAACCCAACGTTGCCGCAACTCGGAGCGAATCGGACGCAATCGATTCGCATCTTCTCCCATGGAGTCAACGTCCACCGTGTGCGGAACCAGAAAGATGCGCTCCGGGGATGCGCCATAGTGCAGGAAATACTCGCGTGACCATTGGCCGACCGCGAGACAGGCGTCGAAGCGCGGAATGAAACGTGGATACGCGAGCGATTTCGCGAGCCTCAGGGGAAGGCTGCGTACGGTATGCAAGTGTGAATCGCCTCGAACCATCACTTTCACGTCCGACTGCCAGCAGGTCAAAATCGCCTGCCACGCGCTCTTGTAATGCCAACCGTTAATCAATACCGCTTCGTACTGCCCGCAGCGAATGATGTTCCTGATTTCCGGGGTATCGAACCCAGCAAATCCGCCGTGCCCCGGCCGGTCAGCGACATTTCTCAGAAACGAATGCGGATACCCCGTTAGCAAAGGCACATCCCAATCAAACGCCACGCCAAACCCAGCGCTTGCCTGCTCTGCGGGAGTCGCCCGGTGACAATAGTACACATGAATCTGAAGATCGGGATGCGCCGCCAACCCCCGAAACCAGCCAGAATGGTACTGGATGGGATGAGTGCTGAGTATCGCGAACCTGTGGGCCGCTGCCGTCCTACTCACCTTCGCCTCCGAACCATTCACGGTAGGGCCGCACCCTGGTAGCGATGTTGCTGGCCCTCCCTTGCTCTATCCCTTCCAAGGTTGTCCGGCACTTGTCGCGAGCCATGTAATCAAGACCGAATGAACCACGAATCTTGTCCCTCAGTTGTTTTGCAGTGCTGCCATCGTTCCTACCCGATTCGTTCTTAATGATTTTTGATCGACAAAGTAGCAAGCACTGTGCCCGCTTCTATCAGTCGCCGAGATTCGGCAACAGGATTGCGTTGCCGTGTCAACATCCCGTCGTTCTGCGCAATTTCCAGTTTGAAAGTGAAACCAATGCCCACACACGTGACCAAGCCGGGCTGTCCGGATCATCCTTGAATGATGCCCAAAGATGCTGAATACCGCGCTTTTCCAGAAGACCAGAATTCGACAGATAATTAAGGCTATCAGCCACGAACTCGCTAAGAGGCCCTTGCATCCACGCCGCAATAGGAAGGGTAAAGCCTCGTTTTCGGTGTCGACGCTGCGAACTCGAGTACAGCTCTGCGCACATTTTTCGAAGCAAATATTTCGACGGTGCGTTTTGGGGAAGCAAAACCTCACCGGGCAGACGAAATGCCCATTCCATCACGTCTCTGTCGAGAAATGGAACCCGGATCTCCAAGGAGTTTGCCATACCAAAGACGTCGCTGTCGCGAAGCAGCGTATTTTGCATGTAGAACGAAGCGTCCAGGCGGCCTACTGAGCTTACATGATCGGCCGCAACGTAGGAATCTTTGTGCTGCAGTTCTGGAACCTGATAATCCTCCGACAAGCCGAGACCTCTGAAGCCCAAACCTAGTAGTGTAAGACCGCGATTCGAAATCAGTCGTCGGTGGTTAAAGTACGTCCCAATGAGTCCCACATCGGACGTAACAATATCGATCGCCTTCTGACGGAAAACGTCGGCCGCCAATAATGTGGCCAGGTCGGCGGCCCTGCGTCGCACTCCTGGTGGCAACTGGCCGATAAATGACATAACCGAATACGTTTGAGGCACTCGCCGAAAAAGGTTGTAACCCCCGAAAACTTCATCGCCCCCAAGACCGGACAGGGCCACCACAATTCCCTGCTCTCGAACCGCGCGCGCCACGATATATGTGTTGAAGCCGTCCAGTGACGGTTGATCCATATGCTGGAACGCTTGCTCGATCCAACGCAGTGCGGTCGCATCACTGATGGGACAATCGTGGAAATGAGCGCCGAGACGTGCAGCAGTGAGCTCTGCCAGTTTTCCCTCGCTGTCGGCAGGATGATCGGGAAATGTGACGGTGAAGGCGTGAATGGGACTTCTGGACTGCTGCAAACTGAGGCCTAAGATTGCGGTGGAATCGAGTCCTGCACTTAGAAAAACACCGAGAGGCACGTCGCTAAGAAGATGTCGATGGACGGCCGTTTTGAGAATAGCGCGCCCTTCCTCGACAAGACTCTGCGCTTGGCCGTTTCGGTACGAACTGTCGATCGTGGGAAAATTCCAATAACGTTCATTTGCAAGTATTTGTCCACTGGTATCGATTTCACGCCAGGACCCACGTGGTAGCGAGTAGACGCCCTCACAAATTGTCAAGGGTTCCTGAACGCTTCCGTAAGCCAAGTATCCAGCAAGCGCGCGACTGCCCACATCCCATTTGGCGAAGCCACCCTGTATAAGCGCCGTCACTTCGGAGGCACAGGCAAAAAAACCTTCGCCTGACGTGTAATACAAGGGTTTTATGCCAATGTGATCTCGAGCCACAATCAATCGCTCGCGTCGGCTGTCCCAAAGTGCAAATGCGAACATTCCGCGCAGGTGGGAGAGGCATTTTGTTCCCCAATGCTGATAAGCGCGGAGCAAGACCTCCGTGTCACTATGACTTCGAAAACCATAGCCGCTTGATTCGAGGAAATGTCTGAGATCGGGTGCATTATAGATCTCGCCGTTGTAGACGAGCAGGTCGCCGGTGTCGTCGTTTCGCATCGGCTGGTGCCCCAGTAAGGAAGTGTCCTGGATAGCAAGGCGACGGTTGCCTAAACCCAAGACATAGGAGCCGGGACAGGTTACCAAGCTTCCCTGATCATCGGGCCCGCGATGGGCTTGCGCGTGCAACATCGCGATCATCGATGATCGCACTCTCTCCGGTTGTAAGACACCGAGAATCGCGGCAATCCCGCACATTTTTTCTACATCCTCTCCATAACATGCATGTCCCACATCCGGTCACGCTCAGTAAGTTGCCAACGCACGACTTCATAATAGAGCTTGACAATTGGGAACTCACATCCCAAGAATATCGCTCTTGCATCCAACATCGTCCTGGCTCGCCATTTCTTGCAAGGGCGTCTCTCGAATCCGGCTGATCGCCGCAATGAGAGACCCCGCGCCGTTGTCAACCCAGAAAATACATCCAGCGTGTTTTTCTAAGTCACTCCAAGATCTCCCGATTCTTACAGTCACGAAAACTGGCCGAGCGAGTGATTCAGCAACAACCATAGCAAAGTTCTCCTCGGAGGAAGAAACCGGGACGACATCGCATTCGTTGCGAGCCACGACGAGCATCGGAAGCATCGTGAAAAAATAGACTGCCGTTAGGTGCACAAAAATCAGCCCCAGCATGTAGTTCGGCAATTCCCGTACAGGCACAGGTGAGAGCGAATGTCCGCAGTATTTCTCACAATCACGTGCCGAAGACCACCCAACATTGTTTCGCGCACTTCGCATCCAAGCTGGCTAGGACTCTGCAAAAACCGTAAGCAGAACTGATTGTTCCACCGGATGCGTGTGCGGGATTGTTTCAAGGCACTGACGTGAAGAACCTTCATGCAACGGATGCGAGTGGAAACGTCTTCGACGGACTTTGACCGTATAATATCGCAGGATTCCATCTGTCGTCAGCATCTTCAGTCAAAAGAGGAGCGTTTTGCGAAAGAAGGTTGCTCTTGTCACCTCCGGTTTTGGAACCCGTTATGGAGGCGTCGGAGTAGTTGCCGAGGCGATTCGATCGGCTCTTCAGCCAGAATACTCTGTTTCGGTGTGGCGGCATCCGCCTTCTTGGCCACGAGCAGGGCGGATCGTACGAGTAGCGGCACAGAGCTTCATCGGCTCCCGGGCCCATCCGGTTCTCGTGATATACGACCACGTCCATCTTGCGGCCCTGCATGCCGCCATCCCCGGATTGCGGCGTATTCCCTATGCAGTTTTCCTTCACGGAGTAGAGGTGTGGGAGTCGCTTACCGGGCGCAGACGAGAGGCTGTGCTTGGTGCGGACCTGCTGATTGCGAACTCCGCAAGAACCGTTGCGGATGCTCTTCGATTCAATCCCTGGCTTCCGAAGGTGGAAGTAGTCTGGCTCGGTAGCGGCACTCCGCAATCCGCGACCACCGCTCGGCGACAACCGATCGCTTTGATGGTAGGACGAATGAGCAGCTCAGAACGATACAAGGGGCATGACGCAGTCATCAGCGCATGGCCAATCTTGCGCGCCGCTGTCCCCGATGCGAGATTGGTTGTTGTGGGAACCGGAGACGATGAAAGGCGGCTGCGGCGGCGTGTCGAAGATTCGGGCCTGGCGGGGATCGACTTCTGCGGCCGTTTAAGCGATTCGGAGCGTGACCGGGCCTACCGGTCGGCTCGTTTGTTGTTCTATCCGTCCGCGCG
Organism: Terriglobia bacterium; assembly: GCA_020073385.1. GTDB lineage: Bacteria > Acidobacteriota > Terriglobia > Terriglobales > Acidobacteriaceae > Sulfotelmatobacter. The sequence continues at coordinate 169,809 of JAIQFH010000004.1, read as the reverse complement.
AGAAGGCTTCGGACTGGCCGCCATCGAGGCTCTATCGTTTGGTGTCCCAGTTGTTGGTTTGGCAGGCACAGTTACCGAGGAGTTGTTTCCTAAACGCGAGGGAGTCGTTCTCGCCAGAGATCTGAGCCCAGACAGCATTGCGGAGGCAGCGATCCCACTATTGAGAGATTCGCACCTCGCGGACCAGCTCGGACAACTCGGGCGCGAGAGAGTCGAGGCCATGTTTTTGAAGGAGCACTTTGCTCGACGCTTCCGACAAGCGTTGGCTCCACTGCTAGATGGCGAACTTAAATGTGAGAACGGATTGACGTCAACCGATTAGGCGGGGTATACGGCACGAAGGCAAAGCGCTACGTGCCGTTAGAGGCAAAGGACTGTTCGGGGGAGGGCTTGGGCGGTGCGGCGCTAGGCCAGTGAGTCGCTGGGAGGGCGTATGGAGCCGGGCGAACCGTGATCTGCGGACGGCGTGCGCGGGAGGACGGAGAGCGCGAAGCGTGCCTGGGCGAAGAAGTGGGACAGGGGATTGCGCGCAAAAGTAATCATTCTCCGCCTTAGCACGAGACCGGTTTGTGTGGCATTGTAATTCACGTAACAAATGGCACAAAAGACGATCCTAACGATCATATTAAGCGTCGTATTACTCTCAGCCCTTCTCCGCGCCCAAGGGGGCATGACTTTCGAGTTAGCGTGTCCCGCCAGTTCGAGTCACGCCCCCAACGGCAAGAGTTACGATCCGCAAGTCAATCAATTGCGGATCTTTCTGTGCGTCGAGAACACAACCGGAGTTGTTACTTGGAATGACACCGTCGCAAACAACCGAACTTTTGCGACTGCTGGCGACCCTTCTGGCTACTCAAGTTCGCAAGCTGTCGGGGGTATGGTGAATTCCGAGTCCATAACGCAGCGTGACCAACGGTACGAATCGAAAGATGGTTTGACTTTATCGTCAGTTGCCAAGCCCTACGTCGACGTGCGGGATTATGGAGCCGTGCCGGATGGCAGTACGGACAACTCCAGGGCTATCGCTGCCGCATTCACGGCGGCGAATGCTGTCACTACTGGCACACCTACGGTCCACTTCAACTGCAATGGGACCAACGCAACCTGCCAGTACAACTACACCGGCTCGGGAATTTCCCCCATCAATCCGCGCATCCCAATGAACATTCAATGCGCCACCGGGGCAATTCTTAACTATACGGGCACGGCGCACGCGGTTGATGTAGGACCAATGAATTTGACGCAGGTTGATACCCGGCGATACACGATTCAAGGATGCACTTTCACTGGAGGGGCAAACTACACCGCTGGCATTTGGGTAAATAATTGGATTGCGAACACGATGATCACTCGCAACCAGTTCTGGAACTTCGGCAATCAGACCAACTACACCATTGTTTACAACGGCAACGATTGGACTCCGACAGTTGAAGGCAACTACTGGCGCGATTCAGACGGTACAACGCGCAATATGCTTGACGCACATACTGGGGGCAACGTTGGAGTGCTTTTCGTGAACAACAAAAACGAATGCGAAACGCCCGCGGGCGGGGCATGTTCGGTAAACACAACTGGGGTTGGATTGTGGTTGTTTACCGGCTGGGTGCTGAATAACGAAATCAAATATCACTATCCTGCAGTGCGTTATTCCAACTGTAGCGGCGGTGGTTGCGGCGGCGGGCAAGGTTTGTGGCTTGAACACAATTTATTCGAAGGGAACGTTGGAGGGCTGGGGCCAGCGATCAGTTACGGCGATCCAGGAACTCCCGGCAACGTCCACCTCGGAGGCTTAACCGTAAAATCCAACTTCTTTTACTGGCCGACAGCGAACAACGTCAATAATATTGTTTCCAACGAAACAGCATCTAGCAGCGGATTCTTTCTCGATTCCGCAACCTTCGCCTACAACCAAATGGGTCCCGCCCCCACTGGCACCGGGAAATATATCTTTCTAAATGGCGGCGTCTTAGCGATTTTTACCGGCAACCATGGCCCGGGGGAGACCTCTGATCTTGATCTCGGGAACTCATCCCTAACCGACTCTAATAAAAACCAGGAGTTTACTCTCCAGTTTCGCCAGAATAACCAGTCCGGCGGTCCGGCTGCGAACAACCTGTTGCAGATGGACATGACAGGGCACTACCTCTCCATCTCCAGTTATCACGGGGTTTCTTTGCCCCTGCTTTGTTCCGACTCCTCCGGCTCAGGTACTACCCAGTCCTGCACTAGTAGTCCGCAATTCAACAGCGCGGGAACCAGCATCAGCCCGACAGCGGGCGACGTGATCGTCTACAAAACTACCACCACAAACGTGGGCGACCTGACGATCAATATCAATCGAACGGGCGCGGTACATATCAACAAATGGGGCGGAACAGTGCTCTCCGGTGGCGAAATTATCGCGGGCCAGTACTACCTCCTGACTTATGATGGCACCCGTTGGCAGATGCAGAATCTGGGCAACCCTGGGCCCTTCGGCTCATCGCAACAGAATGCCTCTGCGGCCTGTGAACCTTCCGACGGCACGACTACGCTCAATGCAGGCGGCAACACCACAGACACGGGCCAAAGCTGTCTTCCCGCCAACTCCGTCATCGACGCCGTAGTTTACCGGATTACCACAACTATCACGATGGCGGCCAGTTTCACCATCGGGGATGCGACCAAAGCAGCGCGATTCTGTACCACACAAAGCACGCTGACGGCGGGAACGACGGGTGTCTGCTTCGCGCAGGCTGATCAAGCGGGCGCGGCTGGACCTATTCAATCGTCTGCAGCCAAAGTACGCGTTACGCTGAATGCCAATCCCGGTGCTGGCGCGATTCGCCTGATCGTCTACTACCATACTTGGACGCCACCTGCGTCATGATCTGCAAGATTAGTCGCATTTAGTCGCATTAATTCTTGGCTTCTTGAATACTACTGGGGATGCGTCGAGACAACCAGGGTAGCTTACGAGCGAAATGTTCTCACGACAAATCCGCCGCGATCTGCAAACAGTCCAACCTCTGCGACCCAATGACGAACCGGTGTCTCGCGTTGACGTTCTCGGAGATACAAACTCATTCGATATTGTCCCTTATAGATCTGGCAAGGTTCCGGCCAGCTGCGCAAGAGCCTCGAGCTGAGCATGAGCTGATCATCGACATTGCAGAATCACCGAAGAGTCGACGCCGTCGCACTCTGTGATTCACCAATCGATTTTCTGTTTATCGATGCCGATCATTACTACGAGGCGGTGAAGGCAGACTAGCTAGCTTAGCTAGGGCGTATGGTTTCCGGAAGTCACGAAGGGTGGAAATATAGCCTTGCACGACTCAAAGCCGGCTGCGAACTCTCCCCGATTCTTGGGCAGCATGCGGTTCTATTCGGAAGATCTTGTCAAAATTGCCGGTGTTACACCTCTTGGCTCAATCCCTTGAGTAAAAAAGGTACGAGCGTCGTTCTTGCCCCGAATGCCGCCGGAAATGTTTACTCGATCGACCCGTTTTTTCGCGGTCGTCTCGGTTCCCGTTGTTCGGAATGGGTTGCACACCTTAATCGGTGGCGGAATAGAACCCTGAGATTCAGCGGATTCCAAACCAAGCGCAAACTTAACGAAATGAAAAGAGAGACTTCATTTCAGCGGCCAAGAGACGCCGACTGAGGATGCTTTGGGTCTAGCCTCTAGAAATTCCATCCAACGCGGCCTAACAACCAGCGGCGAGTACAGTTCCTCATAACTCTGGCGCGCCCCGCTGCTGCAAGCATTTCGAAAATTGGGTTCCTCTAGGAACCTATTTATGGCTGACGCGAGCGCATTCGCGCTCTCTTCGCAAACGAGCCCGGTCTTCTCGTGCCGAACAATTTCCTGCAGGGCTCCACTGCGAAAACACACAGTGGGCACGGCTAAAGCCATTGCTTCGACGACGCTGCGACAAAAGGACTCATGGAACCTACTGGGTGGGGCGGGATGAACATAAACGTACGCAAAACGCATTAAGCGAATCGCATCTTCGCGGAAGCCCCAAAACATAACACGATCTTCCAAACCAGCGGAAGAAATTCTCCGCCCGAGGTTACTCCGGAAATTCTCCCCGCATTCGCCTACAAGGTGGAGGACGACATCCTCATGCCGGTTCGCCACCAACTTGAATGATTCCAGGAGAATGTCGATACCTTTGTGGTATGAAATCTGGCCGAGAAAAAGGAGGTTTTTCTTTCCTTCAAAAACTCGATGCTCGTTAGCGTCTTCCGGTGGGCGGTTGTCCACATCCAGAATGTGGGGCAGGACGAAGTTGCGTTTGCGTCTGATCCCTGGCAGTTTTCGGGCGACATCCTCGTACCCGTACCGCGTGTTGTGAACACAATCGGTAACAAGTACGAGCCAGACCGGAAACAGGCGGTGATCGGTGCCCAAATCACGGAAGTGATGAATAACCCTCCTTCCCCGGAGGCGGTATAGGAGAGCCGCAAGAAGAGAGCCGGACCCCGCGCTAATGCCAGGCACATACAGCACGTCTTTGCCCCAGGCACCCCTCAAAACCGCAACGTTAGTCCGGGCCGTGGCAATGACCATCTGGCAGAAATGTCGGAGTGACCGTGGTTTCGCTAATCGCTCCCAATCCGTTTTGTCGGGCAACAGCTCGATTGAGAAGCCGCGGCGTTCCATTTCCTCGATAATCGGTGGGCGTCGCTGATAAATGCGATTACTCTGGAGAAAATAGGGCTCGACTCCGGGCCTGAGCGAATCGAAGAGCTCAATGACGCCACGCTCCATCCCGTACAAGAAGGGCGTCACCAAGGGGATGAAAACTCGAGTCACGGCTGCGGGCGGCGACCCGACAGAAGACGCGCCCGGCTCTCGAGGAGACTCGGACAATACATTCGTGTTTGCGATATTTGCCATTCCGCTACAAAACCACCCCGTCATTCAGCTAACGGACCCATAGCAATAGCATTGGCAGACTCTTATCTGTGCACTCCACATCCGGCCGATTGGACCGTACGATCAAGAACCTCGGCCAACCGCGCGGTCACCGCACGAGCGGTGTATGGTTCGAACTTCTCCCAATTCGTTGGTGGAAGCCAGCCGGTTGGTAGCCTCAACAATTCCTGGAGAGCGGTACCAATCTCTCCAACAACACTAAGCGGAGGGCGACCATTACCGAAAGTCACCACATTACCGGCAGCGGTTTCCTGGAGCAGCTTCACAGCACTGCTTTCTTCATGAAATATGGCCAGCAACGGCTTTGCTGCCAGGATATAGGGGAAAATCTTGGAGGCAGTATAGTGAGGCGCCTCGGAGCCCACAACGATTAGAGCATCCGAATCCAACAGGATCTGGATTGCTTCCAGATGTTGCACTCTCCCTGGGCGCTCTTCCACGATGTCGTCGACTCCACACTCCTGGGCTACGGGCAGGACCTGATATAAACCTTCGGCTTTAGGGGCGTAAGTTGTTCCCACAAAATGTATCCGCACTCGTTTGTACAACTCCGGCGCGCTTTGTCGCCCAAGCCGGATTGCCTCGAACAAGGCACGCATCGCCGCAACCATGTCCGGCCCGCCCCGGCCGACATAACTGATGTGGAAATACCCGTCCGCCCGGCTGAAAACGGGGTTCGGGCGTGGGTGCTGGCGAACGTACTCGAAGTCCCTCGGTTCGACTCCAAACGCAATCGGTGTGGCCTTCACGTGGTGCAGCCACTTGTAATTGGCAAATAGACCCGCCATATAGGAATAATCAACACCCACGAGTTGATCCACACGCCTGAGCGCGAACGGTTCTAAAACACGATACATCGCAGATACGAGGGCCCACTTGGGAGGCCGCTTCGCTCTAGGCAGCCTCGAGTAATAATCGGTGAGAATGGGATCATTGTAGTCGAGGATATAGGGAATCCCAAAGCGTGCGTATGCCAACCGGCCTAGAAGAATGGGCACGTTGGGTGGAACGGGGATAAGGATCAAGTCCACGCGACGTTGTCGGCACAGGCGGCTCAGCGCACGCCAGTGATGCCAGAGGCTGCGAATGCCGAGATCACCAATGCCGATTTTGCGCGTCAGCCTGGCTGGCAGGGCGCGCGTGTGGATGACCTGCAGACCGGGCGGCAGCAACTTTTCGTTCTCCGGATCGACCTCCCATTCGTAATACCCCGGGTCCGTCGTGAGGACAATCGGTTCCCACCCGAATTCCCGCAAGTGCTGGGCGAAGAAGCGAATCCGCAGCGCGGGAGGATAGCTGCTGGGAGTGAAATCGGGGCCGACAATCAGGACAGTTTTGCGTTGGTCCCGAAGAGATCTGTTTACATCGCGCGTCATCGGCTGTTCAAGGTCGTTTCCACGGTTTGTACGAATTTCTTCTTCTCGAGGTCCCAGTTGAACCGGCGCGTTCCCCAGTCCCAGGATTTTTCGCGAGCTTGTTGAAGAATGTCCCTATTCTCGTACCAGAGGCGCAGAGCACGCGCAAGCCCTACAACATCGCCGGGCTCGTAACAAAAGCCCGCTTCGCCGATGGTTTCCATGATCGGCTGCTGACCCTTAGTGGCAGTGGCGATGACGGCGTTCCCTGCGAGCAGATAGGTGAAGATTTTGTTCGTGAGGCAGATCTGGCGGTTTTGGCTGACCGGTTGCTCTAGGGCGAGCCCAACATCGCATTCGGCTGCCATACGAGCCATCTGATCGGGAACACCGGGCGCATGCACCACGACCTGCTTGGAGTGAACGCCGGAGGACGCCGATAAGTCGAACAGTAGCCTGTCGTGTCCAGGTGCCCACCTGCCGCGCACGTGCAATTCGATCTCGCATCCCTTGAGCTGACCCATCGCTTGAATGACATCTTCCAGCCCGCGGCCGAGCCCAACAGTCTGCGAGAACCAGTATAGTCGCAGCGGGCCATCCGGTGGCATCGCTCGCAGCTCGCTAGGACGCTCCGACAGCGGAAACACGTTCAGGATGGTGGTCGGCAGAGGGATGCCATACTTGGCGTTGTAGGCCTCGGCAATGCCGGGCGAGGCCGCAGTCACGTACGAACAGCGCGGCAGGTACTCGCGCTCGAAGCGCTCGACCAAGCGGTCCATGGGACTCGGCCCGGCAGCAAACGGGTAGGAGCCGGTCTCGAAGTCTTCGGCGTCGAACCCGAACAAAGCGCGGTTCGCATGGGCAGCATCCCCCGCCGCGACAAGCGCTCCTGTGTAATGGGCAATATAGAGGTCCGCCTTGGCACGCTTGGCGGCGCTGACCAACTCAGGCAGCACGCGACAGACGGCGTAGCGTCGCAACCTGTCGCTCAGAGGCCAGGCCAGCGGTAGGCGGCGAGCCAATCCGTGGCGCAGGCGGGTGCGGGAGTATTCCGTGCTCTTGTCGTTGAAGTCGCCGCCCACGTACGTGCACGTCCATGACCGGGTCTGCAGCAGTTCCCTGTCGGCAACGTCCGCCCAAGGAATCATATGCGAGCAGAGCACCTGCACCTCGTGTCCGACTTCGTGCAGCACATCCGCTTCTTTGACCAAACGGGGGTCAACCGACGGCTGGCCAGGGGCGAGAAGACAGATTCTGGCCATAGGATTAAGCCCAGCGCTTAGAAGCAACCAAGGAGGATGACTTGCGAACAAAGATTACGTCCACCTGCCACAACGCGTCGTCGTAGGGCCGGCGAAAGAAGGTACAAATGTCGTACACCTGAAATCCCCGCTCACTCATGAACTGAGTTGCTTCGTGGAACAAAGGCGCGCCGTCGAGAATGCCGAGAAGATTCACCTCCATGAGAACCGCCTCGACAGAAACCAGGGCCACGGTGCCTCCTCGCAAGACTTCCAACTCATAACCCTGAACATCGAGCTTGATGAAATCAGGCCGCGCGAACACTGTGTTCGCGGTGACCTTATCCAGTGTGGTCATGGGAACAGAAATAGTGCTTACGCCAGGCGGCTTGGCTGATTCCATGAGCACAGAACTAGCGGATTCGCACAAGTGGAAGGGAACGTTGCCCCTTTCCTGCGCGCCGAGCAGAACCGAGGCTAATTCGATGCCGTTGAAGGCGGCCGACACAGCACGCAGGCGATCGCTATGACCTGGCTGCGGCTCAACCATCAATATACGGGCACCCGGAAAAATACGCTTGAAACTGCGTGTCCATTCGCCGATGTAGGCTCCAACATCGATAACGACCGCCGGATTGAATCCCAGCCGCCGCATGCGACGAAGCGATGCCTCGGTGTCCGGTGCTTCGAACAATGCAGTTTTTAGGTGACGCTTCCATTCATCGGGGATGAGAGCAGAAACGCGTCGTATAGTTTGATGTAGGGCTGGCATCAGGCGGTTTCTCGCCCTTTCACAACCTCTCGATACAGCTGCTCATAGGCTTCCACGATCACGCGATCGCTGAATTTCTCTTCGACGATGCGCCGGCAATCGCGGCGATCAATATCTGGCAGCCGATCAATAGCCGTAACCATTTCCTCCACGGAGCCGCACACGAACCCGTTAACGCCGTGCTGGACGATTTCGGGCAAGGATCCGCGCCGCAAGCCGATCACAGGAGTTCCGCAGGCCAACGCTTCGGCCATGACGATGCCAAACGGCTCATCCCACAACAACGGCATCAACAAGGCGGCGGATATTCCCAGCAATTGGTTCTTAGCGGCATCATCCACTGCGCCAACATACTCCACAGCCCTACCATCGACATGAGGCTGAATCTGTTCTTTGAAATAACGTCGATACTGCTCCGCCTCTGGAATATTCCCGGCAATTATCAAGCGACGTCTGCTTTTCATGGCTACCTCGAGGGCGAGATGGACTCCCTTGATCTCCTCGACGCGTCCCAAGTAGGTCAGCGGCGCGTCTCCGCTGACCCACTCGGTGGCGTGGTAGCGCTCGAGCGGTACGCCGTTATAGACGACATGGAAGTTACGGCGCGACGCCCATGGCCGAATCACATGCGCGCTGCAGCCCGTAAAATGCAGAGTTCCGCGCGACATCAACTCCCCAACGCAAATACTACGAGGACTTATGGGACGCTGGTAGCTCATCACCTTGGGTAGCCTGAGGGGCAGAATCGGGAGCAGATACGCCAGCCGGGCAAAGCTGTGAACCACGTCATAGTGGCCGTTGCACAGTTGCCAGGAAACGTAACCCAGATTGCGGGCGACGTTGCTCACCCCCTGACTGTGCAGGGCAGGGTACGTCAGCAGGCGACAGGAGACTTGCGAGTCGGGATGAGCAATCAGAGTCACCTCGTGGCCGCGGGCAACCAGCCCCCTCACTAGCATGTCTACTATCCGTTCGATGCCACCATAAAACTTGGGTGGAACCGGGATCTCTGGATCTACCGTGATAGCGATTCGCATGCGAGGGGCTTCTTTCCCGGGTAAAGGCGAAACTCAGTTTCCTCTTGGATCCATCGACGAGGCACCGATCGAACTGGCGTGTGTCATACCGGAACACCGGCCGTCAGGGCATGCCGTTTTGACAGGTGAGATTCTGGCGCGTTCACGGAGGACATTAGTCTGTTCCAAATCGAAAATGTGCAAATCAGTCCTTGCCAATTCCTTGATATCGTTATCGACTGCCAAAAGCGTTTTCCTCAGTGTACCCGAGTCGTCAATGCACGCCCCTCTCGCGCCTCAAGGTCTTTCATTGCTTTGTGAATTCAAAAAGTCCGCACCCACACGATGTCGTTCTAGGAAAATCCGACGGGGACACGTCTTCGTGGAAATCTCCCGCATCATCCACGTAAGAGAAAGAGACCAGCCGAAGGTTCTTGAATTGCGTCAATATTGTGCTGATATCGAAGATTCGATGAGCATTGAACTCCAGCCGCTCCCTACCGATCGGGACCGAGAAGTACAGGATCCCCCCGGAGGACAACACCCGTTCCAACGAGTTCATGAATTTCGTGTGGGCCCAAGGATCGACGGGATCTGAATAGCGGCCCAAGCCGAAATGCTCGGCGGCATGCAGGCTCGAGAGTGAAACGATACTGTTATCTTTGAGGCCTGCCAGCGACCTAGCATCTCCCTGCTGAAAGCTAAGGCCCGCGACCCTGCCTTTCAAAGGAAGGGCATCTATGACCTCTACATTCATAAACACCAGAAGGTGGGCGATAAAACCATCGATTCTCGATCCTACATCCAGATGTCGCGGGGGCCGGCGCCCGAAGATCTTTCGTGCTGCCCATAGGTCCTGGTGGAAGTAGTGGCCTCTCGCAACGCCAGCACTCCCTCGGTAGTCCGAAAGCATCGGCATAAGCTGACGAATCTTCAGCTGAAACGAGGACGGGGGACTTTGTCTCGCGTACTCGATACCGTCGTGAACAAGCTTTGGAATGCCCTGGACCGATCGCAACACCCGGGCGAAATTAAGCCCAAACAAATTCCCTGCATCCACAACTCGTCTTACGGGGGTAATCATAGCGACCTCACAGCTAGTCAGCTCACAGGCAGCAGGTTCCAAGACAATGGATAGTAGTCGCGATGGTCGCGATTCGATTGCATCAAATATTTCTCAGGCGCATAAACGATTTGCCCGTCCTTCTTACCCAGCCATGCTCCCCACCAACTGAAGGTGCTATTGCCAATAATATGGTGCTTGCATGCGGCCATCAGCCGCAAATCTTCGTAGTTCTTTTCGTCTCCGTTATGAACGACAAATGTGGTTGGGGCGGGCAGCCTCAGTTTTGCTTTTGCCCACTCCGGATCGTCGGAAAATACGAAGAAATGTGGCTTTGGGATCTGTTTCGTGATCAACCCTGCTGCCTGTTCGTAGTACCCAATCGGCAGGACGCCGAGTGGATTCAAGGCGCTGGCGTTGTCGCCGTGGCGGACATGAACGGAAACCGAATCGAGCGCAGAGATCGTGGCCAACATTTCTGCGTTTTCTCCGACGGCCGACTGCTTCAGCCCAAGCTCATTTCGGATGATCGGGGCAATATCCTCAAAGTACTTCTCGGTTTGCCAGTAGCCCTGGATCCAAACCTCCTTGGCAAGCGGCGATGTCAAGACGGAGCGGCGAAACTGCCAGAAGTCCTTTTCCTGCTCCACGATGAAGCGGCGCCAACGATGAGGGGTCCAGCGGTTGGCAAGCCGCGCAAGCCGTCCGGCTGTCCCTCGCCTTCGATACATCTCAAAGGGTAGCAGTTGGTCCGGACTGGCGCTCTGGCCGTTGACCGAGAAGGCGCCAAGTCCAAAAAGCCTAGTTCCTTGCTTCGCATCGGGTTTAGTTGCGGTATAGCCGGACGTATCGAACCGTAAATGGCGATGATGGATCAGCGATAAGTGTCTGCCGAGCGCGTACTGAAACAACTGATTGCCCAATCCCCCCATGAAGCGGATCACAATCATTTAGTTAGTGCCCTCTGTTTCATCGAATGACTGCTCAAATCGCGCGTTGTGGACCGTGCGTAGACGTCACCAAAAACATGATTGTCGCCCGTATACTTCAACAACGCCGACGTGATCTGATCGCGTGGAACCCAGCTCCGTAGCGCCAGTTTCATAGATTCGCCAAGGGAGTAATTGAACTCCGTATTGCCCAGGGAACAGAGGCGCTCAATGCATTGGAATGCTGCAGCGAGATATTCTGGGACAAATTCAAACGAGAGCGCCCGGACTGGTCGCGAAAGACCGCTCAATACTTCGAACTCATAACCCTCAACGTCAATTTTAATGAAGCCCGGGGATCCAAACTCCTCGATCAAACTGTCGAGCGTTGTGACCTCGACAGTGCCCTTCCCCGCCCATGTAAATTGAGAAAACCTTCCGCTCTCCCGGACTGCTTGAACCCACGCAGGAGACAACGATGAAATTACGGTTGCATTGGAGATCATGATTTCTGCGGAACCCTCGCGTGCACCAAGCGCTTTGGGAACAACTCTGATCTTTGGGTTAGCACTGAATTGGGCCTGGAGGCTCTTCACACAACTGGGTTGGGGCTCGACAGCGATAACCTGCTTACTGAGTTGTGCGAAGACTTTCGTCCTGTTTCCTGCGTTGGCTCCGATATCGAAGACCAGATCGTTCATCCCCATAAACTGGCGATAAAGCCGTCCACGCAAGAAATCTTGACGAATATCGCGCGCTACTCGCCACGCTGATCTCACTACGCCTAGCTTTGGGACGACCGATTTAGTCATCGTGATGCGTTGGGCGCGCCATTGCCGCCCGATTGAATCCATGACGAACCGCGAATTTTTCGATTCGCCGTGCCAGTTTCCATCCGACAACACGGCGAAGATGATGAAAACCTGGCGTGCCGTTGGGGGACCGATCCGAGCCGCCTAACTCGCTTACACGCACCGCCATGAGACGACATAGTTCGACGTGCTCCGGGTAAAACTCAAAGACGAATCTTTGCAGTACGCCTGCGCAAGCGCGGCGCGCACGGGCGTCGTTGCGCTGGGCCAGCACATGTTGGGTTCCTAGCGTGAGAGAATGAAAAGCCGATTGAGCCGCTTTGGCGCTTTTTTGTCCGCTCAAGCTGCCGCTGATGCCGGAGCGATAATACAATCGGGCGCCTGGAGCAAAGCACACTTCGGAAGCATGACAAAGCACGCGGACGAAAAACTCAAAGTCATTGATGAGAGAAAGGCTTTCATTCCACAGTCCGCAGTTGTCCAGCAACGTGCGTGGGACAAGCCAGATTCCGCTTTGCATCATCCCGCCTCCTGCAAGCCAGGATTCAACCAGCCACTCGATTGGATCCATGTCCTTCCAGACCGGCTGCGGCTCGAGCTTGAATGTGCAAAGGTCATCGCGGTAAAACCGTCCCCACTCACACGAAGCGACCGCTGTTGTGCCTCTGCGAACACGCTCCATTTGCAGTTCGACAGTGCGCGGCGCCAGCAAATCGTCGGCATCGAAGAACTTGATATAGTCGCCCGAGCATTCCTCGAATGCCCGATTGTTGGCGGCGCATTGGCCTCTGTTTTCTTGATGAATGACCTTGACGCCGCGGCTTCGGTAGGATTCCAAAATCTCGCCGCTGCCGTCCGTCGAACCGTCATTGACCGCGATGATTTCTTTCTCCGGCCAGGTCTGAGCGAGAGCCGAATCGAGCGCGGCGGCGATATACGGCGCGGCGTTGTAACAGGGAATGAGAATGGAAACCAACTGGCTCAACATTAAAGAATTTTCTTAATTCGTCCGTAGTAGAAATCCACAATGGACTTTGGCGTCAATCGCAGAACTTTCAATTTGTAAAACTGCATCTGCTTCCGTTGGCGAAGGTTCGCCACGTGATATTTCAGGCTCCTAACCCATGCCCCGGCACTCCCATCCCGCGCGCCTCTTTTATTCAGCCAGTTTCTAATGCCACCGAAATGCGATCCCGTTCCATACATCAACTCCTCAGGGAAGCTGAAATTCGTATATCGCTGAGTCCTCAAACGAAGTTTCAGAGATTCCACCCGGTCGCGCTGCGAGGGAATTTTCCGAGCATCAAAGTCTATCATCACCTGCATAATCTTGGAGTACTCCCCCGAGTCAAGGAGGTTTTCAAGAATATCGCACTCGCTGCCTTCACAATTAAGCTTCATGTAAACTCTGTCACATGATGAAAGGTTTTCCCGGAACCATTGTGTGGCATCGAGAAAGCGGCATCTCTCCGCACGGCCCGTTGCATGCGGATGATCTTGATATATTGATGCCCCAACACTGCCCGCACCAAATATCATTGCTTCGTGATTTGAGTTGGATAAGCCAGCTTCAATTACAAGAAGGCGGCGGTCATTGATGGTCCGAATCATTTGAGCGCAGGAACGGACCGGCTCAAAAGAATAAATCTTCTCAAATCCATACCCAGGATCGAGAACTGCCTCAACGGTCTCGCCGACATGTCCCCCAACATCAATGAATATCTTCACTCGGTTGCGCTGATACCTTTCAATTGTTCGCAACGGGTCAATTCAGGTGACGCCGCAAGCGCGGCTTGAACAAACGAATTGCGTACTCGCGAAAGCGAAACGCCGCGCGCGGCCCAGCCAGCCGGCACAGCAGCGCGAACTGCTTGGATTGATCTGGCGGAATTCCGCGATTGATCTTCAGCGCATCGGCAATAGCATCATCAACGTCTCTCCACGCCAAATGCGCTGCCAGCCCGGCGGCAGCCGCCCACAGCCGCGAAGCAATTTCCGCGGCGTAACGCTGCCCGGCTGCGGCCGCCACTCTGCACATAACCACGTGGTGAGCTTTGAGGCACTTGACCTGGTTCGCGCCCGACATGGAATTCTTGACGCGGTAGTTGATGATCGAAATTTCCTTTTCGGCACCAAAACTCATGCCCGCCATTGCAAGCTTGCAATGAAAGGCGACGTCTTCGTTGTAAAGAATCTTCGGGTCTGTGTCGTAGCCCCCGATCTTCGATAACTTCTCGCGCCGATAGAGACCACAAAATGGATTGATCTGATTCAATATCGCATAGCGTAACGGGTCCCGGCGCAAGGCGGTGTCATCGAAGTCCGAGCGCGCGAGAAGTTCGCCGCTGGCATTGTCCCGATACTCATAATCGAACAGCACCACATCCGGCGCGTCGGGACGCGACATCCAGCTCCGAGCAAGCGTCGTGAAATTCGGCAGTAACTCGTCATCCGCGTCGTGAAAATGAACCCACTCCGCCGCGGCGGCCGCAAGCGCGTGATTTTTTGAGGCGGAGCAGCCCAGATTGACGGCGTTCGGTATGACTCTCGCCCCATGCGCCCTGGCAATAGCGGCGGTATCGTCGGTGCTCGCGTCGTCGCAAACAATAATCTCATCGAAAGGCTGAGTTTGAGCCGCCGCGGAAGCGAGAAGGCGGGGTAGGAACGCGGCCGCATCGTATGCCGGAATGCAGAGAGCTATCGTGGACCGTCTCATCAATTTTGTCGGCCCAAAACCTTGTTGACCCACCGCTGCGCGGCGTAGGCGGTCAGCTGTTTGAGCGGCAGAGCTCCTAGAAACTCCAAAGGGTTTGTTCCCTTGTCCGAAAGAAGACATTCGATAAGCCAGGAAACTTGCGTTACGTCCGGCTCTGGCGAACGATGGTACATTTTCAATTTTTCCGCTGCAATGCGCTCCGGGTCGAGTCGCTCGTGAACTGTTGCGGCAGCGCATTGTCCGATTTCGCGCAACTCCTCAGGATTCAACTTGTCAACATGCCGCACCAATTCGGCCAGCGCCGCCGCATCGTTTTTCGGAAAGACAAAGCCGTTGACACCGTGCTGCACGAGATCAACCGCGCCGGCGCCTTCGGAAATGACAACAGCTTTTCCCAATGCCATCGCTTCAGCCGCCGCCAGATTGAATACATCCCATGTCGAGGGAACGAGCACCGCCTTGGCCGCACGCACTCGCTGCCGAACTTCTCGCGGAGAAATCTGGCCAATCGGCTGAATTTTTCGGCCCCACGTGTCGGGAAATTTTTTTCGCAATGAAGCGTCCATTGACTCGCCGGTCGCTAAATGCTTCGTGTCTCGTCCGATCCAGTCCAATCGAGGTCCGTCTTCGCCAAGCACTTCCCATGCGGCACACGCCACTTGGGGACCTTTCCAACCTTGAATTCGCGCCACGGAAATCCATTTATTCGCACGACTTCCTTCATCGAACTCCGCGGGGTTCAGTTCCAGCGGCGGCGGGAGATAATTTACAGGGCGATGTAAGACCGTTTGCCACCAACGGACATTCGCCCGGCTGTACGAACTCAAATGCGGTGCCGCGGCGAGAGCTGTTCTCTCCAACAACAAGGAGAAAACGCCTTCCGCTGCACGACGGTGCGCTGGTTCCTGGAACGCGATTTGTCCGGTGCTGCCATGCAATTGCACGAGCACCTGAGCTTTGGATCGAATTACCCACGGCAAAAACAGCAGTCCCCAATCGGTGACTTCCACTGCGTCAAATCCGTCGCCCTCGGCCGCCTGCTCGTGGAGGGCAAACGCAGCCGCCAAATGACGGCGCAATTCCGGAAACATCGCGAAGTGCGCGAACTCTTCCTGCCATTTGTGATAGCGTGCGGTTTCCAGAGTCAATACGCCGACGCCTTCGTTTTCGTAAGTTTTTGCGCCGTGAACGAATGCCGAGCCTTTCAGGACGCTGATTTCGCAGCCCAGCTTCCGCAGCGCCGGAATGAGGTCGCGATAAAACGTCACGATTCCTCCGCCGAAATCAGGGGGGTACTCAGGTGTTACAAGCAGAACTTTCACTGTCTTTTCTCGGTAACAAATATGCCACCACAGATGCGAATCAAACCGTGGTCAGTTCGGTACGATCTCGTCGCACCTGGAATCAACGCGGCCTCGACCGTGAAGTCGAATGCGTTTCTCACTTCAAGGAACGGCTGCGGCTCGTGACCAAAAATCTGCAATGCAACGGAATAGTGGCCCGGAAATAGTTGGAGCGACGGCATTTTCACCACCCACTCGCAACTTCCGTTAGTTGGCGCAAAGTCCAGTCCTTCTTCCGGACCGCAAATGCTGGAAATCAAGGTGCCGGAATCATCGTATAGGCGGAGAACTGGCGCCACCCGCACACCTGAATCTCCTCCCACAGTGAACCGAAATTCGTAATCCTCACTGAAAATTGCCGACGTGAGAGCCGACAGGGAACCCAGCGCGCAGAGTTTGAATTCCACCAGTTCCAATCCATTAGCGGAGACATGTTTTGAGTCCTGCTCGCGCGATGCAGCGGAAAGGCTGGCACGAATCGTTTCCTCAACGTTCCCAATGCATTGAACCGTCCCTGCAACCAAATAAATGCCCTTGGAGCACAGATGTCGCACGGCCGCCATATTGTGGCTGACGAAGAGAACAGTCCGGCCTTCGCGCGTTGCCACGGATTGCATCTTGCCGAGGCACTTCTTCTGAAACTGGGCGTCACCCACGGCCAATACCTCGTCGACCATCAGGATTTCGGTCTCCATGTGCGCCGCCACTGCAAACGCCAAGCGCACGTACATACCACTGGAATAACGCTTGACGGGGGTGTCAATGAATTTTTCCACCTCGGCGAAGGCAACGATCTCGTCGAACTTGCGCGCGATCTCCGCTCTCCTCATGCCCAGGATGGCCCCGTTCAGAAAGATGTTGTCGCGCCCAGTGAGTTCGGGATGAAAGCCGGTACCGACTTCTAGGAGCGAACCGACCCGTCCCCAGATGTCTACCTGCCCGCGGGTCGGCTCGGTAATGCGGGAGAGGATTTTGAGCAGCGTGCTCTTGCCTGCCCCGTTGCGGCCGATGATGCCAACCACTTCTCCACGCTTGATCTCGAAAGAGACGTCTTTCAGTGCCCAGAAGTCGGACATCTTTTTGCGGGTGCTGCCGTTCGGGGAATGCCGCAGAGCGGAGCGCAGGCGCCGAAAGGGCGAAGCAAAGGCGTCCGTGATGACATCGCGGAGCGCCGTGTAAGACTCCCGCTCTCCGATCCGGTACTGCTTTGCGAGTCCCTCGCAACGAATGGCTACATCAGTCATTGGTTTGGTTAAACCACATCGGCGAAGGTCTTCTCCATGCGACGATAGTAATACAGGCCGCCGACAAGGACGACTGTTACGACCATCACCGAGACCCACAGCATCGCGCCCGGTGCTTGCGCCTTGCCCAACAAAGCCCAACGGAAACCTTCGATGACGCCGGCCATCGGGTTGAGACCATAAAAGGGCCGCCACCGCGCAGGAACCAACGTGCTGGAGTAGGCGACCGGAGAGGCAATCAGCCAGAACTGTACGATAAAAGTCAAAGTGTAGCGCACATCGCGGTACTGCACGTTCAGCGCGGAGAGCCACAAACCGACTGCAAGAGCAGTCACCATAGCGAAAATCACAAAAAAGGGCAGGGTCAGAACCGCCCAGGTGGGCCTTACCCCGTACCAAACCATCATGCCGATGACCAAGGTAAAGGCAATGACAAAGTCGACCAAGCCCGCGAGGATGCTGGCGAGTGGAACGACCAGCCTTGGGAAATAGACTTTTGTGATGAGACGCTCGTTAGCGACAACGCTGTTGCTAGATTCCGTAAGCGCATAGGCGAATAATTGCCAGGGCAGAAGGGCGGAGTAGCTGAATAAAGGATACGGAACTCCATCGGACGGGACCTTTGCCAGCCGTCCAAAGAAGAGCGTAAATACCAGCATGGTAAACAGCGGCTGAATGACCGCCCAGGCGGCCCCTAAGGCCGTCTGTTTGTAACGAACCTTGATGTCGCGCCAAGTTAAGAAAAACAGTAACTCTCGATATTGCCACAGATCCTTGAGGCCAAGTGAGATCCAGCCTTTGCTCGGCTCAATCCTGGTATGCAGCAGTTCAGACCGCTCCAGAGGAGGAGCCGAGACCGTGTGGGATGGAGCTGCCTCTGTCAAGGTCATGTCAGAAATGTAGGAGTTCGACAAATGAACTCTCTAGAGCCGTGGGGCGCTAAAGTTGCGGGTGTTACCGCAGTCTGCGGCCGAATTGCGAGAGCCTCGCTGAAACAGATTACTGTAGCTCGTTGGGAAAAATATATAGGTGTTATTTCATAGTGTCAAAGCTTCCCTGAAGAAGTCCGATCCAAAGAGTAGAATTCGCGGGACTTGGTTAGCACTAGCCGTGCTCCGTCGGGATGTGCATCCCTCTGTGGCAACAGACACAGAGTGTGATGAGGTTTTCTTCTGAATCGTGGCCAGAATGACTGCGAAACTGTTTGTGGTGGACTTCCAAGTTTGACATTGTGCCGCACGATTGACACCGCCAGCCGTCGCGGCGCAGCACCTGCTGCCGCAGGTTCTCGTACGAAGCGGGATCGAGCCGCAAACCCCTAACGCCGGGGCCAGTCTGTTTCATGACGCTTTCTCGCTAAGGTTCTCAAGAAAAACCTGTTTGTGCGATTCGGGCAGAAATCGGAAGAACCTTGTCATCGAAAACAGCAGCGTCTCGGGATCTCCATTGTCCAGGTTTGCGCCGGCCAGAAAATCAGCGCAGATCATCTCCAGGCAGTAGCCGCGAGACCGATTCGAGCCCAGCATCAGCGCTGCCGTCTCCAGCGCGCGATCGATCACCGGAATCTGGCTCTTATAGAGCTTGAAATAGACGATTTCCCACGGTTCTGTGTCCTCTCCCGTCAGTTCCCTTTCGACTTCCCGCCTGAACCGATCCTTCGGCATCTCTTTGGCCTTGTGCAACCAGGTTGCACAATTGAACTTCTGGCCCTCCTTGCGCGCGACTTTCGCTAGTTCCAGTCCCTTCGCCCAGCCAATCTCCTTCAGCTGACGTCGCGCCTGCAATGGTAGGTTCTCGTGGATCGACATCAGGTAGTATGCCTTCCTCCTCGATTCAGGGAACCTTCTCTCTAAGAACTCGTCGAAGGACTTCAGTTTCTCCAGCCGCCAGTACTGTCCCGCCCGAACCTCGCATAGGTAGCGGCCGAGTTCCACGAACTTCGTGTCCCGCTCGCTCTCCTTCCTTTGCTCCCACGCCAGAATCTCGTCGATCTTACCCAGCACGAACAGGGCGCGCTCGCGATTGAGTTTCGGTGGCATGGGCGGTTCCTTAGTAACTAAGCTCGTCAAGCCAATCAAGGTCTTCTGCTCCTGGCCGCCGTATCAGAGCGTCATCCGCCATGTCTCGCCGCCCAAGACACAGGCCGACGTACGCGCAGCTGCTGCACGGGTTTTGCGGGAATCGGACACCACTGTGAGGCAGGAATCGGGCAGATTCAATCCGGCCAATGGTGTCTTCGACGAGCTGGCCAAAATCTTGCCGTTGCTCGTCCGTGATGATTGTTCGAAGGTACTGGACCTCGACCAGGCGCTTGCGTACGAACACGACCTGAGCCACTTCCGCGATTCCGGCGATCCAGGAATAGCAGACCATCTGCGGGTCGAGAGACAACACTCCGTCGGGTTCCTCAGCATAGCGGCAGGAGGAGGTCTTCCATTCCAACAAGCAACGTTTCCTATCCAGCTTTCCAATCGCGTCGATGTAGGCCACGAATTCGTTGCGCCCGATCGGACGCGTGAACTTGATCTGCAGGTTTTGCCGCGGTTGTGGAACCTCGACGCGGTTGTCCTGGCAAAAGCGGGTAAGCAGCATAAGTCCCTGCTCGAGCATCCGGTCCCACGTGTCACGGTTCGAGAATTGCAGATCTTGATTTTTGCAGACAGACCATTCCCGAAAGAAAGCATCACCAGGATCCTCTCGCCGGAAGTAGGCACCCAGAGCCAATTCGAACGCGCGGCCGAACAGCATCCCCGCACGCGTGTCCTTCTCTTTCCAGCCATCGAGGTAACGGTGCCGGTAACGTCGAGGGCACGCCAGATATTGGCTGATCTGTGTATAGCTGTACATCATCAGGATGCCTGCGCGTCAATATTGGCTGGGGAGAGCTCTTCCCAGCGGCTGGCGGGAGCAAACCCGTCGAAACGGACCAGAGGGATTCCGTCATAGACCACATGACTGACTTTGACCACACCACGGAGCCCTACGAGTTGAGCTTCATCCACCTCATCGCGGTCCAACGACTCGGCGTCATAGCCAAAGTCACGCAGGAACCAGTTCAGCTTCCATAGCGCCCTCGCGTTGCAGTAGAGACTGCTGGATAGGATGTTGCCGGCAAATCGGCGTGGCTCAATAACGACCAGAGCCACGGTGTAATAAGGCTTTGGAGCGTACCGCCGAAACTGCACACGCTTCACGCGAACCAAGAAAACTCCATCCGGAGTCCGATCGAGCGCGCTGAGATCCGCGGCGCGGAGGCCAGTGATCTGGCGCTTCATGCCGCACCTTCTTTCGGACCGAGGTAACTGTTGAGTTGGCAACGGACGGCATCGAGGTCCTTCTCGGCCCAGTCTGCAAGGTGAGCAACGAAGTTCTCCACCTGTTCTCGAGTGGCCTCGCGCAGGGCTTTCACGCCGAACGAGTCGGTCGCATACGCTTTCACGAGATTCGCGTCGAGCTGGTATTGGCGAATGATCTGGCATAAACGGTCGCGCACGGTGCGACTGTTGCCGTCTCCATTCGTTGGCTGAGAAGGCAGCTTGGTCGACTCTTGAGGCTCAGCCCTAGACCCGATCTCTTCGACCGAGCAGATTCCGATGCCGTAGGCCTTGCGCAGTGCCCGATTCACGGCCCGCGTTTCGGCCACCCGCATTTCTGCCCCTTGGACCAAGTACGAAACATTGGAAGGATCGGCATCACCGTATCCAACAAATCCGGGAGACTGCCGGGATTTGTAGACAGTCGCTTTAAATGCATAGCGGCGATTGGGTGCGTCCGAGAACTCTGGAGTTGGTTGGACCTGAATTCCGCTGCAGCGTCGTCGAGTTGCCAGGCGAATCAAGCCTGTGTGGGTTACGTACCAGCTTGCATCGAGGAGTAGAAGATCGCCGGCCGCGACGGAAAATCGAAGTTCATTCGAAAGTCTTCTCAACTGTGCGAGAGCTGTGCGGTTCAAGGTACCCCACTTCGATCGCGCGAGCCGGAGATTCGCCAAACACAGAGTTTTGTTTCTGGAGACCCTAATTGTCATAGCCAACTCCTTTTGTGTAACGCTATTGTAACGCTTAAAGCGTTACATCGCAAGACTGATTGACCCCTTCGAGTCGACTTAATTAGCATCCGGACGTGGTAAGTAGGCTTGCGTCAACCATGGCCAAAACTGAAACCTTGAACCTTCGCGTTTCTGCTGATTTCAAGCGTCGTCTGACGGAGGAAGCCGCCAGAGAGAAGCGTTCGGTAACGAACTACGTTGAAGTCACTCTAGCGAGATTTTGGGAACGGCGGGAATCCAGAACTCAGCGCAAAGTGGAGAAAGGCTCGAGGGAAATAAGCGAAAACGCAGCAGGGTAACCACGAAAGTTAACCCTTGCAGCCATCGAATGAGGGTAAACTCTAAAATGGAAGCTGGATGCTTCTCAGTGCCTGTCCGAGCTGGTGGCTAGGAAGAAGCTGGTTACAGCTGAAGCTGCCAGGTTCCTTCTCCCGCGGGACGCTGGAGCGGAACTGGTTCAATACTAACCCTTACCCGAAGTCAATGCGGGATGCTGCGGCAGAGGGCTATGAGGCGCGCAAAACATGCGCGCGGAGAGCCTTATGCTCAACGTTGGGTTGTTGTTCTGCCATCTCAGTAGACTTATCCCTCCGGTTCCTGGTCCGTTCGCGGCCGTCGGTTTCCACACAACCACAAATCCCGAGAGCGGCAAGACCTACAGCCGGTGCCGCCCAAATACACAAGAAACCGATCCTCTGAGAGATCGCGCTCCATTTCGCGCAGAAAGCACCGGTTTGTTGCTAGAAGAGCGGAGCCGGGGCCGCACCCAGTGAACTTAAACACGATTACCAAACGGGTCGCAAAAGTCGAGGAGCACCTTGTCCCGGCAACGCCTTCCCTCCCCTCTCAATCAGGGCGACAGGCAGACTATGACACGGCCGCTCAAGGTCAGCTCCAACAGCTGGAGCGCGACGCGCGCCGGATCATGTTAAAGGCAGAATGTAAGGGCGACTATCGAACCGCGGTGGCTGCGGTCCATGAACTGGGCAAAATTCTCGAGCTGCAAGCGAGATTGAACGGAAATCTGCAGGAAAAGGAAGCGATACACTTTGTGAATGTGCAACTCCATGCTGACACAGCCGCGCGCATCGCCAGCACCTATCTCGCTCGCCATCGCACCTTGGAGGCACAGTGAAAGCGGACCCGATGGATGTATTGGCCTTGGCTCGGAACGACCTAGCCTGCTATGCAATAGCAGTCTGGCCAAGTTTCGAGCTAGCCGCCCACCATCAGATCATTGTTGAGAAACTTGAGGAGGTGGAGCGAGGCGAAATTAGTCGGCTGACCATCTCGATGCCGCCACGCCATGGAAAGAGCTCGCTCGCCAGCCAGATCTTCCTGGCCTGGTACTTAGGACGACACCCCGATCGATCTATCATCACGGCGACCTATGGCCAGGAGTTGTCGGACGATTTCGGACGCCGAGTTCGAAATTTCGTGAGTGACCCGCTGCACCGCGCCATCTTCCCCGGCTTTCGTCTTGCCGATGATTCCACGAGCGTGCGGCGGTTCAACACCACACTGGGTGGCTCCTATTACGCAGTGGGAAGGGGCGGCGCGATCACTGGGCGCGGTGCGGATCTTCTCGTGATCGATGATCCGATCAAAGATGCTGCGGAAGCGCATAGCGAGACGATTCGCCGTGGCCTTCATGAGTGGTATACGACGGTCGCCTATACGCGGCTGCAGCCCAAAGCACCGATTGTTCTCGTCCAAACCCGATGGCATGAAGACGATCTAGCCGGACGGTTGTTGCGCGAGCATCCTGAAAATTGGACCGTCCTCAGTCTGCCAGCCATTGCGGAAACAGACGAGAGCTTTCGGCGTGCCGGCGAAGCTCTTTGGCCACAGACATTTTCGATCGAGGACCTGGAGAAAATCCGAGTTGAAATCGGCGGTCGCGCTTTTAACTCGTTGTACCAACAGAGACCGGCAGCCGCGTCGGGAACCATCTTCAAACGAGAATGGTGGAGCTTCTATCGCGAGGCGCCGGTGCTCAAGCGAGTTGTACAGAGCTGGGATACCGCATTCAAAACTGGCACCGACAATGACTTCTCGGTCTGCACCACGTGGGGCGTAACGGGAAGTGGTTACTACTTGCTGTGGTTTTGGCGCGGCCGTGTCGAATTTCCCGAGCTGAAGAAGCGTATTGCTTGGATGGCGGAGCAATACAAACCGGCTCAGATATTGATCGAGGACCAGAGCAGCGGGCAGAGTGCGATTCAGGAATTGAAATATGCGAGCGCGCTGCCAATCATTCCCGTAAAGGTCGACAAGGATAAGGTCGCGCGAGCAAGAGCCACCACCGGGCTCATTGAGGCGGGGAAAGTTTTTCTCCCGGAATCGGCGCCCTGGCTGAATGAATTCATTGACGAATTGGCTGGATTCCCCACGGCAACGCACGATGACACGGTTGACAGTACGACTCAGGCTCTCAACTATCTGCGTCATCAACAGGAGCCCACGGTAACGTTCAGCACGGTGTACTTGTGATCGAAGATATGAGACTGCCGGTCCGCGACATTTGCAGTCGGCATTACGGCCTTCGAGCATCTACTGGCACGCTACCGCTGAGAGGTTTTTTCCTTGCCGGTGTCATCATGTCCGACGCTCAACGGAGGAACGCAGACCCGAGTCGAGGCAGAGTGTAATCGGGGAACGGGAATTAGCCGATTACTGACGAAGATTCTTGGATCACTCAAGTGGTCCAGATGCGCTGGGCCGAACATGCGTTAGCGAGGATGGAGGCGACATGCAGCACTGCAACGGTAAGACAAAATCGGGCTCTCGCTGCCGGGCGCCGGCAGGCGCGAGCGGATTATGCTTCTTTCACGCCCATCCGGAAAAAGCGCATACGCTTGGACAGATTGGTGGCAGGAAAAACCGTGCTCAAATGCCGGAGTCGCCTCCTGCGAGTTCCCTGAGTGCAGCAGACCTACGCGGCATCCTTGTCGAGGCGATCCACGACGTCCGATCGAAGAAGATTACAGCACGTACGGCTGGTGCATTAGCACAGCTCTGCAATTCTCTGCACCGAGTCATTCAGACCGCCGACGTGGAAGCTCGTATTGCAGAACTTGAGCAGCGACTAGAGCAGCAGAGCCAGACGTCTGTGGACGCTGATGCGACAGGAACACATGAACAGGAAGAAGGTTGCAACGGAGCGGATGCACAGCCAGGCGATGTGTATACGCCGGGGAGTGGAGACGTCACGGAGAGCACAAATGATGGGTCCGGCAAAGATGGGAAGGCTTAGCGACTTGCTGTCAGGGCCCGAAGGCGCGGATTTTATAGGTTGTGTGGCTTAAAGCGGTGACAATTTTGGAAGGCATACAAGCCACCCAGCAAGACAAATAGATTTCTCTGGTAGAGCACTGACGGGAGAGTGTTTCAACAACCTGAAAAATGGAACCTCCCGTTGCCGGAAACTCGCACCTGTAAAGGAGGGATGCGTTTTTCTGTCGATGAAGACTTAACGAACTCGCATGAAAAGGTGCCCAAAGTTGTGCCCGAAAGTTGGAGAGAAGATGTTAAAATTCGCAAGTTCCTAGACAACGTCGGTTCTCAGACCGCGAGAATGCCGTTGGCGGAATATTGGGGCCCAATTGATGGAATTGCAGTCAAGACGCAACAACTCCGGTGAGTCGGAAGCCCTGGAACCGATCGAACTCCCTCTCCTCAAAGGGCACCAATCCGCATACCCCTTTGCTGAAGAAGAAAGCCCCCTACTGCACTACTGGCGAATTCTCAGGAAGAGACGATGGGCAGTAATTGCCACTGCAGCCATTGTTTTTGCGCTTTCCATCATCGTGACCCTCCGGGCGACCCGGCTGTACCAGGCAACATCAAAGATTGCGGTGTTTCCCGAAACTCCGAATGTTTTGGGATTAAAAGGCGTCGAGGATAGTGCCGCCGATTACCAATACGATGTAGCACTTGAAACGCAATCGGCGATTCTTCGCAGTGATGCTTTGGCCATGAAGGTGATCGACGCCATGCACCTCGACCAAAACCGGGCGTTTGTGGGTGCGACGGGCTCGAAGACTGAAGGCTCCATTCGGGTTTCGAGTATGCAGCCGGATCCCGCCAAAACAGCCGGCTTGCTGGGTGCGTTTCACGGCGGACTCAGCGTCCAGATAATCCCAAATTCCCGGCTTCTCCAGATCAGCTACACGCATCCCGATCCTCGACTAGCAGCCGAAATCGACAATGCATTGGTGAAAACGTACATCGAGGAGAACTTCAAGACAAAATACGACGCCGTCACCCAAACCTCAGCGTGGCTTTCGACGGAACTTGCGGATCTGCAGTTGAAAGTCGAGGCATCTGAAGAGAAACTTGTCCGTTACCAGCGGGAGCGCGGCATTCTCGGGGTGGATGAAAAACAGAACATCGTAACGGCCAAACTGGATGAACTAAACAAGGAACTAGGAGCGGCCCAAATGGATCGCATCCAGAAGGATGCCACTTACAGGTTCGCTACGGCTGAGGATCTAGCCGCGTTCGCCAAAACAGATCGCGGCGGGAAAAGCACCCTGCTGGAGAAGTTGCGTGAAAAGGAGGCTGAGCTCAACACCCAATATGCAGAGGCCACAACCCGATTTGGTTCCGGGTACACTAAGGTTGTCGAACTGAGCAATCAGCTCAAGCAGGTGCGTGCGGACATCCTCGCCGAAGAAAATAGCAGCCGGGAGGGGCTCCGCGATCAATATTTAGCGGCACTTGAACGAGAAAAGTTGCTAACCGAAGCTTTTGAGGAGCAAAAACAGGAGGCCAATAAACTCAACGAAAGCGCGATCGAATACTCGACGCTTAAGCGCGACGCGGAGACGAACCGACAGTTGTACCAGGATCTTCTGCAACGGCTCAAGGAAGCGGGTGTCAGCGCAGGTTTGAGATCGAGCAATATCCGCGTCGTGGACGTCGCGCGGACTCCGACGTACCCTATCACACCGAATGTCGTTCGCAACCTCGAATTTGGCTTTCTCCTCAGCCTGGCCTGTGGTATTGGACTCGCCATCTTGCTGGACAGTCTAGACACGAGCATCACGAATATGGAAGAGGTGAGTGCGATCTCGATGCTGCCGGCCCTGGGGACGATACCATTGCAGGCTTCGAGTAGCGGAATTTCTCGCAGACAGTTGACAACGCTTTCTGGCGTCGACGGGGAGAGAGAACTAGCGAACCTAATCACGTATGTGCGTCCGAAATCCGAAGCCGCGGAGGCATATCGCGCGCTCCGGACTTCGATTCTCCTTTCCTCGTTTGGTGCGCCGCCCAAAGTGATTATCGTCACCAGCGCGTTACCGCAAGAAGGAAAAACAACCATCAGTGCAAATTGCGCTTTGATCTTCGCGCAGCGCGGGAGCCGTGTTCTGCTTCTGGACGCGGATCTTCGTCGGCCGGGCATTGAGAGGCTGTTTGGCATAAAGACTCGGCGCGGCCTCAGCACGCTGATAAGCGGAGTCGACAAGATTGAAGATGTACTAGTGCCGTTTCCTCAAGAACCAAACTTGTGGATTTTGCCAGCTGGCCCAATTCCGCCGCAGCCTGTCGAGTTGCTCGGCTCGGCCGTCATGAAGGATTACCTCACCCGCTGGCGAAGTGAGTTCGACCACATAATCATTGACACGCCTCCGTGCTTATCCGTGACCGACGCTGTGGTCTTGTCTCCTGAGGCGGACCGAATCATCCTGGTCGCGCGCTCAGGGAAGACTACAAAACCTGCCCTTCGGCGCGCGTGTGATGTGCTGCTGCAGGTCAATGCCAGGGTTATGGGTATTGTCCTAAACGCGCTTGATTCCCGTTCGGGCGACGGCTACTACACCTACCATAGTTCGTACGCGCACTACTACGATGAAGACGCCTCGCCGCAAGACGAGACTACGGCCGCCAGCAAAGTTTCGTGACATGGTTGACTTGTAATTTGTACACAGGCACTCAGTCGGCGCAAAGATACCCTCACCCGTATGGACGAGATGCAGATTGAATTGCGCTCCCCGCTCCGGAGGTTTTTCTTAGCATTGGTCTGCTTGGTTCTCGTCGGGCTGTACCTGCAGTGGGCCCTGCGCACGTATCTGGCATCACGACTGGCGGCTGTCCCGGAAGCATCGAAACTCCAAAAAGCAATACGACTGGAACCATCGAACGCTGAATATCGCGATTTGTTCGGCCGGTATTTGGCTCTGTCAGGCATTAGTCTGGATGAGGGCATTGCAAACTACCGAATCGCGGTGCAGTTGAATCCATACGTAGCACAATATTGGCTGGACCTAGCAAGCGCTTATCAGATCTCGGGACGTGTCCAAGAGCAGGAAAAGAGTGTGGAACGTGCCGTGCAAACGGACCCAACGACTCCGGACGTCGCTTGGGCAGCCGCAAATTTCTTTTTGCTTCAGGGGAATCAGGAAAGGGCACTTCGTAATTTTCGCGTCGTTTTCGCAAACGACCCGAACCCCGTAACGATTGATTCGGCGCTCCAGATCTGCTGGCGTGCAACCGGAGATGCGAATCAGCTTCTTGATCAGGCGCTGCCGCGAACGCCGGAACTATACCTTTCGTTTCTGCGCTTGCTTATCTCCAAACAGGAAGTAGTCGCCGCGGAAAATGTCTGGAGCCATCTGATCGGATTGCACCAACCATTTTCGACCAACCTGGCACTTCCCTATTTTCGCTTTCTGATCGCGAAGCAGGAAGTCGCAGCGGCAGAAACTGCATGGCGACAGCTCGCCGCAGTCGATCCATCTCTTCAGCCCTATTTTTCCACTCCTGAAAACCTGATCGTAAATGCCGGGTTTG
The DNA here is from genome assembly GCA_020073385.1 of Terriglobia bacterium. GTDB lineage: Bacteria > Acidobacteriota > Terriglobia > Terriglobales > Acidobacteriaceae > Sulfotelmatobacter. The sequence goes on along the minus strand of JAIQFH010000004.1, from coordinate 141,545 downwards.
AAGAGAATATGCTGAACGGCGGGTTTGACTGGTGGTACGAGTCGAGCCCCCACGCGGACCTTTCCATCGATACCAGTGAGTTCCACAGCGGAACACGATCTCTCTCCATCGCCTTCGACGGCCGAAATCCACGCGATGTTGGTATCGCTCAATTCATCCCAGTAAAACCAAACACCGACTACGACTTTAGCGCTGAGTACCGAACGGAAGACATCGAGAGTGCCAGCGGACCGCGGTTTGCGATCGTGGATGCTTACACCAATGCGTCCTATGTTCTCACCGATGATTTGCTAGACACCAACCCATGGCGTGTACAACAGGCACGGTTCCAAACCGGCCCGAACACCAATCTAGTTTTGTTGACAATTGTTCGCCAGCCTGCTGCCCCTCTGATCCGGGGCAAGCTTTGGATCGATGATCTCAGGCTAGTGGAGAAAGCGAATCAGGATCGGTGAAATTGAAAACATCGCCATATGCGATTGTCGATACGGCTGATCCTATTGATTTAGAGCGCCCGCTCGTTCGTCGCTCAAGAATCCTGCAGTCGGTCCTTGTCGTCGGTCTCTGCTTCTCCTTGAGTTTTGCGGTTCTCGCGTTCGGTGCAGTCCAGGAGTGGTCAACGTTCGTCTTCGAGGTTGGCGCGGTGGTTCTGTTCCTTGTTTGGGCGGGAAAGCAGGTTGTTTCCGGGCAGGTAAAGTTGTCGAAAAACCCTCTGTACGCTCCAGCCCTATTCTTTTTCGTGCTCCTGCTCGCCCAGGTTGGGCTGGGCATCTCTGCCTATGGTTACGTCACCAAATATGGAGTACTTCAGTACGTTTCGTACGGGATTGTCCTGCTGATTGCAGCGGAATGCGTCCAAGAAGAAGATGCTCGGAAGAGATTCGCTCTGGCGCTGATTATTTTCGGAGCGTCGTACGCATTTTTCGCCTTGGCTCAGGAACTGACCTCTGACGGGAAGTTCTTCTGGTTCTATACTCCACGATTCCATGGCTCAATCTACGGAACTTACGTCAACCACAACCACTATGCCGGCCTGATGGAGATGCTCGTACCGTTTCCCTTGGTCGTCAGTATGGGCCATCTGCTGACAGGGGGGAAGCGAGTCTTGGTTGCGTTCTTTACCATATTGATGGCCAGCACGATCTTCCTTTCCGGCTCGCGTGGCGGAATGCTGTCTTTCGTTCTCGAAATTGTCGTGTTTGCCGCCCTGATTCTCATACAGAGAAGAAACCCTCGTGCAGGATTGGGAGTGTTCGCAGTGTGCGTCCTGGTTCTCGCTTTCTTGTTTTTTATAGGCAAAGGGCAGGTTCTGGGGCGACTCGGGGACCTGGGCCCTGGCATACGGTTCAATATCATCAAGGATTGCATAAGAATGTTTTCCCACCGGCCAGTGTGGGGGTGGGGCCTGGGAACTTTCCCAACTGTTTATCCCAGTTACCGCAGCTTCTACACGAATCTGTTCGTAAATGAAGCGCATAACGACTATGCACAGCTGCTAGTGGAGACCGGCCTGCTCGGCTTCGGGCTGATGCTGTGGTTTCTCATTCGCCTGTACCAATACGGACTACCGACCTCTCGCCGCTGGGAGTTCAAATGGGACGGGGCGGTGTCCCTAGCCGCTTTGCTGGGGTGCACCGGACTTCTGCTTCATAGTTTCGTGGATTTCAATTTGCAGATCCCAGCGAATGCTGCGCTGTTCTATGTGCTATGCGGGTTGGCCGCTTCCAAGCCTTTGACTAAGTTATCCAGACCCGGGCGGTCTCGCTACACCGGGGACGAAGGAAGTGGAGGCCTTCGCATTCCAGTTGACAATGGCGACTCGTTGGCGCAGTCGATATAATTGAATTCCTCATCAACCTAACCACGAACCTTGGTATTTGGTAGTCCAACGGCGGAACATCGTGGGACAACGGCGCGCGGGGAAAATAGTTCTGGCTACCTCGGCCGAAACTGGCTTCGCAACGAACAGAGGGCGGGAGGAGACATGTTGCTGAAACACCTCACCATCGGCACTATGGTGGCAGTGTGCACATTCGTCGCGCAGGCCGCGGCGCAGAAAAACGAATTGTCCGGGTTACTTGGACGCACTTTTATCGCCGATCAGGGCATCCAGGGTGCTCCTGCTTATGATCCGAACCTGCGCTTCGGCAAAGGATTAACCTTCGAGATAAATTATGCTCGCCGGTTCATAGGCGCAAACGTCTGGTCCCTCGCTGTGGAAGTCCCCTTCCTAGTGAACGTGGACGAGGATCTGCATGCCGCACAGAACCTGATCCCAGAAAGCTTTTCATCTTACTTCGTAACACCCGCCGCACGGGTGAATCTCTTTCCTTCAACGGCAGTCTCACCTTGGGTCAGCTTTGGTGGCGGGTTCGGCCATTTCAGTGAGAGTTCCAAGCTTGAGTTTGTAGGACCGAACCCGGGCAAAACAGGTACTAACACAGGCGTACTGCAAGCAGGCGTCGGACTCGATGTGAAGCTCTCCAGACGATTCACTGTGCGAGGTGAAGCTCGGGACTTCTGGTCGGGTGTGCCGCAACTGAATGTGACCACGGGTAAGAGCCGCCAACACAATATTTTCGTCGGCGGCGGCATTGTCTGGCACTTTTAAACAGCAACATATACGCGGATTTCGGGAGCACCCTTCGTTTCTGCCTGAAATGTCTAGCCCAGCGGTCCCGATAACTCGAAAAGATTTTTCTTAATGGGACACTGCGCCCAGGACAAAAATGGCTAAGACACGCCCGAACCCACTCTAAGCAGAGGGTGGCATGTCTGGCTGACGTTAGAGCACCTGTATCTCCCCGGGCTGGGTTCGGGACGGTTGAATGATGCAGTATGGTGACAACCCATTGTTATACTCCGGCCAAAACCCTTGAGGGGTGCGGGGTTTGCGGCGGCGACCCCGGAAGGGGTGCGTTAGGATTCTCTTGCACGTTTCGCCCGCCAGAGGCACAATCTAAGTCTAGAGGTCACAAAAGATACCCATCAGCTGGGGCGGACCCCCTTGTGGCACTCGGAAAAAGGTCGGAAAATGATAAGGAATCGGATACTCATAACGCTGCTCTTGCCCACGGCGCTTGCGCTTCCGGCGTTCACGCAGCAACCCGACTCGAACTCGAAAGCACAGCCGACAACAACCGCTTCCGCTTCGCAGACCGCGACTGTCAGCGAGCGAGAACCGATCCCGCCCTCGACTCCCAAGGATTTCTGGGACGGCGATGATCCCAACCTCGTGAATCTGGTCACGCACCCTTTTGCCAGCAAGAAGTACGTGCAGCGCCAGGTGGGGCCTATCCGGGACCGCATCAACGAACTGGATGAGTTGACCTCAGAAAACGGCAAGACGATCAAGGACATAGATGGGCGCGCGCAACAGGGTATTCAGCTGGCGTCGGAGAAGAGCAGCCTAGCTGACCAGCATGCGACCGATGCAAGCAACAAAGCGCAGCTGGCGCAGACGGCGGCGACCCAAGTCGCGACGCGGGTTTCCGCGGCGGAGCAGATGGTGGGGAGCCTCGATCAATACAAAGGGAGCGGCCAGACTGAAATTCGCTTCCGTGCCGGCCAGACCGTTCTGAGCAAGGCGGCGAAGGATACGCTCGACGAGATGGCGGCTCCGCTGAAGGATCAGCGCAGCTACATCATCGAGGTCCGCGGGTACGCGTCAGGTCGCGGACAGGCTGCGATTGCAAGCTCACAAAAGATGGCGGACTCGGTAGTGCGTTACCTGGTGCTCAACCACCAGATCCCGGTCTACCGCATTTACGTGATGAGCATGGGCAACTCGCCGGCGGCTAGCGCAGATGGAACCATGGCGAAGCACACCAGCGGAGGGCGGGTGGAAGTCAGCCTGATGAAGCACGATCTGGTGGGTTCAGCGCAGCACTGAAAGTCCTTCAGGAGAGGGGCGAGCTGCTGGCGACTCGCCCTTTTTTATTCTCACATTCAGGATTTGCTGGGGGAGGTCGCAAAACCTTTGTGGGACATCGCTTCTCGTGGCGCCGCATCGACGAACACGGATGTGATTATCGGATAAACCCATCGAGTTCAGGGCTTGGCCGGACTTACGGGGTCATCGCTGTGACTTAAGACCCATATGGTACCCCCCACAACAATGCCTCCGGCAATTCCGATTGCTACAGGAGAGTTCAATATTCCCCCGGCTGCGCCAGGAGCGGCTGCAGCTGCTGGTCCCTCTCCCTTTTTCTTTTTCTTGCCCTTGTGCGTCTGCGAATCGTCCTGCGACTTGGACTCGTCTCGCGTGGTCTCCTGACCTTGCGCCAGCGTAGTTGTCCCGGTGTTATCGCTGATGGTCAGGTCGCCCTTTCGGGCCGCGATCTGGACCTTACCATCGACATCTCTGACCTCAAATTCGGTCCAAACCGTAGCGACCGGAGACACCTTCACATCGCCGGCGCGGGTCGCTAGCAACTTTGAGGTCGATATGGCTACGCCTCCGTGCTCCAACTTGAGGGTGCTGCCTTCATACTGAACCAGCGACTCATTCAGAACCAGCACGCTTGAACCTGTAGCATTGATATTGGCAACCGACTCCCTATTCGTCTGTATCAAATCGCCGGAAAAGACGGCAGAGGACCTTGCGATGGTATTGCCATTCAGCAATGCCGTCCCATGGCTGTAGAGCATGGCAGCAGGTTGGTCAGCGGCAAACAGGGCAGCCGGAAAAATCATGACCATCACCCAGCTCAGGATCTTCAGATACAAGGGCCTCATCATTTGTCCGTTTCCTCGAACCCAACCTTTGGACTATCGTTGCCCGCAGGGACGCCGCCTACAACTGTAGCCAGAGCAGACGTGACTGTCCCCGAGAAGTTAATAGTAAGCTTGGTGACCGTTTCACCCGAATCGTACCCTCCTGAGTTGCTGTCAGTCAATGCCTTTCGCGCTAGGGGAAAACTACTCTGCCGATCGGTTGCACTTTCCGCCGTGGCGGGCGATCCTGCTCAGCGCCATCGGACACGCCGGTTCTCTCATGCGACTGATTCCTCTTCTTCGGATTCTGCAGCACTGCAGCCGCACCGCCAGAAGAGATCTTCCCCGCTTCCGAAGTCGTTTAGGAATTCGCGTAGCAATCCCCGTCTATCTGGTTCTCGCTACCGAGCGACTTCAACCTGGGAAGTCACTGCGTGTACTGAAGTAACTCGATCGCAGGTCGAGTCCGTGAGAAGGTTCTGGAGTAGGAAGGATGTTGAAGGTTCTTTATGCGATCCCGCACACACATGTATGGTCTTGCAGTCATCATGTTGTTGACCCTTGGCCGAGTCGCTTTCTCTACAGCGTCACCTTTTGCCTACGGCTTGATTCAGGGCTCCTGCGCGCCGTGGGATGGACCGGCGATTGGGATCACGCTCACGGCGGAGCCGGCGCAGTGCGAACGAGTGAAGGGGCCCTACATCAGCATGGGAGTTTGGCGTGGGCTTCCGATCCATGCAGGCCAAACCGTCAAGTTTGGCAGTGGGTCAGACGCGGGCTTCGCCTCGCGCTGTGCCAAAGAGGGTGACTGCCAACGGGCCGAGTCGGGAACGATCGTGTTCGATAAGTACGAAGAGGGGTCTGGCGCTCGCGGGAATTATGAACTGCATTTCAAGGGCGGCGAAACCGTCAAAGGGAATTTTGATGTGCAGTGGTGCAAGACTCGCGCAATCTGCGGATGACTCTGGCGTCACGCTCGCATGGGACGCCCACCTGAACTCCTTCCCTCTGCTCGCTCCCTACAATCCTGACGCCTTGTGGTGAAAATTACGAAAGTTGATTACAGTTAAGCATCTGCGCCTGTGGGAGGGGAAGATGATCCGCGTGAAACTGCTTGCCTGTTTGCTGCTGGGGACTGTCTGCGCTTTGCCTGGGTTCGCTCTTGATGACGACATGCATGGGCATCATCACGATGCGAACGAGAAGCTCGGGAAGGTTTCGTTTCCTATTTCTTGCGCTGCCGGGTCGCAAGCGGAGTTTGAGCGTGGAGTAGCGTTGCTGCATTCCTTTGGATACGAAGAGGCTGGAGAACAATTCAGCGAGGTCGCGAAAAAGGACCCGTCGTGCGCGATGGCGCATTGGGGAATCGCGATGAGCCTGTTCCATGAGATCTGGGAGAGACCGGAAGATGTGACTTTGAAGCATGGGCACGAGGAGATCGAGACGGCGCAGAAGATCGGGGCAAAGACGGAGAGGGAGCGGGGATACATTTCGGCTCTGGGCGTCTTTTACAGCGATTCGTCGAAGGCAAATTATCTGAAGCAAGCAGCCGCATACTCCGATGCGATGGCGTCGTTGTACCAGAAATATCCGGACGATCTGGAGGCGGGAGCGTTCTACGCGTTGTCGTTAATGGCAGCCGAGAAACCGGACGACGCATCGCACGAAGCGACGAAGAAGGCGGTGGCGGTGCTGAATCCGCTGTTCCAGAAGCAGCCCGATCATCCGGGACTGGCGCACTACATCATTCATGCCTGCGATTCTCCGGACATGGCGCAGATGGGACTGGATGCGGCGCGGCGGTATGCGCAGATTGCGCCCTCGTCGGCGCATGCGGTGCATATGCCCTCACACATCTTTGCCAGGCTGGGGCTGTGGCAGGAAGACATTCCGGCGAACCTGAAGTCGGTGGCGCTGACCGAGAAATCAGGGGCAATGTACATGCGCGGGCACGAGCTGCACGCCATGCACTTCCTGCTTTATGCGTACCTGCAAACGGGACAGGACGAGGCAGCCAAGCAAATCGTCGAGAAGTCGAAAGAGATCGTAGCTGGCGCGCCCACCATGGACGACACCGGGATGCTGGAGTACATGGGATACGCTGCGGCGCACTTCCCTGCTCTTTATGATCTGGAGATGCATCACTGGGCCGATGCTGCGGCGCTGCAACCGGCGGCGAATACACCGGCTCATCTGCAGGCGATCACGTATTGGGCGCGAACGATTGCGTCGGCGCGTATGGGCGATGTCGAAGCGGCGAAGAAGAACGCGCGGCTGTTTGACGATGCTGAGGAAGCGACCCGGCATTCCAAGTACGCCTACACGTTGGAAGGCCGGAAGTCGTCGTCTGCACATGACGAGGTCCATGCGTGGCTGGCATTCGTCCAGAAGAAAACTGATGAGGCGCTCAAGCTGATGGGAGAAGTGGCGGATCATCAGGATCAGGCGGGAAAGGCGGAGGTGGATATACCCGCGCGCGAGATGTTGGCCGACATGCTGCTTGAATTGAAACAACCGGAGAAAGCGCTGGCGGAGTACGAGAAATCGATGAAGATCGATCCGAATCGCTTCAATGGGCTGGCGGGTGCTGCTCAGGCGGCGGAGGTGGCGCATCAGGCAGCGAAAGCGAATACCTATTCCAGCCAACTATTGAAGAATTGCGATGACGGAAAGCACTCGGAGAGGCCCGAGTTGAAGAACGCGAAGACAGTAGTAGCGAAGAACTAGCGCGTGAAGAGCGTGAGCGGGATGGATTCACCCATCGCCTTGTAGCCCGCCGGAGAGGGGTGCAGGTGGTCCCCGCAGTCGTAGGCCGGGCGCAGGTGGTCCGGCTGACTCGGGTCGCGCACAACAGCGTCGAAGTCAATCACCGCGTCGAAGTGGCCGGGCGCACGAATCCAGTCATCAACCGCTTGGCGGTCCGCTTCGCTCAGTGGGCCGGGATGATAATAGTCCGAGCCTACGTACGGGGTGATAGTCGCGCCAATTACGCGAATGCCGTGCGCGTGCGCGCGGTCGATGATCTGTTCGTAAGCTGCGATAACCCGCCGGGTGCGCGTTGTGTGTTCTGTCTGCGATACCTCGCCAGTCCTTGCCAAGCCGCCGAGATCGTTCACTCCTTCAAAAACAATCAGCCAATGTACGCCTGCCTGGGCGAGAACGTCGCGATCGAAGCGTGCGAGCGCGTTTGGTCCGAGTCCGTCGGTCAAAAGGTGATTGCCGCCGATTCCCTGATTTGAAACGCCGATATTACGCGTCTGCCGCGAAGTCTGGAGACGCCCAGCCAAGACATCGGTCCAGCGATCGTTGCCATTACTGGTCGCTCCGTGGCCATCGGTGATGGAATCGCCGAGCGCAACGATCGAAGCAGCGCCTTTCGCAGAAACCACATCGATCGCTGAAATCTGGTACCAATGGTCGAGATGCTTCGCGTCAGGCAGATCGGCTACGGAGACTAAGTTTCCGTGCGCGAAGTAGGAAGTGGCGCGCGAGCCCGGATGACCGGTCTGCGTTGCAGGCGGAACTTCCAGATAAAAAGTTACCGCCAGATCCGAAAGGGCGCGAACCGGATATTCAACTGGGTCAGAGATGTACTCCGCTCCTGGGGGAATTGTGAGGTCTTGAGATCCTGCGAAGGTAAGAGCCTTATCTGTGGCTGGATCAATGGCCGCAGACGCCGGCGTCAGTGGATGAGCGATGTGGACTGAACTGAAGTGCAATGCCGTCGTTCCGAAAGCATTGGAAACATGCACTCGCAAAGCCGAACCGCCCGCCGAGAGGTGAAAGATCTGGCGTACCGTCGCCTCGCGCAAATCGTCGGAGGGCAGAGTGTTATTCGGTTCGGGTACCTGCTGCGAGGCGGCCCAGCTAACGATCCAGATCTGGGGCTTGGCGGCACCATGAAGAGGTGAAGGAGACCATGTCAGAAACAGCACCGAAATCAGCGCACAGTTTTTGAATGCCTTCCTCATGGACCAAGATTTAATATCAATCGCGAAATCACTCACCTCAGGAACGCAGCAAGGATATCAGTTCCACTGGAGAGCTCACGTGGATCTTGTCCGCAAATTTTTCTCCCTGCCGTTGTGCGCCATATTCGTTACGTGGTGCGCGGCCAGTGCGCACGCACAGAATTCTTCGCCAGTCGCCTACCCCTCGCCGGTCACGTTCACAGCGGAGCAGGACCATCAGAACATGATGGAACAGCTGGGAATCAAAGCATTGCGGCCGGGCCCGAGCGGCAACGAGAAAGCTCCGAATCACGCCAATTACGACGAGTCCAAGGCAAATCCCTATCCTGATATCCCTGACCCGCTCATTCGCGATAATGAGCAGAAGGTGACGACGGCGAAGATGTGGTGGGAGGAGCGGCGTCCGGAGATCGTGGAAATGTTCGAGAAGTATGTCTACGGACGCGTGCCGGCCGCGGCGCCGAAGGTGACTTGGACAGTCTCCGCGACAGATCACGAGATGATCGGATTCACTCCCGTCATCGCCAAAGACCTCATCGGGACTCTGGACAATTCCTCGTACCCGCCAATCGCAGTCAAGATTCACATGACGCTGGTTACACCGGCCAACACGAAGGGACCGGTGCCAGTCCTGATGATGTTCGGGCGTGCTGGCTTTCCTGCGCCGCATGAGCCGTCCGCTGAGGAATTTGAACGCATCAACAAGGCGTGGAAGGCAGTGCTCGTTCAGCAGGATCCTTCACTTAAGGATGTTTTCGCGCAGCATCCGGCATGGGAACCAGTGAGGGCCACGCCGTTTCAGTTTCCACAGTTGACCAAGGACGGTGATCCGCCTGCCACATGGCAACTCGTCGGGGCCGGCTGGGGTTTTGCGTTATTAGATACTGCGACCGTGCAGGCTGACGACGGTGCCGGCATCACCCGCGGTATCATCGGGCTGACCAACAAGGGACAGCCGCGCAAGCCCGAAGATTGGGGCGCACTGCGGGCATGGGCGTGGGGAGCAAGCAGGGGATTGGATTATCTCGAAACCGATCCGGCAGTGGACGCGAAACATGTGGGCATCGAAGGCGTCTCGCGATTCGGAAAGGCTGCGCTCGTCACGATGGCGTTCGATCAGCGATTCGCCATGGTGCTCGTGGGATCGTCGGGTAAAGGAGGATCAACTCTCCTGCGACGCAACTTCGGAGAGGCCGTCGAAAGCCTCACGGGCGGCGAGTATTACTGGATGGCGGGAAATTTCATGAAGTATGGCGCCTCGGAGGCGACCTTTGGCAGCAAGACTCCGGGCGACATTCCGGTGGATTCGAATGAGTTGATCGCATTGTGCGCGCCACGGCTCACATTCATCAGCTATGGCATACCCGAGAGCGGCGATGCGAAGTGGCTAGACCAGCAGGGTAGTTTCATGGCGACTGTCGACGCAAGCCGAGTATTCACACTGCTTGGGGCCAAAGGCCTAGACGTATCGCCGGACTATCACACGGCGAAGATGCCTCCGGTGGGCCAGGGATTATTGGACGGCGAGCTTGCATGGCGGCAGCATGACGGGGGCCATACCGATCTGCCGAATACGAAATACTTCATCGAGTGGGCGGATAGGTTTATCGGGCACACGCCGCCGCAGCGGTAGCTGCATCGTGGGTGGGGCTTAACAACCGGAGGCGATGAGACTTCTGAGAAGAATGAACCCCACCCTGTCGCAGAATTCCGGACGGATGGGGCACGGCTTCTCCGTTGTTCTATCTATTTGGCTGCCGGAATGTAGCTTAGGTCTGGTTGGTACTTCCAGATGGTCCACTCTGTGCTTTCAATGAGTGTCGGCAGTTTGGCCTGGAAGGCTTTCCACTCGGCAGCGCTCATCCCCTTCTCTGCGCCGATTGGTGCATCGAGATCTCCCCATCCGCTCAGTCCGATGTAGCTGTGAATTTCATTCGTGGGTGTACCAAAGCGAGCGACGGCGACGCCATAGTCCGTTGCACCCGACTTCTTGACTGCAGGCACGATCTGGTCGTGGAAGAGGGCTTTCACCTCATCCATTTTCCCCTGCACGATGCGGCTACGGCCCGTGCGAACCATCGATGGAATCTCTTTCGACCGGAAAGTGAGATCGGGCTGCATCTCGTCGATCCACATCTCCATGCTGTCGGTCTGACCGTTCAGACGTGAAAAGATCCCGGCCAGATCTGCGGCTGAGGGCTTCAACTTGGGATTGTCTTCCCCAATGTCTTTCCACTTGACTGAGTACCACACGACCGCATACTCGGACGGACCAGTCTCGGATTCCCACACGGTGTACGCCTGCTCGGAGCCAGCTTTCTTCACCAGTGCAGCGTAATCTTTGACGGCAGCTTTCCAGTTGTCGACCTGGTCCACTTTCACTTTGACGAACAGTACGGTACGGAGGTTCCCCTGGGCCCGGCACGGCAAACAGAATGCCGTCAACGCCACAACCGCTATCAGACAACGGGACAAGCAAAACGGTTTTCGCATTGTTGTTCTCCTTGGGCCTCGTAAGAGAGTCGATCGAACATCGAACACCTGGGGTTTGTCTTGTTATCGAGGCGCCGCAAGTATACACGTGGGCGCAAATCGATGGCAGCTGATAGAAATCGGCTATGGCAGCGGTCGACAAGGTTCGCTGTGGGTCTTGAGGTGCAGACGGCCGCCGCTCCGCGGCGCGGATCCTCCCTTGCATGTACCTTGGTATTTTGGTACATTGATACGCATGAACGAGGACCCTCGACTCGAAATTGAACGAGTACAGACCGGGGTGCGTATGGAGAAGCGCATCCTGAAAGTGCTCAAAGCTTTTGCCGAATATCACGATATGACGTTGGGCGATGTGCTTGAAGGCATTGTGTTGCATGCTTTCGACGGCAAGACGCCGTTTAGTCCAGCGTCGCTGGAAAAGATTCGCGACTTAAAGAAGTTCTACGAGCTTGATCTGGACTCCAGTGCAAGTCACCGACTGAAGGAGATCAAGGCCAAGTCCGGACGCAAGCGAAAGGAGGGAGCATGAACGGCAAGCTTGGTCTGAACATGCTCCGCTTGTCGTTAGGAATTGTGATCCTGATTGAGGCGGTGATGTTCGTGCTTCCCTCTGCTGCACACGATTTCGCACGCACGCACATGCCGGGATTTGTGCGGCTGGTGCTGGGATTCGGAGAGATTCTCGGGTGTGTTCTTCTGCTCATTTCCAGGACGGTGGTGCGCGGGGCTTGGCTGTTGCTAGCCGTTTTCGTGATGGCGATTCTGCTTCACTTGCTGCACGGACTCTACGGCATTGGCAATTTGGTGATTTATGCCGCGGCAGCGTTCGCGATCGCGGTGGGAAAGAGCAACTAGGCTTCGACACGCATCTGAAAGTTGGGCAAAACGTTCCACATGTCCCAAAGACATGCGAGAAGTGGCCCCGGTTGTTTTCAAAGGTAAGTTATGACAACTCACGAAATGATCCGGCAATTCGAAACCGACACCCTGGCGGGCGAATTCCATCATGGTGACCACGTACGCCTGGCCTTCGGGTATCTACAGGAATTTCCTCCACACGAAGCGCTTGACAGGTTTGCAAAGGCACTCAAACGCTACGCGGCCGCCAGGAGTAAATCGCAGCTCTACCATGAGACGATCACTCACGCCTATTTCTTCCTGATTCGCGAGCGGATGGTACGCAGCGGGGCCGCCAAGTGGGATGACTTCGCACGTCAGAACCCCGATCTTTTGCAGTGGAAACCGGGAATTCTTGATCGTTACTACCGTGATTCGACTCTGCAGTCGGACCTCGCCCGGTCTGTCTTCCTTTTCCCCGACAAGTTGACGAAATTTTGATAAGCTTGTCGGCTGTCTTTCCCTTTACCTGCTCGTCCAACTCCAATGCGAAGACTCATCTTGATTCTCGCCCTGCTGACATCGGATGTTGTCCAAGCCCAAACTATCCGCAATGGAGAAGATCTGCTGCGCGCCATGCATGACCGCTACAAGGATTCCTGGTATCAGACGGTCACCTTCACGCAAAAAAGTACGACCTACAAACCGGAAGGAACCAGCAGCGCCGAAACCTGGTACGAAGCTGCATTGCTGCCTGGGAAACTGCGCATCGACATTGGCCCGGCCACCGACGGGAAGGGTTTCATCTTTTCCAATGGGAACGTCACCGTCATCAAAGAGAACAAAGTTGTCGCGAACGTGAAGGACATCAACATGCTTTTGGTTCTTGGTTTCGACGTCTACCGCCAGGATCCCGAAGCGACGATCAACGTCGTCAAGGGCGAGGGCTATGATCTGTCAAAGCTCCGCGAAGATTCATGGGAGGGAAAACCTGCCTATGTCGTCGGCGCAGAGAAGGGTGATTTGAAATCGAAGCAGTTTTGGGTTGCTAAGGACATGCTGCTGTTTGTGCGTGAAATCGAACCCGCGCGCGATAACGCTTCCAAGCTCGACGATATCCGCTTTATTCACTATCAACCCTTGGCCGGGGCCTGGATTGCGGCCGGAGTGGAGGTATACTCCGACGGCAAGAAAGTCTTCTCCGAGGACTATTCCGACATCCAAGCGAACGTGAAGCTGGAGCCAGCTGTCTTCGATCCCGAAAAGTTCAGCACAACACGTTGGGAGAAGTAAGGCGACAAACCGGCCGGGCAGGCGCAGGCGATACCTGCACAACTCCTCTCGTTCTTCTTGCTCCGCCACTCCCCCTCGGCGGTAGAATACCCGCATAATCTCCAACCTAGGACATGCCCATGGTTCATCTCAAAGTGAATGGCTCGGCGCAAGCATTTGATGGCGACCCTGATATGCCGCTGCTGTGGTATCTGCGCGACATTCTCGGATTCACAGGGACAAAATTTGGCTGTGGCATGGCGCTGTGTGGCGCCTGCACAGTGCTGGAAAACGGCAAAGCTATCCGATCCTGCTCCACACCAATGAAGCAATTGGAGGGGCGTGAGATCACAACCATCGAAGGTATATCCACGCATGGACCGCACGCGGTGCAGAGGGCGTGGGCCGCGGTGAACGTGCCGCAGTGCGGCTATTGCCAGACGGGGCAGATCATGCAGGCCATTTCCCTGCTCTCGTCAAAGCCTCATCCCACCGATGCCGACATCGACGATGAGATGTCGGGCAATATCTGCCGCTGCGGAACCTACCAGCGCATTCGGGCCGCGATCAAGGAAGCGGCGAAGGAGCGGGCATGATCACCCTAGAGAAGGCCTCCGAGGATTTCGCAGTCGTAAACGTGACACGCCGCAGCTTCCTCCAGGGAGCGCTTTCTGCCAGCGCGTTCGTGCTGTGCGTGGCGAAGGCTCCGCTTCTCGCAAAAGCGGCGGGAAATGTAGCACCCGGCTCTGTCTCTCCGTCGATTGATGCGACGGCCTTCCATCCCAGCATCTTTCTTGGGATTCAACCGGATGGCACCGTGCTGATCGTCGCTCATCGGACGGAGATGGGCAACGGAGTCCGCACCAGCCTGCCACGCATTATCGCCGACGAACTCGACGCCGACTGGTCACGCGTCAAGGTAATCCAGGGCGACGGCGATGAGCGGTACGGATCGCAAGACACCGATGGGTCACACTCCGTCCGCGAGTTTTTCGACACACTTCGCGAAACGGGAGCGACCGCGCGCCTGATGCTGGTTCGGGCCGCGGCGCAACAATGGGGCGTGCCCGAGGCGCAATGCGAGGCCGATCCGGTGCATGTGGTATCGCATAAAGCTTCCAACCGGACGATCGGCTATGGCGAACTCGCCGCGCTGGCGGCGAAACAGCCGGTTCCGAAGAAGGAAGAGTTAAAACTGAAGTCGCCTTCCGAGTGGAGATACATCGGCAAGCCCGCTCCGGGGTACGACGTCACTGACGTTTGCGCGGGCAAGCCGCTATTCGGCATGGATGTCCGGGTTGACGGCATGCTGTACGCCGCGATCGCCCATCCGCCGGTGCTGGGCGGGAAGGTGAAGTCGGTCGATGACTCTGCCACGCTGAAGCTGAAAGGCGTGAAGCAGACGATCCCGATCGATCCGTTCACCCCCCCTCACCATTTCCAACCGCTGGGGGGCGTTGCCGTCATCGCTGACAACACTTGGTCGGCATTCAAGGGACGCGATGCGCTCAAGATCGAGTGGGACAACGGCGCGCACGTCGTCTACAACTCGCCCGATTACAAGAAGCAGTTGCAGGAGACTGCCCGCCAGCCGGGGAAAGTAGTACATACGATCGGCGATCCTGATGCCGCGTTCTCCAAGGGCGGCAAGCTCATCGAGGCGGAATACTACGCTCCACATCTGGCCCACGCTTCGATGGAACCCCCGGTGGCTGTCGCTGACGTGCAAGGGGAAAAGGTCACTGTCTGGTCGCCAACGCAGAATCCTCAAGGTGTACAGGAAGAGGTGGCCAAGAAACTCGGACTCAAGAAAGAGAACGTTACCTGCCACGTCACGTTCCTGGGCGGAGGCTTCGGCCGCAAATCAAAACCGGACTATGCCGTCGAAGCAGCTGTGCTGTCCAAAACGACCGGCAAGCCCGTGAAGGTCGTGTGGAGCCGCGAGGACGACATCAAGTTCGATTACTTCCACTCGGTCGCGGCCATGTACATCAAGGCCGCTGTCGATGACAAGGGGATGCCGAAGGCATGGCTGCAGCGCTCCGTTTTCCCTCCAATCTCGTCGACGTTCGATAAGGATGCTGTGTACGGCAGCGATGGAGAGATGTCGCTCGGATGGAACGTGATCCCATTTGATGTGCCCAACTTCCGCTCCGAGAACGGAAAGGCTGTGAACCACGTGCGCATCGGATGGCTGCGCTCGGTGGCGAATATCTACCATGCATTCGCCGTGCAGTCGTTCGCAAACGAACTCGCGTATGCCGCGAACCGCGATCCTTATGACTACCTGCTTGCATTGATCGGTTCAGGCCATGTCATCGATGCCAAGCAACCTCCCGATGTCGCGGCGAAGTATCCTTATGATACGGCGCGGCTGCGCCACGTCGCGCGACTGGCGGCTGATAAAGCCAACTGGGGCAGAAAGAAATCGGGCAACGGATGGGGGATGGGAATAGCCGTGCATCGCAGTTTCTTGACCTACGTGGCATCCGTCGTCGAAGTGGAAGTCGACCAGAGCGGTGCCGTGCGCATCCCGAACGTCTACACCGCCGTCGATGCGGGGATCGTAGCCAATCCAGAGATGGTGCGGTCGCAGTTTGAGGGTGCGGCGGTATTTGGGACCAGCATCGCTCGCACCGGCGAGATTACAGCGACGAACGGCGTCATCGACCAGTCAAATTTCCACAACTATCCAGTAGCACGGATGAATGACGCGCCCGTGCAGGTGGACGTACAGATTGTCGAGAGCTCGGCTCCTCCGGCCGGAGTTGGCGAGCCAGGAGTGCCGCCCTTTGTTCCGGCACTGTGCAACGCGATTTACGCGGCAACCGGAAAACGGGTGCGAGAACTGCCGCTAGCGCGCAACGGATTCGCGTGAGAATAGGGACGCCGGTTCTCGCAATGACACGTGAACTTTGAGGATCGAGCAACTTCGCTAACGGAAGTGGTTGCTGCACCGTCCAATCCAAGAGCGACAACTACTTCTTGGGAGTCCCTATGAAATCTCTCGGCCTGATTGGCAGCGCTGTATTCAGTTTTGTCCTGGGCGCGGCAACGGCTGCAGCGTCTCCGGCCGGGGAATATGCTCAGCACCTCGAGGCACTCAGCCAGCTATCGATCGCCGTTTCACAGACGATGCCGGCGGACCAATATTCGTTCCGGCCGCATCCGGAATCGATGACGTTTGGCGAGCTCATGATGCATATCGCCAGCACGAACTATGCGTTCTGCGCGGGCCTGAAAGATTCCAATCCTCCCGCGGATCCTGCCGTATCGGCCGCCGACAAAGACGCGATTGTGAAGTTTCTCAGCGAATCGTTCAACTACTGTTCGGCCATCATTCCCAAGCTCACTGAGGCGCAACTGTTGCAAGCGCACAACTCACCTGACGGACGGCTGAGCGGCCGCGAAATTTTGCTTGCCATGTTCGTACACGTCGCTCATCACCGCGGGCAGGCAGAAATCTACCTCCGCGACAAAGGAATCAAGCCGCCGTCCTATCGGATTTGAGAACGTCTCTTGAAGTGGCCCGGCCTCTGCGCTAGGATGGCTTGCTGCGCCGAAGAAAGCCCATGCCCCAAAACTACGTTCCTATATTCATCCTCCTGGTCGTCGTCGGCACGCTGCTGCCGATCACGTTGCTTCTGGCCAAGTTGGTGCGCCCGAACAATCCCAGCAAAACCAAGCTAATGCCTTACGAGTGCGGTATCGACCCTATCGACAATGCCCGAGGACGCTACACGGTGCGCTACTACATCATTGCCATTCTCTTCGTGGTGTTCGATGTGGAGACGATCTTCCTTTTCCCGTGGGCAGTTAAATTCAAGGCATTCGGCCTGTTCGGGCTCCTGGAGATGCTGATCTTTCTGGCCATCCTGATCGTCGGATATATTTGGGTCTGGAAGAAGGGCGCACTGGAATGGGTCTAGCTCAATTGAGTCGTTCAGTCATTGAGTCATTTAGCGATTGATCGTTGACCACCCCACCTCTCAACCCGATGGATTCTTCCCCCGCCGAGACTTTCACCGCTTCGCGGTGGACGCAGGGAAATTTCTGGTTCCCTACCAAGCTCGTGATCAGCCCGCAGCGCGTTTCTCGCGTGAAAGGCCGCTTCTTCGGCAACAACGAAGAAAGCATTGCCATGTCGAAGATCGCGTCGGTGCACATCTCGACCGGCGTTTTCTGGGCCGAGATCGTCATTGAGTCCAGCGGCGGCGCCGATCCCATCACCAGTCATGGCCACCGCAAGCGCGATGCGCAACGCATTCGCAATCTCATCGAGACCTACCAAGCTCAATCGCGATAGCTGCCCACGGAACCTACGTTGATTCGGATGACGAATCCGGGATATTGTGTCGAGTTTCGCTTGCCTCCGAGGAGAGGGGCGCCGGTCCATCCAGGCTCCCTCCCTAAGTCAAACTCCACAATCCGAATGTTCCATATGAGGGAACCTCAATTCCCGCCCGGCCCTTGGATTGGCGATTCGCCAATCCAAAGGTTTGGTCGGGATGACAATGTAGAGGATCTGTTGTGAAAGGCGCTACTTGAGATCCAGCGCCGGGAGTACGCCCGTACCCTCAGCGCGCACCGCATCCAGGGCCCGAGGATCAATACCCAAGGCCTTGAGGATGGTCGGCGCCACCTGGGCCGTGCCCACCTCCGCCTTTACGGTCTTGCGGTCGAAACCCGGATGGGAGAGCAGCAGCACGACATTGGTGTCGTCATGCGCAAAACCACCGTGCTCGGCCTGTTTTTTGTGGCTGCCGGAGTACGTAACGCCGACGTTCGGGGTCACGATGATATCCGGCGTGCGTGGGTCCTTGGTCGGGTCGTTGTAGTTCAGCTTCAGCGAAGGGCCATAGTAAAACTGCCCAAGCCCGACTCCGGTCGGGCCAGGATTGGCCTCGAGGAGGGCGACGGCGGCGTCCGTGTAAGACGGATCCGTCAGCCAGACCAGCGAGACGTCATCTTCCGTCGATCCGATGCCGCTGCCGTTGGGATCCTCGGAAGGTGGCATGGCGGCGTGCAACTGGTTGGAGATCAGAGTGGCCGGGGAAGTGCCGTTGATGGTCTGTCGGACGTATAGGCTGGGATCGATCGGCGACTGGCCGTGCTTGGCGGTGATCACGATCAGAGTCGAATCGTAGAGACCTTGTTTCTTCAGTTCTTTGACGAATGCCCCAATCGACGCATCGACGAACTGGAATTCGTTGAGCAAGGTTGCGCTGGGCGTGCCCGCCCCGTCGAGATATCCGCCGTTTACCCCGTTCTCAATGAGCTTCTGTCCGACGCTCACGGCCTGGAAGTTCATGCCGAAGATGTTCGGGACCTTCATCTTTCCGGCGCCGAGGTGAGTCTTGCCATCGATCCAGTTGAGAATGGCGTCGACCTTCAGCGTGTCATAACACTGAATGTTCTGGAAGCTGTTGGTCCAAGCCGTAAGATCGGAGTTGGGATCGAGAACTGCATCACAGTGAATGCCAGTCGGCGTTGTCACTCCGGGAAGACCAATGACATTGGAGTTGATTTCGGGCGCATAGAAATCGTCCAGCGCCGTCGGCCCGATGCCGGAGGCCACCGAGGAGTACGCGGGGTGCTTGTCGGACCATGCGGTGACTCCGCCATTCTGATGAATCACGCTGAAAATGCTGTTGGCGCGGACGAATTGCCACGGCCATACGGGCGCACAGCCGTTCGCCGGATCACGGGGCAGTTTGTTGGGATCGATGGAGGCGATGGTGCCGTCGGTCAGAGCAGCGCCGGGACTTCCGCCGTTCACCTGGGTCTGGTCAATGTCGATGCCTTCTTCATACTCCGTTGTATAGCCGGTGGGCACCTGACCCGGTGTACATGGTCCAGCCGCATTGCCGTTGCCGGTGGTTGTAGCAGGTCCTTGCAAATTGCGGGAATAGGCGACGTCGTAGTAGACGCCAGTTAAGGCCGGGCTTCCGCCGGTGATGATCGCGGTCAGTCCGGGAAATGAGTCTGATGGTTTTGAAGTGCTTGCGGCGACGTAGTTGACGCCGTGCTTTGCGAGGACTGCAAGGGCCGGGCAATAAGGTTCTCCGTGATTCGCGCCGCTGATACCGCTAGCGCAGTTCAGGAAATCGACGGCATGCATACCGTCAACGCTGACCAGAAGAACCCGTTTGATGTGGTTCTGCTGATCATTCTGGCAGACTGCCGTACCCACAGAACAGACAGCTGCGAGCGAGAGCAGAGCAAGTGTTTTTTTCATAGGCCGATAAGGCTATGAAGGCACGGTTAACAGAGGGTTACAGGAGTTTGAATAGCTTGTGAAAACGATCGAAGTCCGGAGGTGGAGTTCAAACCTCAGCTGCCTGCATGTGCGCGGCTGGCAAAGGCTTTGACACAAGAGCCATCTGGTTTGACACAGTTTCCTCAAGCTGATAAAAGTGAACGTTCTTTCGAACGCAGCTTGCGCCGGAGTCTGTGCCGTCGCTTTATGCCGGACGAAATCAAATCGCCTCCTCCACCACCGCCGCCGGAAAATGAAAAACCGACGGCGGACAAGCCCGCAACCCCGGGCGGAGTGAAATCTACACCCTCCGGTTCGGTTCAATCACAAACAACGACGACCCCGACCGAGACTTCGACTCCGCCGAAACCCGCGGCCCCGGCAACCCCAGCCAAGCCCGCCGCACCTGCAGCCGCAGGTCATCCCGCGCCTCCCAAGCCCGCTGGGCCGGTGCCAACTCCGTGGGATTCGCCTCTGGTGGCCAAGTACAAACGCGAGTACGGGTCGGGCATTAATCCATTGACTCACCTCGGGCAAAACTATTTCGAGGTAGATCGCTCGCTCATTCCGGAGATTCTTCAACTTCTACGCGATGACGAAAAGTTCGATTACTGCGTGGATTTGACCGCGGTGCATTACCCCAAGCGCGAAAGGCAGTTCGACGTCGTCTGGGTGCTCTATTCTTTCTCCCGCAATGAACGTATTCGCGTAAAAACGCAGATCGCAGATGGTGAGTCGCTGCCGAGTTCTGTGCCTCTCTGGGCGACGTGCAACTGGCTGGAACGCGAAGTCTATGACATGTTTGGGATCAAATTCGACGGGCATCCCGATCTGAAGCGCATTCTGCTACCGGACGGGTGGAAGGGATTTCCCCTGCGCAAGGATTACGGGATTCTGCAGCAGGACAACGAGTGGGTACAGATCAACCTGGGGATCGAGAGCGGGCAATGAGGACTGAGGGCCACCGACTAACGACCAACGGCTAACGACGATTCATGACCGACCCACGCTCACTCTCGCCGCTCGATCTCGACACGCCGGATAAGACGTTTCTCGACGCGAACGAACTTGTCATCAATATGGGACCGCAGCATCCCGCGACCCATGGCGTATTGCGCGTCATCCTGCGACTTGACGGGGAAAAAGTTCTGGGGCTTGAGTGCGTCATCGGATACCTGCACCGCGGCGTCGAGAAGATCGCCGAGAACCGCACCTATACGATGTTCAATCCCTACGTCGACCGCATGGACTATGTGGCTGCGGTCTCGAACGGGCTGGGATATTGCGAGGCGGTCGAAAGGCTTCTGAGCGTTGAGGCCCCGCCGCGGGCGCAGTACATCCGCGTCATCCTCACGGAACTCAACCGCATCGCCAGCCACCAACTTTGGCTCGGCACGCACGCGCTCGATATAGGCGCCATCACGCCCCTCTTCTACACCTTCCGCGATCGGGAAGAAATCCTCAAGATTTTCGAGAAATACTGCGGCGCGCGACTCACCACCCATGCGTTTCGTATCGGAGGCCTGCAGTACGAGGCTTACGATGGCTTTGAAAGAGACGTCAAGAATTTCGTTTCGTTCGTCAAGCCGAAGATTGACGAATACGAAGAACTCCTCACCACGAATCGCATCTGGCTCGAGCGGACCAAAGGCGTGGGCGTCATCTCAGGCAAGGACTGCATCGCTCTGGGTGTGACCGGGCCAGTGCTGCGCGCGAGCGGAGTCAAATGGGACATCCGAAAAGCCCAGCCCTACGCCAACTATAAGAACTTCGATTTTGAGATTCCCACGGGCGAAAACGGGGATACGTACGACCGGTACATTGTGCGCATGATCGAAATGCGTCAGTCGCTGCGGATTATCGAGCAGGCAGTCGAAGGCATCCCCGAAGGCCCGATTATGGCGAAGGTGCCCAAGGTGATGAAGCCTCCGGTCGGCGAGGTATACCACTCGATCGAAGCGCCCAAGGGCGAACTGGGATACTTCATCGTGAGCGACGGATCGACGCAGCCTTACCGGGTGCGCGTACGTCCGCCGAGTTTCGTGAACCTGCAGGCGCTTGATCTGATGTGCCGCGACCAGCTTGTGGCCGACGTGATCGCCGTCATCGGCACGCTCGATATCGTTCTGGGCGAGGTAGACCGCTGATGCACGCTCTCGTGCAGTACATCGAGTCCTACCTCAGCAGCGATAAGACTCCTGGCACCGCGGGAAATTGGTTCTGGGCTACGGTCTACGTGCTGCTCGTGTTCGTCGGTTTGTCCATCGCCGTGATCGCGATGAACTGGCTGGAGCGGAAGATTCTGGCGCACATGCAGGTTCGCCTTGGACCGATGCGGGTCGGGCCGCACGGATTGTTGCAGCCGATCGCCGATGCGCTCAAGCTTCTGCTGAAAGAAGACATCATTCCGGACGGCGCCGACAAGGTGGTCTTCTGGATTGCTCCGTTCATCGTGGTGCTCGCGGCTTTTACCGTCTTCGTCGTAGTTCCCTTCGGGCCGACGCACGCCATCACCGATATGAACATCGGCATCCTGTTCATGCTGGGTGTCTCATCGCTCTCTGTTCTGGGAATCGTGACGGCAGGGTGGGCGTCGAACTCGCACTATCCGCTGATCGGAGCACTGCGTTCCAGCGCGCAGATGGTCTCGTACGAAGTCGCGATGGGATTGGCGGTGGTGTCGGCGATCCTGATGACCAGCCTGAACGAGTCCAGCACCGGCACGCTCAGTATGATCGGCATTGTCGAAGCACAAAAAGCGCAGGGCGAGTGGTTTCTCTTCAAGTTCTTTCCTCTCGGCATCATCGCGTTTGCCATCTTCGCCATCGCGATGGTCGCCGAGACGAACCGTGCCCCGTTCGATCTTCCCGAGGCCGAGTCCGAGCTCACCGCCGGATTCCATACCGAATACAGCGGCTTCCGCTGGTCTCTATTCTTCCTAGCCGAATATTCGGCAATGATCGCGGTCTCGTCCATTGCGGTTACGCTTTGGCTTGGTGGATGGCTGAGGCCCTTCCCGAATCTGCTGCATGGAACAACCTGGGATCTCGCTTTTTCGTTCATTCCGGGAATTGCCTTCCTGTTACTTGGCGCCATGTGTTTCTACAACACCGCTCGGATGCCCAAGCACCCGCTCTTCAAGATTCAGACCATAGGGCTTGCAGGATTTGGAGCTGTCCTGGCGCTGATCGGTCTGGTGATGTTCCTCCCGCCGGTTCGGGAGCGAGTGGGAGACATCTTCTGGTTCTCGGCCAAAGTTGCCGGATTCATGTACCTCTATATCTGGTATCGTGGCACGTTCCCGCGTTATCGCTTTGATCAGCTCATGAAAGTGGGATGGAAGGTGCTGCTTCCTACCGGATTGGCTTTGCTGATCTGTACGGCGCTTTGGGCGATGAGATCGGAAGTGTGGACACAAGTTGTTGTTCCTGTGGGGATGGGATTTGCCGACTTCGTGCGGAGGCTGCTCTGAAATGAATCCTCAGATCGCGGGCAATCCGCCAGTCGCAACCCCGTACTTCTTTTATGGGCTTGCCGCCATCATGATCATCGGCGGCATCCTGGTCATCACGCGCAAGAACGCTGTTCACTCGGCGCTGGCACTAATCACAACGCTTTTGGCTCAGGCTGCGCTCTATCTGATGCTCTACGCCCCATTCGTCGCCGGCGTGCAGATCATTCTCTATGCGGGCGGCATTATGGTGCTGTTCCTGTTCGTGATCATGCTGATCTCGATCGAGCGGGCGGAGAAAGAACGGCAGTTCAATAAGCAGTGGCTGGTAGGAATCGCAGCGGCAGCAGCGCTGGGCGGACTATTTATTACCGTCTATACGGCGACCACAAAAGGCAGGGTGCTCTTCCCCGAGGGACGAACGTCGTACGTGGACATGCAGAACACCCAGGGGATCGCGAACCTTCTGTTCGACCAGCATGGTGGGACCTACATGTTCGCCTTCGAGATCGCGTCGTTGCTCCTGCTGGTGGCGATCATCGGAGCAGTGGTGATGGCGAAGAAAAGGATCTGAAAATCAGCAGTTAGCAATTGGCACTTGGCATTCAGCCAGCACAGGACAAGGCCCGACGGGCCAAATGCTAACTGCCAAGTGCTAAGTGCGAAGCTCTAGTGGTAGAGGCTAAGGACCCAGATGCACGCAATGACAGACATCTCGACTCTGCACTACCTGGTTCTGGGCGCGGCCCTGTTTTTGCTGGGCGTCATCGGCGTGTTGACACGCCGCAACGTTGTCATCGTGCTGATGTCGATCGAACTGATCTTGAACGCCGTCAATCTGAATCTGGTTGCGTTCTCGCGTTATTGGCAGAGCATTCACGGGCCGTCCGCGTTGCACGGCCAGGTGTTCGCAATTTTCGTCATTACCGACGCGGCGGCTGAAGCTGCTGTCGGACTCGGCATCCTGATCGCCTTCTTCCGTAATAAGGAGACGGTCAACGTGGACGAAGTGAATTTGCTGAAGTGGTGAAAAAGCGGCTGCCAGCTATCAACTCTTAGCTGTCAGCGCTCCCGGATTCGAACGACAGCAGTTTGAGTAACGAGATGTTTTGGCTGAAGGCTGAGAGCTGACAGCTGAGAGCTTACATGCTTTTTCTAGACCACATCTACCTCATCCCGCTGCTGCCCGCCTTCGGGGCGGCGTTCATGTTCTTCTTTGGGCGCAAGCTGACCAAGCAAACTGTCAGCGCCGTTTGCGTCGGCGTGGTCGTGCTGGCATTTCTGTTCGCCTGCGGGGCTGTTCTGCAATACAACGTGTGGGCCGGAGCGAATAATCATCAACCGTTTCAGAAGATCGTCTACACATGGCTGGGCACTGACACCGGACACCTGAACTTCTTCAAGCAAGACGGCTCCGCCGCGAATTTCCAGATAGATGCCGGGTTCCTGCTTGATCCGCTTTCCGCCATCTGGCTCCTGTTCGTCACCGGAGTCGGGATGCTCATTCATATTTATTCGATCGGGTACATGGCGCATGAAGGGGGTTACTACCGATTCTTCGGCTACCTGAACCTCTTCATGTTCTCGATGCTCACGCTCATCCTCGCCAACAATTACGCGCTGATGTTCGTGGGCTGGGAGGGCGTCGGACTCTGCTCGTACCTGCTGATCGGTTTCTACTTTCATCGCAAGTCCGCCAGTGACGCGGCGAATAAGGCATTCATCGTTAACCGAATCGGTGACGCCGGGTTCATCCTGGGGATGTTCTTTATTGCCTGGCTGATGGGATCGCTGCGCTACGTCGACGTGAACGCCGCGGCCCGGTCCGGACATTTCCAGATCGGCGATCCGCTCATCACCGCTGCAACACTTCTTCTTTTTGTCGGAGCTTGTGGCAAATCGGCACAGCTTCCCCTCTATGTCTGGCTACCGGATGCCATGGAGGGCCCGACCCCGGTCAGCGCGCTGATCCATGCCGCTACGATGGTTACGGCGGGCGTCTACATGGTGGCGCGTTCGAATGCGCTGTTCGTGCTGGCTCCGACATCGATGAAGACGGTCGCCATAGTGGGCGCACTAACCGCGATTTTTGCGGCGTCGATCGGCCTGGTGCAGAACGACATCAAACGCGTGCTCGCTTACTCGACAGTCTCGCAACTCGGATACATGTTCCTCGCCCTCGGCGTCGGAGCTTTTGCTGCAGGCGTGTTCCATGTGTTCACCCACGCCTTCTTCAAGGCGTTGCTCTTCCTCGGCGCAGGCTCGGTGATTCACGCCATGTCGGGCGAGCAGGACATGCGCAACATGGGTGACCTTCGCAACCGCATCCCCACGACCTATTGGACGATGTTCATCGCGACGTTGGCGATCGCAGGTATACCGCCATTCGCCGGATTCTTCTCGAAGGACGAAATCCTCTGGCAGTCGTGGGCAACTGAGAGCGTCGCCTATCACCTGTTGTGGTACATCGGCTATGCCACCGCATTCATGACGGCGTTCTACATGTTCCGGCTGATCTATCTGACGTTCTGGAGCAAGCCGCGCATGAGCCATGACGTCGAGCACCACATCCACGAGTCGCCGGCGTCGATGACCATGCCCTTGGTTGTGCTTGCGGTGATGTCGCTGTTCGCGGGATTCCTCGGCTTCCCGCAGAGCCTTGCCCGCTTGGTCGGCATTCATGGCGAGACGAATCGCTTCGAGGCGTATCTTGCGCCAGTTTTCGCGAAAGAGGCGCCGGTGTTTGCGAAGGAAGAGCCAGGGCAACTCGCGGCGGGAACAAAAGAAGAAGAGAAGTCCAGCGGAACTGAGTATTTGCTCATGTTCCTCTCTGTGGGCGCAGCTGCCTTCGGCTGGTACATGGCCGGACGTTCTTATCGCGAGGCTGACAAAGGTTACGTCGAGCCGATCAACGCACTGTCCCCGCCCGTCTACAACACTCTGCTGAACAAGTATTACGTCGACGAAGGGTACGACTACGTCTTCACCGGACGCCGAAAACTGGGTGGGGTGCGGCTGGGCGCTATGGGACTCGGCGAAGCCAGTTCCTGGTTCGATGCAAACGTTGTTGACGGCGCGGTGAATGCCAGCGGATGGCTTACACGCGTGGTCGCTTCGCTGTCCAGTTGGTGGGACAAGTGGATCATCGACGGCGTTGGTGTAAACGGACCCGCAATCCTGGCGCGAATGTTGAGCTATCCCGCGCGCCTGCTCGAATGGGGCTTGGTGCAGTGGTATGCCCTCGTCATGACCGCAGGGCTGGTTGGGTTCGTGTTTTATTACGTGTATCACTGAACGGCAGCTTCTAGCTGCTAGCTCCTGGCTTCTAGCAAATCGCAGATGGCTGGGGAGCAAGAGCTAGAAGCTAGCAGCTAGTAGCTAGAAGCTGACTATGCAAAACCACATTCTCTCTATCATTCTCTTCACGCCGCTGGTGGGCGCGATCCTGCTCTTGTTCGTCCCCAAGGAGAACAAGGACGCAATTCGCTGGATCGCCAATATCTTCGCCCTGGCAGGCTTTCTGATCTCACTGCCGCTGGTCCCATTGTTTTGGGAGAAGGTAAAAAGTGGAGACCCGGCTCCCTTCAAATTTATCGAAGGCACGGCAAACAACTGGATTCCCTCCATCGGCGCAGGTTACGTGCTCGGCATCGACGGCATCTCGTTCCTCCTCATCATGCTGACCACGCTGCTGGGCTGGGTATCAATTCTCTCGTCGTGGACCGCCATCGAGAATCGCGTGAAGGAGTATTACGTCTGGTTCCTGATCCTGCAGACCGGCATGCTCGGCGTCTTCATGGCGCTGGATTTCTTCCTCTTCTTCGTTTTCTGGGAAGCGATGCTGGTGCCGATGTACCTGCTGATCGGCATCTGGGGAGGCCCGCGAAAGCTTTACGCCGCAATCAAGTTCTTCCTCTACACGCTGGCCGGATCGGTGCTGATGTTGCTCGGCATCTTGTTCTTGTATTTCCACCATCACAGCGTGACACAGGTCTACACGTTCAGTCTGGAAGCGTTTTATAAGACAGCCCCACAGATTTACACCGACTATGGACCTTACGCTGCGACGCTGCTATTCCTGAGTTTCTTCTTCGCGTTCGCAATCAAGGTTCCGATGTTCCCCTTCCACACGTGGCTGCCGGATGCACACGTAGAAGCTCCAACCGCAGGCTCGGTCATCCTGGCGGGCGTCCTGCTGAAGATGGGGACATACGGTTTCATCCGCTTCTCGCTTCCCTTCTTTCCCGACGTGTTGCACAACGGGTCCACGCGCTTCTGGGTGATGGTGCTGTCGGTGATCGCTATCATTTATGGCGCGCTAGTCTCTCTGATGCAGAAAGATATGAAGAAGCTCGTGGCCTACTCTTCCGTGAGCCACCTCGGCTTCTGCACGCTAGGAATTTTCGCGTTGTCGCCGATGGGACTGAGCGGTTCGGTTCTGCAGCAGATCAATCACGGAATTTCGACTGGCGCGCTGTTCTTGATTGTCGGCATCCTTTACGAACGTCGCCATACACGTGAGATTTCCGAATACGGTGGCATCTCGAACGTCATGCCGATCTACGCCACCATCACGATGATCATGTTCCTCTCCTCGATGGGACTTCCGCTGCTGAACGGTTTCGTCGGCGAGTTCACAATTCTTGGAGGAACGTTCCTGCAGAAGGACATTGCTGGTCACCCCGGCTGGTTCTGGACGGCATGGGCCGTGCCGGGAGTTGTGCTCGCTGCGGCATATTTGCTCTGGCTTTACCAGCGCGTTTTCTTCGGTACGGTCACGAATCCGAAGAACGAGAAGTTGCACGATCTGACGCCGCGCGAAGTTGCCACCTTCGTTCCGCTCCTGATCATGGCCTTCTGGATCGGACTCTATCCCAAGCCGTTCTTCGAGATTCTCAAACAGCCGGTCAACAATCTGGTCGCTACGGTGAATCGTGAAACGCCGAAAGCTGAGACCACAGCCTCGGTTACAGGCGGGACAACTGCTCCAAGCGAATGCGCGGGATGCGGCTTATCGGCGATGCCCAGCCCGACGGCAGTGAAGCCTGCCACCGCGTCGGCAACACACCCGGCAACTCACACCGCACCAACGGCTACGACACCGGCAAAGGGGAAGAACTAGTGGGTCCGACCGACCTCATCCTGGCACGTCCGATTGTGTTGCTGACGCTCTTCGCCCTCGCCATTCTCCTGTTCGACTTCTGGCTTCCTAAAGAGAAGAAGTGGTTCAACGCCCTTCTAGCATTTATCGGCGTATGCTTTTCAGCTGTTGGAGTCCACCAGATTCAGGCATTTATTGGCAACACACCGGGAATCGTCGGCATGTTGGGCACCATGGTGGTGGACCGGTTTGCCATCTACTTCTTCTATCTGTTCCTAGCGGGCACAGCGATCGCCATCCTGATGTCGGTGCGGTATCTCGAAACGGAGAACGAAAACCACGGCGAGTACTACGCTTTAATGCTGCTTTCGGTAGCCGGCATGATGTGCATGGCCTCCGGATTCGATATCGTCCTGATTTTTATTGGTCTGGAGCTGATGGCCATTTCGACGTACGTGCTCGTTGGATTCCTACGCCGCGACCGGCGCTCGAATGAAGCCGCTTTGAAATATCTATTGTTGGGCGCGTTTTCGTCCGGAATCTTCGCCTATGGGCTTTCGCTGCTGTATGGGCTGACCGGCACCACAAACCTCGCGGGCATTCATCAACAACTGCTGCATCGCGCATTCGATCCCCAGTACAGGCCGGTCGCAATTATCGCCCTTGTGACGACGCTGACGGGATTGTTATTCAAGATCGCTGCGATTCCTTTTCATCAATGGGCTCCGGACGCCTATGAAGGAGCTCCGACCAGCATCACCGGATTCATGTCCGTCGCAGTCAAGGCGGCGGGATGGGCGATGCTGCTGCGAATTCTGCTAGGCAGCCCGTTCCAATTCTGTGGATTGGTTTCGATGCGGGATGTCTGGGTACCTCTCTTGGTATTCGTCTCGATCGCGACCATGACCGGCGCCAATTTCGCGGCGCTCACCCAGACTAATACCAAGCGCCTGCTGGCCTACTCCTCGATTGCGCATGTGGGATACATGCTGCTAGGAATGATCGCTCTGGGCACGGCCACCTCGCACGATGGGTTCGACGATGGATTCAAAGGCATCCTGATCTATCTACTCGTCTATACCTTCATGAATCTCGGCGCGTTTGCCGTGATCACGTCGCTTAGACATCGCAACATTGCAGGCGACGATCTCGACGATCTCAATGGTCTATACTCACGCGCCCCTGTCGAAGCGGTGCTGATGCTGGTGTTCATGCTGTCGCTGGCGGGAATCCCGCCTCTCGCCGGATTCTGGGGAAAGTACTTCATCTTCCTCAGCCTGATCGAGACGAAGCACTATGTCCTGGCTGCTCTAGGCGTGCTCTACTCTGTCTTCGGCCTCTACTACTACCTGAAGATCGCCAACGCAATGTTCATGCGCCAGCCGGAAAAGGGAGAGGAAAAGCTGCCGGTAAGTCTCGCGATGCGCGTAGCGCTGGGTCTGACGGGGTTGGCAACGGTCTATATCGGCATCATGCCGAACCGGTTCATCGAGATGGTCAATTGGGCGCTGGGGATTGTTCAGCAATCCAATGTCGCGAACCTGATGCATTAAGGTTGCACTATCATTTCTTCTTGCCGATGCCTTCCACTCCCGAAGATCCCGACCGCAAGAAAAGCCCGTGGGTTCAAGTCGGCCGCTACAGCCAACTCGCTTTCATGCTGCCAGCGGGGACGGTGGCGGGATATCTTCTTGGATCGCTACTTGACCGCTGGCTGCACACAACATGGATAGCGGTCGTCGGACTGCTGATTGGTACGGCCGCCGGCCTGATTGAACTAATCCGCACCGTTTCGCGTGATACCAAGTAAGATCAAGTCGAAAACCGGACTGTGGATTGCGCCCTCCGTATCGCGGAAAAAGGCCCCCCTCCACAGCTGTCCATGGCACGATGACCGACCACCAACCCAGCCCCAATCCTCCTGGCGTTGAGCACAGCGCGGATGAAAGGTTCTGTGCCGCCGCGCTTCCGCGAATCCGTAACTTCATGCTCATCCTGGGGCCCGTTCTTTGCGTTGCGGCATGGGTAACGTTCGGCCTCCGGTCCGCCCTTGGATTCCTGCTGGGATGTGTGATCGCCTATCTCAATTTCCAGTGGCTCAAAAGCGGCGTCTCCGGCCTGGCAGATCGCGTAACCAATACCGGAAAACCTCAGTCTAGCAAGGGGATAGTGGCCCGATTCCTGCTTCGCTACGTGTTGTTGGGGGTGGCTGCGTATGCTATATTAACCAGTTTCCCCGCGAGCCTCAGGGGGCTGTTCGCGGGCCTGTTTCTGCCCGTGGGAGCCATCGTCTGCGAAGCGTTTTACGAACTGTACGCAGCATTCAGGCGAGACGGGTCTGGACAGGACTGAGTTCCGCAATAAGCCAGGAGCTAGCAGCTAAAAGCTTTCATGCCCGAACAACTTTGGTTCACTCAAATCCTGAATCACCTGTTTGCGGCGCCCGTCACCGCGTTCTTGCGGTCGCTTCATATCGAGCCGAAGTACGCATCGGCGCCGATCAGCGACTCCTTCTCGATGGAGTTGCTGGTTTTTGGTTTCCTGCTGGTCATCTTCCTGCTGGTCCGGTCGCGGCTCTCGGTGGAATCTCCGGGAGCGTTGCAGCATGCTTTCGAAGGCATCGAAGGATTTGTGCTGGCCCAGAGCCGCGAGATTATTGGCCATCACAGCGAGCCCTACACGCCGTTTTTTGCCGTCGTTTTCATCTTTATCCTGGTCTGCAATCTCATTGGGCTGATTCCCGGGTTCGAGTCGCCGACGGGAGTTCCGATTGTTCCGCTGGGCTGCGCGATCTGCTCGTTCCTCTACTATCACACGCAGGGATTCAAGCATGCCGGCCCGAAGTATCTGCTGCACTTCTTCGGACCGCCGATGGAAGGCATGCCGCTGATTGCGCGGATTCTGCTTGCGGCCCTGATGCTCCCGATCGAACTGGTCAGCCATTTTGCGCGTTTGCTCTCACTCACGGTTCGTCTCTGGGCAAACATTTTCGCCGGCGACCTGATCACTCTGGTGTTTTTTTCCATGATCCCGATCGGCGTGCCCATCATCTTCAGCGGACTTCATATTGTGGTGGCGGTCTTGCAGGCGTACGTCTTCATGCTGCTGTCGATCATTTACGTGTCGGGCGCGGTGGCGGAAGAGCACTAGAAACCAGTTCTCAGTTGTCGGTTCTCAGTAAGAGCAGCACCAGGTCAGGATTTTTTTCATAAGTTTTTTGGAGAAAGAGTCAGTTCCCAATTGTCGGCTCTCTTCTCAGCATTTGGTTTGCTGAGAACTGAGAACCGAGAACTGAGAACTGAAGTCGTCAGCGTGAGGGCACCTGCACGGTATGGCGTCAACCACCTCCTGGCGGCAACTCATAAAGGAGCAACACCCATGCGTCAACTGAGCCGTTTGTTTATGATTCTTTCCGCGCTGTGCTTTGCCATGCCTGCGTTCGCACAGGGTGGCGGCACCAGCGAAGCGAGCTGGATCGCCATTACCGCCGGATTCTCCATGGCGATCGCATCCGCTGTCTGCGGCCTGGCCCAAGGCAAGGCCGTTGCAGCCGCGACCGAGTCGCTGGCCCGTAACCCTGCCGCCCGTCCTGGAATCCAGTTCGCACTGATTCTCGGCCTGGTGCTGATCGAGTCGCTCGCGCTGTACACCCTGGCGATCATCTTCTTGAAGGTGAAGTAAAAGGCAGTTTCGCCTGAACTGAAAAAGCCTCTGCGAAAGGCAGAGGCTTTTGATTTTGCTTCGAGCTCAATGCTAACTGCTAATCGCTACACTTTCCTCTCGCCGCCCCATTCATGACCCTTGTTCTGTGGGGCCGAATTCAACGCCTCCACCAACAGGCGGCGGAGTTTGTATCGGCTCTCGAGATCGGTGTTCACGATCTCGAATCCAACTTCATTCACACGAGCGCGACGCAGAAGCACGTGCGCCCGTATCTTGGAGCGCATGCCCAGCGAGATCTCAAGGTCGGCTTCACTTCCAATGCGGAGATTGTCTTCCTTCGTCCCCATACCGCCGCCGAGGCTCAATTCCCGAATCATGATCCTGGACTTGCCCCAGGAACTGCCGATGGTTCCCGTCACGGTCTTAGCCAGAACCATCCGCTCATAGCGGCGTTGCCGCACCCAGGGACACGCCGGGGCCAGATCGAGCGGTGCGATCGCCAGTTCGGCCGATTCAAGTCCGCTGTCATGCATGACCTGGGCACTGTAGCGGGGATCGGTCTTTGACAGAGCTTGTGCCGCAGCAATTCGCAGCTCGCGGTGATACACCCATCCGAAAGTCTTCTTGGCTTCAAGGATCTCCCGGAGCGTATTTACGGCCTCAGCATCCTTCAATCGCCCGAGCGACTCAATGGCCTTCAATTGTACATACGAGGAACGCGAAGCCGCGTCGCCGGGACGTGCCATGGCGATCAGCGGAGGCACTGCCGTCATGTCGCCGCTCATTCCGATTTCGTCGACCGTTTCGGGCAGCACCAGAGGATCGAGAACTTCCGTCAGTTCCAGGAGCGTGCGGCCACGGTCGGCTGCATTTCCGTAGGCAATCTGACGCACAACGATGTCGTGATAGAAACGGTTCCACTCAGGCAGGCGGACGGGGAGCAATTCCAGCAAGGTGCCCACATCCAGCCGGCTGATCAGCCCGACTCCGCCGGAAGCTTGCCGAGGCTGCCCGGTACGCAAGATCTCGCGCAGTTGCAATAGAACCGGGGATCCCAGCTCTTTCACCAGTTCGATCATTTGATCGCACTCATCGCGCCGCATGCAGCGGAAGAACCGGTCGGCAAGATGCTCGGCTCCAGCCTGGCTGGTGCGGCGCAAAACGGCCAGCAAGTCCGCCGGCACTGGCTCCAGCCGGATCGCTTCTTCGATGAACTCAGGCAAGCGGTTTTCCACACCCACCCGCGGGCGAAGATCGCTCATCAATACCGGGCGCTCGACGCTGATCAATTCCATGCCGGCGCACACTTCGTTGATGGCCGCATAATTCTTGGCCGCGCTCGACTCCTGGCTCAAGCGCACGAACGCTGCGCTCAGCAGGCTCTGCATCTCGGCATCTTTTTCGGCAATGATCTGTTCGCTCAGCTTGCGCACTGCCTGCGCCATGGGCTGGCCTCCGAGGCGCGCATAGAGATCAGCGATCTGGCTCAATCCGATCGCGGTACGACGGCGCGGCTCGACTTCCTTTGCACTCAGGCAGCTCGAGTAATTGTTCAGAATGTCAGAGGCGAGTTGCTTATCATCACGCCCGAGCAGGCTCTCCACAAACTGCCGCAGGTTGCGTGGCGGAACGCAAGGGGCTTCGTGCGACAGCAGCACGCTCTTCTTACCTGCTTCCGGCACCTCTGCCCAGAACATACGATCCAGAATGTCGGCATGCGACTCCACCAGGATGCCGGCCTTGTTCATCTTCTCTTCCTGGATTTTCAGAATCTGGCGCAGCGAATCCATCTGCCGGCTCATATGTTCCATCATCTGATGGACGGCATTTACCTTGACTTCGCCCTTCTGGTAGCGCTCCAGAGCGAAGCGGATGGCCATGTGCTCGGCGGCCTTCATCAACAGCGGAGTGTCTTCCTCCTCGGCGGACGTTGCGCGCGCCGCCAGGCTACCCAGCAGTTGTTGCAGATTCAATCGCGTGTTGGGGTCGGTCTCACTCAGTTCCTTGTGCAGGTCTTCTTCTTTGACATTGGGATCATGCTGCACCTGCCCAAATCGAGTCAGCAAACGAATCGCCTGGATTACTTCCTGCTCCTGCAGGGGAACCATTCCGCCCTTCCATGCCGGAGCCACACCGGTGGCTGTTCCAGTCCCACCACCGCCACCGGTTCCAGTACCGCCAGCCATTCCGCCACCGACTCCGCCTCCGCCGCCAGTTCCGGTTCCACCCCCACCGCCTGAGCCACTTCCGAGCGGCATGTTGGGTACGCTGCCGAGCGGAACCATCGGGGCTCCGTCGGTGACTTTTCCTCCACCGGAATTGGCGCCTTCGGCAGCCGCAATCAACTGCAAGAGTTTCTGTGGATCATTCAGCCACTGCCTGAATTCCGGCCCTAAAGTCTGGGCCGCGATTTGGGCCGCAATGCTGACATCTCCTGTCAGCGGGTCGGCGGCGACGAACTTCACTTCGTTGATCTTGATCGATCCCTGCTTGCCGCCTAGCGCTTCTTTGATCTGTTTCGCAACATCGGTTGCCTTCGATCCGGCAACCATGAAGGCGCGGACCAGGCGCACGAAATCTTCTTCCGTAACTTCCTTGGAGAAATGCAGGCTGGCCAGACCGGCCGTAGTCAGCAGAGTGGCAAAGCTCTTCTCCGCCTGCCCTGACTCGAGCGGAATGCCATCGAGCAGCAGCTTGTTGTCGGAAACTCCCAGCAGGAAACCACCGCTCGGCAGCGCGCTCTGCAGCTCGCCCCAGGTGGTTTCAAATTGCGCCTCCGTGCGCTTGTGATCGTAGCCATACATCCGTGCGTACTTAATAAGGATGTTCAGGCTGTGAACAAACGCCCGCGCCGACGCTGCGCGCGCTCCCTGCGATGTGTCCATGCCGGAGATAAAAAGCTCCTCGAAGTATCGATTTGCACCTCAAGGTTATGCCGAAAAGGTAAGCCCTTAAACGTTACGGAGGTAAGTGTCCAAGGAGAAACACAACGTCCGTGGGGGTCCAGCCCGTGAATGAGGCGGGCTCCTAGCAGGTGGACAGCAACATGCCCGCAGTTACTTTCGTAACGTTCGCTTCATTCGGTTGTGCCCGCTGTAATAGAATCGCGGTCCCCCCACAAATCATTTTTATGGAAAACCTGATCTTCTACCTGATTGTGCAGTTGAACCTGATTTTTGGAGTGGCGGGGCTCATGTGGCCCGACAAGCTGATGCCGGTTTTCGGGCTGCTTATGTTCCCCTGGCCCGCTAGTCATCGAGCAATTCGCACACACGGCTTCGTCGCGATTGTCGGCTACTTGTTGGTGCTCGGCAAGATTCTCGTCACCGTCCGCTAACTCTGGTCGCGAGGTCCGCCATTCGGGCTGTCTGTCCCTGAGTTCCAACAGAAACATCCGCAACACGGATCACAGCGCAACGCCCGGGGGCTGTCTTCAGTAGAATATTCTTGAGTGACCAAAACTTCCTTGAGATCCTCGCGGAAAACCAGCGGCCTCCGCTACTGGATGCTGCGCGTTCTGGACGAATGCAACAAGGTCTCTCCCGAATTCAGCGCAGACCCCGTCCACGACCTCCGTGTAGCCTTGCGCCGTTGCCGCTCCATGGCAGATGGGATGATGGCCATGGACCCCGATCGCAACTGGAAGGCGATGAAGAAGGCCGGCAAGCAGTTATTCCAGCGCCTCGGCGCCCTGCGCGACGCCCAGATCATGATGCACTGGATCGAGAAGTTGAACGTTGGAGGAATCACTCGGTCCATCCCTCTAGGTCGTCCGACTCTCGAAGGCGAGCTTCCCGGTTCATCTGGATCTCACCCGAATGACACCAACCTGAGCGTGGATCCGGCTCATGCGCTGCTCAAAATTCTGCAGGCCCGCGAGGCCGAACAGAAGCGCGAAGCTCGCGCAGCCCTTGAAGAGTTCGACCGTAAGCAATGGCGCCAATGGAGCAACTCGTTGCCCCAGCGGGCCGCGCGCATTCGTCCTGGTAGTGCTGTCTTCAAGCATCTCGCTTTGGAGCGCTGGACAACTGCGCACGAACTGCATACGGTCGCCTTGCGAAACCGGTCGCAAGTCGCGTTCCACACACTGCGCATCGGCATCAAACGGTTTCGGTATATCGTCGAAAACTTTCTTCCCACGGAGCACGAAGCTTGGTCTAACGATTTGAAACACTTACAGGATCTTCTGGGCGATGTACATGATCTCGACGTGCTGTGGGCTACTGCACTGTCCCATCACGTTTTCGTGGATGAGGCGTCCCGGAGTGCCTGGCACGAGCACATCATGCAAGAACGGACCAAACGCATCGCCGAATACCGCCAGAAAACCGTGGGGCCCGATTCCCTGTGGAATGTATGGCGCGCGGGGCTGCCTCATGGCAAGCAGATCCAGGAAATCGCGACCCGCCGCATGAAGCTCTGGGCGAAAGCGCTGGACCCGGACTTCGCACATTCTGAGCGCGTGGCGCGGTTGTCGGTGCAACTCTATGATGGGCTAGTCGCGACGGGACTACTTGATCGATCGTCGAGTCTTTCGGCCGAGCAGAACGGCGCCACCGGCGATGCTCGCGCCAGCCTCTATGCCGCTGCGCTACTGCACGATGTCGGCAAGGTCAAGGGTAACAAGGGACATCATAAAGAATCGCTGGATCTGATCAACAAACACGCCACACCGCTCGGATGGAACGTGGAGGTTATGCGGCGTGCAGCAGTAGTGGCGAGGTTCCATTGCGGAGCGCTCCCTACGCGTGGTCACAGACTCCTGCGTGACTTGCTCCCGCCGGAACAGAAGACAACGATTCAGCTCGCCGCCGTTTTGCGGTTGGCGAATTCACTCGATGCGGCACATGACGGGCACATTCGGAAAGTGAAGATTGAAAATACCGGCGCTCAGCCGAAGACCCGCCAGCAGCGTGCCAATGGCTTCGTGCGGAAGTCCACCGCCTTGGGGAAGAATGAAGCGCTGGTGATCGCTGCGGAGGGTTACGCCGACGGAACTCCGACCGCACAAACCGTTGCTGCTGAGAGGTATCTATTGGAAACCGTCATACGCCGGCCTGTGATCGTTCGAGCCATGAAAACTAAGGCAACTCGATAGAAGCCCTCCAGATACTTCTCTGCCACACGTTCCAGAGGTACAAATTTAAGTTAGCTATGACTCACCCTCAACTTGTCGAAAAAGCGGTACGCTGGCTGCGCTCGTATCGCTGCGGCGTAGTTCTCTCAGAGCAGGCTTGCGCCAGCGGAGAGATGCCTGACGCGATTGGATGGAAGCAAGCCTGCCATTCAGTGCTGGTGGAGTGCAAAATCAGTCGCGCCGACTTTCTGGCGGACCGCGAAAAACTCTTCCGGCAAAAGCCGGAACGCGGCGTCGGCAGCGAGCGGTTCTATCTCACGCCGCCCGCATTGATCAAACTCGAGGAATTGCCAATCGGCTGGGGTCTGCTGGAACATCGGCGCGGGCACATTGAGATGCTACGTCCCTCGGCGAAGAATCTGCGCACCGCCGTGGGCTTCCGCTACGAAATGAACCTGCTGCTATCCAGCTTGCGACGCGTAGAAGTTCGTATCGAGCCGCAAAGCATTACCGACTTCCTGAAATGGAAGAATCGCATGGCCGAATACAACCGCGGCACCCTGCCCGAAGGATTGACACCGGCCGAAGACGAAATGAATGGATTTCTTGAGCCAGAAGTTCCGTGTTAGGCTCCTGACAAAACGAGAATCCTCAAAAACACCTCCCGGGGAGAACATCCAGTGCGCTTCATAACGCCCTTCCTTGCTCTCTTGTCATATGTCTCCATGTCTCCAGCCGTCGACGGGCAGCATCAGCACGATGCGCTGACCGAGCAACAACTCGGCATAGTCCACTTCCCGATATCCTGCAATGCCCGGGTGCAAAAACAGTTCGAAAAAGGAGTCGCGCTCCTGCATTCATTCGCTTTCGACACAGCCGAGGCCACATTCCGCCAAGTCGCACAAGACGATCCGCGTTGTGCAATGGCTCATTGGGGAATTGCCACGACCTTCAGCCGCTGGGCCGGACCAGATGATAAGCAACGCAAGCGGGGATGGGAGGAGATCGAGATCGCAAAATCACTCCACGCTCCGACAGCGCGCGAACGGGGCTATATCGCCGCCGAGGAAGCAATCTACGCTCATCCCGAGAAGAAGGACGATAAGCGCGGCGAGAAATATCTGCAAGCGATGAAAAGGCTCTACCGCCGTTATCCCGACGATCACGAGGCTGCCGCATTGTATGCGCTCGCACTGGAAGAATCCGACCGCGACGATGATCCCACACATGCGAAACGAAAGCAGGCCGCTCCCATCCTGGAAAAACTGTTTTTGATTGAGCCCCAACATCCGGGAGTTGCGCACTACTTAATCCATACGTATGACGTTCCGGGAATGGCCGGGTTGGGACTTCCAGCCGCGCGGCGCTATGCGCAGATCGCTCCTGCGGCGCCGCACGCGCTGCACATGCCGTCGCACATCTTCGCCCGCTTAGGCATGTGGCGGGAGGACACCGATTCCAATCTCGCATCGATTGCGGCCAGCCGCAGTGCCGCCGCAACCCACATGGGCGATGAAGGCCATCAATATCACGCCATGGAGTTCCTGGTATACGCGTACCTGCAGTCAGGACGCGAGCAAGAAGCCAGGCGTGTGATCGACGACGTAAAGACCCTGCCCAAGATGAACAACATGTATAACACGGATTTCGATCCCAACATCTCGGCGCAGGTCGAGTATTCCGCCAGTTATGTCATGGAGCTGCATCACTGGAAAGACGCAGTTGCATTGCCATCGCTCACTGACAATGAGGACGGAGACAGTTCTCTGACCTACAAGGCGCGAGCCATCGGCGCCGCGCGTCTGGGCGATTTGCAGACGGCAAAGCTGAATCTCGCCTCCATTCAGACTCTGCACCAGAATCTTCTAAAGAAGAAACAAATGGGAGCCGCGAATGCTGTGGATGAGGATAGCCGGGTGGTTCAAGCCTGGATCGACCATGCACAGAGCAAGAATGATGCAGCGCTGGAATTGCTCCGCCCGATTGCCGCCAAAGATCATGGCCTGTTCGCCACTGACGGGGACACTCCGGCTCACGAAATGATGGGCGACATTCTGCTGGACATGAATCGTCCAGAAGTGGCACTGGAGGAATATGAAACCGAACTGAAAGTCAGTCCCAACCGCTTCAACTCGGTTTATGGCGCCGGTCACGCCGCCGAGATGGAAAACCACGCAGAGAAGGCAGCCATCTACTATCGCCAGTTAGTAGCAACGTGCGCTAGTGGAGACTCGACCAGACCTGAACTCGCACATGCCCGCGAATTTCTCTCCACCCTCGCCAGGAACTGATCATCGGAAAATTGACGAGGTGTGCTTTCAAAGCTCGCGCCTCAAGAATTACACTTCGCGCCGGCCTTCCATGGCCTTCAGCATCGTGATTTCGTCTGTGTACTCGATATCGCTGCCAACTGGAATTCCCATGGCGATTCGCGTAACCTTCACGCCTGAGCGCCTCAACTGCTGCGCCAGATAAACGGCAGTTGCCTCTCCTTCCACCGTGGGATTCGTCGCCAGAATCACCTCATCCACATTCCCCGCGTCAACACGGGAAATCAGGTTTGAGATGCGCAACTGATCCGGGCCCACTCCGTGCAGCGGTGAAATGGCGCCGTGCAACACATGGAAGACTCCATTGAAGTGCTTCGTCTTTTCTATCGCAGCGATGTTGGTAGGCTCCTCGACCACGCAAACCAGGCGTTGGTTCCGCGTCGGACTCGTGCAATAGGCACAGGGATCGACGTCCGTAATGTTGTTACACACGGAACAGAGCCGCAGATTGGCTTTTACGTCGCGCACGGCGGCGGCCAAAGCTTCAGCATCTTCATCGCTCGAGCGAAGAATGTGGAATGCCAGGCGTTGTGCGCTCTTGGCACCGACTCCCGGCAGCTTCTTAAGTTCATCAATCAGACGCGACATCGGTTCGGCGAATTTGGACATGGAGACAATAGTTTAGCCGCCAGCGAGATCCTTCGTCACGACGCGAAGAGCGGACTTTGTGAGCGAGTCGGAGGCTGATGGGAAATCGAGCAGAAACAAAAGAGAAAAGTCCCTCAAAAATAACGAGCGTCCCGAAACTCTTTCGAGTCCGGGACGCCCGGGCAGCCCTCCCCCAGAACTGCTCACCAAGCAAAATAAAACGCTCCCCAGAGTTCTGCCTATGGCACTTCCGTGCCATATCCGCCCAAAACGAGCCCGCCCCGCATCCCTCTGCCAATGAGAGACTTACCTCGCTCTTGGCCGCACCAAGCCCTGAAGTCCCCCCCATTTCTGCCGATGATCCCCACAGCACCAGGAAGCCGACTGAATGTCCGCCTTTGACGAGTTCGAAGCTTGCCGCAACATCCTCGAAAGCCTCTTGAACGGAGTGTGTGTCGTCGACATGCAGAAGAAAACCGTCTTCTGGAGCGATGGCGCGGAGCATATCACCGGGCATCTTCGCCACGAAGTCATTGGCCGCTCATGCGTGGGGGAACCCCTGCTGCACTGTCAGCAGCCCGGCTGCGAGTTCTGCAGCGAAGAATGCCCTCTGGCCCGCGCCATCAAAACGGCCCACCCTGTGGAATCGTCGGGATTTCTCCATCACAAATCCGGATACGAAGTCCCGGTCCGGATTCGTGCTATTCCGGTTCATAACCCCCATGGTTCGATCATCGGCGCCGTCGAAACTTTCGATGTGCTCGAACAAAGTGATGTCAACCGCACCGAAAAGGCTCTACCTGGCAGCGTGGACAATGTCACCGGACTCGCCAGTCAGGCACAAACGAAAACCCATTTGCGCGAGGCGCTCTCAGCTTTTACCGAGCGGCAGGTTGCGTTTGCCGTGCTGCGCCTTCGACTGCAGGGTCTGGAGCACTTCCGTGCCGCTTTCGGGCCCGACGCCGCTTCGTCTCTGCTGCGAGTGGTCGCGCTCTCTCTCGCGAGCGACCTGTGGAGAACAGACATCGTCGGCCGTTGGGCCGACGATGAGTTCCTGGTGATCTTGAACGGCTGTCGAGAGGGGGCACTTCCTGTAGTGCGCGAACGCCTGCGCCGCATGCTGGCCAACGACTCCATCGAGTGGTGGGGTGAACGGCGTTCTTTGCCGGTTTCCGCGGGCGAGGCCACGCCGCAGCCTGGCGACACCGCCGAGTCAATTCTGGACCGCTCCCGGAAATCACTCGACCAGGAATCGCAATGGCTTACTCGTGCATCCGCAGCGGGAAAGAAGCCATCGTCCGGGAGTTAGCCATGTTCGCAATTATCGGCATCGTCATCGTTTTCGGTTGTATCGTCGCCGGCTATCTCATGGAGCACGGCAACTTGCGCGTGCTGCTCCAGCCAGCGGAACTGCTGATCATCGGCGGCGCAGCCGTAGGCACGGTGCTGATCTCCAACCCGCTCCACATCATCAAGAAAATCGCGGCAGGTATCGGAGCTGTTTTCGGCAGTTCGAAATTTTCTAAGCAGGTCTACGTTGACGCCCTCAAAACCATGTACGACCTGCTGAATCGCGCCCGCAAAGACGGATTGATGGCGCTCGAAGCCGACGTCGAAGAGCCCGACAAGAGTCCTGTCTTATCCAAAAATCCGACTTTCCTCAAAAACCACCATGTGCGCGACTTTGTCTGCGACTCCCTGCGCATGGCGATTACGGGATTCGATGCCTTCGAACTGGACCAGATGCTCGATCTTGACATGGAAGTCCATCATCACGACTCCACGCAGCCGAC
This sequence comes from Terriglobia bacterium, assembly GCA_020073385.1. GTDB lineage: Bacteria > Acidobacteriota > Terriglobia > Terriglobales > Acidobacteriaceae > Sulfotelmatobacter. Next base: position 99,994 of record JAIQFH010000004.1, on the reverse strand, counting down.
CACCGCCCTTAGCACGATGGCCGATTCCCTGCCCGGTCTCGGTATCGTGGCCGCAGTCCTCGGCGTCGTCATCACCATGGGAGCCCTCGGCGGCCCTCCCGAGGAAATCGGACACAAGGTCGCCGCCGCGCTCGTAGGCACCTTCCTAGGTATCCTGCTCTGTTACGGATTGGTGGGCCCCATCGCCGCCAACATGACCAAGGCCGCCGAGGAAGAACACGCTTTCCTCTACGTCATGCGGGTGCTGATCGTGTCTTTCTTGAAGGGCACCGCCCCCATCATGGCGGTGGAAGTAGCACGTCGCGCCGTTCCCGGGCATGTGCGGCCTTCTTTCAAAGAAATGGAGCAAGCCTGCCGAGGCGGAGGATCGGCTCCCGCGGCTGCTGCCGACGCCGCTGCCGCCACTACCGCCGCCTCGTAGCGTGAACTATGGATAAAGCGCGCCCCATCATCATCCTCAAGAAGAAAGGCGGCCATGGCGGCCATCATGGCGGCGCATGGAAAGTAGCGTATGCGGATTTTGTCACCGCCATGATGGCCCTGTTCATCGTGCTCTGGTTACTCAACAGCAGCAAGCAAGTTCAGGAAGCAGTCGGAGGATATTTCAAAGATCCGACCGGAACTTCCAGGAAAGTTGGCTCCAACATGCAGGGTGCGGGCGAAAACTTCGTTCTCACCCGCGACAACATGCCCAAGCTGAAAGAACAGTTGCAAGCCGCCATGAAGCAGATGACGGACTTCGAGAAGCTCAAGAGCCATATAGATATGACGGTAACGGCCGAGGGTCTGCGCATCGAGCTTTCGGAATCCGCCAGCGGCACTTTTTTCAATAGCGGCAGTGCCAAGCTCAATTCCGATGGCGCGGAACTGCTCATTACCCTTGCTCAAGAGCTAAGCGGCCTTCCCAACAAGCTGTCCATTGAGCGGCACACCGATTCGCAACCGTATGCCCCATCGGCCACCTATGGTAATTGGGAACTCTCCGCCGACCGCGCCAATGCCGCACGCCGCGTCATGCAGTCCAATGGAATCCACTCCGATCAGATCACCCAGGTTCGCGGCTTCGCTGACCAGCGCCTTCGCAAACCAGACGCCCCTCTCGACCCTGCCAACCGGCGCATCTCCGTCATCGTGCAGTACATTGTGAAGAACAATGACGATGATGATACCGAGCGATCTTCCAGCAGTGAAACAAAACATTCGGCCACCGGGGAGAAATAAACCTGGCATGCCTGCACTAATCCATTGACCCCTTTTCTCAGGCTGTGCCAGACTTCTGGTCGGCCGGTTTATGATGCTCCGTGGTCTCAGTTGCGGCGCTTTCGTCCAGAAGACCTCCACTCTGCTGCTTCTGCTCACGTCCGCCCTCGCCGCGGGGCAAAACCCGACCGCAACCGGACTCATGATCAATGGTCCGGACTCTCTGCGAAATCGGACGGCTACCGTCGGCACTTACCTGACAGCTCCTGGCACTGGTGCTATTGCAGTGAATGTGTTCGCTGAGCGCAACGGGACACGTCTGGACCGTCAGGCAGTCCTGAGGTTGGTCGACCGCACCACACAGAAGGCCCTCTGGGCCACCACTGACGGCCGGGCTCAGGGAATGTTCACTAACATTCCCTATGGGACGTATGAAGTTGAGGTGAGCGCCGTCGGATTCCTCGGTGTCCTCAAGGAAGTGCTGATATCACCTGCGGTCGTTCAGATGGAAATCGACATCGTTCTGAACCGCGATCCCGCTGCGGTGAATCTGGATGTGAACGCCAACTCTTTGTCACCCAAGGCTCGCAAAGAGACCAAGCATGCCGTTCAAGCGTTCAAATCCGGCAACTTGAAAGATGCCGAGAAGCATCTCGACGAAGCCTACAAGTCCGCGCCTTCCGACGCCAATCTGAACTTTCTGATGGGCTACTTGTACTTTCAAAAGAAGGACTTCGCACGGGCCATCAACTATCTGGACGCATCTACCAGCGCGAATGCGCATGACGCCCAGGCGCTGACTCTCCTTGGCAGGGCCAGCCTTGAACAGAGCGACTACCCCGTAGCAAGATCGGCCTTGGAGCAGGCGGTGCTCGCTGACGCTGAGAACTGGCTACCCCACAATCTCCTCGCCTACACCTATTTGCATCAACGAGATTATGCCATGGCACGGGACGAAGCGCAGGTCTCCATCACCAAGGGTAAAAACGCAGCCGTGTCGTCACAGCTCATCCTTGGCGAGGCGCTCCTTAATTTGGGCCAATCTTCAGAGGGTCGGCAGGCTCTAAATGTCTTTCTGGAGCAGGCGCCGCGGCACCCGCTTGCTGAACAGGTACGGAAGGCAATCGCTCAAGTGGATCAGCGCGGTTCGAACGCAAAACCGGTGGCAAACCTTGCGAGCGCGGAAGCACAACTACCGGGAATAGCTTCCTTAGCGGCGTTACCGCCACCAAAGTTTTCCGTGAAGCCATGGCAACCAGTTGGGATCGACGAGGCCAAAGTAGCGGTTGCTCCCGACGTCTCGTGCCCGGCCGATATTGTCATCGGGGAATCGGGCAAACGCGCCCAGGAGTTGGTCGGAGATGTAACTCGCTTCGCCGCGATTGAGGATCTGCTTCATCAGTCACTCGACGAATTCGGCAATCCCTCACGCACAGAAACCCGCAAGTACAACTACGTCGCATCCATCACTGAGTCCGAACCTGGTTACTTCGCGATCAACGAGTACCGTGCCGACAATGTTGCAGCCTCGGACTATCCCGACAATATTGCGAGCACCGGCTTCGCAGGCCTGGCTCTCCTCTTCCACCCGGAAGTGCGAGACTCCTTCGAGATGAAATGCGAGGGCCTGGGTGACTGGCGCGGACAGGCAGCCTGGCTGGTCCACTTCCGCCAGCGCGATGATCGACCCAACCGCATGCACAGCTACAAGGTTGGCAATCAATTTTATTCGGTCAAGCTAAAGGGCCGCGCCTGGATCACCAGCGATAAGTTTCAGATCGTCCGCATGGAAGCCGAGATGGTCGCTCCCATGCCGGAAATTGAACTGCTCAGCGAGCATCAGATTGTCGAGTACGGCCCGGTTCCCTTCCCCAAAAAGAGCACGATCCTCTGGCTGCCAAAGAGCGCAGAAATTTACTTCGACTTCCGCAAACATCGCTACTACCGCCGCCACAGCTTCGATCATTTCATGCTGTACTCGGTCGATGCCGAAGAGAAGGGAAAGCACCCGGTCCATGCACCCGTAAAGGAAGACCACTAGCAGCACATTCGTTTGACCCCCGCCTAAAACCGTGCCACACTGCTGTGCCAGCCGTTCTATGACATCTGCTCGCTGCGCCGTTCGGAATTTCGTTGCGCGAGTCTCCCTGGTCGCACTCGCTGGCCCAATTTTTCTCTCCACTTCTCGCGCTCAGAACATGGGAGACACGCTTAACGGAATCGGCTCCCACCGAGACCGTATTGCGACGGCAAGGTCCTATGCAACCGCCCCCAACACGGGCGTTCTGGTTTTTAAGGTGTTCGCTGAACGCAACGGACACAAACTTGATCGCCAGGCCGTTTTGAAGCTGGTGAATCTCGCCAATCAGTCACCGATGTGGCAGACCACGGACATGGATTCGCAAGGACCCTACTCCGAAAGTGCGTCGGAAGGCGTCTTCACCGACGTCCCTTACGGCACTTACAACGTGGAGATCAGTGCAGTCGGCTACCTGAGTACTCACAAAGAACTCACGGTGGGCGCCAGTCAAGCCCAGCAGACTCACGAAATTGTCTTACACCGCGATGCCTTAGCGACCAATCTCGATATCGTCGATAACATGCTGCCCGGCAAGGCGCGCAAGGAAACAAAGCTCGCTGTGTCCGCGTTGAAGTCTGGAAAACTCGAGGAGGCCCGCACGCACTTGGACAAGGCCTATACCTCATCTCCCGCTAGCGCGAACATCAATTTTCTCTTCGGCTACTTGTATTTCCAGAAAAGGGATTTCGCGCAGGCCGCCAGATTTTTCACCGCTGCGACTGCCCTGGATCCCCACAACGGACCCGCTTTGACTCTGCTGGGAAGGGCCGGCCTGGAGACGCGAGACTACCCCGCCGCCCGCTCCGCCCTGGAGCAGGCCGTACTGAACGACGCCGAGAATTGGCTTCCCCACAACCTTCTTGCCGATGCCTACCTTCACGAAAAAACTTACGACAAAGCACGCGATGAAGCGCAGGTTGCCATCACCAAGGGCAAGAATGCCGCGAGTCCGGCCCAGCTTGTTCTCGGTGAGGCGCTGGTGAATCTGGGGCAGCCTCAGGAGGGCGTCCGTGCCTTGAGGGTCTTTCTCGATCAGTCGCCGGGCCACCCTGTGGCCGGGCAGGTGCTGGAACTCATTGCCGATATCGAAAGCGGGACTACAAGTTCCCCAGCTTTGGACGACAGCCCGCGGCCCGTTCCGAAGCTCACCGGCGTTGACCCGCTAAGCGCCCTTCCCGCTCCGAAACTCTCCATGAAAGCATGGCAGCCGCCCGGTATTGACGAGATTAAGCTGTCGGTTGCACCCGGTGTCACCTGCCCCTCAGACAGAGTAATCGAGGAGTCCGGCAAACGTGTGCAGGAACTGGTCGATGATCTTTCCCGATTCGCCGCCATCGAAGACCTCTTGCACCAGACACTCGACGAGTATGGAAATCCGGTTCGCACCGAGACCCGGAAATTCGACTACGTTGCCTCGATCTCAGAAGTCGAGCCTGGATACCTCGCCGTCGACGAAAACCGCAACAGCAAGCTCTCCGTGTCGGACTATCCCGGAAAGATCGCCAGCACCGGTTTTGCCACGCTCGCTTTCGTCTTCCACCCGCACATGCGTGACAACTTCGACATGATCTGCGAAGGACTCGCCGATTGGCACGGACAGGCCAGTTGGCTCGTCCATTTCCAGCAGCGCAGCGGACATCCCAATCGCATGCACACTTACAAAGTCGGAAACCAGTTTCATCCAGTGCCACTCAAAGGCCGCGCCTGGATCACGTCCGACAAATTCCAGATTGTCCGCATCGAAGCCGAGATGGTAACGCCCATGCCTGAAATCCAGTTGATCACTGAGCACCAGGTCGTGGACTACGGGCCAGTCCCCTTCCCCAGAAAGAACACTACACTCTGGCTGCCGAAGAGCGCCGAGATCTACTTCGATTTCCGCAAACATCGCTACTATCGCCGCCACAGCTTCGATCATTACATGCTGTATTCAGTCGATACAGAAGAGAAGCGGAACGAGCCGGTTCCCAACCCTGCCGAAGGGTACCGTTAGCAGAGGCAACTATTCTGCCAGCGAAAGGAGTTTGTCCATGATATCGAGCGCTTCGCCGCCATCGAAGACTTGTTCCATCAAGCGCTGGACTCCTTCGGCTTTCCTATTCGAGCCGAGAAGCGAAAGTATGACTATGTCGCCACAGTCTCCCAGAACGCGCCGGGGCTAGTTTCCATCGATGAACACTGCTCGGACAGGCTCACTCTGGCAGGTTATCCCGACCAGATTGCAAGCACCGGCTTCGCCGCGCTGGCGCTGATCCTGCATCCTGACATGCGTGAAGATTTTGAATTGCAGTGCGAGGGTCTCGGTGACTGGCGCGGACAGGCCACCTGGTTAGTCCACTTCCGCCAGCGCAGCGACCGTCCCAATCGTATGCACAGCTATGGCATGGGAGAGCAGATTTTTCCCGTGGCCTTAAAAGGCAGGGCATGGATCACCGCCGATAACTTTCAAATCGTGCGGATGGAAGCCGATATGGTCAAACCCATGCCCGAAATTCGTCTGCTCAGCGAGCACCAGGTAGTCGAGTATGGGCCCGTTCCCTTTCCGAAGAAGAACATTACGCTCTGGCTGCCAAAAGACGTAGAAATTTACTTCGACTTCCGCAAGCACCGATATTACCGCCACCATAGCTTCGATCACTTCATGCTGTTCTCGGTCGACACCGAGGAAAAGCGCAACGAACCGCTCCGCAATCCTGCACAGTGAGACCCGCGAACCGAAGCGAATTGTATAATCCCTTTCTAATTCTCCACGAAAGGACCAATCATGCAGAGCCCCGCGCGACTCGCCTGCTCCCTCGTCTTGATCCTGTCCGCTATACCGATCGCATGGTCGCAGGCACCTCAGGAAAAGGTCGACCTCGAAACGATCACCCGCATCCGCTATGAGGGCTTTCACAACTCGAAAGTGACAGAGTTGGCTTCCGGCCTGATGGATTCGATCGGCGAACGCCTTACCGGCTCTCCCAACATGAAGCGCGCCAATAACTGGACGCGCGACAAACTTACGGAGATGGGCCTCAGCAACGCTCACCTGGAAGCGTGGGGACCATTCGGTCGTGGATGGGCCAATCAGTACGTCAATGCTCGCTTGACCTCGCCCGATATCACACCGTTGATCGTTTACGCCAAAGCATGGACACCCGGCACCGATGGCGTCGTCACTGGGAAATGCATTCGCGCTAACATTGAAGAGAAGAAGGATTTCGACAAATATCGCGGCAAGCTCGCCGGCATGATCGTGATCTTCGGCCCCGATGCCGAAGTCAAGCCCATCGTTGAATCACCGTATAAGCGTCTTGGCGACGACGACCTCGCGAAAATCGGCGAATATCAGATTCCTGGTGAGCGCCCTCCATTTCGTCTCGCAGAAATGCTGCGCCGTCGCCGTTTCATCAAAGATCTCAATCAGTTCTTCGCCGATGAAAAAGTCCTTGCCGTGATCGATCACAGCCGCGGTACCGCCGGGGGCGGAACGGTCTTCGTCCAGTCTGGAGGATCCTACAAGCCTGGCGAGACCACCACCATTCCCCAACTCACCATGGCTTCCGAGCAATGGAACCGTATCGCCCGCCTGCTCGATCAAAAGAAGGACGCGACCGTCGAACTTAACGTCGCCAATACTTTCTACGACGACGATCCCATGCAGTACGACACGATCGCTGAAATCCCCGGCACCGACAAGAAAGACGAAGTCGTCATGCTCGGCGCACACCTCGACTCCTGGCATGCAGGCACCGGCGCCACTGATAATGGCGCTGGCAGTGTCGTCATGATGGAAGCCGTTCGCATATTGAAGGCGCTCGACATCAAGCCCCGGCGCACGATCCGGATCGGGTTATGGAGCGGCGAAGAAGAAGGACTGCTCGGCTCGCAGGGATATGTCGAGCAGCACTTTGGATCGCGGCCGCCGATGGACGATCCTAACATGAAGGGCATTCCAACTCTGTTGCGCCGCGAAGCCGGCCCGGTCACGGTGAAACCGGAGCAAGCAAAGGTTTCAGCTTATTTCAATGTCGACAACGGCACCGGAAAAATCCGCGGAGTTTACCTCCAGGAAAATGAGGCCGTCGCGCCCATCTTCGAATCGTGGATGAAGGCCTTTAGAGATCTCGGGATGACCACTCTCACCATGCGCAATACCGGCGGCACCGATCATCTTTCCTTCGATGCCGTCGGCATTCCCGGATTTCAGTTCATTCAGGACCCCATCGAGTACGAGACGCGTACACACCACTCCAACATGGATGTCTATGACCGTCTGCAACCGGACGACCTGAAACAAATGGCAGTGATCGTCGCCAGCTTCGTTTACGAAACAGCTATGCGCGACCAGATGATGCCTCGCAAGCCGATCGAAAAACCGTTGCCCAAGGAATCGGAATAAACGGCAGGCGGCACCGTCATCACCGCGCCGCCTGCATCTTTTTCAAAATCGAAAACTCAGACCCACAGTAGGCACGGCGGTGTGAGTAACGGCATTCGTCGCGAGCGCTCCGAATCCGAAGTCGGGAGTACTGTATACGAGGCCTCGATACTCCGCGCGAAGCGAGAGGCCCTTGTAAATCCCGTAGTTGATTCCAGCCCCATATACAAACGCTCCCTTGGTCTGGCCCTGAGCGCCCGAGAGAGTGTTGAACTGATCGTTTGTAGGCGCGAAGCGCAGCGCTCCTCCTCCAGCCAGCAAGTACGGATTGACACGTGAATGCCGGTGCGAGGGAAGATTTAAGACCAGACTCCCGGTGAAGTCATGGATTCCGGATTGAATGCGGAATGCTCCGGAGGACAGCGAATATTTCTGCGTATTGACACTGTAGCCATAAGCCCCTTCAACCGAGATCCAGTGATTCAAATGGTAGCGATATGTCCCCAAAACGCCGCCGCTCTCTGTCGTGTTGTACGAAGTGCCATTGCCTGTCGTGCTCTTAGTGAACAATCCACCGCCCTGCAGACTGATCTCCGACCGGTTTTCTTGTGCTGACGCCGCCACCGATAGGCCAAGAGCAATTCCCACTACTAGAACGACTATCCTTTTCATGACTTGAATGTTCCTCTCATTGTGTTGCATTCACCGGAATCACCTCTCGGAGCACACCACCACGTCGAGGTCTACTGGTGAGCGTCAGCCAGTTCTGCGGAGCACATGCGCACAGGGATGCACAGCACGTCCGAAGATGAAGTGGCACACTCGCTTGGCGGTTCCGATTAAAGTGCTGGGATGCGGGCGTTCTTCAGCGACGTTGCACGGCGCAATCTAGAGTTTCGTCAAGCTCGCGTAAAGTTTTCTTGCTCGCCTGTGCAATGCCGATGTTGACTGCTCGATTATTTACGCAAGCCATGGAATGGAGTTGTTGAAAAGCATTCAGAAGCTGAGATCAGTAACAAGAGTTCTGCAATAATTTTCAGTGGAGGACCAAATGATGTTTTCCTTTCAACCCATCGGACACGTACACAGTCCTTATAAGAGTGCGCAAGAGGTTCCAAAAGGTTTAGGGGCAAAGCACGACGCCGAGGGTATTCTTGAGATCCTGCCGCAGTTTGAGTTAGGCCTCACCGACATCGAGGGATTTTCTCATCTGATCGTGCTGTGGCTCTTCGATCGACTGACCGAGGAAGACCGGCAGGAACTGATCGGTACACCGCCTACCGACAATCGCCCGCACGGCGTCTTCGCGACCCGATCCCCGCGTCGCCCGAACCCGATCGGATTTACGGTAGTCGAACTCCTGCGTCGTGACGGCCGGTCCTTGCACGTCCGCGGCGTCGACATGCTAGACGGCACGCCCCTCCTGGATCTGAAGCCGTACTTGTCCAGCATCCCTCAAGAAAAACTCCGCCGAGGATGGCTAGCCGAGGCCGAAGCAAGGGCAAGTAAATAGCAGGAAGTGCAACGCCAACTCTGAGTCAGCGATGCCTCTTCAGCGCGTCAAGCAAATGAAAAGGGGTGCCCCACTTCTCGCCGCCATTGCGAGAAGTGGGAAGTCTCGAGAGCAAAATTGAAGGCGCTACAGCAAACTGCCGTCATGAAGAAGTCAGTTCGCCGTCTCGGTAAACGTCGCTATCGGATGTCCCAGCCCATATGGGCTTTCAGCCGTCACCGTTACGGGCCCAGCCGTTGACGGCAACGTGAGAGTTACCGGTGGCGTGACGCCCGAACCGTTCGTCACCACAATGATCTTTGGCCCACTATTGGTTCCATCGGACAGCGTTCCTCCGCTGGCGGTCAACAGCACGCTCGCACCGACAGCCGTCCCGCCGGATTGGCCCGGGGTCAGGGTCACGGTTAACGGCACTGGAAGCGCAGTTCCCTTACTCCCCGTTTGCCCATCCCCGGTCGTTGTGGCAAGCGTCGCTGCCGGTTTGCCCACCACTATCCATCCACCCTGCTTTTGCCCATCCGTTCCCGTCACCGTGAAATGACAGAATGCCGGCGTACCCCCCGCCGTCACGGTAATTGCCCCGTTCGTAGTCGTGGTAATGGTAGAGGTAGTTATGTTGATCGTCCCCGCACACGCCGGCGCTCCCTCATATGCGTCGAACACGGCGTTTCCTAACGTGACATTACCCGTACCGCTAGTGATCGCTGGATTCAGAGTCACCGTCCCGCCTGCCGGAACCATGATGGTGTCGGGATTGAGATCCCATTCAGCGCCAGGCTTGCTTGCCGTGGTCCCCGTTATGACGAGCAGAGTCGCAGAGTACGGCGCCACCGTCACTGGAGATGACCAGGAACTCGCTGACGACGCTGTAATGGCATTCGGAGCGGTCGAAGCCAGCGTATAGCTGGTCACAGAACTGGGCGTGAATCCGCCCAGGTTGAACGACACCTCCGCCGCGGTCTGTGGATCCTTGTTGATGATCATTACGGTCAGCGTGGTACCGTTCGAGTCGATTGCTGCGTAACTGCTGAACAGGTTCGGATTTCCGGTGTTGGTGTCTGAAACCGAAATTGGCGCGAAGCCATGATGATTGCCGTCATAATTGGTGTATAGCTTCAATGCCTGATAATTCGGATTCGCCGCCGCCGGGGCTGTCCACCGCGTTGATAACGAAACGCGTTCTCGGCCGAGGATTCCATACGCGTCCGCATCACCAAGAGCCGTCGAGAAATCCGCCTCACGCTGCGCAGGTGTAGTCCCCGCAAATGCCGCGCTCCATTCAGTTATGGCCAACGGAGTCCCCGGGTAGATTTGATTCACCAGCGCGCGCATCCGCGGAATGCGGAACGGTATTCCGTCAAGAGGCTCAATGCTGAACCCCCCGTTCACAATGTACTGGGCCGCACTGTTGAACGAGGGATCCCACCAGTCGCGATAAATCTTCGCCGCCAGCGCCTGAAGTTGAGTCTGCGTCAAGCCAGTGGTGTCCGCATCCGGATACGCGTGGATGTCGAACATGTCGAGCGATCTTGATCCCGAAACCGCGTCTGCCCAGGCGACCTCGTTGAGCCACCAAGGCAAGAAGTCGATTCCCGCGTGCGACGTTTTGTTATCAGTCGAAGAATTCAGATTCCAATAGAAGTACCAGCAGCAGCTCACGGGCCCGAGGCGAACCGCTTCCGGATCCCATCCTTTTAGAGCCGTCGCCTCCTTCACATACGCATCCCGCAGCTCCACATAGCCAGATTGCGACGGATGGATATCGAAGTGAGTGCCGCCCCAGATATCGATCTCATTGTCCATGTCATAGAAATGGCATGAATTGATCGCTGAATACGGGATCGCACAGGTGCCGCTTCCGAATGCCGAAGCCGTCGCTGCTGCCCACTCGCTCCGATACACACAATTGCCACCCGTGCAGGGATCGCTGTGACTATCCAGCAAGGGAAAGTACGCATCGTTCGGATCCGCTGTCAGTTGCGTGGCACAGTCTGGCATCAGCCCGTTTCCTGCGTCAGGATTGAACTGGTCGACCTTGCACTGCGCATGATATTTCGTTACTGAAAAACTCCAATGCCCATTCACCCCATCTTCCGCACTCTGTGCCACCCACGGCAGCATCACCATCGTCATCAGCGGCTTGCTCCCGGCCGTTTTCACGTCGCTAATGAACTGAGTGGAATCGGCGTCGGCGCCGCTGCCCAGCCCAGAGAAATTGAAGTCCTCGAAAAAATAGTCGTTATCGGCGTTGTAAGTATGCAGTTGCCAGTTGTATGTCGATGTCGCGTTGCCGCCCCACCGGACCACGGTCGTTCCGCTGTCGCTGATAGCCGACGTGCTGTCAGGAAAAGCTCCTCCGTACACAAATGGGCTGATCGCATGCCGGTTGGCCAGCACATCAATCGTGACCTGAGCACCAGTCACAGGCGCAGCTGGTGTTGCCGACTTCTCGCCCGAATTCCCACTCTCCCCGTTCGCATTTACCGCCGACACAACGTAGTAGTAAGCCGTCCCGTTTTTCAGGCTCGTGTCCGTGTCCGTATAACTGGTGGTAGTCGGTGACGAAATCGTGCTGTACGGCCCGCCTGACACCGTCCCTCGCTTCACGTGATAGCTCGACGCAGTCGTGACTGCGCTCCACGTTAGAGCAACCTGCTGGTTCCCTGCCGTCGCAGTCAATCCCGACGGTGTTGCCGGTGGCTGGCCACCTCCACCACCACCCGGGTTGCCCCCGCCGCCGCAACCCGGAAGGATCATCAAAGTTGAAAGGATTAGGGCGCTAAGAAAGGGCGGGAAGGCGGGGACTGAGCGGAGTCGTGCCATAACGGTTATGTTACAAAAAACGCCTCATTTTTCCGAGAACGTTTTTCCCGCCGAGAGGCACGCCAAGGGGCGACCTCTACTCCGCCGAACGGATCCCGTATTTCGTCAGTTTGTACGCTAACGCGCTGCGCGAAAGTCCCATACGTCGCGCGGCTTCGGCTTGCGCTCCGTGCGTCGAGGTCAGGGTACGAACGATCAGTTCCCTCTCCGCATGTTCGAGAACCCCCGTCAGGTCGAAAGAATCGGCAAACGGAATCGAAAGTCCCGCCGCGTGCGCGCTACCATTCCCGTTCGCCGCGGCCTCTTTCTGGCCGAGCGGAAGGTCGTCGGCCCCGATCTCCTGATTGCTGCTCAGAATGTAGGCCCGCTCGATGAGGTTCTTTAATTCCCGCAGGTTTCCCGGAAAGCGGTAATGCTGCAGCTTTGCCAGTGCCTCGGCGCTCAACCGCCGCCGCGGCATCTTGAGTTCGGTGGCCACCTGGTGGCAGAACACGTCGCTCAATCCCGCAATATCGTCCCGCCGGTCGCGAAGTGGCGGAAGATGGATAGGCACAACGGCCAGACGATAAAACAAATCTTCCCGGAACTGCCCTTCTTTCACCCGCTTCTCCAGGTTCCGGTGAGTCGCCACCAGCACGCGCACGTCCACTCGTCGTGGCCGAGTCGAGCCCACACGCAATACCTGCCCATCGGTAAGGACACGCAACAGTTTGGCCTGCGCCGCCAGCGACATCTCTCCGGCTTCGTCCAAAAACAAAGTGCCTTCATGCGCCGCTTCGAACAGTCCCTGACGTTGCCGGTCTGCTCCGGTAAACGCACCCTTTTCGTGCCCGAAGAGTTCGCTCTCCAACAAGGTTTCGGTGAAGGCCGCACAGTTCACCGCCACAAACGGCTTCGGCGCTCGCGGACTATTGCGATGAATCGCGCGCGCCACAACTTCCTTCCCAGTGCCCGTCTCACCGGTGATCAACACCGTCGCGTGTGTCGGCGCGACTCGTGCGATCCGCTCCCGCACCTCATGCATCGCAGGACTGTCGCCATAAATCTCAGACGTGCCTTCCAACCGCACAACCGCATCCTTCAGCAGAATGTTTTCGCGCAGCAGTCGCGTGCGCTCGCAGGCTCGCCGCACCGTCGCCCGCACTACTTCCGGTTGAAATGGCTTGGTCAGGAAATCAAATGCGCCGCTCCGCATACTCTCAACCGCCAACTCAATGGTGGCCACAGCCGTCAACAGAATTACTGCCAGCGTGGGATCGTTTTCGCGCGCGGAGGCCAGCACCGTCAGGCCTTCGCCATCCGGCATCTTCTGATCCGTGATCACCACATCGAAGTCGTTGGCTGCGAGACTGCGCTGCGCCTCTTCCACTCCACTCGCTTCCCAGATCTGGTGCTGGTCCTGGCGCAGGTTCGAGGCCAGAATGCGGCGCATGTTCGGTTCATCGTCAACTACCAGAATTCTTCCCATTGTTTCAATTCCCTCGTTGCTTCGGCGCCGGGCAAAATCTCGGCATGATCATAGAAAAACAGACTCGCCCGGGTTGATTTACGGCGAGCACAAGATCGCCACCTTGTGCTCTCGCGATATTGCGTGCGATCGCCAGCCCCAGTCCGGTTCCGCGTGGCTTGGTCGTAAAAAACGGCTCGAAGATTCGGCTGATCGCTGGTTCCATGATTGGGGCCCCAGCATTCTCCACATCAATGTGGATATTTGCGCCCTCGTCTCGCACCCGGATCAGAATCGTGCCCCCATGCAGAGAAGCGTCCACGGCATTCAGCAGCAGGTTCATCAGCGCCTGTTGCAGTTGGCTTCCGTCGGTGCAAACCGTGAGCTCTGCTGGAACGTCCAGCTCAAAATGAATTCCTTTCTTGCTGGCATGAGCTCGCGAGGCATCGGCGACGTAGCCCACCACGTCTCCCACCGCGATCTCCGCAAGGTTCAGCGGGCGCGTTCGGGCGTAGTCGAGAAAATCCGTCGTCAGGTTGCTCAACCGATTCGCCTCGTCGGCCGCAATCGCGAACATCTCGTCGCGTTCTTCTCCAGTCAACTGCTTGGCTGTCGCGATCGAACTCGCGATCATCGCCACCGGGTTGCGAATTTCATGCGCGATCGCGCTCGATAAGCGTCCCACTGCTGCCAGCCTCTCTTCGCGAACGAGTTGTTCGCGCGCTTGCTCCAGCTCAAGCAAATTGTTTGCCAGACGAGTCTCCTTGCCTCGGAGGTCAGCCAGCAGCAGCCAAACCAGCACTCCCACAATGAAAAAGAGCAGCGATGAGATTCCGGCCTCGTAGTATTCGCCAACATCCAGAGGCGGGTGGTTGTCGAAAAACCAGCGCACTTGCCAAAACTGCGATACATCCGCAACCGTCACGACCGCGATGATTGCCGGCAGTTCAAACCGGAAAGCAGCCTCCAACACGGCCACCACCATGAGAGCGAAATAGGGGGTGTCCTCCTTGTCCGTCAGGATGCCCAGAATGGTCGCGAGAGAAATGTTCAGCGCGATCGACGCCCACGTAAGAGTTGCCAACTCTTTCGGCGTCAGAGCCCGCGTAAGTCGCTGCAACCAAAGCCATTCCGTACCTTTGAGCAGTATTCCCACACAAACTGCCAGGATCAGCAGAGGTGCAGGCTTCCCCCAAAATGATGCGAAGTACAGGTGCAGCAAAAACAGCACAACCAGGATCAGAAGATTCAGTGCAATCAGGATCGATTCTTGCCTGCGGAAAGAATCTAGATCCGATGCCACCAGAGATTGCGATGGAGACACTATTCTGAGCACGCCCCCTCACCCCTCGCATCCGTAACGGCGCAACGTTATGCGCCACCCGGTCCCGCCCCGCGCTAAAAGCATGCGTCTGGGCGCCTCACAACGTATGTGATCGCCATCACGCCCGGGCATTGAAGCAGCGGCCCGAAATTTGAATTTTGAATGGACTTCGTACAGAAAACTTTCGGCACGGCGTTCAGAGGTTTTTACGACACTGCCCGAGCCTGCCTCACAAGAGAGCCCCTGCTAATCCTTTGCATGCCTGAGGAACAGCCTGTCGCCCATGCCCTGCCGGTCCCGGCGAAGGGTCCGTGTCCGAGTCGAGTACACCGGGGTGTACCTTTAGTGACTGGTATATACCCCGTTTTTCTCGTTAGACTTCGAAGAATCGACGTTGTCGTGCAGCCGAGCTCTCGAGGGTGTGGTGGGCCGCAAGAAAATAGGACAACCATTTCGCAGCAGATCTCGCATGGCAAAGCGTCGCGCATTCACCTCGCTGGTCTTGCGCTGCCCTATTCGGACTGGCCTTCTCCTCGTCGGATTGCTCCTATTAAGCGGGGTTAGCTCGGCCCAGATCTCTCCCGGTCCGTTGGCGCGGGCTCACCAGTCATTAAACGGATCTACCAACTGTACGAGTTGTCACAAGTTTGGCGGTCAGGCAGCCCTCAAATGCATTGATTGCCACTCCGAAATCGGCAGCCGCATTTCGGCTCACAAGGGGCTTCACGCAACCTACCACATCCCAGTCGGCTCCAGCCAGGAGTGCGCCCGCTGCCACTCCGATCACAACGGCGAGGATTTCCCCCTTATCAAGTGGGACACCAAGACTTTCGACCATAAAGAAACCGGATACCTGCTTGAGGGCAAGCACGCTGGAGTGGCCTGCAACAAGTGCCACAATCCTTCCCATATCTCTCCGCAGGAACGTCCGACGATTAAAGAAAAGGACCTGAACCGCACCTTTCTCGGCGTGTCCACGGCCTGCGCGACCTGTCACGAGGATTTCCACAAGGGCCGGCTGGGGCCGAACTGCCAGTCCTGCCACAACTTCGTCGACTGGAAGGCCATCAACGTGGGCCAGTTCGACCACTCCAAGACTCGTTATCCACTCACCGGGCTACACGCCCAGGTCCAATGTGCCAAGTGTCACACCAACGGTCCCGACGGCAAGCCGCAATACGCCGGCATTCCATTCAGCAAGTGCTCCGATTGCCACCAGGACCCGCACCATGGCAGCTTCCCGCAAGGTTGCGACTCCTGCCACAGCACCGCCGGATGGAAGCGGATCAGTCTGCAGTCCGTCAACCAGCGCTTCGACCACTCCAAGACGAAGTACCCGCTTGAGGGCAAGCACGCTACCGTCGATTGCGCGAAGTGCCACGCCAATGGCGATTTCAAGAAGCCCATCCCGTTCCAGAAGTGCACAGATTGCCACAAGGACGCTCATAACGGGCAGTTCGTCAAGCGTAAGGATGGCGGCGAGTGCTCGTCCTGCCATAAGGTGCAGGGTTGGAAGCCGTCCCTATTTACGGTGAAAGATCACGCTTCAACCGATTACCCCCTTCAAGGCGGACACGCGCGGCTGGAATGCATGCAGTGCCACACTCCCAAAGGCAAAGACACCCTGTATAAGGTCAAGTTTGCCCGCTGCACTGATTGCCATGCCGACCGTCACGCCAACCAGTTTGCCGCCGCTCCCTATTTCAACGCTTGCGATAAGTGCCACAATCTGGAGGGATACAAGCCTTCGACCTTTAGCCTGGCCAAGCACAAGCAAACCCGCTTTGTCCTGACTGGCGGGCACGTCGCCGTAACATGCGCCGAGTGCCACAAGGAATCAGCCGAGTTTCAGCCCAAACCGACCGCGATCTATCGCTGGAAGGACCTGAACTGTACCAGTTGCCATAACGATCCCCATAAGGGCCAGTTCCAGGAGCGCATGGAGCAACTCCGGGCCGATAAGACACCAGCCGGTTGCGAGGCCTGCCACAACACCAAGTCCTGGAGGGAGCTGTCCGCCTTCGACCATTCCAAGACCAAGTTCCCCCTGCTCGGGGCACACCGGGCGACGGCCTGCATCGACTGCCACAAACCGCCAAACCTCGAAACCAAGCTGATCAACGTGGATTTCAAGGCGGCCCCAACCCTTTGCGAGGACTGCCACGAGGACATTCACGGAAAGCAGTTTGCCAAAGGGGAAACTACCCCCTGCGCCGACTGCCACAACAGCGCGAAATGGAGGCCCTCGCTGTTTGATCACGAGAAGCGGACCGCCTTCCCCCTGCGCGGTGCCCACCAGAACGTCAGGTGCGCCGACTGTCACAAACTGACCAAAATCGTAGCCGACAAGACGGTTCTCTTCTATAAACCCACTCCCAAGGACTGCGCGGCCTGCCATGGCGCCAACGTCCCGGTAGCCGGCAGCAAGAAATCGGGTCCATAGGGCCAAATCCGTCAAGCCTGCCCTTCTGTGTTCGCAAAGTTGTAAAACCTCCGGTCCCCCCTTCACATCCTCTGCTAATGTATATCTCTAAGGTGTAGTTCGCTGTTGCCGCCACCGCCAAACTAGAGTATTTTGTACAGCCTGATAGGTTTTTCATACGCTGCGGATTGACGGGAAAAACCTGCTAGAGGATGGGCAGGAGTTACACGAGAAACTTCGGTAATAACCCATTTGGCTGGACTAGACCATTGACCCACAGGACGTTCGGACCATGACTGGCGTAACTTTTGGCTAAGCTCTCGAACTCGATACTCTAGTTGGACTGCGAATTGCAGAAGCCGATATTCAATTGTCTTCGGCGACGTTTTTCTAGTTTCTTGGGGATAGAGAACGAAAGCAAGAGGCAGGTTCATGAGCGCTGGGGTCTCACCTAAACTAATTTTCGTTTTGGTCCTTGTGCTTTCCGGACTCTCTGTAGGCGCGCACGCGCAGACCTCCGAAGGCACGCGCAGCCCGCACGGCAATTTGGCCGTACCGTGCCAGAATTGCCACACTGCGAATGGCTGGAAGCCGATCCGCGCCGTTCCCGAGTTCGATCACAATCAGACGCGCTATCCTCTCCGCGGCATGCACGCGGCCGTGGCTTGCACCCAGTGTCACGTGAAGATGGTTTTCTCCAATGTCGGTCAACGCTGCCAGGATTGCCATGCCGACATTCACAAGCGTCAACTGGGCGCGAATTGCGAGCAGTGCCACACGGTTCGCGGATGGACTGTCGCTATTAAAGATGTGCAGCAGCACAACAATCGCTTCCCGCTGACCGGTGCCCACGCCGCGGTCGACTGTGATGCCTGCCACAAGGGCGGCGCCAACAGCAAGTTCCAGATCATGTCGACGGCGTGCTACTCCTGCCACCAGGCCGATTTTACGGGGACTTCCAACCCGAACCACGTTACGGCCAAGTTCTCCACCACTTGCGAAGGCTGTCACACGACAGACAACTGGCTGAACGCCAAATTTGATCACAGCATGACCGGATTCCTTCTGACTGGAGGACACGCGGATCCGCCCCGCCAGTGCGTCGATTGCCACGTCAACAACAACTACAATTTGACCAGTTCGGCCTGCTTCTCGTGTCACCAGAAGGATTTCGCCAGCGCTTCCAGTCCTGTGCCGCACACCGGATTCCCCAGTACCTGTGAACAGTGCCATGACACCGTGCAGTGGACCGACGGCAAGTTTGATCACTCCACCACCGGCTTTACCTTGACCGGCCTGCACACGGATCCGCCGCGCCAGTGCTCCGATTGTCACGTCAACGGCAACTACACTCTAAACAGCACCGCCTGCGTGTCGTGCCACCTGAAGGATTTCGAGGGAACGACGAATCCCAACCACGTTTCCGGGGGATTTGCACAAACTTGCGAAACCTGTCACACCACCAGCAGTTGGTTGAACGCGACTTTCAACCACGACAGCACCGGATTCCCGCTGACTGGTCTGCACACGGTGCCGCCGCGGGCTTGCACGGATTGCCACGTTAACAATAACTACACGCTGAACAACACCGCGTGCGTGTCATGCCACCTGAAGGACTTCCAGGGAACCACGAATCCCAACCACGTTGCCGGCGGGTTCGCGCAGACCTGCGATACCTGCCACACGACGGCAGGCTGGACTCCGGCGAGTTTCGACCACAACAGTGTCAACTTCCCGCTGACCGGCGCGCATTCCGTGCCACCGCGTGCCTGTACCGATTGCCACGTCAACAATAACTACAATCTTACGGCCACGACGTGCATCAGCTGCCACCAGACCGACTTCAACAACGCGACGTCACCGGTGCCTCACTCGGGGTTCCCGACGAACTGTCAGCAGTGCCACGACACCGTGCAGTGGACCGACGGAAAGTTTGATCACTCCACCACCGGCTTCGTCTTGACCGGTTCGCACACGGTGCCGCCCCGCGCTTGCACCGATTGCCACGTCAATAACAATTACAACCTGACGACGAACACCTGTGTCTCGTGTCACTTGAAGGATTTCCAGGGAGCCACGAATCCTAACCACGTTTCCGGCGGATTTGCGCAGACTTGCGACATTTGCCACAACACGGCGGCTTGGCAGCCCGCAACTTTCGATCACTCCCAGTCGGGCTTCCCGCTCACGGGTTCGCATATGGTGCCACCGCGCCAGTGCACCGATTGTCACGTCAACAACAACTACAACATCACGGTTACGACGTGCATCAGTTGCCACCAGACCGACTTCAATAACGCTACCTCACCGGTCCCCCATACGGGCTTCCCGACGACTTGTCAGCAGTGCCATGACACCGTGCAGTGGACCGACGGAAAGTTTGATCACTCCACCACCGGCTTCATCTTGACCGGTTCGCACACCGTGCCGCCCCGCGCTTGCACCGATTGCCACGTCAACAATAACTACAACATTACGGCCACGACCTGCGTCAGTTGCCACCAGACTGACTACAACAACGCGACGACGCCGGTGCCCCATACAGGCTTCCCGACGACTTGCCAGCAGTGCCACGATACCGTGCAGTGGACCGACGCAAAGTTTGATCACTCCACCACCGGCTTTATCCTGACCGGCTTGCATACAGTCCCGCCACGCGCGTGCACCGACTGCCACGTCAACAACAACTACAATCTGAACACCGGCGCCTGCGTGAGTTGCCACCTGAAGGATTACCAGGGGACGACGAATCCCAATCACGTCACGGCGAATTTCCCGCAGACCTGCGACCAGTGCCACGACACCACGAACTGGATGAATGCGACGTTCAACCACGCCAGCACGGGATTCCCGCTCACCGGCCTGCACACGGTTCCGCCGCGGCAGTGTACCGATTGCCACGTCAACAACAACTACAGCCTCAATAGCACCGCCTGCGTGAGCTGCCACTTGAAGGATTACCAGGGAACCACCAATCCCAATCACGTCACGGCGAATTTCCCACAGACCTGCGACCAGTGCCACAGCACCAGCACTTGGCTCAATGCCACGTTTAATCACGACAGCACCGGTTTCCCGCTCACCGGACTGCACACCGTGCCGCCGCGCGCCTGCACCGATTGCCACGTCAATAACAATTACAATCTGACTACGAGCACCTGCGTTTCCTGCCACCTCAAGGACTACCAGGGAACGACGAATCCGAATCACGTGACTTCGAATTTCCCGCAGACCTGCGACCAGTGCCACAGCACCAGCACCTGGCTCAATGCCACGTTTAACCACAGCACTACGGGGTTCCCGCTGACGGGCAGTCACACCGTGCCGCCGCGAGCCTGTACGGATTGCCACGTCAACAATAACTACAATCTGACCAGCACCGCTTGTGTCTCGTGCCACCAGACGGATTACAACAACGCGACCACGCCGGTGAACCACATTGCGGCCGCGTTCCCGACAACTTGCGAAACCTGTCACGATACCGTTCTGTGGACCAATGCCACGTTTAACCACACCACCACTGGCTTCCAGTTAACCGGATCGCACACCGTTCCGCCGCGTCAGTGCAGCGACTGCCACGTGAACAATAATTACTCTCTGAACAGCACACTGTGCTACACGTGCCACCAGAAGGACTACGCGGGTACCAACAGTCCGGCGCACGCGTCCGCAGGATTCCCGACGACCTGCGAACTGTGCCATGACACTACTGTCTGGACAGATTCCACGTTTAACCACAACAACACGGCGTTCCCCCTGACCGGATCACATACCGTGCCGCCCAGGGCATGCACCGACTGCCACGTCAATGGCAACTACACTACGTTGCCCACGACCTGTATCGGCTGCCATCAGACCGATTACAATAACACCACGAATCCCGGGCACGCCGCGCAATCGCAGTTCTTCCCGACCACCTGCACGAACTGCCATAACACGACCGCCTGGACCGGTGCGACGTTCAATCACACGCAGTACACACGGTTCCCGGTTAACCATGGCAACGCAAACGGCGATTGCGCCACGTGCCATACGAATTCGAATGATTACTCTGTGTTCCAGTGTACGGGTTGCCACGGCGGCAACAACGCCGCTAATTTCCATCACGAAAACGTGAATGGGTATGTGTACAACAGCATCAACTGTTACCAGTGCCACGCGAGCGGCGGCGGAGGATAGCCGCGATCGCAGGTCCGCCCTGCCTCACCGGAAACGGTAGCCAAGCGCGAATCACGGCCCCAAGGGGCCGCGGGCCGGGTTTAAAACCTGGCCTCAGAGCTAAAAATCCCTCAGGCGGCAAGTGGAGCGCCAGCGAGTGGCAATAGAGAATGACGGTTTTTCAAAAACATCTAGGGTTCTTAGCGCTCATGCTGTCTTGTGCCGTGGCACAGAACCCCTCCCCTGTCTCGGTGCGTTCTATAAAGACTTCGCGCCAGGGATCTGACTTACGAATCGAAATCACGGTTACTGCACCGGTTAAGCCCTCAGTTGAAACCGCGGAGAATCCGCACCGCATCCTGTTGGATTTTCCTAACACGGTTTGCACCCCCAACACCAAGAGCGTCTCGGTCCGTGCGAATGGTGTGCGTCAGGTCAGAACCGCCCAGCACAGCACGGCTCCATACGTCACCCGTGTGGTTCTTGATGTGGACGAGATTCGCCCTTACGTCGTAACCGCCGAGGGAACCTCCATCATTCTCACCATCTCCGGCGAAGACAAACACGTGGCCCACGGCGCGCCGGTGGCTGCCACTTCGGGCAATCTCCTGGCGGTTTTCCGCCGGCATCGGGATGGCTCTGGTCCAGTGATCGACGATACTTCTGGCAATCCTGGCCCATCTCTGCCCCCGCCGCCTCCTATTGTGGCCGGGCCAGCGTTCCAGCCGCCCTCATCGACGGCCTCCGTGCCCGCACCGCCTCCGGCAGTTGCCGAGCCCCAAACGGCCGCTCCGGCTTCAACGTCTGCTGCTCCGTCCACGTTGAATCAGAACCAGATTGCTATCGCTCCCAAGCCAGATGCTTCTTCGGGAGTAGTCACTTCTTCTCCACGTGCTCCCGCCACACCCAAGGCGGAAGAAAAACCGATAGAGATAGCCGCGGCACCTGCTCCGGTTCAGCCCGTAACCACTGCGCCCACACCATCGGCACCCACTGCGGCATCGCCCCAGCCGACTCCTTCATCCACCACGGCACCGGTTCAGCCTGTGACTCCCAAGATCGAAGAGAAGACTGCTGAAGTCGCTGCGCCATCGACTCCGGCCGCCACAACCCCCGAAACCGCGTCCGCGCCAACAGACACAACTCCGGCCACGAATAGCGTTACGGAATCAGCTGAGGCTGCGCCCTCGCCCGCAGAACCGGCTGCGGCAGCACCGACCTCGACTCTCATCGCTCGCAGCGATGATCCCAGTCTTCGAACCGTCTTCCGAGTCAAGTATGTCGCCGACGGCGTTGCCTATCTCGAAGGCGGACGCACGCAGGGTCTAACGGAAGGCATGAAGCTTCTGGTGGAAGACTCCAATCATCCGGCGAAGCAAGGCGAGAGCGTAAGCGCCTCCGATCCCCGAATCGTCGCGGAACTCGAAGTTTCCGCCGTAGCCGACACCTCCGCGGTCACCGATATCCACAGTCCCAAGCGCCCTGTAAAGGTTGGCGATCTTGCGTACCTGTCCACCGGCGATACCGAAACTCTGGTACAGCAACGAACCCTAAGCGCAACCCGGCAATATCCTGTCGTGGTTTCCTTTACCGAAGGGGACACGCTCGACGAAGAGGCGCGCCAGGAAGTTCCCCGCCCGCCTCTGCCGTCCGTGAATCGCGCTCGCGGCCGCATCGGCTTCGATTCGATCGAGACCTTGAGTCACGGCGCCAACACCGTGAACAGCACCGATCTCGGAGTGGCTTTCCGCGGCGACATCACCCGAATCGGCGGTACGCACTGGAATCTCAGCGGCTACTGGCGTGGTCGTCTGACCAAGGAATCAGCCGCGGCGCAGCGAACGCTTCAGGAGACGCTCAACCGCACCTACCACCTGAACATGACGTATGACAACCCGAACTCCGCGCTAGTGGCGGGTTTCGGCCGCTTGTATCTGCCTTGGGCTCCCAGCCTCGACACTATCGATGGCGGATACTTCGGAGTCCATTTGTCCAAGGGAACGATCCTCGGAGTCTTCGGCGGCTCCACTCCCGATCCCTCCTCGTGGGACTATAGCCCTGACCGGGTCATCAGTGGCGCCTTCGTGAATTTCGACGGCGGCGACTACAACGGCTTCCACTACAGCAGCACCAGCGGCGCCGGAATCAGCATGGTCAATTGGGCGATCGACCGTCCATTCCTCTTCTTGGAGGATTCCGTCTCCTACAAGCGCACCATCGCCCTCTACGAATCCGCACAGTTCGACAACCCAAAGGGAAATGCCGTAACTCCGTCGCCTGGACCCGGCCTCGGGCGCAACTTCTTCACCCTGCGCGTCAATCCTGTGTCTCGCCTCGAACTGGATGCCAACTACAACTATTTCCGCGATGTGCCGACCTTCGATACGACTCTGATCGGCACCGGCCTGCTGGACAAGTTCCTGTTCCAAGGCTTCAGCGCCGGCGGACGCCTCGAAGTCTTGCCGCAAATCTGGATCAGTTCCACCCTCGGGCGCAGCAGTCGCAGTGGTGACGCTAAGAGTTCGATCAATCAGATGTACGGCCTCACCTTCGGCCGCCTGCCCGTCGTCAAGCTACGTGCCGATCTTCACTATTCCCGCTTCAACAGCTCCTTTGGCGATGGACACTACGAATCCTTCTCCCTGTCGCGGCAGGTGAGTGATCGCCTCCGCCTCGAGGCCCTCATCGGACAACAGAATTTCGGCTCCACGCTCACTCTTGCCAATCGCAGTCGTTTCCTGACCGGAACCATCGAAACCGTTCTGGGACCGCACTACTATCTGCAGGGAATCTTCACCACCAACCGTGGCGACCTGAGCTACGATCAGGTCATGTTCTCGATTGGCTATCGCTTTGATAACCGGAGGAAGCGCGAATGATGCATATATACAAAATCGCCACTCTCGCAGCTCGCGGTGCCACCGTCGTCGCTCTTCTGGCCGGATTGAGCTTTGCAGCCGTGGAATCGAGTGCTCCGGAGGCCCAGCATCTCAACGACATTCTTGAACGTACCGCCGGTCAAACCTCCGTTTTTCTTGACCAGTTCTCGGACGTGAAGTGCACCGAGCAGGTCCGCCAGGAAAAGTTGGGCAAGGACAATAAAGTCGAACTCAAGGAAGACTCCACTTACGACTATCTCGTGATCCTGACCAACACGGGCGGAGAATTGAATCTCTCGGAGTCGCGCATCCCCGTTCACGAAGCCAAGAAGGACCGCAAGAACACTTCCCTGCTTCTAAGCAACGGTTTCGCTACGTTGTTCCTGGTGTTTCACCCGGTCTACGCGGAAGCCTTCAAATTCACCCTCGCCGGCGAGGATGTGATTGCCGGCCACAATGTTGAGAAGGTCTCGTTTCAGCACGTACCCGGCATGAAGTCTCCCGCTGCCTTGGCTCTGAGAGGACGGGAGTATCCCTTGGAACTCATGGGGACCGCCTGGATTGATCCTCAGACCGGTTCCATCGTTAAAATTGAGGCCGGAATTGCCGACACCCTGCAGGACGTCGGATTGAAAACTATGACCTCCGAAATCGATTTTTCTCCGCTCACTTTCGCGGACTCGAAGCAGGCCTACTGGTTCCCCACCCAGGCCCGGGTGGAGGTCGAAACCGCGCGCCAGCACTGGCGTAACTTGCATCAATTCACGGGCTACAAGAAATTCTCAGTAAGTACAGAAGAGAAGGTCACGCAAAAATGAGTGCAACCGCTGCAGTCCGCGTCGCCGAGCGCGTCAAACCGACAGTCGATACTGAACGAGGCCATCGAATCCGCCTGCGCCTGTTATATGTTCTGGCCGTCGTCACCAACTTGGCTATCTTCGTCTATGGCTTCGACTACTACAAACTCTCGGCGATGGACCGCCCGTTCTCGCCCAAGCATCACATGCTGCGCCCCAGCGGCCCGATCGGCCTCTATCTCGGGTTCATGGGCGTCGCCCTGTTCATCGGAATCTTCCTGTACCCGATCCGCAAGCACTGGGCATGGCTCGGCCAGATTGGAAAGACGCGGCACTGGCTGGATATCCACGTGCTCATGGGCCTGACTGCACCCTTTATTATCGCCTTCCACTCCACCTTGAAATTTAGAGGCATCGCCGGCATGGCCTTCTGGATCATGTTTGCGGTTTCAGCCAGCGGCGTCGTCGGACGGTATCTCTACGCCCAAATTCCCCGGAGAGTCACCACCGTAGAGCTCTCGATGAAGGAATTGCAGGAATTGCAGGAGAGCCTTTCCCGGGAACTGGCCACGCAGCGACTTCTTCCCGAGGCCGATCTCAAGGATCTGCTGCGCATGCCCAACGCCCAACAGGTCGCACGCTTGCCCATCCCGATCGCTCTGATCTACATGATGATCCTCGACGTCGTCCGCATGTTCGGTGTGGCACGCCTTCGTCGTCATGCTTTGAGCGTTGGCGAATATCTCACGACGCTTTTCGGATTCTTCCCCACACAGCATCGCGAACTCGAGAAGGCGATCCATGCTGCCGCTGAAGAAGCCGCCCTTTCCAAGCGTCTACTCTTCCTTTCGCGCTCGCAAAAGGTGTTTCACCTCTGGCATGTGGTTCACAAACCTTTCAGCTACGCCTTTGCAGTACTAGCCCTGCTGCATATTGGGCTGCAGTTCGTTTTAGGGTATTTTTAGTTAATGGATACCCTGCTTACCTACGGCATCGGCGGCGTCATCTGCTTCTTCTTTCTGATTATTTATCTCAGAAGCCTGAAGAAGCGGGAAGTACGCGCCCGCGAAGCCGCTGAGAAGGGTAAGCTCTTCTCCGAGGGCCCTAAAGCGCAACACCCACACATTGACAACAATTACTGCATAGGTTGCGCCACCTGCACCAGCGTCTGCCCGGAAGGCGATGTCCTGGCCATGATCGCCGGCAAAGCTGTCATCGTAAACGGGCACAAGTGCATTGGCCACGGTCTCTGCGCCGATGCCTGCCCTGTGGGCGCCATCACGATGGTCATGGCCAGCCCCAGTATGGCTCGCGACATGCCTCAGCTCACGCCGGAACACGAAACCACTGTTCCGGGTATGTTCATCGTCGGTGAGCTTGGCGGCCTCGCGCTGATCAAGAATGCGGTCAATCAGGGCCGCGACTGCGTCGACACAATTGCCGCCCGCATCAAGGCTCACCCGGTACCGCCCATGCAAGGCGTGCACGATCTTGTCATCATTGGCGCAGGACCCGCTGGAATCAGCGCCTCTCTACGTGCCATCGAGAACAAGATGAAATACCTGACCATCGAGCGCGACGAGATCGGCGGCACCGTCGCGAAGTATCCCCGTCAGAAGCTCGTCATGACCAGCCCGGTCGAATTTCCCATGTACGGCAAGTTCAAGAAGATGCAGCTGTCAAAAGAGAACCTGCTGGCCTTCTGGGACATGATCCTCAATCGCGCCGACTTTAACGTTTCCACTGGCGAGAAGGTCGACGACATTCAGAAAGGCCCAGACGGGACCTTCACTATTATCACTGCAACCAATCAATATCGATCCCGAAACGTCGTTCTCGCCCTCGGACGTGCTGGCGAGCCGCGCAAGCTCGGCGTCAAAGGCGAAGATCTGCCCAAGGTTATGTACCGCCTCATCGAGGCCGACCACTACATCAACAAGAAGATTCTGGTGATCGGCGGCGGCGACAGCGCCGTGGAAGCCGCCATGGGACTGGCCAGTCAAAAAGGTAATCAGGTCACGCTCTCCTACCGCAGCGAACGTTTCAGTCGCATCAAAGAGCGCAACGCCAAGCGCATCGAAGAGTTTGCGAAATCGGGAAAAGTGCGTGTGATCTTCAACTCCAGCCCGGTCGAGTTCAAACTTGAGTCAGTGATTCTCGACGTAGCCGGTACCCGGCAGGAACTCCCCAATGACTTCGTTTGGATCTTCGCTGGAGGCACGCCGCCCACCGCGTTTTTGCAGAAAGTTGGCATCGGCTTTGGGTCGTGCGACGTCACGCTCGAAACCAGCAAGGCTGCCAAGCAGGCCGATGCCGAGCGCAAGCAGCTCGCTCAGGCTGCGGCTGCGCCCGTGGGTTAGTTCCGGCATCTACTCCGTTGTGGTGATTTTTCCGCCCGTTCGAATTTCCCCGCGTCACGTCCAGCCAGCGCTGCCAATGCAATCGTGATCATCTGAACCGGCAGCATCTCTAAAATCGGCCGGAGGCCTGCGCCATGATCCGCCACGCGGAAGCTCTCGAACGTCGAGGTTTCCCCAATCAACTCGCCCCTTCTCATCCCGAGCGATCGCCTTGTGATCATCCAAATTACAGATAGCACAAATCGAAAGAACAGTTGGCCCCCGAGGCCTAAATGGTATTGACCCAGAAATCGCTCCCGCCATATGCTGTAAGTGCAATGTCGTCTCACGTCCACCACCGCCATCATCACCATCACGCGCACAGCGTGTCGGCGGGGGTGCACCAGATCTAACCAGCACTCATAGCAAGTTCAGCCCGCTGACGCAGCCAAGCTCAGCGGGCTTTTTATTTTCCGGAGAAGAGTATGAACACTGAACTCGATTTCGAGAAACTGGACGGGCTAATCCCCGCCGTAGTGCAAAACGCCTCCGACGGCGAGGTGCTCATGGTTGGATTCATGAACCAGGAGGCCCTCGATCGCACGCTCGCCGGCGGCTATGTCACCTTCTTCAGCCGCACCCGCCAGAAACTCTGGACCAAGGGTGAGACCTCCGGCAATCGCCTCCGCGTGGTCTCAGCCGCCACAGACTGCGACCGCGACACCTTGCTCGTGCGCGTCGAAGTTGAGGGTGCCGGCCTGGTCTGTCATCGTGGCACCCGCTCCTGCTTCACCGACGACTTGTCCTGGAACTCCTCTCAACCCGCTGCCGCCAAGGAAACCATATGAAACTCCGCATCGGCATCCCCAAAGGCAGTCTGCAGGAAGCAACTCTGCAACTCTTCGCACGTGCCGGATTGCCGGCCTACACGAACGGCCGCTCCTATTTCGCCACCACCGCTGATCCCGAGATCGACTGTCTCCTGATCCGCGCGCAGGAAATGGCCCGCTACGTTGAGCACGGAGCCGTCGACGCCGGCCTCACCGGTCTCGATTGGATCGTCGAGAGCGGACTGGAAGTCGCCACCGTGAGCGACTTGATCTACGCCAAACGCAGCCGCGGCAAAGTCCGATGGGTCCTCGCCGCCCCCGAAGATTCCCCCTTCCAGCGTGCCGAAGATCTTTCCAATCGCATCATCGCGACGGAACTAGTCAACGTCACCCGCAATTATTTCAGCAACAAGGGCGTCAATGTCCGCGTGGAATTTTCCTGGGGCGCCACCGAAGTCAAAGCCCCTATGCTCGCCGACGCCATCGTCGAAGTCACCGAGACTGGAAGTTCCCTCCGCGCCAACCGTCTCCGCATCCTCGAAACGGTCCTCGAATCCAACACGCAACTGATCGCCAACAAGCGCTCTTACGCCGACCGCGACAAGCGCCGCAAGATCGACAATCTCGCCCTCATGCTGCAGGGCGCTATGGAAGCACAAGAGCGCGTCGGTCTGATGCTGAACGTGCGAAAAGAAAACCTGGCCGCTGTCCTCGGCGTCCTTCCTGCTCTGCAAAAGCCAACGATCTCCCACTTGAGCGATGAAGACTGGCTCGCAGTCAACACCGTGATCGACGAATCCGCCGCTTGGGACGTAATTCCCCGCCTCAAAGAAGCGCAAGCCCATGGCATCGTGGAGTATCCCCTGAACAAGGTGGTGCTCTGATGCGCATCCTCTCGGGCCAAAAGGCGGCGAGGACGGTAGAGCGCCTCGTTTCCCGTGCCACCAGTCTCACCGCTCTTGAGCCGCGCGTCCGCGCCATCATCAAGGATGTGCGCCGCAATGGCGATCGCGCCCTGCGCCGCTATGCCGTCCTATTGGACGGTCTGGCCAAAGATCGTCCTCTGCAAGTTCCCGAGGATGAGATGGCAGTTGCGTGGAACACGCTCACGCCCAGCACGCGCAAATCTCTGCGCGAAGCAGCCCAGAACATCCGCCGCTTCTGCGAATGGCAAAAACCACGCAACTGGACGCGCACTCGCCGAGGAATCTCGCTAGGTCAGTTAGCGATCCCTCTTGATTCCGTAGGTTGCTACGTCCCCGGTGGCCGCTACCCACTGGTCTCAACTCTGCTGATGACAGTGATTCCCGCGCAAGTCGCTGGAGTCGAGAACATCCGTGTCGTCTCGCCAAAGCCTTCGACGGAAGTCCTGGCCGCAGCAGGAATGCTCGGCGTCCAGAAGTTCTATCGCGTCGGCGGTGCGCAGGCAATTGCCGCCCTGGCCTACGGCACGAAGACGATTCCGCGCGTCGATAAAATCGTCGGCCCGGGAAATGCCTACGTCACCACGGCCAAGAAACTTGTCTCGTTCGATTGCTCTATCGATTTTTTGGCAGGTCCCACCGAAGCCGTCGTACTCAGCGACTCCGGCAATCCGACATTCATTGCCGCCGATCTGGTATCGCAAGCCGAGCACGATCCCGACGCTCTGTCCATTCTCATCACCACACAGGCGGCGCTGGCCCAAGCCGTGGCACTTGGCATCGAAGAACTTGCCCGCGAGAATCCGATCGCCAGGAAATCCCTGCAGCGTCAGGGAGCTATTCTTTTCGCCGCATCCCGCGAGCAAGCCCGCGACTGGGCAAACACCCTCGCCCCCGAGCACATCACCATCGCTCGTGAAGATCTCCCCTACATTCGAAACGCGGGCTCGATCTTCGTTGGCGACTACTCTCCGCAGGCCGCGGGCGACTACGCCTCCGGTCCCAACCACGTTCTGCCTACCTCCGGCCAAGCCCGTTTCCGCGGCGGACTCAGCGTTCTCGATTTCGTAAAGCTCGTAACCGTCCAGGAGCTTACCCGCGACGGCCTGAACCAAATAGGAAAGACTGTGGAAACTCTGGCTCAGATCGAGGGCCTCCGGGCCCATGCCACATCCATCAGCGTGAGGTGCGCTCATGCTTAAACCACGCGCAGCCGTAAGCGCCATCCCCGCCTACCATCCGCCGCTGGCCGGACGCGCGGGACTGCGCCTCGACTTCAACGAAAATACCGTCGGAGGTTCCGCCCGAGTCCTCGACCGCCTTCGTTCCCTGACCGCTGAGGATCTCGCCCGTTATCCCGAGCGCCAGCCAATCGAAGCAGCGGTGGCCAACTTTCTTGGCGTGTCCGACTCGGAGCTTTTGCTGACCAACGGAGTCGATGAAGCGATCCATCTCCTTTGCCAAACTTATCTCGCTCCCGGCGACGAGGCCCTCATCGTCGTTCCCACGTATTCGATGTACAGGATTTACATGAGCGCAGCCGGAGCCCAGGTCATCAATATCCCGGCGGATAACGATTTCCAACTTCCTATCAAAGCCGTCTGTGATCGCATCACAACTCGCGCCCGCCTGATCGCCATCGCGAACCCCAACAATCCAACCGGAACGTTCACTCCCCCTGAGCAACTCCTCGAAATCGCCCGCTGCGCGCCATCCGCGGCGATATTAATCGATGAAGCCTACTTCGAATTCTGCGGAAAGACTCTCCTGCCCCGCCGCGGCGAATGTCCTAACGTTTTCATCACCCGCACGTTTTCGAAAGCCTACGGCCTGGCCGGTCTGCGAATCGGCGT
Organism: Terriglobia bacterium; assembly: GCA_020073385.1. Classification (GTDB taxonomy): domain Bacteria; phylum Acidobacteriota; class Terriglobia; order Terriglobales; family Acidobacteriaceae; genus Sulfotelmatobacter. Next base: position 69,043 of record JAIQFH010000004.1, on the reverse strand, counting down.
CCTCATCGGGCATGCAGAACAGATGCCCTCTCTCCGCCGCGTCTGTTCACCCTACAACGTCAATGCCGTCGCGTTGGCCTGCTTGCCAGAAGCCCTCGCCGACCAGAATTACATCGAGCAGTATGTGACCGAGACTCTACAGTCACGCACGCGTCTCGAAAGCGTTCTCACCACGCGCGGAATAGCGTTCTGGCCCAGCCAGGCGAATTTTGTCCTCGCGCGCATCGGCTCCACCAAATCCGACTCGCAAGCCTTCGTCGATCAGATGCGCCGGCGTGGCATTCTCGTCCGCGACCGCTCCTCCGATCATGCCTGCGAAGGCTGCGTTCGTTTCACGCTCGGCACCGCAGAGCACACCAACCGCTTGTTGGCTGCGCTCGACGAGGTCCTCGAAGAACTTTCCATCCCCCAGGGAGCATCACGCTCATGAGAAAAGGCTCCATCAACCGCATCAGCAAAGAGACTCAGATCCAGGCCTCGCTCACCATCGAGGGCCGCGGCCGCTATAAAGTCTCCACTGGCATCCGTTTCTTCGACCACATGCTCGAACTGTTCGCCCATCACGGAGGCTTCGACCTCAAGCTCAAAGCCCGCGGCGACCTCGACGTCGATCAGCACCACACCGTCGAAGACGTCGGCATCGTCCTCGGCCAGGCCTTCGACAAGGCCCTCGGCAGCAAGCGCGGTATCCTGCGCGCTGGATATTTCCTCATGCCCATGGACGAAACCATGGGAATGGCCGCGGTTGATTTCTGCGGACGCACCGCCGCCGTAATCGACACCAAGGTCCGCACGCGGCTCGTGGGTGATCTCCAGTCCGAGTTGGTCGACGACTTTTTCGAAGGTTTCGCCCGTGGCGCCCGCGCCAACGTTCATGCCCGGGTGCTCTACGGCCGGTCTAGTCATCACAAAATCGAATCCCTCTTCAAAGCCTTCGCCCGCGCTCTTCGCGCCGCCTGCTGGCGCGATCCTCAGATGATTCGCCTGCTTCCCAGCACGAAAGGAGTTTTATGATGATCGCCATCGTTGATTACGGCGCCGGCAATCTCGTCTCCGTGAAGAAAGCGCTCGACTGGCTAGGACAGGATTGTGCCATCACTTCCGATCCCGCCGAGGTTCGTCGTGCCCGCAAGATCGTCCTCCCGGGCGTCGGCCATTTCGCCTCGACCGCATCGCTGGCAAAGTCGGGCCTGCAAGCCGCAATCTCCGATGCCATCTCACGGAAAGTTCCCTTCCTCGGCATCTGCGTCGGCATGCAATGGATGTTTTCCGGTAGCGAAGAATCGCCCGAAACCCGCGGTCTGGATCTCTTTCCGGGCACTTGCGCCCGGTTCCCCCAAACTGTGAAGTCTCCCCACGTGGGCTGGAACCAACTCGAAATCGCCTCAACTTCGCGTCTGTTCCGCGGATTGCCGCCCTCCCCGTTCGTCTACTTCACGCACTCCTATCACGCGCCGCTGAACGGCACAACGGTTGCAAGCTGCGAATATGGAGGAAAGTTCTCGGCCGCCGTCGAGCGCGATCTTTTGTTCGGCGTTCAGTTTCACCCCGAAAAATCTGGCGAGATCGGACTCAGGCTCCTCGCCAACTTTTGCGCGATCTGACATGTTGACCAAACGCATCATCGCCTGCCTCGACGTCGACGACGGCCGCGTTGTCAAAGGCGTTCAGTTCGTGAATTTGCGCGATGCCGGCGACCCCGCCGAGCTCGCGAAGCGTCACAGCGAATCGGGTGCCGACGAGATCGTTCTTCTCGACATCTCCGCCGCTCACGAGCGACGCTCCACTCTGCTCGACACAGTTCGCCGCACCGCCAAGCAGCTCTTCATCCCCTTCACCGTAGGCGGCGGCATTCGAACATTGCAGGAAGCCGCCTCCGTTTTCTCGGCCGGAGCCGACAAGATCAGTATCAACTCCTCCGCCCTCGCCGATCCTACCCTGATCACGCAAATTGCCGAACGTTTCGGCTCGCAAGCGGTCGTCGTCGCCATCGACGCCAAACGCCACAACGACTCCTGGCAAGCCTTCACCCACGGAGGCCGTGTCTCCGCCAATCGCAATGCCGTGGAATGGGCCCTGGAAGCCGAATCCCGCGGCGCCGGAGAAATACTCCTAACCTCGATGGACCGCGACGGCACCGCTTCCGGCTTTGATTGTGACTTGACTCGTGCCATCGCCGATCGCCTTCACATTCCGGTCATCGCCTCCGGAGGTGCCGGCGGCGCCCCGCACTTCGTCGAAGTCTTCCGCGAAGGTCACGCGGACGCCGCGCTGGCCGCTTCCATCTTCCACTACGGTCTCAGTTCGCTCGGCGACCTCAAGCAGCATCTTCTCGCCCAGAACATTCCCGTGAGGTGGCCGTGCTGATCCCCTCAATTGACCTGATGGAAGGAAAAGTCGTCCAACTCGTCCAGGGCAGCCGCAAAGCTCTGGAGTTCGACGGCCTTCAACACTGGATCGATCGCTTCTCGAAATATCCCGTCGTGCAAGTTATCGACCTCGACGCCGCCATGGGCCGCGGCAACAATCAGAGTCTGGTCCGCGAGATCGCCCGTCAGATCCCCTGCCAGGTCGGCGGGGGCATTCGCTCAATCGATTCCGCCAGCGCCACACTGGATCTCGGAGCCCGTCGCGTGATTCTCGGCTCATCCCTCATCTCGCAGGGAGCAATCAACGTCTCCTTCGCCCGCGACCTCTCCGCCCAACTCGGCCCCGAGAAACTCGTCTTCGCGGTCGATTCCCGCGGAGGCTACGTCTCCATCAAAGGTTGGCAGGAATCTACTCCCATCCAAGCGGCCGACATGATCCGCGCGCTCGATCCTTTCTGTGCCGCTTTTCTCTATACAAATATCGACACCGAAGGTCTACTGCAGGGAATCCCCCTCGATATTGTTCGAGAACTGCGTAAAGCCACCTCGCACCGCCTGATCGCCGCTGGAGGCATTCGCAGCCAAGAAGAAGTTGATGCCCTCGACGCGATCGGAGTCGATGCGGTAGTGGGCATGGCAATCTATCGGAATCTGATGCCGGCCTAAATCGGGCGCCCTAGAAAATCGCCATCTTAATAAGTGCTTTTGAAAGGGCGCGGCTCTTAGCAGCGCCGCGAAGAAGATTTAGTGAAAGAGCGGCGCTTCAGCGCCGCGTAAGATCCAATCGGGACGCGGGGCTTTAGCCCCCGTGGTATTAGTCGACGTTTCCACTAAGATGATTGGGCTTCAGCGTTATCTTCACTTCTGCGGGGTCACTTGCCCTGAACCTGCCCCTTGTTCATTGGCCAGATGGAATTTGAACATCAGCGGCAGAACCGAGGACCAGTATTTCCATGTGTGCCCACCCGGCGCAGTCGACCACGCATGGGGGATGCCTATCTCCGTTAGCTTTGCATGCAAGTCGCGCATTGTTGAGAACAGGCGATCATCCGATCCACAGGCTAGGAAAAGTCTGGGAACAGGTCCGGGAACCACGATTGTGTGCTTGCCTCGGCCCTGCGAATCAAGTGGTCCGGGCGGCGGCGGCTGCGATGGCCAGTAACCCCACTCTGAATCCACCAGTCCACTGATCACACTGACGCTGGCAAACCGTCCGGCATAGCGCCGTCCTACATCCAGCGATAGATAACCGCCGAAAGAGAAACCACCGATCGCCCAGCGCTGGCGTTCGAACGGGATCGCATAGCGGTGCGAAACCGTTCCCGCCACCTCCTCCGCCACCAAAGTCAGATAGTTAGGAAATGGGTATCGGTCGGAGTACTCGCGGTAGAAGTTGCTGAAGCGAACGTCGGGCAGGACCACAATCGCGGGCCGCACCTCGTGCCGACTAAGCAGTTGATCGTATACCTGGTCCACCTTGAGGTGTATCAACAGGTCCTCTGGCCGGTCGCGCCAACCGTGATTCAAGATGAAGACTTCCGAAGGAGCAACCTGCGTCTTGGGAACCAGGGCAACGAAAAAACGGGGCTCGTTCATTTCGTTGGACCAGAAACGAACGCGTTCCACGACGAGGTTGGCGCGTTCCGAGAGGCGCACGACCTGAATTTCGCCGCGGTTGAGCGGCGCCTTTTCGAACGGTTCCTTGTGTTGCCAGCACGCGGGCTGAAACAACGCCGCTACCAGCGCCAGTCCGTGCAGTCTCCAACGTCTCCGCACCGCAACACCTCAACGAATTTGTCGCCCGCTACCCGCCGCGTCAACTTCCCGGGCAGCCAGCTTCTTCCGGATCACTTCTTCGATTTTCTCCAGCGTATCGAGGCTGTGTACGTTAATCTCTTTAGGCACAAATTCGACTTTGAAACGCGCTTCGAGGAACGCCACCAGCCCGATCATACCGATCGAGTCGATGAGACCGCCGCTGACGAGCGGCGTGGCGTCCTCGATGGTGGTCTGATGCACACCGAGCAGAACGTTCTCAGCGATGAATTGCCGGACTGCGGTCTTGATCTCCATGGTTTGGTGCTGCATGGTCTGATCCTGCATGGTTCAGTGTTTTCGCCATTCTGGATAGAGCGAGGTAATCGATCTTGCCCGTGCCTCCCGTAGGTATGGCACCCAGAAATACGATGTGGTCGGGCACCATATACAGAGGCAGTGTCCGCGCACAGTGGGCTTTGGCCTCGACCAGGGTGATAGCGCCGGCAGAACGGGTGTGAACAAAAGCTACGATGGCGGTTCCCCTCTTCCCGTCCTCGACGGCCACCGCCGCCGCTTCCAGTATATCTTCGCAGCTAGCGAGGGCAGTCTCGATCTCTGCCAGTTCAATCCGGAAACCCCGGCGCTTCACTTGACGGTCGAGCCGACCGAGGAAAAGATAGTTGCCGTCAGTCGCCTGCGACACACGGTCCCCGGTGCGGTAATAACGCTTGCCATTCAAAGTGACGAAAGCATGTTGCGTCTCTTCGGGACGGTTCCAGTATCCGCTCATCAGAGAATCGCCGCCGGCGAGCAGTTCGCCAGTGGTCGCGTCAACGGCGACCGCGGCGTAGGGACAGGGCTGACCGATCGGCAGCGGTTGTAATCCGTCGAAGCCGCGTGGCACACGGCACCACGTGACCACATTCGTCTCTGTGGGGCCGTAAAGGTTGGCGCAAACCGCCTGCGGGAGCGCTGCTTGCAACTGCGATACGGCGTGACTGCGAAAAACTTCCCCAGCAAAGAGGATCAGGCGCATGTCGGGATAGTCGTGTTGCGCCAGCCGCCCCTCTTCTAACATGCCCGCCAAGATCGACGGCACAGAATACCAACAGCTAATGCGTGCCTCGCGCAGGAACTGTACCAAAAAGCGCGGCATCCACAGGCTGTGTCCCGGGACCAGGACACAGGTGGCGCCGCACAATGCCATGTTGAAAATGTCGAAGGTGGAGAGATCAAAACTCAAAGGCGACGGACATGCGATGCGATCCGCTGAACTGATCTGAAACTCGCGCGCGGACCACCTTACGAATGCGCTTACCGCGCGATGCGAAAGGAGCACTCCCTTCGGCTGCCCCGTGGATCCCGAGGTGAACAGAATGAGAGCCGAATCGCCGGCATCTGCTCGGGGCAGCGAGCCGAACTTATCGCTAGGAACAGATGGCGCGCCCCGCCACGGAATGCTACAGCCCTTTTCGCGATCAGTGATTCGTGGCGGAGAACCGTTGTCACCCTCGATCACCAGCCGCGCCGCACAATCTGCCAGGACTGTTTCGATTCGCTCCTTCGGCCACTGTGGATGGATGGGAACATAGATCGCACCGGCCAGCAGGGACGCAAAAACCGAGACGATCGCTTCGGTGGTCTTTGGCAGCACCAAAGCGATGCGATCCTGTTTTCGGACACCCTTTTCGACAAACCGCACCGCCAGCGACGCAGCCTGCTCGAACAACTCGCGGAAAGAAGTGACGCGATCTTCTTCGCCAGGGCCCGCCTCGACTATGGCTGGCGCATCTGGCGTGGCTGCCGCAGTGCGTCGGAGCCAATCCGAGAGCACGTCACTTTCAGGCTCGTCACCTTCAGGTTTGGGGCGTTCAGGCCCGGGCAAGCGTCACCCCCCACGTGAATCCGATCCCTGCGGAAGCAAATAGCAACAATTGCCCCGGACGAATTCGGCCCTCGCGCCGCAGGTTCACATAATTAATGATTAAGTCGCTGGCAAAGGTGTGACCATACTCTGCCATGGGAGTGGGCGGCAATCCGCCCTCGGGGAGTCCCACCATCCTGCGGAAACCCTCACGGTCCCGATGGCTGATGTTGGAATAGATGAAATGATCAATATCTTTCAAACTCAGGGAAGATGCTGCCAGGGCTTTTTGCACCACCCACAGCAAGTTCAGATAGTAGACCGGCATCACCTCGTTTTCCATGCATGCAGCATCCACTTTAATCTCGAGGTGCCCGTTGGTCTTGATCAATGCAATGGCCTCGTGCAGGTGGCCGAGCGTCATAGCTTCCACGCTCAGCAACAGAGGTCCTTCGGCGCCTTCGCGCTTCAAAATAACCGCACTCGCGGCGTCGCCTTGCACGGTAACCGGAAGCAGGGTGCGGTTGCCGTGAGGCGCGGTGTCTCCCGTTACCAGCAGCGCGGTTTGAATGTTTTCATCGGTACTCATCCAACCCAGCGCAGTCTTGATCGCGAGGTGAAGCGCTGCGCAACCGCCGGACTTGAAACTTAAGTTGAGTGAAGTTTCCGCCCCGAGTTCGTCGCTGAGTTTGTGGGCGAAGGAAAAATACTGCGAGCTCTCTCCAGGGAACGTGCTGTAATCCAGGATGAGATCGATATCCTGCCCCATAATCCCGGCCTCGGTCATTGCCGCTGAAGCGGCTTCGAGAACCAAATCATAAGGTTGCTTGCTTCCGCACACCCGGACGCGGCTCAATCCGAGACCCTCTGTGGCCCTTTGTCGCGCCTTCGGGCTCAACGGAGCGAGCGTCGTCTCCACCCGATCTCGTTCCCGCTCCAAGACCGTTTCGACGCTCTCCTCTTCGGGCGGAACACTGAACGCCGCGGCCGCAATTCGCACATTCATATTCAAGGCAACTCCAGCAAAAGCGCTGCAAAACTATTTTCGCCGGATGTTCCTAACAACAGCGCCTTTCCGCTGGGCGGCTGGCTGCCCAACGCCAGGATTAAATGCAAAAGAGCACCGGCATCGGTAAGACCAGCGGCAACGGCCTGAGCCGGGATGATGGCCGCGCTCGTTCCGGAAATTTCGCCGGCCAATGCAGATGTATGGCCGGTAGCGCAAGGCGCACCATTACCAGCACAAATGGTGACACTCGGGACGGAGCCGCCCAGCAACTGACGAATCGTCTCCACCGCTTCTCCGTCGGCCGACCATCGCCCTGAACTGAAATGGCCATAGGTGCGCACCTTCCGGCGACCGGTTGGTTCCAGTACCAACGCCGCCACCCCTTCGCTCGGCACAAACCCGCTGTCATTCGTCAGAGGCTCGGTGTTAAAGCAGGCTGGCGACAATAGACCTGCCGCCTCGTACCATTCGTATACGGCGCGCGTGAGTGTATCACCGGCAAGCACAATGGCCAAATCCGCCTGCCCATGGCGCAGCAGCGAAGCCGCTTGGATCAACGCGCTCTCGCCAGCAAAGCCCTTGCAGCCGATCGTAATGTTGGGCCCTCGCACTTCATGCCATAAAGCCACATGACTTGCTGGAGCGTTGGCGAGACCTTCCGGGAAGGGACTGGGGTCGGTCCCGGACCAGCCATGTGTGACGGCGCTATGGAAGAAGGCTTCCGTGAGTTCAGCGCAGCCCAAACCAGTACCGAACACGACAGCAACCCGGGAACGGTCTTCCTGGTCCAAGTCGATCCCGGCATCCTGAATGGCCAGTGAAGAAGCCACCAGGGCCCACGCCGACAAGCGATCCAGACGCCTCGTTTTCAAACCCGGCACTACGCTCGCAGGACGAAATGGCTTGACCAAAAATGCTCGCCGCAGTCCGGGAGTTGGCCATGCGCTGATTGGATCGGGCTCCAACACGCATCGTGGGATCAGTCCGGCGAACGGGCCATAGGGACTCACAGAACCGATGCCCGTAATAGCTGTCAAATTCGGGGTCATCAGCGTTCACTCCCGAACTCGCCATGTTCGAATATGAGCGCCGCGTTGCTCCCACCAAACCCAGCCGAAACCGACATTGCCAGCGGCACCTCCTGGGAAACAACTTTTCCCCTGAGCCAATCGACACTCGGGCTCTCGATGGGATCTGTCAACCGTAGCGTCGGCAACAGCGCGCCGCAGCAAACCGCGATGATCGTGATGGTCGCCTCCAACGCCCCAGCGGCGCCCAGGCAGTGTCCGAAATAAGACTTTGTCGAAGAAACGGGAATCGGACGTTTTCGTTCGCGGAAGACACTGTCGTACGCGTTAGTCTCTGCCACATCGTTCAGAGGCGTACCCGTGCCATGGGCATTCACATAGCCGATATCGTCGCCGCCGACCTCCGCCATTTCCATAGCAAGGCGCATGCACCCCGCCAGGCCCTTCCCCTGTGTCTGTGGAGCGGTGGAGTGAAATGCGTCGTTCGTCATGGCCCATCCCCGCAACACGGCAAGAACGTTGGCATGGCGAGCCTCAGCCCGCTCGAGCGTTTCCAGCACAAGCACGGCGGCTCCTTCCCCAAGGTTCAATCCCTTGCGATTCCGGTCAAAGGGACGACAGGGGTCTGGGTCCAATGCCTGCAGCGAGTTGAACCCACTGAGTGTGAACGGACACAGTGCGTCACTGCCTCCCGCCAACATCATGGACACCGTTCCGTCGAGAAGCATGTTGGCCGCGAGCGCGATCGCCATCGCGCTCGAAGCACACGCCGCAGAAATAGCGCAGCGTGGTCCGCGGACGCCCAAATACTCTCCCACCGCGTCGGCAACGCGCGCTGCGGGATAGGAAGCTGCCCTCGCCAGACCGCCACTCTTATACCAGGCAGCCGGATCCTCACTGATCTCCGGATCGATCTCGCTCAAGCCCGCGACCGTGCTGGCCATCAAAACTCCACTCCTCCGGAGGGCAGTGCTCTCGCAGTCGAGATTCCCTACCGCGTCTCGAGCCGCCACCATCGCGAGTCGGTCGCTGCGGGAATATCGAGGGCCGGATTTACTTTCCAGAGGAAGCAATCCGCTGACCTGGGCCGTGCTTCCTTCGAAACCGGGATACAAATCCTTCGTGGGCGCTAGACAGCACTTTCCCGATAACATGCCTGCTTGCAGGCAGTCGACGCCGATCCCATAGGGACTAACAACACCGATACCCGTGACGACAATGGTTTTCCGGGAATCAGTCACGGGAGGTAACCGGCCAAAAATCAAAGAAATTCATCCATTGATCGTAATGGGTCATCAACGTTTTTTCCAGGAAGCGCACGGCCTCGCACACTGCTTCCTGCAAGCCGGAGTCCGCCTCTCCGGATGCGGCCGGCGCTGCAACTGGCTGGATCGGATCGCCCATCAAAGCGCGGTATCGCAACCAACCTTGACGAACCACGAAGCCTGGTAGCACCGGCGCGCCCGAGACCTGCGAAAGCAGGAAGGGACCCAGAGGAAAGGGAGTCAGTTCTGAAAAAAACGGGACTTCGGCGCTGTGACGCTGATAGACGCGGTCTCCCTGCATTGCTACGATCTCGTTTTGGCGCAGGGCCTGTAACAGTTCGATCGTGGCCTGCGCGCCGTTTCTGAGATCCACAATTTTGAGCCGTTCGCTGGCCATCAGATTCCGCAGGCTGATTTCTGCAGGGTTGTCTTCGACCACCCGCGCTACGTTGACGGGCCGGCCGTGCATCTCCAGAAGACGTGAGGCAAATTCCCAGTTCCCCACATGCGCCGTCCACACAATCAGCCCATTGCCCGCGGCCAGGCATTGGTCGATCTTCGCGCCGCCGCGCTCCGGGTCCACCAACATGGCAAGCAGTTCAGAGTGTGAGGCCTGAGGCACATAGCAATAGGAAACCATGAGATCGCAGAACGAATAGAACACCCAATAAACCTTCCATTGCAACGCAAGCCCGCGTTTACCCGTGACCCGACGCAGATTTCCGGCGACTGCTCGCCGCTCCCGCTTAAGCATGATGAAGAAGACCAGCGCCGTGATCACCGCAATGGGCGGATGAAGGAGCCGCGGCACCCTCGGAATGATGACAAATATAATTCGCTGCGCGGTGATGTTGTGAAAACGGTGCTCGTACCAACGCGTCAATTTCCGCCTGCCGTCATAAAGTGGCTCCGCTCAAGACCGCCCTGGTACTCAAGCACAATGCTATACATCATGTTGTTCTTGAAGAACTTGAGATTTACCAACGGAGGGATTGTTGGATCAGGTCCTAACTGCAGCCACTTTGGATTCGATGATCGACGCCAAGGTGTTGAGACTCTCAAAGTGTTTCTGGTCGAAGTTAGCCTCCACCAGTTTGATACCGAAGTGCCTCTCAATCTCAAGCACGAGTTGAAGGATATCGACGGAATCGATTTCCAGTTCCCCACCGAGCAGTGGCTGATCGTCGCGCAGATCCTCCGGAGTCATATCCGTAATCCGCAAACTCTTCAATATAATGGGCTTAAGTTGTTCCTTGACGGTTGGCATAATGCTTATTGGCGGAGTATAGCACAGCCCTGAGGGGTCGCTCATTCATCACAGTGAACCGGCGCGCCGGAATCGAGTGCACCAACTTGTCTTTCCACTGTCTGTTAAGCCAACCCCATCCAAATCCAACTGGAAAAGCCGCTCTATTGAAGTCCTCCATCAACTCCGATCACCTGTCCGGTAATGTAGCTTGCCTCCCGAGATCCCAGAAACACTACCAGCGGCGCCACTTCTTCGGGCATGCCAAAGCGGCCCAAAGGAATTTCAGAAAGTAGTCGTTTCTCTTCCTTCTGTATGTACTTGGCAGACATGGGGCTTGGAACCACGCCTGGACAGACGGCATTGACTCGGATATGGAATTGCCCCATCTCGCGCGCGAGCGCTTTAGTGAAGGCAATAATGCCGCCTTTGGAAGCCGAATAATTGCACTGACCGGCCTGGCCGCGAACTCCGCTGGGCGACACGATATTGCAAATCGCCCCGCTTCCCCGACGCATCATGCCCGGCACGGCTAGACGCGAACACAAATATGTGCCGCGAAGATTGGTGTCGATCACCTCATCCCACTGCTCTTCCGACATGAAAGCCAGCAGGACATCCCGGTTGATGCCAGCGTTGTTTATTAGATAATCGACAGGACCGTATTCTCGCTCGATCCGCTCGAACATGGCCGTTACGCTCGATTGCTGGGAGACATCGGCTTCCACCGCCAGCGCCTGTCCGCCGCCAACCACGATTCGATCGACTACCCCGGCCGCTAACTCTTCCCCGTGATGATAGTGCACAACTACGCGGAACCCAGCCCGTCCCAATGCTTCCGCGATGGCTGCCCCTATAATCCCCGAGCCACCGGTCACCAGAGCCGTCTTCGGTTTGACTCGGTCTTCAGTCTGATCTTCCAGGCGCGTTTCAGCCATATGCTCGAATCACTTCAACGGCTTGAAGATCAAGACATAAGCTCCCCAGCGCGAGTTGTAGCGTGGAATATTCCCGTTCAGCGCGTAGGAAATTGTGCCCTGCATCAGGATGCCCAGAGGACCCGGCGTATTGAAGTTCACCTCGAAGCCGTCAAACTTGCGGAACTTGAAGGACTCGTCCAGGTTGCGCGCGCGTGCGTAGCTGTACATCCCGTCCACCTTCATCAGTTCCATCACATTGAAACCGTAGTGCACGTTCGCCATGGCGATGGCGTCAAAAGAATCTGTGCCGCCGGGAATTCCATGCATGCGCGGCGTGGAAAGAAACGACGGAAAGTATCGGGAGAAACGATCCAGCTGATTTCCACCATAGTAGGACAGATCCCATCCGCCCTTGGTGAACTTTCCTATGTAGTAATCCTTGTTAAAGCGGGCGTTGTAGAGCGTGTATGCCCTCTGTGGAGGCCTGAACAGTAAGCTGTCTTGCGGCGGAGGGTTCGCCAATGTAGAACCACATCCATCAGGAGGCGGATTCAGTGACGCACATCCGAACGGCCTCCAGTTGATGCGTTCACCACGTGTCCCTTGTGCATCGAACACATATCCCTTGCGGCTGTACTTTATTTCGAGACCCGGAAGCACGGTCAAGCCATTGCGCGGCAGTTGGTATTGCTCGTCCGCCTGGCTGGTCCTGAGGAAGTTGTCGTACGCGAAGTAACCCGCGGCCGTCACGCTGAGATGGGTAGTGGCTTGCCAGGAAGCTCGCAGTCCGGTGGTCTGCTCCCATGTCCACACTTGCCCTTGCACCAGTTCCGTGTTGCCGCTATACACGCGGTTTTCGCCGGGCAGACCGTTCAGTGACAAATCCAGCGCCAGGCGAAACTTGGGCCGGTACTGCTTCGAGAGGTCGGTCAAAAGGATGGGCCCGGCAAAGAAGGTTGAAAGCTGTGCGCCGGTGTGACGAAAATCGAAATCTGCAATGCTGATGCCGAGAAACGGAATCGGAAAGTTAAACGTGCCTTCATACATCGCCCCGCCAATCAGAGACCGTATGCGCTTCACACTGCTCTCTACTAGAACGCGCTCGTCGCCTTTTTTTCTCAGCGACCGCAGTCCCTGGTCGGTGTCGCGGAACATTGGATCGTCCGAACTACGTTCAGCTGCGAGGGTGGCACTGAAATCGGGAGCGTTGATCACGTAGTTCGAGAACTGCACCTTCCGCTGCAACACAAAATCGCGTCCGGCCGCATTCAGCAACTGCTGTGCCGTGATGGATCGCAACAAGTTGAACTGAGTGCCCTTGGCGTCACCGACCAATTCGAAATCCTGGGTCTCGACATTCACTAGCACGTTGTTCTTGGCACCGCGTTGCGTCAGGTACTGTCTCACCTCGCGGAAAGTAGTGCCGTCGATCCACACTTTGCCGCTGTACAGCGCCTCGTCCACCACCTTGGGCTCGACTCCGATCACAAAACACATCGCGCCGTCGATTTTTTCCGTGCCCAGCAGTTTGTAGACATAACGTTCATTGAGCTTCAATTCGAGGGGCTGGGTCAGCACCTTTTCCGGCTCGATTTGCGGCAGCGGAAATTCATGGTTCTTGCCGAACTTCACGCCGTTGACGTAAAACGCTTTTTGGGCCATTTCCATCTGGCCCTCGCGACTGAAAAACACCTTGAGTTGCGTCGAGACGTCGAACCCTGGTCCCAAATTGGTGTTTTCAAAGTGCAGGCTCATAAAGCTGGAGGCCATATAGGTTTCCAGCTTCTGTTTCTGCGCTTCCCGGTTCTGCTGCCAGCGAGCAACTATCTCTTCGACTTTCAGCTCGATTCCGCCCTTAACCTCTACCGTGTTGTACAGCGTCTGATCGTTCTCACTTTGCCTATGGACGGAAATCAAAGCGTACTCGCTGGTGCAAGCACATGTCTGCGCGATTCCCTTATCCGTCTTCGTGACTTCGCCCGCGGGAAGCGGCGCTCCGGTGACGGGGTCGTACCACTTGATCTCGAATGGCCCTGACTTAGTACCCTGCAGCCTGACTGTCTTCGGGGAGTCGGGGCTTCCGTTCGCGTGCACCACGATCACCAGATCCGACGGCCCGCTGCCGAACGACCGGTTCTCGCTGCTCCCCGCGCCCTCCACTGCAACCGTGAACGGCGAGACCGTGGAATCCGCTGCGAACACGTTGCCGGTGATGTAATGCGTCAAGAAGCTGTTCACTGTGCACACGGCGTTGGCGGCCTTGGCGTCAGGCGGATCTGACCATACGATTTCGACGGAAGTACCGCTTGCCTCGAGCATCGCGGTCACAAACCGCGATGTCGTCGCCGATGCTGCAGCGTCTAACTTGAGGACGAGGGGCTTGTTCAGCGCCTGCTCTGCAATCCACGCCGCGTCCTCGCGCCAGCCTTCTGAGTAGGTCGTTCCCAGCAGATCGGAGTAGGTCGCAAGCCGTTTGACAATATCGCCATGCTGGCTGACAAACCCGGGCGGGAACACAAACGCAACACGCAAGCCGGCGTTGCTGGCTTTGGCGCCCAGCGTCAGGCGCACCAGCCCGAACGCGAATAGGTCGGGAGCCGTCAGCGGCTCCTTGATTTCCACAATCAGTCCGCGCACCGCAGCCGCCGACAGCGGCATTGATTTCAGGAATGCCCCCACCCTCTCGTTAATCTGTTGCTCGGAATCATGGGCAGCAAGAGAACCAGCCCCCACTACCACATGCAGCGAAACCTCGGACCCCTCGGGCATGCTCTGGACGGCCTGTGCCTGCTCCTCGATAAGGCTGGCCGCACTTCCACCACTCGCGAAATCGAGAGACAGCGGCGGCAGCACGATCACTTTGCCCGGGGACTCACACTGTTGGGTCGCCTTTATGCCCGCGGCCAGGTTCTGGTCCGTCGGAATCGAGATTGCAGCCCGAGGGAGGCCAGCTTCCGCCGCCAGCGGCAGAAACAAAAAACCCGAAATCAACAGGATAGAGCCAATCCGCTGCAAATCTGCCACTCGGGAGAAGAATCCAGAAGAGAACTGCGTTGGCGAGCAAAGCGCGAATTTCATGAAATTAAGTCCGACAACTTGGGACCCAAAACTCTGATCGACGATCACGGAAAGGAATCTGTCGTGCGCCCTGGGACAAGATCGTGTCGATCACAGTTTCGCGAACGTACTGCGTTTGAAGTATATACGAAACGTTTCCAGATCGGCCTCCACTCTACCGCGACGTAACTCTCTGGGACTAAGAAGATCTTCAATCCGAATCAACCTCGCTAGCCCTATCCGTCGGCGCGCGTTGTTCCTGTACGAGAATAACCGCTGGGATTAACAACAGCCCGCCGGCCAACGCCAGAGCGACGCCCAATGAGGTGACGAGCCCCATCTCGGCCAGCGGCGTGAAACTGGAAGCCATCAGCGCCCCGAATCCGACAATTGTCGTCAAGTTCGATTGAATCAGAGCCGGGCCGGTGGCCTTCGCGATCGCGAGAATACCGAGGCGCTTGTTCTCGAGGTAACGGCGAACTAAATGGATACCGTTGTCGATCCCAATCCCTATGATGAGCGGAATGGCCGTGATAGACATGAAACTGAAGCGGTGCCTCACCAGCAGCAACAGCCCGAACGTTCCAACAATCCCGAATACGATCGGGATCAGCACGATGAGCGACACGCGGAGGTTGCGAAAACAAAGATAGACAATCAACAGAATGCCAGCCGCCGTCCATATCAATGCCCTGCGGCTGTCATGCAACACCTGGTTCTGCATGTCGCGGTTCATCTTGTCGAAAGAGAATTCCACGAACGGCCCAAACTGATTCCTCCATGACGCAATTATGCTTTCCGGAACTACATCGATCGCATCGGGATCCGTGCCATAGAACGCGATGGCCGCCACGTAGCTACCGTCCCCCGTCTTGCGAATGCTGTTGTCGAGCAACCCAGGCGGCAAGAACTTGGCGGCCGTTTCCAGCGTGACCGGATCATCCTTTTGTCCTAGGATTCGCAGTCGGTCGATAAACGGTTGAACCGGTTCGGTCCGAAAACCATTCTCACGCAGCGAATCCTCAAGAGCACGAGCGGAAGCGGCAAGATTGACACCTTTCAGAAAACCGGCGCGCTCGCCCTGTGTCCGGGCGGAAGGAAGCAGCGTCGTGGGGGAAAAGATGGACTTGATGATGCCGCGCTGCCGATACCCTTCGAGCCCGGCTGTCAATTCCTCGGCCCTGCCCAGCACTTCCTGCTCGCCACCGGCGATCAAAAAGACGTGCGGACTTCCCTCGATGCCGAACCTCGCGGAAAGCCGATTCTGCGCAGCCACCGCAGGATTATCCGCGCCGGTAATCTCGAACCGGGCGCTCATCTTAATGGTCGGCAGAAACACTAATGACAGCACGAACATTCCCACACCAAAACTCACAACCAGACGAGCGTGCCGGCCCACAAAATCGACGCATGTCCGCGCTATCCACGGGAGGAGGCGGAAGGTAATGGTCTCCGGTGCCCGCGGCTTGGAGACCCGCCACCACAGCCCCATCAGCGCGGGAACCGTCAAAAGAGTGTGCAACACCATCATGAACATTCCGACGGTGAGGATGAACCCAAACTCCGCCAATGCCTTGAAGTGGGAGGTCGCCAGCGACGCGGTAGCGGTCGCCGCCGTTATGATGCAGAGGAGCACGCTGAAGCCAGTGGTTTCGAAGGAGCGCATCACGGCATCATTCAGTGTTCCGCCCTTAGCCCATTCCTGCGGCACACGATTGAAAAAATGAACGACTTGGTCATCTCCGAGCCCCGCCAGAATCGCAATGAAGGACAGGCTGATGAGATTCACTTCTCCCGGATAGAAACTCGCCACACCCGTAGTCCAGAGAATGCCGAGGCCGGCGGGTAGCAACGACAAAAGCAGCAGCGGAATCCTTGGATAGATCACCAGGCACAACAGCAGATTCCCGACGATCGAGATCATGGAAATGCGGCGAATGTTTGTCTCGATGAACTGGTGCTCCTGCTCCGCGTAAACGTAAGCCCCCGCCGGAGTGACCCGCACTCCGGAGTCACGGAGGGCTTGATCTGCGTTCATCGACTGGATGTGTTCCCGCGTCCACCGCACCACCTGCTCCGCGAACTTATAATCCATAGCCGACTGGCGAGGTTCGGCAATGATCAACAGCGCCTTGTGATCTTTGCTGAAGAACCGGTTCCCGGATCCCCATTGCAAATCGAAATTCGCAAACTGCGAAAACCCGCTGCTGTTGCGCGCCTCCACTTCCATGAGGCCCAATGGATCTGCGACGAAGTAACTCGTCCCGAGCGACGAGAACGGCGTGACCAGTTCGGTTGCAGCACGCCGAACATTTTGATGAATCTGTTGCGGATCGAGGCGCCGCTTAACATCCTCCGTTTGCTCTGGCCCCACGAATGACGGGAAATTCCAGGTAAAATACCGGACGATGTTGAGCAACTCTTCTTCCTGCAGGCCGCACCGCGCGTGCAGGAACAGCCCGCTGCTCAGCATTTCGGCGGTGAGACGGTCCGCCGCTTCCTCCATCGGTCCGGTCGTGTCCGTTTCTCCAGCAGGGACCTCGATCAGCACGAAGAGTTGGTTGCCATAACCCAGTTCTTTGCCGATCTGGCTCGCGGCTCGCCACTGAGGATCGCGATCCCCAAACAGATCGGTCAGGTCCGTCCCGGTGCGCAGGTTGTGGATGTTGGCATACAACAGTAAGGTCACAACAAGGCTGATGGCCGTCACCAGCCACGGATGACTTACGACCAAGCCGCCCACTAGGCGCATGAATCGGACCATCATGTTGCGGCTTCCGCTATCGGTTTTCTCGCGATGAATAAGATATGAGCCAGGGGGAGACGGTTTCGGAACCGGCATTCCTCCACGCGCATACCGGCATTCTCCAGCACACCCCGGTACTCGGCGGCACCAAGCGTGAGGGGCCGTATGCCTGCGCGTCCGAACGCGAATATCAACCGGTCGAAAGCCATGG
This sequence comes from Terriglobia bacterium, assembly GCA_020073385.1. Taxonomy (GTDB): domain Bacteria; phylum Acidobacteriota; class Terriglobia; order Terriglobales; family Acidobacteriaceae; genus Sulfotelmatobacter. The sequence continues at coordinate 51,570 of JAIQFH010000004.1, read as the reverse complement.
TGATTGTCGACCACAAGCCACGTTCGCGATCATGGACGCGAAAGATCAAAACTCCCTCGGGCTCGAGCGTCGAACAGCATCGTTGCAACAAGGTCATTTGCTCATCGCCGCCCATATACTGCAGGACATCCAGAATAAGAATCAAACCCGCCGGCGGAAGCTCGAAACCACGAATGTCCGCAACGCTAAGGTCCACATTCAGTTCGCCGAGGGCTTGGCGAGCCACCGCGATGCGATGCCCATCCAGATCGCAACCAACCAGGGGACGGCTGGAGTCACCGAAGGCTGCAAAACTCAGAGCCATGCCGTAGCCGCAACCAAGATCCACGACAGTCCCCGATCCCAAGTCTTCGGCGGCCAGTAACCCAAAGATCCGATCCAGCCGCAGCTTCCACCGTACGAACTCTCGGTCAGCCCAAGCGCATTGGGCAAACATCCCCTTCACAAAACGAACTCGGTCTCGCAATCCCGGATTGGCGGGTGCCTTAAGCTCAATCACAATTGCCGTAGTCACCGCTCCCACGCCGCCAACCAGCACCCCCAGCACCACGCTCCCCATCACAAAAGCCATCATTTCTTGCTTCACATGCGCGCCAGTCAGTGCGGAAAGATGAAACGGCCGAAACGAGCCGCCTTGGAGAAAATAGCCGATCTCCACCGAAGACACGATAATCGCGGGCTGGAGCAACGGATTGTTTATGAAAGTTCCGGCCACGGTCAGCGGCTTATTCAGCCTGAAGAAAAAAGCCGCACCCACGGCCGCCAGGGTTTGAAACCCGTAGATAGGCACGATCCCAATGAAGATACCGACGAACACGGCGGCCGCAGCTCGTCCAGGCTCAAGCTTCTCCTTCAGCAAGGCGGCTACGAACAGCCGCGCGCGAGTTCGGAATCCTCCGATCAAATGGTTGCCTTCGCCACCGTCCGCATGGTCCTTCGCTCGTCCATCACGCCGATACCACCGACAACTCACCGCTCGCCACCATCTCCCCGCCCACCCAGACCGTTCCCTCGATGCACGCCATCTTCCCAATCTCGGTCAGCTTCTTGGTTTCGACGCGCAGATCTTGCCCCGGAGTTACGGTCTTGAGAAACTTGAACCGGTTTACCGCCGCGAGCAGCGCCACTCCTGCCCCAGCCCCCTGCTCTCCCACTGATCCCAGCATCACTCCCGCTGTCTGAGCCACCGCTTCGATCAGACAAACGCCTGGAAGAATCGGCTTGGCGGGAAAATGTCCCACAAAAATCGGGTCCGCTGGATCGACGAACTTCACCGCAACACAGCGAACTCCCGGCTCCAGTTCTTCCACCCGGTCGATCCACAGGAACGGAGCCCGATGAGGAATCATCGTCTCGATTTCACTTCGCTCAATTACTCTTCGCTCAGTCACTTTGGTCTGTAGACCTCAAACGTTTCTGCCGGAATCTTCGGATTCAGCGAATTCACGTCGATCGCGAACACACTGTTCACGCCGCTCTTGCCGTCGACTTCCAGCGACCGCAGCAGGAAATCCCGTTTGTCCAGCTTCACGACCAGGTAATTCAGCCTGCGGCGAAAATTGTCCGTCCGCGGTACCAGCTTCATTTCGAAGACCGGGCCGTCTTCTCGCACGGTGATGGTGAAGTTTTTTTTCAGGTTCCCGATGGAACTCTCCCGGCTGAAATAAGATTGTGCGCGGCGAACGTTGCCTCCGACTTCCATCACCTCCGTCTTGCTACCGGAGGTGACGTTGAGGTAGTCCTCGTTGAAGCGAATGCGCATCTTCGACGGCTCGAAGTATTCCAGTGCAAATCGCTTGGTTCCCTCAGTGCAAAACTTGCCCCGCAGCACCAGAGGTTTAACCATCAGGGTGGAAGTTCGGGTTTCGACAATGGTTCCGCAGCTGCTGGTATATTTCTTCTGCGCTTGCTGAACCCCGTCCCAAATCCGGTTCAGCAGATCATCGCTCTGGGCGGCCAACACAGCCGGAGAACTCATCGACGCAAGGAGAAAAAGCACACATAACATTCGGATCCGCGGAGCCACGTCACGCCCCCAGAAAGCGAAACGCTAGCGACCACAGGCAGACCCACACCGTGTCTCGCACCGGCTTCATCTTCGAGCGCGCCCCGCCATCATGGTAGACGGTGTGAACGGGAGCGTGCGCAATAGTGCAACCCGACTGCGTCATCTTAATCAACATTTCCATCTCTAATTCGTAAAACCGGCTCCGTAGCCTGGTCCCCTGGAGTTTATCCAGACGGAACAGCCGGAACCCGCTCTGGCTGTCGCGAATCTCGCGGCCCACCAGCGACGAGGCTATGCGGCTACCAATCGTGTTGGAGTAATAGCGAGACCGAGGCATCGAGTCGCGATCGAACGAGCGCGCCCCAATCACCAGGTCCGCTCCCGTCTCTTTCGCTACACGAAGCAAGCCGGGAATATCTTCCGGCAAGTGTTGCCCGTCCCCATCCAGAGTGACCACGTGGGTAAAGTTCCGGGCCCGCGCGAACTCGATGCCCAGACGCAGCGCCGAGGCCTTGCCGCAATTCCTTGCCGATCGCAGACACGTAGCTCCCGCAGCCTGGGCGACTTGCCCGGTCCCGTCACCGGACCCATCATCAATCACGACGACTTCATCGACATGCGGTTGGGCTCCCTTTACCACGTCCGCGATGTAAGAGGCCTCGTTATATGCCGGAATGAGCGCGCAGGTTCGCATGCAGCAGCTTCCAGCGTCGGGCGCGTATGGGCCAGGCGAGAACGCCGGAATTCGAAGTGAGTGTATCACCCTCGGACCACCCCAAGAAACCCAGCTAGCCAGCCCTTCGCAAACCTTCGTGCTGTTCGTGGTTCATGATTTTTCTCTCCGTCAAGAGGACCCTCTCAACCCTGCCAATTTCCTTGCAGTCGACCCTCCAAGTAAAGTAACCTGTCGCATTAATTGGAAGATCCCGGGCCAGCTTTTCGGCAGTCTGCTGAATTTCGCGCAATGTCACTTAGGATGCGAAGACTATGAAAGCGCTGCTCGTGCAATGCCCCGCAACCTCGCCCTGGGTTCCAAGAAGGCAGTGGGAGCCTCCATCGGTGGCGTTGGCCACCATTGCCGCGCAGATTGACAACCACGATGTAAAAGTCCTGGACTTGGCTCCCACTCGGAAGCGCGCCATTCCAATTCTGTTGGAGACGCTGCAGAACGAGCGCCCGGACGTCGTCGGCTTTTCCGGGATGGCCTTTCAATACGACTGCAATCTCCGGATGGCCTACCTCACCAAACAACTCAATCCCCGGATAAAGACCGTCCTCGGCGGCTACCACGCCACGCTATCCTACGACACCATCGAAGGCTCGCCCGGAGCCGACTACTGGGACTTCATCGTCCGCGGCGAGGGCGACTTCAGCTTCGGCGAACTTCTGGACTCGCTCGATGCGCAAGGTCGCGGGCTCGACAACATTCTGGGCGTGTCGTACAAAACCGAAAACCGCCAGTTTCATCACAACGCACCACGTCCGCTTGAGGATGTAACAAAGATCAAGCTCCCCGCCCGCGATAAGCGCATCATCAAGAACTTCCACATGTACTTCCGCCGGGCCGACGTCATCGAGACCTCCCGCGGCTGCCTCTACCACTGCAATTTCTGCAGCATCCATCAGATGTACGGCAGTTCGATCCGCCAGTATCCTCTGGAGCGCGTGCTCGCCGATATCGAGGACGCCTACAGCCGCGGTGCGCGCCACATTTTTTGTACTGACGACAACATCACCCAGAACATGGATCGTTTCGAAGAACTGATCGATGGCGTGATCTCGCTCAAACTGAAGGATCTGCAGTTCACCACGCAGGCGACCGTGATCGGCTTTTCCCAACGCCCGCACGTCATCAAGAAATTGCCCAAGGCCGGCTTCGTCTCCATCTTCCTCGGCATCGAAAACGCCTCAACGAAAAACCTGCGGGCCATGAAAAAGCCCAATACGCTGCCCGCCATCAAGAAAGCCATCGCCGAGTTGCAGAAAGAAAATATTGTCGTCATCGCAGGACTCATCAACGGGCTCCCCGACGACGATCCTGAGAGCATGCGTGAGAACTACCGCTTCATCAAGGAACAGGGTGTCAGCAGCATCATGGACCAGATCATGACTCCCTACCCGAAGACCCCTTTGCGCGACAACATGCTCCGCGACAATCAGGTCCAGAACCTGTCCGACTTCCGCTGGTATGACGGGTACTTCGCCAACGTGCGAACTTCCAATTTGTCTCCGGAAGAACTCAGCTTCGCCCGCTGGAAGATCCGCCGCGAGATCATCGGCATGTGGTGGCCCACAAAAGGCGACTGGAAGTTTTTCAAGGGTTACACCTATCTCTGGGTCTTCGGCTTGTGCTATATCATCTGGCTGAACGAGCGCATGCTGGAACTGCTGTTTGGGATCGAGGGCCGCTACAAGCTCCAGATGCGGCACTTCATGCAACTCAACAATTTCGGTATCGAAGTCCCCGGCCTGGAGAGGACCGACAGCTACCATCCAGTCTACGGCACTTCAGACGATCCATTTCGCGACACGCGACGTTCTTTGCTGAAGAAGCGCTTGCGCTTCGATTGGCGAAAGCTGCTGGCTATGCCGCGCACGCCCGAGTCTCGGCCTGAACCGGCAACCGTTGTCCCTGCATCCGTGCTGCCCAAGAAACAACCTGTGGGGCAATCGGAGGCCGTTGATACACTGGTTAGCATTGCGTCGCAGCGAATGCAATGAGTCATCCGTCCGTGATCATGCAATTTCCAGATGCGGGAGTCGAACTAGGCTTGGGCCAGAGAGGCAGCCAGTGCGAATCCTGCTGCTGAGGCCGTACCCCGAAACCGCTCAGTTCGGGTTGTCCCCCTTCTTTCAAACCGAACCGTTAGGTCTCATGTACCTGGCCTCGGCTCTGCGCCAAGCCGGGCATTCCGTCCAGTTGGCGGACATGCGTTTCGAACGGCGCGCGATTACCCATATTCTGCGCGACTCGCAGCCCGACTTAGTCGCAATCTCCTGTCTGCATATCCTCGAGGCGCCCGCAGCGCTCGGGGTCGCCGACCAGATTAAAGCGCACAACCCGAATATTTTCGTCGCCCTCGGCGGCCACGCGATCTCTGCCTACCCCAAAGCCGTGGATGGCAACCGCTCCGTGGACGCAATTTGCATCGGCGAAGGGGAAACGCTGCTGCCCGCTCTGTGCGACGCGGTCGCCAACGGTCGCGCCTTGGATACACTTCCATCGCTGTTGCTTCCCAATGGTGACGGCCGTTTTCAGGCCACGATGGTCAAGCCCGGCCGCTGGCTGGATCTGGCCCAGATGCCCCTCCCCGACCGGTCCGTCGTCGCTCGCTATCAGAAGCGCTACTGCTGTCTGAATTACATGCCGATGTGGACCATGGAAACTGCACGCGGGTGCTCCTACCGGTGCAACTTCTGTTCGGTGTGGCAACTCTACAAGCGCACCTACCGGTGCCATGCCCCCGACCAGGTGCGTGCTGACTTTGAAGCTACAGGCCGCAATCTGTTCATGGTCGACGATTTGTTCTGGGCCGACCGCACGCGCAGCGAAGAATTAGGCCACACCTTGCTCCGGTCCAGCGAACGCAAGAACCTGCTGCTAGTGCAAACCCGCGCGGATCTGGTCACGGAAAATGCGGACCTGCTGAAGCTGTGGCGACCGCTGGCCAAGACTTTCGACATTTTCTTTGGCTTGGAGTCCCACACCAGCCCGGGCCTCAGTTCGCTGAACAAGGATGCCGACATTAACAAGACCGTAGAAGCCGTCCGCATAGCCCGCGAACTCGGATTTGGCATCACCGGCAATTTCATCATCGATCCGGATTTCACCGAGGCCGATTTTCAAGGCTTGTGGGATTTTATGGACGAACACCAACTGTATCGCGTGGGATTCACCATCCTGACGCCCCTACCTGGCACTTACTACTTCGAAATGAGCAGGAAGAAAATCGACGTATTCGACTGGACCCACTACGATCTACACCACCTGCTTTGGCAGCCCCGCCTGCCGGTCGAGCGCTTCTTCGAACTTTATTGTGAGTCCTGGCGGCGAAGCGTTCTCAACATCGCGGGAAAGAAGAAGTGGTGGCAGTGGCTCAAGCAGGTTCGAGTGCGCGATATTCCGCGGCTGGCACAGATTCTAGCGCGTACCCAAACCTTGATGGATCCCCAGGCCTATTTGAAGGAGACCAATCTCTTGGGCCCGAGACAGTTGACGTCAGTTTCCGAATCCTCCGCCGACACTGTTTCCCTGCGCGGCGCCTGATTCCAGGCCTAATCTCCGCAGTCTCCCATCGCGCTTCGGCAATCCTGCGCGGGCGCCGTAGCGGCTCGCCCTCCGATCTGCACCAACTCAGGCACAGATCGCTCTTTCAGCACAATCTCGCGGTAGAGCTTTGCCATGCGTTGATTTTCCGCGTCCAGCTTAAGCCGCTCGGCTCGAGCGCGCAGCTTCTCCTCGCGCGCGTTCTTGGCGATGCCGAGTAGCTCCAGGTCGTGCTGGGCATGGTCGCTGACAATCTCGTCCTTCAAAACCAGATGATGTTCGGTGCTATCCAAGTTGACGCTCTTGCCGCCGGCAAAAATCTCATGCCGCCCATGCTCCTCGTACCATTTGGTTAGCGTGGCGGTCATGTGCATCTTCTCGATGATGTTCCGCCATCCCATCCCGGTGTTGTAAGCGCAAAAGGAAATCTCCCCCTCTTGCGTGGCGTACGGGATAATGCACTGCTCGGTCCTGCGGAAATCGTAATTGAACAGATCCTGGAACCACATACCCGCCACGAACAGCAGGTTCCAGCGGTCGCGCCGGCGGTGGAGGATGTCCTCCATCGTCCGGTTGCCCGAGACGTCGCCGTAGTCGCGCCCGGTTGCACCCAGCCCCTTATCGAGTTTCCTCAACATATCGAAAGCGCGGAAATGGGTGGGCGCACGGAAAGCGTCGTAATTCCGCACCAGAGCCAGAGCCATTCCCACAACCGACATCCACTTGCTCCGGGCCCAATCGTTGATCCTCGCAATGTCCTTGGCAAACTGATCGGCGTTCAGAAACGCAGTGACCGGAACCGCCTCGCGCGTGCGCTTATCCACCATAACCGCCATGCCCACCCCACAATTCGGGTGGCAACCGCAGGCGACTTGGCCCCAGGCGGCTTCAGGGCCATGGACCAGGTCCGCCCAGTCCGAAAAAGTGCTCAGGAAAGACAGAGGGAACCAGTCGCGGACGGGCTCGCCGACGTTCAGCTGGTCCTTCATGTCGTGGGCGAGATGTGAGAGCGTGTAGCGCTGGGCTATGCGGCGTTCGTCGGTCACCGCTTCGTCGCGGCCGGTGAACGAGACGGGCTGGAATGACACCATTGCGATCTTGTCCGGGTTGTCCAGCGCGAACTGCACAACGCGCCCGACCTGTTCGTTGTTGATCCCGTTGACCACTGTCGTCACCAGCACGATTTCCACGCCGTTGGAGTGCAGGTTTTCGATGGCCCGCAGCTTCACATCGAACAGATTCCCGACATTGCGATGGGAATTCGCCGGGTTGCCGATGCCGTCGAATTGAAGATAGGCGTAGCGCAAACCGGCTTCCGCGGCCTGACGCGCAAACTCCGGGCTCTTGGCAAACTCGATGCCGTTGGTAGCCGCCTGCACGCTGTCGTAGCCGAGCTTGCGGGCGTAGCGAATGGCCTCCAGGAAATGCGGCGACATGGTCGGCTCGCCACCGGAGAACTGCACAGACATCTGGCGCCGGGGCTTGATGGAAAACGCATTGTCGAGCAGCGTCTTGACATCGTCCCAGGTCAACTCGTGTACAAAGCCCACCTGGTTGGCGTCCATGAAACAGGGATCGCACATCATGTTGCAGCGGTTGGTCAGGTCGATGGTGAGAACCGATCCTCGCCCGTGCTTGATGGTGCTGCTGCCGTGGTTGTGCAGTTTCTCGTCGTTGTGAGCACGAATGTCGCGGCCCGGGAAGGTCTCCTCGAGATGCCGGAAGAACGCCGGATCGATGGAGATGACATCCTCGAAATGCCCATGGATAGGACAATCCTTGACCATCAGGATTCTGCCATCGCGCTCGATGATCTGCGCCTTGATCTCGCCGGGCCTCTCGTCTAGCAGGATGCGGTAATCCTGTTTGCCGTCGACGATCTGCTGCCGGATCTCCGGCACACAACGAGGGCACAACGAGTCGGTTTCCCGCGGCCAGCCCAGCGGAGGTTTGGCCTTTTCACGCGACTTCAGCAGCGGCTTGTCCGACCACTTGGGGATGAACGAGGGATTCTCAGGAACGAGATCATTACTCAAACAAAACATCTGCCACGCCGCATTCGCAGCAATGGACATCGCCTTTTCAAGGTATTTAATGGGCTGACGCATTTTCCCGTATTTACCCTTGCACCGCGAACTAGGTAGCTTAACTGGGACTCGCGGTATGCTCAACTGGATAAGTAAATCCTGGCTTGGCGTTCGGCGTTGAGCCAGCCACAATTTCATCTACATTCCGTAAAGAGCGATTTTGAAGAACGCTGTACATATCAACCAGATCGCTGTCCGTGTATCCGTTTACCCTGAGAACTTCCAACGAACGGCGTAAATGCTGGTGGTTATGCATGCCGAACTGCGTATGATAGTCCATCAGGTGCTTCATCATCTCGCTTTTCGGAAACGTCGCAGTCCCCCGGGGCATGTCGTGATAGGACAGCGCGCCATCCGCCAGGAAGGCAGTGGTATCCCAGCCTGCTTCCGCCGCCTGGTCGACGATTTCGCATCCGTCGTATCCTCGCAGACAAAAGTGGTAAGGAAGAAGTGATGGCATGTGTAACTCGGCCAGGTAGTCGAGCGTTTGTTGGGCATCGGCCCCGGTTTCAGTGGGAAAACCGTACATCGTGTTCACGTTGACGATCAGCCCGCGGTCCTGCGAGTAGTTGATGATGTCCGCGGCTTTCTCCAGGTGCATGTTCTTCTTGACCAGCTTCTGAATGCGCGGACTCCCGGATTCGACCGCGTAGGTAACCCATACCGTTCCTGCATCGGCCATCAGGTCCACCAACTCACGCGTCATGATGTCTGCCCGCAATCCATTCACGAAATAGAGGCGCCAATTCTTGCGAAGGCCGATAATCATGCGGAATATGGCCTCGGTGCGCTTGCGGTCCATATTAAAAATATCGTCGACTACGTAGAAATCGTCGATGCCATGGTCCCGCGACATCTGTTCCATCTCAGCGACCACGTTCTCCGCGGAACGCAGCCGCGCCGTCTTGCCGGCAAAGGTATTGCAGTAAGTGCACAAGAACGGACAACCCCGACTGGTAAGCAGGACGCCTTGCCGCCGGTGGTTATAGGCATAGCTCAGGTGCTCTTCGTACCGGCTTAGATCCACCAGGCCGTAGTCGGGGAAAGGCAGTTCGTCCAGATTATCGACCACATCCCCGTCGCCTAAATCGACGATCTCAGTACCATGGCGAAACACCAGACCGTTGGTCGCCGTGCCAGAGAGGAGACGAGAAAACGTCAGCTCACCCTCGCCGACGACGAGGAGATCGATTGCGGGGATGGCTTTGAGAACGGCCCCGCGCCGGGCGGTGGCGATCGGGCCACCGCACACGATGGGGACATCCAGAATGCTTCTCGTCAACTCGGCAACGCGCTTGAGTTCATCCTCGAACAGGCTGATACTGCGGATCCCAACCGCATCGGGGCGATATTCCAACAGCTTCGTGACCAGTTCATCGTCGGACCGCCCGTCCAAAGATGTTTCAAGGATTTGGATTTGTACGTCTGGATGGTCGCGCTGTGCGCTGCTGGCGACGTACATGAGCCCGACGGGAGGGATGTGGACCTCTGGCGCGACCCGACCACCCACCCAGCGTCGCTGATCGTTAGCCTCGATCAACAAGACTCGACGGCTCTTCGACAATCTCTCGAGCACGTCGTTTGGTGGCTTTCGCGCTGACGAATCGATGGTGTACAGCACACCCTTCCCCTTGAATTTCGCAGTTGCCGCCCCACAGAGACCTGCCCCACCTGTTGCCGAAGAGTACCAGATCGCATTTTCTGCGACAATACCTTCTTGCTGACGGGTGCCGGGGCGGAATGGCCGGGACTGTGGTTTTTTGTGGCGTTGTTTTGCGCTCCTAGGTATCCTCAACCACGCTCCAACTCGCCAGTCGGGAAATCCGGCGGGACAAGGGATTCGCGAACCCGGCTGCAAGGCGTCGCGCCGGCGAAATTGCACTTGCGGACGCCATTTCAGAACGCATGAGACGCCGGTCAGCCTGGAAGATTGAGAATTACACCTACCGCGAATGTCCGCACCCGGAACGAGAATTCGGCTTTGCGGTTTCTCTGCACAACCACTCCTGCCACTCTGTAGAAAAGTTGGCGGCCCTGAACCTGGTTGTGAAGATGGCCTTCATGCGCCCTTTGAGCGGAGTGCTCCAGAGCGCATTCGGCCTCGGCGGAATCTCTAACCTGAATTACGCAGAGATAACCTACAACCCTCCCTACACTCCCGAAGATGTATATCAGATGGAATCCGCCGCAGCCGCTCGTTGGGGTTTCAATGGGGTTCACTTTGCCATCACCGATCACGACGAATTTGCCGGCAACGTGGCTCTTATGCGAGGCAGGCCAGACCTTAACGGCCGTATCGCAATCAGCGAGGAGCTATCCCTCTGGTACGAGGGGCACTTGTTTCACCTGGGGCTCAGCGGCCTGCCCGAAAGTGAAATCGATCAAACGCACAGTCGAATTCAATCGGCCGCCCGAGGCGGACGCTATGACGAACTGTTTGAAACGCTCGCCGCCAGCGGCTGCCTGGTCGTCCTGAATCATCCGCTCGTCGCCTGGGGGCCGGGATCGGAAACAATTCCCTTCACAGATCTCCTCACCCGGTATGGCTGGGCGATTCATGCTCTGGAAATAAACGGGATGCGGCGACGCGAGGAGAACGACCGCGTTCTGGAACTCGCCCGCCAGTGGCGCAAGCCGGTGGTGGGCGGAGGCGATAGCCATTTGTTGGTTGCCAGCTCCATCGTCTCGCTATCGCAGGCCGCAACCTTCAAGGACTTTATTGCCGAAGTGAAAGATGGTCATGCGGTGCCATTCATTACGCCCGATTACTTTGCCCCGCTCAATTGGAAACTTTTCCTGCGGGTGCTGTTCTTCATGTCCCGCTACCGGCAAATTGCCAGTTATAAGGGACAACCCGTGTCGGCCATGCTGGAACGACGGAGAGTGTTGCTCGATCCGGCAGGATTGGCCAGCCGCGCCTTTCTGGCGCTGGTTCGGGGTTTGGGATTGTCTCGCTGAACCGCTATCGCTTCGTGCAAATCGCGATTGCCACAATCAGCGCGCGGATTCGCACGCCGCGGGCTCCAGCGTCGGGACGCCAGCATCCTCACGTGGTCCGGCCAGCACGAATCTAAATCCCCGTGCCCTGAGCTCATCGATCACTCCAGGCAATGCTTCGAGCATGACATGGGCTCCACGCGGCAAATGATCATGCAGCACGATGATGTCCCCGCTTGCCGCCTGCCTCAAGATGCGCCGGGCAAGAACCCCGGAATTCCTGGTCAGCGTGTCGCGGCTACGAATGCTCCAGGAAACGTACTCCAGTCCGGCGTCCTCGAGATAGCGCCGCAGAAGCGGATGGCGCTGGCCCACCGGCGAGCGGAAGAAACGCGAACGGAATCCGCAAATGCGCCGCACGCTCTCCGCGCCGCGCTCGATCTCTGCCCGCAGACGTGCCGGCGTGAGAAAACAAAACAGATGACAATGCGACCACGTGTGGTTGGCGATCAAATGCCCTTCGTCCCAGGCCCGCCGAACGATTTCTGGATACTGGTCCGCACGCTTGCCGACAACAAAGAACGTCGCCTTCACACCTTTCTCCCGAAGTAAGTCGAGTAACTTGGGCGTGTCCACGGGGTTGGGCCCATCGTCGAAAGTCAGGGCCACGCAACCCGCGCCCTCTACCCGGCTGCGGTTGGTAACCAGCCACTGGTTGCGCGGATGAAACAGTAGATAGAGCATGACCAGTGTGCCCACCGAGTAAATCGAGGCCGCCAGCAGAAACCGCGAGAGGGAGAAAGGATACAGAAGGGCCAAAGATGCGTTGGTCGCAAGAAACAACAAGCAAAAGATTGCCGACCTCGCCATATTGGTTTGCCCGGGCCCGGAACCTCTTCGGGACTCGCAGAGAGTAATGCTAACATCGGCGGCCAGTGCCAAAAAAGGAAGCTCCCGAACCCTCCAAGGGAATGGCTCGGGAATCACCTTGACAACCTTCAGACCCAGAATTAGATTTTCGGGTTCCTTTTTAGTCAGAATTTGATTGGGTTTAGGAGGAACATACCGCAATGACATACAGATTATTGGTCGCTTTTCTGATTACGACGATGTTTTGGACGAGCACGCAGACTTTGGCTCAGGACTTGGTCTCACCCAAGTTGTTACCCCCTGCGTCCGAGTTGCGAGTTGCGGCAGCGAACCGCCATCTTGCTCTCGCTACAGAAACCGATCCACCCAGCCAGACCACTACGCCCCACCGGCACTGGAGCAAAGGGGGAAAGATCATGACGATCATCGGCGCGGGCTTGATCGGCGCCGGCACCGCAGCGCTTATCCATGGCCAGAATACTCAAGTAGCCTGCAGTAATGGCACCTGCACCGAAATCGCATGGCGGGCCACTGGAGCGATTTGGATGGCTGGAGGGGCAGCACTCGTGATCGTCGGGGCCACTCGCCGGACCGAGGACTAACCCCTATACCCGTGGGGCAGTTTCGGAGTAATGCCGAGGGCAATTGGCAGCGTCCGATCCAGTCCTCTAACGGCTGCTGAAAAATTCGGATTGCGCCCCGTTTTGAAAGGGGGCGGCTTCGAGCCGCGCCGTAAGTGCCGGTTAATCAGTGGCGGCTTTAGCCGCTGAGGTGAATTGCTGGATCAGTAACAGTTTTCAGCAGCTGCTAATTCTTCTTTTTCTGTGGCGTCATGCCGGTGACTTCCACTTGCACCTTCGTGCCCACCTCGTCCAGCGCTGCTTTCAGGTAATTCTTCAGGCCCCAATCGTTTCCGTAATAAGGTCTCACCGGAATCATGGCAATTTCGGAGTTGGTTCTTGGATCGATGAAATGTACGGAAAGAATCAGGTGATAGTTGTTGTAGTCGACACGGACGTCGGAGAACTTGATGTAGAGGTCGTTGCCAGCCGCGTTCTCGTCCCCCTTGTCTTTAGCAGAGGCAACGGTCCGCCCAGGCACCAAATTTCTGGAAAACGATGAGTTCAAGGAACCAATAATATCGGCCCAGTCAGTCTTGTTCTCATAGCCGTAGAGAGCCCAATCGTCTGCGCCCAAATCGACCCATCCAACAAAGATGCGGTTCATGTTGCTCATGTCAACGGTCGATTCCTTATTCAGGTACCGCGGTACCTTATGGCGCGCCTCTAGAGACGCCGGAAGGGAAATACAGAGCAATAGCAATGCCGCGATCATCGCCAGCCGTTTCATAAGAGATCTCCTTTTCCTACTTCGCGCCAGGGTCGGGAGTCCTGGGCGCCTGCTCGATCATTTGCAGCTTTCCGTCAGTAAACTTCAGGAGCGCGGGAAAACCGGTGCGCATGTTCTTCTGCCGGCTTCGCCCACCGATAGTTCCCCCGTCCTGGCGGGGAGACCAAGTCTCCACCTTGACGCCATTTTCTTCCTCGGTCTTTGTGTCGAGCGGCGTGCCCACCACGTCAAAAGCTTGATCCTTGGTCATGCCGACAACCAGTTTGTGTTCCGCAATGCCGCTCCGCACGTCTGATGGCCATTCCGGATGTTCGTCTTGTAGCGGAACCTTGGAGAAAGTCTGGTTGAAAGCCTTCGTAAAATCGTCAAGCGAGTTGATCTGAATAAAATCGATCATGATCTCGTATTCGTTGGGGCTCACACCCTCAGCCCACACCGAAACCTTATCGCCCTTGAACAAGAGCTTTGCGAAACGCACTGGGTAATTTGGATAGAATACCCAGTTGAGTTTTGACCTCTTCGGGTTTTTTATCGGCAAACTGAGGATGCGTGTCGTGTCGTGCCCGGTGGGTGAAACCTCAAGCACGGCTTCCGGCCCCCATCCAAATGAACCCATAACATATTTGAGGGGAACGTCGAGGCGCAGATACAAGGTGCCCGCAATCATGCGCTTGGCAGCCTCTCGATCCTCCTTGGACAACTCCGCCCTGACCACGAGGGGTGCGAACAAAACAAACAACAGTGCCACGCCTGTGCTCAATCGGAATTTCATGACAAGCAGCTCCTTAGCGGGCTGCGGAAAACGTCGATCGGTCAATCGATTTTGGGTGGCGCAGCGCTTTAGCGCTGCGATAACTGCTTCGTTTGGAATAACGGCTTCAGCCGCTGAGGTTAAAATGTCCGTCGGGTGAGAGTCTTTCCGCAGCCTGTTATCACGCAATCTTGAGCGAGCCTTCCGCCCGCGGACATCATACTCTCAATGGGTTTCCAAAGAGCACACACATTCCGCTAAACGAAGCCGGGGCTGGACGACCTTCTTTACTCTTTTATCAGGTGCATGGACCTGCCCTTCGACTTTTCATTCATGAAGCCTCTTGAGTAGGTCCCGCTGAGGCTGCCATCGGCTTCTGACGTCAGCTGCGCGGAATAGTTAACTTTGCCATGATGGGAGAAGAGCAGGAAAACCTGCTTGCCGCTGACGACACCTGTGATATCCCAGCCATCGCCGTCTCCGGTCACGTCCCTGCTGCCCTGAGCTTGAATGAGGGTAACCCTTCCCCATGCCTTCTCATGCCACTTGCCATTGACATTGATGGCGGCCGGTTCGTTATGGGGATCGAGCCAGGCTTTGCCCTTCGTTCCAAGATCACCCGCACTCACTCCAACCGCAAAAATAAGAACCACACCAGCAGCTAACAACAAAGAAAAATGCTTTTTCATCGTGCCTCCTGATTACAGCAGCAACTCTCGGAAATTATGTCACCACTCTGCCGACTTGTGTCATTCTAAAAAATTCGCTTCTTGCAAGAGCATATCGCCTTCCCCCGCGCACCACGGATTAAAACTCCGGACGGAATGCGTTCGAGGTCAGATCGCCTAGCATCTTGTGCCAGGGATGGGTCTGGTTCTGCTCGACCTCCGCGACCATGGTGCGCATCTTCTGCAGCACCGGCGGCGCGGCGTCGTCGTACACATCACCTTGCAACAGCTTCAACACGTCCAGACGGTACTTTGGATCATTGATGAAGTAGGTGAACAGCACGTTCAGACGGTAGTACACAGTGATGAAGTCATACCAGTTCTTCGTTCCCACCCGAAGCGTGCTCTCGAAGGTGGCGAAACTCTGCCGCGAAAAATCATTCGTCTCCAGCGCAGCCAGGATGTCTTTGTGCGCGAAGCGCGAGCTGTTCAGCGCAATACTCACTCCCGTGGAAAAGATCGGGTCGACGAAGCGCCCGGCATCGCCGACCATCACGAACCGGTCACCACAAATCTGCTTCATCGCGTAGCTGTAGTCACCCTCGTCCTTGAATGGGCGGATCCGGTCGGCCTTGCGGAGCGTTTCTCCGAGCCTTGGCCGCGAGGCAACCGACTCCCAGAAGAACTTTTCCCGATCGCTTTTCGATTTCGCAAAGTTCTTCTTCTGCGTGACCACGCCTAAGCTGGTCACGGTATTGGTAATCGGAATCTGCCAGATCCAGGTGTTGGAAATGGGCAGGAAGTGTATGAAGATGTAGTCGCGGTGGTCATCTTCCCTGGAAAAGACCTTGCGATCGTAGTTGTTGAACCAGGTGTGGATGGCGTACTGGTCGAACACTGTATCCTGCACCTTGAGCTTGAGCTGGTTGCCCAGAAAAGTATTCCGGCCGCTGGCATCCACAACCATTCTTGCGCTGACGCCCATCTCTTTTCCGTTTCGCCCCATGGTGAAACGCACCACCGGCTCCTTAGGGCCGAAATCGACCGCGCTCACCCTCACGCCTTCATACACCGCCGCTCCCAACTTGTTGGCGTGCTGCAACAGCATCAGGTCGAACTTGCCGCGATCCACATGGTATGTGTAATTCTTGTCGACGCCCGGCTGGTCACGCTCGTCGAAGCGGATGTCAGCATGGCAATCCGCGGCCAGCCCCTCCCATCCCAGTTGATAAGGAACTTTTTGCTTGTCGTCCGCAGTCCACACCGCGCCAAACTTGTGGGGAAACTTCGCCTCTTCCATCTGAGGGAGAAAATCAAGGTCCTTGAAGACGCGCGTCGAAGAAGGGACCAACGACTCGCCCACATGAGGCCGCGGAAACAGCTCACGCTCAAACACGACGCTACTTACCCCGGCCTTGGCCAGATAGGCCCCCATCGAGGATCCAGCCGGCCCTCCACCAATTATCGCAACATCGAAATCTGGCTTTGTAAGAACCAACGCTTCGTCCTCATATCCTCGATCGCGTAGTAGTGAACCATCCCCCGTTCATCGCGACAACGTCGAGATTCGCTTCACACCAGCCAAGGATTTTAACGCTCTCCCGTCGCATAAGAGAAACAGTTTGGCGGCGACGAGTCAGTCGTTTAAGGAGTAGCCCCGCGAAGGTAAATCAGGGCCAAATTCAGCCGCCCACTATGAACCGGGCTCTCAAAATGTGTCAAGAGAACGACTGCAACAATTATCGCACTGCGGAAAACTCACGAAACTCGAAGCCGCACCCGCCACAGATTTCGGCCGGAACCTTCTTTGAAACCTGTTCTTCACGACATTTCGCTATGATGATGGATCATGTCTCTCTACCTGATAACCGGCATCGCTGGCTTCATCGGATCGTCTCTGGCGCGGGCTGTGCTCTCTCGCGGTGATCAAGTACGAGGCGTCGACAACCTGTCCACGGGCAACCGCGAAAACATTGCCGAGATTCTCGATCGCAGCGACTTTCGCGAGGCCGACATCTGCGATCTTCCCGCGATGCACAAGGCTTGCGCCGGAGTCGATTTCATTCTTCACCAGGCCGCCATTCCTTCCGTACCGAAATCGGTTCTTGACCCGCTCGGCAGCAATCGCGCCAACATCGACGGCACGGTGAATGTACTGGTTGCCGCTCGCGACGCGAAAGTGAAGCGCGTGGTCTACGCGGCTTCGTCGTCTGCTTACGGTGACACGCCCACGCTGCCCAAGCACGAGGAGATGAAGCCGGACCCGATCTCTCCGTATGCAGTTGCCAAGTTGGCCAGCGAACATTACATGATTTCGTTTTACCGATGCTACGGCCTTGAAACCGTCTGCCTCCGCTACTTCAATATCTTCGGCCCGCGGCAGGATCCATCGTCTCCATACTCGGGCGTGTTGGCCAAGTTCATCACGCAAATGCTGCGCGGCGAGCAGCCGACCATTCACGGGGACGGCGAACAAAGCCGCGACTTCACCTACATCGACAACGCGGTCGAAGCGAATCTGTTGGCCTGCACCGCTCCAGCGCAGAAGGCCGCCGGACAAATGTTCAACGTCGCCACTGGACGCAGGGTCACGCTGAATGAAACCTTCAACCTTCTGCAGGGACTGACTTCCTACAAAGGCAAACCGAAGTACGGCACCGAGCGCGGTGGCGACATTAAGCACTCACTCGCGGATATCTCGAAAGCCGAAGCCGGTCTAGGCTACAAATCCAAAGTAGATTTCGAAGAGGGCCTGCGGCGGACGGTAGAGTGGTATCGCAAGACAGGCGTCGGCCTTCAGACCTCGGACCTCAGGCGCTAGCAAGAAATGAGTGCCCCACTTCTCCCCGATTTTGGGAGAAGTAGGGATGTTTTTGCCAAAGTCCATATGTGTCTTGATAGCGTCAAGTAGCGAAATCGAAGTAGAATCGGCCGAGGATGGAACCAAACCGCCCTAATCGCGTAACGATTTGTGTGGAACATGAATCGCTAAATCACTTTGACCTGGGTTCTCGGCGAACACAAGGCGCGAGCTTGTGCCAAGGCCTGATTACGTCAGTCTGCGAGGTAAAATCCCTCATGGTTCCCAGAGCGATGGATAGCTTCGACTTCGTTGAAGCTGTGAGGTTCTCGAGGAGGTACTGGAAATCGAGGGTTCCGACGCACGGACCGCCTCCACCGTTGCTGATCGATGCAGGGTATCAAGGTCCCAATTTGTGCAACCAGATTGCACGGCCGAGGACGTGCATTCGGAGGGTGCAGCGACGATGGCTAGACTCACGAGAAACCTGCGGTGGGGCGAAGGGGCCTTACGCCGCGGGCTCTGCTTGTCCCTGCGGGCATAACTCCCGCACCGCTGCCTCCACCAAGGAATTCATCGCGGCCGTGACTCGAGTAGACAACTCAGTGCTCCAATCCGTATTCGCAGGCTGTACGCCCAGCAGCACGACCGCAGGCTGTCGCTGCGCCAGCACTCGCAACGCCACCAGCAGATCGGAGACACCCAACTGGTGTACGCTGCTGTTGCCGGGCAAGGAATTCAATTCCTCTCCCGACATCCGTACCATCGTGCCCGGAGCCTCCCCCACGTCCACCGCATCGATCACAATCAGGCGCGAACAATCCCAAACGTAAGAAAGTAGCTCCAGCCCCAGCGTCCCACCCTCCACTAGGCTCACATCTGCCGGCACTCGCCGATCTTCGCGCAGTCGCTTGATTGCCTGCGCTCCCGCCCCATCATCGGCGTGAAGAATATTCCCCAGCCCCAACACCACGGTTTTGCCCGGCCCTGCCTCCATCACTTCACCTGGTCTGAATCCTCTTCCAACTCATGCCTGGGGATGAACTTGTAGCCCGTGAAAATGCTCTCAATCAGCCCATTCCGCTCTTCCCACGAAACCAGCACAGCGCTGTACACGTGGTGAATCACGAACGCGAAGAACGTGAACATGATGCAGAAATGCGCCAGCCGCAGGTATTGAATATCGATCACTCCAGGAATCCAGCGGAATAGCCATCCCAGCAGCCACGATCCTCTCACATGCGTATAAAGAGTGAGCCCCGTGATGATTTCAATCAGCATGAACGTGAACATCAGCAGATACGTAACTGCCGCCAGTGCGTTGTGGCCCACATGGTGTACAAGATCTTTTTTCAGAAAGCTGTAGTAGGCAACCATGTTCCCCATGCCTCGCCACTGCCGTTTCTTGATGGGCCAAAACGACCGCCAACTCGACCAGTCATTCCCCACAAAAAACCAATACATGCGCAGCAGAAACGCACTGATGAACACCGACCCGGCTACGAGATGAATAAATCGCATCTTCGCCATCAGGAAACTCGTACTGCTCTTGGCCACAATGAAAGGATCGTGCATGTAGTAACCGGTGAAGGCCAGCACGCCAATGGCGAGAACGATGAGCCAGTGCGATACCCGCACCGGCAACTCCCACACATACGTCCGCACTGGCAAAGTGGAAGGGTAGGGTCGATGCGCCTCGCTCCATGCATGCTGTCCCGGTGCCAGTGAGCCCATTGCCGCCTCCTTCAGTGGCGTTACGCGACTCTCAACTCGCTTTCACCTGCGTGAACCGCCTTCCTCGAGCGTCGACCACGTGCACCGCGCACGCCAGGCACGGATCGAACGAATGCACGGTGCGCAGGATCTCCACTGGACGCTCCGGATCCGCAATTGGCGTCTTCATTAGCGCCGCCTCGTAGGCCCCGCGCTGCCCCTTGGCGTCCCGCGGTCCGGCATTCCAGGTCGTGGGTACCACACACTGATAGTTCTTAATCTTCTTGTCTTCGATGTGCACCCAGTGTCCCAGAGATCCCCGCGGCGCCTCGTGGAAACCCCATCCCTGCGCCTCCTTCGGCCAGGTATCAGGGTCCCACTTTTCCCCGTCATGAATGCGCAAGTCACCGTGTCCCAGCTTGTCGCCCAACTCCGCCACCCACTTGCTGACCTGTCCCGCCATCACTTTTGCTTCGACCGCCCGAGCCGCAACGCGTCCTAAAGTCGAGAACAGCGCAGTGGCAGGCGCATTCAGGTGAGCCAGCACTGCATCCACTGCCGGCTTCACGTCCGGATGTCCAGAGGCATACGCCACCAACATGCGCGACAGCGGCCCCACTTCCATCGGATGATCCTGATACCTTGGCGCCTTCAGCCACGAGTACTTCTGATCCACCTCCAAATGTTCAAAGGGCGGCTTCGGTCCCGTATATTTCGGCTTGGTCTCACCCTGGTAAGGATTCTTCGCGGCCTGATCGCCATCGCCGTACTCGTACCAAGAGTGCGTCACATACTCCGACACGTTCGCGGGGTCCACCGGATGCACCTTCGACAGGTCATGCCCGAAGATCGCGCCGCGCTGCAGGTAAAACCGCGCCGGATCTTTCACGCCTCCCTGCGGATAATCGCCATAAGAAAGGAAATTCCCCAACCCCTCCCCATATCCGAACCAGTCCTTGTAGAAACTCGCCACCGCCAGCACATCCGGCACGTACACCTGATCCACGAACGCCTGCGCCTTGCTGGCGAGTTCCGCGAGGAACGTGATCCGCTCGGGATTGATCGTCGCTCCGGGTTCGTTCGGGTCCATCGAAGTCGCCATTCCGCCCACCAGATAAGTCTGAAGATGCGGATTCTTCCCGCCCAGCACGGCGTGAATGCGGATGTAGTCTTTCTGGAACTCCAGGGCCTCGATGTAATGCGCCACGGCAAGCAGATTCGCCTCGGGTGGCAAGTGATACGCCGGATGCCCCCAATACCCGCTACTAAACAAGCTGAGCTGCTTGCTCC
The DNA here is from genome assembly GCA_020073385.1 of Terriglobia bacterium. Taxonomy (GTDB): domain Bacteria; phylum Acidobacteriota; class Terriglobia; order Terriglobales; family Acidobacteriaceae; genus Sulfotelmatobacter. The sequence continues at coordinate 30,829 of JAIQFH010000004.1, read as the reverse complement.
CCACTAGCGCCTTCACCCGATCCTGAATCGCCTTGAAGTAGTTGCGGCTCGACTTGGGCCACGGCGAAATCGACTCCGCGAGTTGCGATGTCTTTCCAGGATCGGCCTTGAGCGCCAGCGTCACGTCCACCCAGTCGAGCGCATGCAGGTGGTAGAAGTGGATGACGTGATCCTGCACGTATTGGCTGGCGCCTATGATGTTGCGGATCAGATTCGCATTCGTCGGCACCTCGATTCCCAGCGCGTCCTCGACCGCCCGCACCGACGTCAGCGCGTGCACCGTCGTGCACACCCCGCAGATACGCTGCGTCCAGATCCACGCCTCGCGCGGATCGCGCCCCCGCAAGATCAGCTCGATCCCGCGAAACATCGTTCCGGAACTCCAGGCATCGGTGACCGCGCCGCCGTTCACCTCGGCTTCAATGCGCAGATGGCCTTCAATGCGAGTCACTGGATCGACTACGATGCGTGCCATACGCTCCTCCTCTGCCTGCTCTTATGGTTTCTCGGGCCCGGGTGTGGTCCGCATGCGGTCTCGAACTGCGCTGGCGATTCCATGAACGACAGTCGCTCCCGCTACGGCCGCCGTGATCCCGATGCCGATCTTCCCGGCGCTGACGTCTACCCCGAAGCCCGGAACATTCGGCAACCGCTCGTAGAACGGAGACTTGGTCTCCCAGAAGTTGTACCCGCCACAGCCGACGCAGCCGTGGCCGGCCTTCACCGGCCAGCTCGTGCCGTCATTGAATCGCACGGACGGGCAGTTGAACGTTGCTTGCGGGCCTTTGCAGCCCATCTTGTAAAGGCACCACCCTTTTCGATGGCCTTCGTCGCCCCACTCCTGCGTATAGCGTCCGGCATCGTAATGCGCACGCCGCTCGCATTGGTCGTGGATGACCCGCCCATAGGCAAACAGCGGACGGTTGTATTGATCCACCGCCGGCAGTTCGCCGAATGTGAGGTAGTGCACCAGCACCGCGGCCGTGTTCGCCGGATTCTGCGGGCAGCCGCCCAGGTTGATGACCTTGGCCTCCGGCACCGCCTCCGAAATCCCTACCGCTCCCGTCGGATTCGGGGACGCCGCCACCAGCCCGCCATACCAGGCGCACGCTCCAGCCGCGATTGTCGCCGCGGCGTTCGAGCAAACTTCCTTCGCGATTGACAACGCCGTCTTCCCCGCAACCGTGCAGTAGACTCCGTCGTCGGCCAGGGGAATAGACCCTTCGACTACCGCCAGATACTTGCCCTTTTCTTCTTTCACCACGCGATTGAGGGCCGCTTCGGCCTGGTGCCCAGCTCCCGCCATGACGATCTCGTGGTACTCCCACGAAAGCAGATCCAGCACCACGTCCAACACTGGGGGATTGCTCGACCGCAGGATGGCCTCCGAGTTCCCGGCGCAATCCTGGAACTGCAGCCATACCAGCACCGGCTTCCTGGTTTTCTCCAGCGCGGACGCGACTTGCGCCACATAACGCGGGGGAAGGGCTAAGGTCGCTGTCATGGCAGCGCAGAACTTCATGAAGCGACGGCGGTTGACACCTTTCTGCTGCAGGGCCCCAAAAAACGACTCATTCAACGGGAGCATAAGGTCATCCTTCCTGGGAGTACGCTGGGCTCGTTCAGCCTGGAAACGGTCCAGCACCCTTCCTCATGCACGGATTGCGCCTATGTACCATTGCCGCGAGCGGAAGGATGTGACCGAGTTCACAGACGGCTGTGATCTTGCGCAAAACCTGAGTGGGCACTTGCTCCGATGGACAGATGTGGTCCAGGATTTCTATTCTGGAGAACGGCTAACAGCTAATTGGAAGAGGGGACGATTTGCTCATGCCGCCTTAAGCGAGGGCGCGACACCTTGTTTGTTGAAGGAGGGAAGACGCTCGCGCAATGAATTCATTCTCGTCGCCGACCGACATTCGCGTGACGCAGTATCCGAGTGAAGCGCCAATTTCCTAAAGTGTTGGTCGGCAGTTCAACTCTGTCCGGGGCCTCCACTCCATCTGAGAGCAAACGCGCCTAGTTAACGGCAGGAGAGAGCCGCCCAGCAGCAGAGTGCTTGACACCTGACCGCGATGACGGTATGTTCTCTGCCACTTGGGGCTGTCCAGCTGTAATCGCTCGATGACATTTGGAGAGTTTCGACAACTGGTGTCGCTCCTGATAAAAGGACCTTCAGGTCGGGGCATACGACCCGCTCGGCTGCAGGCGCGTTTCTGCCTTTCGCTCTGCGACGCACTCGGGAACGATCCGCGCTGAAGCTAGGGGAAGGGCCGGTGGGGATCGTTTCAAACGTTACACGGGTGAATCAGAACAAGCAGTTCTGGGCCTCGATAATTCTCAACAGGCGCGGAGCACGCCTCGTTGTCGTTAGCGGCGTGAGTGATCCTGCTGCTCACAGGGTACGGAATGCGGACTTATATTTCTGCACGCGTGGAACGTGACGAGGCGAACGGAGGCGATCATGAGTGTCCAGAGCGCTACGCGAATGAGTAAGGAACAACCTCTCGTCGAGCAAATGGCGCAAACAGAACCAGACCACGACGGCGTTATCGAGATGCCTGACGACCAGGAGCACAGGAACGCGGTTGTATACATGGTAAATTGCGCGCTCGGATGGGTTGACGAGAACTATAAGGTTCGAGACCGGCTGATGACCTCCCGCTCCTTGATCACGCGGATACGGGAAAAGAGCCCCCTGTACGCCAGCAGTATTCGCCTTCGGGATGCAGAACGATATCTGTGGGGACGAGCGTATATACCTGTCAAGTTGGATGAAGACAAGACACGCAATCCAACCGCGGTTCGGGTTGAGGCCGAATTTGCCGACGGGACTTACCAAACGATGAAAGCGAGTCTCATGGCTGCCAACAAGATCTTTGGAACTAGCTGGGGGAAAACGAATCCGGCGAATCCATTCAGCGCTTTGGGTGGCGGTGATTGGTACCTCCTTGGTCTTCGCCATTACGACCAGTTCGACGAGCTCCACCTCGACGAAGTGGCCGAACCTCACCGGTTGACGGACGCTGACCTATCGGTTCTGCATCGTGCTAAACCTCGCTACCAGCGCTGAGTCCCAGCAAGGAATGCGGGGACGGTTCCATCAGACGGGCGGCGACGTCAGCCATGCCATTACGGCAGCCTTGATGATCTGGGCCTAGTCAACTGTGCGAAACTCGAGTCGCAGGTCACTCGTTCCCTTATGTCGGCGGTAAGTCTAATCCAGCCCCGCCAAGCTTGTCTTTGTCCAACTTCCCGGGGGTAGGCCATAATCCCATCGCGATAGAAAGCCCAGGTGGGAGTAGAAAACAACCGGTTGAACTATTCGCAATATAATGTGTGACACGCGACGTAGCCTATGATCGGTGGGTCAAAAGGGTCAGCTTCAAAATCCGCCCGCATTGGAATGCTTGGGCTGCTCTTTCTATGTCTGCTTTGCGCCGCGTACTTCCTCCGGCATCATTCCGATGACGAAGTGCATTTCAGCCGCGATGTTCGCCCTATTCTGAATCAGAACTGCATGCCTTGCCACGGAGGCGTGCGCCAGAAGAACGGCGTTTCCTTCTTATTTCGCGAAGAGGCGCTCGGCACGGGCAAGTCCGGCAAGCGGACGATTGTGCCGGGAAGACCCGATGAGTCGGAACTGATTGCGCGGGTAACCTCGTCGGACCCTGATACCCGGATGCCATACCACGCGCCGCCTTTGTCACCCCAACAGATTGACGTTCTGCGGCGGTGGATCAAACAGGGCGCAAAATGGGAGGACCATTGGGCATTTGTCGCTCCGAAACAACAGACTTTGCCTGCTGTCAAACACGGCGATTGGCCTCGCCAGCCCCTCGATCGATTTATTCTCGCGCGTCTGGAAAAGGAAGGCCTCTCGCCATCTCCTCAGGCTGACGAATCTGCCTTGTTGCGTCGGGTCTCGTTCGACCTCACCGGCCTTCCACCGACGCCGGAAGAGGAAGCGTCGTTCCTGGCCGATTCCTCTCCCAATGCATACGAGAAGCAGGTCGATCGCTTGTTGGCTTCGCCGCGCTATGGCGAGCGCTGGGCCTCGATGTGGCTCGACCTCGCTCGCTATGCTGACACCAAAGGCTATGAAAAAGATGAGGAGCGACCCGGGGTTTGGCCGTACCGAGACTGGGTGATTGATGCCTTTAACCGCAACGTGCCCTACGACCGATTCGTGATCAGCCAGTTGGCAGGCGATTTACTTCCCGACTCCGGGTTTGAGGATCAGATCGCAACTTCCTTCCACCGTCAAACACCGGTCAATGACGAAGGCGGTACCGATGACGAAGAGTTCCGCACAGTTGCAGTCATGGATCGGTCAGCTACGACGTGGTCCGTGCTAAACGGCCTCACCATCAATTGCGTGCAATGTCATTCGCACCCGTACGATCCGATCCGCCACGTGGAGTATTACAAATCACTCTCCTTCTTTAACACCACCCAGGATGCCGATCTTCCCGAGGACACTCCCGTCCTGCGCGTGCCAAAGGATAAGGCGCGTTATCCCGAGGCTGCGAGCTTGCAGCGGGAACTTGCGAAGCTGCGATCGCAAGTTGTATCAAACGGCAGGAAGCTCGAGGAGCAGTCGCAATGGTCACCCATGCGCATTGTTTCCGCAACGGCCAGTGCCGCATTGGCGTCGCAGTGGGAAGCTCAAGAATTGGAACATCAGTTGGCTGTCCTGAAGCCGCAGAAGCTCTCCCCGAAAAAGGAAAAAGACCAGCGCAAATATCTGCAACAGGCTATCGCTGATGCGCGCAAGAGAGCTCACACCGAGGCTGGCAAAGCAACATCCCTGCAGACCGTGAATGGGGATTTGCAGGCCGGCACTGACATCTCGGGCAAGCAAGCTTATGAGCTGACCGCAAAGGTAGATGTACCAGTGATCACGGCCTTGCGCATCGAAGTTTATCCGGCGAAAGGCGAAATTGCGCGCCACACTCCGGAACTCGGATTCATTGTGGATCGAATCGATGCCTGGATCATGGGAGATCGAGGGGCAGAGAAAAAGATCGTCTTCCGTTCCCTTATCCTAGATTCTGAGTCGAGTTTGGAAAGCGCGCTAGGCGCGGCCCTCGAATCAAAGCGCGAACTCACGGATGATCCAGGAGCCAACGGATTTCGGACCGTACCGAATCTGTTTCACACGCGTTGGATCGTGTGTGTTCCCGCCGAACCGCTCAGACTCGGGCGCGGGAGTCGGATCAGACTGCGCCTGACGCAGACTCAGGAAATCGACGACAAGCCTGCTTTAGTGCGGCGTGCTCATCTATCGGTGAGTGGAGACGCAGTCTGGCCAACACTCGCCACCGATGGCAGCTTGAGGGAGAATCTTGCACAACTCACAAAACTAAGCCGAGAATTGGCAAAGATTCCTACCGTTCCCCTCCCCATCATGGCGGAGGAGCCTGCTTATGACCAGCGAGCCACGCTGGAATTCGAGCGCGGCAACTTTCTCACGAAGATCGGGCCTCCGCTCGTTCCCGATGTGCCGGGAATCTTCCCCCGGTTGCCTGACGGCGCGTCCCGAAATCGGTTGACCCTCGCAAAGTGGTTCTTTGCTCCGGGGCAGCCGTTGACCGCGCGCACCGCTGTGAATCGTTATTGGGAACAATTGTTTGGCACGGGGATCGTCGAAACTCTCGAAAATTTCGGCAGCGTGGGCGAAGAACCCAGCCATCCGGAACTGCTCGATTGGCTCGCGCTCCATTTTCAGAACGATCTGCATTGGGACATGAAGGCACTATTGCGCGAACTGGTCACCAGCGCTACCTATCGCCAAAGCGCAAAGGCGAGTCCTGCCCTTATCGAAAGAGATCCTCGCAATCGACTCCTGGCTCGGGGACCGCAACAGAGACTCACTGCGGAAATGGTGCGGGATCAGGCATTACTTGCAAGCGGTTTATTGTCGGACAAGATGGGCGGTCCGCCCGTGATGCCGCCACAACCGGCTGGCGTGTGGAATACGGTCTACAACGACAGCAAATGGAAAGACGCAACCGGTCCAAATCGTTACCGGCGAGCGATTTACACCTATATAAAGAGAACAAGCGGCTATCCCAGCTTTCTCACCTTCGATGCGTCCGATCACGACACGAGCCTGGCGAGGCGCATTCCGACCAACACTCCGTTGCAGGCGCTGGTAACGCTCAATGATCCGGTCTACTACGAAGCGTCGGAGGGCCTTGCAAGACGCATGATCGCTGGGGGTCCGAGCATTGATGCCCGTATTAGATACGGAGCCCGGCTGGTCCTATCGCGTGATCCGACCGATCAAGAGTTGGCAGCGCTGCGCGCACTTTTTCAAAGGACTGTTGCAACACCGACTTTGCAAACTGTTGCTGCTAGAGTGCAGGGCAACTCTCTGGAATTAACCGCCATGACCGCCGTGGCGAGCGTGCTCATCAATCTTGATGCGGCTTTGACCAGGTAATCAGTCATGTCTGAACCCAAAACCCGCCCCCGAATTCCGATGGATCTGGAAATAAGATCTGCATCGCCCAACGCAGTTGAGTTGGCACTCCTGCAAGCGCGAACGCGGCGACATTTCCTCCGCAGCCTGGGCGGAGGTTTGGGCACTCTCTTTCTCGGGACGCTGGCATCAAAGTTTGCGCCGTCCGCAAAAGCGGCAGGAACAGAAGCCGCCTCGCTCGATTTCAGCCGCGATCCGAGGACTCCGCTTTCTCCTCTTCCGCCACAGTTTCCAGCGAGAGCACGTCGCGTAATCTATCTCCACATGGCAGGGGCACCCAGCCAACTGGAGTTGTTTGAACATAAGCCGGAATTGAAGAGGTTTGACGGGCAGGATTGCCCCGCTTCGTTCCTCGCCGGAAAGCGCTTCGCATTCATTAGCGGTGTTCCGAAACTGCTCGGATCGCAGTACCCGTTTCATCAGGCGGGACAAAGCGGGCAATGGATTTCGGATCGTCTCCCGCACATCGAGAAACAGGTCGACGATATCTGTTTCATCAAGTCCATGCGAACGGACCAGTTCAATCATGCTCCGGCGCAACTGCTGGTGCAGACAGGGAATCCGCGTCTCGGATATGCATCGTTCGGATCGTGGGTTGTGTACGGTCTCGGCACCGAGAATCAGAATCTACCAGGCTTTATCGTGCTGCTTTCTGGCGGCAAGACGCCCGATGGCGGAAAGCAATTGTGGAGTTCGGGATTCCTCCCAAGTGTGTACCAGGGAGTGCAGTGCCGCTCCCATGGCGAGCCCGTGCTCTATCTGGACAATCCACAAGGTGTGAGCCGGGCACTGCGCCGGAGCATGCTCGACACCATTGACGACATCAATCAGCAGACCTATGCCGCCGTCGGAAACCCCGAGACCGTGACGCGCATCGCGCAATACGAGATGGCGTTTCGGATGCAAATGGACGCGACGGATGCGATGGACATTCGCAAAGAACCTGATTCCGTGCATGCACAATATGGGTCGAAACCTGGCGAAGGCAGTTTCGCCAATAACTGTCTCGTTGCACGGCGTCTGTTAGAACGGGGTGTACGATTCATCCAGCTCTATCATTGGGGATGGGATTCGCATGGCGCCGATGCCAAAGAGGCGTTGAACCTGGGCTTCAACGATCGCTGCCGAGAGGTCGATCAGCCCACTGCGGCGCTGCTAGCCGATCTTAAATCGCGTGGATTGCTCGACGACACGCTTGTGGTGTGGGGCGGAGAATTCGGCCGCACTCCGATGCGAGAAAACCGAGGCGGGCAGGAGATGAAGTATGTGGGCCGTGATCACAATCCCGGCGCCTTCACCATATGGCTGGCGGGCGGTGGCGTGAGACCCGGAATCAGCTATGGTGAGACCGATGATATGGGGTATGAAATTGTCAAGGACCCTGTCGAGATTCGCGACCTCCACGCGACGATGCTCTACTTGCTGGGATTCGATCATCACAGACTGAACTATAGGTTTCAGGGGTTGGAGCAAAAGCTGACCAGCGTGAAGGCGGCGCGAGTGGTGGCGGAAATTCTGGCATGAATCTTCCCGGCGGAATTGTTGAGCAAAGCAGCGGACCTTCCACGACCGCACCCAACCGCGGCGGCTTTCTCACCCAAGTTCGCTTCGGGTTAGTGATGCTGGCTCCCATTCTGGTTGTCGCGACATTGGTCGCACTTGTTCCTCCCGACGGAAATGAACGCGCGGATTGGCTGCAATTCATCGGACATTTTCATCCGTTGTTGGTTCATTTTCCGATCGCGCTTTTCCTGTTGGTACCCATCCTGGAAATTGTCGGCAGAAGCGCTCGTTTTGCGTATTTGCGTCTTTCGGTATATTTCGTCCTTACGCTCGCAACGCTCGGGGCAGCCTCAGCGGCGGCTCTGGGATGGTGCCTGGGACGCAGCGGTGGTTACTCCGGCACCCTGATCATCCAGCACATGTGGGGTGGGGTTGTGCTGTCCATCGTCTGCTGGGTCTGTTGGATGATGCGCTCGCGACCGCGGGAACCCTCCGCAGCCTACGCAATCACACTAGCGCTGGGAGTTGGACTCGTGGCATGGACTGGTTACCGAGGCGGGCAATTGTCGCTCGGGCCGACTCATCTCACTGAGCACATGCCCAACGCATTGCGTAATCTGCTCGGCGTCGAGGACAATCGCGCGGCCTCAGGACCGGGCGCCGATCCGAGCACTTTTTACGGAGCACGAATTCAGCCGATCTTTACTGGACGCTGTATCAACTGCCATGGTGCTAACAAACACAAAGCGAATCTTAGGCTCGACAGTTACCGGGCCTTGATGCAGGGCGGGAAAGATGGGCCGGTGATTCGAGCCGGAAATGCTCAGGACAGCGAGCTGTTTCGTCGAATCACTCTGGCTGCCAGCCACGACGATTTCATGCCCAAGGGGAAGGAGCCTTTATCTGGAGATCAAGTGAAGGCGATCGAACTGTGGATTGCCTCTGGCGCCTCAAGCATGCTCGCTCTCGATGCTATTAAGAACACGCCGTCCAGTTCTGCCGCGCCAGCCGAAGTGAAGTTTGAGGAGGTTGACACCGCGGCAGTTGCCAGGCTGCGGTCTGCAATCGCACCGGCGGTCACGCAACTGCAAAGGCAATTCCCCAACGTATTGGACTATGACTCGCGGGGTTCGGCCGACTTGCGATTGAATGCTTCGATCCTCGGCAGCAACTTCGGCGACCGGGATCTAGAAGCCTTCGTACCAGTTGCCGACCACATCATTGTCGCCGACCTCTCGCGGACCTCGATCACAGACCATTCGGCTGCCGCTATTGCTGCCATGAAACGGCTCCGCGTGTTGCGACTCATGGACACGCACCTCACAGATGCTACCCTGTTGCGGCTTGATAGCTTGAATGAGCTCGAGTCGTTGAATGTCTACGGCACGCCCATGACCGCGGCGGTATTGCCCACGATCGCAAAGTTTCCGAAGCTTTCGCATGTTTATGCGGGGCAGACAGGAATCGTCCCAGGGAAATCCGTGCCCGAGAGCTTAGTTGGCAAGGTTGTTTTTTGACTACCACGCCAGTGCCCACCTCCACACCGACAATGCTTATCGAGGAGGCGATCGTGGGTTAAGTCCTGCGCAGAAGCGTGAGCCGCCCAATGGGCAGCCACTCGGCTACCAGAATGTCACCATTCTGGAGAAAAATCGCATCATGCGGCGTGATGAATTTTCCCGGTGTGAACTGCGGGCGTGACTGGCTCCGTCGAGACCCCACCTCGCCGTTTTCCGCCTTGCCGTCCCCCAGTTGCGCCACCACGTTGAGTTCGCCATCGAGGATACATACCTGACTATCCAGATCGGGGCACACCATCCACTCGCCCTGAGTGTGGAAGTTGCATGGCATTCGCACGTGTTCTTCATCTCTGATTGTCTTCAGGTGCGCACCGTCAAGTGTGAAAGTCTGAATCCTTCGGTTGCCGCGGTCAGCCACCGTCAGAGCAGGCGTTTTTCCGCGAGGATCAACCCAAAGACCGTGTGGAGTCTGGAACTCTCCGTCGCCCTGTCCAGGCTTGCCGACTTCATTCAGATATTCGCCTTGCAGAGAATAGCGCAGAATGTGGCTCGAGCCGTAACCGTCGCCCACGTAGAAATCGCCATTGGGAGCGAATGCAACGTTGGTAGGTACAAAATCAATCGGCCTCTCGCTATAGAGCGAGTCTTCACGCGGGTATCCATGGACCCAGATTTCTTCACCGGTAAGACTAGTACTCAGACCACTTATATAGTAATACGGTTAGTTACTTGTTGTGGGCCCATCGGGGATTTATAGCTGGAGCATGAATGAGCAATCTGGAGTTCAGTTATCGAAGCAAGAACGCCAGGAGTTGGGTCACTTGTTGCGGGGAGGCTTACAGCCGGTGCGAACCGTGTTGCGCGCCTTGGCGCTGCGGCAACTGGCCGATGGCAAGCCCATCCGCGAGGTGGCCAAGGACGTGGGGTTGACCCCCAAGACCGTCTGGCTGACCGGCCAACGCTATCGCCGAGGCGGCTTGGAGCGGGCCTTGTACGAGCGGCCACGCCCCGGACAGCCTGGCCTGCTGGATGAACCGCAGCGGCAACGCATCGTGGCCCTGGCCTGTGGTCCGCCGCCGGAAGGCTGTGCACGTTGGACGGTGCGCCTGCTAACCGAAGAGGTGGTAAAACGCAAATTGGTGCCGCGAGTGGGGCGAGAAACCATCCGGATCTTGCTCCAAACCCACGACCTGAAGCCGTGGCGGGAAAAAAATGTGGTGCGTGCCGGAGCTCGATGAGCCGTACATCCAGCGCATGGAGGACATCTTGGCGATCTACGAAAAGCCCCTCCAGGAACGGGAACCGGTGGTTTGTGTGGACGAGAAGCCGGTTGTACTCCACCGCGACGTTCGTCCACCTCTGGCCATGAGACCAGGCAAACCGCTGCGCCGCGATAGCGAATATGAGCGTGGCGGCACAGCCAACGTGTTCTGCGGGGTGCAACCGAAGGCGGGACGATACTTTCTCAAGGTGACCCCCAACCGCTCCTCGCCCGAGTTCGCCGATTACCTTCTGGACATTGCGGCTTGCTATCCGGAAGCCGATACCATCCATCTGATCATGGACAATCTGAGCTCGCACACCCGCAAGGCGGTGGTGGAACGCTTTGGCGAGCAAAACGGCAGTTGGCTCTGGGACCGGTTTACAGTGCACTACACTCCGGCCCACGGCAGTTGGCTGAATCAGGCAGAGATTGCGATTGGCCTGTTTTCGCGGCAATGTCTGGGTCGGCAGCGGATTGGACATCAAGATTCCCTTCGAATTCACACTCGCGCCTGGACTCGTCGGATGAACTCGCATCACGTTCTGATCCAATGGGGCTTTACGCGCAAGAAGGCGCGACATACATTTGGCTACTCAATCACGCGGTCACGGTACTAGTCTTCACTACGCGGCATCGATTGATGTCGCAATGGTAGAGGAATTCTGCTTTACCCTCACTACGGAGTTTCAGTCCGTGTGCGCCTCCACGAAAGCCTTCACCGAATGCACGGATGAACCGTCCTTTCGGATCAAAGACAACAATCGCCTCGCCGCGCATGCTTGACTTGTGGACCGTATGCCCGACGTAGATGTTCCCTTGCTCATCCTGGCACAGCCCATGCGTGTCGCCCCATACCAGTCCCTCCGGCGGAACAAGCCAGTCATGCACGCATTCGTACGTATGCACTCCGGAACCGACAACTGGAGGTCGATTGCCGGATTTGTCGGAGGTCTGAAGGTAGAACCTTGACGGGAAGGTCGTTCCAAAGACGGCAACTGAGCAGGTTGTCAGGAATGATCTGCGAGTTTGTTTGTTCACGGCCGCCTCCTATTGCTCCAAATTCAACGCGCCACGAAGATACCACCCGTTAAATTCGAAGGCCAAAGAATAGCAGCCGAGAAACGCCCTGGTGTCCTCGAACGGAGCCAAATCGCCGATGGTCGGCTTGGCCGCAAGGGGCTTCTGGGAAGCTAAAGCAAAAAAGTGGGCGTTCGATGCTATGCCTGCCGAAGAATACAGCTCTCTACGCCAAGAACCAATACAGAGGCAGGCCATCAGTCAAAATGGTCCTTTTGGACCTTAGTGTGGGTGTTGGAAAACCCTTCAAAACTAGGACCACGAAAAGCTGCGTAAACATTGACCCTCTTTACGGCCATTCAAGGTGTTAGAAAGATGTAGTTTCCTAATCCCAAGTTGCACCCAGGAGACCGTACGCATCGCATGCTGATGCAGGGTGTTCCTCATTTGGCTGTGGTTAGGCGCTAGTTGGGTGTCAGTCGGTTAAAGAGGATCTCGCTGCGGGGCGAATTTCAAGTTATTATTTCACCGGGACTAGCGCGGGTACCGCTGCTTGCTACCTTGGGAATAGTGACAGATCATTATGGGGGAATTATGGCGATCAAGATTGAGCAGACACCTGACGGAAGCGGCGATTCCCTACGCTTTCAACCAATGGAACGCCTGAAAGCGTATTTGTTTGGTGTAACGGTTTTGTTCGCATCTTTTGGGGCGGGTGAAGCGGTCTATCGGCTGTTGTTTTCGGAGTTCGACGGTACGACCGATCGTATTCCGATCGAAGTGCTGTTTGGTTTGGTATTTGCGTGGCTCGCCATTAAGTTCGTCGGAGGCGTTTACAGAAATCGCAAGGAGAGGAGCGCACGCCTCAATTTCATTTTGGCTCGGAATCATCAAATAAGGTGCGCTCTGGATGGAATCACTCCATTGGCCCACCCGGCGAAAAATCAGCAATCGATCCGAGTAATCCGCGAAGAAGTCGATCGGATTGAGTGGGCGCTTAAGGAAATCTCGCCGGGTTAAGCTTCTGCCAGGTTTGGAAAGAAATCGGGTGGCATTTGCTCATTGCGTCCCGACACATGATGCTGATCTAGCCGATGGGAGTTTCCGTCGTGCGGCTGTCTTGAACGTCCTGGGCTCTTCCTTTCCAGTCGCCGCCACTGCCGTTCCAGTACTTAACCGCCGAATGGATGGTCGCGCCCAGATAAAACAGAGCCGCCAGCGGCAGGGTCAATGCCCATGCGGGATTCAGTCGATAGTAGCGCACCATAGTCGAATACGTGATCGTCATGGCCGCCCAGGCCGCGGCGCTCATAAAGATCGTCAGTCTGCTGCATGTGAGCAATAACACTGGAGGTGCCAGATAGGTGATCATCATGCCCGCGATGGTGCCCAGAAGCAGCAGCGAGGAATGCTTCAATTGGTTGAAGGCCGTGCGCGAGACCATGTGCTCGACGTCCGAGAAGGTGTTGTATCGTCGCAAACTTTGGCTCTGATCGGACAATCCTATCCATAGTCTCCCGCCGTGCTGCTTCAGGAGCCGGGCCAGCGAGCAATCGTCGATAACGGCGCCGCGAATGGATTCCAGTCCTCCACCGCGTTCCAGCGTTTCTGCTCTCACAAGCATGCAACCCCCGGCCGCGCCGGCGGTCGAGCCCCGGGTATCGCGAATCCAGGCTGGCGGGTAGAGCATGAAAAAGAAATACACGAAGGCGGGAATGAGCAGTTTTTCCGCAAGGCTCTCGCAATGCAGCTTCACCATAAACGAGACCAAGTCGTAATCACCGTGCGAAGCAATGAGGGCCAGATTAGCTATTGTCTCTGGACCATGCAGTACATCAGCGTCCGCCAGCATGAGCCATGCCGGATTTAGCGCGCGTGCATGCTCAATCCCTTGGTGCATCGACCACAGTTTTCCCGTCCACCCCGGCGGCAAAGGCTTGCTCTGAATCACCATAAGCACATCGGCCTTGCCTGCTTTTTCTGCGGCACGCCGCGCCAAATCCGCTGTGCCGTCCGTACTTTCATCATCCACGAGGACGACGGGCATAGCCACGCTTTGATTTAGTAACGATGCGACGACTGGTCCGATCAGCGCTGCTTCGTTGCGGGCCGGAACTACGGCAACGATGCTGCCAGAAAATCCCGCCTTGTCACCGGCGTCGGGCCTGGCATTCCTGGCACGCCAAAACGCTCCTCTGGCCAAGACGAGGTAGGCCCAGGTCACGGCTGTAAGCGCAGCGACGCTCGTGGCAAGCACCCTCATCGGCGTGAGCGCGAGAGTACGCCTTAGGAGATTTCAGATCAAGGCTTAATCAGCGGAATTAAAGATCAAGCTGAACAGTCGGACAGTCTGCCGACGCCGCGTGGGATCGCCTCCGTAAAGGTCATGCGGATTCCGTGCTCGGGTCGCAAGATCACCATGGGGCGCGCTTCGATCGTCTGGCCCGGAACCAAACAGAAATCGTATTTTCTGAGCAGAACACTCAGAATCATGAGCATCTGCAGCATGGCGTAATTGCCACCGATACATCCCCGAGGGCCTGCTCCGAAGGGCAAATGGGCGAAGGGCGTGTGAAGCTTATCCTTCGTTTTGGAGAAGCGTTCATGGTCGAAACTCTCAGGGTTCTCCCAGTACTGCGGAGAATGGTGCACGCCGTAAATGAACACAACGACCGTCGATCCCCGGGGTATATCGAGATCTCCTGCACGGTCGTCTGTGAGAGCCATTCGGTCGACCATCCAAAACGGCGGATATAAGCGCAGCGCCTCCAGTATCACCTGGGTCGTAAACTCGAGCTTCGGAACATCTGTGTAACTGAGAGGCCTTTCGCCCAGCACAGAATCGAACTCCTGCCGCACTCTGTCGATGCAATCCGGACGCGAGCTCAGGAGGTAGAGAAGCCACGATAAGGCGTTCGACGATGTTTCGTGGCCGGCGACCAGCAGTTGCATACTCTCGCTTAGGACCAACTCATCGCTCATGCCATGGCCGTCGCTATAGCGGGCATCCATCAGGATCTGCAGTAGGTCGTGGCCGGGGGCCTCCTTGCGCCGCCGCTGGATGGAGTCGAGCAGAACGCCGAACGCGCGGGCTCGCATCTCCTCGTGTCTACGCAACTCGCCTGAAACAGCAAACCAAGGATTCAGATAGGGTTGAATGGTTTGCCGAACCATAAATTCCTGGACGGTCGAAATGGCCGTGCTGATGAGTTCGATGTCTTCCTCTTTCAACCGGGCGCCAAACAAAGATCGGCCTACCATCGCGAAGGTAATCTTCATCATCAGGGGGTAGATATCGACAGGGCCGAGCTGGGCTTGTCGGTCGAAGTCCCGCAACGAGTCGGCTAGGGAGTCCTGCATGATCGAGGACAGAACCTCGAGTTGTTTTCGCTCAAAACCCGTCTGGATAAGGCGCCGTTGGGTGCGCCAGGGTTCCCCCTCAGTGGTGAGAAGACCCTTGCCCAAGAAATGGCCCATCCGCTTCTTTTGGATCTCGGACTTGTAGTAGTTCTCCGAATTGGTCTTCAGCACATGCTGAATGACGACGGGATTGATGGTGACAATGGCCTCCTTGACGCCGCCAAAATAGAACCGGAAAGTGTCACCATGGAGTTCGATGTACTTCGTGAGAACTCGTACGGGATTATGGGCCATCGCGCGCGAATCCAGGAAGGATTGGAAGCGCGAGACGGCAGGCACGCTTTGCGGCAAGGTAGTCACGCCTCGTTATCCACGCGTGTGTGGACCACAGCGGGAAGTCCCAGATGGTCCGGAATGGAAGGTCTAGTCATCTGTCTAAACTACGTACTCGAAACCTGATCTTCATTTCCCAGTTGCTTCAAGAGTAGCAGATGATGTTTGATCGCCTGCCTCATCGTGGGATGTTGCCGATAGGGAACGCCGAATTCCTCGGCGGTCTGCTTCACGATCCGGGTCAGCGAAGCATAGTGAGTGTGGCACACAAAAGGGCACAGATGATGCACTATATGGTGATTGAGCCCGCCAGTAAGCCAACCGACGAGCGGCTTAGTTGTCGCGTAATCAGCCGTCGTGGCGAAGATGTGATAGATCCCGTTGTCAAACTCGCTGCGGCTCAAGGGAAAGTAAGTGCTATCAACACAGTGCGTTGTCTGGAATACGAGGGCCACGCTCAAACCGATGATCAAATGGGCGAGCAAGAAAGACAATCCGACCAGCAGAGGCGATTTCCTCAATAACACGACAGGCAGAATGAGCATGTAGGTGAGGTAGAATGCTTTGCCAGTAAAGAGGATGACGTATTCTCGCGCCGGATGCTTCGTGTTTTTCAAATAGTCGTGGGAGGGGAAGAAAAAGCACTCAAAATCCCTCAGGAACACGTAATCGAGAGAAAATACCGCATAAAGGAACAGCGCATAGATGTGCTGGAAGCGCTGCAGAGGCGCCCGGGGTTCGTGAGGCGTAAAGCGAAGGATGCCGCGTCCCGTAAGCGCGTCGTCTTCCCCGTGGAGATTGATGCAGGAATGATGACCTCGATGATGGAGAATACGCCACATGTATGAGCTGATTCCACAGACATCGAAGACATAGTTCAGGGCTTTGTTCACAGACCGTCGCGAGGAGATGGCGTTGTGATTGCTGTCGTGCGCGATGTTCAGCAGCAGGAATGTCTGTGCGATGGCGTTTATAAGGTAGAGGCCGACAAACCTCCATGCATCCGGCCTGAGTGCGTAAAGGGCAATCCAACTGCCCGCCAGCACTGCCAGCCCCACAGCGATTTTGGCCCACATGACGCGGTTGGCCTTGGGGGAAATATTTCCGTCGGAAAAGAAATCGTCGAGGCGCCGCCGCAAGACTCTTGGGAATGCAGACGCACACGCGGGGTCGGAAACGGAGTGCCGCAGCGCGGCCTCAGTTGGAACAAGATCATCAATCTCCGGGTTCAGACTAATAACCGCCTCGTCTCGGACGTCACCGACGCAATGATGTTAGGTCGTCTCCATGCATCCCGACCCGGGTTGCCTAGGGTCGACTAGGCCAGTGGCGGATTTCTGTTGCCTAGACACCACCCTCTGGCGCGGGCGTTAGGAACCGATGTTAGCCCTAAAACTTAAGTGAGATCAAGCGAATTTCGGATCACCAAGAGCTGGCGTAACGGGTCATGTTCTCGGTATGACAAGGGCTGACGCTCCTTCCCAGGTTTCCAAATCTCTGCTAACATCACACATCTCTGATAAGATCACCGCTCTGTGGGGTATGGAACCAAGACGCTTTGAGTCGGACGATCCGACGCGGGGCGGGGGTTTGTTCACTGGACCGAGAGACGAATGGTCCTGTTGGCTGTGCCTCTGTTCTCGAAGTCGGTCTGCCCCTGCGCACGGGGAGCAGCTAGACTTTTTGTTCTCTTAATAACGGAGTCTTCTCATTCAAAGTAGGAGGTTAGCGAATGGCGGTGCACCGCCATGAGACCGATCCGAATCTATGATAGCTTCGATTTTAGGCAAGCTGGACAGTCTAGGGGATCAGCACCCACACAGAGTTCTCTATTCCTACATTGATGTGAACGGCAATCCGATAGGAGGCTACTCCTACGAGTCGTTTCTTCACCGAACCAAGGTGATCGCCGGACATTTGCGCAAGCTGCACGGTTTCTCGTCGCAGGACCGTCTTCTGCTCGCCTACCCGCCGGGCCTGGAAATGATTTGCGCGTTCTTTGGCTGCGTGCGCGCCGGGTTAATCCCTGTGCCCGTCTATCCCCCGAACTCTCGTGGTTTCCAGAGCGCCCTGTACAAAATGGTCCACATCGCAAAGGATTGCCAGGCGGCGGGTATTCTGACTAGCAAAGACTACCTCGGCTCCCTGAGGACAAATCTTGCCAGGAGCGGAGTCTCGGCATCCGGGGTAGACGTCGACTACATTTCCAGTCTTCGTTGGGTTGTAACCGAAGACTTCGTCGATAAGGTTTCGGACGAAACTTTCAACGGCGCCTCAAAGATTCTGTTTCTCCAGTACACGTCGGGGTCGACTCGAGATCCCAAAGGCGTGATGGTCACGCACGAAAACATATTGCATAACTGCCCACTCGTGATCGACCATGACGCGCCGGTAGTCGTCTCCTGGCTGCCGCAGTATCACGATATGGGGTTGATTGGGTGCTACCTTTACCCGGCGCTCACGGGCGGCACGACCTACGGCTTCGCTCCAAACGATTTCATTCAGCGCCCCACCCTGTGGTTCGATGCGATCAAGACTTATGAGGCCAGTGCCTCGGCCGCGCCAAACTTCGCCTACGACTATTGCTTGCGTGCCGGGAGGGTTTCGAAGGAGAGCCTGGAGGGTTGCGATTTGAGCTCGCTCAGGTTGCTGATGGTAGCGGCGGAACCCGTCAAACCGGACACGTATACGCGGTTTCTGGAAGCCTTTCAGCCTCATGGACTTAAGTCGGAAAGCTTCTTTGTCGCATACGGGCTGGCGGAGAATACCCTGGCGGTTTCGCTCGGTGGCCGCAACATTATTTCGGTCAATAAGAACGCCGTCGCGTTGGGGAAGGCCCGCATGACCACGGAGGTTTCCGAAATCGGAGCGGCCACTCAGATTGTCAGTTGCGGAACTCCCCTGCCAGGACTCACGGTAAAGATAGTTGATCCGGAGAAGCACGTTGCTCTGGAACCGGGTCGGATCGGCGAGATCTGGATCTCTGGAGGGAGTAAGTGCTTGGGTTGCTGGAATAATCCGGAGCTAACGCTGAAGTTGTTTCATGCCCGACTGGTGGATGACAGTCCCTACGACGATGGCTACCTTCGCACCGGGGATATGGGTTTCTTCCACGACGGCGAACTCTTCGTTTGCGGCCGTATCAAGGACATGATTATCATCCGCGGGCAAAACTACTACCCGCAGGATATCGAGGCAGTGGTGGAGAGGGCGTCTGGCCTAGTCCGGAGTAATTGCGTGGCCGCGTTCCAGATTAATGAAGACAGCGAGCCGGCACTGGCGATCGTCGCCGAGGTGAAAAATCTAAAAGCGCTTCCGGATGCGCTGAAGATTGCAGCCGCCGTCCGAAATTGCCTCAACGTGGAAGTGGCTCTGATCTCTTTTATAGCGCCCCGTGCCATACCGAGAACCAGTTCGGGCAAGATCATGCGCCACAAAACAAAGCACATGTGGTTGCAGGGTCAATTTACGGTTCTGTCGGAGTTCTCGCGGGAAAAGGACGCTGAGGCCTCAGCCTCCAGTTCTGTAAGCCAGTCGCCTTTCGACGTATTGAAAGCCCGTTACAACCTGACCGGTACGGAATCGTACAACCTCGTCGAAGCTGGGCTGGATTCCATGGATCTTGTTGTGTTCATGCACGAGATCAAGGAACTCTTAAAAGATAAAGACGCCGATATGCTGGCGAGGCAAGTGGATATCGGTCTCATTCAGCGTGTGAGCGTAGCCGAATTGTTTCGACTGGCCGATCAGTTGGAGCATGCTCCTGAAGAAGCGCTGGTTCCGCTGCGGCAGTCGTTGGCGGCCTTCCGCGAGGAGCAGCGCGCGGCAGAACAACTGATGATGAGCAACGACAGGAAGCTTATCTTCGAACCTCCGGCACCTGCGTTATTGCCCGAAACCCCGATCCTGAGTAACGTTCTGCTCACCGGCGGTACCGGCTTCATCGGACCGTTCCTCGTGAAAAGCCTGCTGGAACAGACGCGTGCCAAGATCCACGTTCTCGTCAGGGCGTCCGAGGAGCGTCAGGGCAGGCAGAGACTGAGGGCGGCGATGGAGTCGATGGGGCCGTGCCCGGCGGAACTGATGGAGATGTTCCAGGCCCGCGTGATTCCGGTTTGCGGAGATCTTGGCCAGAAGGGGCTGGCATTGACGCGGGAGGACTGGGATTTCCTGGCGAATGAAATCGACACGGTGTTTCATAACGGCGCAACCGTAAATTACCTGCTCAATTATGACCGGATGCGTGACGCGAACGTGCTGGGGACGAATGAGGTCTTGAGACTGGCGTTCGAAGGACGAGCGAAGAGTCTCAATTACGTCTCGACTACCTTCATATTTGGCTGGGCCGTTAAGAAAGTTCTATATGAGACCGACTTCAACGAGAATATGGAGCTTCTCGATTTTGGATACAGTCAGTCCAAGTGGGTATCGGAGCAAGTGGTTATGGACGCGCGCCGCCGAGGCCTTACTACTCGAATCTTCCGGCCCGCACTGGTGAGTCCCTCCATTACCGGCGGAGGCAACAACTTCGACATCGCCGTTCGCTTAGTTGCGTTTATGGTGAATCACGGCATTGGAGTCGATGCTCTGAACCAGGTTAGTTTCGTTCCCGCAGACATCACGGCTAACAATATCGTGGCGATTTCTACAACTCCCGGCACGGCGAACAAGACGTATCACGTTACAAGGGATGACTACGCGAACATGCTGGATATTACCGGGCTCATTACCAAGGCGACCGGCCGGCAGTTTGAAGTGTTTAGTCTGTCCGACTTCGTTCCCGAGCTCATCAGGAGATGCCGAAAAGAAGATCTGCTCTTCCCACTACTGGACTTTCTGGTGAACTCCGTGGATAACATCTCGGCGATGGAATTCAAACGCTACGACAGTTCCTGCTATCAGGCAGCTCGGGACGCTTCCGCATGGGGTAAGCCGGATCCGTCTCTCGAAGAGACGGTCAATGGCATCTTGCGATTTATGCATCGAAAGGGAATCATCACGGTTGCGCCTCGTGAGTTCAACGCCGTGAGCACATGCCGTGCGGCGTTCACCGGCGCGGACGCATCGGGCGTGGCACCGTGACGTTAGTGTTTCCGAAATACCATGGTCTCTTTTACTCGCTGTCCGGTTTCCAAAGTGCCGGTCGTGGTCAGCGTCAACTCGGCTCCATCGGCGGAAACCACCCACCGATCCGTTTGAGTGACTTGGTCACCTCGCCGGTAAATCGAATCGACCGTGTGAGTGTCCACAAGTTGAAGAGTCACGGTATCGTTGGTGGAGTTTTTCAGATCGTATTCCTTACCGTCAAAGCGGGCGCTGTAGCTGAAGTCGCCTGAGAAGTGAACCCCATCCTTTCCAGCCGCCTCGATCTTGAGCGCCATGCCTTGCCGCAACCGAGTCTTACTCGGATCCTGCGTCCACTCACCGGCGAATAAGTCGTTGGCAGCCTTCTTTCCTCCGGTTCGCATCCACACGGTGATCCGGTCGGCGCGGCCCTTCTGTGAAGTCCTGCTCGTTAATTCGTTACCGTCATTCGACAGCTTGTCGTGGATCGTCACCACTACGGCTCCATCTTTTTTCTCCTTGACTTCGACTTGATGCTTGTTGATCCTCCGTAGCTCGACTTGATTAAATGCCGGATTGCCTTGTACGGACGCTTCATGGCCGTCCGACTTCGCGGCAAAATCGAGGTGGGTTTCGCCTGACATCACGACGTGCACTGTACCGTGTAGAGATGTGATAGAGAGTTTGTTGGGGGGATCCAGGGAAGACTGGGCAGAAATGAGCGTCCAGGAGCCGATGCGGGGGTCTGCGGCACCAAGTTGAAGGGCGGCAAACAACCCGAACAACACGAGTTTGTGCAATGGTCCTCCTAGAGGCTGTACAAACAATAATACGAACCCGTCCGAAATGGGAACCCGTCCGCACGGGTTAGTCGGAAACACACCTTTCAAATCGAGATTGGCCCGGAAGTTCGAACTGGCTTCCGCGCGGGATGTGAATCTCTTTAGTAACGATTTTGAATGATGGGAATTGGCCCACTCCTCGATTTCGCGTGACACTATGAATCTCATGCATTTGCGCCGTTTCTGGCTGTCCGGGGTGGTCCTTGTCGCCGTTCTGGTGCTAGCTCCATTTTCCTTTCACGCCGAGCGCCACCTGGAGACTGCAACACGCATCGATGGTAGCGAAGCGGGAAGAGTCCCGCCGGAGTTGGCCACGCGCTTTCGTACGCCATTCGTTGACCGCGTGGTCCTGGTGATTCAGGGACTCCCACCTGCGGACTCTGAGGAGGGTGAGCAAGCATTAACAACAATCGAAAAGGCGCTGCAAGAAGAACCCGGCGTGTCGGGAGTTGTTTCTCGTCTTGATTTTCGCGATCAGATTTTCCTGGGCAGAGGAGGAGGAACTTTTGTTCTAGTGGGACTCGCCTCGACCGAGGGGCCGGTAGAGTCGCTCGTCCCTAAGCTTCACGAGTTGGAGCGCTCTCTTCAAAGCCAATTGCGGGGCCGGTATCCGGCGGCGAAGCTCGAACTGACGGGAGAGACGCCACTTAATTTCGACATTCGAAAAGCCAGCGCCGACGACGTACAGCACGCCGAGAGTCTCGTGATTCCGGGCACGCTGGCGCTTCTGTTGCTGGCTTTCGGAAGCTTGGTTGCGGCCCTGATTCCAGTAGCCATTGGTCAGCTTGCCATCGCCAGCGCTCTAGCGATTGCAGGATTCCTGGCCCGGCGTTGGCACTTGTCCATCCTGGTTCAGAATCTGTCCACGATGCTTGGGCTAGGCTTGGGAATCGACTACGCGCTCCTGATGGTGAGCCGCTTCCGGGAAGCGATTGCCACCGAGCAAAACGGACTCATAGCCTCGGCCATCGCGGCACGCCAGGCAGGTCGTACTCTCCTGATTTCGGCCGCGACCGTGGCCATCGGATTCCTAGCTCTTTTGACCGTCCCCATCAGCGAAGTCCGTTCCATCGGCGTGGCTGGGTTCCTGGTTGCAGGAATGAGTGTGTTGCTGGCGAACACTCTCGTTCCCGCACTATTGGCAGCTCTGGGCCCGCGAATCAATGCTGGCCGGGTGCCATTCATTGCAAGTTGGGATGAACATCGGGCAGCCCGCACGGAAAACCGCTGGAGGCGATGGGGGAAAGTGATTGTTGCACATCCCTGGCTCGCCATCTTTCTGGCAGGCGCTCCCTTGCTTCTGCTCGCCTCGCAGGCCGCGCGGTTCGATACCAACGTCCCCAGAGGGGACTGGCTGCCGTCACAGGCCGAATCGGTTCGCGCGCTTCACTCCCTTGAACAAATGGATCGGGTTGGCATGGTGTACTCATTGCGCGTCATTCTCGAACTTCCAACGGATTCCATTGCGCAAACGGACGCGGGCTGGAACGCGCTTGATCGTTTCAGCAAGCGGCTAGCGAGCGACCCTCGTTCCGGCCGCGTGATCTCCCTGACGACGATTGCTGAGAGTGACCGGTCTGGCCTCGGCAACCTCTCGCGCGAGACTCGTCGATCGTTCCTGAGTCGCGACGGGCGGGCGGCGCTTCTTGAAGTGTTACCCGCGACTTCCGTGTCCTTGAACGATCAGGTCAACTGGGTGCGGGAGCTGCGGAAGACCGGAGCGGTAGCTCTCACGGGAGTACCGGGCGCCACGCTGCGCATTGGAGGCATCCCGGCGCTAACTGCCGACTATCAGACCATTGTCCGGGAGCGGTTCGTTTCGGTAATCGCGCTGGTGGTTGGAGGGACGCTCATCGCGCTTCTTGGCGGATTCCGATCGCTTTTCGCCGCAGTGAAGGCCATCGCTCTGAACTTGCTTTCGGTTGCGGCCGCCTTCGGAGCCCTGGTTCTGGTGTTTCAGGACGGACACGGAAGTCGCTTCTTCGGAGTTCCTGAGGGAACGGGCAGCATATTTCCTATCGTGCCCATCGTTGCCTTTGCCATCGTTTTCGGACTGAGCATGGATTACGAAGTGTTTCTGGTCGCGCGAGTCCTTGAAGCAAGGGGGAGCGGTCTGAGCGAATTGGAGGCAATCCCCGAGGGGCTAGCTAAAACCGCAGGACTGATTACGAGCGCCGCCGCGATCATGATTGTGGTATTCGCCGCATTCACCTTCGGAAACTTCCTGGTGGTGAAGATGCTCGGATTCACGCTGGCGGTAGCCGTGTTCATTGACGCAACCCTCGTTCGCATTGTGATTGGACCTGCGCTCCTTCGCGTTGCAGGCGATTGGAACTGGTGGCCGGGAGGGCTCGCCGCCGCAAACAGGGCACCGGTGCTGCCCAAGGAGGCCCCAGCGCCCTGACGCACACTCCTTGAGTGCAGGTATGGATCCTAGCAAGAACACTCCACCCCACTCTCTATTTCACTCACGATCCCACACTAGAGCCGCCCCCAAATCCCAGTGGACCGAGCTCGCGGTGAATCACTGGGCTTCGACGAATTCCCGAGCCGAGAGCACCGATGCTTGGGAGGGGAAGAACTTGTTGATCAGGCAATCACGGAGATTGGAGTCGAGGTCGGCGCAGCACTTGGGGGCTGATCAAGATAAGGTCCCGTCCTACTGAAGCGAGCTCGCCACGCTGGAGAAAGCGTTGTTCGCGTTCGAGCCGACAAGCCGAATTGTACCGACCACCAGAACCAGGATTACAGCCAACATGACCGCATATTCAGCGATGTCTTGGCCTTCGTCTTCACTCCAGAGTCTGCGAAGTAGCGCTGTCATAAGCGCCTCCCTTCAATTTCCTCAGGCAATATTCGCTGGCTTCACCCTACCGATGTGCAAACAACTTTTCGACAAGGCCGGATCTCTCAGCGTGCTTCCTGCCCTGCATCGGCTTTCTTCGCCCTTTCATACTCCTGTTCCTTTTTCATGAGAAGCGCCTTCTTGAGGCAGCTATTAATCTTGCTCAGCTCCCAGAAGATGGAAACAAGCAGAATCGAGATTACGAACAGCAAGAATTGGACGGACATTGTTTTAGCCTTCAGGGGGCCAAAAGTTTAGAGGTGAACGTTACTTATCCCATACGAACAAGCACGTGATGTCAGTGATTTGGGTCACGCTTGGGGTGATGCGGGTGATTGTCCGGTGTCACAACTGTTGCAAAATCCCGATCTCCAACAAGGTCGAGCCTCAGATAGATCTATGTGTTGCCAACCAAGCAACCGCCGCGGCTTGCCAGTTTCAGAAACCTATCAACGTCGTCCCTACTCAATAAGGATGCAACCGAGATGGAACACGCAAAATCCGCGGCACGACCCACTACGTCTCTTGACCAGAGTCCCGTAAATATGGGAGCATCCCCTATATGAAGACTACGCTGGAGATTCCCGATGCCATCTTTCGTCGAGCCAAGTCGGTCGCTGCCGAGCGAGGGATTCCGCTCCGGGAGTTGGTGACGGAAGCGGTAAAAGAGAAGCTGGCCAACAACCGCGGGCCTTCCGACCAACCTTGGATGACGGCTTTCGGCAAACTCCGCCGTCTGCGCAAGGAAACGGCCAGAATCAATCGTATTATCGAAGAAGAATTCGAGCAGGTTGAAGCTGAGGACCGGCTGTGATTTTGGACACCAACGGACTGTCGGCCCTAGCCGAGGGTGAACCTAGGCTGGAAACCCTTCTGCGCAGAGCAGCGCAAGTTGCCATCCCTGTCATTGTTCTGGGTGAATACCGGTATGGGGTTTCGCAGTCCCGCAACCACATTCACTATGAACAATGGCTGGCCGAGTATTTGCCGAGCTTTCGAATTCTCGACGTCGATGAACGGACCACCTTCTCATATAGTGCCGTTCGCAGAGAGCTCAAGAAAGCGGGAACTCCCATCCCTTCGAACGACGTTTGGATTGCAGCATTATGCCGCCAACATTCCCTACCCCTGCTGAGTCGAGACCGCCATTTCGACTATGTTTCCGGAATCGTAAGACTCGACTGGTAGAAATTCGCTAATCGTGCCTTGCTGCACCAGTTCAGGCCCCTTGCGATCGCTCTTCAACCTTTCCTTAGTTGCCGACATAGTCCGGTTGGATTGAAATTATGTTGCGGAGCGCAATCTCGCGACCGATCTGCGCGCAAAACAAAACGCCCCAAACTCGATTTGAGTCGTGGGACGTTTGCTGATCAGCCCTCCCCCAAGTGCTGCTCAAAAACAATCCAACTCTGATGTCCAGAGCGGTGAATGGCGCACCAGTGCCATAGCACGCACGAAGGTGGAAAGAGGAGTTTGGTGTGCCTTCCGGTATTCACCAGCGCGCAAGCAGACCATGCTGTGGATCGAGCAGTGGCGGGGTGTATGGAGGGTCCATGTCCAGGGCCCTTTCGGATTGTTGCAAAGCTTTGTCGTATTCCCGGCTATCGTAGTAAATCCAGGCGACGGAATTGATTATCAGCGAGAGTGGATCGAGCTCGAGAGCTCGTGCTATCTCTGCCTGCGCTTCAGCGTGACATCCAGCTGCCATCAGATAGATGCTATAGAAGTGATGCGCCGCGGCATAGTTGGGATCGAGTTCGATGGCGTGCCGGAATCGCTCTTCAGAACCACGCCAATCCCAGTCGTATAGCAGACTCGCATATGCCAATGAGGTGCAAGCTTCGGCGAGTTGATCATCGAGTTCCAGGGCTTTGGCGGCAGCCGCCTTGGCTTTTGGATACGCCTCAGCAGTAGGCATGTAGTCCCAGTTCGCCAGCATGATGTATGAATCCGCGATACCAGCATAAGGCAATGCATACGTCGGGTCCTGCTCGATCGCCCGTTCGAAGTATTCGATGCCTTTGCGCAGACCGCTTTCCGTCCTCTTGTTCCAGTAATAGCGACCTCTTGGGCAGTCTTCATGAGGGTCGGAAGGGATTTTTTCTTCTTCGGGCCACCCCGACTCGGGTGTGAAAAAACAAGCGCCCGCCGAGAGGTGCGTGCCGCGCCTTGATTATAGAAAGCGTGTGTGGCGTAACAGGTCATCGAGACCATCGAGCATTGCATTCGCGCGTTCGGTGACTCGATTATCCGGCAACGCCGAGAGCAAGGCGGTCACTCTCTCCACCATGCCCGTCGGTAGGTTCGGACATGAGGCTCCGGCAAATTCGACCAGCCGCTTTTCTCCCGGATGTGGCTGTCCATTTACGGCAAATACAATGTCGAAGTAACTTGCCAGCATGGCAGCGGCACGGTGGTTCACGCTGATCGGGTCCTGCCGCTGCAGGGCCAGTTCGATCTGGTGAAGGTACGAGGATATGTTGTTCCGTAGGATGGGATGATTCTTTGTTACAATTGCCCGCTTCAACTCCTCCGGATAGGGCTGCTTTGCTCTCTCCTGAAGAGCCTTGAACCAACCCGATCGGTCGAACATGGCGCGCGAATTCCTGACGTTATACCAAAAGCAAGTCGAATACCCTACCGACGCCTCATGCCTCTGGAGCACGCGATCCAACTGTTCTTCGGTCCAGTCAATGGTGCGAAACATGGCGTCGATGCGGATGCCGCTTTCGGCGTCGATCCATTCGTCGCCCGGTTCCCAGAAGGAATTTCCGATCTCGGTGCGCCGTGCATTGCGTGCAATTTCAGTCCGCAACGAGGTTGGCACGATCGCCCTGCCATAGACGTACAGGTCAACATCGGATTGGTCGTCGGCGAAGGGCGACGTCCGTGATCCGGCCAGGGCGACAGCCTCCACCTCACGCATCACCGCGAAACGCGCAGCAATAGTCTCAGCCAGGGCCAGAGCGGCCTTGTTCTCGAGTGGCATGCCAGTCGAGTATAGCCTTCGGGGTCGTTAGTATCCCCGGGGCTTGTCGGCACCATTTACAATGCTTTGCTCCACCGGAGGTCTTGCAGTGAAGAAGATCACCCGCTTCCTGGCGTTTGCTTTTGTCAGCGCAATTCTTCTCCATCCCGCTCTGGCAGAGCAGCCAGTGGCGCACGCCGTTGCCGACTGGATCAAATCCGCAGTCATTTACGAAGTAAATCCTCGCACCTTCTCCGCGACCGGCGACTTTCGCGGCATCGAGCAGCGCTTAGATTACTTGAAAGATCTCGGCGTCACCGTTGTCTGGATCATGCCCCTTCATCCAGTGGGACAGGCGAAGAAGAAGGGTACGATTGGCAGCGCCTATTCCGTCCAGGACTACTACGCTATCAATCCTTCCTATGGCACCAAGGACGATCTGAAGCATCTTGTCAGAGAAGCGCACCAGCGCGGCCTCAAGGTCATCATCGACATCGTTGCGAACCACACCGCGTGGGACAGCATCCTGATGAAACATCCTGAGTTCTATAAGAAGGATGCTCAGGGCAATGTCATTCCACCGAATCCGGACTGGTCCGATGTTGCCGGACTCGACTACAGGAACCCCCAGCTGCGCAGTTATATGGCTGACATGCTGAAGTACTGGCTGAAAGATTTCGACCTGGACGGATTTCGTTGCGATGTTGCCGGCGAAGTGCCCACCGACTTCTGGGAGAACGCCCGGACGGAACTGATGAAAATCAAGCCGGATCTCATCATGATTGCGGAGGCCAATAAGCCGGAGTTGCTCGTAAGAGCTTTTGACCTGGACTATGCCTGGCCATTTCACAGCACGATGACCGACGTACTGGAGAACGGTGCTCCCGCACAGTCCATCATTCTTGGCTGGCAGAAGGAGCACGAACGCTATCCCGTTGGTGCCCTTGAGATGCGCTTCTCCGATAACCACGACGAAAAGCGCGCCATTGCCCGCTTCGGCGAGCGTGGAGCACTCGCTGCTTCAGCTCTGGTCTTTACCATGGACGGCGTGCCAATGCTCTATAACGGTATGGAAGTTGGCGACACGACTGAATCCGGCGCGCCGGCGCTGTTCGAGAAGCTGCCGGTTTTCTGGCCGATCGCCGAGCGAAGATCAAACTTCCTCCCGTTTTATAAGAAGCTCATCGCCATGCGGAAGGCTCATCCGGCTTTGCAGCAGGGTGAGACGGAATGGGTGCAGAATGGAGCGCCAGACCGTGTGCTCACGTTTTTCCGACGCGTTGCTGGAGAAGAGTATTTTGTCGCTATCAACGTCTCGAATCAGCCCTATGCCGGAGTGGTCGACACGCCTGCTGGCGAATACGCGGACCAGACTCCTGGACTGGGCGAAGCCGCTAGCAAGAATGCGACTCCGCCCGTGCTTGTTCTGAATGCTTGGGATTTCCGCATCTATCGCAAAGTTCACTGATCCGGAGAGCATAGTTCTAAGGTGAGGTATGTCCTTGCGTGCCGCATGCCAACTGTTTATGGTTCTCCCATGAAGTTTCCGCGATCCAGCGGGGTGCTGCTGCATCCGACGTCTCTGCCCGGACGCCACGGGATTGGCGACTTCGGTCACGAGGCGTATCGGTTCGTCGACTTCCTGTATTCCGCTGGACAGAAACTCTGGCAAGTTCTTCCCCTCAACCCGACGGGATACGCTGACTCGCCCTTCCAGTGCTTTTCCGCGAGTGCAGGAAATCTGTTGCTCATCAGCCTGGATCACCTCGCCGAGCAAGGCATCTTGGGCAAGAACGACTTGCCGTCCGTACCGGCATTCCCTGTGGAGACTGTCGATTACGGTGCCGTCGCTGGTTTCAAGATGCCGTTGCTGCACAAGGCCGCGAAGAATTTCTTGGCCAACGCTTCTGCTGACAGTCGGCGCGAGTTGCAGGAATTCGCGCGGGCGCATGCTTCGTGGCTTGACGACTTCGCTCTGTTTATGGCCTTGAAGGAAGAACACGACCTCGTGGCGTGGACCAAGTGGCCGAGCGATATCGCAGCGCGCCAGGCCGAGGCCATGAAGCGCAACAAGGAGAAACTCGCGCCCGCCATCGAGGCCCAGAAGTTCTTCCAGTACGTATTCTTCCAGCAGTGGCAGAAACTGCGAGCCTACGGACGCGAGCGTGGCATTCGTATCATCGGAGACCTCCCTATCTATGTCGCGCACGATAGCGCCGACGTGTGGGCGAATCGTCAGTTCTTCCTGCTCGACGAACGCGGCACTCCGCTCAAAATTGCCGGCGTTCCGCCCGACTACTTCAGTGCCACTGGACAGTGCTGGGGCAATCCTATTTATAACTGGCCGCTGCTGAAGCAAACCGGATTTCAATGGTGGATCGAGCGGTTGCGAGCCGCGCTCCGCCTCTACGATTTCATTCGCATCGATCACTTCCGCGGTTTCGAGGCATACTGGGAAGTGCCGGGGAATGAAACGACCGCGATCAATGGCCGCTGGGTCAAAGGTCCGGGAGCGGAATTATTTTCCGTGCTCCGCAAGGAGCTCGGCGACTTGCCGATCATCGCGGAGAATCTCGGTGTCATCACCCCGGAAGTTGAAGCGCTTCGTCATGAGTTCAGCTTGCCGGGCATGGCCATCCTGCAATTCGCTTTCGGCAATGACCCGCAGGCACCAACATTCAAGCCGCACAATTACGTGCGCGATCTGGTTGCCTACACCGGCACGCACGACAACGATACCGTCATGGGCTGGTGGACGAGCGGCGGCAGCGGCGATAGTACGCGTAGCGCGGAAGACGTTATCCAAGAGCATGCGTACGCCCGCGCCTATCTCGGTTTCAAGGACGATCCCATTCACTGGGTTCTGATCCGTGCCATCATGTCGTCGGTTGCGAATACCGCCATCGCCCCGATGCAGGATCTTCTCGGCTTGGGCAGCCAGGCGCGAATGAATTTGCCCGGCGTCTCCAGCGGATACTGGAAGTGGCGCATGAAGCCGGGTGCGGCCAGCGAAGAAATCGCCGCAAGGCTCAAAGAATTGGCTACGCTTTACGACCGTTAAGCCATAACCGCTCGGGGTTCGAAACTCTGGGCCGAGGTAGTCCACATGGAAAAGCCGAATAAGTCGTTCTGGCAGATCTGGAACATGAGTTTCGGATTTTTCGGCATTCAATTCGGCTGGGGTCTGCAGATGGCCAACATGAGCGCCATCTACGAATACCTAGGCGCCCGGGCTGACCAGATTCCCATCCTCTGGCTCGCCGCGCCGCTCACCGGCCTGATCGTGCAGCCCATCATCGGTCACGCCAGCGACCATACCTGGGGACGCCTCGGACGCCGTCGGCCCTATTTCCTCACAGGCGCGATCCTAAGCTCAATCGCCCTCATCCTGATGCCGGGTTCGTCGGTGTTGTGGATGGCTGCAGGTCTCCTCTGGATTCTGGATGCATCGATCAACATCAGCATGGAGCCGTTTCGTGCTTTCGTCGCCGATTTGCTCCCGGAATCGCAACGGACCCGCGGCTTCGCCATGCAGAGCCTGTTTATTGGACTCGGAGCTGTCATCGCCTCGGCCCTGCCATGGATGCTGACCAACTGGTTCCATCTGGGCAAAGGCACAGCGGGAC
>JAIQFH010000050.1 GCA_020073385.1 Terriglobia bacterium | reverse complement strand
TGCGCACATAGATACTGTGCCAGTTGCCAAACCGCTTGGGCAATCCGCGCCACTTACATCCGTGCTCGGCCACGTAGAGGATCGCATTCAGTAACACCAAGTTCTCATGACGCACGTTGCCGCGCTGCACCGGCAAGCAATTCTGAATTCGTTCGT
Organism: Terriglobia bacterium; assembly: GCA_020073385.1. GTDB lineage: Bacteria > Acidobacteriota > Terriglobia > Terriglobales > Acidobacteriaceae > Sulfotelmatobacter. Next base: position 53,487 of record JAIQFH010000050.1, on the reverse strand, counting down.
ACTGCTCGGCAGTAAGTTCCATGCCTTGCATCTTACTCGAAGATTGTTGACGTAGTGTGAACAGGCCCTAGTTAGGCCAAGCACAGTCCGATGAAACGGACGTTCGGGCGCGGCACGACAAGCTTCGCCATCATGAAAACACTATGCTGTTAGCTCATCGTTTTGCTGACTAGAAATGAACTGCTGGTACCAGAGTTCGAAGACTAGCAGGCTGAAGAGCTGCCGACGATTGTCTTCCCGGCCGGAGAGATGGTCCTCGAGGAGGGCCTCGATGCCCTGTCGCTGGAAAAACAGCAGGCATGCGGCATCCCGTGACAACAACATGCTCCGCACGTACCCAGATAATTCAGAGCGAAACCAACGGTCGACTGGTGTGTCAAATCCCCGCTTGCGCCTGCGGATGATCTCAGCCGGCAACCACTTCGCGATCGCTTTTTTGTGAATGTACTTCTGGGTGATTCCATGTATGCGTAGGGCGGGCGGCAATGCCTCAACGACGCGCATGTAATCAAGATCAAGGAAGGGGACCCTGGCCTCGATCGAGGCTGCCATCGACATCTTGTCGCCATATGTCAGGAGGTCATCGCTCAATGACAGACGAGCGTCAACGTGCGTCATTTGGACTAGAGGATCCAAATGCTCGACACCGCGCCGCCAGTAGTCGATAACGCCCCGCACGTGCTGGGGGCCGTCAGTCCCGACTAGACCAGGTTGCCACATGGAATCCTTCTTTGATTTAGAGAAAACCGCGTACACCCGTGCAAATCGATCGGTCGTATCTTCCGTTCCGAGGCTATGCACGGCACGTTTCAAGCGCTCAGAGCGCGGAAGGATGTCGACCAGAGGGCGAACCACTCGTTCGCGTATCAGTGTCGGGAGACGGCGATAGAGTGCACCGTACAACTCTCCCAAGTACCGTGGATACGCAGCAAACGGCTCATCAGCGCCCTGGCCCGTCAGTACCACTGTGACGTGCTCACGAGCCAGTTTGCACACTGAGTACATCGCCAGCGCGGACGTAGTCGCGATCGGCTCATCCAGATGCCAGGTCACCTTCCGGAGCAATTGCCGATAATCCAAGCTGGTAAGCAGAACCTCTTCATGAGCAGTACCGAGGATCACCGCCGTCCTGCGTGCCTCCTTCAGTTCGTTGATGTCATCGCTATCCGCGAAGCCAACGGTGAAGGTTCGCACCGGCCGATCGGTGAATCGACTCATGAGCGCGACTACCACACCCGAATCGACGCCACCGCTCAGCAGAGCCCCAATAGGAACGTCGCTCATCATCTGCCGCTTCACCGCTGCTTCTAGTCGTTCTTGGAGAAGAGCGATCCAATCTTTTTCGGTCAATCGCTCATCACATGCGACGTCAATGGAGACGTAGCGTTCACTGCGACAACCCTTTTCATCCTTGATTACGCAGTGCCCTGGTGGCACTTTTCGAATGCCGGCAAACATCGTCAATGGCGACGGAACGAAACGGAAGGTCAAAAACAAGTCAAGTGCATCGAGGTCCACCTGTCGTGGAATGCTCGGGTCTGACAGAAGCGCCTTCACCTCGCTTGCCCATACCAAGCGCCGCCCTTTGCAGTAGTAGTAGAGGGGCTTAACTCCGAAGGGATCGCGAGCGAGGAGCAGGCGTTGGCGCCTAGAATCCCAGACGGCAAATGCGAAGATGCCATTTAAGCGTGCAATGCATTCGTCACCCCACTCCTCATAGCCGTGAACGATAACCTCGGTGTCAGAGCGTGTGGCGAAGACGTGTCCCTTTGCCTCCAGTTCGCTGCGCAGCTCCCGAAAATTGTAAATCTCACCGTTCAGCACGACCCATACTGTGCGGTCCTCGTTTGCGATGGGCTGGTGTCCACCTTCTACGTCGATGATGCTGAGGCGTCGAATCCCGAGAGCAATCGGTCCTTTTATGAACTGCCCCTCCTCGTCGGGACCTCGGTGGATAATTGCCGAGAGCATGCGCTTCAGTAGAACGGGACCTCCCGGTACATCCTCAGAGCTATGCCAGCCCACAATGCCACACATGATTCAGCCTTTCACAATCGCTGTAAGTATTCGCGTTAAATAACTCGGGGAAGAAAGCACCGTTTCAAGCTACGTCCTCACCTCTGAAACCGTTTCCTCGGCTGAGATCTTATGACCGATCCTTTCGGCCACCGCCGCGTTCGAGCTGGTGCCATCAGCACCTGGAAATAGCCTTGCGAACTTATCCCACGGAACGATATCCCGTAGGAGGCTAGCAACTTCATACAGGGGTTCCCACCCTCGGTGTACAAGGACAACCACGCTAAGGTACAGAGTAGCGAATAAGAGCGATGTTGTTACGATGCGCGCAACTACGGCAACCGGATCTGTCGCCGCCACAAACTCCGGGATTCCGTGTACTATCGCCGCGGATGTGCAGCCCGCTATGAGCGACGCAAGAACATATTTCCAGACGATGGTGACCATCGGTCCAATTCCAAGACGTATTGGCCTTCCCGCGTACCAGAGTGCGGGGATCGTAAGAATCCAATAAGACACAACCCAAGCTACGGCAATTCCGATCGGCCCCCGCGTGAGACCCACGAGAAACAGCGACGCGGTTACGCTAAGCTCAACCATGCCCCACCGTAACCAGCGGTCGGCCCTGCCGATGGATAGATGGATCCAGCCATGAGTGAAATAGAGAAGCATGATTCCGATTCCTGGCCCGAAAAACCTGAAAATTCGCCCCGCCTCCTCCCAGCCTGGACCCAACAGTAGGCGAATCAGATCGCCGCCAACTAGGGTCAGGCCCGCCCCCAGCCCAAAGCCTACAAAAGCCAGTGCGGACAGTGCTCTCAGAAAGTAGTGTCTGTACTGCGTCGAATTGGGGTCCAGCCGGCTCAACGTGGATACGGCAACGCTGGTGAGAGGTGCGGAGAGTTGGTTTGTAGGAAGGACGAACAGGTCGTACGCCTTCTTGTAAAAGCCCAGGGGCGCTGCGCCAAAGCGCCATCCTACCAAGAGGTTGTCGAGGTTATTTGTAAAATAGCTCGCCGTAAAGCGTCCGTAAGTGCTCATCGCGAACCGGACCATTGGGACAGTGCCATTGCGGCGACTTGGGAGACCAGGGACCCACCGACACAGTATCCAGGCCCCGATGGATGTGGCAAGTGGCAGCGCGACGGCACCAGCAACAAGCGCCCAGTACCCCCAGCCTGCCCACGCCAAAAGGATGGAAACAATCACTGAAACAGTTCGGGCAACGATGTCGTTAGCGGAAACCAGTGCGAACTGCATCGCCCGCTTGAGGAGGGCCAGGTGCTGGACGGAAACGGTGGTGATAAAGATCGCGATGGACATGGCTGCTGCGACGTGAGCCACTCGAGGGTCGCCATAGAAGCGCGCCAGGAGCGGCCCACCTGCGGCGAAGCCTAAGGCTAGGAGAACTCCCAACCCTGCGTTGATCCAGAATAGGTTGCTCACGAGGCCATGATTGATTTGGTTACGTTGGATGACAGCCTCCGTAAACCCATTCAGCCCGCAGTTCATAAGGAGCAGGCTAAGAGTGCTGACCATAGCCACCAAACCGAAGTCCCTGGGCATCAGGAGACGAGCTAAAACGACCGTAGCGCCCATCTGAACGGCGAATGCCAAGCCTTGAGAAAGCACGGTGACCCCTGCGCTGCGCACGGCGACCCGCCGTAGTCCGTCGCCGCCTAGGGCGGGACGGAAGATGCCACTCTCATCAAACGGCTTCACGTGTGCTCCGGATGTGGTGTTGCGGCATGACAGTGATGGCCAGTAGAAAGACAATCCACACGGGGTGGAGTTCTCGAAATGCATGCTCGGTCAGGTTGTAGATTGCTGCTACGACTAACAATACCAGTCGAAGCTGACTGGCCCCTGGGTCCCAACGAAGCGCACGGACAATTCCCCGGTATCCCGAAACCATCACGAATCCAAGCAGAATAAGCCCTATCCACCCCAAGTCCAAGTAGATCTCAAGGTATCCGTTGTGCGCCTGGTTTGGGTGCTCCCAGTTGGTACTCCATATTTTTTCAAGGCGGCGTCCTAGCCAGAAACTCTCATAACCCGCGCCGAAATACGGATTGACTGTCATCGATAGGGCTTTATTCCACAACACCGTCCGACCGGTGAGGGTCGAATCCCTGCCTACCGTAGCGACTAGGTCCGCACTAGGACTTAGGATCAGACCATACAAAATGATGAACAACACGGTTCCTACCATAAGATGCACGACTCCTGATCTTCGAGCTACCGCAAGAGTCCTCGTCACCACCAAGAGAAGCCCCCCAATGAGGAAACAACCAAGAGAAGTAGCGGAATTGGCCATTCGGAACAGCCAGAGAGCAAGGACCAAGAGCGCACCGTGAGCAATTAACAACCTCGAGACCTGACCGCTACGTCTGTCTCTGATCGCCTCAAGAAAACACCACAGAGACCCGAGCCCAAAGATCAGACAAACATAGCCCAGACCGTTTTTCCCTGTAGCGACACCAATGTTATAGGGCGTCCCAGTCCATTCGCTATATGCCCTCCCCAAGCTCGGATAGTACCTGATGAGCAAAATGGAGAGCGGGATGAGCAGGAAGCCTGGTCGCGTAAGAAGCCGCTTAATGGCCGCGGTAGGTTCGACATCGGTCATAACAACTAGAACCATCACAAGGTCCCCGAGCGCCTTTATCCACCTCTTGAAGGCCACGAACGGGTAGTCCGACCAGAGAACGCTCAACACGCAATAGCAAAAAAACACGAGAAGTGGTGCGTTTCGCTGTAGAAGGGTTCTCGCCCGCCGTCTCCTTGCGATGAGCACGGCCAAACCGGCCACTAGCAGTACGGCAAAGATGGCCGCATCGAGCGGGTTGCCCTCGAGATATTGGTCTGCGACAACGGTTTCCAACCCCCTGAACCATTGCGAAACGAAGCGCGATGCACTGATTGACAACCATGCTATAGGAATCCACACTGCCCAAGACACCCGCGGCTTTTGGGTGTGATCCAGAAGAAAGAGACCTGCGACAACCAGGCCACACAAGGCTGTGGCAATGCTGGGAGACATTTAATACCCTTTCAAACAGCCCCTACACCATGCAAAGGGGACGCCAGCGCGGGAGTTTGGCTTTAAGCGAATACCGTTTTATATGCACCATCGACAGCAACTGACTTTGCTCTCAACCGATCTACTACCTCAACGCTTATCATCGTCAGAGCAAATGCCAAGATAAATGACACGCCTAACACTCCGATACTTAGGTTGGAGTGCCGCAGGCTTCTATACAATATTTGCAGGATAGCAATTTGCGCTATGTACGCGAACAATGAGTACTTGCCGAGCAACATCACATGAATCCGTGCTCTGCTCGGTTCAACGTTCGCAGCGCCCACCAAGTAAATGACTATGAGGCTAAGACATACACCGATAATAAGCAACGGATATATTACATTCCAGATGGTGATCGCGGTTAAATAACACAGGTAGGACAGCCCTAACACGTATGGATGCCTGACGAATGTGTCCAGCTTCCCGATAGGGATGTACCCGACGATTAAACCACACACTCCGATCGCTAGAAGTTCTAGATTTCCACTTCGAAGACCATTGAGGTACAGCACCGCGATTGCCATGAAGCATAAGATGCAGGCAATATGAAATACATGCTTATACAACCTGCACATAATTACTAAACCGGCCGACAGCAGCAGTACGTAGCTGATGGGAACTAAGATGTAAAATGCGGCAACCTTCCCACCACTGACTACTGTGTTCCCAGTAACAAACATGGCGATTAAATTGCGCCATGACACATTCCTGAATAGTATTTGGCCGCTATACGAGTCGTGAACCAGGATGCTTATGATTACATTCAAGCAAATGAATACCGCTAATATCTTGAGACCTCGCTGTACGAGCCGTCGCGGCAGTCGTGGATCGGAAAGGTTATATTTTGACAAGTATACGTTCGATATTAAGAAGCCTGAGATGAATATGAAAGACGGTGTAACAAATCTCAAGTACTTGTAAATATCACCTTGTGGCGCGAAGAAATAGTTCAGCCAGTGATAGAGCACCATGAGTAATACTAGGGCTCCTTTTGTGAAGTCAAGAGCTGGTATACGCTGTGTGCTAATACGTGCTGCAGTCATCTGGTACCTCGCGTGACATTGTAGGGCTTTTGAACAACCTAAGAATAGTGCAATCGGACAATCTCTTGGCGGAAGCACTGGTAGGTAATGGTCTTATCCGGAATCAAGAAACAGTCTATGCAGGAGTTCAATACCGAGTATCTTGTGGATCTCGGTGGTGTAATTCCGATTGCCCTTAAGATGTCCGTTGACTATTGCCTCAAGCCGGCGGGGCTTGAGATACGGCCGGGAGAGGGTGCGTGGGTCCAACAGCATGTCTCTCACATATTCCGAAATAGCACTTCGGTACCAGGTCCGAAAGTGATGGAACTTGTGCCATCCGAGAAACAACCGCTCCAGACGAAGGGGTGAGAGGGCGTGATCAATCTGGGCCAGCCACTTTGGCATGCCGTAGTCGTAAGCGTATTCAGCTCTGAAAAGAAATTCGAGGAGCCATTTGTGGGGCGTTGTGATTAGATGTCTCCGGCTTCCATTTAGACCCCGATCAGTCGGGATGCGACGAAGGTCTACGTTTCCATCGGCGATCAGTTTCAAACGAAGGTCGTTGTTTGACAGGGCTTGCTGCGGAGCACGGAATACCATCCGAACCAGGTCGTTGTCGAGGAACGGCGACCGCAGCGAGAGCTGCGTCTGTTCGAGTGCTAGGAGCCCATAGTGGTGCCAGGGAGCCTGCCTAAAGACCGCAAACGAAAGCGGGTGCGTACGACCGATCCGATCGTAGGTCCTTCTGGCAGCATCCGTGAGAGAGACAAACTCTTGGCAGAAGAGACCTGGCGTAAGATCTGCAGGTTTGAAGGCCCTGATATGGCGGAGCACCTCGTCCCCATAGTTCCCCGTCATCCTCACCGCCGCAATCTCGCGAGCCCTCTCGTTCAGATATAGGTCGGGGGAATATGCAAGATCGACGCATCCGTCGGTGAGATAGACTGTGCGCTCTGCATAGTGGGAAAAGCGTTTTAGGAACTCGTCTCCAACCGGAATGACTGCATGTGGTTGTTGACAAGCGTGCGCTACTTGCTGTGCCACAATAACGTCGCGACACTGACGGCCGGCCGACTCGTTGCCGAAGGTATAGCACGGGAGCGATCGGGGCGGGCACCTTTGCCACGCCATGATCATCCGGGTGTCGAGCCCGCCAGTCAGGGACATGCCAATCGACTCGGACCCTGCAAAATACCGAGGCAGAATACGTGAAAAGACCTCCCGAAGTTGTGTGTGGTAAGACTCTACCTCTAGGATAGGTTGCTCCTCCCACTCTCGGGGGTGGAAGTAAGTTTCTTTGGACTGAGCCGTTCCGTTCCGGAAGATCCAAGCTGAGGCAGCAGGAAGCACGTGAATGTCGTCGAAGAGAGTTCGGTTTTCCAGAGCGCACCCGCAGGCAACAAATTCTCCCAAGGCCTGTGGATTCGCCCTCCGGAGTTCGGGTCGAACCGCGAGGATCGCTTTGGCTTCCGCAGCGAAGTAAAAAGCCTCTTTTGACTCGTGATAGTAAATTCGATGCATGCCGTACCGATCGTTGAAGAGCGTTGCGGCTCGGCGAGTGGAATCGGTTACCAGGCCGTGGAACCTTCCGTTCAAATTGGCCGGGAAGAAGGGGTCGTCCTCACAAAGGTGGACGAGGTAAGAAGGTCCCTCTAGTGCTAGCACATGGCCCTGCTGCTTGAGACGGCGCGCTGTTCCTGGTTCTGGGAACTCCTCTCCGGAAAATGTGAGTGAGACATCGCCTCGCTCATTGACGAGCGGCATTCCGTCAGAAAAGGAGTTCCTTCGTGCGACCCACCCAACATATACCCCCAGGGATTCCTCCATCCATGTCCCTGTCTCGTAGAACGACTCATGCCGAAGGGCCTCAACCATGCGGATTAGTTCTCGCTCAGCGCACTGACGTGGTTTCTTCGTGATGAGACCGACGATCCCTGGCATGCTTCCCCCTACGATATCTCGATCTCAGTCATAGGCCGAACTCTGCGGTTGTACCAAGCGTTCCGGAATTGACGGAGCGTAGCGATTACAGGTTCCGGAAAGTGCTCCGCGATCTTGTGGTGCAGACCCAAGCGGAGAGCAACCCGACCCGTGCCAGTCAATGGAACGTAATAGCGGGGAAGGTCAATTCGTTTGAATCCATTGTTTTTCTTGAAGTCACTTAGGCTGTCCCGTTGCTTTTTCCCATGGGCGAAGTTCGAGTACACGAGAAAGGGAATTTCCCGTTCAGCACAGGATCGGACGGCTTGGGCGATCAGCGCGTTAGTAGGAGCCTTGTCTCGGTGTTGGATCATGGACACTATGTTCATCAAGGCCGCTTGCGTCTGAGCTTCATCGCTCGTCAACTTTAGAAAGCCAATCAGCTTGTCATCCAGAAACGCCCCGATAAACATGCTTCTATCTAGGAAGGTCATCTCCTCCTTCCGAACCGTCTCGAGGTTCTTCCTATAGTGACGAAAGGGCCGTCCTTGGCGAATAGGACACTCGTTGTATATCTCCGAAATTCCCTGAACGAGAGCGTCACCGAACGGGACTTCCCTGAGCGCTATCCTCTTCTTTTCGGCTTTCCGGACCATATTCCTAGTCTTGTTGTCGATCTGCCGCATCCACCAATTGTCGAACGTGGATACCGGCAAGGCCGCAAGATTGTCCCACTCCATTGGGTAACTGTATTTCGGACAAATGTCGGATAGCTTTTGCATGAAAGTGAAGAGGTCGATTCGCCTTCCTAATGATCGTAGTGCTTCGACCACTGGGCTGGGATTCTCCAGGAACTCGAAACCATCCGCGTCAAGCCGAGCGATACGGACCAGCCGTCCCTCGATGCAAATGTCTCTGCCGCAAACATTCACAGCATAACCTCCTTTAGCCTCTAGCGCATTGGTAGCGCCGAAAGAGTGACACGCGACGACCTCTCGACACGTCGTAATTTCTCCGGTCACAAGAACCAACACGGGCTTCAAACCGAAGCAGGCTGTGCCATCTCTCGTTGGGGACGAGAGCGACAATCTCGAAGAGCCAACACCTAGGTTCATTTAGCCAGAGTCGCATGCGAGACGGTCCGGTGTTGCTCTAAGACTTGTGACCGTGCTGCATCCACCTGAGCAAATATTGCGTCCATGATCCTAGCTGTCAGTAGGATCTCCCGGTAAGGGACAGGTACAGGGGCGCCTTCCAGGATCGACCGATAGAAGGACTCGATCAGATACTTCATGCCAGACGCCATGTGAAAGTCCCTCGCCAGAAAAGTCCCGACATTCGCAACCAAGTTCCCAAGATACTGTTCGGCGAATATTGCAGGCGGGATGAACTTCTCTAGGTAGCTCTTGAATCTTCTACCGCGGAGCTTGATCAGCGTCTCCTGATCGCGATCAAGAATGAGGCCGTTCTTCGAGCCATAAATACGAAACTCGTGGATCGAGGGGTGCATCTGGGAAGAAAAGGTGAAGTACGCAGTAGTACGCTCTTCTTCCGATATGATGACTCTCAGTTCATCTACGATTTCGCTTTCACCCATGTCCTTGAGCAAGGGGCTCACAAACCCATAAGCCATCACTTGGGGCGATTCAGTGGTTAGAAATTCTGCAATTCTGGCAATTCCGTGGCTAATAACGTTCTGCAACAGTCTTCCTGGCAGCCGGCGCACCCAGTGTTGCTTATCGCCAAGTAGCGCTCCCGCATACACTGCGCGGCCTAGTTCGTAGCAGTAATAGCTCTCCATATGTACTGGCCTGTCACCCAGAAAGCCCTCCTGGACAAGAGCTCGCATCCGCCGGGCCACATGACTGAACTGGTCGTCATGCCCAACCGTCAACTTGAGGCCTTTTTCGTCTGCAAGCGCAACAAGTCTTTTAGCTTCTTCCTCGCAGAGTGTGAAAGGCTTTTCGACATAGACATGGCATCCTCGTTCCAGGCAGTGTTTGGCAAGATCGAAATGGCTCTGCGGCGGTGTCGTGATGTGAACGACGTCTGGCCGCGCAGCGCTCAGGAGGTCGCTCACGTCACTGAAGTATCCTGTAATGGGGAATCTCTCATACAACTGCTTCGCCATCAGGGGCTCCCGGTCACAGACCCCCACGATTTGGCATCCCTTGATCCTCTGGATCTGTGATGCGTGAGCGTCGGCAATTTTTCCGCATCCCACGATAGCAACCCTAAGCATGTCGCCCTCCGTTCCGGCAGCTTTCGAAATAGCGCCGAAATCCCTCGTCCATTGGCACTTGCGGCGTCCAGCCTAGCCTCGTCTTGGCTGCTTCGTTACTATAGGAGGTTCTCTTCCAGTATGCGTGCCATCGCCTGCGATTGAAGATCGGGGCCAATTGTCCCTGCGACCAGTTCGAATACTTCTCCCACATAAGGCAGAGCCCGTGGCTGATAGCGTGGGGAACGTAGATAGACTTGAAGCCACCCACATTTTGCTTGTAGAGGTGTAAGAAGTGTCGGCTGGACGGAAGGTCATCGTCCACAACGTTGAATACACTGCCATCGATGCCCTCCTTCAACCCCGCTAGCAGCATCGCCTCAGCACAGTTGTCAACGTACGTAAATGGTATAGCGTTGGAACCTCCTAGGTGTAGAAACATGCCAAACGTTCCGATGCCAACTCGGGCTGGAATATCTTTCTTCCCAGGGCCGTAAACGGATCCCGGCCTAACGATGACATAAGGGATTCCAAACTTTTCTGCATACTCAGTAACCAGTTCGTCCTGTTTGACCTTTGCGAAGCAATAGGCATCACCACGCAGCTCGGGGTGAGTCTCAATCGGGCATAGTTCATCTAGGACTCTTCTCCGATGTTTAAGTGTGTTGGTATAGACCGCGAGGGAACTGACGTTGACAAATCGTTTCAGGCATCGGTGGCCGAGGCTTGCCTCGAGAAGGTTCCGCGTCGTCACAACGGAGTTCATGAATGCGTCCGGGAAGGACTTACTACCAGCGCCCGCGGCCAGATGGAATATTATTGCGGCCTTCCTGGTTGCCGCAGAACAGTCTTCACGCGACAGAAGATTTCCCCTGAGGATTTCGAGCCCCACTCCCCCTCGGTATCGATCGGCAATGGCTTCGAGTGCACTCACGTCACTAGATGGCCGCGCAAAGCACAACAAGTTACGGAATCCGCGGTCCACTAGGCGCTCGACCAGCCTTGACCCAATAAAGCCGGTTGCTCCGGTTATCAAGATCGGTTCGTCAGGTCCCGCTATGAAGTCGTGTTCAATTCGTTCCACTGGCGCCTCACTCCGTTACGTATTGCTCTTTTATTGGACTAACTCCGATCAGTGCGAGCAGCCTACCGGCGTGATCGGCAAGTTTGATTACCAGCTTCATAAACTTGTGCTGCCCCAACAGGAATGCAATTGGCAGCAGTATGGTGTATACGACAATGGCGACAATCGTCTTTATGACATTTCGAGCCCCACACCCCGGATGCTGGACGGAATTTGTGCCCTGGAGCAGAGCTCTCTTAATCATGAAACTGCGCCTCCAGCGAACCGGCAGAACAGCCTCAAAGACCACGGATTCGTCGCACCAGATGAACGTGTGGCCCTGTTCGATCATTCTTCTGAAGAAATCTTGGTCCTCTCCAGTCCGGAACTCGGGCCGAAAGGGCTGGGCGCCAGGTGGGATGATTCCCCTCTTCAGTAAGACGTTGTTCGTCCGTCCCCTTTGCCAGTCGATCACTAGTCCCGTCCGATAAGTCGGCCGTTCATAAAATCTTCCCTTAATAACCCACGTCGGCGGTTGTTCATCGAAGTGACGCTTAACCGGCCCAACTACACCATCTACATTGTATTTATTACACGCTTGAAATGAGGTAAGCAACCATCGCATAGTCGGAAACTCATCATCATCAATAAACGCTATAAAGTCGCCGTCCGAGGTCTCAATGGCTTTGTTCCGTGCGAGCGCGATATTCTGTTGTGGTTCAACGCAGTACCTAACAGGAACCAGACATGAAGTCGCGAACTCCGATACGGCTGCTTTGGCAGATTGCAGGTAGTCGTTGTCGGCAACCACTATCGAATAAGTGAACAGTCCTTTCGTTTCCTGGTGGACTAGCTCTCTCAATAGTCGCCCAAGAAGCAATGGGCGTTTATAAGTGCAAATGCACACGCTAATGTGATTTGTTTTGAGACTCATTGTGTTGTGTACGACAGCGCAGTCGATGGTAGAAACGTCGGGGTCGCGCCTACCGCTCACACGCGTCAGATCTTTCTGCTGTTTAAGTATGGTGCACACCGGATTTACGAGGAGCTCAACCAGTCGGCTTGGCCAAGAATACAAGTGTCGATCTGCCTGCACGCGCCACTGTCTCTCAGAGGGGATAGCATAGCGCACGTCGCAGGGCTGCCTTCAATCGTTGAATCTGATCGTTTTGCCGAAGCTTTACGAGTTCAGCGGGGATCGTTCTTTGAACGCTGCCGAACATAGCACACTCATATCCAATTAGCATCAATAGTCCTCCCACGACATAAGGCTTGTTCTTCATCTGGTATAGACCTCGAAAGATCTCAAAGCCGGGATGGCTGCCAAGAAGATAATCTTTCCGGCCAGTTTCCAAAAACCTCTCCCAGAATCCGGTGCAGTGTGCGCTCGACACCGGTCGATGATGCACGCACACTTTCTCAGTGAAGGTTCGGGTTTCCCAGCCCTCGGATTGCGCCTTAAGAACTGCAAGTACATCGATGCCTCCGGATCTCAACGGCTCGTAGCCGCCAATGGTTTCGAAACACTCGCGCCGAAAGAGTTGACAAGCACCGAATACGTCAGCAATGCTGCTGAACTTTCGAGGATATATTGCGTCCCCTTCGCGATAGGAGGTGCCACACACCCCCAAACGGGGATTCTCCGAAAACTTGGTCATGAGATATTCGAAGTAGTTTTTGTCATCAAACGAGATGTCAGCATCCAGATTACCGATCACCTGATATGCCAAGTCCTTTACTCTGGCATAGCCTGCGTTGAAGGCGTCGACTTTAGCGGCGAAATGCCGCTTTTTGGATGAGTGCTTCCGCACCAACTCAATCCATTGGTGTTGAGCCGCGTGGGTCTGTACCAGTTCATCAGTACCGTCGGTAGAACTGTCGCTGACGATCACCCATCTAGCCGGCAAGACCCTTTGTGCGAGCACCGCATTTATGGTTGACTCAATAAACTTTGCCTCATTCTTTGCCGGGGTGATGAGAACGTACGCGAGGCTGTTTGCTCGCCTTTGCGTAAAGCACGCCGAATCAGTCAATTCTGTCGCCATCGGTAGATTCTCCGCGCGGAACTATTGGACTGTGACTGCTATGGAACCGCGAGCACAGCAAATCGTCTATATAGTTGAATCCGCTAAAGACATGAACGTTGGTTGGGCGGTTTCGATTCGGAACCAAGTTGTGAAGCACCATGTGAAGCACGATGTGATGTCTTAAGTTGTTAAGTCATCACCCGGGCCGTCGAACGCTTAGTGGAGGCATAGAAACATTCTTTAGACAGTCGGATTCAACTTCGAAAACAAGGTGGTCGCGGTCGACGCTGGCGTATGCGAGGCGGGCCTGTCGCCCGGCTGGGCCTTCGATCGACCACTCGGCCCCGCGCTTAACTAGATTTGTTTGGTCCCGGGCACGCCACCAGCTATTCAGTTCCCCGGGAGTCGCAATCCACAATTCGTACCGGTCTTTCAGCCCAGCAAGGAGCCCCAGCAACGCCACATAGGACCGACGGGCCCGATCCTCAATTACGTAGTCGGGATGCACTATGAAGCTGATCAATCCATTAATTCGACCAATGAGCTCTATTTGCCTCTGCCAGATGCCAGTCGAGTAGTCGCCCAGAATATGAAACAGTGTGTAGTCTTGCGTCGTGGTCAGTGGGATTTCCAGAAGATCACCATTGAAGTATGGGAAAACCGTGCAGCACCCTCCGCGCTGTGGTTCTAACGTGGCGACGTTGGGTACGGACATGTCGTATTGGAAGTCTAGCGCATCAAACCACTCTTGTACGCGATACATCACACCAGCACGAAACCCTGATACACCCCACTGCTTGCCGTATTCGTTTATCTGCCTGACTTGTCTTAGAAAGCCATCATGATTGCAGAACAAGCTGCCGTCGTGCTTCAGATCGTGGACGTTGATCTCGAATCCGCGCCCTCTAATCTCAGCGAGGCAAGCCGCGGTCACTTCGTAACCGCCATTAGGGATCACCTGGAATGAGGACTTGATCCCATGCTGATCGTCGAGGTCCATCAGCTTGCTAGTGAAGTCTCGCCCAGACCTTGTCTCGACATCGTGCGTGACGAGCACACAGCTTTTCTTGCCATTCGGCCAGAACCATAAGAACGGAACCTTATCCAAACCTTGGGCTTCGATGGTACGTACCATAAGTTTTTCAAGTATTTCCTCTACCGTGCAATCGACTGGCCACTTGGGGAATTGAAGGCTCTGCCATCGCGAGAGATAAGTGCGCTGGGCCCACTTTCTGATCGCAACCGGCATCAACGGACGAAGCGCGTAATAGAGCGAGCGAATCGCCTGAGGCTTCGATAGGGCCGCCTTCGATTCGGCCGCAAGCGGATACCGTTCCAGACGCAAATCGTCAATCAGTTGTGCTGGATCCAATGGCAACGTCGGACCGTAATCACCGTTACCGTTCACCTGAGCAACAGTCGCCGTTGGGGCGTCATTACGATCCAATTGCACTGGCCCCAGTGACTCCGGGCAGCGGAAGTGATCGACGAGAGGGTTGCGTGTCAGATTCATAAAAAAGCTTCAAATGCTTTCGAGAAGTCGCTCATTGGCAGCACGAAGGGCAACCATCGCTACTGGTGTTCCCCTTGACATTCCGGCGAACCCGAGTCGATCCTTCTCGCTCAAAACCTGCGTGCGATAGGAGAGTCCCAAAGCCCGCGCCTGAAGAATGATATTGAGCAACTGGTAGCCAACTTCCCACAGAGCGCGAGTGTGGGCCTCATCAGTCGTCAATACCAAGAAGCAATCCGTACCAGGCGCAAGGTGCTGAAGGTGATCAACTTCCATTGCTGTAGCTTCGGCCTCGATACGGTGGGTGGGCCGACCGTTCTTCCAATTCACATACTGGTAGAGTTTCGAACTGGCTGCCACGTGGACGCTCGAAATGTTCTGGAGCCCCTGCCACGTAGGTATCGTGAGTCCCCAAGGATTCGATTTGTATAGATGAGGTGTTCGTCCCCGAGCCGCCCACAGCAATTGACTCACGTCGCTGAGGGTTGCCCTTGCGCCATCCTTTCTGTTGGGCTGGAAGTCCTCGATGGCCATCAGAAGTGGCGCCTGGCTGTCCCGCTTGGGATCCGGCAGGTTGCCGGTCAACCATGGACGCTCGTTCTCCGGAGCGGCAGTGCTCCAGAACGATTTGCCGTACGAAGGCTTCATCGCGCCCAGTCGCATTTTTGTCGCAACGAAATGCTGATTTGAGAGGTAGGTCCCGTCGGGTCCTTGGGAATCGAAAACCAAGGCAGCACCTAGGGCAGCACAGACCAGGCACACTGCTTGTTGTTGCATTCCGCTCTCGATCATTCTCGCTTCTCGCGCGTGCTCAAGCTCCGCAGCATCGGCGGAAAATGTTAAGGCTTCTTGATCTGTCTCAACCCTCGTGCCACGTTCAGACAGCCGGCAGCGCTCGGCGAGCCTCACAATCCGGTCGACTTGATTCGAGGACAACCTAGCACTGGTATCGAACATGCCCCAGTGAAAGATCTCTGGATCATTGTCATAGTCGCTGCTGCAGCGCGAATTGAGCGCTCGCTCCACGGATACCCGTTCACCCTCGCGTGGCAATTCAACAACTTGCTGCTCTACACCACCCGACGGTAAAGACGAATACGCCTTTAGTCGTCCCCTGACCTTACGCAAAATGACTTGGACCCGAGACCCGGCGATCACCAACGATCCAGCCAGCACGCATAGGCCAGTTCCCAAGAACTCGAAAAATGTTCTTCGTGTCATCGAACTAGGCGGGGACTCGATCGAGAGATTCAACGACGTCGCAGGTGCGCAGGGTCTCAAGCAGCGCGTTGGCGAGCATATCCACATTTGGTTCATCGAGCATGTTCTGACGGAACCCAGGCACCTCGATCGTCTGGAAATCGCCGGTAAGCAGCGATCGCCAACCGAGCGTCGGATCGGGGCAGATGCCGAACGGCTGCTGTTTTGCGAAAAAGAGTGTGACTTTGCCGTCGTAAGGTTTCGGCTCGTATGCTGCCCACGCGTGATCGTGAGCCGCAGCCAGTCGCTCGAGGTGATAGGTAAGGGAGTGATTGTCGACGGCGCGATTGACGCGGGCGGATAAGGAGTCGACCAGTGTTTCGCCCTTGGCCTGAGCTAACTCCAGCAACCTCCTTGCTCGTCCCAGACCGTAATGGAAGATATCCCGGAGAGGCTTCCCCGAAACGTTGCTCCATTCGAGCTCATGGCGGTAGCGAACGTTGTAGAGAGCTTGCCGAAAGGAAGAAACACCAGGCTGGTAAATGGGGTAATGTTTCGTGGCAGAGTTGATCATTAAGACCACGGCGACTGATTCCCCTGCAATTCGTAGTTGCTGGGCCGCTTCCAGAGCTAGAAATCCGCCAAAACAGAATCCTCCGAGGTAATAGGGTCCGTGCGGCTGCACCGATCGAATCTCGCGCAGGTAGTAGGCCGCCATCTCCTCGATGCACAGATTATCCGGAATGTTGCCGTCGAGTCCGCGCGCTTGTAGGGCATATAGCGGGAGCTCCTTCCCGAGTCGATGCGCGAGCGGCTCATATTCCAGAACATTTCCGCCGTGACTGTGCATCAGGAACAGCGGTGCCCGGTCCAACCCGTTACCCAGCTTCACGAGCGAAGACCAGGAGGCTGCCGCCGAGTGTGTGTCACCGACGACCTTCGAGAATTGGCGAATCGTAGGCGCCTGGATCAATGACGCAAGAGGAAGCCGTTGCCCAAAGACATTTTCAACATCACCCATGAGCGTAACAGCCATTAAGGAGTGCCCACCGAGTTCGAAGAAATCGTCATCAATGCCGACTCTCACTCCGAGGGTGTGCTCCCACAGCTTCGCCAGCTTCTTTTCCGTGTCGCCTTCCGGAGGGACATACGCGGCTGCTAATTCAGGCCTGGAGTATAGCGACGACTCGATCGCATTCGGGTTTGCAGGATTGAAGGATGGTGCTTCTGGTTCTCGAATCTCGTCTGCGCCGATGTGACCGATGTGAGTAGAGTTCCCATTGGGGCCAGGCAACGCTGCCGAAGGCCGCGCTTCAATCCAGAATTTCTTCCGCTCGAATGGGTATGTCGGGAGGGGCACTCGCCTGCATTTTTCATCTCGATAGACGCGGGTCCAATCGACGGCAATGCCCGCCGCCCACAAACGACCGAGCGCGGACATTACACAATCCTGATCATAGCGCTCTTCTTTGGCATGTCGCAGTGAGTTCACGACGATGGCCTGGGTTCCCGGATTCAAGTTGAGCTTTGCCAGTGTGCTGAGTGTATTTCCCGGCCCCACTTCAAGCAGGACCCGAGCGGGGCTTTTCACCAGTTCCTCAACTGCAGCGCTGAAGCGGACGCCATGTCGTATTTGCCTGCCCCAGTACTCTGGATCGATTGCTTCTTCAGACGTGATCCAGGTGCCAGTTAGAGTGGAGACAAACGGGATTTGCGGCGGCATCCGGCGCACTTTTGCAACCTGGTGAACGAATGGCGCAATCATCGACTCCATCATGGTGGAGTGAAAAGCATGTGAGGTTTTCAATGGCTGCACTTCAATTTGTTTCGCCTGCAGTTTTCGCGAAACATCGTCAATCAAATCGATTGGGCCGGATATTACAGAGAGTGATGGCGCATTCAGGCCGGCTAGAGAGATGCCGTCTCGTAACCATGGCTGTAGTTCCTGCTCGGATAAGTGAACCGCCAACATGCTGCCTGCCGGCAGTTCCTGCATGAGACGTGCCCGCTCTGCTACCAATGACAACGCGTCCTTCAGATCGAACACGCCGGAGAGTGTGGCCGCCACATATTCGCCGAGACTGTGCCCAACCGCGGCAGAAGGCATGATGCCCCATGACATCCAGAGCCGTGCCAATGCGTAATTAAGCATAAAGACCGCGGGTTGCGTGAAACGTGTTTGCCGGAGCTGCTCGGAAGCTTTCTCTGCCTCAGCGCCGCCCTCCGAGAACAGTATTCGGCGAATATCCAACCCCAACAGAGGCTGCAAGTACTCTGCACAGCAATCCACGTGCTCGCGGAAAACCGCCTCCGAAACGTAAAGATCGCGACCCATATTGACGTGTTGCGCGCCCTGAGCAGGAAACATGAAAACAACTGTGGGCTCGGCGTCGAATGCTTTGGCCGTATGGACGCGGTTGGCGCGGCGGGTCCGCAACGTCGCAACGGCGTCATCGATGCTGTTGACCGCGACCGCTCGCCGGTATGCAAAATCTTTGCGTCCAGTTTGCAGCGTAAACGCAACATCCGCGAGATTCAGAGAGGGGTGCCCCCCCAGGAAGGCCGCGAGCCGATCCGTGGCCCTTTCCAGAGCCTCTGGGGTCTTGGCGGACATCGTGAGCACCTGCCACGGACGTGACGCCCGCTCGAACGACAGTGTGGGAGCCTCCTCCACGATGACGTGTGCGTTAGTACCCCCGATGCCAAAGGAACTGACACCGGCCAGGCGTGACCCATTGGAACTCTCCCAGGGTGAGAGCGCCTTTTGCACATAGAAGGGGCTGTTGTTGAAATCAATGGCAGGGTTTGGTTGAGTGTAGTGGAGGCTTGCGGGCAGCTCGCGATTCTCCAGTGAGAGCACCACTTTTATCAAGCCAGTCACGCCCGCGGCGGCGTCCAGATGCCCAATATTCGTCTTCACTGAACCGATGGGACAGAAGCCGTTCTTGTCCGTCGTTTTTCGGAAGGCCTTGGTCAGAGCGCTGAGCTCGATCGGATCCCCAATTGGAGTGCCTGTCCCGTGAGTCTCGACGTAACTAATCTGATCGCCGGTGACGCCGGCCACTGCCTGAGCTTCAGCAATGACTGTGGCCTGCCCGTCGACGCTCGGCGCAGTGAATCCGACTTTGGCTGAACCGTCGTTGTTGATGCACGAACTTCGTATCACAGCCCGCACGTTATCGCGGTCTTTCAGCGCCTCAGCTAATCTCTTCAAAACCACAATGCCCGCGCCACTGCTCGTGACCATTCCCTGGGCATTTGCATCAAAGGCACGACAGTGCCCATCCGGCGAGAGGGTTGAACCTTGCTCGTAGAGATAGCCGGCAGTCTGTGGTATCCGGATCGATATCCCCCCCGCAAGCGCTATGTCACATTCACCGTTGAGAAGGCTCTGACATGCGAGGTGCACCGCAACCAGAGACGTAGAACACGCTGTTTGCACAGTGAAACTGGGACCATTGAGATTCAACTTGTAGGAAACACGGGTTGCCAGATAGTCCTTCTCCACTACCATCATTCTCTGCAGATAGTTCATCGACCTCAGAAGTTCGGGATTCGAGATAAGATTGTGGACAAGATAGTTGTTGATGCCGGCCCCTGCGAACACTCCGACCCGAACGGGAGTGTTGTCCGGCTCGTATCCGGAGTTCTCCAGTGCCTCCCATGCGCATTCAAGAAAGATGCGGTGCTGAGGGTCTATTAATTCAGCCTCTCGCGGCGTATATCCGAAAAATCTTGCATCGAATAATTCAATATCGTCCAGCAGAATGCCGGCCTTCACATAATTTGGCGTCCGAAGTAGGTCCGCGCTCACGCCCGCAGCCAGCAGCTCATCATCGGTGAACGTCCTTACTGATTCCACGCCTGCGTGGAGGTTGTTCCAGAACTGCTCGGCGTCTGAGGCGCCTGGAAGTCTCGCCGCCAACCCAATGACTGCGATCCCTTCGGCGTGGTCTGTTTGTGGCGTTGTGCTCATTTAAGAAGGGCTCCAGTTCGTTTAGTTCGACCTCGCCCGTTGCCGCAGTTGAAATTGCCGATTAACCGCAGCTTTTCGAGCCGCAACTCGCGAGTCGTCCTGCACATCGCGAGTGAGATTCTGGTGAGTCGTCAGATACTGTGCAAGGGTTTGAACGGTAGGGCACCGAAACATGTCGACGATCGGGAGTTCTTTGCTGAAGGCATGCTGCAACTGATTTCGGACCCTCATAAGTCGGAGGGAATCCCCACCCAAGTCGAAGAAGTTGTCGACTCGAGAAATATTCTGGTGGCCCAAAACCTGTTCCCAAATCTCAGCGATCTTCCGCTCCACCTCGCTGCTGGGCCGTGCATAGGTTTGCTTTGGTCCAGTTGGCGCGCCGTTGACAGGCTGGGGCAGAGCCCTCTGATCTAATTTGCCGTTCGGGCTAAGCGGCAGCTCAGCTAGGTTCACGAAGTGCGCGGGCACCATGTAGTCCGGAAGTGTCTTTCGCAAACCATTTCGCAAAGTATCAACCGATCGTGAGACCTCTGGTCGCCACACTACGTAGGCCACGAGTTGCTTGTCTCCAGGTCCATTGTCCCGGGCAACAACTGCGCAGTTCTTCACCAGATCGCAAGCAGTGATGGCCGCTTCAATCTCTCCTAACTCAACTCGCAATCCACGAATTTTTACCTGGAAATCAAGACGGCCAAGGTATTCGACGGTTCCGTCAGACAACCACCGGCACAGATCACCCGTTCTGTAAAGGCGGGCTCCAGGCACCCGGCTGAAGGAGTCGACAATGAAGCGTTCCGCAGTCAACTCTGGCCGATTGTGATAACCGCGGCCGACTTGGACTCCACCAAGATAGAGTTCGCCCGGCACGCCGATCGGCACAGGCTGCGAGCAACGATCCAGAATGTAAACCTGCGTGTTGGCCACCGGGCGGCCAATCGGAACGACTCTTCTGTCATCATCACGTCGGCAAGTCCAATGGGTCACGTCGACGGCTGCTTCCGTTGGGCCGTAGAGATTGTGAAGCTGGGCCGAAAGATGGCTGAAGAACTCCTCCTGCAAATCGAAACTCAGCGCTTCGCCGCTGCAAATCACATGGCGCAGCGACCTGCAACTATCGACCGCCGGCTCCTCCAGGAAGATCCGTAGCATCGAGGGCACGAAGTGGAGAACGGTAATCTGCTGCCTGTTGATCAATCTGACCAGGTAAGTCGCATCCCGATGCCCTCCAGGATTTGCCACGACTAACTGAGATCCAACAATCAACGGCCAGAAGAACTCCCACACAGAAACGTCAAAGCTAAATGGAGTCTTCTGGAGCACTTTGTCGGTCGGCGTCAGGCGATACTGCTCCTGCATCCACAAGAGACGGTTGCAGATACCCCGGTGAGTGTTCATCGCTCCTTTGGGTCTGCCCGTCGAACCGGATGTGTAGATCATGTAAGCGAGGCTGCTCGGCTTCATCGGCACAGCAGGATTGCGGGAGGACTCGCCGACAATCCGATCCCAGTCTCGATCCAGACACACCACCTTGCCCGCGTCACTCGGAAGAGCATCCGTCAATCGTCCCTGAGTCAGCAGCACTGGGACGGCCGCGTCCTGAAGCATGAATGCCACACGTTGTTGTGGGTACTCAGGATCGATCGGGACGTAAGCACCCCCCGCTTTCAACACGCCGTACAGAGCCACCACTAACTCCAGGGATCGCTCCATGCAGACGCCTACCAAAGTGTCCGGACCAACACCCATGGTCTGAAGATAGTGTGCCAAGCGGTTCGCGCGCTCATTCAGGTCTCGATACGTGAGGCTTAGTTCATCGAACGTGACAGCAACAGAGTCCGGTGTGCGCTCTACTTGAGCTTCGAACAATTCGTGTAATAAGACCGTTGCGGGATAATCTCGACGAGTATCATTCCACTCCCCCAGCAATTGGTGGCGTTCACCATCGGTCAGCATCGGGAGCTCACGAAGTCGTTGATCGGATCCCTCCAGCATTCCTTCTAGGAGGGTCTGGAAGTGCTTGAGCATGCGTGCGATGGTTGGCGGCTCGAAGCGGGTACGATCGAACTCGATCTGCAGACACAGTTCTCTACCCGCATAGACAGTGACTGTGATTGGATAGCCCGTCTGTTCGTACAACCGAACAGACCTGTTCGCCCATTTTCCACCCAACTGCTTCAGGCGGGCTTCCAGTTGATAGTTCTCAAACATCAGGATGCTGTCAAAGAGCTGATTCCCTGCTGGAATCCCGCTACACTTCTGCACCTGCACCAGGGGAGTGTGCTCATGATCTCGCATGCTCATCCAATTGGCCCGCAGCCGTTTCAACCACGCCAGGAGGAGTTCTTCGCCCGGCACACGTACACGAAAGGGCAGAGTATTGATGAAGAGCCCGGCGATATCTTCTGCTCCAGGAACCGATGACTTGCGGCAGGCGCGCACGACGCCATAGACAACGTCTTCTTCACCGCTGTAACGGCTTAAGAGCAATGCCCACGCTCCTTGCACGAGCGTGTTGAGGGTAAGGCCGTTATCCTTGGCGAACTGGTGCAGAGCGTTGGTGGTGGGCTCGTCCAGCACAACTCGGTCATCCCCCTGGCGATCGGGAACAGTGATAGCTCCAGCGGAGGGCTGGTCTACGACCAATGGGGTCGGCGCTGCAAAGCCCGCAAGTTGTTGTCGCCAATACTCGTCGGCTTTGGAAGTGTCCTGTTTGGCGAGCCACTCGATATAGTCGCGATACGGCTTAGTCAGAGGCAATTCCAGATCCTGGCCGACACGCAAGGATTCGTAGAACGCAAATACTTCTTCGAGCAACATCGGGAAAGATCGGCCATCGAGGAGAGCATGGTGGAAGGTCCACAGCAACTGATACAAGGTGTCTCCGACGCGGATCAACGTCAGACGCCAGAGTGGCGCTTTGCTCAGATCAAAACCAAGTCGACGATCCTCCTTCAGCAACGACGCCAGACACTGTTCCGCCGGGGTAGAGGACCCGCGCCAGTCAAGCTCTACCCAGGAAAGCTGAACTTGAGGGTGTACAACTTGGAGCGGTTCAAGTTCTTCGTGCCAGCGAAATTCTGTGCGCAACGCTGAATGTCTCTGGGCAACACGTTCCCAAGCTTGCCTCAGGAAGGCGTTCTCCAATTCTTCCGGCAAGGTACAAAGAATCTGTTCGATATCGGTCCCGGCTTCGGGTGCGCGAAGGTGGTGAAAGAGCATACCTTGCTGCAGCGGCGATAACGGATACTGGTCTTTTAGTTGCGCAACGGTCACGTGGAGATCTCCGGGTGGTTCCAGACGGACACGGTTACTGTTTAGAGGGACTACCAGAAGCAAGTATCACTGGTTGGTTTCGAGCGAGCCTTGAATCAGGGAGGGCTTTAGCCGGCGTGCTTGTACAGGACATTTCCGAGAGCAATGAGAACACTGTCAGGGAGGTGGGATAGACATCTGGTCCCCCAGTCCCTTTTTGTCAGCCAGGTACTCAGGCCCGTTCGAAGCGAGGGAGGGTATTGCCAATACGTTAGGGAAATTTCTCGTGTACCCCAGTTTGACTTGAACTTGATAAGGCCTGGATTGTCCAGATCGGACCGACCCATGTCGAATGTGCGAGCTCCGGTCTCCTTCGCTTCTCGAATCGATCGCCAGAACAGCCACACCATCGCCCCATGCTTGTGGTAGCGCTCGTCGGAGCAACCATATTTGTAGATCATGGACTTCTGGTTCGCGATGGTAAGCACGCTTGCGATGGGAATCTCGTCATGCGACGCTACACGAATCTTGGCCGCGGGACCTAGGAAGGCCAGCAAGTTCCGGAAAAATGAGAGTGGCTGAGGGGGAACACCATGCCGCCTGCGAGTAGGAACCAGGAGGCTATAAAACTTCTTCAATATTTCGGGACTAGACCCTTCTTCGTAAACCAGGTTCTCCCGCTCAGCATGCTTCAATCTGCGCTGCACAGAGCTCCTGTCACATGAAGCCAGAATGTTCTGTAATGTCGGCTCTAGATCAAGTAGATGCAGTTTGTACTCTTTCTCCATCCCAAACTCGGCTTGCCCAGCGAGGTTCTTCCCTCCCAGCAAGGGCCGAATCCCGACATGGTCAACTCTGTTGCTCTTTGATTCGCTGGCAATCCACTCAAGCAACGTGTAAAGATCATCAGGACTTTCGTACAGCGGCGCACAATGATCGGCAAAGGGTACTGAAACCCAGCGGGTTCCTGTGATCCAACTTCTGACGCAACAGAAGACAATACCGTTGGTAAGGGCTGCCCCCGGAGGACACGTCGTAAGGACGAAAGGTTCATATCCGTAACTGGCCCGAAGCGTATGCAGCCAGCCCGTTGTATGGAATACCGAAGCAGCCGGATGTGTCTCCAGAAACTCGCTCCAACGACTGTCGGTAAGAGGATTGAATGTGAAGACTGGCATTTCTTGGGCGCTCTAGTTGACCGTGCAACCGTTTGAGACTTTCACGATGTTCTCAACGATCGCGGTCAAGGCGGCGTGATCGTGATTGGTGGGTCCGTTTCCTAGGTCGCGATGGACCAGTTGAATCTTAGTTCGGACGTCGTGGGGTGTCTCCAGTAGTGTCAAACGGCCCGCCCCGGCTAGGTACTTATCGACCGCCCCGATGGTTCCGCCAAAAATGCTGTAAACCGGAACTCCTAGTGCCGCTGCTTCCCGGTTCATGGTCCCGCCACCGCTGATTACAAGGTCGGAGTGCCAGATCAGATTGAGGCCATCAACTGCGTGCGACGGAACTATGGCCTGGCCAGTTTCAAACAGACCCGGCCATGTCCGCCGAATGCGTTCTCCTTGGCGATCGTTGCGCGGGAGGATTACTACTCTGAGTTGCGATTGCTCGCTCAAATAGTCCATCGCGGCTCGGAATAACTCATCGCTGCGACGGCTATGATAGTGCGCTTCCTCCGCTGGAGGCCGCATCGTCACGACCAGATGATCTTTGTGCAGACCTAATTGCGCTCTGATGCTCGCGTTCGGCTGGAACGTGGGTACGTACACGTCCTCCTTGATACCCGGATACTTGAGGACCCGATCTGGTTTCAGTCCCACGCTATCGCTGGGAATTACCTCCGGCACTAGCAGCCAGTCCACCTTCAGAAAAGGCAATCCTTTCGCAAATTCATAGTCCGAGATCCACAAGGTGGGGATTCGCAGGGCCATGCAGGCGATCGCCTGGGCACGAGAACAGTGCGCCACCGCCAAGTGGGGCTTGCCCATCGCCGCAATTGGTAGGAGCTGGAGAACACGAACCGCCAGACCAAAGATCTTTGCGATCGTGTGCTTTCCATAATGTCGACCAATGCTTCTGCACTTGAGGCCGTGGAGGCGAATCAGTTCCGATACCTGGAAAGCATCTCGCGCCGTCAGCAGAATGGAAAAACCACGCTTTTCCAGTTCCTTGATGATGGGAATGAAGAACGGCACGTGAGGAGAATTATCGAGGTCGATCCATATTTTCTTGAGGGGGGGAAGAGCGCAAACATCGGACCCCTTACCGTTGCTAGTTTGCACTTCCTCCTCACGGACTGAGGTCTCCTGATGTTCAACCACTTCGAGCATCTCAAGTGTATTCATCTGATGTCTGGCCCCTATTACTTCTGCGCTTGTGCGGTTATGGGAGTCTGGCGAACACAGGCCCTATCGTTCAGATGTCAGAGACGCGCCGCCAAATAATTGGGTAGGATCAATGAGCGGTGATGGCTGGCACATTAAATCCTTCCACTTTGGTGCGCAGTGCCTTTTTTAATTTCACAACGTTCTCCACAACTCGCCTCTGCTGTTCTGGTTGTAGCTGTGGATACATCGGCAACGAAAGCAGTTCCGAAGCGACACGCTCGGTGACTGGAAAATCTCCGGGGATATGCTGAAGCGTCTCGTACGCCTTCTGGAAATGCAGCGGAACCGGGTAATGAATGCCGGCGCCGACTCCAGCGTCGGCGAGCGCTTGGCGCAGGGCCTCACGATTTTCGACTCTGATAACGTACAGGTGATATACGGCATGAGTGTTCGCAGGTTCGGATGGCAGTACAACGCCCTCGACGGCCGTCAATAGCTCGTTGTATCTGATAGCGGCTTTTTTACGCTGCTCGTTCCAGACTGCCAAGTGCGAAAGCTTCACACTCAGGATGCCCGCCTGAATGGCGTCCAGCCTCCCGTTGTATCCCTCGATGTCGTGATAGTACTTCTTAGCCTGGCCGTGGTCGCGCAGCATGCGGATCTTGCGGGCAATCTCTTCCTTATTAGTCGTGACCGCTCCGGCTTCGCCGCACGCGCCAAGGTTCTTTCCAGGATAGAAGCTGAAGGCGGCGGCATGACCCATTGACCCGGCACGGTGCCAGCGGTTGTCCTTTTTCGAAAGATACTCGGCACCGTGGGCCTGGCAGGCGTCTTCCACCACGATCAACCCGAAGCGCTCCGCCAGTTCGAGAATGGCATCCATGTCGGCCATCTGACCGTAGAGATGCACGGGAACAATCGCTGTAACCGGACGTCTGCTGCGCCGACTGACGAGTTTGCCCGAAGCATCCCGGGTGCACTTGCGTTCGAAATACTCCCGCAGTTTCTCGGGATCCATGTCGTAGGTGCGTTCATCGATGTCGACAAACTCGGGAACAGCGCCGGCCTGTGAAATGGCTTCGGTCGTCGCGATGAACGTGTTAGGCACCGTTATAACGACATCGCCCGGCTGGACGCCAGCAGCCATTAGGGCGAAGCGGACCGCATCCGTACCACTGCCGACCCCGACTGCGTATTCCGTACCGCAGAACGCGGCAAACGCTTTCTCGAAGTCCTCGACCATCGGCCCGCCGATAAAGCCTGCAGTCCGCAACGCCTTCTGAAAAACAGTCGTTAGCTCTTGCTCGAGCTCTACGTGCGGCGTGACAAGATCAAGAAAAGGAATATTGGTGACGCTCATTTTGTAGTCTCCAAGGGCAGTCCAATTTGGCGATGGACGCGGGCAGGGTTTCCGTAAGCGATGCTGTTCGGCGGGATGTCCCGAGTAACAACGCTGCCTGCGCCGACGATGGCGTTTTCCCCTATTGTGACCTTCGACAGAATCGTGCTTCCCGACCCGATCGATGCACCTTTTTTCACCAAGGTCTTCTCCACCTTCCAATCGGCTTCTGTCTGAAGCTGGCCTCCGGGTGTAGTAGATCTGGGATACGCGTCATTAATGAAGGCGACGCTGTGGCCAACGAAAACATTGTCCTCAATCGTTACTCCTTCGCAGATAAATGTGTGGCTCGAGATCTTGCAGCGTTTGCCCACAGTGGCGTTTTTTTGGATCTCTACGAACGCACCGATCTTTGTTTCATCTCCGACTTCACATCCGTAGAGATTGATGAACTTGGAAAGCCTGACGTCCTTGCCAAGCTTAACGTCGGGAGAGATACAAACGTACGGGTTCATAAGTACACCAATGCTCCCCGCTGACGCACAGACCTTGACGAGGCTTCTAGCATCTTCACCACGCGCATGCCGGCTTGACCGTCATTCATCGGGGTCTTATCGTTTGTGATGCAGTCGACAAAATAGTTCAGTTCATTGGTGAGGGCCTCACCCCGTTCGATCCGGGGTGCCAGCATGTCGCCGGAGCGGTAGTTCACCAGCAAGTTGTACACGCCTTCAGGACTGGTAACAGTCACGCCTCTGTCGTAGATCTTGATCTGATCGTCCGCGGCCTGATCGTTCCAGACCATCATCTTCTTCTCGCCACCGATTAGGGTGGTGCGAATCTTCACCGGAGAGAGCCAGTTCACGTTGATGTGAGCGATGATTTTGTCGGGAAAATACAACGTGAGGAAGGCCATGTCTTCAAACCCGTTCAGGTGACTCTGCCCCGTGGCGACTATGGCTTCGGGTCGCTGCGAAATTAGATGATCCATAATGGACAAGTCATGGGGAGCCAGATCCCAGATCACGTTCACGTCGTGCTGGAACAGTCCAAGGTTTACGCGGGTGGAATCGTAGTAATAGAGTCGGCCGAGTGCGTCTTCATCCAGCAACTGTCGAATCTTCCGAACAGCGGGAGTGAAGAGGAACGTGTGATCCACCATGATCTTCAGGTTCTTCCTGGCGGCCAGTTCGATCAATTCCTCCGCTTGCGCCGTGGTGCTGGTGAACGGCTTTTCGACAAAGACGTGCTTCCCGTTTTCCAGCGCCGCTTTTGCCAACTCGAAGTGCGTCCAGACTGGCGTCACGACAGCGATGGCGTCAATTTCGGCGGAGGACAGCAATTCGGCGGGATCTGATGTGACCTCAAGATGGGGATAGGCTTTCTGAACCCGCTTTCTCGCCGATGCGCTTAAGTCACTTACGCCTAGCACTTCGGCTTTGTCCAACTGGTCCAGGTTCCGAACGACGTTCGGCCCCCAATACCCATAGCCAATTACCCCGAATCTAAGGACTTCGCTCCCTTGCTTGAGTGGTGCTAGAGAATCTTCAGGTTTCGCTACCAGGGTAGCCATTGTGACTCCTTTCACGACGGGTTTGGGGGGGGAGGAGGGAGGGCTTACAGAAAGTTAGAGTCAGTGAGCGCCTTCGCCAAAGACAACTGCAAGTGGCGTGCGCAGCAGGATCTTTATGTCCATCCACGGTGACCAGGATCGGGCGTATCGCAGGTCAAGGCGAACCATTTCGTCAAATGTCACCCGACTGCGACCACTGACCTGCCAGAGTCCGGTAATTCCTGGCTTTGCTTCGAGCAACCTCCGACGGTGCCAGAAATCGTAGGCCTCGACCTCGTACGGAATTGGAGGACGGGGCCCCACCAATGACATTTCGCCCTTCAACACATTGATGAACTGTGGGAGCTCATCAAGGCTGGTTTTGCGGAGGAAAGCGCCGACCCGAGTGATCCTCGGGTCTTGGGTCAACTTGAATACTCCTTCGCCGTTACCATTGCATCGGTTGCGCTCGGCCTTCCCGGAGATCAACTGCTTCACGTACTCCTCATGGATGCTGGCATCGTTGCCATCCTCCATCGATCGAAACTTGAAAAAAACGAAGGGCTCTCCATATTGACCGATCCTCCGCTGGCGGAAGAAGACCGGTCCTTTCGACGTTGCTTTGATAGCCAGTGCAATGATCGCGAATATCGGTGAGGAGAGTATCAGAGCGATGGTGCTACTCAAGATGTCCACGGCCCTCTTTAGAGCCCCGGAGACTCGCCTTCCATCGGCTTGTTTGGACAAGTCCGGATATAACACTGGGTTGCTCGGACGTTTGCCACCCTGCTCCCAGTCATCAGGAAACACATGGAACGAAACACCAACTTGATTGAATTGCTCAAAGCTCAGATGTTCGCGCAGAATGTCGCTCAGTCTGGCAATCATCGTACTCACGATAGTCCCACGATCTTCGAAGGCGATTTCGGTGAACATTACGCCCACCACGCAATCGTTTTTGTACCATCCAGCGATATCGGTCTCCCGAGTAGATGCCGAAAGCATCGCCAGGAGCGTGCGCAGGTGTTTTCCATTGCCTGTGGAGGGCGCATGATCGCCTAGATCCAGCAGCATGAGCAGGAAAGGTTTGTGCGAGCGCTCAGTTCTCCGCCGCTCGAGTAAGATCACTCGGTGGAACGCTGGCTCATTTAGAATGTCGCGCTCATGGCTTGGTTCGGAATCTTGGGCAAAAGGGCCACTGCCTACGGTGTCAATCACACGTCGCACATTCACGACTTCTTCTCCTGGGTGCAATCAACGGTGAGGAAATCTAACAACTGCAGAATTGGCGAGCTGCGGCATTGGGGGAGGACTGGGGTTGAGTTCGGGATGAGTGGACTACGACTTCATACTGCTTCGAGCAGCTGCGTATCGCTGATAGTAGTTGTGGTGGTTTCCGTTGGATGACCCGTTCAGAACGACTCCGAGCAGGTCGGCTTTTTTCAGACTCTCCAGGGCACGCTTCAGCGGATCTTTTTCTGCGATGCCTTCGCGCACCACCAATAGGGCACCGTCTGTGAGGCGGGCCCAAACAGAGGTATCAGCAAGGGGGAGGAGGGGAGGGGAGTCTACGATGATCCAGTCAAACAGGTTCGTCACCTGTGCCATCAAGCTGGCCAGCCGTCCGGATTGCATCAATTCGAGAGGGTTTGCAGGCGGATGGCCGGCGGGCATCAGCCAGAAATCTGGTTCTGCCAAGTGATAAATGTTGCTAACCGTCTGCGACTCGCCTTGCAGCCACTCAGCAAGGCCGCTCAGTCTGCCTAGGCCGAACTTGTCGGCAAGTACAGGGCGTCTGAGATCGCCATCAATCAACAGAACTCTGTGTCTCTTTCTGCTGGCCAGTACGCAGGCCAGATTTGCCGACACCAGGCTCTTGCCTTCTTCGGCGATTGTGCTGGTCACCAGCACTTTCTTGACTGGCCGGGTCTGTTGCAGTTGGCGCATCCGCACGCCCAGGAAACGGAACTTTTCGGCTGCAAGGGTCTCGGGTTCGGTGAGGACCACGACGCGGCTAGACGCTTCAAGGGAAACTTCCACGGACGGGAATACCGGCAGAGAACTCGATGGAGCCTCTTCCTCCTTCGTTGGCATCTCGAATACCTGCGTCGCCACGGATACAGTGTCCGGATACTCGACCCCGGTCTGTTCCACTCCCGACCTTTGTAGCGCGTCAAATAAACGGCTCATGTTTCCTGGCTCCAGCAGCAACTGTCATTCTCAGATCTGGTTCAAGTTCTTGGGCTTTCCGCAAAGATGCGTAAAGCTCGAGAAGAGTCCTCGCCGCCCGCTCCACTTCGGCGGCATGTGCCTCCGACCCAGCTTGGGCAGCTCTGGAAGGGCGTACTACGTTCAGGCGGAAGTCTGCAGCAATTTCCGCGATCATTTCGGGAGTGATGGTTTGCGACCGGCT
The DNA here is from genome assembly GCA_020073385.1 of Terriglobia bacterium. GTDB lineage: Bacteria > Acidobacteriota > Terriglobia > Terriglobales > Acidobacteriaceae > Sulfotelmatobacter. The sequence continues at coordinate 22,555 of JAIQFH010000050.1, read as the reverse complement.
GGCATATCCGCAAATCAGCGCGTTTTCACACAAGGTGTTGATCAGCCGAGGGTATCCTCGCGATTGCTGGTGCACCTCGACGATCGTTTCCATCGGCAGCAACTCCGCAGGGGTCGGGTGTCCGGCGATCTGCAGACGGCGATAAATGTAGCCAGCTGTCTCATCCAGAGTGAGCGGGTGAAGGTGCGAGCGGAGTGCGATTCTTTGCTTCAGCTGCCGCAGGTCCGTCGAGTCCAGTTTCTCGTCGAGTTCCGGCTGTCCCACTAGCAGGATCTGCAGCAACTTTGCTTGCGGCGTTTCCAGGTTGGTCAAAAGCCGAATCTCTTCCAGCAGTTCGGTGGAAAGATAGTGAGCTTCGTCCACCACCAGAACGGTCGTCAGATTCTTCTGGTGACGTCCGATCAGGTAAGTTCCCAAGCTCAAGAGCAGTTCGCCTTTGGTCTTCCCTGTAGCGGGAAGGCCAAAGTCTCCCGCAATGTATTCCAGAAACTCCTTCGGGCTCAAGCGCGGGTTAAATACGTACGCATACGAAACTCTGGCCTGATTCAGCAGTGCAAGCAGGCAGCGGACCAGCAGGGTCTTCCCGGTACCGACCTCGCCCGTCAGAACCACAAAGCCCTTGCGCCGGCGCACACCATAGTAAAGAGAGGCCAGGGCCTCGTTATGTTTCTTCGTGGCGAAGAGGAAAGAAGGATCGGGAGTGATCTCGAATGGGTTCCGCGTCAGATGGTAGAAGCCCTTATACATTGATCTATAACTCAACCGCGCAGATAACTGAAAACTGATCCGGCCGCAATCATCGCGACTACTACGGCGGCCGCGGCCCAAACTCGCCAGGCTTTGTCATGTCCAGAACTCCCATCCGCAGGGGTCCCGATAACCGGGATTTCACAAATCACAGGGACGGGAAGCAGACTCTTTATCTCCTTTTCGCTGTAGAGCCGATCATCCGCCATTTCAAAGGCTCCGGCCACGAACACACCCAGGGCAAGTCCAATTCCCAGCCCTATGCCGCAGAACTTCAGTCGATTGGGAAACTCCGGTTTTTGTGGCAGACTCGGGGGATCGACGACGCGGAACCGTTCTCCTTGTTGCAGCAATTCCATGCTGGTCGCCATTTTAGATTCATTCTTCTTTTTCAGAAGATCATCGTAGTTGGCTTTGCTCTGCTCATAGCCGCGAGTCAGGTCCGCCAGTTGCTGCTCTCGAATGGGCTCCGTATTCAAACGTGCCTGATAGTCGTCGACCTTCGCCTTCAGAGCTGCAATGGAATGTTCGCGGTTGGTGATCTCCAGTTGGTTCGAACGCAACTGGCTTTCGATCGGAGCCAGCATCGTTGCCTGGGTTGCATCCGTGGCGGACCCGATGGATCCGTCGTCCGCCTGGGTGGCGCCATCAGAAGGCTTGTTCTTCAGGCTTGCCGAAAGTTGATCTCGCAATTTTTCGGTCTTTGCGATCTCTTCTTTCACCTTGCGCACATCGGGATGGCGGTCGGTGTAGTGTGAGCTGAGATCGGCGAGTTGCGACCTGAGTTTTTGCAGTTGTTGATCGATCGCGGGAAGACCTGCCGGAGTTCCGTCTGAACTTTTGATTGGCCCTTGCAGTGTACGGTACTGATCTGTCAGGGTCTGCAAATAAACGCGCTGTTGGCGGGCGGCATTCAGGGAATCCTCCGCAGTCTGCAGTTGGCCTTGCAAGCCCTGCAAAATCTGAAGATTGGTCGCCAGCTGCCCGGGCATTTCTCCCACATGTTGCCCTTTGAACTGGCGGACTCGGTCCTCCTGGGCTGCCAGATCTTTCCGTGCGGCCTCCAACTGGTTCTCGAGGAACTCAGTCGTATTTTCCGACTGCTGCTGGCGCACTTCAAGATTCTGATTGATGAATAGATTGGTCAGCTCTCCTGTGACCTTCTGGGCCAACTGAGGATTGCCTGACATGTAGGACACGTTGAACGCAGTGATCTGATTGCGCGTGTCGCGGACCAGTTCGATAACGATATCCTTGCGCATCCCTGCGACCTTGTCGTCAGGCGACGGCTCGGCATGCTCTCTGGAATAAAGGTGGAACCGATCGATGATGTGCAGCAGGTTGGTCCGGCTCAGAATCTGCTGCGTGATGCTCTGCATCCGCTCCTGCAGGTTGTCATTGACATTGGGGGTAACGTAGTCCTTCGGCATGGATGGCTGTTCGACCAGAATCAGCGTGGTCGACTGGTAGCGCGGAGGCAGCACCCAACTCGCGGCCCACACAACTGCCCAACCGATCAACAGTGGAATCAGAAAATGGAAGTGGCGACGGCGCACCAGACCCAAATAATGTTGGAGGTCGAGACTTTCTCCGCGCTGCTCTTCTAAATCGTCCGGCATGACTTATCTTCCTAACGCTCTTGAAAACTGATATGAGATTGAAACAAACACCCGGTTCGTATCGGGAGTCGCAGATAGCACAGCCACGTTGCTGTAGCTCTGGTGAAGGCGGGTATACCCGAGTTGCACTCCGAGACGTTGGCCAATCTGCTGCTGGAGCGATACCGTTCCCGAGATTGTGTGGCCGTCGCTGGTTGCGTTCAGGCCGCTGCCGATGACATTGTTTTGTGCGTACCCGCCAGTCAGGGACGCACTGAGGGTTCTCGTGATCCGCTGCCGGGCCGAGGCTGTCGCGCTGTCCAGTTGAACCGCGCCCATCAGACCTCCCCCGCCGGAGATCACGTGCATGTAGCTGAGGGCAAAGCTATTCAACCTTCCCTGCCAACCCAGGCTAGCGCCGCCCGCTGGATCCCACGATTGCGTTCTGACTGTCTGCAGTTGTTGTGGCGGTAAAGGAGGCTCGACGGTGTCCGAATGTTGCGGGCCCCCGAAGAGTGAAAAAGAAAATCTCGAAGAGGTCGGTGCGTATGTGTAAAAGAAGAGCGCCGCGTGAGTCTGTGTCTCGTTGTCTCCCGTCCCCAGGTGGGACAAGAGCCTTTGATATTGGTAAGTGATCCCGGCGTACTGACCTCTACCAATACGGTGAGAGTAAAAGGCCAATCCCGCCTGAGAACTGGAATCACCCAGGCCGGGGACTTGCGACTGATCCGGATAGTGAAGATTCGTAAATGTTCCACTAGCCCCGACCATGTCATTCAGCGCGTATTGATAACTGAGACCCGCGTTTCCGTAGTTGCTAAGATGATCGGCGATCGGTGCAATCACCGTATAATTCGCACCTTGGGCTCCGCTGGAGACGACTCCCCCCGATGAAAGGTCTGGCACTTGATTGAGTACGTTCGAACTCTTCTGGAAGCTATCCGCTGCACTGAAGGTTACGTGCGGACTCAACCGGTACTCGAATTCGATGGAAGCGTTGTGATCGGCTTCATTTCGGGAACTAGTGTGCTGATAGAAAGTGAATGCCGGAGCGTAGGACAGAAGGAAATGCAGCCGCGGGGAGGTTTCGTCCAGCGCGATCATCGGACCGACAGAATAGCTCTGATCGCTGATCGGAGGGCCGCTTACTGCGGTCCCCAAAACGTTGTCGGTGTATGCTCCGGTAAAAAACAGACCTGCGCGCAAATAGTTGGAGCGTTCTTCGGAACTGAGCGCAATTGGATACGTCTGTCCACTCACCGGCGGTGGAGTCATCATGCGATCACCGCTGGTATCCGGGTTATACGAGTCCGCTGGGGCTGAACTGTTATCCACTCCCACCATGGCGGGCACAGGCGGCTGCGCAGGCGGGTTGTCCGTTTGCGCCCAAACCGGGACTCTCACCAACAAACTCAGTCCGACCAGGACCAGTGGCCTGATCAGACCTGCGCAGATTGTTTCAAGGTGATTCATCTCACGGTACGACGACGGTGTCTTGGGGCTGCAGCTTCACGTTCTGGGCTGGGTTCACGCCCTTGATGACTTCCTTGTAGTTGAAGGGCAGACGTGCTTGTGTTCCGTCTGCGTTCCTCCGCAACACATAGATCGATTTCTGTTTTGCGAAGTCGCGGAAACCACCGGCAAGCGCAATCGCGTCCAGAACGGTCGGAGAATTCGTGATGATGTACGAACCCGGCCGCGCCACCATCCCCAGAACGTTGATCTTTTGGCTTCTGATTTCCTGAACTACGACGGTAACGGACGGATCAGCGACGTAATCTTTCAGCCGTTTCGTGATCTCAGCTTCCAGTTGCTTCGGCGTTAGCCCGCTCGATTGCACTTCCCCGATGAGGGGCAGCGAGATGCGTCCATCCGGGCGAACCGGTATCACTTTCGAAATGTCCGTTTCCTTCCAAACATTAATGGCAAGCACGTCTCCTGGCCCGATCACGAACTCATCGGAGGATGTGCTCGGCGGTGCAGCCGCTTTCACTGCGTCAGGCGGCGAAGAAGGTGTGTTAGCGAGTTTCGTCTGAGCTCGAAGCACCAGCGCGAAGCTCGAGATCAAAATCGCAACCGCGAATGAAAGAGCAACAAAGCGAGTCTTGGCCATGCTCACCTCCTAGGCGCTGGCGGCTGCGATCCGCTCCGCTTCGCGCGGGCTTGCAAGGACAAGCCGCGAATCTTTGCGGTCCAGAGCCACTACATCCGACGCTTCAACTTCCACCACAATCGAACGCATGATCATTTCCACGGAAAGGACAACGCGAAACTGCCCTTGATGTCTCAGCAGAATGCCCTTCATCCCCTGCAACGGACCGTTGCAGATTTCGACGTGCGATCCCACAGTCAGATAGCGGTACGGCTGGGCAGGTATTCCTGCGGTCAAGGCATTGCGCAGACTTTCTATTTCACTATCTGGCAACACGGCCGGGGAACCTTGGAACGTCACCAATTGTGAAAGTCCTGGCACTTGCAGCACGCGTAACTTGTCGCGGAGTCCCATGCGCACGAACACATAACTGGGAAACAGCGGCAACTGCACGCGGTGCCGCCCGTTGTTCCACCGACGCACGGTTTCATAGAGAGGCAGGAAGCACTCGACCTCTCTCTGCCGCAAGTGTTCCGCGACTGTTTTCTCATGTCGCGAAGATGTGTAGGCTGCATACCAAAACATCTGCGACTCCGTGGTGACCCTTTGTTGCTCGCTGAGAGATGCGCTTGGAATCGTCTTAATCATGTCTGCTGATACAGCTCCGCCCCGTCAGTTCGACCTCTAAAAGCAAGCTAACTACCCCAACAACAAACACTTACAAATGACTCGGGTGAAAATTCGAGAACCTGGGTGCTATCAGAGAACCGGCTTTGCTTTCTCTTCACCGCGCGTCACAGCTACAGGACTCGATGGACGATGCAACAGCGAACTCGGGCCCATTTCCGCTAACACGGCAAATCCTTCCGGTTCGACGCGAACAACACGACCTCGCGTCTTCAGTAGCGCTCCAGATCCGGCAGCCAGCAATCGGGGGAGGGAAAATTCCATTTGCAGGATGCTGCCGATCGTCAATCTGTTGGGGGAAACAACAAATGCTCCGGAGATACTGCAGTCCCGCGTTTGGCCATTGCCATAATGAACACGATGATCTTCAGTTTCCCAGGAGAAACTCACAGATGCCGCCAGTCGATATCGGTTGTGCTGCCTTTGATTCACGAGTTCTCTTCTTGCTGCTCAACCGTCTGTGACAAGGTACCGTGCACGCCTGTGAGTCTCAAGACTCACAAAGTGCGGTATCGAAACTCACCGCTTTTGCATTTTCAGGATCTTTGCGGTGTGTGCCAGGAGAGGATTGCAGAATGAATGTCTGGACCCCCGACAGTCCACTAAAGTGGGCAGTCGGGGCTTCAAAGTCCACTCTACGTGAGGGTTCCGACGAAACATTGCGGTGGGGATGTTGTTAAGTTTAACTGCACTTGCGGATCTTTCACCGATGGAGTGTGACTGCCATCACATACAAGCTTCAGCAGGATTGCTACGATTCACGCGACTCGAACAAACATGGGCGCTACGGTTTCTGCGCTCTGTAAATTGTGAGTAAATTTGGCGTCCTGCGCTTGCGAAGAGTAAATCACAAGCGCTAGCATCGAACTTCCCCCATAGCCCTGACCCCCGGAGGACGCTGCCACAGGAAGGTACCAGATGAGTTCTCCTTCCGGGCTCAGTCCCGAAGTTGTTAGCGTACTTGTAGCGGATTCAAATCAGACGCAATCTCAATTACTCTGTGGTGCCCTGCGCCGTCAGGGAGCATTCAAAGTCGCCAGCTGTCAGTCTGAGTTGTCGGAATGTCTATCGATTCTCGAGGCTGATCCAGCCGACGTGCTATTGCTGGCAGACGGGATCACTGACCATCGTGAACGGCTCTACGAACTGCTTCGCGGCGTGCACTCTGGTTATCCCAATCTGGCCATCGTACTCTTGCTCGATAACTATGATCGGGAACTGGTAGTCAATTCTCTGCGGGCGGGCGCCCGCGGTTTATTCTGTCTTGCATCGATGCCCTTCAAATCTCTGTGCCGCTGCATCACAAGCGTTCACCAGGGACAGTACTGGACCAACACCGAGCAGATGCGCTATGTGATCGACGCTCTATCCATCGCTCCTTCTATTCACTTGATCAACTCACGCGGACTCGTGGTGCTTACTCCGCGCGAGGAACAGACTGTCCATCTGGTCACCGAGGGCCTGAACAACCGCGAAGTCGCGCGTGAGCTGAACCTCAAAGAGAATACGGTGAAGAAATCGCTGTTGCGGATTTACGACAAGCTGGGCGTTTCCAATCGCGTGGAACTCGTGCTCTATGCGCTGAGCCATTCGCAGGAGCGTTCGCCGGAGCAGGAACGGCTGGAACAGCCCGCGTGAGATGCGCCTGCCTTCATCAGTTGCCCCAATCCCTTGGTGGGAGACAAGGGGGCGATGATGGTGACATAGTCAACAGCTGTCAATCCGTTGATGTCCCTGATGGAGACCTCCGCGCCCCGTTCGAGCAACGCCTTAATGACGTCTTTCTGATTGCAGGATTCGGCGGCTAGCCTGAGAGCGGTTTGTCCATACTCGTCCAAGGCATTTACATCCGCTCCCTCGTCCAACGTCTTCCTCCGCAGCACAAAAGCCCAGCGCAGACGGGAAGCCGAAGCGCATGCCGGACACAACGCTAGAACGGTTCGCAACATTGCGCCAGCACTCGGTCACAGACTCGAGTGACCATGGTGGCTATTTCGGGTCAACTGCGAAGTCAAAAGCACTCCCACCCGTCAGGAAGCCGTATTCACCGGGTTCGGGCGCCGTAACAACAAAACGGTACGATGATTCGCTGTGCTTGCTTACGGCAAATTGGATCGGGCCCACGCGCTGCGTGTTCGCTCCCCCGAACAATTTACCTTTCGAGGTCGCGACCACCGCCTCGCGATTATTCCCTTTTTTGGTGAATTGATATAGCTCGAAACCCTCTGGGTTCGTGCATCGAACGACGAACTCCAAATCCTTCCCGCTCTTGAGACGAAAGGACGACGCCAAATCGGCATCTGAACCGACCCTTGCCCGCCTGTGAGCCCCTTCCTGCCGCTAACCACTTACCGATTCCTTCGGGAGCGGCCTTAAAGGCTGATCGGTGGAGTCCATGAGATACACAACTCCTGTCGACTTCGGCTCTGCGCCTTTCACGAGATCTCTTGCAACTTTCGCTGCCGCGACGGGCGCTGTCGCACCGGACTTCAACGCTTCCAGGTCGGTTCTGTACGTCGTTGTGCCAAATTCATCTTCTCCTCTCGATCGCGGTAGCCGTCGAGCGACAGCCGAATGCGATGCTCGCCAACGGAGAGGTTGGAAATCTGTTGTCCACAGCTCGTAGGTCTGCCCCTCTTTCTCTACATCGCCCGTGACATAAAAGTGAATTGCAGAGATACGAAATCCTTCTCGCTCGCTGACCCGATCCCGCATAGAGAAGCACGTCCAGCAGAATCACGTGGACCTTCCGAGTGCTTGGCGACCGGAAGATCAATCTCAAGTAAAGCTAGGGTGGTCACTCGAAGGTGTTTGTTCAATGTGCGCCGATGCTGATCAGCCCATCATTGGCCAAATCGCTGGTCCTCATCACCCATAGCTCCCGGTAGCGTCGAGTGAGTAAGATAAACGAGGAGATGCACTTGCGAATCGAGCGACACACAGGAGCGAGTGGCCATGGAAACACCGAACAAAACCAGTTCCGACCAAAAACCAAACAATGCAGAAGCACACATCAGAAGTGCTCACGAGATTTTAAAAGCCCTGCAAAAGAAACTCGGAGAGCATCCCGAAATCGGGGCGGCGATTACGAAGCTGGAAATGGCGTTGAATGATCTCGCAATTCAGACTGGAGGGGTGCTGTAGGGCGGGAACGGAATCGCCATTTCACCAACAACCTCAACCTGACGACGCCTCATTCAAGGTTTCTTCCAGTCGGTGAGTGACCACGGTTCGTCTCGGATTTCCTGTAATCATTAGAAGGCGACGTGCGTGATCTCCTGCTGCGCCGGGTTGCTCGTTGCGGCCCGAATGCAAGGACGGTTGGACTCGGTGATTTCCGCTGTTGCGTCCCGCAACTTTGCGATACGTTCTTTGACGAGCTTCTGCATGATAATCGGCTCGCAAAAATGGATTCCTTGGCACTTCAGTGACCGGGTACACCGAAATCGGTGATTGTCATCACTCAAAAAGGCACCTTCTGGTGTCAAGCTGCACCGTGTTGCAGCATCTCTGCGACACAAATCTGTGCCGAAGAAAGCCATCCCCCATGGCCCTACGAGAATTGTTTGCATTGATAACAGCGCGCCGCCGTCGATCTGAGGAGCAATCCCGTGAAGCGGGTGCTCAGATTACGAGACGGTTGCAAGAGTTGCTTGGTGGTGTTCCCACGCAGACGCAGGAGGTCGAAACGCCTCTGCCAGTGCTGGAGGTGAAAAGGAACCAGCCTGCACTGGAGCAGCATTTTGTGATCGAGGTCACCAATGCCTGTGACTTGCGCTCAAGCTGAGCAAAGGTGCACATTCTTGTGCCGTGAAATGTCGCATCATGCGGTCATGAAGACCAAGGAACTCACCCCAAAACAGATATTATCCGTGCGTTGCCCCACCTGTGGAGCAGCGACCGGGGAAGTTTGTGAACTCAACTCGGGTGCCCCGCGCACCGAGCCACACCGGGATCGGAGGCTTTCTGCGGCCGACGCCGTAGAAATGAAGCTCAGCAAACGTAGTCTAATTAGCCCACGACCCGCCGTGGCCGTTCCTGACACATTGGCTATACCCAATTGACGGTCTACTCTGTTGCGCCTCCCGGACCCTGGCAGTCGAACCATGAGGAAAGTCGTCGTAACTTTCATCCATGCTCACCGTTTTCCCCACCGACCGTATCTTCATTCTTGCCGGGGCGGGAGTAAGCGCGGAAAGCGGCATCCCAACTTTCCGTGGCGTGGGCGGATTGTGGCGGAACTACAGGATCGAGGATGTTGCTTCGCCCGAGGCTTGGAATCGTGATCCCCGGCTGGTGTGGGAGTTCTATTCCATGCGTCGGCGTGTGGCGTCGTCGGCTAAGCCGAATCCCGCCCACTTCGCCCTCGCGAAACTTGAAAACACCCTCCAAGATCGCCTCTTTGTCTGCACCCAGAACGTAGACAGCCTTCACGAGCAGGCGGGCTCAAGAAACGTCATCCACATGCACGGTGAGCTTTTCAAGAGCCGTTGCGACAGTTGCAACCGCCCTCCATTTGACAACACAAATCTCTACGATCCGCCAGCCGAAGTCCCCCGGTGCGAATGCGGCGGTCGGATTCGCCCACACATCTGCTGGTTTGGTGAAGTGCCGTTTGAACTGGATCGAATCTACGACGCGCTGGAGCGATGCACGATCTTCATGGCTGTCGGAACATCGGGTGTTGTGGAGCCAGCGGCGAGCTTCGTCGCTCGAGTCAATGGTCGGGCACGGACGATCTACGTGGGACTGGAGGAACCCGCTAACGCACATTCGTTCACAGAATGTCATTTGGGGAAAGCGGGAGAGGTGTTGCCCGACTTGCTCGGCTTCTCCTAGAGTAACCACGTTGCCGTTATCTAAACACCTAAATTCCACGGAAGATTATTACGCCAAAAATGTCAGACCATACGTGCGCAATCATCCCCGGTCTCAGACTCTTCCGCCAGATAGCGAGTAGCCCGAACAGCGTGATCCTTGCCACCGGACCTACCCCTTCGTATAGATGGCCAATGCCGAATGCAATCGATTGGAAAAGAACCGCCAACCCTGCGCTACCTGTGATCGCCTGAAATTGCTTCTGTAGATAGCCGCGAAATGCCAGTTCCTCGCAAAAGCCTGCGGAGAGCGCAACAGGTATCCAACGTCACGCTCTGGAGAATTCCGTGGGGCAGGAGTCCGTGACGTGCTCTCCTGTTCGAGAAACGATGCGAACTCTTCCAGAAAGCGTTGATGCTTCTTTAGTTTGAATCCCAGACTACGCCGCAAGGCAAGATAGTCTCCGACGGCTTCGCGTACAGTCTTCATCGCGCGCCTCCCGGCCAGGGCAACTACGATCGCGATGTTGGCTCCCTCGGCGCTACTGAAGTGATTCGAGCGCTAAACGAATCCAGCATAAAGACCCGCCATCCTCTCGAAGTGGTGATCTGGACCAACGAAGAGGGCAACCACTTTGGCATCGGCACGCTCGGCTCCGGCATCGCCGCTGGGCTCATCGGTCTAGAAATTCTCGACCGCAAGGATGAAAAGGGTGTGACATTCGCCGACTGGCTGCGCCGCTACGGCCAAGACCCCGCGAAGCTTGCCGATGCGCGCATCCGGCAAGGCATGCTGGCCGCTTCTCTCGAGTTGCACATCGAACAGGGGCCCAATCTATATGAAAAGAAGATTCCGATTGGTGTAGTACAAGGCATCGTTGCCGTTGGCCGCTGGGATTGCATCGTCTCGGGCTCGGCCAACCACGCCGGCACCACTCCGATGAATCGTCGACACAACGCGCTTACGGCTGGCTCCAAAGACGTGCTTGCCGTGCGCGACGTTGTGCTCAGCGAAACGGGTACGCAGGTCGGCAACGTGGGTTTTGTGAAGGTCGAACCGGGCGCACCCAACGTCATTCCCGGCCGCGCCGAATTTCCTGTCGAGCTGCGAGACCTCGATGACGCGAAAGTTGTGCGGATGTGGGAGCACGTCTCTGAGCGCTTCCGGCAAACCGACAAGGAAGAAGGCGTCAATACGCGTTGCGAGTCGACCGACGATGTGAAATCCGCGAGCGCGACTCCGGCGATACAAGCTGCGATTCGGGACGCGGCAAAATCCGTTGGCCTCGCCAGCATTGACCTACCCAGCTTGCCGGCCAGGATTCTCAAAATATCGCCAAGATTGCGCCTATGGGTATGATCTTCATACCTAGCAAGGATGGTATCAGCCACTCCCCAAAGGAATATTCGTCGCCGGAAGACATTGCCAACGGCGCCGAGGTCCTGTATCGCACCGTGCTCCTTCTCGACCAGCGCCTCAACCCTTGATTTGGAGTGCTGCGGGTGGGCGCCGCTACCGCAACGCAAAAATTAGCCAAGCGACGGCTGATGATTTTCGACTATCTTATTCAGATTTGGAAAAAGTCGGACTGCACATCTGCAGTTTGACATTACGCCGCAGATTCCGGGCAGTGCCAGCTTGTGAGTCACGGGCAATCGCAAACTAGCAGGCGACCACCTGAATTTCCGAGTAGCCGACATCCGGGAGCTATCTCGTTTCCCGAGTGAATGGAACGTCACCCTGGTCACTTCTTCGACGAGAGTCCGCAGACCTGCCCGAAGTACGTTTTCATGATACAAGTACAAACAAACGGGTTGTACTGGTGCACAGGCAGCAGATCCTCGGCTCGGGAATAATCGTTGGCACGCTTCTTGTGCTTTCGCTTGTCGCTGCTGGTGTCATGCAGCATCGCGCGAGCGTTCAAGGCTCTGGAGTTAGCCTGCTTTGGACGGACGTCGGGCTGCTGCTCATATACGGCCTTGCGGGAATACTTGCCTTGAAGCAAAATTCCCACAACTGGGTCACGGCGTCAATTGTTGGGGCGCAGATCGGTCTGATCGTTGGTGGGGTCGGAATCGCTAATCACCTGATTGAGGCTTTTGTTCCGAGCAGGCCCTTCGTGCTTGTTATCAGTCCAGTGTTGCTTACACTCGCGTTGTTAGGCGCGGCAGGTGCGGCGGCGTGGGAACGAACCGGATCGCTGACGCTGGCGGTGGTCAGCGGAATGTGCTGTGCAATTGTCGCGACACTCATCACACTCTGCTTCGCCATTTCCTTTAATCTGCGTTTTGCGGCACGTGTTGACTGGCAACTGCGCGAGGCCTTTGTCGCCAGCGGAATGGTCGATCGAGCAGGCTTCCGTGTGAGGAACATCCTGGAAGCGTCCTCGGAGATACTCGTTCGTATGCCTCTCTTGGCTATCTGCTTGGCCCATGCCGGAGCCGTCATCCAGGCGTGGATGAGCCGCGAATCGCGGCGCACGCTTGTACTGGCAGCCAGAATTCTGGCCCCGTTTGTGTTTGCGGTAGGTGCGGCCGCGCTATGGCACGCCAACGCTATTGAACGTGCTGCGCGACCACCCTTTGTGCTATCAGGAGTCGTTCTTAGCGGAGTTTCTCTTTGTGCTGGTTATCCGATCTGGTCAGCCCTCCACACTTCGAAGAGCAGGTCCAGGGGCGAGAACTCCTGACGGCAGAAAGCTAGCTACTCGCGCGAAACCGAATACTCGTCGAAATGATTGCTCCCGAGCGACGGGCAATCCGGAAGTCAACTTCCCAATTGCCGACCATCCACTCAGAACAGCGGTTTGAGAGGTTCGATTAAGCTAACCGGGTTGGCAAACAGGTTTCGAAACTCGGCGGGAGCGAGAAGGTACGAGTTGTTATGCTCGGTCGATGCCCAGCATGTCGGACATAGCCGCGCGTCCCCGCTCCCTGTCTCTATCGCCGTTCATTGCATCTTTTCACTATCACGAGAGCGATCTTGCGGCTGTCATGGACCGGACCCTACCCACTAGCCAGGCACACCTGATCGTCAATCTGAGATTGGACGTGGTTCGCTAAGCATCGTTCGTTCCCATCATCGCGGGAACGACCTATGGCTGCGTTTTCTACTCAGCTGCACGCAGGCTTGTCGCGAGGCCAGTGATAGTGATCTGCTTACCTCGTGGTTGGCAGCTTGGCCCTTTTCGCCAGGTTTGTCGGATACGAGCAGGGGTGTCCGCAGCGTCCACCGTTAGCGCCTTCAACTGCATGTCTGGCTTGAGAGTGGAGGAGTTGTTAAGGGCGGAAGTTGCGCGTCGAAATGTCCGCTGGCAGTGACCGGGCCCCTCAGTTGTTCTTCTGCGCCACTTTGCTCAGTTCCCCGTTCAGAGTGTCCAGCGCGTGTTTCTGATACGGTTCAGCGTCTTTGCGCGTGAAAACCGGAGTAATGGCAGCAACCAGTTTGCGAGCGCTGTCGTAGTCGTGGCGCCGGTACGCGATCTGCGCTTGAAGCAGCGTGACGCCCACTCCCCAGTCGGGGTCGCCAGCGAGCTGCGCAACCGCCGGGATGTCGATGTCAGCGAGTAATTTGCTGGCTTCATCGAGGCGTCCCAATTCGATGAGACATCCGGCAAGGGTTGAGGCGGTTCCGCCGGTGAGGCCCGCGCGTGCGCCGAAAGCTTTGACGGACGAGTCGTGAGCTTGGCGGGCGCTCGTTTCGCCTTCCTCATATCGTCCGGACCGGCACATTGCCATCGAGCCATCGGAAAGCGTGGCGATGGCGAAGAACGAAAGTGGGCCGCGCTTCTTGACCGCCAAGTCGTGAATGGCCATGTCGTCGCGAATGGCATCGCTCCACATTCCCAGGCTGCCTTCGGATTGGGCGCGCGTGGTCAGCAATTGCATAGTGAGTTCGTGCTCCGGGCCGAGGCGCGTCACAAACTCCGGATAGATGGCATTCGCTTCCTGCACTGCCTCGCGATGCTTGTTCTGAATCATGTACGCCTGCGCGAGATTCAAACGAACGCGCAGTACGTTGGGACTCTCTGGACCCGTGACTCGGGTGAAGGCGGCGATCAGTTCGCGAAACAGTTGCTCGGCTTTCGCGCCTTCGCCAAGGCGTATATACGAGAATCCCAGGCGCTGTTTGAAAGTTAAGCGTGCACTCTCGTCGAACATCGGCAAAGCGTCTGCCGCAGTGACCGCCGCTTGAAAGTTCTCCGCCGCGCCTTTTGCGTTGTTGTCGATAAGAGCTACCATGCCGTGTGCAGAAGCAAGCCACACCGGCAGGTCTGAACGCGGATGTTGGATCTTGCCGATCAGCGCTTCCTGTTTCGCCAGAATCGACTTCGCCAGCGGCAGCGAGTCCGTTTCGTAGCTGCGCGCTTCGAGAGTTGCGCGCTGCAGCTGAACCACGACTGCGTCCTGGGAAAGCTCGCCTTCGTTTTGGGTGAAGAGTGCTGCCGCGCGATCGTATTCCTGGCGCGCGTCCGGATACGCGGTGCGATTGTCGAGAGCTCGGCCAATGGTCTGGTGCAGACGCGCAGCCACCAGGGGTTCGTCCTTGAACTGCCGATCAATGGCCGGCGATGCCTGCTTGATCGCTTCCATCAGCGACTCGCTGGATTCGCCGCTCAGAAATGGATTGCTTCTCCCCAGCAGATCGTCCGATAGAAACTGGTTGATCGAGGTTGCGATCGCCGTCTGGTGATTGGCGTGATCGGCCTCCTGCGCCACCCTGCGATACATGGTGAAGCTCACACCCAAGCCAACTGCGAGTGTCACGACCGCCACAATCACCCAAGGTCTTCGTGCGCGAGCTTCCCCGAGTTTGCGCTCGGCGATTGCTGCACGGAGTCTTGCAGATTCCAATTCATCGCGGCGCGAGCGCCTTTGTTCCAGCGTCTCCAACCGTTCTGCAAGCTCAGCGGCACTGCTGAGTCGTTTCTCCGGATCGCCACTGGCCGCATTAGCAATGTCCTCGCGCAACAACGGATCTGAAATTTCGGACTCCCACCCCGGCGCGAGCGGCTTGCGGAAATCACCGATGACCAACTGGTACATCAATACTCCGAGTGCATAAACATCGGAGCTGGCGCTGGGTGATTGTCCGGCAAGAACTTCGGGCGCCAGATACATGACGGTGCCGCTCAAAATCTGTGCCTCGGAGGAAGCTGTTTGGGTGAATCCGAGATTCGTGATTCCGAGCGCCTGCAGGCGGGCAGGATCGAATAACGAGGCACTTCCAAAGTCTGCGATCTTGATTTGCCAGCCTGCGCCTGAGGCGGCTGGAACAATCAGGATGTTCGCGGGCTTCAGGTCTTTGTGCAGGACACCAATGCCGTGCGCGGCGGCCACGGCTTTCGCGACATCAATCAACAGGCGAAGCCGTAAATTCATGGTGACGCGCGCGAGACCTCCCTGCCCTCCCGCCCACTCGGCAAGGTTTGGACCCGCGTATTCGCTTTCGAGGAAGAACGGCGAGGTCTCGAAGTTCCATTCGAGAATCCGCACAAATTCCGGTCGTTCGCCCAAAGACTCTCGCAGGAACCGGGAAACCGTGATCTCGCGCTTCAGGCCTTTCAGCCGCACGCCATCGGAGGCGAACTTGAATACTCGATGCTCGCGGGTTTTGGGATTCTCTCCAATCCACACTTCGCTGGATCCCGAGCGCTCGAGCAACTTGGTAAGCTGCCACTGCTCTCTTCCGGGGACGCAATCGCCGGACTTGAAACCAAGTTCTGGACCGGCCGCGGTCGCAACGGTCTTGCAGAAAACCGGAACTGCCAGCTTGTATCCAACGCGAGGGACGGTGATCACCGCCGGGTGTTCTTCGTCGCCCATGGCCTTTCGCAATTTTGAGACGGCGGTGGCGAGCGACCCGTCCACGACCATGACGTCCGGCCAGACGGATTCGAGCAACTCCTCCTTGGTTACAACTTCTCCGGCGTGCAACAAAAGTTGTAGAAGAATCTCTAGCGGCTTCGATTCGAGTTCAACCGCCTTCCCCCTCGCGCGCAATTCTCGACGCAAATCGTCAAATTCATAATCGGAAAAGCGCCATACGCGTCCTGTTGTTTCTTGCGCTGCGACCGTAGTTCCCTTGTAATTCACGGAGATAGATCCTCTTTAGAGTTCTTTAGAACCGCGTCAGGACACGAAAGGGTGAGTTGTTGCAGTGTAGCTCCACGAACTTGCTCTGCAACGAGCCAACATTCTGCCATAGGTGGCGGAGCAGAGCCAGCAAAACTCGATCTGTGGGTTGGCCGATTTTGGGCTCAGGGCTGAAGGCACGAACCGGCCAGCAAATGAACTCTTCGGGTTCTTGGAGGAGATATGACGAAGCGCGGCAAAGTCTTGCGCGATACGAGCGCCGGTCCCGGCCTACTCGCTGTCGATGGTAACCAACATCAGTTCTCACTCGAAGGAATATGGAAGTCCTCTGAGCTGCCAAAACCCGGGATGCAAGTCCTCGTGGAATTTGCGCCCGACTTGACGATCCTCAGTGTCATTCCGATTCCGGAGTCCCAGATTGCAAAAGAACAGGCGGAAGCGGTGATGAAAGCGGCGCGCGAAAAAGGCGGAGTCGTGGTTTCCGCGGCGGTTGCGAAATTCGGTTGGCCCCTGTTGATCGCCACTGGCCTGCTGATCATCGGCTGGTTTTTCCTGAATGCCATCTCGGTGCAAACCCTCTTTGGCAAGGTCAACTATAGCTTTTGGCAGGTGCTCGGATTCCTGAATGCCGAAAATGCCGGAGAAGTCGTGATGCAAGGCCGCGGCGGCCCTGGCGCCGGGTTCTATGGTTTCGTGGCGTTGGTTGCTCTCGCCGGTCCCTTTCTCCATTACTTCTGGAAAGACAAACGCGCGGCACTAGGTGGCTTGCTTCCACTCGCGTTCATGCTCTTCGTAGCAGTGATGGTTCGCAGCAGCATTCACAACGTGACGGGAGGAGTCGCCGACGGTCCACTTGCGGAGGTGCAACGCCAGGCTCAGCAGGAAATGATGAACGCTATCTCAACAGGAGCTGGAGCATATGTGTCGGCGATTGTCGGAATCTATCTTGCGGCGGTCGCCGCCAAGCGGTTCCTGGTCGCCCGAAGCGTAGACGCAGAAGTCACGCCGATGTCGAAACAAGCAGCGGCCTAGAACCGCACGACAAACTCAGGTACGGAACCGGTGATTGCGGTGACTGCATGATCGTAGAGGATTCGCCGCCGCTCAGGCACCGCTGACGTCGGAAAGAAATGCTGAGCCTGATGAAGAGCAGTGTAGCATGCAAGCATTTTTCGCAGCGTTGTGCCACACGTTGCGATTCGGGGGTTGAAATGCGCCACTCAATGCTGAGGAGTATCTTGTCGGTCGCCGGCTTGGCGATCTTCGCCCTAAGTCTTTCCACCGCCACTGTTGCAGAAAGCGTCTATCAAAAAATGAAACGGGCCGCCTTGGAACAGGCGTGCCGTGGTGGCGACCAGAAGTCGTGTCAGGATCTTGCCAGGATGGGCCCGAAGTCCCAAGGACAGTCGACATCAGATCAATCACAGCAAAGTCCGGGACCGCAACAGCCCGGTCAGCAGCAGCCCGGACAGAAAGCACCGAAGCAGGGGCATGCACAGCAGCAGGCATCAGGGCAGCTCAACGACTCCGGCCCGTTCAAACCACCCGCCGGAACCAAGATCGAAGAGAAAATCATGGCGCCCCTGCAGGAGCGCGCCGCGTTTGAAGTCAGCCCGCACGGGGTCCACGTGGCCACGACCGAGAATGCTGGCAGCCGGGTAGTGGTGTACTACGACGGTGAGGCAGGCCCGAAATTCGACGAGATCATCACGCAGCCGACGGGGACGGGAACGCACGGTTCTTTTAGCCCGAATGGAGAGCATTACGCGTATTGTGCCCGCGCCGGTGATCAATATGTCGTAATGCTTGACGGCAAAGAGCTGGTACGGAGTTCAGAAGCGAACTCGGGCCGCTTTGACGGCGAAAGCTGTCATCTCGGTTTTACGTCCAACAGCAAGCACGTGTTCTGGACCAGCAGGGTGCTGATAGACACCCAGCGCGGAAAGAACTTCACGCGTTTCTGGTTCGATGGCAAGCCCAGCCCAACTGGAAGTGCCGGTGGAGTTTCCTTTAGCCCCGATGGCGATCACTACGCGTACATCCTGACGATCAGCGATCCGTACCATCAAGACCGGTTTGCGCTCGTGATAGATGGAAAGATAGCGCCATACCTGGCGGGCACTCCGCAATGGAGTGGCGACAGCAAGCACTTATACACGCAGCAGCAACACGTTTCGACGGAAAATGGCACTGTTACCGACCTACTGATGGACGGTAAGCCAATCGCTCGGGCCTTTAGCTTTCAGCTCTATGTCGCTCCTGCCGGAGACACGACCGTCGCCATCGTGGCCGGCGGGTCGCGTTCCGCACCAATGACTTTTCTGGCCGTCAATGGAAAGCGCGTTCCAGGTACCGAGATTGGTGCGCCGGGAGGATTTGATCAAGTTGTCTTCAGTCCAGACGGCAAACACTACGTGGCACTGTGTCGTCGCAATCAGACCAAGCTGCTCATCGTGGATGGCAAGAAGCAAACCGAATATCAGGAGATCCAGCACGTAAAGTTCACGGCCGACTCCTCGAAGGTTGTGTATTCTGCCGTGGCCAACAATAAGAGCTTCGTCGTGGTGGGAGACCAGGAGTCCGATGCATATGCATTTCAGAGCCTCGCCTCTGATCCTTTGATTTCCCCAACGGGTAATCGCGTGGGCGCGCTTGTTCAGGGGGAAGACTATGCCCAAATTTTATACATCGATGGAAAAACCGTTCGACCCGGGCTCAAAGGCATATCGCAATTGCGGTTCACCTCCGACGGAACCCACTACGCCTATGTCGCGCTCGACTCCGGAAATGGCACTCGTCTGACGATCGATGGCGTGGCGCAGCCGGCATCGAACTTTGGCGCAACATCCCAGGCAATTTACGCTAAATACACCCTCAGCCCGGATGGCAAGCACGTCGCCCACTTTGGCTATCCGCCACAGACTACGGGAGACGACGAGCACGGCCTGTTTCTGGATGGCAAGTACACGCCGATCAATCGTGGGATGAATACAAACTTCTTGACGTTCAGCCCCGATAGCAAACATTTGGCATGGTTTCAAGCCGTACCCTCAACACTTCAATTCCGTGTCGTGATCGACGGCAAGCCGGTTGCGCAAACGGAAGCCTTGAGCACATTAGGAATCAACAATGACGCTATTAAATGGTTCGAGTTTCAACCGGACGGGACACTATTTGTGCTCGGGCAGGATGAAAACTCGCTGAAGCGGATCAGCATTACGCCGTCGCCGGAATCGAGCCTTGCCACTATGGGGGGCAATAGCACACTCGCTTTCAAATAGTAGAACTTGAAAGAAGTGCCACGAAAGGAAAACGTGAAAACCAGAATTGTGCGATCGAAGTATCTGCTGGGCCTCGCGGTCGGGGCTATGAGCTTGGCCCTGGCTTGTGGCGGAGGCGTGAAGGGCAACACTTACGTTGACAACGGCAACGTGGTGCAAATCGAATTCAAATCGGGTGGCAAGGCCTACATGTCGATGGGGCCCATGACGAACACTTGCACTTACACCGAGAGCGGCAAGAACGTCACTCTGAATTGCGGCCCTGGGGAAACACTCGCCTTCACCGTGGATGACGATGGCGCGCTCAATGGTCCTCCCGGCGGTATGGTGTCGAGACTGACGAAGAAGAAATAGTTGGCACTCTTC
This sequence comes from Terriglobia bacterium, assembly GCA_020073385.1. Classification (GTDB taxonomy): domain Bacteria; phylum Acidobacteriota; class Terriglobia; order Terriglobales; family Acidobacteriaceae; genus Sulfotelmatobacter. Next base: position 2,871 of record JAIQFH010000050.1, on the reverse strand, counting down.
GTTGCCTGAGTAGGTTTCATGTCCGAGTCAGGCAACAGCAAGAGCTTTTAACCGCAAAGATCGCGAAGAACTCGCAAAGGTCGCAAGGAAGAGCTTTGTGATCTCGCTGAGTCTTTCAGGAACTGCGGGGTACAAGCTTCTTGGTTCCAGGAGGTAGGATGAAACGAAGTCTCTTCGCGAACGCGGCGCTCGGGATCGTGGCATCAGTTTCGGTTGGCGCGCAGCAGAAACCTCCTCTGCGGCTCAACGTCCCTTACAACTGTCCGGGCAACACGATCGTCGTTGTAAAGCATTGCGAAAACAGAAACGGAACTGAAGTCTGTTCTCTCGTAAAAGGTGCTCCAAATGGGCCGATGGGCAACGAGATATCCATGCCCAAGGCGCAGGCGGCCGCTCTGGGATTGCTCTGTACGACGCAGGGCGGTGCAGCGGCTCAAGGTGGTGCAATTCCTTCGAGCAAGACTCAAACGGCGAGTGCCGACTACACTAATGACCTGCCCTCGGTAGAACGTGTAAAGGCGGAGATCAAGGGCTCAGATCCAACGGACACACTCGCGCGCCAAGTCGCGGTCTTCACATATCTCGTCTCGTATATCGATCGCATCAAGTACAACCGCACCGTGGACGGCCCTTTCACGCCCGGCGAGCAGAAGATGATGGGCGCCTACAGGCTAGCCGCCTACCAGATGTCGCAGGAATACGCGAAGACTCACAATCCGACCGAAGCCCAGGTCTTCGAGCGCCAGCACGGACAATATGAGATGAACGGCGCTTTTTACCAGGACTGGTCGAAGCGATTGATCGGGCCACAGTCCGCGGCTGCCTACAAAGGCGCGGAGGCCGGCTTGGCCGCTACTGGGCAGAAACACTACGAACAAGAAATGGCCGACTACAAGCGGGACAGTGCCGCCCAGCAGGCAGCCGACGAACAGATATTCGGAGCGCAAGGGCTTTCGAATGATCCCACCGCCGTGGCCACGCGCCGTTGTCTCGAACTTGGCGGCTCTTCCGCCGGCTGCGTGGGAAAAGGCCTGACCTCCGGCCTTATGGACATGGTCGGCTTCGGTGCCCAAGCCCAGGAAGAACTCACTGGGCCGGGCAGGGCCGGCGTCGTCCTCAGCGGACTGTACAAGAACCCTGCCACTGTTACCACGCTCGGCTTCGGGGAAAGCGGCGTAACTATCGGCGGTTGCGGCAAGCTCGTTGACGACCTGCACGGCTACACCATCGATAAACGGCCCGGCTCGGTCCGGATCACGGTCGATAACGAACCTAACCCTATTGTGCTGACGATGCGTGCAGACGGCGGTCTGACCGGCCCGGGCTTGATTGATGTCAAAGGCCGCATCATTGTCGGCTATTTCACCCACACGCACTATGAGAACGGCGTGTCTACCGGCACCACATCCACTCCCGACTATCGGCCCGCCATGGGGCGCTGTGTCATTGGCTCTCTCGCCATGCCGCCGAGTCCGAAACCCGCTCCCGCCCCCGCAGAGCCTGCCAACGACTCGAGCATGATGGGCATGCTCACCGGGCTTGTTAATACCATCGCTCCAGGAGGGAATGAAGTGGGCTTTCGCATGACAGGCAAGTACAGTGACGGCAGACTGCTGCTCGACTTCAGCGGAAACTCCCTCGTCATAGATTGTGGCCAAGCGCACATCCGCCAGCCCTACACAGTGGAAAATACGCCGAACGCTCTGCTTGTCCACGTCCAGAACTCGGGCGGCCCTTTCACGCTCGCTTTGCAACCGGACAACTCTCTGCGTGGTGCGGGCAGCGCTACCGTTAATGGACGGTTAGTCACCGGGATGAACGGCGACGATGTGGCATTTGCCCCTCACAGCGAGACGTGCGACGTCGGGACGTTCCGTCCGAAAACCGGCGCGGCCGCTGTCACGTCAGTGGCAACGGCCTCACCTGCGCCCGCAGCCGAGGTGCCTGCGTCTGCTCCTGCGGCTGCGGGTGGCGCGAGCATGAGGCTCGCGATTAATTCATCGTTTCCCAGTAGCGCTAACCTACTTGCGGGGAAAGGCGTCACCCTGATGAGTGAGCGATTCGATACTCTGCTGCGCAAGATCGGCGCGCCAATAGGGGCCAACGATACCCCCGGGAGGGCCGCTGTAGAATACTCAGCCAACTGCCTTCCTCCCAAGAGCTGCCCGGCTTATGCAACTGCAATGCACCCATACTATGTGGGCAAGGGCACCTTCGACAGCACCGGCAAAGTGGTCCTTACCGTGCCAATCCCCGCAGGCACTTATTTCGTGTTCTGCTCTGCCGTGGGTCCCAACGGTCCGCTCATCTGGGATGTGCCGACGACCCTGAAGGCCGGGGACAACGCCGTTACGCTTACTACAGGAAACGCCGAACTCGTCCATTAACTCGACATCGTGCAATGCGGCGAAGCCTCGAATGCGGAAGTTACTCAGTGACGCCTTCAGGAGGCCAATTTGTGCAGCATTCTCATCAGGATATTGCTGGACTGTGCCGACGATCTTCTTGCGGTAAAGACGCTTGCCATCAGGGCTGGTCTCGGACCAGCGAAACTGCCAGACATCAGTGCCTTGCTTGCGACTGCTTCGTTGCATACATCCGCGTTGCATCTTTGTCCTCCTGCACCGCCATGGCGGAGCAGAAGAATCCTCAGGCATTGAGGTGAATGCCAGGGGCGAAATGAGTCGAGTGAATGCTTTGCGGAGGCAACACTGTTCCGATGTGGGTAAACGCTTCCTGTGATAACTGTCGCGGTAGGGACGACCATCGCTGATCGCCACCGGGTGGCCGGGGGCGGTCGCCCGCTCCCCGGCTCCCACAGAACGTAGCGTGCGGATTTCCCGCACTACGCTCGTCAGAAGTTGTTTCACA
>JAIQFH010000118.1 GCA_020073385.1 Terriglobia bacterium | reverse complement strand
TTTCAAACCGTCGCCCGACTCGGCGACACCAGCTAAGCCGCTTGTCTTCATTCGAACTTACTTGCTCTTGGCAGTTGCAGGCGGAGCCTTGTTGCAAACGAACCTTCCGGATCGCTGGCTACACTCTCTGGGCCTTGCTGAATCCCAATCTGGCCCTCCTCCTACCTCTCACCCTCGCACCAACCACTCTTCTGCTCACAATCCCTTGCTAATGAATAATGCAGGCTAGGCCAGTGAGAGATTCATACACGCCGCGATTCAGCGAAAGAGCAGTAAGGGCTGCGTCAAATTTTCCTAGGAATGCACTACCCAAGTCCCGGAATTTCAGGTCGGGGTGGGCTTCCTGCACGAGGAAGGCCTTGGAACGCCCGTCCTCAAGTTGCAGAACCGCTGTATCAAATGGCTCGAGGGTGTTTTGGATAGTACGGGGACCCTTGACTCGTGCCAGCGATTCGATGGCCGCTTGTGCTTTTGCCAGACTTGCCGCTTCGTGTTTGTCGAAAGCCGCAGGCGTCGAGATGGATTGCCAAAATGGTGGTTGCTGCCTTTGTTGTGGGAAGCCAGCTTTCTCGTGGCCGCGACTGCCTGTATCCCGGCCCTCCAGCAGGCCAATGGAAAGAAACCTCATCTGGGGGCGCACGGCGGAAACGGTCATTGTCTTGGTGGCGGCGAGAGCGGCAGCCTGGTCAGTTCGTGCGAGCTCTTGCGCGAAGCAGCCGCCGACCCCTAAAACCATCAAGAACCAAGCTCTCGCAAAAGGCTGAAATCGACAAACCCATTTTCCCCATCGAGGTAGTGCTTTCATCCGTCCTCCTTACTTTGACTTTCGCATACTACTCGTCTGCTCGACTCAATGCTGCGGCGGTATAAGCGCCGACCCACTGAAGTCGGCCGGCAGAATTTCTATGTTCATAACTTTCAAAATCGTGCCTCCTCGGTTGTAAGCACGATGAGTCATATCGCCGGGCTCGAAGAACGCGTCTCCGGCTTTGTAGACGGTCGTCTTATCACCTTTCACGTAGGTGAACTCCCCGGCCATGATGACCCGGACGCCAGGACCAGCATGATTGTGGTCGCCAACGTAGCCTCCCGGCTGGTATGTGACTTCGGAGACGCGAAACTTGTACTTGCCATTCAGATCTGTGATGTGACCCGAGATAACTTGCTCAAAACGTTGTATGGGCTGCACGTCCTTTGTCTCGACCCGTGTATTCTGCGCGAACGAAACTACCAACAACAGAGGAATTGCCGAGATGCCTCCCCATTTCATAAAGCCTCCTTCGATTGCGTCAGCGGTGCTAAGGAACTAACTTCAGATTACTGACAACCCAGAGCGGGGGCCTGCATAGCATAAGGAGGTCGCACTTGGGCCCAGACTCTTCCCCACACCGGGCCCCAGTGATAACACGTGGCCGATGTTTGTCCTAGCGAACTGGGACGGCCCCAAAAATAGGGCCGGGATTCGGAACGATATCGGCCACCTTGCTGGTCTTACCCGTTCTTAGATTCAGCGTTGCGAGTTCGGCATGCCCTATGGGCACGCCGTGATCGAAATCGAACCCGTCGAACACGGCTTCGAAAGCGTAGAACTTCCCGTCGACACCCACTATGGCGCTGAGTTGCCAGTCGGTGTTGGCGACGAAGGTTGCGGCTCCGGTGCGAGGATCGATTTGCCATACGTACGGAGACATATATTCGTGAGCGCGTGTCGGTGGAGTCTGGGTCGGATCAATGGCGTAGGAATCGAAAGTCGCATAGAGCTTTCCCTCGAATCCATAGAGACCCTCATCGCAGAGATTGAATGCCCCGTCGTTATTAAAAGTGAAAGGAACGTTCGGATCGGGTCTCAAACCCGTGGTTCCGCCATTTCGTCCAACAAGTCTCGCAACGCCGGTCGCAAAATTCACAGAATAGAGATTGTTGCTGAAGTCGGTCACATAGAGATCTCCACGGACTTTTGCGAGATCGAAGGCATTGAATCCCAGTGGTTGCCCGTTGTACGTAATGGCGCGGAGCACTGTTTCCTCTCCCGTGGCAGGATTGATCTTGACCAGATAGCCGGCATTGGCGCCTGTCGTTGCCAGGCTTAGTAATGACCCATTCCACCACACAAGGTTTGACATGCCGTCCGGTGTGGGGCTGCCGATAGGGGTAAATTGGCCGGTAGCAAGATCAATGGTGCCAAACTGCTGGCTTAGGGTAACGACGTAAACGAAAGGTTCGGCACTGGCAGAGGCGGCAAGCAAGCTGCACACAAAGATGACCACCATTGACAATCGAACGAATGCGGCCACTGGACGACCACAACCTGCCCGTTGCACCAACCACAAGATTTTGGACTTCATAACTCCTCCTTATTGATTGCGCGATTAGCGCTAATCGGTTTTGGGTTTCTGTACACGTTTGAGCAGGGAGTTCAGGCAAATCAAGCGCGTGCCATCTGGGGCCTGCGAATGGTGAATGGCCTCGCATTCGAGCCACGCCTGCACCTCTGATGGCGTCATGTTCGAGATCACGCCGATGCCATCGAATGGAATGACGTCGCTCTCAGCGGCACACTCCGGGCACCAGCCTCGCGGTGAAACTGTTCCACGCATAACTAGCAAGGAATCGGTTTCGATCGTGATCTTGGTCCGCTTTGCCAAAATCCCTCTGTGGCGCCCACGTTGGCTCGCTTGTTCAAGTGAACTTTGTGGGGACCTGGCGACAGCTTGCGCGAAGGGGAGGAAAATAGTCCTTACAAAGCCTGTGATAATTTCTGATAGTTTCTCGCACTGACGTAACAGAAAGAAAAAACAAGAGTTGCCCCGCTCGCCGAGGCAAGGACTACAACCTGATCTAATGGAGGACCGTGCTAGAATCTTCCTCCAAGCCCGTCTTCCCCTCAGTGCAGAGTGCTCTCAATGGCCAATACTACAGAAAGAGTGAAACGACTCTTCGAGTTTGGTCCCTTTCGGGTTGATCCGGAGAAGGAGCTTCTGCTTCGTGGCGCTGAAACCGTGCCACTGACGCCAAAGACCTTTCAGATTCTTCTCGTACTGATCCGTCATAGCCAAGAGGTTGTCACCAAAGATGACCTGTTGAAGATGGTCTGGCCCGACACCTTCGTCGAAGAGGCCAACCTCAGCCGGAACATATTCCTATTGCGCAAAGCCTTGGGTGAGAGTCCGCAAGACCACCAATACATCGTCACCGTTCCGGGACGTGGCTACCGGTTCGCAGAGGATGTGAAACTGGTACCGAGCTCCGAAACGAGCGTTGTCGCCGCGAGTCATACCAGAGTTCAAGTTCAGGTGGATGAGTCGAAACCCTGGGGGTGGATCGCGGCTGCAGTCATCCTGCTGGTCACGGTAGCCGCGGGTAGCTATTGGCTCTTCTATCGTCCGTCCCCCGAGCTCAGCGCAAATGACACTCTCGTGATCGCCGATTTCGCGAACTCGACAGGTGATCCAGTCTTTGATGGCACATTGCGACAAGGCTTATCGGTTCAGCTTGAGCAATCGCCGCTCCTGCGTCTGGTTTCCGATGAACGCATTCACGAAACGCTCCGGCTGATGGGCCAACCGACCGATGCGCATTTGACCCCTGAAATGGCTCGGGAGGTTTGCGAGCGAACCGGAAGTGCCGCAGTGTTGAACGGTTCCATTGCAACCCTTGGAAGCCAGTACGTCTTGGGAATGAATGCTGTCAATTGCCACAGTGGCGAAGTTCTTGACGAGGAGCAAGTACAGGCAGTTCGTAAGGAAGAAGTTTTGCGTGCCCTGGACCAAGTCGCAAGGAGGTTCAGGAGCCGCGTTGGGGAGTCGCTCGCCAGTGTGGGGCAACACGATACGCCGCTAGCGCAAGCTACGACTCCATCTTTGGATGCGCTTAAGGCTTACAGCCGGGGCTGGCAGTTAGTAGATTCCAATCCTCAAGCTGCTATCCCCTTTTTCACAAAGGCCGTCGAAATCGATCCCCAATTCGCCATTGCCCATGCTGCGCTGGGGCTCATGTACGGTCACACAGGTGAATCTGCTCTTGCGTCCGCGCACACCAGCAAGGCCTACGAATTGCGCGATCGTGTCAGCGAGCAGGAGAAATTTTTCATCACCGCGTACTATGCGGGGAGGACGACAGGAAACCAGGAAAAGGCGCAACAGATTTGCCAAGCCTGGTCACGATCCTATCCCCGCGACACGACTCCGCACGATTTCTTGGCCGGCTTCACTTATACGGGCTTAGGCAAATTTGAGAGGGCTGTGGAAGAGGCTCAGAAATCCATCGAACTCGATCCCGACGGCCCCATCGGATATTTCAATCTCGCGTACGACTACATTTACCTTGACCGTTTTGGTGATGCCGAGGCGGCCCTTAAGAGAGCTGCCGAACGCAAACTGGAAATGCCGGACTTCATCGTCCTCAGATTCGACCTAGCATTCTTGAAGGCCGATGATTCTGCGATGGCGCGTGAAGTTTCCTTGAGTCAACGTGACTCGGAAGCAGAAGATTGGCTCTCGCATCACGAGTCATTTGTGCTGGCTTACAGCGGCCGACTACGCGACGCACGAAAAATGTCGTTGCACGCGGCAGAGTTGGCGCAGCAGGCTGGACATGGCGAACGAGCCGCTCTGTTCGAAGTCGGAGCAGCGCTGCGGGAAGCATTTTTCGGCAATGCCACCGCCGCCACGCAGCGAGCATCGTCCGCACTTGCACTCGCGAAAGATCGCGAAGTGGAGTACGGCGCTGCCTTGGCGCTGGCTCTCGCGGGCAATTCTTCACGGGCACAAGTTCTGGCCGATGACTTGGAAAAGAATTTCCCTGAAGACACTTCCGTCAGGTTTAGCTACCTGCCCGTGCTTCGTGCACTTCTTGCCCTGAATCGTCGGCAGCCATCCAAAGCGATCGAAGTGCTGGAAAGAGCCGCTCCGTATGAACTAGGCACGCCACGTAGCAATCTACAAGGATTCTTTGGCGCACTTTATCCGGTGTACATGCGTGGCCAGGCCTATCTGAGTGCCCATAAAGGCGCCGAAGCCAGCTCTGAGTTCCAGAAGATTGTCGATCATCGAGGAATCGTAGCTAGCGATCCGATTGGTGTCCTGGCGCGCCTGCAACTGGGAAGATCCTATGTTCTGTCCGGAGAGACAGCAAAGGCGAAATCCGCCTATCAGGATTTCCTCACGCTCTGGAAAGACGCTGACCCCGACATCCCCGTCTTTAAGCAAGCGAAGGCGGAGTTCGCGAAGCTGCGGTAGCTGAACAAGTCCTTCCACGCCAGCCACTGTTCACCGATGATTGGCACAAAGGGCGGTTCCATGAATGCTTGCCGATTATTCTGGGCAGATGACAGGCTACGCTGAAGCAATCCCAAGGTAAGAGTAGCCGACAACCCGCCCGCAATCGTCGCATCCGCGTGCAACGTGCTGCACAGTCTATAATTGCGCGCACGGATGGCACTTACTCCTTGGACAAAACTCGGCCCCTACGAAATCCAGTCTCCGTTAGGCGCAGGCGGGATGGGCGAGGTGTATCGAGCGCGGGATACGCGATTGAACCGCGCGGTTGCGATCAAGGTTCTGCCGGCTCATCTTTCTGACAACCTTGAAGCTAAGCAGCGCTTCGACCGCGAAGCGCGGGCGATCTCGTCCCTAAGCCATCCCAACATCTGCACGCTGTATGACGTAGGGCACCAGGCTGGACTGGATTTTCTGGTGATGGAGTTTCTGGAAGGAGAGACACTGGCCGACCGGCTGCTGAAAGGTCCGCTGTCACCGGAGCAGGTGCTGAAGTACGGAGTAGAGATTTGTGAAGGATTGGAAAAAGCGCACAAGACAGGCGTCGTCCATCGCGACCTGAAGCCGGGCAACATCATGCTGACCCAGACTGGCGTCAAACTGATGGACTTCGGTCTGGCGAAATCGTCGGCCGCGCGTACGTCCGCTGCTGCAAGTTTGACCCTGACTCTGTCCAGCCCCGCCGCAAATTCGCCGCTCACCGAAAAGGGGATGATCGTCGGAACATTCCAGTACATGTCACCGGAGCAAGTACAGGGAAAAGAAGTGGACGGACGCAGTGACATTTTTTCGCTCGGCGCGGTGCTATACGAAATGGTGACAGGAAAGCGAGCCTTCGAAGGGAAGAGCCAAGTGAGCGTGGCGGCTTCGATCCTCGAAAATGAACCGCCGCCTATTCGTTCCGTGAAGCCAATGACATCACCAGTGTTGGATCACGCGATCGTCTGCTGCCTGGCTAAAAACCCGGAAGACCGCTGGCAAACTGCCCGTGATCTTGCGCTCGAATTGAAATGGACCGCCGACTCGGGGGCACAGACTGGGATCTTCACACCTGCGGGCCAACGGAAGGCAGGTCGACAACGGCTTGCCTGGAGCGTTGCGGCCTTGCTGGGCGTAACTGTTGTGCTGACCACGTTCCTGTTTCGGGGCAAGAGGCCCCCGGTTACCACACCAGTGCGCTTCGAGATCCAACTTCCTGCAGGTGCTCTCACCTTCATGCTCTCACCCGATGGTCGCCAACTGGCTTTTCTGGCGCCAGGTCCGGACGGGCGCAACCTTGTTTGGATTCGCGCTCTTGATTCACTGCAGCCGCACCCGCTGCGCGGCACGGAAAATGTCTTTGTCCCAATCGTCTGGTCCCCGGATAGCCGGTTCATCGCATTTCAGTCGGGAAGCAAGCTAAAGAAGATCGAGATTTCCGGCGGCCCTCAGCAAGAGGTATGCGATGCCTTCGCCACGGTCATCGGCGGCGCGTGGAACCGAGACGGCACAATCATTTTCGGCACCGTCGGAAATGGCATTATGCAAGTTCCGGCTGCAGGCGGGGTCGCCACTTTGCTTACGACCACGGAGGGGCGCAACGAAGTTCACACATTTCCGTCTTTCCTGCCAGACGGGCGGCATTTTCTTTATCTGAGAGCACCCGAGAATCCCGGTATTTATCTCGGGTCACTCGATGTTAGGCCCGAACAACAGAGCTCCAGGCGAATACTCTCAACATCACAGATGGCGGTCTATGCGGCGACCGCTGAACCCAGGATGGGTCGCCTGCTTTTCCTACGTGAGGGTACATTGCTGGCCCAGGCGTTCGATGAGAGGAGTCTGCAACCGCAGGGCGATCCGATCCCTGTTGCCGAACGGGTCGGGAGCTATCACCTTTCCGGATTGTTTTCCGTGTCGCCAAGCGGCGTCTTAGCCTATAGCGCTGGACCAACGGCGCTTTGGCTTTCGCAACTCAGCTGGTTTGACCGGCAGGGCAAACAGTTGGGCCATGCCGAGCAGCCTGGAACCTATTCATATACCGATTTTGCATTGTCGCCCGATGGAAAGCGTCTGGCCGCCTCGAAAATCGACCCCAGGTCAGGCGGTGAAACAGGCATCTGGCTTCTTGATTTGCTTCGGGGTGTAAGCACCCGCTTCACATTTGATCAGGCTCCGGATTCCGCCCCGGTCTGGTCACCGGACGGCAGCCGAGTAGCCTTCGCTGCATACCGCGCTGGCGGGAATGGGATTTATCAGAAGACTACCAATGGCGCCGGGAAAGAGCAGGCACTGGTCAGTGTGACAGGCGACGAAAAGTTCCCGGACGATTGGTCACGCGACGGGCGCTTCCTGCTCTACACTCAGCAGGATCCTCAAACCCATGCCGATTTATGGGTCTTGCCTTTGGCAGGTGACGGGACACCGTCTGGCACAGCCACATCTTTTGCAAATACGGTGTTCAGCGAGGAACAAGGCAGATTCTCTCCCGACACACGCTGGATCGCTTATGCTTCGGACGAGTCCGGTAGATCCGAGATCTATATCCAACCTTTTCCGGCGCCCCCGAACGGCGGCAGCAAGACTCCGATCTCCCGCGACGGTGGCAGCCAGCCCCGATGGCGGCGGGATGGCAAGGAATTGTTCTATTCTTCCCCAGACGGAAAACTGATGGCTGTGGACGTGACCGAGGGTCCGATATTTAAGGCAAGCGCTCCTAGAATCTTGTTCCAAGTACCCGTAGCTCAAATCGGCCACAATGAAGGCGGCGTACAGGTTCTCGCTTGGGACGTGGCTCCCGATGGCAAGCGGTTCCTTATCGACACGGCGACAACATCGTCCGAATCCGTCACGGTAGTGCTGAACTGGACCACGGAGCTGAACAAATAATAGCTCGCGGCGGGAGCGAAACGTGGTCGGCACTAGGATTTAGGGCCCCGCGCCGCGCACGCCTCCGATTGTGTACAGATGACGGGCGACTCTTACCTAATCCGGTAAGGTAAGGGTGGCCGACCATCCTGGACCTACTGCGTGATAGCGCAAGCAAGATCTCGTTTGGAACGACGAAAGCAGGAATCCGAATGAAAACTGAATGACGAACTTGCCGTTTTGGCCTTTTTCGGCATTCACGACCATCATAGAATCAGCAACTTCCGAAGAATCAATTAGCGACTGGGGAACAAATCCACCCCCCGCAACCAAACCTCCGTTTGGTTTCAATGGGTTGAGCCAATCTCATGAATGGGCTCGGTAACTCTAAACCCTGATTCCCAGCCGTTTTTTCCGAAATTGTTTACGCATAGATTTACGCAGATGCGTGGAGGGCATTTCTGTTCGTCGCATCAGCCGCTTGCAACCGCCGCCAAGCTCCCATACCCTCATCGCGCTTTTGGGGACGCGCCATTATGAACCGCTGAACCTTTTTTCTTCGCTGCGTCTTCACGCAATCTTGCCGTCTCAGCATTCTTGTGGTCGCCGCACTCGATCAACAGCTTTTTCGCTTCACGTAGAGCAGCCTTTTGCTGCTCTTCATCGTTAGTGCCTGAGAAATCGACCGCGCGATATGACGATACGTCATCCCTAACTGTTCCCATTTAAACCGACGCACGGCGACGTTGGGGGATGTCGAGGGACGCTGGTCTACTTTGAACTGTACAGGCCGCTCGGAAACGATCAATGCGAAATCGGTGTTGGTGTCTTCGACGCCTCTCTCGAACTCGGCAAGCCAGCCTTCGTCGAGCGGCTCTGGTTTCCCGTGCCAACTCCGGCTGTAATCCGGGATAGCGTCATAAAACGCGTCTCGCTTCTCGCCATCAAGATCAGGAATGGGCATTGTGACGACTTCCCAATCTCGTCCTCTATATAGGTTCGGGCTGCACCAGCCACGACCTTCGAAGGTTTCCTCGACAAGTTTGTCGATGCGTGACGTGAAGCTGGATTCCATCGCGGCTCGACGAGCTTCGTGCTTGAGCGCAGTAAGAATGGACGGGATGCCCGACGCCAGTCCTTTTCGGCAGTCGGCATAAAGAAGGCCGCGCACTTCGGCAGGTAATGGAGTCTCGTCGATAACAATTGGGATTACGCGACATTCACCCTTTATCATCCTTTCGGTCGCGACGTTAAGTTCATACCGCAGCCACTTTGACGCGACCGATGGCTTTGAAACGACAACTAGGATGACTTTTGCCGCTTGTAGAGCTTTGCCGATGGTTTCTGGCAGTGGATCACCTGCGATGAGATCGTGTTCATCGAGCCAAACATGAAACTGCGATTTCTCCAGACGTGCAGCCAGACGGCGCACGAATGGCTTGTCGGCAGCGGTGTGCGAAATAAAGACTTTGCCAAGGTGGAAATGCATAATCAGAGTCGTCACCAAAATTCAGCCAACCTATGTTTCCGTCGTATTGCGCCACCATCCAGTCGGCGTGCCCGTTGAAGCCGGAATAGTCGGCTAAGGTGCTTGCTGCAGACAAATAGCCTTGCGGAACGAAGATAGTTCCGCAAGGCTGTCCTGCTCTGACGACACGGCTAGCAGTCCGTGGTGAAAGTCTAGCTTCCTGAGAAGAATTAGTTGCATGATCCACAGCCATCGTTCGTAGACTGCGTGCATGGCGATGGGACGACGAGCGAAGCAACGGCAACAGCAAAAACAGTTCTGGGTGGCGCACAACGAGTTGCCGCGGACAGTGGCGCATCCGTTCTACCAGCGCTTGAACCAGGTGCTGGAGGAGCGTGGGTTCGACAGGTTCGTGGAAGA
>JAIQFH010000117.1 GCA_020073385.1 Terriglobia bacterium | reverse complement strand
GGTCAAGAGGGACACCAAACACAGCCCGGATCCGCAGTTACGCCTCGACTGGACGGCGCGGGAGAAGCGCATATGAACTAGGAATCATCGGCAGGGAACAAACTCGGAATCGTGACTGCTGGTTTCTGACGGCGGCCGCCGCATTCGTCTGCTCCGCGACTACCGGCAAGCTCTCTGGTTCACATCTAAACCGGCCACACTGGCTCCCTTTTAAATCGGCGCTAACAGTTGGCCATGTGGAGAGCATTGGCCGTTCCTGGAACTCGCACGTGGCCCGGTTCGCAGTAAGCCTTGTGGGCAATCGGATTGTTGAAAATCGCAACAAGTAAGGGTCGGACCGGCCCCATTTGGGGGCATAAGCAGAAGATGCCGTCCTCTGTAAAGCGCTTTTTACAGTCAGTATCGAGATGGGTATTAGTAGTCCGTCGGAGAAAGGTCTATAAGCAATCTTAAATAAGTACTCGCCTGCCGTTGCGGGGGCTGGCAGCAGGAGGTTAGCAGTTGAATGTGGCCTTCGCCTTGTGACGGAGAGAACAAGCTCACTGCTCCACTCGACCCGCTCTACACCGACTCTGAGGCGGGGTGCTGACCATGAACTTAGTCTGTGCATGGTGCGGTGCCAGCATTGAACGTCCCGGTTACAGCCAACTCGACAGCAATACCAGTCACGGGATGTGTCCCGCGTGCTCGAGCGCGCTGGCATTTCAAGAGGACGGTGTATCGTTGCAGCGTCATATTGACAGCATTCCGATACCCATTGTTCTCCTCGACAGCAAGCACGCGATTGTAGCTACGAACGCCAAGGCCTGCGAAATGCTGGGTCGGAAGCCGGAAGCTACCCTGAACCGTCCGTTTGGGACAGTGTTTGATTGTCTCTACTCCCGGGTTCCGGAAGAATGTGGGCGCAGGATCCATTGCTCGGGCTGCGTAATTCGCAACAGTGTTACTACGACTTACAACACAGGTGCACCACAGGTCTCGGTTCCGGCGACTCTCAGCGTCGAAAGTCCTGACCGACTCTCGGAGGCGGTTCTTACTGTCACCACAGTCAAGAGTGCTGGGGTGGTTGTAATGCGTATTGAACAGATAGCGAAATATCGCCTTAACGCGTTTTGACCCTTGACCGAAAGCCGGCCCGATTCTCGGTGAGCGTTATGGCCTGTCAGCGACAGTTGACAAACAACTACTGTTGCGTGGCAAGTAGAAGCCCCGCATCCGAGAGGGGAAAATCTTAGTCGCCAGTGCCGGATAGGCTTGACGTTTGAGGATTGTTGTTGGCGCTATCGCTGACAGTCAACGTGCCGCTAACGGTGCCGATTTGCGTCGGCGAAAACGTCACGCTAATGGTGCAACTTGCCTTGCTCGCGAGCGTGGTACCGCAGGTCGTTGTCGAAACCGCGAAAGGGCCCGTCGTCGAAGGGGAGATGCCGCTCATTATAGTGCTCAGGTTGTTTTTCAGCGTGAACTTGTAAGCCAGGCTGGTGTTGCCGACTTTGGTCTTAGGGAAGATGTGGCTAGCAGGCGTGAGTGCGGCCGGTTCGACGCCCGTGCCTGACAGCGCCGCCGTCTGCGGGCTGTTGGGAGCGTTATCGGTAAAGCTGAGTATCCCCGTCACTAAGCCCAACTGGGTAGGCGTAAAGGTAACACTCACCTTGCAAGTCTTGCCCACGGCAAGTCTGCTTCCGCAACCATTGCTGGATACCTTGAAGTCGGTGCTGAGCAGGATGCTGATGCCGCTGATGGTCAGGATGGTCGTGCCGGTGTTTTTCAGCACCACGGTCTTGGCCGCGCCCGTGTAGTTGAGAGCCTCATTGCCGAAACTCAGGGAAGGCGAGGAAAGCGTGACCGCGATCAAAGACGCAACCGTTACCGTCAGCTGTGTGGTCTGTGTCAAAGTGCCCGAGGCACCAGTCACGGTCACCGTCGCCGTGCCCGTCGTTGCTGTCGTACTCGCCGTCAGCGTCAATGCACTGGTACTGGTAGCGGGATTCGGATTGAAAGCCGCCGTTACCCCATTCGGCAAGCCCGAGACCGACAATGACACGATTCTGCTGAACCCGTTCACGGGCGTGATCGTGATTGTGGTCGCTCCCTGACCAGCCTGCATCACGTTTAGACTGCTCGGGGTCGCCGACAGCGTATAACCCGCCGTGGAGAATACATACGCCCCTCCCTGTCGACTCAAGTTGACCGCATGTTCGGGCACTCCAACCACAGCCGTACTGCCGCTTACGGCCACGGAAAAGCCGAAGTAATCGAGATCAGCACCGTCAGACGCCGTCAGCTCATCCTGCTGGGTCCAGGCTCCGCCGCCTTGCGCGAATACATACGCCGCTCCCTGATCGGTGGGCGTACTGTGATAAGGCGCACCCACCACGATGGTGGTGCCGTTCAGCGCGACGGAATACCCGAATTGGTCATATGCCGCACCGTCGGACGCGCTCAATTCCGCCTGCTGAGTCCACGTTCCACCGCTTTGGACAAACATGCACGCTACTCCCTGATGGGTATTCGAGCCGACCTTATGATAATTGGCCCCCACCACGGCTGTGCTGCCGTTGAGCGCGACGGAATACCCGAATTGGTCATATGCCGCACCGTCGGATGCGGTCAGCTCCGCCTGTTGGCTCCACGTGTCGCCGCTTTGGACGAACACGTACGCTGCTCCCTGTTCCACGTTCGAGCCAAACGTCTTACGATAGGCCGACACCAGGGCAGTGCTGCCATCCACCGCGACAGACCAGCCGAAGTTGTCACCGTACGCACCGTCGGACGCGGTCAATTCCGCCTGTTGGCTCCACGTGTCGCCGCTTTGGACGAACACGTACGCTGCTCCCCGCTCAATATTCGATCCGACCGTCCTATTAGCGGCCCCCACGACAACCGTGCTGGCGCTCAGCGCGACGGACCCGCCGAACCCGTCATTCGGCAAACCGTCTGCCGTGGTCAGCTCCGCCTGCTGAGTCCAAGTTCCACCGTTTTGGACGAAGACGTACGCTGCTCCCTGTCCCGCGTGATCAGGGGCCCCCACTACGACCGTGCCCCCGCTGATCACGACGGATGCGCCGAAGTAGTCATTGGCCCCGCCGTCGGACGCGCTCAATTCCGCCTGCTGAGTCCACGTTCCACCGCTTTGGACGAATACGTATACCGCTCCTTGCCACACGTTCAAGCCGACCGGGTGCTTAGGCGCCCCAACCACGACTGTGCCACCATCCACCGAGATGGAATAGCCAAACTCGTCACCTGCCTCCCCGTCGGATGCCGTCCGCTCAGCCTGCTGTGCACTGCCAGGGGCGTCCTCTTCCAGCGCGGAGAGGATGGCACGTTGAGCATCAGGCGGGAGGCTCGACAGCCCGGTCGCAGGTTTTCCCTTGCTCGGGGGAACGTGTACCACGAGTTGCGCAACGGCGACGGAAGTAAGAACTAACAGAGGGGCCAGTAAGTGCGAGAACCGCATGACTACCTCCAATGGATCGAGGAGATACTCGCGCGAGAGCAGGGGGCTATGCCTTCACGAGCCGGGAAAGTATAGCCCTGTGAGCCTTGAGTGGCAATGACGTCGATCACAGTGGAATGAGGGTTGTCGAGACGGCCTTTTCGATCCTTAACTGCCGCGCTCCAGATTGACGTAACAGTGCGCCGTGAAAGGCGCTGGACTTTAGCGGGTGCAACTCCCGCCCGGGAACTGGTTCGCTCCACCCGGTAGCAATCGGAACGGCAGCGGAGGCAACGAAGCTGACGGAGCTTTCGATGTAGAGGGTCGCTAGGCGACTCGGCGAGCGTGCAGGCCATAACGTGAGTGAACGCTGAGCAGGTCCCGAAACAATAATTGCAGGAGCCGACCTGACTGTTTCACAGGGAAGGCCGCTGACGATGGAGACGGACGAGCGAACAAGCTCCATCGGCCCTGCCGGGATAATGGCGATGGCATGCAGGCAGAGGAGAAGGACGGATTTCTGGTCCCACCAAAGGCTGTCTCAGTACCGCTTAAGTTCCAGCGGGAAGTTGTTCGTTTTGTGTAACAGAATTTCCTGAGTGACTTCCGTACCATTGCGTGTGTGCTCACCTTGGGCAACGATTCAGCATCCCTGGTGTGCGATAGATGGAGGTAACGCAAAATGGCAAGCCGCAGAACAGCATTGGCAAAGCTGAATCCGCCGGAATTGGGAGGGGAAGCCTATATCTCAACCTCCGCGAAAGTAGATGACTGGGACGAATATTTCTCCTTGATTGCCGAAGCCGTAAAGTCCAAGTCAAAAGACCCAAATTGTCAAGTCGGCGCCGTGATCGTTTCCGCCGACAAAGTCGTCCTGACTACAGGCTTCAATGGCCTTCCGAGAGGAGTTGATGACGATAGCCAAATCCTCAATGATACTGACGAAAAAATAAAGGTCATTTGCCACGCCGAACAGAATGCGATCATCAACGCGGCTCGCATGGGCATCGCAGTACAAGGGGCGTCGATCTACGTCACCAAGTTTCCTTGTCTTGCCTGTTGCAGTTCGATTATCCAGGCAGGCATCAAGCGAGTCTTTACCCTCGACTACCGATACTGGGATCACGATCCATTCGATGGGGAAAAAGACGGAAAGCATTGGCGCAAACGCCGTCTGATCCGTAATACCCATCTCGTAATCGATGCCCCAAATCATCCCGAGTATTCCTCGAATATTAGGATAAAAAAGAAGCAGCCGCGCGGAACGAAGGTTGAGCGCAAGATCAGGACTGGCCGGTAGTGGTTAGCAACTTGCCGGCTGCGCGTGGCATTGACCTCCACGACTCGGCCTGCATTCGGTCAGAGGCATTCGAAAGCTCGCGCCAGGGCTGGCGAATCGATTGTTCAGTTTCGACGATCAATCCCGTTGAGTAAAGGGTTCTGTCTTGCGTTCGCTTACCAGTGCTATCATCGTCCCCATGGCAGGCAGGATCGTTAAGTTCGTTGCCACAAAGACTGTAAAGAAGCCGGCGAAGGTCAAATTCAGAACCAAGTCCGGCAAGACCGTCTCGTTCCGGGCAGTCAAGACGGTTGCGCGAAAGCAAGTTGTTAAGTTCCGCGCAAAGCGATGAATCGACTTTACCTTGATAGCAATGTCCTGATTGCTTTCCACTCCACTGACAAACCAGAGGAGGCGAAGAGGAAAGCGGTACAGAATGCATTAACTGTATTCGCGGACCTCAAAGATCTTCGGCTCTGTACTTCCATGTGGGCAATTACTGAGATGGTGAACATTCTGATTTCCCGCAAAAACCTTGACCGCGGGACCGTCGCCGAGATCGAGAGCCAACTCGTGAACGAAAAGCGATTACAAGGGCTCAAGATTCAGATAATCGACGTCAGCCCCGAGAAAGACTACGATTTTGCGGAGTTCTTCTACCACGTAAAGCAGGGGATTCTGAAGTATCACTCCGGGGTAGGCGACGTGATTCATAGTGTCATCATGAAGAACAATCACATTTTCCAAATTCTGACCTTCGACGAGAAGGACGATTTTAAGCAGATTCCTGGCCTGACCGTGCTGCATCCGGAAGACGTTAAGATCTAGCACAACACCTTCACTGGATGTCGAGAGTACGGTGATTTGTCGCACGCGCAAGCGAAACTTTTCTCTGTCCGAACTCTGACCAATAGGTCATCGCAGGTCCGCATCGGACCGCATCGGTTGACACGAGAAGAAAATGTAAGTGGCAGTAACTAAAAGTGAGGGAGCAACTTATAAAGTTAATGGGCGAGACTCAAAATCCACCGCGTTCTGCTCAAAAACATCTGTTTTCGGGCAACTCGGACATTAGTCTCGCGATCTCGAAGATTCAGGTATTTACAAAGCTGGGGGTGAAAGGGAATTTGGGCAGCGAACAATCCTGTCACTGCTGAGCAAGAGCGAGCAATGAAAACGCCCAGGCTCATCTCGTGAGTCTGGGCGTCTTTAGGTTGACCTTCCCGTTCAAGACGATTTCTTTGCAGCTTTTACGTTCGCCCAGCGTGCGCGTTGTGCGGCGGCAATATTTTTGCGTGCAGCGGCTGACAGCGTTCGTTTCTTAGGCGTCACAACATAGCCTTTGTCGCTCCTTGCCTTCACTTTCGCCCATCGCGCTCTCTGCGCAGCCGCGATTCTAGCTCTTCCAGCAGCGGACATCCGGCCCCGAGGTGCTGTCCTTTTCCCGTATGCTGCACCGAATGCTGAGAGCGCCACGCCAATCGCCTTGATTTCCTTGCTCAATCGATCATGCTCTTTCCTCAAAATCTGCACCACACCACCTAGGTTCGTCATTGAATCCCCCTCGCGGGGGATTGTAGCAGGCGGTTACGTTGGATGAGTGTAATAGAGATTGTTCGCCAATCGACAGCCATGTTACCGAGTAGACTTGCCGTTTAGTGTAATGGTGGCGAAGTGAAGAGAACGGATTCATTTGTCGCATATTCGGGCGAAACCACGAACGAACTTCTCACCTACCCCGCTCAGGGCCAGCGTGATTCTCTGGTACGGGCATTCGAGGAAGGACTTCAGCGGAAGCTGTCTCGAACCGGAGAACGCGCTCTAAACAAAGAAGAACGCACCATACTGGCAGTTCGAGCGTTAGATCGTGAAGTCAACAACGGCGGTTATCACCAATTCTTCTGCAATTCATCCAAGCGGTTCGCGCCGGAAATTGTGCAGTCATTGTCGCGCATCGGGTGCAGGAGGACCGCCAAAATTACGCAAAGAGCCATCAACGCGCTGAGCGCCGCTCCCCTCACAGTCGCTCGAATCGAAGCAGCCATGAGAAAGACGAGTGAGGAACGTGACCGAGAACTTGAGCGTTGCGATGAATGGTTCTATCGAACCCCACAAGGCATTCCACGCCGTCTGTACGCCTTCATCAAGACCACGAGTGAACGCATCAGACTGTAACTGTCGAAACCATGGCCATTTCACTCAAACCCCCAGCCGGGGGATTTTGAGCGTAATCGAGATATTTCAACAGCTAGTCGGGTGAGTGCCAGTTCGGAAGTTCAACAGGCGGGGATTCCACAAGCTGACATTGCTCGATACCCTGCCGCCTTTTGAACTCACTTTCGGAGCCATAAGTGCAAGCCAAGACAGCGCGATCCCTTATGTGCCGGTGGCGCTGTTCTTTGTGCGTTCCTTTGAGAAGGATAAGCCACCCGCGCAGTGGTCAGCATGCTACGCGGGTGGTGGGTCTGCCTTGACGCCAAACTCGCACCATCCAAGAGGACGAGACGCTATTTACTCTGGCTGGCGTCGTCGGGATTGATGAAGTTGAATTGAAATGGCGACTTGCCATGTACCTGCACGATGACCTGGCCGCAGGCCATAGCGTAGTGATGCATGTCGGGGTCGAGAAAAGCAAAACTACCGGTAGTAAACGCCGACATCTTGTGTGTGTCGAAGTGATCGCCCATACCCACCTTGAAAGAACCTTCAAGCACGGTGACGTTTTCCCGAAAGGGATGAAAGTGCGGCGCGATGCGATACCCGTCGGGCATTTTCAGACGCACTGTGAAGTCCCCCGTCGTTGCGGTGGGATCGCCTTCCAGCACAGCAAGTTGTGCGCCGGGAGCGAGGAACGAGGGTGCCGGACCCCAGGGAATGGTGTCGGGTGTGAACGCGTGGTGTTGGTCATCCGCACTAGCGTGGGCGGCTCTTGTGAGAAGTTGCCCCGTGCATGCGAGCAGGGCGACGATCGCCAGGGTGAGATAGAAAAAACGTTTCATCGAATGCCTCCTTGTGTATTGGTAGAGGGATGATCTCCTGGCGGGCAGAACGTTGCAATGAGTGGCGAATCTCGTTTGTGTGTTTTTTGTATATCGACGCAAATTATTGACTTGCTGGTAGATAATGCCTTGAGTGGACCGAATGGCGGGACAACGAAAGACTTTCGGGAGTGTGGAACTCGATCTGGGGCGTTACGAACTGCGGCGGTTTGGGCGCCGGGTGAAGCTCGAGCGGAAACCTATGGAGTTGCTGATCTTTCTAGTGAGCCGGCGAGAGCAGTTGGTCACACGTGAAGAGATCGTGAAGAAGCTCTGGCGGTCGGATCTGTTCATCGATTCGGAAAGAAATCTGAACAATATCGTGCGGAAGATTCGGACGGCGCTAGGTGACGACGCCAATAAGCCGCGTTTCATAGAGACGGTGATCGGGAAGGGCTACCGGTTCATTGGGCCAGTGTTGGTGATAGGAGCGCAATACCCACGAGCGGGCCTGGATGAGATGGAGAGCGTCCGCCGGGAGAGCGGGGGTGCGCGCTGGGAGCGCACGTCGCTGGCTGTGCTTCCGCCCGTCTTGCTTGGGAAGGGCAGCGATGATGATGGGCTCTGCCTGGGATTTGCCGAGGCGCTGGCATCGCGACTGGGCAATCTGCGCGGCGTCGATGTGCTGCCGATCTCGGCAGTCCTGAACCTGCAAAGTGGCGTGGATGCTTCTGGAGTCGGGGCGCGGCTCGGGGTCCGCTTCGTGCTACATGGCGCGATTCAGATGTCGAAGGCTCAGTGGCGGCTGTCGCTCGAGTTGGTGGACACGTATTCAAAAAGATCGCTCTTCAGCAGGAAGTGCGATCTCGATGTGGAGCGGATGGCAAACCTGGAAAGCGAGATCGCGCAGCAGATAGCAGGAGCGTTGAAGAGGCCGCTGGGTGCAGCGCAGACGACTGCTGAACGCCCACGGCACAGCCGGGATCCTATGGCATATGCGGAGTTTATGCGCGGGTTCCGACTGAGCTCGTCAGGGGATCCGGCGCAGACGGAGCAGGCGGCCCAGCATCTGACGAATGCGGTCATGCGCGATCCAAATTTTGCGCTTGCGCATGCCACGCTGTCGTTCGCATGCACGACGCGGCACTTCGAGTCGGATCCGGCAAACGTGTGGCTGGAAAAAGCGGAGTTCCATTGTCGACGTGCGCTGGAGATCGAGCCGGAGCTGCCAGAGGGATACGTGGCACGGGCGTTTCTGCTGTGGGGGCCGTCGAAGAATTTTCAGCATCTGGAGGCGATTGCGGATTTAGAGCGGGCGATTCACCTGCAGAACAATTTGCCGCACGCGTACAACCGGCTGGGGACGATCCTAGCGCACATCGGGCTCCTGGACCGCGCGCGCGAGATGTACGAGCGAGGGCGATCGTTTCATCAAAACAAGGCGGTGAGTCGGAGCATTGTGCAGGTGTATGTATGGAACCAGGAGTACGAATTGGCGCGGGAGCAGATTGAGGCGTGGCGGGCGGAGAGTCCGGCCAATAAGTACCCAATTTACTTTGCGCCACAGCCGGCGATGATGACGGGAGAATGGGGCGAGGCGAGGCGGCTGATCGACCAAGCTAATGAACTGCTGCCGGACGAGCCGATGATTGTGAGCTTAGAGGGCGTGCTGCATGCGCTGACGGGGCGAAATGCCGAGGCGCTCGATTGTGTGACGCGGGCGTGTTCGAATCCAAAGACATTCGGGCATGCGCATCATACGTATTATCAGATCGCGTGCACTCTCGCGCTGAGCGGTCGGTGGCAGCCGGCGTTCGAGTGGCTGGAGCGCAGCGTGGCGACGGGCTTCGCGTGCTGGCCGTTTTTCATGAAGGATCCGTGTTTACAGAATCTGCGCGGCATGTCGGAGTTTGAGTTGTTGATGAGCACGCTGCAGGCACGGTATCCAGATAACCTAGGAGTGTTGTAGTGGTTTAAGCAGATCGATGCGCTCTTCTAAGAAATCGCGACTTCGGCTCGTTGGCGATAAATCGCCATTAACACTCATCTTCCGATTACAGACAAATGCTTCCGATGTGAACTGAATCGAAAGAAGTCGAAATTTGAGTATAAAGGCCTTCCATGAGAAGGCCGGTCGGAGTCAAGTCGATTCTGTTCTCGCGTCGTGGAACATCGTTGTTCTTTTCGCCGAGTAGCCACTGTCGCCATGCTTCCATCCGCACTCTCGAGGAGCGAATCATTTCGCTCGGTGCATGTTGGGCGTTCTCGGTTCAGCCGGTGCTGCCATCTGTTTGGCGCCCTATAGTTCTGCTCTTTCAGAGTGGAACCTGGGCCAGGCCA
>JAIQFH010000116.1 GCA_020073385.1 Terriglobia bacterium | reverse complement strand
CGTCGGTCTCCGGCCGGCTGCTGGTCTTCGCCAAGCCGCTCGGACCCGCCGACAAGAGGCCCGTCGCGGCGGTCAACATGGACCAGATCGATACCCACGCGACTGCCATCGCCGCTCAGGAGGTGGCTCACCTCGACCCCGGCGCCACGGTCGAGCTCGACGCGGACGTCACGGCCTTCCCTACACCTTTCTCGCAGCTCAAGCCCGGCCGCTACGCCGTGCAGGCGGTGCTCGATCGCGACCATAGCTACAATTACACTGGACGCGGCCCTGGCGATCTCGTGAGCGGAGTCGTGGAGATGGACCTGCCCGGCGACACAGCCCAGCTCCTGACGCTTGGGACCGCCATCCCTGAAGCCGATCCCCTCCAGCCCTTGTTCAACGTGCCGGAGGCGCTGAAGCAGGTCTATGCGGCGGCCAAGGCCGATATCCACCCGATCGACTTCACCAGCCCGGCGCTCAGCCGCTTCTGGGGCCGGCCGGTCGCCCTGCGCGGCTGGGTGCTGACACCGCCGGACTATGCGGCCCATCCCGGCCAGCGCTATCCGACGGTCTACTACACCCAGGGCTTCGGCGGCTCGTTGCGCTCCCTCCACGACATCGCCGTCGCCCGGTGGGATGAGATGAAGACGGGCAAGGCCCCGCCGATGATCTGGGTGGGGATCGACCAGTCGAGCCCCACCGGCACGAGCGAGTTCGTCAACAGCGTCAACAATGGGCCGTGGGGCCAGGCGCTGACGGCCGAGCTGATCCCCGACCTGGAACGCCGATACCGCATGGACGCCAAGCCCTCGGGCCGCCTGCTGACCGGACACTCCTCCGGCGGCTGGGCGGTGCTGTGGCTGCAGGTGACCTATCCCAAATTGTTCGGCGGCGCTTGGCCCACCTCGCCCGACCCCAGCGATTTCCACGACTTCTTGGGCATCAACCTCTACGCCCCCAATGCCAACGTCTATCGCAAACCCGATGGCACGCCTTGGCCGCTGGCGCGCGACAAGGGCGAAATGCTGGTCGCCCTCGAGGACTATACGCGCCGGGAAGTCGTGGTCGGGGAGTATGGCGGCCAGCTGGCCTCTTGGGAGTGGGACTTCTCCCCACGCGGCGCCGGCGGGCTCCCGGTCCCTATGTTCGACCGCACGACAGGCGCGGTGGACTCGGCCGTGATCGCCTATTGGAAGGAGCACTACGACGTGGCCGAGCGCCTCCGCCGCCACTGGCCGGAGTGGAGGCGTGATCTCGACGGCAAGATCCACCTGACCGTCGGCTCGGCCGACACCTTCTATCTCGACGGTGCGGCGCACCTGCTGGAAGCGACGATGAAGGGGCTCGGGGCCAAGACCGACTTCCGCTACGTCGAAGGGCGCGGCCATTTCGACCTCTACACCGTGGGCGCCGACCGCTGGGGCCTGTACAAGGCCATCGCATGGGAGATGTACGCGCTCGCCCGGCCGGGAGCAAACCGGCGCGGTGTACAAGATCACGCTAGGCCGCGATGACTTGGGCATGAACGAGCATGGCGCAGTCATCAATGCGCGCATGGGACTGAATACCTGGACCGCATTCACCGGCAACGCAGGAAGACGTGGTCATTGCGGGCGACGTAGCGATGCTCGATAACGAAGTCACTTCCGTTTTGAAGGTAGCTGCGCAAAAACGGTTCGACGTTGTCGCGATTCACATCATCACATGACCGATGGATGTCGAGGGATGGTTCTGGACCTGCATTCGCAAAGAGATTCCTTTGACGTTGATCGAGAGACCGCTTGAAGCTGCTTTGAGTTTAAGGGCGATTCCGTCGCGCAGACCTGGTCTTGGGTGTTGGTTTACCTTTTTCGTCCTCTAAAAACTTACTGAGCACCATTACCTTAAACGATGCCTCCGATTTTGGATCGCCTGGATTCCGTAGCCAGCCGGTGATGCAGGTGTCGTGCTCGCATTTGCAGGGTTCCTCGCCGGTGATATTGCAGCCGCTCCAGTGCCCCTTGTGAGTTGGGCACATCTTCTTGCGAAGCCGTTCACCACCGTAGATCAGGCGGTCCAGCAGGCAACTCTTCGCGATCGCCAAGCGTATGAAGCGCCAATGCTCGCGGAAGTCTTTACGCCAGCGGCGGTGATGTTCCTCATCAGTGGGCAACTCTTCTTGGCAGACCTGAGCCCACGTGTCCATTGCTTCGCAAAATTTGTCGATCCGAATATAGCCTTGCTTTCTCAGCTTTTTCTCATCCATGGGGCCCTCCTCACCTCATTCTTCGTGAATTATGCAATGTTGCACGCGGGTGGGGATGGATGTCGAGGGATGGTTTCTACCTGCGTTCTGGCCTTAGGCGGCGGTTTTCGTGGTCGTGGTCGGAGCCAGGATGCTCCGCAGGCTTCCTCCTCGCTTTTGTGAAGCGATGCTAGACGCTCCTCCGTAGCTTTTCGCATTGGGTCTATTCTCAACTTCTTTCTGTCCCTAAGGACGATCCGAACGTCGAGCCAGATAATGGCAATAAGTGCGGCGAAGAAGAAAATGACGGACATACCAGCGGGAGCGTGTCAGCGACCTTGGCCAGGATGGGTAGCGCAACAAAACACGTAACCAGGGTGAACCCTATGGCTTTTGCCGAGGCTGTCGGCAAAAGTTCTTTCCAGATAAGTCTCAGCCGGCCGATTGGAGAACGCAGATCAACGAGCAATTTAAGGCGCACAACTGCAAGCCCGAGGCACCAGAGAGAGAAGCTGGCCGGAATTTGAGCAAACAGGATGGCTAGCCGTGGCAGCAGCTAATCAGAGGATTGCAGAGCCGTCCTGCGCCGCCAGAGCTATTGGTCTTAGGACCCATCACTGGGATCAGGTCAGACCGTGGGACCGCCTCGGGGTGAGTTGTTCTGCACCGAGCGCGCCCGATGGCCCGCGCCGGCGAAGCAAAATGATCTCTCCCAGCAGGAAGCAATGTCAGTTGGGGAAAGCAGGTCGTCAACGGTAAAGTTGCTTGCGCTAGGGTGGCGTACTCTCCGCCGCCGGAGCCAGAAACACCGGATCTCGTGGACGCGTGTTCTTGCCCTGGCTCAGCGCTGGCTTCCGCAACCGAGGACGCTTCATCCCTTTCCAGATGCCCGCTTTGCCGCTATTCATCTGCGATAAGAACCGGATGAGCTAATAAGCGCTCGTCCGGGTCCGAGGAGGGGTTCGTGAGTAATCACGATCCCTACTCCGATCGCCAACAACGGCCAACCATATTTGAAGTTCATTACCCCTACCTGCACTGCGGCATGGGCCGAGCAGAGAACAACATGCGACACGGTTTTGCCATCCAACGCGCCCAGCGTACAGAGCGGGTGACACGCGCACTATCAATCGCGATACCGGTATTTGCATACATTTGCCGGTAAAGTTTCGAAATCAACAGAAAAGCCAGACGAGACTTGATTGACTTCACGCAATGGGAGCGTCTCCATATCGATTTCAAGCTGTAAAACTCATCCCAGACCTTCTGTGTCCGTTGCCGTATTTCCTCGGCCGACATCACTGGGTGAGGTGAATAGATTTTGGGCCGAACCCCACTCGGAATAAGCCAATGGCGAGTGACGGGGATTCCCGCAATCCGTGTCTCATCGTGCTGCATCGTCTTTTCCCAGCGTTCAAAGTCGACCGTCCCAGGAAAAGGCATAAGCATGACAAATTGAGCGAATGCCAGGTGCGCCCGCTGCGCGACGGAAAGGGTGGTTTCAAAGGTTTCAGGCCGGTCGCTGGGCAAGCCGAATATGAACGAACCCAGCACCTGCACGCCATGCTCGGGGAATCGGCGCAAGCGGTTGACCAGCTCTTCTCCCGCTGCGTTGAAGTCCTTGTAAATATCTTTCAGTCCCTGGGGCGTGACCGCCTCAATGCCAACAAGCGCTCCCTTGATCTTCGCTTTACTCATGGCCTCGAGAAATACATGGTCTTCGGCAGCTTCCATTGTGATCTGTGTGAAAA
Organism: Terriglobia bacterium; assembly: GCA_020073385.1. GTDB lineage: Bacteria > Acidobacteriota > Terriglobia > Terriglobales > Acidobacteriaceae > Sulfotelmatobacter. Next base: position 6,080 of record JAIQFH010000116.1, on the reverse strand, counting down.
ACACCATGTCTGGCGAACAATCTTCAGCAAGGCGCTCCATGAGTTCAAAACGTTCCGCCCGGATTGCCTTCAACTCATCCGACCGTTGCGTGTTCCCTTGACGAGAGGCCAGTTCGAGATCCGTGAGGGAAACGGGGTAGAAGTTGTCGTCGGCAAGCAAGACAAATCGAAATCCCAGGCGCCGCAAATGCTGGAGTTCCTGAACCACCGCGTCCGCGCTGCGGATGCGAGGACGTTGACCATCGGTTCGCCATACCGAGCAGAAAGAGCAATGCTTGGGGCATCCTCTGACGGTCTGGACGGAAGCCCACATATATCGATTGCGTGGCACTAAATCCCATCGTGCAGACTGAAAGGCGGAAGCCTCGATCCGCCCCGCTGCATATACACTTCTGGGTGAATGATTCTTACAATCTTCCAGGACACCCGCCCAGGCAGTATCGCCATCACCTTTAACGACCGCATGTGCGCCTCCGAGTTTGTGCGCCTCCTCAGGATAAAGTGTTGCGTGAACTCCACCGAAGACTACACATGCTCCTTGTTGGCGCGCCAGCCTGCCGATTTCATAGCCACGCAGTGCATTGCCCGTGTGAATCCCAATTCCAACAATATCCCCAGCCGCAATGCATCTGACATCCAACTGCTCCAATGTTTCGTCAACGATTACAGGGTCGCCAAAGCAGGAGGGTGTAGCAGCCGCGAGCACATAGAGCCATCGTGGTGTGATGACACCGATGCCGAAAGATCTGTCACTCGGATTGACGAGGTAAACTTTCAGTGTGGTTCCTTGAAAGTTTGGAGTTATTGCATCTCACCCCTGAACGGGGCGATTGTACCCCATGGGCTCTCCATCCTCAATTGGCGCAAACCAGTGCCGCTCACTTCCCAAATCGATTCCCGCTACATTCCGGCCGCGAAAATCATCCGAGCATAACGTTCTCGTCGCTGCTGGAATCTCTGGACGTAGTCGTCAAGGACTTGCTGGTCAGCAGAACTCTTGACCTGCACAAAAAAAGAGCGTGCCAATTTCCGCGTCCCTCGGGTCGACGTAGTACGGAAATGCATATTGCCTCGATGGGTTGCCCTCCCTGATCCCCCAGCATTCAGTCCTGTGACGCCGGCGTGGGTGAAATCCAGGCTGTCTTGCAGAAGTCTTTGGTCGCAACAGGAGAGAAGAAGTGGGACGGGCAGCGTCGTGGTCCTACCTAGGATAGGCAACGACCTTTTCGCGCCACCGTTCGCGGAACCCGGTACACCATGGGGTGGCCTAGCCCGCCCACTGTGCACGAGGCCGAGCAACACTAGGAGCTTCTCTGCCGCACTCTGTTCTCAGCCAATGTCTCAATTTGTCTTTCACTCCTCTCTTGCCGGAATTGCAGTGATCACCATCACACAAGAGAGCGATCAATAAACCCGCAGACCAGCCTTATCACTGCGACCTCCCAGCGGCGGCACAGGTCCGCGCACGTTCATCTGGCTTCGCGACCCGGAAAACCGAGGCGACAGTTCAGAACAGGTTGGCCAACTGGCGCAGAATCCCTATCACTGATCGACCAGGCGGGGCCTTGAGTGAGGGTCAATAGCAACCGGCGCAGATTTCGGTCAACGCCCACTCGATTCGATCTACTTCTTCACGAATTACCCTGATCGCTTGATGATCGGTCGGGTAAGGCACGAGTTTGATCGCTTCTACCGCGTGACGAATCCTGTAATTGCGATCCCGAATAAATTTGATTCTCTCGGAGGTCCGCTTATGATGTTGGTAAAACCTTCCGGCCAGTCTCGTAGTCATCCAGGCGAACAAGAGCCCGAACAACATCTCGATAGGAAGACGATCGGTCGCTCCGTCGAAGTCGAGGAACGCAAATCGATACACGGCTTCACCAAGGCCTAGTGCAGCGAATATCACTCCGATGCCGACAATTCCAAGCTTCAGGCGGTCATTGGATCGAAGCACTACAGAGGAATGTTCGGTGCCACAGTTTTGCGCGAATGCCATTTCCCGCTCCCGTTTTGTATGAGATTGGCTCCAACTATTTTATCCTGAGTCGGTTGGCGACAACTTGAGCCCAGTTCAAAAGTGAAGGAAATGCCCTGCAAGCTCCTGAAAGGAGTACGTGAAGATGTTGGTCGGTCTGGGGGCTGCTCAACATTCATTTGCTCCCCCAGATGCGGAACGCGGTCAGGATCAGAACAACGACAAGCCCAAAAATGGACGCTGTTAAGAGCCAACTCCATACTATGGAAGTGTTTCGCTTCATCACAGCCAGATTACGCTCTTTGGTCAAAGCCGCCTGGATAGCCCGAGAACTCCACTCCCCCCTTTTTATTCGGCATGGCAACTAACCCGTACGGGCTGCCGCTAAGGAGGAGGGAGCATTTGCCGTCCGTATATACCACCCCGTCAGCTGCTAGACAGGAGAAGGGAAAGAGACGGGCGAGCTTGGCCGCAGATCAAACGAGTCTTGAACGATGAACTTGCCACTGCCTGTGTTGGGCAAATTTCCGCCACAATTCTGCAACTGGAAATGCAGATGCCGTCCTGTATGTCGTCCCTGTGCCGTCAGTTGAAGTGGCAGTGATGGTGACTTGGGAGCCGGCTAAAGTTGTGAGGAGGAAAGTACTTACGAAAAGGAAGGAGGCGAAAACTAGACGGGAGGAGAAAAGTGGTCTCATTTTCGCTTTACGAGGAGCCCGTGTCAATGATGTCAGACACCCGGCTTTGGCGGAATGGAAAAGCCTTCGCGTATAGGAATGCGAAGGCTTAGAGCTGTCTCAATTTGTTGTCTACGTCAATCTACGGAGTCACGCATGAACATGGCTCTGCGCATGGCAGATTGCATTAATTTCCTTCGAATGCTGCTCGACGAGTTCCTCGGCCATTTTGTAGCATTTTGAGCGCACTTCAGGAGTCTTAGCCCCCACTTCCACAAGTGTCTGGGCAGAATCCAAGACGTGTACGAGCGCGGCAACTCTCTTGCCCCACTCAGGATCTTCGGGTGGTATCCATTTAATACCTTCTCCCGGAACAAAAACCAGCGTCAAGCCGCCAACTCTGTGCAATACGATGTAGCCTTCCAATGGTTCTGGCATATTTTCCTCCTTCGAATTAGGCGTTGCACTACGACAATTACGACGTACACGACTTGCAGAGACCTTGACGTGGGCCCGTTTCGCCTCAGGGGGTGCTGTGCTTCCGGCGGGAACTGCTCTTCGGAGAGGCGAAAGTTAGATGTAACGGTTGTACAGCTCGCTTTCTGCTTTCTGGTGTTGATACGTTCTTGTTCAACGCTTAAACGGTGATGTCGATGCCGACGGGGCAGTGATCCGACGCCGCGCACTTGTCCGTGACGCCGGGGAAGCGCTTGTCAGTCGCCTCGGTCGCTCTCGTGCATAGGCCCTTTCTCACCACGACGGGAGGCGCAGGGTTTTCGGCCGCTAGGGACGAGGAGAGCAAGATGTAGTCGAGCTGCCGGACTCGCGGTTGGTCTTCCTCCGCGTCCTCGAAGAAGTGAGTCCAGCGCTCCGCGATCGGCAAACGGTCAACCACATTCTCCACCTCGCTCCACGTGACCAGGTCGGTGATGCCGCTCGTGGTGCCCTGCCCGTCTCCGAGGTAGTCGTTGAAATCTCCGAGGATGATCCAGTGTTTCGACCCGGGCGATTCGCTCCCGAAGCGGTCCTCGACGATCTTCTTCACTTCTGCGGCCTGCCTAATGCGTTTGTCCCTGGTGTTCTTTCGCCCTTGGTCCGGGTGCTTTTTATCGAGCATCGACTTGAGATGGTTGATGAATAGCGTCAAGAGGCTGCCGTTCACCTGGATGTCCGCTTCGAGCAGGTCGCGGGAGAAGAGGAAGGAATTGCCATCGCGGAGGTGCTGGAACGAGCGTACCGCCACGATGGGCAGGCGGCTCAGCAGCGCTATGTCGATCTTCCGGGGATCGTTTCCGTCCACGAGGATCGAGTAGGTGTAGTGCATATCCTTCAGGCGCTGGTTGCGGAAGCGCTTGAGGACGTCGAGGTTCTCGACCTCTTCGAGCGCAAGCACATCCGCGTTTAACGCCGTGATGGCTTTGGCTGTGAGTTTCTTCTCGACGTCATCGAGAAAGGTGAACTGCGTCTTGTTGATGTCAAATCCGTACCTACCCACCAATAGCGGGGCTCACGCCGTCCGGAACCAAACTTCGGTAGGACCCACAATGCGGACTGTATCGCAAAGTCTGCCCAGTAACATGCAAACTCGAAGTGTCCAGCATCAGGCCCAAGCGCTGAGCTACGCGCCGAACTCTGCGATCAGCGTTCGCTATCTGGAGAACTCACCGATCCGAGTGCGTGGATCCGTCAGCGGCATGTACTACGAGTTTTCGGGCTCCCGCCCGGTTCAGCTGGTGGATGCCAGAGACGCCTCATCTCTGTTGAACACACGTTTCTTTCGTCACTTCGGAGCTGGGTTCACTCCATAAGGGCGAAGCAAGTAGCCGACCTCAGCATTTTGATTTGAGCCATCAGCTGATAGCTCCTGGATCCTTGGCTACAAAAAAGAAGTAATTGCGAAGCCGAGCTTCATGGTTTTTGGACTATCCGCAAGGTGATTCACCAGGTGATCCCACAGACCGGCTTCTTTGTCGGCAATGCAGAAGTAATCAGGGAGTCCTCAGCGCTTCCTCTCGCGGTCCAGAAACGGGCTTCTGGGAGATCTCTAGAATGGTCTCCTCGAAGCCGACTAATGGCCAGGAACAACTTCCGGTCAGCCATTGCGCCAGTTCGAAACAACCCGCGTCGACTGCATTCAAACTGCATGAGGCGACGCCAGCATACCCAATCCTCGTGATCACCAGACTTTCCACCAAGGCTTCTCGGGGCCAGACGGTGTCGCACTCATCACCTTATCGGCGGCCCGGTATGCCTTCTTTGTGAGGGTCAGGCTTTTCCCAAGGACCGAATTGTGTTCCTTCATGATCTTGTCGTATTCGTTCAAAGCTTCATCAATCTTCTCCGGTGGTGTATCGCCACCGCCGTACTTTGCCAGGAAAAGTGTAAGACCGCTGAGCACACCAGAATAGCCTGTTACGCTGGCCTGATGTGTTGCGGCGTCTTCTGCATTGTGCATAAACGAGTGTAAGGCGGTGATCACAGGCGCCATGACAGACAGGAGCAGAACCAATCCGTAGACCCAGATCATGCCTGTACCCTTGAAGGGGTTTATTGCCGTTGTACCCTTTCCATCCAACCCGAACTGGCTCACCAGTCCAGTAAAGACAGCGGTGCCTACCAATGTTGTGAGAACCGTAGACACGCCCCCGAGAAGCATGTTCCTGTGACGATGGGCCTCAGCGGAAACCCTATGGGCCATAATCTCCCGAGGCAGCAGCTTCTTTTGATCTGCCGCAGCTGTCTTAACGACGTTAATATCCAGCAAGTTGATCCTCCAGACGGACGCCCGGGGCACGAAAACGGAAGCGTATCACAGGCAGTTTGATAGCGCCCGCCATACGACCGACCAATTCGAACGGCAGATCGCACTAATCCGGGGGATCTCTATCCTTTGGTTCAGCTCATTCAGTCTCCAACTCCTGAATCGTCGGCAGTGCGGAGGCTATCAATAAACTGGCTTGGGGGACATCAATTGCGATCTTCCCGAAGCCGACTTCTGGACCGGAATGATTTACGGTTAGCTCGCCATAAGAGTGGACACGGCTTGCGGGTCGGACTGCCGCATCGAGCCAAAGAATGGAAATTCCCTCAAGAAGATCTATCACGATATTGAGCATTACAAAGCCCGGGCGTGGCGCGCCGAGAGGGTTGTGGCAATGCAGAGCGACGTGATCGAATACGCCGCTTAGGCGGTTTTGAAGCTTATCGCGTGGTAGCGGTACGAGCGCGACCCGATATTTGCGCGCGATATGTCCACCGGTGTCGGGTCGGAGGAGGCGCGCTGAGGCGCTGGCCTCCGTCCGCCGCTCAAACTGCACGTACACTTTTCGCGTATGCAGCTTTCACGAAGACTCAATCGTGCCGAGATGCCAACGAAGGAATTAACCCGATTAAGTTAACAAGCCCGTGCTCGCGATACAGCGTCT
>JAIQFH010000115.1 GCA_020073385.1 Terriglobia bacterium | reverse complement strand
TGGACCCGAAAAACATGGTTTTTCGCCAAGGTCTGGTGGCCGCCCATGCCACGTATGGCCATGCGCTATGGAGAGCGGGTCAAATTCGGGAAGGTCTTGCATCCTTGCGTCATGGTCTTGAACAGATCGCCGCAGATAGGCAAACGGATTCGGGAACCAAGGGTCTGGAGACGATAATCAGGCTTTGGATGGCGGGGGGATTGGAGAAGAGCGGGGACGTGAAGGGCGCAATGCGTCTATACGAAGTTGCCTTGGCCAACTACAGCGACATCTGCCGATCGGATCCAAAGGACGTGGGGGACTGCATCATGGTCGCTGGCGTTCTGGACCGAGTGGCGCGCATTCACTTGCGACAGGAGAATCTCGACGAAGCCCTGACCGAATATCAGAAAGCTCTGGCGCTCATCGAACCACTCTCGCTTGGCGATGAGCCAAATCTGGAAGCTCTCTATACGGCTGTAAATGTCTACTATGGCTTGGCAGAGGTCAATCGCATACGGGCCGAGAGGTCCCGCACGCCACGGATAGGAAGCGAGGCCTGGGCACAGGCGTGCAATTGGTACGAGAAGAGTCACGCTGCTTATCTGCGAATTCCAAGCTGGCAGCCGATTACGCCGAATGAGTTGGAGTCCCGAAGCTTGAACACTATTGAGGCACGTCTGTCGCTGTTTCAACACGCTCCGGCACGCATTTCAGCTTCGAACACGGCCAGGTAATTCCCATCGAACTCTTTCTTCACAAAAGAAGTGCGACGATTCAGCAGAGTCTTGTTCCGGTGTTCTATGCGGTAGCAATGGCGACGGGCGCTATTACTTCCCTTGTTCTTGAGAAGCTGTTGGGCAAACTGGGCTTGCCGATTCTTCTCCTGGCGTTTGGTATTCCCGCATTCTTCTCTCCCTTAGTTTTTCTGTACGGAACCAACCTGGAGCTGATTAAGATGATTCTCAGGGGCATCGGGATTGGGGCACACGATTCCTGCCTGAAGGCAGTATTGGCACCCGTTGTCCCTTCCGAGAAGCGTCGTACTGCCTTCGGAGGTTTTGATACTAGCTTTTGGTATCGCTTGACTTGGCTACCAGGAAGAACTGCTCCATGCCGGGCGTCGCCGCACTCCAGCCCGCGCGGTTTGCGCTGGGGTTGGGAGCTGTTCTTCCGACGACTCCCGGCCTACCTTTCTCTTAGCGCAACACGTTCCAAATTGCAGTGATTGGGAACACCGAGTGCGACAGCAGTGAGAATCCGGTCAATGAGCACAGGGGCGATTGTTCGCCGCAGCTAGCAATCCCGAAATATGGGGAAAGATGCTGGCGATGCCCAGCAAGAAAGCGGTTCTTAGAGCGCCGGCGGCCCAGCCAACGCGTCAGTCAAGGCATCGCATCAAGTCTCGATCTCGCCAGCTAAAGGCTCAAAAGCACTAACATTCACAATTGTCTATCTACGTCGCGACTACAAGAATCCATAGCTCATGAAGCGGTGATTTCCAATTTTGGGAAAGAGAAACACCGTAGGAGTGTTGCTCGGGTGTTTACAGGTAATGTCTTACACGAAGCCTGTTATGGAGAGGCGCGTGCGAAGCGTTGTGTGCAGCTATCTCGTCAATGCCTCGCGGAGAAACACGACGGTAGTGTTTCCTGTGGGGCGATCTGAAATGTTAGGAGTTACTTGAATGAAGCAAGGCGCGCGGCTTTCTAAATCCCTGAGATCTTTAACTGTGTTGTTCAGCTTGCTGACTGTGTGCATCGGCATTGCATTCGGTCAGGCAATCAGCGGAAACCTGGTGGGTACGGTGTCTGATACAAGCGGTGCGGTTATGCCGAATGCAGAGGTGACAGCGGTCAACGTTGGCACGAACGCTTCGACAGTGACCCGCACCAACTCAACCGGTGAATATCGGTTCGAGAATCTTCCGGTGGGAACTTACACAATCACGGTGAAAGCCTCCAGCTTTCGCACCGTCATTGAGCAAACGAGAGTGGAACTGAACAAAACCGTCACCCGAAATGCGGTCCTGACGCCGGGCGCAGCCACCGAGACCGTAGAGGTTTCGGGCGCGCCGCCGGCGATCGACACCACCACCGCACAGCTGCAATCTACGTTTGATCCGCAATATTCGCAGGATCTCGGGTTGACCTCCGCGGGGGGCGCAGGTGCTGGTGTTTTGAATCTTTCTCTACTCACCCCGGGAGTGACGAACGGCAGTGCGATGGGCGACGGAGTTGGACCCTCGGTAGGAGGTCAGCGTCCGCGCGACAACAACTTCACCGTGGAGGGTGTCGACAATAACAACAAGACCGTCACCGGAGCACTGATCACGGTTCCTCCGGAAGCTGTAGACAACTTCACTCTGCTTTCCAACCAGTTCAATTCCGAGTTCGGGCACTCTTCCGGTGGACAATTCAACACCACCGTCAAGAGCGGCACCAACAGCTTCCATGGCTCTCTCTACGAATACTTCCGCAATCGTAATCTGAACGCCGTGGACCAGACCTGGGTGCAGCAGGGCCTTACCGAGAATCCGCGCTTCGACTCCAATCGTTTCGGCGGCACCCTCGGCGGTCCAATCGTCAAGAATAAGCTTTTCTTCTTCACCGATTTTGAGCGCAATCCGATCGGATTCATCTCAGTTGGCGGAGGCGCAGTGGACGCTCCAACCGCGGCCGGGCTAGCGGCAATCAGCGCCGATCCCAACCTCAGTGCCACGAATTTTGGCATCTTTCAGAAGTTCGTGCCGGTTGCTGCGGGTCCGGATTCGGATCCGAGCAAGGCCTGCATTCCTTACAACGGGACGGCGAGCAGCGGAGCGGTGCAGCTAGGTTCCAATCCCTACAGTGCACCCGCGAATGGAGGCTGTGCCGCCGGCAGCGTGGAAGTTGGCCAAGTTCCGATCACTCCCGCGGCCTGGCAGAGCTGGACAAATTTTGTCCAAAGCGTCGATTACAACATGTCGCTCAAAGACCAGATTCGCGGACGCTTTATCTACAACAAGGAAAACTTGCTGGACAACGCGGCGCAACTGGGGACTTTCTTCGCGCCGTACTCAATCACGTTCGCATTGATCAATGCGAGCGAATATCACACATTCTCCCCGAATGTGACGAATGAATTCCGCGTCGGCTTCAATCGCTTTGACGAGAACATTCCGGCGGGAAATTTCAACTACCAGGGATTGGATGCGTTTCCGAACATCACTCTCCATGATCTCGGCAATGGCCTGAACGTCGGGCCGGATCCGAACGCGCCTCAGTTCACGATTCAGAACTTCTATCAATTTGTCGACAACGTCAGCCTCGTCAAAGGTAGACACACCCTAAAGATCGGGGCAGAATACCGTTGGTATATTTCACCTCAGGGCTTCACGCAACGTTCCCGCGGGGACTACGAATACAACGGGACCCAGATATTTCTGGAAGACTTCGCGCCCGACAAATTCGGACAGCGCGGTACGGGGTCCAGCACCTACTACGGCGATGACAAGGCAATTTACTTCTATGTCAACGACACCTGGCGCGTGAACCAGCATCTGAGCGTAAACGCAGGGGTTCGTTACGAGTACACTACTACTCCCGTCGGCGAGAACCGTCAGATTCTCAACGCTATTTCGGATACGCCAAGCATTCTGGTTCCGCAGGCCGGAAACCAGCCCCTTGTCTTTGGCAAGGTTCAACCCGCCAAGAACAATTGGGCGCCTCGCATCGGTCTTGCGTATTCACCCGGCAAGAGCGGCAATACTTCAATCCGGGCTGGGTTTGGCATGGCCTACGATACCCTCTACGACAACATCGGCGGCCTGGCGGTTCCTCCGCAAATCGGTTCGACAGAGAACGTAGCGGCAGGGTTGTTGCCGCCGAACGTTGCTCCGCTTACTCCTAACTTCTTGTCGACCGGCGGTCTTCCACCCAGTGGTGGCAGCGGCATCACCGTTCTGAGTAAGGATGACGCGCTCGCGAATACTGCGAACTGGATTCCGGGGAAGGAACTGGATCCTTACTCGATCAACTGGAACTTCGGAGTACAGCATTCTTTCGGCAAGAACTATACGGCCGAGATCAACTATGTCGGCACTCGGGGAATTCACCTACCCTTGCAGGACATCATCAACCTGGCATCGATCGTGACTCCCGCGAATGCCTTGCCGACTTATTTCCAGGCGCCAGACCAGGCAACGCTGGATGCTCTGCCGAACAGCCTCGATAACCTGTTCGCTTTGCAGGCAGCGAACATCGAACCGGCGAACTACGTTAATGCTAAATTTGGGAGTGCGATCACGGCTTTCGTTCCGCGTGGACAGTCTTCCTATAACGGATTGCAGGCAGGATTGACTCGCAGGTTCACTAATGGTCTGACCTTCCAGACCGCTTACACCTGGAGCCATGCCATCGATAACAGTACTGCGGACTTTCATACGAGCGACATAACGCCTCGTCGTCCGCAGGATTTCTTCAACTTTGCATCGGAAAAGGCAAACTCCGCTCTCGACCGTGCTCAACGGTTCACTGTCGCCATGGTCTACGATTTGCCGTTCTTCAAGGGTGGCAACTGGATGAGGAAGAATGTCCTTGGCAATTGGACCTTCAGCCCCGTCTATACATTCGAGACTGGTCAGTGGGTCACAGCCCAGGCACAGCAGGACGCGAACCTGAATGGCGATCCCGCCGGCGATCGGGTGATTACGAACCGGGCCGGTGTTCGAGGAACGGGAAGCGACGTTAGCCCTCTCTGCAGAGTGTCCAATCCTTGCGATCCAAACACCGGGGTGGTCGTAGCGTATTTGGCCAACAATCCTACGGCCCAATTCATCCGAACCGGTTTGGGCGCACTGCCCAACACGGGCCGGAACACCCTGCAAACGCCGGGGACCAACAACATTGACCTCGGCGTCTACAAGAACCTGAACTTCACCGAAACCATGAAGTTCCGTTTCGGCGCGCAGTTTGGGAACATCATCAACCATCCTCAGTACATTCCCGGAAGCAATCCGGGCTTTGGCTTGGGAGTGAACGACGTGAACGGCTTCGCTTCGGTGGGAACCGGTTATACAGCGTTCGTCACGCCTGGTGCCGCAAACTTCAATAACCCCAAGGCGGTATTCGCCAGCAACGCTCGCACGATCGCGTTGGTTGCGAAGTTCTCGTTCTAGAACACGGGCTCAATTGCAGAGGAACGGGGCCGATGTCCGGCCCCGTTCTCTTTTCTATTCGATAGCGAACCGATGCATCGGCGAAATCGCGAACTGCATTCACGGAAGCAGCCCAGATTGGCGATGGCTTACGTCGGAAGCTTCATAGTGCGCAGCAGATCCTGAAAGTGAGAATCGGAGCGCAGAAAGTCCCAATCCCAGGCCACGCCGAGATGAGTCAAGGGAGTTTCCCGCTCGTCGCAGGCTTTCTTGAGCCAGCGCAGGGCCTCATCCTTGTCTCCGGCGTGTGCGTACAGGCGCGCTATGCGCACAGCAGGAACATGGATTCGCTTAGATCGCCCTGCCAGCACTTCCGCTCCCCGGTGCATGGCTCGGGCGTATCCGCCCTCGGAATAACCGTGTGTCAGCGCCTCCTCGACCTCGCGGTCGTGCAACACGGAGAAAAACCTCCGGGCTTCCGCCAACGCTTCATCATTCATTCCTTTTTTGTAGTAGGCGCCCCACAGGCCCATGTGTTCCGAAGAGAAATCGGGCTCCGTCTCCAGAACCTTGTGCAATTGCGCGATGGCCTCGTCGTAGCGGCCCAGGTAGATCAAGTGCCAGCCGTAAAAACACTGGAAGAATGGATTGAAGGGATCAAGTTCCAGCGTCTTGTGAATCTCCGCGTTCCACTCGTCCACGCGCTTCATGGAAATCAGGAAGTCGGCGTACATGAAGTGGCCATCGGCGCTGTTGGGGTTGAGTTCGATGCCGCGGCGGAACTCGCGTTCGGCGATGGACCATTCGTGGTCGTAGGGTCCAGCGAAACTCGCGAAAGCTATGTGAGCTTCTGCGAGTGAGTCGTCGAGCGCCAAAGCTTTTGAGACGGCGGCCTTCGCCTTGGGCATGGCTTCGCTGGGCGGCATGAATCCCGCATCCCCGCGCATCATCCAGACGTTGGCCACGCCCACGTACGCCCGTGCGTAGTTGGGGTCCTTCTGCAGTGCCAGGTCAAAGTATTCCAGAGCGGTGTCCAGATGCTCGCGAGAAAGCCAATACCAATGCGACTGGCCTTTGAGGTAGGCCTCGTAAGCTTCGGGGTTAACGGAACGTGCGCGGGACAAGTGGGCGGATTCTTCCGGGGTCAAGGCGACGTTGATCTCGCGCGCAACTGCCTGGGCCACTTCCGCCTGCAAGGTGAGCACATCGCTGGTGTCGCGTTCGTAACTCTGCGCCCAGAGATGGGTGTCGGTGGAGACGCGGATCAGTTGTGCGGTGATGCGCACTCGTCCACGGCTACGCTGCACGGAACCCTCCAGGATGCCCTCCACTCCTAACGCTTGCGCGATCTCGCGCAGCGGCTTCTTGACGTCCTTGAACTGCATGACTGAAGTGCGTGAGATCACCCTCACAGCCCGGATTTTCGCCAAGTCGGTAATCAAGGCATCGGTCATTCCCTCGGCGAAGTAATCCTGCTGCGGGTCACCGGTGAGATTCAACAAAGGAAGTACGGCCAGCGACCGAATTGCCGGTTCGGCTGAATGGCCCGAGAGACGCTGCCGCAAGCCACCGACGTCATAAGCGAACAGTACGGCCATGATCGCCAACAATCCGAGCGCGGTGGCGAGCAGCCGGGCAGGGAAGCGGCGCGCTGGCTTGGGTGTTGGCTCCGGAGTGGCGCCCCCATTCGTGGGCGCAATGAAGCGATACCCGTGGCGGGGCAGGGTCTCGATGAACTCGGGAGTCTCAGCCGAGTCTCCCAGTGCCTGGCGGAGTTTCTTGACGGCGTGGTTCAGGCTGTCATCGAACTCAACAAATGTGTCCGCGGTCCACAAGCGGGCGCGCAAGTCTTCCCTGGTAACTACTTCTCCGGGACGTTCGACCAGGCAGCGGAGCACTTCGAAGGCTTTGGGCGGAAGAGAGATTCTCTGGCTGTCCTTGTGGAGTTCCCCCGAACTTATGTCCAACTCAAACTTGCGAAAGCAAATTCGCCGCGGAGATTGGACAGGAGCAGACACGGCGCCGTCCTTCTATTTGGGCAAAGCTTAGCGCAAAACTGTTGAAAACGCTGTGATTGCACGACGCGGATGGAGTTGTTGCATTTCTTCGCAGCGTGGGCACTCAGCGAGATTTCATGCAATGGTCAGAGGCTGTTCATGGTAGGCAGGAAGCCGAACGTGAGATAGATGGCATGTAAGTCGGCACAAGTAGTCGGTGGTTCGTTGGGCAAGAGCTTCCCCGCAGATCAGAACGTTATTCTCCAGGAGTGATTTATGAAAACGCTTATGCGATGGATGGGCGCGGTTGTATGCGCGATGGCCCTGACGCTTTGTGCGTCAGCACAAGACAGTAGAGCAGCCTCATCAGAACTGGATAAGACGCTCGCAAACGTCTCCATACGGCATGTGGATCGGACCGTGTTAGGCGAGAACGTTGTTCATTACCGCTTTGATGTAGTCGTCGGCCCGGGCAAGTTCGACGTGATCCGGCTGCACCGAATCGTGCGGGAAAAGAAACCGTACTTACCGATTCAAACCGTGGGCGGAGTGTTGCTGCTGCCGGGAGGCCCCAACTTCTTCGAGGCGATCTTCATGGCGCCGCTGATCTCCCAAGTACCGGCTTGGGATCAGTCGATCGTCGTGTTCCTCGCGAAGAACAAGGTTGACGTTTGGGGTATGGACTATTCGTGGGCCTTGGTGCCGGCCAAGCAACAGAACTTCAAGTTCATGAAGAGCTGGGGTGTTGAAAGAGATGCCCACCACGCGCAGATTGCCCTATCGTTGGCTCGTGCGATTCGCGGCGTGACCGGCCAGGGTTCCGGTCGGCTCGAGTTGCTTGGGTTCAGCTACGGCGGGGCAGTTGCCTACGCGGTCGCCGGCGATGAAACGCAGCAGCCGCGAGCGTTGCGCAATGTCAAGGGACTCATTCCCGCTGATATGCCGATGAAGTTCCAGGATCAATTCCTCCGGGATTACTACTGCACTTTCCAGGCTGCCGACCAGGCCAATCTGGATGCGGGGATCTACAGCGACGACGGCGGTGTTTTCGACACGCAGCGTTACGATCTGGCAATGTCGGCACCCGACGACCCATCGCCGGTTTTCCCGGGCCTGACCAATTACCTGGCCATTGAGTTCGTGGGAACGAGCACGTGGTTGTTGAATGGCAGCCCTATATTCTGGCATTTTGTTGCGGGATATTTGGACGAGAATAGCATCCCCAGTGATTTGCGCTACACCGATTCCAGGGTGTGGCGGGATTTGTTTGGGCACGTCCCACCCCATTTTCCCATGCAGGCCGATTGGGATACCGACGCGCTGTTTTGCGGCGCGGTTGACGTACCCTTCGACAACCATCTGGAGCAAATCGCCGTTCCGATTCTTTATGTTGGGGCGGCCGGGGGATACGGGACCTACGGCTACTACACAACCACGCTGACGGCGAGCACCGACATCACGAAGTTTACGGTGCAGTTCCAGCCCGATGATCAGCGGATGTCGGATTTCGCGCATGGCGACCTTTTTCTGGCGAAGGATGCCGACAAGCTCGTTTGGAAGCCGATCTTGGACTGGATCGTCGCGCACCGGTGAGGAGGACGATATCCATCGCTGCGCGCAAGGTGCAGCATACTCGAAAACCGGGCGGATGATCTAACCGGCCAATGCCGGATTCTCCTCGGCTCTATTCGCAAGACTAATTCAGTGGAGGGAAATCATGAAACGCATCCGCATTCTTGCTTTGATTCTGTGTGCGTGTTTCGTATCGGGCGCATGGGCGCAACAGCGAGTCACGCGCCCCATGGGCAGACATGTGCCCCCGGTAGTTTCCGCGACAACTAACGTGAGTGTCACCCCGCGTACTGCCCAGTCCGACGCTGTAAAACTCTACTACCTCGGCCACGATAAAGATGGAACCTGGGCAGAGCCGAGAGACATCAACGATTTTGGTGTTGTGGTTGCCGTGGGCGATATCGCTGGCGGATACACCCACCAAATGTGGGCTTCACTCTTCGGCCGACAGGCTGGACAGTGGTTCGACCTCGGCTCCTTTGGCGGCGAGGATACCACTGGTTGGCTTTTTGAAGGCGGTGGGATAACCGACACCGGCATGATTGTGGGCAGTGGTGGGACTGCAGACGGCCATACCCATGCGTTCGTCTGGACACCTTGGCTCGGGTCAAAGGTGGATCTGGGAACTCTAGCAGGTGACAACGGCAGCGTCGCGATCGCCGTCAACAAGTTGGGGACGCTCATTACCGGCGTCAGCTACAACGACCTCAAAGCAGCCGGCGTGGTATGGAAGCCAACGGTTGTATGGAAAGACGGTCGTCCCAGGATTACCTGGAAGATCCAAAAGCTCCCCACCGGAGGACTGGATCAACCCGGCAAAGTATTCGAAGGTGTGACCCTGAATTGGTGGGGTGGGTGGAGCGTGAATGATTTTGGCCAGATCGCTGGCGACGGCTGGAGCGATAACTATGAAGAGATTGCCGTCATGTGGACTCCTGTTCCGGACGGAAAAGGCTGGAAAATCGCGCGACTTCCCGCTCAGTCAGATTACAAGTACACACAAGCCCTTGCGATCAACGAGAGCGGCGAAATTGTGGGGCAAGTCTGGCAAGACTCCGCTGCGATTTCCGCCTTGTGGAAGAAGGGATCGTCCAAGGGGAACACTTGGAACTTGACTGTGCTTCCCACTCTATCTGGTTTGCCACAAGGCTGGAACTTTGCTTTCGGCATCAACGACGTTGGTGACATCGTGGGCGCCAGCAACGATGCCGACTGGAACTGGCTTGGTACCCTCTGGAACACAAAGGACCCCAATTTCGCTCAAGAGCTCGGCTTCCCAGGGAATTGGAGTGAAGCTTTCAAGGTGAACAACAGCCGTATCGCAGTGGGTGTGTACCTCAACGACGCAAGACAGGAGGACGTGGTTGCAGTTCAGCTCCCCTAGCAGGTTACGGAAAAACCCCGATCGCCGCGATAGGCGGCCATTGGGGCTGAAGCCCATTGTTGATTCTGCGCGCTTTACGCGGCGCTAAAGCGCCGCTCTTCCACATTACCATCGGCATTCAAGAGTTTTTCCGCAACCTCCTAGTACTACTGTGTTATAAAGTGGATACCTTAGACTGAGAAACCAGCCCGGACTGCATCCTTTAATGTTAAGTTGCTGGTCATGAGCGCCCATTCTGTTGCGCCAGGCGCCCAGCAAAAACGCTTCGCGGCCTATCTGAATCGCCTGGCGCAAGCCGCGGGGCACCTGGATCGCGTGGTCCCTCTGAAGTCCTATTGCACCGGTTTGCTGCTTCCCGGGGAACGCA